>NZ_JBIUWV010000005.1:0-281492 GCF_044743635.1 Microbacterium sp. NPDC087589
GGCCGTCATCCGTGAGTCGAGGGAGTAGCCCACGATCCGGTTCGAGTGCACGTCTTTGATCGCGCAAAGATACAGCTTCCCCTCGTCCGTCCAATACTCGGTGATATCGGTCAGCCAGAGTTGGTCCGGCCTTGTCGCGGTGAAGTCGCGGAGCACGAGATCGTCATGCACCGGAGGCCCAGCCTTTCGGTTCAGGCCACGCTTCTTCGAGAACACCGACCACAGTTTCTGTTCCGAGCACAGTCTCCATACGCGCCGCTCGGATGCTGCCAGCCCGGCTTCGGCTTCGATCTCGTCGGAGATGAACCGATACCCGAACGCCGGGTCGTCGCGGTGAAGGTCGACGGCGGCGTTGGTGAGGTGAGCGTTGTCCCAGTCGCGTTGCGAGACGGGGTTCGCACGCCACCGGAAGAACGCTTGCTTCGAAAAGCCCAGCACCCGGCAGGTCACCGCGATCGGAACACGATCAGCGGCCAACTCATGGACCAGCGGGAACATCATTTAGGGAGTGACGCCTGCGACAGATATGCCGCCGCCCGGCGAAGGATCTCGTTCTCCTGCTCGAGCAACCGGATGCGTTTGCGCGCTTCGCGCAGTTCGGCCGCGTCAGCCTCGGTCACGCCGGGCTTGATGCCGTCTTCGACGTCCGCGATCTTGAGCCACCGTTGCAGACACGACTCCGAGACACCGAAGTCCTTCGCGATCCGGCTGATCGGGGCGTCGCCCCGACGCGCGACCGCGATGACGTCGTTCCGGAACTCTTTGGGGAATGCTTTCGGCACGTTGACCATCCTTCCGTGAGAACCGAAATCCTCACAGCGTTGGAGTCAACCAGATCGTCAGCAGTCCCAGGTTTCATACGCCATCGAACTCGACGCGACCGTCGACCTCTTGCCCATCGAACGGACCCCAGCGACGGAGCACCCGAACCCGCCAGTCGGATGGGAGATCGAGCGCGACGAAGAGGGCAGCATCATCATGGACCCTGACCAGGTCCACATCGAAGTCGTTTCGTGGCGGAAAGTTCGCTACAACACAGCCGGAGTCGACGGTCGCGTCGACAGGATCGCCACATTGGCGGGCAAGAAGAAGACCCCGCTCTCTGACATGTTCCTCTCCTGGCACGAACTCGCTGACATCAAGATGCTCGAGCTGAAGCATCCCGCGTTCAAAGACGAGCGCGAAGCACGAATGATCCTCGAGGTGAACCCACGGTGGAAGTTCGTGCACCATTACGAAGGCCGGTTCGGCGTCACCCCATTCATCGAGCTCTCTGCCGTAAACGGAGACAACCAGAACAATGCGAACGACAGGTACTTGACCACTGCAGGGAAGTTGCCCATCCGTTCCGTGATGATCGGACCTACCCCGCTCGGAGACGAGGTCATCGACGCGACGAAGGAGTTCCTCGAGCTCAACGGTTACCCGGATGTCGACGTCTCCCGCAGCACCATTCCGTTCCGATCCTGAATCAGCGTCTGTCTGACAGCGTGCCCGAGCGGATCTCGCGGGCGCCGTCTGCCGGGGCGGGCAAGTAGAGCCCCACCTCGGGAAGTAGTTCCCGTGCACCTTGTCATTGAAGGAGATCTTCGCCGCCATCCAGTAGAACCAGCTGTAGGGAGGGTCGCGTATACCTCTCCCGATCCTCCCTGCATGGGCGGCGCAACATTGACGGAGTTGCGGTGACGGATGAGGCGTCCGGAGAACCGAGGTGCGTCAGCTACGCCCGACCCCAGCGACGCCAGTATTTCGTGACGGCCAGGCCTGGTGAGGAGTTGTCGCAGCCGGGCGGCAGCTGCAAGATAAGCGCCGGCGACTGGCATCGCTGGAGCCGCCCTGGCGTTCGACCTGGATACCAAGCTATGACTTGGTCCGGCACGGGTCAGATGTGGTGGACGAAGTCGTTCAAAGCTTCGTGCTTATAGACCTTCTCGAACCTAACCAAGCGCTTCTCAACCGCGCCATACAAGGAATGAACAAGGGGCGTGGGGAGCGAATCAGCTGTCACCGATCCGCTCCCCACGCCCACCTTCCATGCTCGGGTCAAGGAATCGATCTATGTTGACCCGGTCGTTGCCGCCAGAGTCAGAGACACAGCGAGGGTTGCGAGTAGCACGAAGGAGGCCAGGACGATGAGAACAATCAGCAGTGTTCGCGCCTTCGTCTGCCGCCGCAGAGAGAGCAGAGCAAAAACGATGCTGGCGACAAGAACGATAAGCCCCCAGCTCGAAGCGACCGCCAGGACGACTCCAGCGAGCAGAGCGACATATGGGAGGGCCAGGGACAGCCGCGACCGGCTGGCTGCTTCGTTGCTAGATGTTCTTGAGATAGCCACTGATGCTTCCTCCACTTGTTCCGGTCTGCTGCATCTGCTTGTTCATCTGAGCGCTATTCCCCTGCCACAGGACCGAAAGTGTGTAGTTCGTGCTGCAGTATGCCTTGTTGCCACTCACCCAACTCGAGTTGCTGTTGGAGATAGACCAGAAGCCAGCCCAACCCGTAAACGTTCCGCTGCAGAAGTGCGGAGCCTTGGTAGTGGATCCGTTCACACTGTACCGAATCTCTTGCCGATACTGCCCCGTCGTGATCCCGAAGAGCTCGGCATTCACCGTGTAGACCTTGCTGTAAGTCTTCGTGGCCGCCCGAGCCGACAGTGAGTCAGGCATCACGCTCGCCTCATCTTCTACGACAACGAAGTCATAGGCATCGAGGTCAGTGATCGACTCCACGAAGAGATCCTGATCAGCCTCACTGAGGGCATCGAACTTCAGAAGCTCGCTGGCGGGAAGCGACTCTCGAACCTCGAGAATCGCGGCCTCCACCGCTGGGTCATCGGAGACGCTTGCTGCTGCGGGGGTCACCGAACCGAACGCCATCAGGACCGAAAGCGAGGTGAGGAGAGCGGAAATTGACGATGTACGAACTGAATTCTTCACGCTCGGCATCGTTCCATCTATCGGGCCCCTCGTCTGTCCCCCATTTGGTCCGCCGACCCGGGTGATCCACCTCGCCGCGTGCTGCTCTGTCCGAGAGCTCACGCGCGTGCACCGACCGGTCGCATCTCCACATCGGGTGCACCTTTCTGCGCCCGAAACTGCGGCTGAACAGCCTAAACACGGCCACGGATTTCACGTGAGCTCGTCAACGGCAAAGAAAGAAACTGGCGGGCTGAACTGCTGAGCAAAGCCGATCTCCGAATGCTCGATCTGTCCTGAATGCTGGAGTCGTGGTGCCCGCGTGAGAAGGGAACACACCAGAAGGTGACGATGTTGGAACCGTTCGACGCCGCCCGGAGATTACGTCAAGTGAGGGCCACTGACTTCGTTGCGCTGCGTGAGCGCTGCCTCGCTCCGCCCTGCCTCCATCGCCGCCCGCAGAATCACCAGATCACTGGACGACCTATCCACCATTCGCGGACGCAGTGCGTCGCGGATACGGACTCGATTACAAGTAGCGTGCTCACGCGGAGCGCTGAACCCTCGTCGGCGGACGTCATGTGCCTGCCCGTCCTGTCTCAAACTCTGCGATTCACCGCACGCGGTTCGGACATACTGGTGCTTCATGCCCACGGAACGAGAGGCTCACTCACATGACCGAATCAGACGAGTCGTCGAGCGAACCGGAAGTCAACGACTGGGCCAACCCCACACCGGAAGAAGCGCGGCGACTGCTCGGCAAGACGAACGACCTCGCGGCTCTTCTCGAACTGCACCCGCAACTTGCGAAGGTCGCTCGCCTCGGCGTCGACGCCATCCGCGCGACAGGTGACGCTGAACGTGAAGCCATCGAGAATCTCGCTAGTGAGTACTACAAGTTCACGCATCACAACGTCGATGAACTGTACGCACGGTTGCGCGACCCGAACGTCAGTGCGGAGGAAGTCAGCCGCATCTACGATCTGCTCGGAACCATCGAGGCTCGGGTGGCCGCGAAAGACACGGAGCACATCGCCGCCCAAGCCAAGATCGGCGACAAGGACCGAAAGTACATCACGCTCTTCATCGGCCTCGGACTGACTGCAACCGTCCTCCTGCTGTCACGCGGTAAAGGGATCGGCCTTCGCTGACCGACCCTAGGGACATTGTCCTCGGGCTGCTCGCGGATGGCCTACAAGGGTCGGTGGGAAAAGCTCCATATGAAAGTGAGTCAGATGGAAACGACCCGGGAGTCCGAGAGGGTGTCGAACGGCCGCAGCAGTGGGAGACGGATCCTGATTGTCGTCGGCCTGGTCGTTTTTATGATGTTCGCTATCGCGGCCTGGGTCTGCTTCGGCATCTCGGCCACGCTGGCTTCGTCGGTTGGCGGAGAGTATCTGTACATGACGGGAGAAGTCCCCTGGGAGAGCCACCCGCTCTACTACGCCGGTATCTACGGCGGGCTCGCGTTCTCCCTCTCCGGCGGGGCGCTTGCAGGCGCTGTCCTGGATGCCGTGCTCCGCCTGCCGGTGCGAGTTTGGCACTTCGTGTTGCCGGTTCTCCTGCTGGGAACTGTCGCCGCGGTGGCGTACTACATCTGCTGGATGCTCGCTCCGGTTGGAACCTGACTCGGGGGATCGACAACGAACGGAAACGACAATGGCGTTACCCACCGTCGTTGGAGCCTCCGGTCGGTCTGCTTGATGCGATCACAGTGTCGGCGCCCTCGGTCGCGAGCACGCGCGACCGGGTGCGTTTACCCTGTCGGTCTCGGAGAAGCTCGCATAACGAAGGGGGCGGTGAGAAGTGTCTGACCGGCCTCTTCGTTCATTCGGCGCCCACGATGAGCCCGGCCCTGCCGCTGAAAGCTGCACTCCAGGGCTGGCTTGGGATCGAAGTTTCAGGTCCCATCCGCTGATGTGGGCGACGTGAACTCAAGGTCGATGAGGTCGGAGGTGAATCGCCCGAGCTCGCTGACCACGTTTCCGACGTCGTGCCACGATGGAGCATCGCCGTGTGAGAGCCCGCTCCGCAACTCGTATGCGCGGTCGAAGAACTTGGTCGCCCTCATTCCTCCGTACTCGCGTGGTTCCAGCCGACGGACCAACCGCATCGCGCCTGCTCGGATCGACTCGTTCTGGAGTCCCCGCACTCGGTTCGCGAGTGCTCCTCGTCGCTCAGGATCTCGAACGACGTCCGACTTCTCCACATGCTGAGCGAGGAGCGCGATGAGCTCTTGCTCGCTGGCAGAGACCTTGGCGGTGGTCACCAGCGTTTCGATGGCTGACACCAGTGTGAGCAGTAGCGAATCTGCTCCCTGTGCACGGCTGGCCTGATTGAACAGGTCGAATGCCAGATGAGCACGATTCGTCGGAACGACCTCACGAAGGGCATTAGCGAAGCAGTCCGTGATGTTCGTCGGCGGGCTGAGCACGCGGCCTTCGGCGCTCATTGTGAAGTCGAAGAGTTCTTCTTCAGACAGGTGGACTCGACCGCCGGCGCGCTCATTGATGACGCGAACGTTTGGGGAACGCTGTCGTTCACGGCGGCCAACGCGTGCTAACTCAAAGCGGTGAAGGATTGTCGCTCCATCAAGTCGACGGACAGGCCCGCGCGCAGTGCGGCGAGGTGGAGGGTGGAGCACAACGCCTTGCCTCGCGCTTCTGCGGCAGCGTCCGTGGCGTAGCCAGAGCCTCGAAACGTAGCTCGCGTCGCGTTCTTGAGAGGGCCGGACGCTTGGATCCAGAGATGCTCCTCAGCTGACTCGACGAGCATCAGTGTGTCGTTGTCGGTGTCAGGTCGGGCGCCTCCGAGGGTCGTGGGCACGCGAAAGGAGTACATGTGTGGATCGTACTGGCGTGCAGTTCTACGGGCTGGCCAAGGCGACGCGACGAGGGTTCAGGGTCGAGGCGTTCAACGCCACCGCAGGCAAGTGCTCGGGAGTTCGCTCGACGACAGGGGGCCGCGGCCGAGCCTCGTGGCCGGTTGGTCGTCCGATGCAATAGCCGATCCGACCACGTTACTTTCGAGGCGGCGGGTGCCGGCCCGTCGAGGATGGCGCTCCGCCTCCGAACCCGTGCCTATTAGAGTTCTCAGTGTTGCACTCGGAAACGCTGTTTGACCTGGAGAAAGTCGGAACCCGTGGAACTTTCGGATGCTTAGAGTGGAATCGTTCGAAAAATGGACACGCGGGATCCCTTGAGTCTCAAGGGATCCGCGGATAAACGGATACAGCCACAGCGAGAAGTAGATGTGAAAAGGCCCGGTTCCTCACGAGGAAGCCGGGCCTTTCGCATGTGTCGGGATTGTGTCAGCCGCGGATCGACCTGCGTGCCGCCTCGAAGCGCACCCAGTCGTGGTCGGATGCCGGGGTCAGCTCCCACTCTTCGACGGGGCCGCTCTCCCATGCGGTCGCGGCCACAGCATCCGCAACTCGGGGGCTGAGTCGGTCGTTTATTTTGAATGACTCAAAATAAGGTACGGTGGAGAGACGATGTGGTGCCGGGGTTGCAGCCCCGGCACCACTGTCCGTGAGACACCACCATCCCTGACTGAGGAGGCTCGCATGAGTCACGAACACGCCCCAGAGTACAGATCTCTGCCCGCCCCGCTGCTGCCTTTTGCACAGCATGAGGCCGTGCAGCGCATCACCACCGCCGACCTGCTCGCCACTCCGCCTCGCGTGACCGAGTCCGGTCATTTCGTCGGGCGGCTGGACTCGGGTGGTCTCGGGAGCCCGCGCTACTTCGTCGGCGAATACCGCGACGGACGGATGCCGAACGCACTCGTCCTCGAATACGGCCCTTCGTCGGCAGACGAGCCCAGCTCGGCACGGGTGTGGAGCCTGGCCGACCACCGCGGAGCGAGTCCGGACTACCGCCTCGTCCACGACGATTCCTCGCGCGGCTACGTCACGGCCTGAGCCCCGAGCTCACAGCACCCTCGCAGGACTCGCCGCCTCCACGTGTCGGCGGTGGAGGCCGAGTCGTGATGGTGTGAACAGGTGAGACCGCCAGCATCCTCCCGCAACGACGACCAGAGCGACGCCCCGAACGATGCGTCGCCCGAGTCCGGACCCGTGACCCGACCGCGCCGGCGACGTGGTCGCGTCATCGGCTGGATCAGCGCCGCCGTCGTCGTGGCGCTGGTCGCCGTCGGCGCGATCGCGTACGCGCAGCTGCAGGGAAACGTCACCACCGCACCGATCCGCTCTGACAACGGGGAGACCGAACCCGAACTCGCGCCGGGGGATCTCAACATCCTGCTGCTCGGATCCGACTCGAGGGCGCTCGAATCCGAGGGCTTCGGTGAAGACGACGGCAGTGAGCGCAGCGACGCGATGGTCGTCGCGCACATCTCGAACGACAACACCCGTATCGATGCCGTGCAGCTTCCGCGCGACACCCTCGGAGACCTGCCCGCGTGCGACGACAACGGGCGCGGCTCGTATGGCGGCGGCTGGGGGATGCTGAACTCGGCGCTGCAGTACGGACCGGCGTGCTCGGTCGCCGCGGTCGAGCAGCTCACAGGCCTGACGATCGATCACTTCGTGCAGATGGACTTCGAGGGATTCATCGGCATGGTCGACGCGATGGGCGGCATCGACGTGTGCCTGCCCGAACCCCTGCAGGACGGCCACGCGAGGCTCGATCTGCCGGCCGGCGCTCAATCGATCAACGGCGACCAGGCGCTTGCCCTCGCCCGCACCCGGCACGCGCTCGCCGAAGAGAGCGACATCGCTCGCCTCGGGCATCAGCAGATGGTGCTCTCGGCGATCGTACAGAAGGCGACGAAGTCCGACGTGTTGGTTCGCCCCGACCGTCTCTACGCCTTTCTCGACGCCGTCACCTCGTCGATGACCGTCGACCCGGGGCTCGGCGCGCTGACCGACCTGGCGGGCCTCGCCGCGCGGGTCGCGAACGTTCCGCTGAGCAGCGTCACGTTCCTCACGATGCCGACGACCGAGGCTCCTGAGGATCCCAACCGCGTCGTGCCCACGGCGGATGCCGACGTCATCTTCCGTGCGCTGATCGACGACGTGCCGATCGTGCTGACCACCGACGAGGTGCAGCCCGCGCCCACCGTGCGCACGGCACCCGTGCAGATCCTCAACGGCGCGGGTGTCAGCGGCCTGGCATCCCGTGTCTCGGAGGATGCGGCCGGCTACGGATACACCGTCTCCGGAATAGCCAATGCCGACCCGGTCGAACTGACGACCATCACGGCTGCCGACACCCCCGACGCCCAGCAGACGGCTCAGGCGCTGGCCGCCGAACTCGGCGTCGCGGTGACCGTTCAGGTCGGAGACGTCGACGGGGTGCAGCTGCTTCTTGGAGCTGACTACGAAGCGCTCATCTCGCAGCCCAACGCGACCCCGGTGCCACCGCGGCCCGTCGACGCCGTGAACCGCAGCGCCGACACAGACCTCTGCGCCGGCTGAGCGGCCCTCGCTCCTGGCTGCGGAAGGCAGACTGGAGGGGACTTCGTTCCCCACCGTCAGGAGACGCCATGCCGGACCAGCCTCGTCGAACCCCCAGCCAGGCCGTGCTCAGCGTGCAGCAGGTCGAGCAGGTCAGTCCCGACCTCGTGCGCATCACGGCCGGAGGCGACGGGTACGAGGCGTTCACCGACAACGTCTTCGTCGACAAGTACGTGAAGATCCTGTTCGCCGACCCGCGTCACGGTCTCACTCCTCCGTACGATCTCGCGCAGCTGCGCGAGGAGAGCCCCGAGAAGCTGCCCGCCCGGCGCACCTACACGGTGCGTTCATCGGATGCCGAGCAGCAGCGCCTCGTGATCGACTTCGTCGTGCATGGCGACGAGGGCGTAGCGGGTCCGTGGGCTCGGTCCGCGCAGATCGGCGACACCCTCGTCGTCAGCGGCGCCGGCGGCGGGTACCTGCCAGCACCGGGAACGCCGTGGCATCTGCTCATCGGCGACCACACCGCCCTCCCCGCGATCTCGTCGGCCGTCGAGGCCATGGACCCGGATGCCGTCGGGCACGTCATCCTCACGGTCCCCGACCCCGCCGACCGCCTCCTGCCCGAGCTGCCGGCCGGCGTGACGGTTCGATGGACCGACACGGATGACGAACTGCTGGCCGTTCTCGCCGAGCTGCCCTGGGGCGCGGGTCACCCCGGAGTCTTCGCGCACGGAGAGCGAGGAACCATCAAGGCCGTACGGGCCCTGCTGAAGCAACGCGAGGTGCCGAGAGAGTCGCTGTCGATCTCGGCCTATTGGGCACGCGGACGTGCCGAGGACCAGTTCCAGGCCGAGAAGCGCGAGCCCATCGGTCAGATCGAGTAGCGCTGGGCCGCTGTCAGAAACCCTCTGGCTCTCGAGGCGTATACGCGTTGGCGAGTGCTTCGAGCTCGGCGGGTTCGAGCCGGATACTGATGGCGGCGACGGCATCCTCGATATGACCTGCCTTGGTGGCGCCGACGATCGGCGCCGTGACCGCTGATTGCTGAGCGACCCACGCGAGGGCGATCTGTGCGCGGGAGACTCCTCGACCCTCGGCGACGCGAGCGACCGCCTCGACGATGGAGCGGTTCGACTCCTCCTCGCGGCGATACAGCGTCGCGCCGAAGGCATCCGTCGCGGTGCGTGCGGTTTTCTCGTCCCAGTCGCGCGTGAGCCTGCCGCGCGCGAGCGGCGACCAGGGCAGCACCCCGACTCCCGAGTCGAGGCAGAACGGGTGCATCTCGCGCTCCTCTTCGCGCTGCAGCAGGTTGTATTGGTCCTGCATCGACACGAACGGCGTCCACCCGTTCTGCGTAGCGACGTGCTGAGCCTTCGCGAACTGCCACGTCCACATCGACGACGCACCGATATATCGCGACTTGCCGGAGCGGACGACATCGTGCAGCGCCTGCATCGTCTCCTCGATCGGCGTCTGCGGATCCCATCGGTGGATCTGGTAGAGGTCGACGTGGTCGGTGCCGAGGCGCCTCAGGCTCGCGTCGACGCCCGACAGGATGTGTGCGCGACTGAGCCCGGCCTGGTTCGCACCCGGGCCCATGCGCCCGTGCACCTTGGTCGCGATCACGACCTCATCGCGGCTGGCGAAGTCGGCCAGCGCTCGACCGACGAACTCCTCGCTCGTGCCGTCGGAGTAGACGTCAGCGGTGTCGAAGGTCGTGATCCCGGCTTCGAGCGCTTGCCTGATAAGCGGACGGCTGGCCTCTTCGTCCAGCGACCACCCGTGCGCGCCGCGATCCGGGGCGCCGAAGCTCATGCATCCGAGCACGACCCTCGAGATCCGCAGTCCTGAGTGACCGAGCCTCACGCTGTTCTCTGTGTCGAGCATCCGAATACTCCCTCGTGTCGTGTCTGCGACCGATGCTCTCACGGTGCGGAGCAGTCAGGCGCGTCGGTCAGGTGAATCTGAACAGCAGGAGCACGAACGCGAACCAGATCGCCTGCCCGAGGAACGGCACCCAGAGCACGAGGAGCACCGCGAACCCGCCCTTGACCAGATCGCCTCGCCTGACGAACGTCGCCAGACTCATGGCGACGGCCAGCAGAACTGATGCCATGCCCGGAACTTCGAGGGGGAGCCGCTGGATCCTCTCCAGCATCCCCGGAAACAGAGTCGAGAGGGCGGTGGCTGCGGCAGTCAGCCCGATCACCAGGATGATGACCTCTGCAGTGATCTCGATGCGCTTGTGTCGGCGCTCAGTGACCGTCATCTCAGTGTCCACGGTCGCGAGCCTAGAGACGGATGCTGAGAGCACTCGCTCGGCATCGTGCTGCGCGCCTCCGGCCCATCCGGCTGACACCGATCAGAACCCCTATCGCGCAGCGTGGAATCCTCCCCCTTCCACGGCTCAGCTGTCAACCGCCCTGCGCTCGCGCCGAATCGGGTGGATCATGAGGACTCGGACGACACAGAGGAGGGCATCATGTCGAACATCGACGCATTCGCCAACGGCTTCCCGCCGAACATGCCGGGGGTTCCCCCGGTAGACCACTTCGTCGACGAAACGTACCCCACCGATACCTCGCAGCCTGAGACCCAGGGCGACGAACCGCTCGAGGCTGAGCTCGGCGAGGACGGACAGGGCGATCTCGCCCCCGAGGACGAAGGCCTGTCGCACAGCGGCGACGCCCCCTCGGATCTGCGGGACGGCACGGAGTGACCGGTGACGGCCAGGAGCCCGGCCGGAGTGTGAGCGGCGCAGAACCCTCCGACGACGGGATTGCGGCGCTCATCGAGGATCGGGACGCCGACGACCCTGACCAGGTCGGAGAGATTCCCGCGGGCAATGCCGGCGCGGACTCCGGTGGGTCGGCTCCGGTGCGGGTCGATCCGTCGTCGGAGTCATCCGTGCAGGACGAGTCCGTCCACAACGACGAGCCGGGTGTGGGCACGCGTCGCTCGCGCGACTGAGGTGGACGCGCCGTCGGCGACTGAGGTGGCTGCGCCGCCGGGAGGAGAACTGACTCGCCGGCCTCGCTCATCTGCAGGACCGAAGCACGGATGCAGGGCAGGAACTCGATTTCGGTCCTGCATCCGTGCCGTGGTCCTGCAGACGGACCGGGGACTCCTGCAAGGGACCCAGGGCCGCCCAGGAGTGGCCGAATCAGTGCCGCGCGAGCCGCCGCGCGAGTGAGCCGAGCACACGGTCGATGATGACGAACACGAAGCCGACGGCGACGAGGGCGATCGTCAGGGCGATGATCCACTGGGCGACGCCACCGAGTCCGAGCGCGTCGACATCCATGAAGGGGTACGGATACGTGTGGCCGGGTGTGAACTCCCCGCCGACCGCCCCGTAGGCGAATGCCCACGTCAGGTACGCATAGGGGATGAGAGTCCACAGCAATGGATCGATCCACCGGAACGACCCCTTCGGCACGAAGACCAGCCAGTCGACGATCACCAGCACAGGCGTGATGATGTGGATCAGGTTGTCGGTGAGTGAGAAGATATCGGCGTCGCCGTCGGCGAACCTCGTGGGCACGAGCACGATCAGATAGATCAGCATGGTGACGGTGATCGCGAACAGCACCGCTCCGCTGCCCCGGGCGCTCGGCGTCGAGGTGCCGAATGAACCGCTCTGACGGAGGTCGCGGACGGTGCGGACGATGAGGACCAGCACCCAGGCGAGGCAGAGCAGATTGCTGACCATCGTGTAAAACAGCACGGTCGTCCACGATGGCTCGCCGGTCAGGAGGTCGGCGTGCCGGATGACCCCGGTGAGGATGACCGCCAGCGTCATGAGTCGATAGACGAGAGCGACCGGGCGGGAGTTCACCGCAGCGTGCGAGAACAGTGATCTGCGCGCGGGTTCTGAATCGGGTGGGCCGGAAGCCGTGGACGGAGAGACGACGGCTTTTGACATCCTTCGAGGCTACGCGTTCTCGGGCGGCGCCGACGCCGATTCAGCGCCGCACCGGGTCGGAATCGCCGTCGAGGAAACGCTCGAGGTCGCGCAGGGTCGGAGCGGCCTCCCAGTCCCCGGGAACCAGGCAGGCCATCGCGCCGCAGGCGTTCGCTCGCCGCAGTACGGTGTCGGCATCCTGTCCGTCGAGCAGGGCGCTGAGATAGCCGGCGACGAAGGCGTCACCCGCCCCCACGGTGTCGACCGGGTCGATCGTGAACCCTGGCGCGCCGATCACAGAATCAACCGTGAAGACCGAGGCGCCGTCGGGTCCTTGCTTCAGCACGGTCGTGGCACACCCGGCATCCTGCAGTCGTGCAGCGGCATCCGCAACTGACATACCCGGATACAGGATGGCGAACTCCTCGGCGCCGCCGAAGACGACATCGGCACGCTCGGCGAGATCGCGCAGCACCGGGCCCGCGACCCCCGGTGAGGCGAGCGCTGAGCGGTAGTTGATGTCGAAGCTCACCATGGTGCCGGCCGCCCGCGCCCGGTCGACCGCGGCATGCACGGCGGCCTCGGCCGTGTCGGACAGCAGGGGAGTGATGCCCGTGATGTGCAGCAGCGACGCGTCCTCGACCCATCCGTCCGGCAGGTCTTCGGGCCGCAGCCTGGAGCCGGCCGACCCTGCGCGGTAATAGTGCACGGCGGTGGATGCCGCAGAGGGGCGCTCCTTCACCATCAGACCGGTCGCGGCATCCGGGTCGACGATCGCTCGCACGTCGACGCCGTCACCACGGATCTCCCGCGTGACGCGCTCGCCGAGGGAGTCGTCACCCACGCGTCCGAGCCAGGACGTCGGGATGCCGAGCCGGGCGAGCCCGATCGCGACGTTGCTCTCGGCGCCGCCGATGCCGAACGCCAGAGCATTCGCGTGCCGCAGCGAGCCGATCTCGGTCGTGCGGACGAGCGCCATGGTCTCGCCGAGCGTGACGACGGACCGCGACGGAGCGGTCACTCGGAGTCCCGCGCGCAGACCTCGACGAATGCGGCCGCTCGCTCGCGCAGCGCGGCGAGATCGCCACCGCTGAAGGCGTCGCCCAGCAGTGGACCGCCTACGCTCACCGCGACGGCCCCGGCGCGCAACCAGGCCTCGGCTCCCGTGAGGTCGACGCCGCCGGAGGGCACAGCGACGAGGTCGGGGAAGGGCCCGCGCAGGTCTTTGAGGTACGAGGGTCCGACCTGACCGGCGGGGAACACCTTGACCGCCGACGCGCCCGCAGACCACGAGGCGAACAGCTCGGTCGGCGTGAGTCCACCCGGAACGATCGGCACACCGGCATCCGTCGCCTGGGTGACGAAGTCGGTCGAGGTGATCGGGGTGACGATGTACGCGGCGCCCACCTCGATGGCCCGCGCCAGGTCGTCGGTGTTCGTGACAGTGCCGATTCCGAGGTCGATCGCGTCGCCGAACCGTGCGAGCAGCTGGGGGAAGTGCTCGAACGTGCCGGGCGTGGTCAGCGTCAGCTCGACACTGCGGATGCCGGCGTCGACGAGCACGTCGAGCACGGCGTCGTAGTCCTCGGCCCGCTTCGCACGGGCGACGACGATCAGGCGCGAGTCGACAGTGCGCTGCGGCAGGGCGACCCGGCGAACCTCACCAGTCATGAACGGTCCCGTCGAGCAGGCGGTTCACCGGCAGGTAGGCCTTGGTGTACTCGTGGCCGGCTGCGGCATCCTCATCGAGGTCGACACCGAGTCCGGGCTTGTCGCCGGGGTGCAGGAAGCCCCGATCGAACGTGAAGGAGGTCTGGAACACCTCGAGCGTCTGCTCGTTGTGCGGCATGTACTCCTGGATGCCGAAGTTGTGGATCGCGAGGTCGAGGTGCAGAGCCGCCGCCATGCCGACCGGCGAGATGTCGGTGGGGCCGTGGATGCCGGACTTGATGCCGTAGATCGCGGCGAAGTCGAGCAGCTTCTTCATGGCCGTGATGCCGCCGGTGTGGGTGACGGCCGAGCGCACGTAGTCGATCAGACGCTCGGTGATGAGGGTCTGGTAGTCGAAGACCGAGTTGAAGACCTCTCCGATCGCGAGTGGCGTCGTCGAGTGCTGGCGCACGAGGCGCAGCGCGGTCTGGTCTTCGCCCGGGGTGCAGTCCTCGAGCCAGAACAGGTCGTAGGGCTCGATGTCCTTCGCGAAGCGCGCGGCCTCGATCGGCGACATCCGGTGGTGTCCGTCGTGCAGGATGCGCAGGTCGGTGCCGAAGTCCTCACGGATCTGCGAGAAGATCCCTGGCATGTGGTGGAGGTAGTTGCGGGTGTCCCACGTCTCCTCGCTCGGGCGATCTCCCGAGCGCTTGGCCGGTTCGTAGTCGTAGCGCACGCCGGGCCCGGTCGACGAGACGCCGTAGATCTGGCCGAGGCCGGGCACACCGGTCTGCACGCGCACGGCGGTGTAGCCGAGCTCTTCGTAGCCGGTGATCGCGTTCTTCAGTGCCGCGTAGTCGGTGCCCGAGGCGTGGGCGTAGACGCGGACACCCTCGCGGCTGGCGCCGCCGAGCAGCTGGTAAAGCGGCATCCCGGCCTTCTTGGCCTTGATGTCCCACAGAGCCATGTCGACCGCGGCGATCGCTGCCATGGTGACGGGGCCGCGACGCCAGTATGGGCCGCGGTAGAGGTACTGCCAGGTGTCTTCGATGCGGTCTTCATCGCGGCCGATGAGCATCGAGGCGACGTGGTCGGAGAGGTACGAGGCGACCGCGAGCTCGCGTCCGTTGAGCGTGGCGTCGCCCAGGCCGACGATCCCGTCGGAGGTCGTGATCTTGAGCGTGACGAAGTTGCGTCCGGGGCTGGTGATGTTGACGTCGACGATCTCGATGGTCATGGCAGAGGTTCCTCAGAAGTGGGTGGGGCGGGGTGCGGCCGTTCGGGTCGGCCGCACCCCGAGTGGGTGTCGGTTCGGTCAGATCGCGTCGCGCGGGTCCGTCAGGTCGCGGCCGGCGACCTCCGGCATCCAGATCGAGGCGATGAGGGCGCTCAGGGTGAAGATGAAGAGCATGATGATGATCGGGATGAACGAGCCGGTGACGGCCGAGACCCACGCGGCGGCGATGACGGGGCCGGCGCCGGTCGCGATGATGGCGGCGATCTCGCGGGCCATGGCCGTGAACGTGTAGCGGTTGCGCGAGCCGAAGAGCTCGGGCAGCGTGAGGTTCTCGAGCGATGCGAAGCTCATCACCGCGAGGTTGTGCAGCACGACGTAGCCGATGAAGACCTGAACCGTGACGCCGCTGCTGATCATGAGCATCGTCGGGACGATGATGATGAGCGCCACGACCGACCACACCATGTACATGCGCTTGCGGCCGAAGCGGTCGCCGAGCCAGCCAGACAGCGGCACCGTGATGAAGGCCACGAGCGACGAGACGATCACGGCGTTGACGCCGATCGCGCGGTCGAGCAGCAGCACGACGGTGATGTAGCTGATGAGGTAGGTCTGGATCATGCCCGAGTTGCCGGCCTGCCCGAAGCGCAGCAGCAGTGCGATCGAGAACGCCTTCCAGGGCTTGCGCTGCATCGCCTCGAGCGTGCGGATGTCGTTGGTCTCGGTGGCGAGCTGGATCGTCTCCTCACGGGAGAGGGCCTTGCCGTCGACGACGTCGTCGCGCTCCTCGAAGACCGGGGTCTCCTTAAGGTTGAAGCGCACCCAGATCGCGAAGAGCATGATGATCGCGCTGCCGATGAACGGGATGCGCCATGCCCAGTCGATGACCTCCTGCTCGCTGTAGGCGACGAGCAGGATCGCCCAGATGCCGGAGGCGAGCAGCGTGCCGCAGTTCGTACCGAGCGCGACGAGGGAGGCGATGATGCCACGGCGCTTGGCCGGTGCGTACTCGGCGAGCATGACGCCGGCGCCCGAGATCTCGGCTCCCGCGCCGAAGCCCTGCGCGATGCGCAGCAGCACGAGGAGGATCGGCGCGAGGACGCCCACCTGGTTGTACGTCGGCAGGAAGCCGATGAGGGTGGTCGCGAGTCCCATCAGGAGGATCGTGTAGAACAGCACCTTCGTGCGGCCGGTCCTGTCACCCAGGCGAGCGAAGAAGAACGCACCGACCGGGCGGGCGACGTAGCCGACGCCATAGGTGGCCATCGCGGCGACCACGGCGACTGCCGGGTTCTCGGAGGAGAAGAACAGGTCGGCGAAGACGAGTGCGGCTGCCAGCGAGTAGAGCTGGTAGTCCATGAACTCCAGCGCCGTGCCGAGCCACCCGGAGATGGCGGCACGAACGAGATCACGGACGGATCTCTTCGCTGCGGGGTCGGCGGCCGTGGCCGTCGTCTGCGGTTCTGACATGGGAGGTACTCCTTCGGACCAGGAACAGGTGAGGTGCGCGGGGGCGCGGAGGGGCGACTAGAGGGAGAGCAGGACCTTCGCCGAGGCCGACGAGTCGCGAGCGAGCTCGAAGGCCTGGACGGCGTCGGATGCCGGGAGGACGTGAGAGATGACGGAGTCGAGGGCGTCGGACTCGGTCAGCAGGGCGACCGCGTCGTCGATCTCGGTGGAGAAGCGGAAGGCGCCGCGGATCGTGAGCTCCTTCGCGAGCATCGGGGCGAGGTTCACGCCGATGTCGGCGTTGGGGAGCATGCCGACCTGCACGATCGAGCCGGCGCGGCGAGCGGCGCGGACTGCAGACGAGAGCGCGACTCCGACACCGGAGCACTCGAACACGACGTCGTACGACTCGTTCTCGATCGAGTCGCGGCCGACGAGAGAGACCTCGGTCGCGCCGAGGGACTTGGCCCGGTCGAGGGGCTCTTCGCGCACGTCGCTGGCGCCGACGACGGATACTCCGGCCTTGACCGCAGCAGCCACGACGAGGAGGCCGATCGGGCCGGCTCCGATCACGAGCGCCCGCTTGCCGGCGATGTCGCCGGCGAGGTTCACGGCGTGGATCGCGACGGCGAGGGGCTCGGCCAGCGCTGCGCGCTCGAGCGGAAGAGAGGTCGGGAGGACGCGGATCATCTGCTCTTCAACGATCAGCATCTCGGATGCTCCGCCCTGGCGGTGCGGGTTCGCCGCGGCGCTGCCGAAGTAGTCGCCGCCGGGGCGCAGGTGCGGGCGGTCCTCGAGACCGGGCACCTCCGGGCCGTAGCGCGCGGGGTGCACCGTGACGGGGGTTCCGGGGGCGAGGCGACCCGAGGGGTCGAGGTCGACGACACCCGAGAGCTCATGACCGGGGGTCAGCGGCTCCTGGATCGTGTACTCGCCGTTGGCGCCGTGGAAGTAGTAGTGCAGGTCGGATCCGCAGATGCCGACGTAGTTCACGCGGAGGCGCACCTCGCCGTCGCCCGGGTTCGGAACCTCGCGGTCCTCCCAGCGGATGTCTTCTTTGCCGTGGATGGCGAGAGCCTTCATGGCTGCATCTCCTCTGTGCCGGTGAGTGATGAAGTGCTGGTGAGTGATGACGTGGGGGTCTGGGATGCCGAGACGGCATCCGCTATCGCGGCATCGACGCCGCGTCGCTGGATGGTGTCGATCAGTTCGCCGACTCGGGCGATGAACGCATCCTGAGATCCGAGTCCATCACCGAACAGGTGCAGCTCGCTGATCACGCGCTGCGCGAGCTCGTGACCGTTGCGGGCCCTGGCCGAGTATCCGGCGAGGCGCTCGCGGGCGCCGTCGGTCATTGCGGCGGCGTGCAGGCCGGGGTCGAATCCGGGCAGCGGTGCGATGCACGACAGGTATCCGGCGACCGTCAGCGCGATCAGATGCGGCATCTCGCCGTTCCCGAGGGCGAGCAGGGCCGGCTCGGGGATGCGCTGACGCAGCTTGACCGAGCCGTCGGTGCCGACCTGGCTGGTGCGGTGGCCGAGCGCGCTGTTGGCCCAGCGCTCGAACAGCTCGGTCTCGTAGGCGCGGATGTCGATGCCGGACGGCACCTCGATCGAGGGCTCGTACTCGTCGCGCAGCACGGCACGAGCGGCACGCTCGATGCGGTCGAGTCCGATCGCCTCGGGGATCGTGCCGACTCCGCTGAGTGCCCCGAGGTAGGCGATGAGCGAGTGCGTGCCGTTGAGCAGCCGCACCTTCATCTGCTCGTAGCGTGCGACCTCGTCGGTGAAGACGGCGCCACCGGCCTCCCACGCGGGGCGGCCGCCGGCGAAGCGGTCTTCGATGGCCCACATCGTGAACGGCTCGGCGGGCACGGGGATGCCATCGCGCGCACCGAGCAGGCTGCTGACACGGGTGCGCAGCTCGGCGGTGGTCGACGGCACGATGCGGTCGACCATGCTCGACGGGAACGACACGGATCTGTCGAGGAAGGCGAGCGCGTCGACTCCCTCGGAGCCGGGCAGCTCGTGCAGGAACTCGCGCACCAGCTTCTCGGTGTGCTTGCCGTTGGCCGACAGGTTGTCGCAGCTGAGGATCGAGATCGGAGCGCCACCGGCAGCAGCGCGGGCCTGCAGACCGCGGGCGAGCTGGCCGATCGTCGAGCGGGCGGCTCCGCCGCGCAGGTCGGCGCGCACCGTGTCGTCATCGAGGTCGAGGCGCTGGGTGGCGGGGGAGTAGCTGTAGCCGTTCTCGGTGACGGTGAGGGTCACGATACGGATGCCGGGGTCGGCAATCTGCGCGATGACGCGTTCGGGCTGCTCGGCGCCGACGAATGCGTCGGTGTGCACGCCGGGGATCGTGAGTGACGTGCTGCCGGGCGAGATGGTCGCGACCGAGTAGAGCATGTCCTGCGCGTGCATCGCGTCGACGATGGACCGCGAACGGGATGCGACGCCGACGATGCCCCAGTCGCCGCCGGAGGACTGGAGGGCGGCCGCGGTGTACACGGCCTGGTGCGCGCGGTGGAAGCTGCCGATTCCGAGGTGCAGGATGCCGGCCTCGGTGGGGGCGACCAGGGGGGTGGCTGTCGCAGCGGTCGTGCGGCGCAGGGCCGGTGCTGGGGTGCTCACGCGGTGGCTCCTTCGCTCGGGGCCGCGCACCGCTGAGGGTGATCGGCGTTGATCGTCATGCAAATAAGTGTGCAGTGTTTGTACAAACTTGTCAACCTGTTTTACATCGAGGTGGAGGATCGTAGGATTACTGCGAGGGGTGGGAGGTCGAGATGGCAGCGACGCTGACAGACGTGGCACGGCGCGCAGGAGTGTCGATCGCGACCGCCTCACGAGCGTTCGGAGAGCCGGATCGTCTCGCGCCCACCACGCTCGGCCGCGTGCTCGAAGCTGCGGGCGAACTCGGCTACGCCACCTCGCAGTCCGCCACCGCGACCCGCACGTTCGGTGTCGTCGTGCCCGACGTCTCGAACCCTGTCTACGCGACGCTGCTCAAGGCGATCCAGGGGCAGGCGTGGCACGGACGCCATCGCATCGTGCTCTTCGACGCCGATGAAGACCTGCGCCGAGAGCGCGAGCAGATCGAGCAGGCCCGCAAGCTCGACGGGATGCTGCTGTGCAGCCCGCGTCTGCCCGACGCCGACGTGCTCGAACTGGTCGGCGACACCCCCTATGTCGTGGTCAACCGTCAGATCGACGGCGCGCCCTGCGTGCTGATGGACACCGAGCACGGGCCCGCGCAGGCGATCGAGCACCTCGCGGCGCTCGGGCACACGCACATCGCGTACGCCGCGGGTCCGCGTGGGTCATGGGCCGACGTGCGTCGCGCCGACACCGTGGCCCGTGCGTGCGAGCGCCACGGCATCCGCCTCACCGGACTCAGCCACCATGCCGCTTCCATCCAGGGCGGCCGCGCCGCCGCCGCTCCGGCCGCGGCAAGCGGCGCCACGGCAGTCATCGCCTACAACGACCTCGTCGCCCTCGGGCTCGAGGCCGGACTGCTCGAGCTCGGCAAGCGCTGCCCCGCAGACATCAGCATCGTCGGCATCGACGACATCGACTTGGCCGGTGCGGTCACGCCCGCGCTCACGACGGTGCGGATGCCGATCGAACGCAGCGGTGCGCTCGCCGTGGATCTGCTGCTCCAGGCGATGAACGGCACAGCCATCGATGAGGTCGTGACTCTCGGGTCGCAGCTGATCGTGCGCGCGTCGACCGCGGCGCCGCCTGCCGTCTGAGACTCATCCGTCTCAGCGCAGAATCCCTTTCCGACGTGCCGCCGAGACCGCGGCGGTGCGTGAACTGACGTCGAGCTTCGAGAAGATGTGCGCGAGATGCGACTTCACGGTCGTCTCGCTGACGAAGAGCTCGTCTGCCACCTCGCTGTTCGATCGCCCCGCGGCGACGAGCTCGAGGACCTCGATCTCGCGACTGCTGAGGCTGACGCGCGGCGCGCGCATGCGATCCAGCAGACGGGAGGCGATCACGGGTGCGAGCGCGCTCTCTCCCGCGGCTGCCGCGCGCACGGCGGCGGTCAGCTCATGCGGCGGGGCGTCCTTCAGCAGGTAGCCGCTCGCGCCGGCCTCGACGGCGCCGAGGATGTCGGCATCCGTGTCGTAGTTGGTGAGCACGAGCACATAGGGCGGTGCCTCGAGCGCCCGGATACGGCGAGTCGCATCCACGCCCGTGTTCTGGGAGTGGGAACCGAACTGCAGATCCATCAGCACCACGTCGGGATTCTCGCGCTCGGCGCAGGCGACGGCCTCTTCGGGTGTGGCTGCTTCGGCGACCACCTCCAGATCCGGTTCGAGGCTGAACAGGGCAGTGAGACCGGCGCGGACGATGGGGTGATCGTCGGCGATCACGAGGCGGATCATGCGAACTCCGTCAGCGGGAGATCGACGGTGAGCGTTGTTCCCTGTCCGGGTGCCGCATCGATCTCGAGCCGCCCGCCCAGCTGCTGCACCCGCTCGGCGGTGGCGCGCAGACCGAAGGAATCCGACCTCTCGGCGGTCCCCGATGCAGGAATCTCCGCCTCGAATCCGGTTCCGTCGTCCTCGACGGTGAAGCGCAGGTGGTCGTTCTCGACGCTGATGGTGACCGTTGCGGTCTTCGCGTGAGCGTGCTGGAGGACGTTGGCAATGGCGCCCTGTGTGATGCGCAGCAGCGCTGTCTGCAGGTGCATGGGCAGGACGATCGTGTCGGACACCCGCACCTGCACGTCGAGTCCCTGGGTCGCCCACTGCGTGCGGGCCAGCCGCCGCAGCGCCCCGCCGAGCGTCTGATCGTCGAGCTGGGGTGGGGTGAGCTCCCGGATGAACCGCCGCGCCTCGACGAGGTTCGCGGCAGCTGTCTCTCGCGCGAGTCGGATGTGCTCGATTCCGGGGCGATCGGCATCGGCGCGCTCTGCGGCATGCAGCAGCATCTGGATGCTGGAGAGCCCCTGCGCGAGCGTGTCGTGGATCTCGCGGGCAAGGCGAGCGCGCTCCGCGAGAACACCCGATTCGTGCTCCTGCGCGGCCAGCTGACCACGGGTCGCGAGCAGCTCACCGACCAGCGCTTCGCGTTGCTCGGCCTCTCTCGCGAGGGCCTGGTAGCCGAGGCCGATCAGGAGTGCGACGGCGGCGCCGACGAACGGTCCGACGACCCCGCCGACGCTCCACCCGCCGTGGATGCCGAGCGCGCAGACCGCGACGATCGTCGACACGAGTATCGCGGCGGATCCCGCCCAGCGCCCGAGAAGGTGGAGGAACAGGAAGAACAGCGGGAAGACGAGGTAGGCGGCATCGGCGCTGACCCCGAGCAGACCCAGCCACTCCGCTGAGAGCAGGGCCAGCCAGATCAGCGACATCACCCGTCGTCGGTGCGAGAGACGAGCGAGCAGCACACCCGCTGCATACGTCGCGCCGACGACTAGCGCCAGCACGATGGCGGAGACGCTCGACTCCGACGGGTCGAGCGCGGCGCGGGCGATGACGACCCCCGTCAGGGCGAAGAAGAGAACGTGAAGACCCGTCCGCAGACCCACGAACACCGGGGTCAGAGCGGTATGCGCCATGGATCGAACTCTACGCCGCCGCTCCGAGCCAGGCATCGTCCGAAAGGACGATCGAGGAGTACTCATCCTGGGCGGGGAATGCTCTCCGAGCGGCCGATGACCTTGACGACGCCGACGGCGAGAGTGGAATGGTCGCCGCATCGGAGACAGGAAAGGCAACCGTCATGTTCGTCGCGCTACGCGATCTTCGCTTCGCCCAGGGACGCTTCGTCCTCATCGGCTCCGTCGTCGCTCTCATCACCCTTCTCGTGGGGTTCCTCAGCGGGTTGACGGGGGGCCTCGCCATCCAGAACGTCTCGGGAGTGCTCGCACTTCCCGCAGACCGCATCGTGTTCTCCTCCCCGTCTGGTGAAGACGGGGCGGCCAGCTTCGCGGACTCCGCGATCACCGAGAAGCAGGCGATGGAGTGGGCGGCGACGGCCGACGTGACCGACGCGCGCCCCCTGGGCATCAGCCAGACCCGCGCCGAGACCGACGACACCCGTGTCGCGATCGCGGTGTTCGGTGTCGAGCCCGGCTTCGACGACGACGCCCCCTCCGGGGATGGGCAGCTGCGTCTATCGGTGCCCGCTGCGGATGAGCTCGGCGTGAAGGTCGGAGACCAGATCGAGATCGCCGGCGTCTCCTACGGCGTCGAGACCGTCGAGGGAGATGCCTGGTACAGCCACACGCCGGTCGTGCAGATGACCCTGCACGACTGGCAGGCGTACTCGGCATCCACGGGAAACCCCGATGCCTACGCCACGGTCCTCGCGGTCACGGGCGCCCCTGACTGGGATGCCGCGGATGCCGCGAACGACACGATCTCGGAGACGACCCTCGGATCGCTGACGGCGCTGAGCGCCTTCCGCTCCGAGATCGGATCGCTCCTGCTCATGGTGGCCATGCTGTTCGGCATCTCGGGACTCGTCATCGGGGCCTTCTTCACTGTGTGGACCATGCAGCGCAAGGGTGATGTCGCCGTCCTCAAGGCGCTCGGCGCGAGCACGCGATCCCTGATCCGCGATGCCTTGGGTCAGGCGCTGATCGTCCTGCTGGTGGGCATCGGCACAGGGCTGGGGCTGGTCACCGTGCTCGGCCTGCTCGCCGGCACCGCCCTTCCGTTCCTGCTGAGCCCTGTCACGACGATCCTTCCTGGAGGCATCATGATCGCCCTCGGCCTCGCGGGCGCCGCCTTCGCCCTGCGATCCGTCACCTCCGCCGACCCCCTCACCGCACTCGGGAGCAACCGATGATCCGCCTGCACGACATCACTCTGACCTTCCCCGACGGCGACTCCCGCGTGACCGCCGTGGATGGCGTGTCCCTCACCGCGCACCCGGGAACCGTCACCGGCATCACGGGCCCCAGCGGCTCCGGCAAGTCGAGCCTGCTCGCCGTCGCCGGCACCCTGCTGCGGCCGGACTCCGGTGCGATCCTCATCGACGGGAGCGACGTCACGGCACTAAGCCCGGCCGAAGCGACGCGTCTGCGGCGGGACCGGATCGGGATCGTCTTCCAGCAGCCCAACCTCATCCCGTCCTTGACTGCCCGTGAGCAGCTGAGCGTCATGAACGAGCTCGGTGCCCCGCACAGCCGACGCCATCGTGCCAAGGCGGCAGCCCGTGCGGATGAGCTGCTCTCGGCAGTCGGCCTCGCGGAGCACGGTCACAAGAGGCCGCACCAGCTCTCCGGCGGACAGCGTCAGCGAGTCAACATCGCTCGAGCCCTGATGAACGATCCGAGCGTGCTTCTGGTCGACGAGCCCACCAGCGCGCTCGATCAGGAACGCGGGGCTGCGATCATCGACCTCATCCTGCGGCTCACCGACGAATTGAACACCTCGACGCTGCTCGTCACGCATGACCTCGTGCACCTCCCGCGCATGCACGGGGTGCTGCATCTCGTAGACGGTCGAGTGGTGGACGCCGCCGTTGCTCGGCGTTGAGCGGCTCTGGCTGCTTGCCGGAGCTCTCTCTGCCTGATCACGGCTGATCCGATCGAAACCGCGGAGTACGCTCGCTGGTGTGGGGCGGATCACGACGCGGAGACCGATTCTGAAGCTCACCCTCGGCGAGGGTGCGAGCCGTCGCGCCGACACGCTCGCCGTCGAGGAGCCGCTGGAGATACGCGTCGCGGGCTCGCCGCTCGCTGTGACGATGCGCACGCCGGGCCACGACGTCGAGCTGGCCGCAGGGTTCCTCGTGTCCGAGGGGATCATCGCCGAGGCGGCCGAATTCCACTCGGCGATCCACTGCGGTGGGCCGGGAACGGGCGGCCAGGAGAACACCTACAACGTGCTCGACATCAGCCTCGCCCACGGCGTCGCACTTCCCGACCCCGATGCTGCCCGGCGCTTCTACACGACCAGTTCGTGCGGCGTCTGCGGCAAGGCCAGCATCGACGCGGTGCGCACGGTGTCGCGGCATCCGCTCTCCGACGACGACGTCCAGGTGGATGCCGAGCAGATCGCCGCCTTCCCCGATCGTCTGCGCGCAGAACAGGCGGCGTTCGACAAGACGGGCGGCTTGCACGCGGCTGCTCTCTTCGATGCCGATACCGGAGACCTGCTCGTGCTGCGCGAAGACGTCGGGCGGCACAACGCCGTCGACAAGGTGGTGGGCTGGGCGCTGCTGAACGACCGGATGCCCCTGCACCGGCAGATCCTGCAGGTCTCTGGTCGAGCCAGCTTCGAGCTGGTGCAGAAGGCCGCGATGGCCGGCATCCCTCTGCTCAGCGCCGTCTCGGCGCCCTCTTCTCTCGCGGCGGACCTCGCCGAGGAGTCGGGGGTGACGCTCGTCGGATTCGTTCGCGGGCGGTCGATGAACATCTACACGCACGCGCATCGGGTGCGCATCGGAGCCGAGTCGCTCGGGTCGTCTGCGCAGTCTGAAGAAGGGGCACACCATGCTCGATAGCCAGGGAACCGCAGGGGCCGCCGGAACGGCCGGAACCGCCTTCGGGCTGATGCCGGTCGAGCCGCGCCAGGGTGGTTACGGCCCTCGCACCGATCGGCCGTGGTCGCGCAAGCCCTACGGTCACCCCGCGGCTGGGTGGGGTGCGGCGCTGTCAGTGGGGCGGGTGGTGGTGGAGCAGCGCGTACCGATCGCCGGTCCGCTCTCGATGCTGCAGATGAACCATCCCGTCTCGGGTTACGACTGCCCCGGGTGCGCGTGGCCCGACGACCTCGGCAACCTCAAGCTCGACATCTGTGAGAACGGCATCAAGCACGTCACCTGGGAGATGACGCGCAAGCGGGTCGACCGGCGCTTCTTCGCGGAGCACACGGTCACCGAGCTCGCGACCTGGCCCGACTTCGACCTCGAGGATCAGGGGCGCCTGACCGAGCCGATGGTCTACGACGCGGACACCGACCACTACGTGCCGATCACGTGGGACGACGCGTTCGCGCTGGTCGGCGACGAGCTTCAGGCGCTCGACAGCCCCGACGAGGCATCGTTCTACACGTCGGGTCGGCTGAGCAATGAGGCGACCTTCCTCTACCAGCTGATGGTGCGCGAGTACGGCACCAACAACCTGCCCGACTGCTCGAACATGTGTCATGAGGCGTCTGGCCGCGCCCTCAAAGCCTCGATCGCCACAGGCAAGGGCACGGTCGACCTGCACGACTGGGACGACTGCGACGCACTCTTCGTGCTGGGCGTGAACGCGGCGTCCAACGCTCCTCGCATGCTCACGGCGCTGTCGGATGCCGTGAAGCGCGGTGCCCAGGTCGTGCACGTCAACCCGCTCGTCGAAGCCGGTGCCACCCGAACGATCGTGCCGCACGACTTCGTCGACATGGCGCGCTTCACGGCCACGGGCACGAGCACCATGAATCTGCAGGTGCGCCCAGGCGGTGACCTGGCTCTGATCAGAGGCATGTCGAAGGTCGTCTTCGAGGCTGCTGGCGATGACCCCTCCGTTCTCGATTCCGGGTTCCTCGGCGCTCTGACGAGCGGGGTAGAGGAGTACCGAGCGCTCGTCGAGGCCACCACCTGGGCCGACCTGGTCACGCAGTCGGGGCTGACAGAGGCGCAGATCCGCTCGGCCGCTGCCGTGTACCTGGCGGCCGAGCGCACGATCATCAGCTGGTGCCTCGGCGTGAGCCAGCACGAGCACGGCGTGGACACCGTGCGCGAGATCGTCAACGTGCTGCTGCTCAGAGGCAACATCGGGCGCACGGGCGCAGGTCCCTCACCCATCCGCGGGCACAGCAACGTGCAGGGCAACCGCACCTGCGGAATCGACCATCATCCCACCGACGCCTGGCTCGACCGTCTCGCCGCCGCATGCCGCATCGACCCTCCACGGCATCCTGGACTCGACACCGTGCGCACGATCGAGGCCATGCATGACGGCCGCGTGAAGGTGTTCGTCGGCATGGGCGGCAACTTCGTGCTCGCGGCTCCCGACACCCCGTTCACGGCGCAGGGGCTCGAGAAGTGCCGCCTGACGGTGCAGGTGAGCACCAAGCTCAACCGCAGTCACCTCGTGCACGGCGCGAAGGCGCTGATCCTGCCCTGCCTCGGCCGCACCGAACGCGACCAGCAGGCTCAGGGCCCACAGGGCATCACGGTCGAAGACGCGATGAGCATGGTGCACCTCTCGATGGGGCGCAAGCAACCGGCATCCGCGTACCTGCGGTCGGAGCCGGCGATCATCGCCGGGATCGCGAAGGCGACGCTGCCCCACACGGCCACGCCCTGGGACTGGTACGTCGGCGACTACGACAACATCCGCGAGGTGATGGCGAAGGTGCTTCCAGGGTTCGAGGGGTTCAACGACCTGATCCGCGACAGGCACGGCTTCCGCATCCCCCAGCCGGCCAGGGATCGCGTGTTCGAGACCCCGTCAGGGCGTGCCGAGTTCTCGCACGCGCCGCTGCCGAACGTCATCCCCGAGTCCGGCGACACCTTGGTGCTGCAGACCATGCGCTCGCACGACCAGTGGAACACGACGATCTACTCGAACAACGACCGCTATCGCGGCGTGAAGAACCTGCGCGAGCTCGTGTTCCTGCACGAGGACGACATGCGCGACCGAGGTCTCGTCGAGGGTGACCTCGTCGACATCGTGTCGACCTCGAAAGACGGATCGACGCGGATGCTGAGGGCATTCCGCGCCGTGCCCTATGACCTGCCTCGTGGCAGCGCCGCCGGCTACATGCCTGAGATGAACGTGCTGATCGGGCGCAAGGACTTCAGCGCGCAGAGCGACCAGCCGCTCATGAAGAGCATCCAGGTGACGGTCTCGCGCACGGGGGAGTGAGCGGGCCCGCGCTCTGGCTGCGTGACCGCCTCCACCGTGTCATACGGGCGGGGTGGTCACTGCGCCCGCATGAACTCCTCGGCCGCCGCTACCTGGCGGGGGGTCGGGCGGATTCCGGTGTAGAGCACGAACTGCTCGAGCGCCTGCAGGGTCGCGACCTCCGCACCGGTGATGACCGTCTTGTTGACTGCGCGCCCCGCTGCGATCAGCGGCGTCTCGGCAGGCAGGGCGACGACGTCGAACACGACGGATGCCGCCGCGATCTGCTCCTCAGTGAACGACAGTGCATGCTCGTCCGCCCCATTCGCCATGCCGATCGGCGTGATGTTCACGATGATGTCGGCCGTCACGGCATCCGCATCCGCCGTCCAGGTGAAGCCGTAGAGATCGGCCAGCCCTCGACCGCGCTCTTCGTTGCGCGCCGCGATCGTGACCCGCGAGAAACCGGCGTCACGGAAGGCGGCGGCCGTGGCCTTGGCCATCCCTCCCGAGCCGCGCAGCAGCACGGACGCCTCGGGGTCGAGGGCGTTGCGCTCGATCAGCTGGGCGATCGCGCTGTAGTCGGTGTTGTAGGCCGTGAGCACCCCGTCGTCGTTCACGATCGTGTTCACCGAGTCGATGGCTGTCGCTGAGGGGTCCATGCGGTCGACGAGCGCGATGACGTCCTCCTTGAAGGGCATCGAGATCGCGCAGCCGCGGATGCCGAGGCCTCGCACGCCGGCGATCGCCTGGCCGAGGTCGGTCGGAGCGAACGCCTTGTAGATCCAGTTGAGACCCAGCTCCTCGTAGAGGAAGTTGTGGAATCGTGTGCCGTTGTTGCTCGGGCGTGCAGACAGCGAGATGCACAGGGTCATGTCCTTGTTCAGCATGGTCACCGCACCAGGCTACTCGCGAGGCGGTGCGGCGTCGGTCTCCGTCGACGTCGCACGGCGTCAACCCCCGTAGCGGGATCCTGCAGCCTCCCCTAGTGTGAAAGTGCATGCACAGGGGATTGATCGTCTTCGTCTTCCCCAGAGACGGACTGCCTTCCCCAGAGGCAAAGGCGATTCGTGCATGCGATTGGGCCCTCTCGAGTAGTTCTGTCCCCAACGGATTGCTCGAGAGGGCCGCTATCGTTTGTCTCCTTCTGACAAGTTTTCGTTTTGTCCCCCAAATGGGGGACAAAAGCCCTTCGGAGGGGTTAGGCTGGAATCTGACGCACCCTCCGGTCGTCTTCGGCCCTCATCGCTCCCCCCGCGGTGAGGGCCACACCATTTTCTGGGCACGTCGATTGCGTTCATCCGCGCCCGTCATGTGACCGCTCGTGCAACATTTGGGTTACGGGCTGACCCCGAGACTTCCGCTCAGCGCGTGCTCCACTAGCGTGGAGCACGTCGGGGCATCCTGCGTCGGCTTCTTTCCAGCAGAACAGGCAGTACATGAGCACCCAGGGCACGGTTAAGTGGTTCAACTCGGAGAAGGGCTTCGGCTTCATCTCCCCCGACGACGGCGGCGCTGACGTTTTCGCGCACTACTCCGCCATCGAGTCATCCGGCTACCGCTCTCTTGAAGAGAATCAGCGAGTCGAGTTCGACGTGGCGCAGGGCCCCAAGGGCCTGCAGGCTGAGAACATCCGTCCGCTCTGAGAGCGGACGTCCATAGAACTCCCTGACCGGGGGCCGCAACCCGTTGCGACCTTCCGGCAGGGAGTTCTGTGCGTTGCGGGCTGATTTCGACGGTTGTTCCGCCTGCGGCGGCGGGCCCGGTCTGCCCCTCGGGAGGAGAACTGCGCCTCGGGAGGAGAACTGCGCGCCGAGGCTCCTCCCCAAGGAGAGTTCTCCTCCCCGAGGCGGCGGGTCGGCGGCCGGCCCGAAGGTCAGTTCAGCAGAAGCGCGCGCAGCTCGTCGGCGGATGCTGCGCGGAACGCCGCCTCGTCACCTTCGTGCGAGTCGCTGAAGCCCCACTCGACGAAGACCACGGGGACGCCGTTCGCGTTGCCGCCCTCGACATCGTGGTGTCGGTCGCCGATGAGCACGGGGCGTGAGACGTCAGCGCCGCGGTCGGCCAGACGGCGCAGCGCCTCGGCCACGATGTCGGTCTTCGACGCGAGGGTCGATTCGTCAGGCGTCGCGCCGACGGTCGTGAGGAAGTACGGGCGGAGTTCGAAGAAGTCGATGATCGCATCGACCTGGATCTCGGGCTTCGAGCTCGCGGTCGCCTGCGGGATGCCGGCGGCGTGCAGGTCGCGGATGATCTCGGGGACGCCCGGGTAGGTCCTGACGTCGGTCGTGTATCCGTCGGCCTTGCCGAGCGTGCGGTAGAACGCCACGGCGTCGGCGGACTGCTCGGGAGTCATCCCCGCCTGCGCCTGGAAGGACTCGAACATCGGCGGCCCGATCCAGTGCACCAGTTGCTCGCGCGTCGGAGCGGGATGACCGAAGTGCGTGAGGGCGACGTTCAGGCGGCGAAGGATGCCGACCGACGCGTCGGCGAGGGTGCCGTCGACGTCCCAGAGCACGCACGAGTAGGGAGAAGAAGCCATACCTTCCAGCCTATGGGCAGTGCACGAGTCGACCGACCGCGGTGAACATCTGTGCAGCTCACCTCAGAAGAGGCGGGGGATGCCGGACTCGATGCCCTTCATGTCGTCGTAGTCGAGCACGAGGCAGCGGATGCCGCGGTCTTCGGCCAGCACACGCGCCTGCGGCTTGATCTCCTGGGCGGCGAAGACGCCCTGCACGGGGGCGAGGTGCGGATCGCGGCCCAGCAGCTCGAGGTAGCGGGTGAGCTGCTCGACCCCGTCGATGTCGCCGCGACGCTTGATCTCGACCGCGATGGCCGCGCCGTCGGCATCCCGCACGAGGAGATCGACGGGCCCGATGGCCGTCGGGTACTCGCGGCGCACCAGGGTCGCGCCGTCCGAGATGCGCTCGACCTGCTCGGCGAGCAGACGCTGCAGGTCGGCTTCTACGCCGTCCTTCTGCAGACCGGGGTCGACGCCCAAGTCGTGATTGGTGTCGTGCAGGATCTCGTAGATCTGCACGCGCAGCGCGTCACCGGTCTTCTTGTGCGTGACGCGCCAGACCTCGGTGACGCCGGCGATCGACTCCTCTTCACCCGGCTCCTCGGAGGCGAGGGAGCAGGGCGGGCTCATCCAGTTCAGCGGCTTGTAGCTGCCGCCGTCGGAGTGCACGAGCAGACTCCCGTCTCCCTTGTGCACGAGCAGACGCGTGGCAAGCGGGAGGTGAGCATTGAGCCGGCCCGTGTAATCCACGGAGCAGCGGGCGATGACGAGACGCACCCGTCGAGCCTACTTCGTCGGGCGCACTCCTTCTGCGGTGACGGGTGCGTCGGACATCTCGTCCTTGCGCAACGGCCGGGCGGCACCCGAGAACAGGCCGGACAGCACGACCAGGACGACCAGGATGTAGAGCGTGTTCAGCAGGCCGATGTGCTCGCTGATGAAGCCGAGCACGGGCGGGCCGCCGAGGAACGAGATGTAGCCGATCGTCGCCGCGGCGCTCACGCGCGCAGCCGCCTTGGCGGGGTCGTCGGCCGCGGCCGACATTCCGAGCGGGAAGCCGAGCGATGCGCCGACGCCCCACAGCGCCGCACCCACGAACACCAGCGGGAGGCTGGGCGCGAGGATGAAGAGCAGGATGCCGGAGGCTGCGGCCACGGCGAGGATGCGGAGCACCGCCACGCGTCCGAAGCGGTCGACGAGTGGTCCGCCGAAGATGCGGACGACGGTCATCGCGACCGAGAACGTGGCGAGGGCGGCCGCACCGAGCGCGGTTCCGCCGCCGTGGTCCTCAGCGACGCCGAGGGCCAGCCAGTCGTTGGCGCCGCCCTCTGCGAACGACATGCCGAGCATCACGACGCCGATCGCGTAGGTGCGGGGTTCGCGCCAGGCGGACATCGCGACATGCATCCGTTCGCGCCAGTGCACCTTCTCGCCGTCGTCGGTCGCCGGATCGAGCGCTTCGGCACGACGGGGGACACTCGCGATGCTCACGACGCCGATCGAGGCGATCAGCACCGCGACGACGAGTGTGTGCGCGAAGACATTGATCTGCAGCTGGGCGGCCAGGGCGCCGAGGCCGGCGCCGATCACGGTGCCGAAACTGAAGAAGGCGTGGAAGAGGGGAAGGATCGTCTTGCCGGAGTGCTGCTCGATCGCGGTGGCCTCGACGTTCATCATGACGTCGACGCAGCCGTTGCCGAGGCCGAACAGCACGAGACCGATCAGCACGATCGAGTACGAACCCAGTACGTTGGCGCCGATACCGATCAGGGCGACGCCGGAGGCGAAGGTGAAGATCGACACCATCATGCCGAGGCGTGCGCCGGTGCGTGCCATGATCGCCGGGCTGGTCGAGATTCCGATGATCGAGGCGATTCCCGCACCGAGCAGCAGCATGCCGACCTGCGCCTTGTCGACTTCGAGCGCGAGCTTGATGTCGGGGACACGCGACGCCCAGGTCGCGATCGACAGACCGCTGGCGAGGAAGATCGCGAAGATCGCGGTGCGCCAGCGCACATACTGCGATCGGGAGAGAGCCGTGTCCATGTCGCACAGCATATCGAATCGATTCGATGATCGAGAACCCGGGGAGCTATCCTCGGAGTATGACGAGCCACGACACCCCGCGCCGAGCGACGATCGCCGATGTCGCCCGCGAGGCGGGAGTGGCGACCTCGACCGCATCCGTCGTCTTCAGCGGCAAGGCCAATGTCGCCCCCGCCACGCGCGAGCGCGTGCTCGCGGCCGCAGCCGAACTCGGCTACGCCGGACCCGACCCCCGCGCGGCCTCCCTGCGCCGCGGTCGCAGCGGCATCGTCGCCGTGGTGCTCGAGGGGCATCTGCGCGCGGCCTTCCTCGACCCGGTGACCACCGCCATGATGGACGGCCTCACCGACGGGATGGCCGACCTGAGCGCGGGGATCCTGCTGATGCGCGACGAGCCGGGCGATGACGGATCGTCACTGTCGAACGCTCCTGTCGACGCGGTCGTGCTGATCGGATGCTCGGGGCGTGCCAAGGCATCTCTCGACATCGTCCGCAGTCGGGGACTGCCGGTCGTCGTGATCGAGGGCGACGCCGGAGAGGGCATCCCGAAGATCATGCTCGACAACGCAGCCGCTGCCGCAGACGTCGCTCGTCACCTGCGCGATCTCGGACACCGCGATGTGGCGCTGGTCACCCTGCCGCTCGACACAAGGCGCGAGCTGGGCCCGGTCACCCAGGAGCGCATCGACGCGGCGACGGTGGATGTGACGATCGATCGCCTCGCCGGCATGCGCGAGATCTTCCCCGATGCTCCGGCGATCTCGGCGGGAGGCAGCTTCATCGATGAGGGCCTCTTCGCGGGGCGACGGCTGCTGGCGGATGCCGCGACGAGGCCGACGGCGATCCTCGCCCAGAGCGACCTGATCGCGGTGGGCGTCATCCGTGCGGCGGAGGAGCTCGGGCTGCGCGTGCCCGAGGACCTGTCCGTCGCCGGATTCGACGGCATCGCCGCCGATGGGCTCGGCGACCTCGTGCTCACGACCAGTGTGCAGCCGGCGGTCGAGAAGGGGCGCGCTGCAGGAGAGCAGGTCGCACGCATGCTGCAGGGGGAGCCGGGCCTCACCCTGCACCTCACCTGCCGATTCCGTGAGGGCACGACCACCGCGCCGCCCGCCCGCTGAGCGGACCGGGGCATCAGGAGCGCTGCGGGCCCAACGGCAGTGTCTCCGCGCCGAAGTCCAGGATCGAGTACCGACCGCAGTCGATGATCGTCTCGGGGAGAGCCGCCTCCGGCAGGTCCCACGGCACCGTCTGCGAATCCTCGACGAGGAACGACACCTCGCCGACCGCGAAGTCCGCGCGATTCACCAGCCAGGCGTACGCGTTGAGCCGATGATCGACCTGCACGAGTCGTGAGGATTCGGCCAGATGCAGCTTGGGAAGGCGCACGGTCCAGAACTGGCCGGCACCGGTGCGGCCGGAAGCGTCGACCCAGGCGGTGACGCAGGCCAGATCGGTGTCGGGCCGGGCGGCGGCATCCGTGAGTCGAGGGATGCTGAGGCCACCGATGATGAGCAGCACGACCCCGGCCACCGCCGCCACGGCCCTCCGCGCATTGTGGTTGACCCGCGGGACGTGCGGAGCGGCGACGAGCGCGAGCACAGGAGCGAAGGCGACCGGCTGCAGATACCGTGCCGCGTGGGTTCCCAGTGCGATGGCCCCGATCACGACCACGACCGGTGCGACCCAGGCCGATGCGGCGACCAGTCGTGAGCCGGGCCGGCGCGGCCGCACGGTTCGCACGACGGCGACGACGAGGAGCGCGGCAGTGATCAGCAGCCCGATGACCCAGAAAGGGCTCTGCATGCGTTCGCCGACGAGCCGCGCGTAGTAGTCGATCGACTCGTGCCACTGCCCGGGCTGCACGTAGTCGACACCGGTCTTCGTGATCCATGCCGCGAGCGGAATACGCGACAGGAGTCCGAGTGCGGTGCCGGCGAGCAGCACGACGATGATGACCGACGTCCGGGAGCGCAGCTCCGAGGACGTCGCGGCGACAGCCAGGACGATCACGAGCGGCACCGTCGCCCACGCCGCGTAGAGGGGGTTCGAGAGGGTGGACACGAGCGCGACGACTCCGAGGGCGATCGCGGGCCACGCTCTGAGCTCGTGGCTGTCGACCATGCGCCGCACGATGCCGATGGTGAAGACCGTGCCGACGACGGTGGCGGAGTAGTACGTGGTCGTCAGCTGCAGCGACGCGAGATCGAGTGCCTCTCGCGACGCGGAGACGTCGGTCATGGCGAGCACGCCGAACACCGAGAGTGCGAGCACGGACCAGGCTACAGGGGCCGCACCCGCGCGGGCGCGGCCGGCAGCCAGCCGGATCGCGCCGTAGAGGGCGAGCAGATTGACCACCGCGCTGATCGCGAAGAGGCCGTTCGCATCGACGGGCAAGGCTGCGTCGAGGGCGGTGAAGGCTGCGGACTCGGGCAGGAACAGCACGCTCGACATCGCCCAGTCGAGCGGCTCTCCAGCGAGCAGCGAGCGGGCGAGCATCGCGACGACCATCGAGTCGCCGTCGCGGAAGAGCAGATCTGCTCGGGCTGACGACGCCACCGCGCCCCCGGCGACGAGCGCCACAGCGGCAGCGCTCAGCCAGCCAGCCAGCTCCCGCACCCACGACCGCGTCACGGGGCTACTCTGTCACGACCCCCGAGAGGGCCCTCGACTTCACGTCGATCACGCGGTCTGCGACCGGAGATCCCAGACCTGTTCGAGAGGAGCGGTCGCCTCGTAGCCCTCGGCATCGCGGAAGAGCTCGACGAAGCGGCCGATGTCGGCCTGCCACGCGTGATCGGCCGGGTCGTCCTGGAGGGCGGCGACAGCGGCATCCCAGTCGTCGCACTCGACCAGGTGGAAGAGACGATGACCGGATCGCCAGATCGTCCAGTCATGGATGCCGATGCGCGAGAAGGTCGCGGCGAGAGCATCGGGGATGCGGGCGTGGTTCGTGCGGTAGTCCTCGATCGCGCCGTCGCGGATCTCGGAATGCAGGGCGATGCGCATGGGTGGCTTCCTTCCGTCCGACGGGGCGGATCGCCATCGCGACGGTCGTCGCGGCTTCGGCCCCTGTGGACCAGGATGCACCACGAGCGATGCCACGATCGACGCATCCGAATGATCTGATTCTCCGATCCCCATCGTGCAAAGTGCCCGGAATCTCGGGAAAAACCGGCCATTCGGTCGATTCAGCGCCGACATGATCGACCCTGAAGAGCGAAATATCAAGGTAAACTCGAAATCGACACCCGCCCGCCCGCCTGCGCCGCACCCGGCCGACGAGCTTTGAGGAGCCGCGTATATGCTGACGCTCCTCGCCGTGTTCCTCCTCGGGTCGATCCTGATGCCCGTCCTGGTCCGCTGGCTGGGGTCTCAGGCATTCGCCATCGCGGCTCTCATTCCCGCCGCGGCATTCGTCCACGCCCTCGTGCTCACCCCCCAGGTGCTCGACGGACCGACGCCCTTCGTCTCGGTCCCGTGGATTCCACAGCTCGGACTGAACCTGTCCATGAACATGGACGTTCTCGGCTGGGTTCTCACGCTGATCGTCACCGGTGTCGGCGCGCTCGTGCTGCTGTACTGCCGCTGGTACTTCCACGACGACTCCGCAGGCATCGGCCAGTTCGCCGGAGTCCTGCTCGGCTTCGCAGGTGCGATGTACGGTCTCGTCCTGACCGACGACCTGGTCATGCTCGTCATGTTCTGGGAGGTGACGAGCATCCTCTCGTACCTCCTGATCGGTCACTACCGACGCCGAGCGGCCAGCCGACGAGCTGCCCTCCAGGCGCTCCTGGTCACCACGCTCGGCGGACTCGTGATGTTCGTCGGAGTCGTGCTGCTGGTCGTCGATGCCGGCACGTCGAGCATTCGCGAGATCCTCGAGATCGCGCCCACAGGGGCGATCGTCGATGCCGCCGTGGTGATGCTGCTCGTCGGCGCCATCAGCAAGTCCGCGATCTTCCCGTTCCACTTCTGGCTCCCCGGTGCGATGGCGGCGCCCACTCCCGTGAGCGCCTACCTGCACGCCGCGGCGATGGTGAAGGCGGGCATCTACCTGATCGCGCGTTTCGCTCCGATCTTCGCGTTCACCGGACCGTGGCGGCCGATCATCATCTCGCTGGGAATCGTGACGATGCTGCTCGGCGGCATCCAGGCGCTGCGAGAGACCGACCTCAAGCGCATCCTCGCCTTCGGCACTGTCAGCCAACTCGGGTTCTTCTCGATAGTGATCGGCTACGGCACGCAGGCGAGCGCTCTGGCCGGTCTCGCACTCGTCATCGCGCACGCGCTGTTCAAATCGGCGCTCTTCCTCATCGTCGGCGTGATCGACAGACAGCTGTCGACCCGAGACATCGACGAGCTGAGCGGTGTGGGGCGGCAGGCGCCGGTCATGGCGACTGCGGCATTCATCTCCATCGCATCGATGGCGGGCATCGCGCCGACCCTCGGATTCGTCGCGAAGGAGTCCACTCTCACGGCCCTCCTCGATGACGCGCTGCACGGATCACCGTGGGGACTCGTCGCCATCATCGGTGTCAGCCTCGGATCCATTCTCACGGCGGCATATGGCATCCGCTTCCTCTGGGGCGCCTTCTGGACCAAGCGCGACGCGGCCGGAGATCGCCTGCCCGACACCGCGTGGCCCGACCCGCCGGTCGGATTCCTCTCGGCTCCGATCATCCTCGCCGGCCTCACCCTCGCGGCCGGTATCGGAGCCCCGGCTCTCGACGTCGCCCTGCAGGGATACGCACTCACCGCCACGCCAGGTCTCGACGCAGAGGGGATCCCCGCGGAGGGGCCAGGGCACCTCGCCCTGTGGCATGGTCTCGAGCCGGCCCTCGGCATCTCGATCCTGTCGATCCTGCTCGGTGCCGCGGTCTTCCTTCTCACGCTGCGCACGGGGTGGGACCGCAAGGCGCGGTTGATCCGCTTCACCGCGGCAGACGTCTACTACCTGATCATGCGCGGGGTCGACCGGCTCTCGGTGCTCAGCACGACACTCACCCAGCGTGGTTCTCTCCCGGTCTATGTCGGCACGATCTTCGTGGTCTTCGTCGCCGCCGAGATCACGGCTCTCGTCGCCAGCGACATCGACCGCTTCCAGCTCTCGGCCTGGCACACTCCCACACAGCTCGTGGTCGCACCCATGATGGCCGCCGCCGGCGTCATGGCCGTGCGGGCGCAGAAGAGGTACACCGGCGTGGTGCTCGTCTCCATCACGGGCCTCGGCATGGTGGCGCTCTTCGCGACCAGCGGAGCGCCCGACCTCGCACTCACGCAGATCCTCATCGAGACCGTGACGATGGTGACGTTCGCACTGGTGCTTCGACGTCTTCCGGCTCGCATGGGTGAGCACAACGCATCCGTCGGTCGCATTCCACGAGCACTGCTCGGCGTCGGTGTGGGGCTGACCATGGCCCTCATCGCGATCGTCGCCACCCAGTCGCGGGTCGCGGATCCGATCTCCGCGGTGTTCCCCGAACTCGCGTACGAGATCGGCCACGGGAAGAACGTCGTGAATGTCGCGCTGGTGGACCTGCGCGGCTGGGACACGATGGGCGAGCTCTCGGTGCTCGTGCTGGCAGCCACCGGAGTCGCATCGCTCGTCTTCGTCACGCACCGAGCCGACATGCTGTCGGCGACCAAGACGCTTCCCAAGGCCCGCCGCCGCCGGACTCTCAGCCGCCCCCTGGTCGAGACCACCGAGGGGGTGCGCTTCCAGACCGACGAGAACGAGAGCAGCCCCCGCGCCTGGCTCGTCGGCGGTCCGAGGATGAACCCGGAGAACCGGTCGATCCTGCTCGAAGTGATCGTCCGCATCCTCTTCCACACGATCATCGTCGTGTCGATCTTCCTGCTCTTCTCCGGCCACAACCTTCCGGGCGGCGGCTTCGCGGGCGGACTCGTCGCCGGTATGGCGCTCGTCATGCGCTACGTCGCCGGCGGACGCTGGGAGCTCGGCGCGGCAGCGCCCACGGACGCCGGCCGACTGCTGGGCACCGGTCTGATCCTCGCGGTCGGCACCGCGGTCGTGCCGCTGTTCTTCGGCATGGCACCGCTCACCAGCACGTTCTGGGAGTGGGAGATCCCCGGCATCGGCCACATGGAGTTCGTCACCTCGACCATCTTCGACATCGGCGTGTACCTCGTCGTGATCGGTCTCGTGCTCGACGTGCTGCGCAGCCTCGGTGCCGAGGTCGACCGGCAGGCGCAGGAGTTCCGCGAGCGGGCGGTGAGTGCCTGATGGATGTCTCGTTGACCCTGATCGTGATCATGGCCGTGCTTTTCGCGTGCGGCGTCTATGCGATGCTCGAGCGCAGTCTCACCCGCGTGCTGATCGGCTTCCTGCTGCTCGGCAACGCCACGAACCTGCTGCTCCTCATCGTGATGGGCGTGCCGGGGAGCGCACCCTTCTACGGCGTCGAGGGAGAGGTCAGCGATCCGCTGCCGCAGGCGCTCACCCTGACCGCCATCGTCATCACCTTCGCCGTCTCCGCCTTCCTCCTCGCGCTCATCTACCGCTCGTGGCAGCTGGGCCAGGCCGACACCGTCGAGGACGACGAAGCCGACATCGCTCTGCGCGAGCGCACCGACGCCGACGAGGACCTCATGGACGACGAGGCCGACGCCGCCGACGACGAGGCGACCACCGACTTCGTCGGCATCGAGACGTCGCCGATCACGGTGCTGCACATGCGCGATCACCCCTCCATCCACGATGACGCCCCGACCGACAGGCCCACGGCTGCGCGTGCTCCCGCCCGCGCGGATGACGAGGACGACGCGGATGCTGCGGCATCCCTCCTCACCGCTGAATCGGCCCCGTCCGAAGACGACGACGCAGAGGAGGACCGCCGATGAGCGCCCTCGTCCCCCTGCTCGTCGCCCTTCCGCTGCTCGGTGCAGCGGTGACGCTGATCTTCGGTCGCAACCCGCGCCTGCAGGCCTTCGTCACGGTCGTGACGCTCGCGACCGTATCGGTGATCGCCGCCGTGCTGCTGGTCGTCGTCGACGCCGGCGAGCCGCTGGCGGTCTCGGTCGGCGGATGGCCCGTGCCGTTCGGCATCGTGCTCTACGTCGACAGGCTCGCAGCTCTCCTCGTGCTCATCTCGAGCATCGTGCTGCTCGCGGTTCTGCTCTTCTCGATCGGCCAGGGTGCGGCCGACGGCACCGATGAGACGCCGATCTCGATCTTCAACCCGTCGTACCTGATCCTCGCCGCGGGAATCTTCAACGCCTTCATCGCGGGCGACCTGTTCAATCTGTACGTCGGATTCGAGATCCTGCTCGTGGCGTCGTACGTGCTGATAACCCTGGGCAGCACCGAGTCGCGCATCCGCACCGGTGCCGTCTACATCGTCGTCTCCCTGGTGTCGTCGATTCTGTTCCTCGCCTCGATCGCGATGATCTACGGCGCGCTCGGTACCGTGAACATGGCGCAGATCGCCGAGCGCATGACCGAGCTCCCGCAGGAGACGCAGCTCGTGCTGCACCTCATGCTCGTGATCGCGTTCGGCATCAAGGCCGCGATCTTCCCTGTGTCGTTCTGGTTGCCCGACTCGTACCCGACAGCTCCCGCGCCCGTCACCGCCGTGTTCGCAGGCCTGCTGACGAAGGTCGGCGTCTACGCGCTGATCCGCACCGAGACGCAGCTCTTCGCCGACAACAGCATCGACACCGTGCTGCTGATCATCGCTCTCGCGACCATGATCGTCGGCGTGCTCGGTGCGGTGGCGCAGGCCGAGCTCAAACGAATCCTGTCGTTCACGCTCGTGAGCCACGTCGGCTACATGATCTTCGGCCTCGCGATAGCGACCCCGGCGGCGATCGGGGCGACGGTGTATTACATCGTCCACCACATCGTCGTGCAGACGACCCTGTTCCTCGCCGTCGGTCTCATCGAGCGCCGGGCGGGAAGCACCTCGATCCTCCGGGTGAAGGGCTTGCTCAAGGTCGCGCCGGTGATCGCCGTGCTCTACTTCATCCCTGCGATCAACCTGGGCGGGCTCCCGCCGTTCTCCGGATTCATCGGCAAGTTCGCGCTGTTCGAAGCTGCGGCATCCGTCGGAACCCCTCTGATGATCGTGCTGATCTTCGGCGGCATCGTCACCTCGCTGCTCACTCTCTACGCCCTGATGCGCGCGTGGAACCTTGCGTTCTGGCGCGAGGAGGACGACTCGACCGAGACCGAGGGGCGCATCTCGTATCTCGGCAACGCCCCAGCCGCCGACGAGCAGCAGGAGCGTCGCCGCATCCCTCGCATCATGACGGTCGCCACCGCAGGCATGGTGGGGGTCACCCTTGCGCTCACCGTGTTCGCCGGTCCGCTCTACGCCCTGTGCGACCGCATTGGCGGAGCGCTGCTCGATCCCGTGAAGCTGATCCAGCTGGAAGACGAGGTGGAGGGATGAGCCCCACCGAGACCGGCCGCCACTTCTGGCGGGACATCCGGGTGCAGCTGCCGTTCCTGGCGTGGCTCGTCGTGCTCTGGATGCTGCTGTGGAGCCAGTTCACGGTGCTGGCCTTCCTCTCGGGTCTCGTCGTCGCGGTGTTCGTCACGCGCGTCTTCCGACTGCCGACGGTCGAGCTCTCCGGCCGCCTCAACGTCTGGTACGCCGCACTCCTGGTCGTGCAGTTCCTGTTCGCGGTGCTCCGAGGCGCGGTCGCCGTGACCGTGCAGGTCTTCGACTTCCGGCATCAGCCAGGCGCCGCGATCATCGCGGTTCCGCTGCGCTACGCCGACGATCTGATGATGACGCACGTGGCGGTCATCTCCTCACTGGTTCCCGGGTCGCTCGTGGTCGAAGCCGACCGCGACCGCCAGGTGCTGTATCTGCATGTGATCGGGGTGCGCAGCATGGCCGACGTCGAGAGGCAACGCGAGAGCGTGCTGCGGTGGGAGCGACGGGTCGTGCGTGCGCTCGGTGCCCCGGAGCAGTACCGTGCCCTCAAGACCGATGCGCGGGCGGCGCGCGCCGGCCGGCTGACCGGGGGAGGTGCCCGATGAACGTGCTGATGCTGGCGATCATGGTCGTCTTCGGAGTGGCGGGCATCCTGACGATCATCCGCATCGTGCGCGGACCCTCGATCCTCGACCGAGCCGTCGCCTCCGACGTGCTGCTCACCGAGGTCATGTGCGTGCTCGGCGCCGAGATGGCGATCAACGGCCACACCCGCAACATCCCGGTGCTGCTGATCATCGCCGCCGTGGGCGTCTTCGGCTCGATCTCAGTCGCCCGTTTCGTGGCCAGAAGGGACAACACGACCCCATGAACGTGTTCGGTCTCGCCATTCCCGACGCCATCATCGACGTCGCCATCCTCGTGCTGATCCTGGCCGGCGCGATACTCTGCCTGTCGGCCGCCGTCGGACTGCTGCGCTTTCGCGACGTACCGTCGCGATTGCACGCCGCGACGAAGCCCCAGGTGCTCGGCCTCATCCTCATCTGCCTCGCGATCGCCCTGTCGCAGCGAACGGTCGGCGGAATCCTGATCGGGCTCGCACTCGTCGCCCCGATCGTCCTGATGCAGTTCGCCACGGCCCCGCTGTCGGCCCACATCGTCGGTCGGCAGGCCTATCGCAACGGCACGACCGACCAGCGCAGCCTGGTCGTTGACGAGCTCGCCGAGTCGAAGCAGACCCCGCCCGCCGCCGGCTGAGCACACCCCCGCCTCTGCGCCGCTCCCGGCTGGGCTCCGCTCCCGTCCGGGCTCCGCTCCTGTCTGCTTTGGTCACAACTCAGGAAGCTCGCCCATTCGAGTGGGTCAGGCAGGCGCCGAGCTCGACTTCGACAGCGTCTTCCTGAGATGGAAACAGCTGAGCGCTGCGCGTGAGGGGCGCGACTCCTTCTGCACAAAGCAGGCCACCGACGGGGTTCGTCCACACGAGCTCCGTCGGGCCCGGTCGACGTGTCCGAAGAGCCACCATTGCGCGCATGACTCAGACGCCGTTCGAGCTTGCGCGACAGCTCTTCGTTCCCACGGTCTTCACACGCGACGAGCTTCGCGCCGCGGGCTACTCGAGTCGGCAGATCACCGATGCGGTTCGTGACGGCCGCATGCTCAGGCTTCGCCGAGACCGCTATGCGCAGCCTGGTCTGGACAGCGCGGTCGCGCACGCCGCCCGGATCGGCGGGCGTCTGAGCTGCCTGTCGCTCCTGCAGCTACTCGGTGTCTTCGTGTTGAAGGTGGAGGCCGTGCACGTGCACCTGGAGCGCAATCGATCAAGGTTCAGGGGCCGGGAGACAGGCGCGAGGATCCACTGGAGCCTGCCCTCCGCGTCGCGGCTGTCTCACGTCACTCTGTTGTCGGAGGCGATCTGTCACTCGGTGAAATACCAAGACCCGCGCGCATCGCTGGCGACGCTCGACAGCGTCCTGCAGCACGGTCTCCTCACGCTCGGAGAACTCGAGGTGATCTTTCGCAGCCTCGCACCGCGGTACCGCGTGCTTCTGACGCTCGTCGATCCGGCGGCAGGCTCAGGGCCGGAGACCTTCATGCGGTTAATTCTTCGCACGCTGGGTCTGAAGTTCGAAACCCAGGTCGACGTCGACGGCGTCGGCCGGGTCGACTTCGTCGTCGAGGGGTGGCTGATCATCGAATGCGACAGCAAGGCGTTTCACGAGGGATGGGACAAACAGGTCGAGGACCGAAACCGCGACATCGCAGCGGCCCGGATCGGCTACGTGACAGTCCGACCGCTGGCGAGTGACCTGCTCTACCGCCCGCATGAGGTGCAGGCTGCGCTCAAGGACGTCATGGAGACGTTGAGGCCCAATGGACTCCGTTCGCAACTCAGGAAGACCGGGCGACGAGGAGCATGAAGGGGTGCAGATCAGGCCGACACGCACTCGGGTCCTGAGTTGTGAACGGAACGGCGACGAGAGTGGGGGTCAGAGGTCGTCGGCGAAGCCCTGAATCAGGCGCGCCGCCGGCGCGGAGTCGCTGATCAGCGTGCCATGACCGTGGTCGGGGATGACCCGCAGATCGGCGCCGGGGATCGCGTCGAGGATCTCCTGGCACCAGCTCATCGGCGCGAGCGGGTCGTCTTCGCCGCGCAGCACCAGCACCGGCTGATCGATGCGCGCGAACGCCTTCTCCGGCTGGTGCACGATGGTCGCGCGGATCTTGCGAATGAGATGCGGGCCGCCGCGGAGGTACTCCCGGGCGCCGCGCCAGATCACCAGCGGCCGCTCGCCGATCAGGTCGGTGAGGAGATAGCTGGCCTGTGCCGCGACATTGCGCGCGGCCTTGTCGACGGTGGGGCCGGCGAGCACAACACCTTCGACGAGCGAGGGATGCCGGGCGGCGAGTTCCGCCGCGATCTGGCTGCCCATCGAATGGCCGATCACGACGACAGGGCCCTCGTCGGTGTGCCGCAGGTAGGCGGCGACGAGGTCGGCGTGGCGCTCCATGGTGAAGGTGCGCGCGGGCTCGGGGGCTTCGCCGAAGCCAGGCAGATCGAGGGCGATGACCCGGCCCTTCAGGCGCTGCACGACATCGAGGTAGACGCTGCGACCCATGCCGATGCCGTGCAGCAGCAGAAAGGTGCGGGGTCCTTCGCCGAAGGTCTCTGCGATGAGCGTCGCCCCTGCATGCTCGAACTCGAGCAGGGTGACGGGGGTGCCCTTCGGGGCGAGATAGCTGGAGACCACGCACCCACGCTAACCGAGTGCGGGCGCGGCGGCTAACCCGAACCGGTGGGCGTCGTATGCCGGTGTGCGCTGAGAGGAGGGCGTGCGTCATGCGAGGATGAAGGGTGTCTTCGCCCAGCTCCGATCCCGATCAGATCGAGACAGGCGGCGAGACGCCCAGCCCGCCGAAGGGCTTCATCGCCCGCGTCGCAGACGGGTTGAGCGATCCGGTGCTGCGGGCGCTCGTCGCCGCGACCGCCGTGTCGCGCATCGGCCGCGGTGTCTTCCTCGCGGTCACGGTGTTGTTCTTCACGCAGATCATCGGTCTCTCGCCCGCGCAGGCCGCCGTGGTGCTCGCGGTGTCGAGCGGATGCGGTGTCGTGGGGTCGCTCCTCGGCGGCTGGCTCGCGGATCGGTGGAGCGCACGACGCCTCGCATTCGGCTTCGAGATGACCGGCGGTGTGCTGCTCGCCGCCTATGCGTTCGTCGGAGACTTCGTGTCGGCGCTTCTGCTCGCCAGCCTCTCGGGCTTCTTCGACTCGCTCGGATACTCGGCCAGGTCCGCGATCATCGCGCGAGGCTTCGCGCCCGACAAGCGGGTGCACGCCCGTGCGGTGCTGCGCACGGTCACGAACCTCGCGATCGCCGCGGGCTCCGGCTTCGGCGCGATTGCCCTGGCTCTCGGCACGCCCGAGGCCTACCGGCTCGTCATCGCCGGTGCGGGTGCCGTCTGCGCACTCGGCTCTCTCTCGCTCCTCCGTCTGACCGCGGCTGTCGACGCGCCCGCGCGCGCTCGCGTCACGGCTCAGCTCACCGAGACGGGATCCATCGACACGCAGGCGACCGCCGCGGCATCCGCCGAACGCAAGGACTGGAACAGGCGTTCTCCCTGGCGCGACCCCCGGTACCTGCTGCTGAGCGTGCTCTCGGCGATCTTCGGCATGCAGTTCGGGGTGGCAGAACTCGGAGTGCCGCTGTGGATCAGCGAGTACACGAATGCGCCGGATGCCACGTTCGCGGTGCTCCTGATCGTCAACACGGCGCTGGTCGTGCTGTTCCAGGTGCGCGCCTCGCGCGGCACGCACGACGTGCGGGTCGCCGGAAGGGTGACGATGATCGCGGGATGGCTCATGGTCGGCGCCTGCCTGATCTACGCGCTCGCCGCAGGTCTTCCGACGTGGGCCGCGATCCTCATCCTCATCGCGGGCATGATCACGCACACGTTCGCCGAGATCCTGTCGCAGGCCGGAGCCTGGGGGCTCAGCTTCGAGCTCGCCGATCCGGTGCGGGCCGGCGCCTATCAGGGCGTGTTCGGCATGGGCTTCTCGCTCGGAGCCCTGGCGTCGCCGATCGTCGTGAACGCCACGGCGATCACCTTCGGCTTGGCAGGATGGGCGATGCTGGCGGCGATCTTCCTCGCCGCCGCGGTCGGCATCTGGGTGATCGCGCGCCGTGCCGCGGCATCCGCCGCGCTCGCATCCGCCGACGCCTGACGAGCGGGTCCGCCGAAGAGCTACCCGCCCGGCGTCAGCACCAGCGTGCTTCGCGTCGTCGCATCGACCGCCTTCTCGGAGAACACCCACGGCCTCTGCACGCCTGCCGCCCAGTCGGCCGTTTGATCGACGTAGTGCTCGTTGAACGCATGGCCTGATGCACCGGTGAGGTGGATCCAGGTCGACGCGTCGAAGTCTGCCAGGTCGATCACCATGCGCATCGACGGCACGGTGGTCGTGGCGTACGAAGCCCCGAGTTCCCACCCGGTCGCGTTGACCACCGATGCGCCGCCGCCGACCGCATACGGGCCGCGGTTGAAGAGCATCTCGATCGGGGCGATGCCCGACGAGCCGAGAGTGTCGCTCGTGAGGGTGATCGCGTGCAGGTCGCCCCACCGCCACCCGGTGACGGCCTCGCCCTGCAGGGAGGAGAGCTCGTCGTACGCGTCTTCGGCCGACCGCGCCAGCATCTCGTCCATGCTTGCGACGTCGATGGCCGGGTTCGCCCAGAGCGGGTCGGAGGGGTCGTCGAGCAGGTCTGCGACGACGGTGAAGAGGCGGCCCTGACCGTCGATCGGCAGCGGCTGGTCGCGTTCCGCGAACAGGTTCTGCACGAGGTTCGACCAGAGCACGTTCGCGTAGGCGGCTGCTGCCGACCCCGCGTCGTTCTGTGCATCCCACGAGCGCAGCAGAGCCACGGCATCCTCGACGCCTGCGCCCTTCACCTCGACATCGTCCATCGCGGATGCCAGACGCTTGCCGATCCACATCTCGCTGTCCATCTGGATCTCGCGCATGTCCTGCGCGGTGAGCGGAGCGGCTGCCACGCGTCGTTCGATCAGGTGGGCGATGCGATCCGCGCGGTAGCCGTAGTCCCAGTCCCGCGAGAGGAAGTACGGGTAGTCGTCGGAGACGATCGCGTTGTTCGCGGTCACGATGTAGCCGGATGCCGGGTTGTACGACACCGGCAGCTCGCCGAAGGGTATGAACCCGGTCCAGTCGTAGCTGCTGTCCCACCCGGGCTGCGGCATCCATCCGTCGCCGGCTCCTCGTACGGGCAGGCGTCCGGGCGTCTGGTAGCCGATGTTGCCCTCGACGTCTGCGTAGACGAGGTTCTGCGCCGGCACGTCGAAGAGGGCGGCCGCCGAGCGGAACTCGTCGAAGTCCTGAGCGGTCGACAGCGCGAAGATCGCGGTCGCGGCGGTACCGGGGTCGAGCGCTGTCCAGCGCAGGCTGACCGCGTATTCGGAGGCCTCACCCGTGGGCGCTTCACCGGTCGCGCCTCCGGCGGCGAGGCCGGGCACCGGGTCGTCGGCGATCGCTGTGAAGTCGTCGGTGAGCCCCGAGATGATGGGTCCGTGCACGGTCGACCGGATGGTGAGGTCGATGTCGTCACCGCCGGCGACCGTGATCGTCTCGGTGGTCTCCTCGATCGGCACCAGCGTTCCGTCGCGCCAATACTGGTCGCCCTCGATGCGCTCGATGTAGAGATCGGTCACGTCGGTCGTCAGGTTGGTGAAGCCCCAGGCGATCTGCTGGTTGTGGCCGATCACGATGCCGGGAAGCCCGGAGAACGAGAAGCCGGCCATGTCGAACGGGCACTCGTCGGTGACCTCGCTGCATCGCAACTGCACCTGATACCAGACCGACGGCAGCGATGCGCCCAGGTGCGGGTCGTTGGCGAGCAGCGGCATGCCGGTCTCGGTGAGGTCTCCCGACACGACCCACGAGTTCGACCCGATTCCCTCACCGACGTCGCCGACGAGCAGGCTCGCGGCCTCGATCACGTCGGAGGCCTCCTGCCACTCGATCGTCGTCGCGGCCTGCTGCATCTCGTCGTCGTTCGCATCGGTCGTGAACGCGGCAGGCTCGGCCCCGCTCTCGAGAGTCGAGGCGGTCGTCAGGCCCGGCACGATCACCGGGTGCTCGTCGAACGGATACGCGGGGTAGAGCTCGTCGAGTGTCGCGGTGATCGCGGTAGCGTCCGAGGTCTCGGAGAGCTGAGCGGTCAGCAGCGCACGCTCGGCCTCGTTCTCGATGTTGCCGCGGAGATCCCAGGCCATGGCCTTCAGCCAGGCGACCGAATCGGCGGGTTCCCAGGGCTCGGGCTCGTATTCGGGATTCTGTATTCCGAGAACGGCATATTCGAGCGACAGCTCGGCACCGGAGCGTGAGGAGAGATAGGCGTTGACGCCGTCGGCGTAGGCCTCGTAGTAGCCGCGGGTCACGTCGTCCATGGCCTCGACCTCGGCCTCGGCGACCTTGCGCCACCCGAGGGTGCGCAGGAATGCATCCGTTGCGGCCTGCGATTCGCCGAACATCTCCGCCACGCGCCCGGCCGTCACGTGTCGTCGGAAGTCCATCTCGAAGAAGCGATCCTGCGCGTGCACGAATCCCTCCGCGTAGAAGAGATCGTGGCTCGAGTCGGCGGTGATGGTCGGGATGCCGCGGTCGTCGCGCTGCACCGTGACCTGGGCCTGCAGGCCGTCGAGCGGGACGGTGCCGTCGGTCTGAGGGAAGGACCGCTGGATGGTCCAGGTCACGAAGAAGGCGGCGGCGACGGCGACCACGATGATCGCGGCGACGACGAGGAAGACGATGCGCCCGATGCGGGCACCCAGGGAGGGGCGCGACGGGTCGGCGATCTCGGTCGAATGGGTTGTCATCTTCGAGAACTCTTTCGGGTGGCATGGCGGAACTCAGTCCCAGAGAGTCCCAGAGTGCGTCTCACCGACGCACTCTGGGAATACTACCCACAACGGCGCTGCGGGCGGGGGTTCTCGCCCCGCCCGCAGTGTCAACCGATCAGACTCGGCTGCAGATCGCGCAGCGTACGCCGGTGCGTCATACGCGTCACCCCGATGGCGGCGAGCAGCAGAGCGCCGACCAACCAGATCCCGAGCACCACCAGATCCCATCCCGCCCTGCCGAGATCGCCGCCGTACATGAGCTGCCGCATGGCGTCGACCACGTAGCCGAGTGGCAGCACGTGATGCAGCGCGGCCAGCGGAGCGGGCAGTGTCTGCCAGGGGAAGGTGCCGCCGGCAGTGACGAGCTGCAGCACCATGAGCACCAGGCCCAGGAACTGCCCGACCGAGCCGAGCCAGACGTTCAGCGTGAGGATGATCGCCGCGAACGTCGCCGATGCGAAGATCATCACGCCCAGTGTGCCGATGGGGTTGTTGAACGTGAAGCCCAGGGTGATCGCGAGGATGCCCATCAGTCCGACCATCTGCACCGCTCCCAGCATCGCCGGAGTCAGCCAGCCGGCCAGAGTCACTCGGATCGGGGAGTGCAGCGCGGTCACGGCGCGGCGAGAGATCGGCTTGACGATGAGGAACAGCGCGTAGATGCCGATCCAGGCCGACAGCGCGGCGAAGAACGGTGCGAGGCCCGCGCCGTAGTCCTCGGCGGACGCGACCTTGTCGCTCGACACCTTGACGGGGTCTGCGATTGTGTCGGCCTGCAGCGTGCGCAGTTCGGGGGTCGACACGGGGATCTGCTCGACCCCGTCGGAGAGCCCGTCGCGCAGCTCGGCCGTGCCCGACGCGAGGGTGCTGAGCCCGTCGCGCAGCTGAGCCGCGCCGTCGTTCGCCGACGCTGCGCCCGTGGCCACGGTCTGCGCGCCGGTGGCGAGGGTCTGCGCGCCGCCGGCGAGCGTCTGCGTGCCGCTGGCGAGCTGCGAGGCACCGGATGCCACCGACTCGGCTCCGGCGGCGAGCTGGTCGACCTTGTCGACCGCGTTCTGCACGGTGGCATTGCCCTCTTCGAGGCGGGTGCCCAGCGGATCGAGGGTCGCGAGCACCCGATCGACCTCCTCCTGCGTCAGGCCCTGATCCGTGAGGACCGTCGCGATGTCCTGGCGTGCCTGGGGCAGGGCATCCGTCGCCTGCTGCACAGCAGACCCGGCGCGGTCGGCGACGTCGGCCAGTTGCCGGTTGCCGTCGCTGACCTGCTGAGCACCAGAGGCGAGAGTCGCCGCTCCGCCGGCGAGCTGAGACGCACCGCCGGCGAGCTCAGACGCGCCACCCGCGAGTTGAGACGTGCCGTCGGCGAGTTGAGACGTGCCGTCGGCGAGGGTGGCGCTGCCGGTCGCAGCCGTGTTGGCGCCATCGGTGAGCTGGCTCGCGCCGTCGGCCGCGGTGACGAGGTTGTCCCGCACCTCGCTGAGTCCGGTGAGCAGGCGCTCCGCAGCTTCGCTGCCGACCATCTCGGCCACCGAGCTGCGGATCTTCTCTACCGCCTGAGTGCCCATCGACGACGCGAGGTAGTTGTTCGCGTCGTTGGTCTCGAGTTCGATGCGCGCCTGGTGGGGGTCGTCGCCCGCCGCCGAGGTCAGGGCCGCAGAGAAATCGTCAGGGATCGTGACGGTGAAGTCGACCGTTCCCTCGCGCAACGCGTCTGCGGCCTCGTCGGCCGACATGCGCTGCCAGTCGAAGGCGTTGCCGTCGATGAGGTTCTCGGCGACGTCCTCGCCGTAGTTGACGGTCTCGCCTGTCTCGGCCTCCGTTCCCGTGGTGGGGGCAGGGGCCCCGGCGTCATCGACGACCAGTGCCACCGGCACGTCGGGGAACTTCGCATACGGGTCCTGGTTGGCCCAGAGATACAGTCCGCCATAGAGGATCGGCACGCACACGAGTGCGATCAAGGCGATGACGCCCATCTTGCTCGCGGTGAGGCGCCGCAGCTCGGCGGCGATCATGGCGGGAACCTTCATCGCCCGCCTCCGTTCTCTGTCGTGTCGGTCGGGGTGTCGAGGTCGGGCGTTTCGTCTCGGTCGGCTTCGCCGTCTTCGCCGTCTTCGCTGTCTTCGCTCGACGACCAGGGGGTGCGGTCGAGCACGAGGGGCGGGATCGGACCGGAGGCGTTGATCGCCTCGAGCTCATGCATGCGTTCGAGGGCCACCGCAGCGGATCCGCCGATGACGACGAGCATGGCGTAGCCGCGGTCTGCGAACTCCGAGGCGATGCGCCACCAGCCGTCGGGGCTGCCGCCGTGACGATCGGGCGCGACGAGCACGATGCCCTCGGTGCCCTCGCGGAGGATCGCGAGCTCGCACAGGATGCGCACGCGTGCGGCCGGGTCGACGTTGCCGATCGGCACACCGGCGAGGTCGCCGAAGCCGAGCTGATTCAGCCAGCGGCGTGCGTGCAGCGGCGTCGCGCCGAGACCGGCGAACATGAGCTCTTCGCCCACCACGCCCGCGAGGGTGATGTCGGCGTGCGGGTCGCTGACGTCGGGGGCATCGACCAGTGCGATCGTGCGACGCAGCGCCTTGTTGTTCGAGTCTCCGTCGATCGTCACACGTCCGGTGTCCGGTCGCATCCGCCCGCTGGCGATCAGGCCGAGCACGGTCGGCCGCTGCTCGGTCTCGGCGAGGGCGAAGCGCACCGCACCGCTGTGGAACTCGAGGCTCGTCGTGGGCAACGACTGACCGCCGCGCCCCTTGCTCACCTCGTGCAGAGTGACTCTCATGCGCTGACCTCCTGCGATTCGGCGATGTCGGGGTGCGCGCTCAGCAGCTCATCGGCCTCGCGCCACGAGAGTCCGGCGATGCTGAGCAACGTGCGCACGGCGAGGCCGGCCGCGCCGGTGCTGTGGGCATCCGTGCGCGAGACGACCGTGCGTGCGACCTCTTCGATCAGACGGGCGAGCGTCGGGGCCGAGAGGTCGGTGCGGAAGCTGCCGTCTTCCTGTCCGCGCCGCGCGAGGGCGGCGACGGTGCGGCGCAGCGGGGCCAGGGCGTCTGCGGTGTGCTGCACGTGGGCTTCGTCGAGGGCGAGCGCGGCGGCGACCTGCACGTGCGCGGCCTCCTGCCAGAGTCGTGCGGCGAGGCGGGCCAGTGCGATGCGCGAGTCGGTGTCGGCGACGGACTCGGCGATCGCGTTGAAGCGCTGCGCTCCGACCGAGATCAGCTCGCGGATCAGAGCTTCGCGGTCGTCGAAGTGGCCGTAGAGGGTGCGGCGCGACAGGCCGGCGCTGCGGGCGATGACGTCGATCGAGGCGCGAGGGTCGGTTGCGAGGGTCGCACGGGCCGCGTCGAGGATTCCGGCGCGGTTCTCGACGGAGTCGCGGCGGGGAGCACGGGTGGTCATGCTCCCATTCTACGTATTATGCACAGCTGTGTGCAAGATAACTCGGAGGACTCACAGCGTCCGGAGGGCGGCTCGTCCATAACTCAGGACTATCGATCCCGATCCGGTCGGACGGGGGTGTTCGCACGCGAAAACCCTACGATCGTCCTGAGTTGTGAACGCGGAGCGACGGGCACAGACAGAAGAGGGGGCGGATGCCGCAGCACCCGCCCCCCTTCTGAAGAACTGAGAGTCAGTCGAGTCCGGAGTCGAAGGCGGCACCCTCGGATGCGGTGTCCACGGCGTCGGCGAGGTTCTCATCGAACTCCTCGACGGAGCCCGTGATCTCGCCCGACTCGCCGGCGGTGACGCGTCCGACGAGTTCGCCGGTGGCGCCGCCGATGAGGCCGAGACCCGCGTACTGCTCGAGACGCGAGCGCGAGTCCGCGATGTCGAGGTTGCGCATGGTGAGCTGTCCGATGCGGTCGACCGGGCCGAAGGCGGCGTCGCCGACGCGCTCCATCGACAGCTTCTCGGGGCCGTACGACAGGTTCGGCGACGTGGTGTCGAGGATCGTCCAGTCATCGCCCCGGCGCAGACGGACCGTGACGGTGCCCGAGATCGTGAGGCCGACCCAGCGCTGGATCGACTCGCGCAGCATCAGCGACTGCGGCTCGAGCCAGCGACCCTCGTACATGAGGCGACCCAGGCGACGACCCTGCTCGTGATACGTCGCGAGGGTGTCTTCGTTCAGGATGCCGTTGACGAGGCGCTCGTAGGCGATGAAGAGCAGCGCCATGGCCGGGGCCTCGTAGATGCCGCGCGACTTCGCCTCGATGATGCGGTTCTCGATCTGGTCGCTCATGCCGAGGCCGTGGCGTCCGCCGATCGTGTTGGCCTCCATGACGAGGGCCACCGGGTCGGTGTACTCGACGCCGTTGATGGCGACCGGGCGTCCGGCCTCGAACGTGACCGAGACGTCTTCGGTCTCGATAGCGACCGACGGGTCCCAGAACTTGACGCCCATGATCGGGTCGACCGTCTCGAGCGAGACGTTCAGGTGCTCGAGGGTCTTCGCCTCGTGCGTGGCGCCCCAGATGTTGGCGTCGGTCGAATACGCCTTCTCGACCGAGTCGCGATAGGGGAAGTCGTGGGAGACGAGCCATTCGCTCATCTCCTTGCGGCCGCCGAGCTCGGTGACGAAGTCGGCGTCGAGCCACGGCTTGTACACGCGCAGACGCGGGTTGGCCAGCAGGCCGTAGCGGTAGAACCGCTCGATGTCGTTGCCCTTGTAGGTCGAACCGTCGCCCCAGATGTCGACGCCGTCCTCCTTCATGGCGCGCACGAGCAGCGTGCCCGTGACGGCGCGGCCGAGGGGCGTGGTGTTGAAGTATGTGCGTCCGCCCGAACGGATGTGGAAGGCGCCGCACGACAGCGCGACGAGACCCTCCTCGACCAGGGCGGTCTTGCAGTCGACCAGACGCGAGGCCTCGGCGCCGTACTCGAGCGCGCGGCCGGGGATCGACTCGATGTCGTCTTCGTCGTACTGCCCGAGATCGCCGGTGTACGTGTAGGGGACGGCGCCCTTGTCGCGCATCCACGCGACGGCGACGGAGGTGTCGAGTCCTCCGGAGAAGGCGATGCCGACGCGCTCGCCGACGGGAAGTGACTGGAGGACCTTGGACATGCTTCCCAGTCTATCGGCGGCGTGTCGGCTGTTTCGGACGGGAAGGGCGCGAGCGGCGGGGCCCGGAGTCATCGCGCGACGGCTGAACGCAGGAGACGGCTGCGCGCGGCCTCTGCACATCCGGTCGGGACGGTGGCAGAGTTGCCCTGAAGGAGGTCGGCATGGGGGGAGCGATCCTGTGGGGCGTCGTCGCGGCGTCGCCCCTGATCATCGGTGCCGCGCTCGCCCTGCTGCGCACCTGGCCGCCGCGCTGGCTCGGCATCGTGCTCGGCTTCGGCGCCGGCGCTCTCATGGCATCCATCGCGTTCGAGCTGTGGGAGGAGGGGCTGGATCTCGCCGGCCCCATCCCGCTCGTCATCGGCGTCGCGGCGGGAGCTCTGGCGTACTTCCTCGCCGACCGGCTCCTCGATGCGCGGGCCGCGAAGTCGAAGGATCATGGCGCCGGGGCGCCGCTCGCGCTCGGCGCGCTGCTCGACGGCATCCCCGAGCAGCTGGTGCTGGGCATCGGTCTCGCATCCGGTGAGCCGGTGAGCATCGCCCTCGTCGTGGCGATCGTGGTCTCGAACCTGCCCGAGTCGATCGGATCGGCGGCCGACCTGCTGAAGGGCGGCATGGCCAAGTCGCGCGTGCTGCTGCTCTGGGCCGGCATCTCGGTGATCTGCGCCCTCGCGACCGTCGCGGGCTTCGGCCTGGCGAGTGCGACCGGCGATGAGTTCCGCGCAGGCGCGAGTGGCTTCGCGGCCGGTGCTCTGCTCGTCATGCTCGTCGACTCGATGGTCCCGGATGCGCAGGAGAAGGCCAAGCAGGTGACGGGGCTCGCGACGGTGCTGGGATTCGCGCTCGCCGCGGGGTTGTCGCTCGCGAGTTGAGGCGGGCGTCGCGAGATCAGACGAGTGCGCCCCCAGGGTGGCACGCCCGCCAGGACTCAGAACCCGGGGTACTCCTGCAGCTTCTGCTCGAACTCGGCGCGGTCGGCGTCGCTGAGCACCGCGCTCGCGATGACGACCATCTGCAGCCCCTCGAGCGGCTCTCCGGTGCGGGCACTCTGCGCCTCCCGGGTCTTCAGGAAGTCGCCGGACGGGTCGTTCGAGAGGTCGAAGATGTTCGTGTAGAACCGCATCGGGTCGGGGTAGTTCTCGGTGTAGTACTCCCACGTGTGCTGCTCGCGGGGGTCCTCGCTGCCGTAGAGCTTCGCGATCATCGACGGGTCGATGCCCGAGTACTCGCCGTTGAACGAGTACAGCGACGGCAGGCCGTGTTCGGCGACGACGTCATCGATCGTGGCCATGACCTCGAGCTTCAGACTGTAATCCTGGATCGGCTCGGTGGTCGCCCAGCCGACGGACGTGTACTCGATGAGCATCGACTCTCCGCCGTAGCCGTTGCGCTCTGGTCGCAGGTCCTCGTCGCCGACCTGCACCCACTCGTACCCGTATTCGGCGGTGACGCGCTCGCGGATGTCGGCGAACAGGCTGTCGGCCTCGGCCTGCACGTCTTCCAGCGACTGCTGCCGCAGCGCATCCTGAGGATCCGTGCCCTTGATGCCCGGGTAGGCCTCTTCGTGCTTCTGCTCCTCGGTCTTCATGCCGTCATAGCTGCCCGAGGCCGAGGTCTGCAGCGCGCCGATGCCGCCCACCGTGGCGACGTTGAAGATCAGGGTGATCGCCAGGGCGACCGCCGCCAGGGTGCGTCCACGGGCGGTGAACATCGCGCCGATGATGACTGCCACGACCACGAGCTGCAGGGCCAGCATCGTCACGCCGTAGAGCGCGTCGGTCGCTCCGATCGCCAGGGTGATGAGGAGGATCAGAGCGAACAGGATGCCGACGACCAGGGCGACCCAGCCGAGTGCGTTCGCCGGTTTCTTCTCCTCCGCCGAGGCTTCGGCCGCGGTCGCCGTGCCCGACATGGCCGGGGAGCCCGGGTGCTGCACGACAGGTCCGGACTGACGGCGTGCGTTGCGGTAGCCGCCCGGTGGCGGCACGGGCGGTGCACCCTCGGTGCCGGCGACGTAGCGGGCCCGCTGCTTCTCGTGATCCATCACCATGGCTTGTCCGTCCCTGAGCCGCCGCCGTCGTCGCCCTGCTGCTGATCGCGCTCCTGCGTGCCCTGCTCGAGTCTCTCCTCGAGCTCTTCGAGCTTCTCGTCCGAGGGCTGCTGCTCCTGCTCCTGCTCCTCCTCCGGGGGCGGCTCCTGCTCGTTCTGCTGCTTCTGCTTGAGACGGTCTTCGAGGTCTTCCTGGCTCTGCTGCATGTCGCGGTCAGGGTCGGACGACTGCTCCTGCGCCTCGTCGCTGCTGCATTCCTCCGGCGTCTCGGTCGTGACGGTGAGCGCCTCGCCATAGAACTCGGCGGCTGCGGCGCCGTCACCCTCGGAGCGGGCGGCGTCGCCCATGCGCTCGAGGACGAGCGCCAGGTTGATGCGCACAGTGCACACCTCGAGGCCGGTCGCGAGGTCGAGCGACTCCTCGAGCTTCGCCCGCGCCTCCGGCAGCTTCTCGGCCCCGGCCAGTGCGGTGCCCACGTTGAACGGCGCCTTGTAGGGCTCGAACCAGTTGAGGAACTCCTGGCCACGGGCCGATGCCTCAGAACCCGAGTAGTCGTCGGCGACGTAGGCGGTGATCGACTGGTGCGCGAACGCGTACATGCTGAGGATCTTGCCGACGAACAGCAGGGCGGCCAGCGCGAGGGGCAGCGTGCCGATCGCGATCCACCGACGGATGCTGCGACGGCGACGATTCGAGGCGAGCAGCGCGGCGGCGGCTGACGCCCTCAGGTCTTCGGGGCTGCCGGGCGGCGTCGCGCCCTCGCGCGTCGACGGAGCGGTCATTCGGCACCTCCGGAGGTCGGCCTCTTCCGGCGGGGGGACGCCGACGGCGCTCGGAGCAGACGCAGACGGGCGACCAGCATGCTCGCCCTCGTGAGCTCCACACCGAGCAGCGCCATGACGACGAGGGCGGCGATCCAGTACAGCTCGGTCACGTTGCCGACCGAACCCGACTCGGCGTAGCTGGTGGTGGTCGATGGAGCCTCGGGCAGGGTCAGCTCGGCATCCGCGGTGCGGTGCTGGTAGTCGACGCCGAGATCCGCGGCGATCGCCTCGAGGTTCGCCTCGTCGATCACCGACAGGGCGTTCGCCCCCTGATACTCGATGTACTCGCTCGACGAGCCCTCGACGCTGCCGGTGGTGAGCCTCATCGGCCCGCCTTCGGCCGTGCCGTAGCCGAGCACCGCGCCGGCATCAGTGAGCCTCTCGCTGCCGTCGAACGGCTCGGGTGGCGACGTCACCGTCTGCTCGCCGTCGCCGAAGTAGAACACCATGCGCGAGCGGTCGGGCGAGGCCTCAGCCGCGTTCGCCAGTGTGTCGGTGAGCAGCTGGTTGGCGATGCCGATCGAGCTGCCGCGCGACTGGCTCGTCACCTCGGGGCGAAGCACCTCGAGTGAAGAGACGAGCGCGGTCGTATCGGTGGTGAGCGGCATCCGCAGATCAGCTGAGGCGTCGAAGGTGATCAGGGCGAAGCGGGCACCCGGGTACTCATCGACGATCGCCTGCACGTCGGCGCGGACGCCGTCGAGGCGCGGCTCATCGCCGTTCCAGTCCTCGGCGACGATGCTGGCGGTGGTGTCGACGACGAGCACGATGTCCGTGTCGGTCGCGAGCGTCTGCGTGGCGCCACCGGGGATTCCCGGGCGCAGGAACATGAAGAAGCAGGCCAACAGCATGACCAGCCGCATGGCCCACAGGGCCTTGTCTCGGCCCTTCGCCTTGGTCAGTGCGATCACGGCGAGAGCGGCCACCGGCGCACACAGCAGCACGAGCAGGAAGACGTTGAGGACGGGCTGGAAGATCACAGTCTCACCCTCCAGAGCACGACGACGAACGACAGCATCGAGATCATCAGCACGACGATCCAGAGGTTCGGGGCGTCTGTCCAGACGACCTGCGCCTGGCCCTTGAGCGCGGCCGCCTCCTGCTCCTGAACCTGCGCGACGATGTCGCTCACGGTGGTGGTGTCGCGCAGGCCGAAGGCCTGGCCGCCCGTGGCTTCGGCGGCCCTGGTGAGCTCGGCGCTGACGTCGGCATCCTTGCCCTGCACCGGGTTGAGGGCGAACACCCGGACTCCGTTCGAATCGGCGTAGGCGGCAGCCTCGTCGAGAGTCACGATCGAGGCGCCGTTGACCTCGTTGTCGGTGGCGAAGATGATCGATCGCGACCGCTCGTCGTCGGGGTGGTCGAATGCCATGGCACATGCAGCCAGACCGTCGCCGATCAGCGAGGCGCCGTTGCCGTTGAGCGTGCCGACCCAGTGCTCGGGGATCGACTCGCTGAACTCGAAGCTCTCGCGGATGCTCCGCAGATGGTCGCGGATGAACTCGTAGTCATCGGTCAGGGGGAAGATCTGCACGGGCGAGCTGTTGAAGATCGTGAGGCCGATGCGCTCGCCTTCGAAATCCTCGAGCAGCTCTTCGAACACCGTGAGCACCTCGACGTCGACCTCGCTCATCGAGCCCGAGACGTCGAGACACAGCATGATGTCGCGGCTCGTGTTGACGGGCTGGATGGTCTGCGACGCCATGGGGCGCGCCGAGACGACTCCGGCGGCCAGGGCCGCGACCACGCCGATCAGCAGGATGCTCGACAGCGCCAGCACACGTCGGTTCAGCGCCTGACGGAACGTCGGCAGCGCGCGCAGGCGTTCGGCGCGCGCGACACGCGCCCGCTCGTGCGCCTCGGTCTTCACCGTGCTCCGCAGACCGATGATGATGCCGAGCGTGATTGCGATGACGACGACGCCGACGGCGACGAGGATGAGCCAGCCGTTCGCTAGTGCCACGTGCGCACCACCGTTCTGGCCGCCTCGGCGCCTGCGATCGGATCGATCGCAGGGCCAGGTCGGAAGATGCTCGGGTAATAGTGGCGCCCCATCGCGTCGACCAGGGCGGGGTGCACTCCGCGCGACACGAGATCGTCGAGCGCGAGCACCGGGGCCTCGAGGCCGCTGTACTCGTTCACGAACGTGCGCACCACGCGGCTGAGCTCGAGATTCGCGTTGCGGGCCGAGAGCGTGCGTGCGCGGTAGTCGTCTTCGATCCGTTGGATGCGGTCGAAATACTCGACTCTCAGCTGCGACAGCACGTCGGTCGTGAGCAGGGTGGGTCCCTGTGCGTCGCGTGTCAGCGTGAGGTCGCGCCGCGGTCGCGTCAGGGCGACGATCAGCCACGCCGCCGCGATGATCAGCAGCAGGATGCCGAAGGCGAGCAGGAGCCATCCCCAGCCGTATTGGAACGGCGGGTAGAGCTCATCAGAGCCGGGCATTCGACCTCCGACCGTTCGACGGGCTCAGGGACCCACCGGGTGCGGGCGCCGCGGCGCGTCTGCCCCCACTGCGCGCAGCGAGCAGCTGCAGCAGCTGCGCGACGGCGTCGTCCTGGCCGGCCAGAACGGTGTGGCTGATCTCCATGCGCTTGAGCAGCTCTGCCAGACGTGCGGCGTCGGCCTCGGTCTGCGCCGCGAGCTCGCGGATGATGTCGGGGTCGCCCTGCACGAAGTCGGGCACCTCCCACATGCTGTCGACATCGCTGCGGACGGTACCCGTCGCGTGGTCGAGCACCGGATCGGCGTCGCTCACGGTCAACCACAGCACGTCGTGCTGCACGCGCAGTCGGCGCAGCATCCGCTCTGTCTCTTCGGTGACCGGAGCCTCGTCGGTGATGACGACCACGATCATGCGCCGCGAGATCGTGCGGGTGACGTACGACAGCAGCGCGTCTCGGTCGCTCGATGCTGTGCTCGAGTCGATCGACTGGTCGATCGTGCGCAGGGCGTGTTCGAGCGCGCCCTCGCTGCGGCCCGGTGCGCGACGGCGGATGCGGTCGGAGTCGCCGTAGACGAGGGAGAAGTCGTCTCCGTGGCGCAGCGCGAGCACGCCGAGCACGCCGGTGGCGAGGATCGCGAGATCCTTCTTCGACCTCTCGTCGTGCGCGAGCGCGGCCATCGAGCGTCCGGTGTCGACCACGAACAGGATGGTGTGCATGCGCATGGCGCGGTGTCGCTTGACCAACGGGGTGCCCAGTCGTGCCGTGGCGCGCCAGTCGATGTCGCGCACCTGATCGCCGTACTCGTACTTGCGCAGATCCTCGAAGTCGAGGCTGCGGCCGTGCAGCAGCGACGCGTAGGCGCCGTCGAGCGCGTGCAGCGACTTGCGCGACGAGTGGATGAAGAGCTTGCTCTTCACCTGGGCGATCAGGCTGGACATTCTGGGCGGTCCCTGAGCTTGTCGATGGGCGGTCCCTGAGCGTGTCGAAGGGTCAGGGTGTGGGCACCGCGGCGAAGATCTGGTCGATGATCTCCTCGCTGCGGATGCCGTCTGCGTCGGCCTCGAAGGTCAGCAGCACGCGGTGGCGCAGCACGAGGTGGCGCAGCGAGCGGATGTCCTCGGGGATCACGTGACCGCGGCCGTTCAGCAGCGCCAGGGCGCGCGACGCCTGCAGAAACGCGATGCTCGCGCGGGGGCTGGCGCCGTACTTGATGAAGCGGGCGCGCTCCTCGCCGATGTAGGGCGCGGGGTTCCGGGTCACGTAGGCGATCGAGACGATGTAGTTGCGGATCGCCGGGTCGACGTAGATGCGGCTCGCGACGTCCTGCAGCATGTGCACGTCGTCGAGGCTGATCGCGCTCGACACGTGGCGGTCGGGGTCGAGCACACCCGAGTCGATGCGCCCGAGGATCTCGAACTCCTCGGCGGGGCTCGGGTACTCGACGATCTCCTTCAGCAGGAAGCGGTCCATCTGCGCCTCGGGCAGCTCGTAGGTGCCCTCCTGCTCGATCGGGTTCTGCGTCGCGATCACGAGGAAGGGCTTGGGCAGGTGGTGCACCTCGCCGCCGATCGTGGTCTGGTGCTCCTGCATCGCCTCGAGCATGGCGCTCTGGGTCTTGGCGCTCGAGCGGTTGATCTCGTCGAGCAGCACGAAGTTCGCGTGCACCGGGCCGAGCACGGTGCGGAACGATCCGGTGGCCGCATCGTAGATCTGGTTGCCGGTGATGTCGCTGGGCAGCAGGTCGGGCGTGCACTGGATGCGCTTGAACTTCGCCCTCACGGTGTCGGCGAGCGTGCTCGCGGCGGTCGTCTTCGCAAGCCCGGGGACGCTCTCGAGCAGGATGTGCCCACCCGCGATCAGTGAGATCAGCAGGCTCATGCGCAGCCGCTCCTGGCCGACCATCTTCGCGGAGTACGCGTCTGACACGGTCTTGAGCACGGCGGTCGCGCGGTGAAGCTCAGCCTCGGTGGGGGCCTCGGACCTCTTGCTCGCGGACGTCGACGCGGCGGGGGCCGAGGCTGAGGCGGCGGCGCGGGTCGCGGGAGCGGCCGGTGGAGCTGTCTGGGTGGGGGGCGCGGGCGGAGGCGGCGGCGTCGTACCTGCAGAGGGGCCGGGCGCGTAGGGCTCGTTCATCGGTATGTCTCCTCGTTCCCACGGGGGACGCATCGACGACCCCCCCGTCGAACAGCGTAACCGCATCCGGTCTCGCCGCTCCGGCCCGGCGACGGATGCAGGTCGAGCTCACAGATGCATGCTCAGAACGGCCCCTGCGGCATGCATCCGTGATCCGAGCATGCAGGTGTCACGGAGTAGCGGCTCCGCGTGCCGGATCAGGCCGTGCTGGGGACTGCCGCGCCGCGCTTGCGGCCCACCCAGACGACCACGCAGGCGACGCCGATGATCGCGATGGCGATGCCGACGATGTAGCCGGCGACGCCGAGGTAGCCGCCGGGCACGATGTGGGGGTTGAGGAACGGATACGGGTACCACCAGGTCTCGCCGGTGGCGGGGGCGATGATGAGGTTCGCGCGGATCATCGTGTAGACGACCCAGACGATCGGGAAGACCGTGACCGTCGCCACGGTGCGCCAGCGCAGCGCGCGGCGACGCGGGGCGAACAGCAGGTCGGCGAGCAGGAAGAGCGGGAAGACGACGTGCAGCACCTCGTTCGACCAGGGGACCGTGGAGCCCTGCGGCAGTTCGACGCCTCGAAGCAGGGTGTTGTAGACGATGCCGGTGACGATCATGTAGGTGCTGACGCAGACCAGGAGGACCGCCAGCCAACCAGGCTCACTCTCGCCGTCGCGACGGTGGCGGAGAGCCCAAGTCGCCGCGATGACCAGCACGATCGCCGCGAGCAGGTTCGACAGGATGGTGAAGAAGCTGAAGAAGTTCGCGGCGACAGTCGGCAGATGCTGACCCCACTCGGTGGTGGTTGCGAGAGCATTCTCGAGGCTGCGCGCGAGCTGCGCGAAGATCGCCGCGAGTGCGAGCGCCGCCGCGGCGAGGCGTGCGTAGGGCCACCAGGTCTTCATTTCGCCTCCGCGCACACTTTATCGGTCGGGATGCCGGTCGACGCTAGGCCGAAATACCGGTATGTCGACACTGGGCCCGCGGGGCGATGGGAGGAGCAGTGATCAGGCGCGACGGCCCCAGCGCATCCGTGTCACGAGCACTCCGAGCAGGCACAGTGCACCGCCGACGAACATGAGCGGGGTCGGCAACTCGCCGAGGATCGCCCACGACATGAGGATCGCGATCGCGGGCACGACGTAGGTGGTTGCCGACGTCTGGCCCGCGGTGCTGCGCTGCAGCACGTACGCCCAGGTGGTGAAGGCGACCGCCGTCGGGAAGATGCCGAGATAGATCACCCAGAGCGTCGAGTCGAGAGGGGCGGTCTGCAGCGCGCTGATCAGGCTGCCCACCCAGGGGAGCAGCGCGACGGTGCCGGCTGTTGCACCGAGAAATGTCAGGGTCGTCGCGTCGGTGCCCGCGCTGAGCAGGCGCTTCTGCAACAGCGTGCATCCCGCGTACATCACGGCGGCGAGCAGCGCGAGCAGCAGCCCGGTGATGTCGGCGCCCTCGCTCGTCGACGAATTCATGCCGATCAGCACCACGCCGAGGAAGGCGATCGGCGCTCCGATGATGAGCGGCTTGGGGAAGCCCTCACGCAGGAAGAGTCCGCTGAAGACCACGACCATGAGCGGTGCCAGATTCACGACCATCGCCGCCGTGCCCGCGTCGAGGGTGCGCTCGGCGGCGTTGAGGGCGAGGTTGTAGACGCAGAACCAGCCGATGCCCCACACCGCCACGAGCCACCAGTGCCGGCGGTCGGGAAGCCGGATGCCGTGGCGCACCGCGATGATCGCGAGCACCGCGGTGCCCACCGCCATGCGCAGCAGCGCGAGTGCGCCCGGATCGAAGTGCGGACCGGCGCCGCGGATGCCGATGAACGCCGACGCCCACAGCACCACCGTCACCAGGGCGGCGACGAGCACGAGCGGTCCCTGCGTGCGGGGCTTCGCGGGATTCAGGCTGTCGTCGCGGCGCACGCGACCGGTCTTCGGCATCCTCCGATCCTGGCACCGGCCACCGACATCGGCGATGCGCCCGAGCGACAGCATCCGATGCTTTTCCGCCAGCTCTTCGTCGACGCCGCTCAGGCCCGCGCATCCGACGCCGCTCAGGCGCGTGCATCTGCAGGACGCAGGCACGGATGCAGGACGAAATCAGTGCTCTCCTCCTGCATTCGTGCATCGGTCCTGCAGACGTGCGCATCGCGCCCGCCGCCCCCGCCGCCCGCCGCCCCCACAGGCCGAAACGGCCGCGAAACAGCCCTTCGGTAGGATGGAGTCGCCCGACAAGGGCCAGCTCATCAGCCGGTGCAAACCCGGCGAAAGCAAGGGGGATACCCATGCCAGGAATCGTTATCGTCGGCGTCCAGTGGGGCGATGAGGGCAAGGGCAAGGCCACCGACCTGCTCGGCGAGCGCACCGACTGGGTCGTCAAGTTCAACGGCGGCAACAACGCGGGCCACACCGTCGTGGTCGGCAACGAGAAGTACGCGCTGCACCTGCTGCCCTCCGGCATCCTGTCGCCCGGGGTCACCCCGGTGATCGGCAACGGCGTCGTGATCGACCTCGAGGTGCTGTTCAGCGAGCTCGAGGCGCTCGGCGGACGCGGCATCGACGTCTCGCGTCTCAAGGTCAGCGCCAACGCGCACCTGATCACCCAGTACCACCGCACGCTCGACAAGGTCACCGAGCGCTTCCTCGGCAAGCGCATGATCGGCACGACCGGCCGCGGCATCGGCCCGGCGTACGCCGACAAGATCAACCGCGTCGGCATCCGCGTGCAGGATCTCTTCGACGAGAACATCCTGCGACAGAAGGTCGAGGGCGCCCTCGACCAGAAGAACCACCTGCTGGTGAAGATCTTCAACCGCCGCGCGATCACCGCAGACGAGATCGTCGAAGACCTGCTGTCGTATGCCGAGCGCCTGCGTCCGATGGTCGCCGACACCGGGTACCTGCTCGACGAGGCCCTGCGCCGCGGCGAGGTCGTGGTGTTCGAGGGCGGCCAGGCCACCATGCTCGATGTCGACCACGGCACATATCCGTTCGTCACGTCGTCGTCGGCCACGGCCGGTGGCGCGTCGACCGGATCGGGCATCGGGCCGGGCACGCTCGACCGCATCGTCGGCATCGTCAAGGCCTATACGACCCGCGTCGGCTCAGGCCCGTTCCCGACCGAGCTGTTCGACGAGCAGGGCGATTGGCTGCGCTCGCGCGGCTTCGAGTTCGGCACCACCACCGGCCGGCCGCGCCGCGTCGGCTGGTACGACGCCCCGATCACGCGCTACGCGACCCGGGTCAACGGCATCACCGACCTCGTGCTCACCAAACTCGACATCCTGACCGGACTCGAGCAGATCCCGGTGTGCGTGGCCTACGACGTCGACGGCCGGCGCTTCGACGAGGTGCCTGTCAACCAGACCGACTTCCACCACGCGACCCCCGTGCTCGAGTACTTCCCCGGCTGGAGCGAGGACATCTCGACCGCGCGCACCTTCGACGACCTGCCGCAGAACGCGCAGGACTACGTGATCGCTCTCGAAGGCATGAGCAACACGCGCATCTCGGTCATCGGTGTCGGCCCCGAGCGCGACCAGGTCATCGTGCGTCACGACCTGCTCGACTGAGCGCCCCGTGACACGCTTCTGGCTCGGGGGGTACGGCCCCGCGATGGACGGCTCCGCCGACGGCATCGGCCTGCTCGCGGGTGACGAGAGCGCGCCGACCGCGCTCGAGTACCGCGGTGCGGTCACGCAGACCTCCTCGCCCTCGTGGCTGGCGCAGCATCCGTCGCTCGATGTCGTCTATGCGGCGCTCGAGGCGGATGCCGGGGTGCAGGCGTTCGCCCGCAGCGGCGAGTCGGCTCTGCGGCCGCTCGGCGAGCCGGTCGCCGCGGGCGATGGTGTGTGCCACGTGGCGGTGTCGTCGACCGGATCGTTCCTCATCGCGAGCTGCTATGGCGACGGGCGCGTCGTGCGCATCGGCATCGACGCGCAGGGACAGTTGGTGCCGGATGCTGTGAACAAGGCCGCCGAGCTGCGGGCAGCGCTCCTCGGCGAACCGCTCGAGGAGACGGCGCCGGCCGGTGTGGCCGCCGCGGCATCCGATCCATACTCGGGAGAGCTCACCGCCACCGGCGATGCGCGCTCCTCTCATGCGCACTCCGCGGCCTTCCTGGCCGACGGGCGCATCGCGACGACCGATCTCGGATTCGATCTGGTGCGCATCTGGCGTGCTTCGACAGGCTCAGCAGCCCACGGTCTGACGCTCGATCATGAGGTCGTGCTGCCCGTCGGCACCGGCCCGCGTCACATGGTCGTGCACCCCAGCGGACATCTGCACGTGGTGACCGAGTACTCGTGCGAGGTGTTCACGCTCGCCGCCGGGCGCGACGGCACCTGGGCTGTCGTGTCGTCGGTGCTCACGAGCCCCATCGCCGAGATCGGCGTGGACTTCCCCGCTGAGCTCGCCCGCACCCGTGACTCGCAGTTCCTCTACACGGCGCTGCGAGGCAGCAACACGATCGCGGCGCTGCGGGTGCGCGGCGGAGGCGAGGCGCTCGAGTCGATCGCGCTCGCCGATTCGGGGGTCGACTGGCCGCGTCATCACCTCGTGCACGAGGGCAAGCTGCTCGTCGCGGGGCAGCGCTCCGACACCGTCGCGCTGATCGATCTCGACGAGCGCACGGGGGCACCGCTCGACATCCGGCACATCGCGCAGGCTCCGGCGCCGACGCACATCCTGCCGGTGCGCTGAGGCAGTCGACGGGCGCAGCTTGACCTCAAGCATTGTTGAGGTTCTACGGTCGAGCCTATGACCATCGACACCGATGCGGTTCCGACCGCGAAGCCCGCCACCGGCATCCTGAGCCGCGACTACGTCTGGATCACCATCGGCGCATGTGCGCTCGTGTTCCTCGGGGCTTTCGAGTCCCTGGCCGTCACGACGGTGATGCCGGCGGTGAGCGCCGACCTCGACGGCGAGCGACTCTACGCCCTCGCGTTCGCGGGCCCCTTGGCCACCGGGGTCATCGGCATGGCCGTGGCGGGCAACTGGGCGGATCGCCGCGGTCCGGTGGCTCCGCTCTACGCCGCGGTGGGTCTGTTCGTGATCGGGCTGATCGTCGCAGGGCTCGCGCCCACCATGGAGGTGCTCGTGGCCGGGCGCTTCGCGCAGGGTCTCGGCAACGGCGGGCTGATGGTGGCGCTCTACGTGGTCGTCGCCCGCGTGTACCCGCGCGACGTGCATCCTGCGATCTTCGCGGGGTTCGCCGCGGCCTGGGTCGTGCCCTCGCTCGTCGGCCCGACCGTGGCCGGGGCGGTCACCGAGCTGTGGAGCTGGCACTGGGTGTTCCTCGGCGTCGTCTTCCTCGTCGTTCCCGCGCTGCTCATGGTCGTCCCGGCGCTCCGAGGACTCTCGGGCGAGGGTGACGTCACCACGCCCTGGGCCTTCGGGCGGCTCGGCTGGTCGGTGCTCGCCGCGGTCGCCGTTCTCGCCCTGAATCTCGTCGGCGATCTGCCCGGAGCAGGGCCCCTGCTCGCGGCCACCGCCGTGGTCGTCGCACTCGTCGCCGTTCGGGCGCTGCTGCCGAAGGGCACGCTGCGGGCGCGACGGGGCCTGCCGTCAGTGCTGCTCGTGCGCGGGCTCGCCGCGGCAGGATTCTTCGGCGCTCAGGTCTACATCCCGTACCTGCTGACCGAGCGCTACGAGGTGTCGCCGACCATCGCCGGGCTCTCGCTCACCGGCGGCGCACTCGCCTGGTCTGCTGCCGCCACCGTGCAGGGGCGCATGGGTGCCAGGCTCTCGAGCGTGCTGGCCGTGCGCATCGGAACGGTGCTGGTCGTCGCGGGGGTCGTTCTCGCGCTCGTCGCCACCGTGCTCGCCGCACCCGTGGTCGTCATCATCGTCGCGTGGATCGTCGCCGGGGCGGGTATGGGCTTGATGAGTCCGAGGACGAGCGCTCTGACCCTCGAGATGTCGGCGCCCGAGAACCAGGGCTTCAACAGCTCGGCCATGACCGTGGCCGACTCCTTCGGCAGTGCGCTGGCGCTCGCGATCACGGGGGTGCTGTTCACCGGGCTGGCGGCTGCGGGAGACCCGTTCATCGCGGTGTTCGCCTTCGCCGGGATCATCGCGCTCGCCGCGGCGGTGCTCGCGGTTCGCGTCGCGCCCCGGGTGGGTTGAGTCCCGGGCGGTGGGGTGAGCGGTCGTTCACAATTCAGCATGGATGCGGGCGGTGCGGCCGAAATCGTGTCAAGGCGGGCGTATGCCGCGCGTTCGTGCTGAGTTGTGAACAGCGGTGGTGCGAAGGCTCAGGAAGAACGGCACTCTGCCGGGTAGGCGCCGCACGGGTCTCGGGGCGACCGTGGGTCCGTCTGCGGGACGGAAGCACGGGTGCAGGACGAGAACGCGGGCCTGGTCCTGCAGACGTGCCACGGTCCTGCAGACGGGCCTGCGCGAGGAGGCGAGCTCGGCCACCGACGCGCCCGGCGATGCGCGCAAGGAACAATCACCCCGTGACTCGACGTTGGTCTTGAGCAAGACTGGGCGACGGAGAGGTGCACCTCATGACTGCTGAGAAGACCGACGAATACGACCTGATCGTCCTGGGCGGCGGGCCGGTGGGCGAGAACGTCGCCGACCGCGCCGTGCAGAACGGGTTGACCGCGATCATCGTGGAGAGCGAGCTGGTCGGCGGTGAGTGCTCGTACTGGGCCTGCATGCCGTCCAAAGCGCTGCTGCGTCCGGCCCAGGCGCTGCGTGCGGCGCAGAAGGTCAAGGGCTCGGCCGAGGCCGTGACCGGAAAGCTCGATGTGCGTGCGGTGTTCGACCGTCGCGACTCGTTCACGAGCAACTGGTCTGACGACGGGCAGGTGAAGTGGCTCGACTCGGCCGGCATCGACCTCGCCCGCGGCCACGGGCGCCTCACGGGCGAGCGCGAGGTGACGGTGACGGACGCCGATGGCGGCACCCGCGTGCTCCACGCTCGCCACGCTGTTGCGATCAGCACGGGGTCGGATGCTGTGATCCCGCCGATCGACGGGCTGCGCGAGTCCTCTCCTTGGACCAGCCGGGAGGCGACCAGCGCCGAAGAGCTTCCGGAGTCTCTCGCCGTGATCGGCGGCGGCGTGGTCGCGGTCGAGATGGCGACGGCCTATGCGGCACTCGGCTCGACGGTGACGATCATCGCCCGCAGCGGTCTGCTGGGTTCGATGGAGCCGTTCGCGGGTGAGCGGGTCGCGGCAGGGCTGAAGGAGCTCGGCGTCGACGTGCGCACCGACACCGGCACCACGAGCGTCACGCGCGGCGACGACGGCGTCTCGATCGTGCTCGACGACGGGTCGACGGTCACCGCGGCCGAGGTGCTCGTGGCGACCGGGCGCTCGCCGCGCAGCGGCGATATCGGCCTCGACGTCGTGGGCCTCGAGTCGGGCCGCTGGATCACCGTCGACGACACGCTGCGCGTGCCCGGGTCGGACTGGCTCTACGCGGTCGGCGATGTCAACGGCCGGGTTCTGCTCACCCACCAGGGCAAGTACCAGGCGCGGGCCGCCGGTGACGTGATCGCCGCGCGCGCCAAGGGTGACGATGTCGACGACGCCCCCTGGGGCAGGCATGTCGCGACGGCAGACAGCGCCGCGGCCCCGCAGGTGACGTTCTCGTTCCCCGAGGTCGCGTCGGTCGGACTCACCGAGGCAGACGCCCGCACGGCGGGTATCGACCTCGCCGTGATCGATTACGACCTCGGCTCGATCGCCGGGGCGAGCCTCTACGAAGACGGCTTCGAGGGTCAGGCGCGTCTCGTCATCGATAAGGCACGCGATGTCATCGTCGGCGCGACGTTCGTTGGCCCTGAGGTGGCAGAGCTCGTGCAGACGGCGACCGTGGCGATCGTCGGCGAGGTGCCGATCGCCCGCCTGTGGCACGCGGTTCCGGCCTACCCCACCATCAGCGAGATCTGGCTGCGGCTGCTCGAGGCCTACGGGCGGGACTCCGCATGAGCGCGTCGGGCGGATGCGGAGAGCGGATGCCGCACGGCGCCATCCGTTCCGGCATCCGCTCCGAACAGCTGCTGAGAGACCTGGCGCGATCGGCGCGCCCGGAGCAGGATTGTTTCTCACATTGACGGCCGCGGGCACAACCCCCGACTGAATGTCGCACACCTCTTATACGCTCGAAACCACATCCGAGGAGGCAGGACCATGAAGGCTGTACTCGCAGGAACCGTCATCGCCGAGGCTGACGAGAGCGATCTCGCCCGCATCGAGGGCAACTGGTACTTCCCGCCGGCGTCGATCACCGAGGGCGCGCTCGTCGAGAGCCCGACCCAGTACACGTGCCCCTGGAAGGGCGCCGCTCAGTACTTCTCGGTGCAGGCCGGAGGCGAGCTGCACACGGATTACGCCTGGTCGTATCCGACCCCCTTCCCGAGCGCGTTCGATCGCGTGGGCAAGGACTTCTCGGGGTTCGTCGCCTTCGATCCTCGGGTCGAAGTCTCCGCATGACCTCTGTATGCCGCAGCCGCGGCGCTGATGCCCGCCTCGTCGATCGACCGACCGGAGAGTAAATCGTGATCGAGTTCCGCAACGTCACCAAGCAGTTCCCCGATGGCACCACCGCCGTGAAGGACTTCAGCCTGGTGCTGCCGTCACGCAAGACGACGGTGTTCGTCGGATCCTCGGGATGCGGCAAGACCACTCTGCTGCGCATGATCAATCGCATGGTCGAGCCGACGTCCGGCGAGGTCGAGATCGACGGTGAGAGCGTGCTCGGCGGCGACCCCGTCGCGCTGCGTCGCCGCATCGGATACGTCATGCAGAACTCCGGTCTGATGCCCCACTTCACGGTGATCGACAACGTCGCCACCGTGCTGCGACTCACCGGTGTCAAGAAGGGGCCGGCGCACGAGCGCGCGCGCGAGCTGCTGAAGACCGTCGGCCTCGACCAGTCGCTGGCCGAGCGGTATCCGAGCCAGCTCTCGGGTGGTCAGCAGCAGCGCGTCGGCGTGGCCCGCGGGCTGGCGGCCGACCCGAACATCCTTCTGATGGACGAGCCGTTCGGCGCGGTCGACCCGATCGTGCGCGCCGACCTGCAGCAGGAGACGCTGCGGCTGCAGCACGAGCTCGACAAGACCGTGGTGTTCGTCACGCACGACATCGATGAGGCTTTCCTGCTCGGAGACCAGGTCGTGATCCTCGATAAGGGCGCGCGCATCGTTCAGGTGGGCAGCCCCAGCGAGATCATCGAGAGCCCGGCAGACGACTTCGTCGCCTCCTTCATCGGCGCCGATCGAGGGCGTCGAGCGCTGCACCTCAAGGAGACACCGCACGGCACCGTGGTGGTCGACTCCGAGGGGCGCACGCAGGGTGCGATCGTGGCCGAGGTCGAGAAGGCCGACGGTCCGCTCGCAGGGCCGGATGCCGCGGCCCTCGGCGCTGTACAGAGTGAGCGTGCGTGAACTGGGTCACCGACAACCTCGGGTTGATCTTCGAGTTGACTCTGGTGCATCTGCGTCAGAGCATCATCCCGATCGTGCTCGGATTCGTGCTGTCGCTTCCGCTCGGCTGGGTCGCGTGGCGCTTCCGCCTGGTGCGTGGACCAATCATCGTGCTGACCGGGCTCCTCTACACGATCCCGTCGCTCGCGCTGCTGATCCTGCTGCCTGCCGCGCTCGGCTACTCGGCCATCAGCGAGTCGAACCTCGTGATCGCGCTGACGATCTACGCCGTCGCGATCCTGGTGCGTGCCGTCTCAGACGGCCTCGATTCGGTCGACGACGATGTGCGTCAAGCGGCCACCGCGACCGGGTTCGCCGCGTTCCGTCGCTTCTGGGCGGTGGAGTTCCCGCTCGCGGGTCCCGTGATCCTCGCCGGGCTCAGGGTCACGGCGGTCAGCACCATCTCGCTCGCCACGGTCGGCATCCTGATCGGGGTCACGAACCTCGGCTATCTCTTCACGAACGGCCTCGAGCGCCGCATCATCGCTGAGGTGTTCGCCGGAGTCATCGCCGTCGTGGTGATCGCGCTCATCATCGATCTGATCCTGCTGCTCCTCGGCCGCGCTCTCATGCCGTGGACCAGGGCTGCCGCAAGGCCCGCAGCGGCTCGCGCTCTCGCTGTGGGGGCTCCCGCATGAACCTCTTCCTCGAAGCCATCGCGTGGATGGTCGCGCCCGAGCAGTGGCAGGGGCGTTACGCTCTGCCGGTCCTTCTGGGGCAGCACCTCGCTCTGACCGTGATCTCGGTCGTGATCGCGGCTCTCATCGCCCTGCCGATCGGCTGGGTGATCGGCCACACGGGTCGCGGACGCGAGATCGCTGTCGCCGTCTCGGGAGCCGCGCGTGCGATTCCGGCCTTCGGCCTCATGGTCCTGCTCGTGCTGCTGCTCGGAGTGCTCCGCATTCCCGAGGCCGCGATCATCACGTTCGTCCTGCTCGCCATTCCCTCGCTTCTCGCCGGGGCGTACACGGGCCTCGAGGCGATCGACCGGCGCGTCATCGACGCCGCGAAGTCGATGGGGATGACCGGCTGGCAGGTGTTCTGGAAGGTCGAGGTACGGCTCGGTCTGCCTCTGCTCGTCGGCGGCATCCGCGCTGCGCTGCTGCAGGTCATCGCGACCGTCACGATCGCGGCCTACGTCAATCTCGGCGGCCTCGGGTGGCCGATCATCCAGGGAATCCCCCTGCGCCGGTTCGATCAGGTGCTCGCCGGCGCGATCATCGTTGCGGTGCTGGCCCTGATCGTCGACCTGATCTTCGCGTCATTGCAGCATGCCGCCGTGCCTGCGGGCCTGCGCACCGGCCGCCCCGCCAGACGTCGGTCTCGGGCGTCGGCTCGGCCCGCCGCGGTCGAACCGGCCACAGCCTGAGTCTTTCATCCCCCGTGATGTCCCCCACAGCAGTCCCAGAGAAGAGGAAGTCCATGTTCACAGCACGAGGCAAGCGTTCTGTCTTCGCCGTCGGTCTTGTCGCCGCGGCAGCACTCGCCCTGACCGCCTGCTCGTCGAGCAACCCGCTCGACGAGCCGTCCGACTCCGGCGAGAGCTCGGGCAGCGGCGACACGATCGTCGTCGGCTCGCAGGCGTATTACTCGAACGAGATCATCGCCGAGATCTACGCCCAGGCACTCGAGGGTGCGGGCTTCGATGTCGAGAAGAAGCTCAACATCGGCCAGCGCGATGCGTACATGCCTGACGTCGAATCCGGCGACATCAATGTCTTCCCCGAGTACACGGGCAGCCTGCTCGAGTACATCTCGGACGACGAGATCGACGTCACCAGCCCCGACGACGTCTACGCCGCACTGCAGGACGCCCTGCCCGAGAGCCTCACGGCCCTCGACTTCGCCGAGGCGACCGATCAGGACTCCTACACGGTGCTGAAGAGTTTCGCAGAGGAGAACGATCTGACGACGATCGGCGACCTCAGCAAGGTCACCTCGGAGGTCACGATCGGTGCGGCCCCCGAGTTCGAGCAGCGCCCGTACAGCCCGGCAGCGGCCAAAGAGGTCTACGGCGTCGACCTGACGTTCTCGGCCACCGGCCCGACCACGCTCGAGTCGCTGCTCGCCGGCCAGATCCAGGTCGCCGACATCTACACGGCCGACCCGGCCTTCGAGACCGAGGAGATCGTCGCTCTGGAGGACCCCGAGAACCTGATCATCTCGTCGAACGTCGTGCCGATCGTCTCCAGCGACATCGCCGATGACGTCTCCGACGTGCTCAACGCCATCAGCGCGAAGCTCACGGCCGAGGAGCTCGTCTCCCTCAACGTCCTGAGCACGGTCGACCAGCAGTCGTCCGCTGACATCGCGAAGAAGTGGCTCGAAGACAACGACCTCGTCTGACTCTGAGTCGCCTTCATGCACGAAGTGCCCGGTCCCTCAGGGGGCCGGGCACTTCTGTGTTCGCTGAGCTGCCGCGGGCCGGGTTCCGGATGGCGGTCGCTCTGTGCGAGACCGGCATCCCTGGGCGAGACCGGCATCCCTGGGCGAGACCGGCATCCCTGGGCGAGACCGGCGTGCCTGGGCGAGACCCACGTGCAGGGCGTGGGTGTCGCGCGGGAAGAGGGGTTTCGCGGGGCGGGAGTGCCGCCGGGGTGGGGTGGTTTCGTGAGACCGCCCTCCCTGGGCGAGACCCACGTGCAGGGCGTGGGTGTCGCGCGGGATGAGGGGTTTCGCGGGGAGGGAGGGCCGGTGGGGTGGGGTGGTTTCGTGAGACCGGCATCCCTGGGCGAGACCCACGTGCAGGGCGTGGGTCTCGTGCGGGAAGAGGGGTTTCGCGGGCGGAAAGGGGCGGGAAGGGCGGGAAGGGGCGGGAGGGACCGCCGGGTAGGCGGCTAGACCCGGGCGTCCTGCCTCGGTACCAGGACCTGTTTGATGATGATGAGGATGGATGCCGCGACCGGCACCGCCACGAGCGCCCCGAGGAGCCCGAGCAGCGTGCCGCCCGCGAGCGCCCCGATCACGACGAGCGCTCCGGGCACTGCGACGGCGCGGTTCATCACGCGCGGTGTGATCACGTACGCCTCGATCTGCATGTAGACCACGTAGATCAGGGCGAACACGAGGGCCGCGAGGGGGTCGCTGAAGAGCGCGAGGCCACTGCCGATGATCCAGAAGATCACCGATCCGACCAGCGGGATCAGAGTGATGCAGAATGCGACGGTCGCCATCAGCGGGGGGAAGGGCAGGCCGAGGAAGAGGTACAGCAGGAACGTGAGCACGGCATTGCAGAACGCGAGCACGACCATGCCCATCACGTAGGCGCCGACCGAGTCGGTGATCTGCTCGGTGATGTCGCCGGCGCGAGCGCGATCGCGAGCGGGGACCAAGCGCAGCATCCCGGCCTTGATCGAGGGCAGTGTCGCGACGAAGTACAGCGTGAGCACCAGCACCACGATGATGCCCGAGATGGCGTTGGCGATCGAGGCGCCGACCTGCAGTGCCCCTCCTCCGATCGTGGCGATGTTGCCCGGGTCGGTGAGGAACTTCTGCACGTCGGCGACCAGCGACTCGAACTGGTCGCCGAACTGGGTCTCGAGGGTCGCATAGATGTCACTGCGGGTGAACTCGCGGATCATCCCCGGGACGGACTGGATGAAGCTCGCGACCTGTTCGATCACCACGGGCAGCACCGTCCACACGACCAGACCCGCCACGACGACGAGTCCGAGGATCGCGACGACCACCGAGATCGCCCGCGAGAGTCCTCGTCGTTCGAGGAATCGCACGGTGGGGTCGAGCCCGAGCGCGGCGAAGAGAGCCAGTGCGATGTAGATGAGCACGGTCGACAGGTTCGCGACGGCCAGGCCGAGCACGATGGCGGCGAGGCCTCCGAGCGTCACCAGGAAGCCGAACACGAAGGGGCGGTCGATGCGCGTCCAGAACGACCGGCTCGGCGTCATCGGCTCGACGACGCCGGTGCGCGGGTCGGGTGACGTCGGCGGTTCGTGCGGAGCGCTCGTCGCGACGGCGGCAGCCTCCGATGCGGAGGAGCTCGCGGACGCGACGGCGTCAGCGGATGCGTCGGCCGCCGGCGCCCCGTTCGCGGACGCCGGGGGCGGGTCGGATGCGGCAGCGGACGCGCTCGACGACGGTTCCTGCTCTTCTCGGCTCATGTGCTCACGATAGCGTCCGATCGACGCCCGACCCGGGAGCATCCGCACGGTCACGAGCGGTGATCCAGCCCCGTGTTTCCGTAGAGTAGGGGGCATGACCGCCGCCGAAGATCCCCGGGCTGAACTCCTCCGACTGCGCTCGAGCATCGACAACATCGATGCCGCACTCATCTTCATGCTCGCCGAGCGCTTCCGTGCCACGCAGCAGGTCGGACAGCTCAAAGCCGAGCACGAGATGCCGGCATCCGATCCGGGGCGCGAGGAGCAGCAGGTCGCGCGCCTGAAAGCGCTGGCCGAGGACGCGCACCTCGACCCCGAGTTCGCCGAGAAGTGGTTCAACTTCGTGGTGGCTGAAGTCATCCGCCATCACACCGAAGCCGCCGAGGGGCGATGATCCGGCCTTCCGGGCGAGTGACAGTGTGTGCAGCACTCACCCGCCCGGGGACCGAACTAAGTTTATTGAATAAACTATGATCGAGGGTACGCAGAACCACCAGGTCTGTCAACTGATTCCGACACCGGGGCCGGCAGGATGCTGAACGGCGACGACGCACTCGACACGCAGGCCTCAGTTCGCCGCGCGAACCTGCGTCGCGCGCTGCAGCTCGTGTTCCGCCACCCCGGCTCGGAGACGAGGGCGGGGATCGCTCGCGCCACCGGTCTCACGGCGGCGACCGCCTCATCTCTGGTGGCCGAGCTCATCGATCTGCAGCTGATCGTCGACGGCGAGCAGGCTGCGAGCACAGGCGGCAAGCGGGCGACGACTCTGAGCATCGCTGCCGAGCATCATGTCATCCTCGTCCTCGTGATCCGACCGACTGATGCGCGCATCGCGCTGGTCGCGCTCGACGGCACCGAGGTCGAGACGCGCAGGGTCGCATTCTCTGACGAGTCGCGGGATCAGCTGCTCGATGACGCCGTGGCCGACATCGCGGCCGAATACTCCGGTCGACTGCTCATCGCCGGAGTACAGCTGCCGGGCACGACCGACGGACGCCGAGTGTTCGAGAGCGTGCAGCTCGGCTGGACGGATGTTCCGCTCGCCGATCGCTTCGAAGCGGTGCTCGGGACTCCCGTGCTGCTCGTCAACGACGTGGATGCCGAGGCGATCGCCGAGGCTGCGAGAGAAGACGAGTCCTCGGGCTACCGGCTGTTCATCCACATCGGCACCGGCATCGGCGCGGCCGTGACTCTCGACGGCGAGCTCGCTCCGGGTCCGCGTGACCGCGCGGGCGAGATCGGTCACGTCCAGGTGGAGTTCGGCGATGATGCGCGGACGTGCCGCTGCGGACGGCAGGGTTGCCTGGAGTCAGCCTCGTCTATGACGGCCATGCTCGGCGACGACTTCGATGACGCCATGGACGACGAGACGATCGCCGCGCTCGCCGCGTCTGCCGACGACGAGCACCTGGCGGAAGGCGCACGGTCTCTCGCCCGCACCATCAAGCTCATCGCCGCGGTGCTGGATGCGGCCGAGGTCGTGATCGGCGGGCCCGCACGGGCGTTGGGCGAGCGGTTCCTGCAACTCGTGCAGGCGGAGATCGACTACACCGCGACCGGCACCGCGAACGTGCCGGTGCGATACGCCGACTCGGACGCATCGATCTCGACGGGTGTCGCACAGGTGGCGCTCTCGAGCGCGTTGGGGGTGCGCTGGAGTCCGGCGCAGCTGCGCGCAGCATCCGCTCTTCGCGGCTGAGGTTCAGCGCTCACTCCTGAGGCCGCTGCGGACGCGAGGGCTCCGCTCAGCGCGGTGAAGCGATCCCGACCAGTGCGGCCACCAGCCCGGCCATCACCAGGATCGCGATTGCGAGGTAGTGGACGATCTTGCCGGTGACGAGCATCGGGAGGTCCGGTCCGTCGTACGACGCCGGGTTGAAGAGCGAGCCGCGCGCGCGGAAGCTCCAGCGCATGCCGAATCCGATGCGTCGCAGCGCGTGCGATGGTGCAGCGAACGTTTGTCCGCGCTGCTCGCGAGGCGCCTTCCATGCCGCTTGCGCCGCGTACCAGGCGATGACGAAGAACGGCATCGCGAGGGACACCGCCCAGGCGATGAGGGCGACGCCGATCAGGGTGCCCATCCCGGGGTCGAGAGATCGGATGAAGAACAGCCCGAGCGCCGCGAGTCCGACCGCTGCCGGAACGAGCACGACGCCCCATCCCCACCCCGGGTGTGCATCGCCTGACGGTCGTCGATCAACTCGTCCCGCATCCTGCCATGTCATATATTGCCCCCCCCTGCGTCACCACACTAGACGGCGCTCATCCGCTCCGAGCACCTGACGAGCGGACCAGCGCCACCGCCGTTCACAATTCAGCATGAGCGGTGTCGATACGCCGGTTTGCAACCGAGGTCGCGCGGATCCATCGATCTCGTGCTGAATTGTGAACGCGGGCTGGACGTGCTCCATGCGGAGGAGGCCCAGCCCGCGCGCCGAGATCTCGTCTCGCGTCCGGGTGGTCGCGAGCAGGTTCTACTTGACGCTACCGGCGGTGAGGCCGCCGACGAGGCGCTTCTCGATGAGCATGAAGAGGATGACGACCGGCAGGATCGCGACGATCGAGACGCCGAACACGTACTGCCAGCTGGTCTCGTACTGACCGACGAACTTGGTGAGCGCGACCGACAGCGGCTGGTTCTTGTCGGTGGAGAGGATCACGAGCGATGCGGCGAACTCGTTCCAGCAGGCGACGAACGTGAAGACGATCGCGGTCACGATGCCGGGCCAGACCAGCGGCAGGTTGATCTTGAAGAGCACGGTGAAGCGTCCGGCGCCGTCGATCTGAGCGGCCTCGTCGATCTCCTTCGGGATGCCCGCGAAGAAGGAGTGCATGATCCACACCGCGAACGACAGGTTGAACGCGGCGTTGATGAAGATCATCGCGGCCCACGTGTCGCTGAGTCCGAGCACCGTGAACTGGCGGAACAGACCCGAGGTCAGCACGGCCGGCTGCAGCATCTGCGTCACGATCACCAGGAACAGGAACACCATGCGCCCGGGGAACTTGAAGCGGGCGGTGTAGTGCGCGGCCGGCAGCGAGACGAGCAGCACGAGCAGCGTCGCGAACACGGCGATGATGATGGTCGAGATCAGGTTGTAGGGCAGCGGGGTCTCGGGCGTCGACCACATCGAGATGTAGTTCTCCCAGTGCCACTCGATCGGCAGGTAGGTCGGGTCGACCGAGCGGATCTGCGACTTCGTCTTCACGGAGCCGAAGAACATGATCAGGTACGGCAGCACGAAGATCGCGAGCACCAGGATGCCGGCGGCCATGCGCAGGATCACGCGGGGCAGCGTGACCTGGTCTTCGGTGTACCGGCGCTTGCGCCCGGGGATGCGGGGGGCGGCGTCGTCGCCTGCGGTGGTGACGAGGGCGGTCTCGGTCAGAGTCATGATCAGACCTCCTTCATGGGCTTGACGGCCTTGACGTAGATCGCGACGATCACGATCACGATGAGGAAGGCGACGACCGAGAGCGCGCTCGCGACGTCGACCTTCTTCTGCAGCTCGATGTACTTGAAGATCATCGTCATGATCGTGTCGGCGCCGTAGCCAGGGATCGACCCCGTCATCACCTTGAGGATCGGCAGCGAGTTGAACACGTTGATGATGTTGATGAGCACCGCGACCGCGAGGGCGCTGCGCAGCTGCGGCAGCACGATGGTCCAATAGGTGCGCGTCGCTCCGGCGCCGTCCATCTTCGCGGCCTCGAGGGTGTCGGCCGGAACAGTCTGGAGCCCGGCGAGGATCGTGTAGGTCGTGAACGGCAGCGACACGAAGATCGCGATCACGATCGACCACGCGAACGCGGTGGCGGGGTTCTTGGTCCAGCCGTAGCCGACCGCGTCATCGGACAGCCCGATGTCGTAGAGGAACTTGTTGAAGACCCCGAAGTACGGCTCGAGGCTGTAGTAGAAGACCATCGTCGTCATCACGACGGATGCCGCCCACGGCACGATGACGGCCATGCGCACGATCTGCCGGCCGGGGAAGGCCTTGTTGAGGATCTGGGCGAGGCCGAGTGAGATCAGCACCGTGAAGGTCACGACCGCGACGACCCAGATGATCGTGCGGAAGATGATCGGCCAGAACTCGGCGAACGTGAACACCGTCACGAAGTTGTCGAAGCCGACCGAACCCTTGTCGAGGCCCGAGAGCGAGATGTCGCGGGTGGAGTTGAAGAACATCACTCCGGCGGGGAACAGCACCACGCCGATGATGAGCAGCAGTGCCGGAGCGATCCAGGGCAGCGCCTGGAGGAGGTCCTTCCCGCCGGGCTTGCCGCGGGCGGCACCTGCTCGGCGCCCCGGGGTGCGGGGGCGGCCGGTGGCCGCCCCCGCGAGGTTCGAGGATTCTGTCGTCTGGCTCATGGGAATTCCCGAACCTCTCCGTCGCGTGGTGTGGGCAGGGTCAGCGCGGCTCAGCCCGCGTCGACCTGTGCCTGGATCTCTGCCAGGACGTCCTGGGCCGGCTTCGACTGCAGCTGGCCGAACAGCGCCTTGAAGGCGCCGTCGGTGGCCGACCACTTCTCGTTCGTCGACGGGTAGAACTGCGCGTCGGGCAGCACCTCGAGGAACGGCGCGAGCGCCTCCTCGCCGGCGAGCTGCTCGGCACCCGACTTGGTGACGGGCAGGAAGCCCTCGGCCTGCACCCACGGCACGTACACGTCGGCCGAGTAGTAGTAGTCGAAGAAGGCGGTGATCGCCTCCTGCTTGTCGCCGTCGTTCTGGAACGCCATCAGCTGGTCCATGACGCCGAGCGTGAACGGCGAGCCGTCTTCGGTCGGGATCGGGACGATCGAGTAGTCGAGCTCGGGGTTGCCCTCTTCGATCTGGCCCACCGTCGGCGGCAGACCGACCTGCATGCCGATCTTGCCCTGGATGAAGATGTCCATCAGGGGCGAGCGCTGCGTCGAACCGGGGTCTGCCTGCGTGGCTCCGGCGTCGATCATCTTCTTGATCTGCTCGGCCCCTGCGAGGTTCTCGGGGGTGTCGATCGTGATCTCCGAGGCGTCGCCGAACGAGCCGCCGCCACCCCACAGCCACACGGCCGCCTCGGCCTGGGCCTCTTCGGATCCGAGCGGCATGCCGTAGCCGGCCACGCCGCCGCCGAGCGCCGACACCTTGGTCGCGGAATCGAGCAGCTCGTCCCAGGTCGTCGGGGCCTCGACGCCCGCCTGCTCGAGCAGAGCGTTGTTGACGAACAGTGCACGAGCGGATGCGATCAGCGGCAGCGCGTAGGCGGTGCCGTCGACCTCGGCGTTCGCGAGGAACGCGTCCTGGAAGTCGGAGTAGGTCTCCTCCGAGACCACCTCCTCGACCGGGTAGAGCAGCTCGTCGCCGACGAATCCGGCGAACGGTCCGCCGTTGTAGATGTCGGGAGCCTCGCCGGCCTGGATCTTGGTGGAGACGACCTTCTCGAGGTTGTCCCACGACTGCACCTCGAGCTCGACCGTGATGTCGGGGTTCTCGCTCTCGAACCCTTCGATCACGTCTTCCCACAGGCCCTTGGTGGCATCGGAGTAGCTGGGCACCAGAAGGTTGAGCGTGGTCTCGCCCTCGGCGTCTCCGCCGCCTCCTGTCGAGCCGCCGAACCCGCACGAAGCGAGCGTGAGCGTGGCGGTCGCCGCCAGGGCGACGGCACCGAATCGCAGTGACTTCTTCATGTGTATTGCATTCCTCACTGTGTAGGTGGTGCACAGTCGCAAGCACAACTCACGCGACGGTGCGTGTGATCGCCTTCGCCGGTGGCTGGGCGATCGGTTCAAGCCGGGTCGGCTCGAGGAACCCTCCGTGGACCGGATCTGCAGAGGGGCGGTGGAACTTGTTCGATTATTTGTCAGGAGAATAAACAAATCAAGAGGAACCTTGCATGATTTCCTCGTGTCGAAATACTATGATCGAATCAACCTCGAAACAATCACAAACTTGCAACATCTGGTCCGGAGGGCCCGACATGACCGAACTTCTGCCCGGCGCACACATGCGCGAAGAACTGAACTCGCAGCCCGAGACCTGGGCCCGCGCCGCCGATCTCCGTGATGCCCAGGCGCTGCTGCCGGCATCCGGAGCCCGCATCGCGGTCGTCGGATGCGGCACGTCGTGGTTCATGGCGCAGTCCTACGCGTTCCTGCGCGAGACCGCGGGGCAGGGCGAGACCGACGCGTTCGCGGCATCCGAGTCGTTCGTCGACCGCGGCTATGACGCCGTCGTCGCGCTGACGCGCTCGGGCACCACGACGGAGGTGCTCGAGCTGGTCGAGCGCATCAAGGGCCGCGTGCCCACGATCGGCGTGATCGGCGACGAGACCTCGCCGCTCGTCTCGCTGGTCGACGACGCCGTTCTGCTGCCCTTCGCCGACGAGAAGTCGGTCGTGCAGACGCGCTTCGCGACCACCGCGCTGGCGCTCTTCCGTGCCTCGCTCGGCGAAGACCTCACCGGCGCGATCGACGATGCCGCGGCTGTGCTCGCCGCAGACTACGACGACGAGCTGCGCGATGCCGAGCAGTACTCGTTCCTCGGACGTGGTTGGACCGTCGGCCTTGCACACGAGGCCGCTCTGAAGATGCGCGAGTCGTCGCAGTCGTGGACCGAGTCGTACCCGTCGATGGAGTACCGCCACGGTCCGATCGCGATCGCCGCACCCGGCCGCGTGACCTGGCAGTTCGGCCAGGCGCCCGAGGGGCTGGCCGTGCAGGTCGAGGCCACCGGGGCGCGTTTCGTGCAGCATCCGGTCGACCCGCTCGCCGACCTCGTGCGCCTGCACCGCGTCGCCCTCGACCGCGCGGTCGCCAAGGGTCTCGACCCCGATCAGCCGCGCAACCTCACGCGATCCGTCATCCTGGATGCATGACCCGACCCACCCGCGGAGAGTTCGATGACCAGCCCTGAGGATGCCGCGAGCATCGCCGACGTCGTGAGCGACGCATCGGGCGAGAGGCTCGCCTCCGCGCGCCCACTGGGCCGCGGTGCTCCGGTGCTGGCCTTCGATGTGGGCGGCACCGACATCAAGTCGGCGCTGTTCGACGCCGACGGCACGGCGCTCGGCCTGCGCCGCACGCCGACCCCGGTGGCCGACGGCGATCGCACCGCGGTGCTGATCGAGCGACTCGGAGTGCTGGCCGCCGAGCTGCGGGCAGACCACCCCGACGTCGTGCCACAGGCGGCGGGGCTCGTGGTGCCGGGGATCGTCGACGCGGATGCCGGGCTCGGCGTGTTCGCGAGCAACCTCGGCTGGCACGACTCGCCGCTGCGCGACCTCGCGTCGGCGAAGCTCGGCCTGCCGGTGGCGTTCGACCACGACGTACGTGCGGCGAGCTGGGCCGAACACCGCCTGGGCGGCGCCCGCGCCTACTCGAACTCGGTCGTGCTCGTGATCGGCACCGGCATCGCCGGCGCGCTGCTCGTCGGCGGAGAGCCCTACACGGCGGGCGGCTATGCGGGCGAGATCGGACACTCGCCGATCGCCGACGGACCGGTGTGCGCGTGCGGCGCGCGGGGCTGCCTCGAGGTGGTCGCGTCGGCCGGTGCCATCGCGCGCCGCTATCGAGAGGCGACGGGGATCACCCCCGACGGCGCCAAAGACGTGATCGCCCGCGCCGCTGCCGGCGACCGGATCGCCTCGGAGATCTGGAACTCGGCGCTCGACGCCCTCACCCTGTCGCTCGCACAGCTGACCGCGGTCGTCGCACCCGAGGCCATCGTGATCGGCGGCGGGCTCTCCCGGGCCGGTGGAGCGCTCTTCGACGAGCTGCGCGCCCGGCTCGCCGAACGACTGAGCTTCCATCGGCTTCCCGAGCTCGTGCCCGCCGAGCTCTCGGGCAACGCCGGCATCCTGGGCGCGGCACTGCGCGCGAGGGAGCTCGCATGATCCTCACCGTCACCCCGAACCCCGCCCTCGACCTCACGTGGCACGTCGAGCGACTGACCCTCGGCGAGACGCACAGAGCGGATGCCGGTGCCGTGCGTGCCGGCGGCAAGGGCCTCAACGTCGCCAGGGTCGCCCATGCTCAGGGGGCCTCGGTGCTCGCGGTGTCTACTGCCGGTGGTCGCAGCGGTGTCGAGCTCGCCGCCGAACTCGGTGCCAGCGGGGTGCCCCACCGGTTGGTCCCTGTGGTGGGAGCGACCCGGCAGAGCATCGCCCTGGTCGACGAGGCGCTCGGCGACACCACGATCGTCAACGAGCGGGGTGTGAATCCGACCGATCCCGAGTGGGCCGCTCTGCTCGGCGAAGTCGTCGACGCTCTGCCCGGCGCGCAGGTGCTGGTGATCTCGGGCAGCCTGCCACCCGGGGCACCCGAGACGCTGCTGCCCCTGCTGATCGGCACGGCGAGAGACGCGGGCGTGCCGGTGATCGTCGACACATCCGGTGTCGCGATGCTGCACGCGGCGGATGCCGGAGCATCCGTGCTCAAACCCAACGCCGCCGAACTCGTCGAGGCGACGGGCATCACCGACCCGGTCGAGGGTTCCCGCTCGTTGATCGAGCGCGGCGTCGACCTCGTGCTGCTGTCGCTCGGTGCCGAGGGCATGCTCGCAGTCACGGCATCCGAGGTGCTGCACGCCCGTCTCGACGCTCCGCTCGCCGGCAACCCGACCGGAGCCGGTGACGCCGGGGTGGCCGCGTGCGCGGTGCTCTATGCCGACGGCATCCGTGACCCCGCAGTCGTCCTGCGCCGCGCGACCGCCTGGTCGGCTGCCGCCGTGCTCATGCCGCTCGCGGGCGAGATCTCCGATGAGTGGGAGGCGCTCGAGCAGCGCCTGCTCGTCGCTCCCTACGACCCCACCGTTCGAGAGGACCCTCAGTGACACTCGTCTCCGCCCGCGAGCTGGTGACGGATGCCGCAGCACGCGGCACCGGCATCGGCGCGTTCAACGTGATCCACCTCGAGACGGCCGAGGGACTCGTGCGTGCCTCGGCCGACGCGGGTCTGCCGGTGATCCTGCAGATCTCGCAGAACTGCGCCGACTATCACGGCAGCCTCGAGCCGATCGCGCTGGCGACCCTCGCGGTCGCCCGCCGGGCAGCGACGCCGGTCGCCGTGCACCTCGACCACGCCGAGCGCCCCGAGCTCGTCGACGAGGCCATCGCCCTCGGATTCGGCTCGGTCATGTTCGACGGCGGCGCGCTGCCCTACGACGAGAACGTGGCGATCACCGCCGCCGTCGCCGAGCGAGCTCACGCGGCGGGCGTCTACGTCGAGGGCGAGCTGGGCGAGGTCGGCGGCAAGGACGGCGCACACGCACCCGGCGTGCGCACCGACCCCGACGAGGCACGCGCATTCGTCGCAGCGACAGGCGTCGACGCGCTCGCCGTGGCCGTGGGCTCGTCGCACGCGATGACCCATCGCACGGCATCTCTCGACCTCGAGCTCATCGGCCGACTGCGCCAGGCGCTTCCCGTTCCGCTCGTGCTGCACGGCTCGTCGGGCGTCGCGGATGCCGTGATCGCCGATGCGGTGCGCGCGGGCATGACCAAGATCAACGTCTCGACGCACTTGAACGGCTTCTTCACTCGCGCGATCCGGTCGACCCTCGACGCCGACGAGAAGCTCGTCGACTCGCGCAAGTACCTCTCACCCGCGCGTGAGGCGCTCGCGGGGGAGGCGGCGCGGATGCTGCGGCTGTTCGCCCTCGATCCCGCCGGAGTGGCGGGGTGACCAGTGTGAACACGGGCAGGATGGTGACATGAAGCGCGCCGCCCGCCTGAATGCGATCCTCGACCTCCTGGCCGCGGACGGCGAGGTGAATGTCGACGAGCTCGTCGAGCGCTTCGGCGCCTCGGCTGCCACCACCCGCCGCGATCTCGACTCGCTCGCCGAGCAGCGTCTGCTCACCCGCACGCACGGCGGGGCGGTCGCGCACTCGGTCGCCTACGAGCTGCCGATTCGTTACAAGAGCCACTTGCGCGCGCACGAGAAGGAGAGCATCGCCCTGGCCGCCGCCGCCCTCGTCGCGCCGGGCATGGTCGTGGGGCTGTCGGGCGGAACGACGACCACGGCCATCGCCGCAGCGCTCGCCGCTCGCGACGATCTCGCGACAGGCGCGGGCATCACGGTCGTCACCAACGCCGTGAACATCGCCGCGCAGCTCGCGACCCGCCCCGACATCAAGGTCGTCGTGACCGGCGGGGTGATCCACTCGCGCAGCTATGAGCTGGTGGGCCCGTTCGTCGAGCAGTTGCTGCGCGGAGTGCGGCTCGACATCGCCTTCATCGGAGTCAACGGCATGGACGCCGCAGCCGGAGCAACTACCCAGGACGAACGCGAAGCCGCGGTGAACCGGATGATGGCCGAGCGCGCCCGCCGAGCAGTGGTCGTCACCGACAGCAGCAAGATCGGCAGGGTGGCATTCGCGGCGGTCGGCGGCTCAGAGCTGTTCCCCGTGCTCCTGACCGACGACGGGGCGGATGCCGCGACGCTCGCCGCGTTCCGCGACGCGGGGTACGAGGTCCTGACCGCCTGAGCGTCGCCCCGTGCGGCCTCCGTGCTGGCATCCCCCTGACGCCGAGACCCACTGCCCCCGTCGCAAGGTGGGTCTCGGCGTCGAACTCCTGGTGGGGGCGCCGCGACCCCTCTCGCGGCACCCCCGGAGTAGATGGTGTCCTGTCGTTCCCTCACACTCCCCAGTGCACGAGGGTTTCCCCAGTTCGACTGCGCCTCCCTCGCGCTTCGTTTCCGAAGCCCTTCGCTGGCACCTTCTGGAGATAAGGAGCGAGCCACCGATGTTCTGATACATCGAGTGGAGAAAAGATTCAGAGTCCGCTTCCGTGGCACTGGAACGGCGCACGGAGCCCGGTGGATTCGGCTGCCGCAGCCAGCGCGACGGCCGGTCGTGCGCCGGCCGCCAGCTCGAGGTGCACGGCCCCGAGCAGCTCGCAGGCGATGTCGTCTGCCACCACCACGGGTGCGGCGATGACGCAGCCGGTGCCGGCGTGCAGCCAGACACGCGTCATGCCCAGTGCCTCCTCGCCCCAGCGCACCGATGAGCGTCCTAACTCGCAGGCCGAGAGCACCACGGTCTCCGGCGCGCGCGAGATCAGGTCGACGTCATAGCCGAACAGTGTGCCGTCGTGGAGTTCGAATCCCGAGAACAGTGGATTGTCGACCGCGTGGCGACCGTGGGCGGCGATGTGCAGCACGTCGACCTGCTCGGCGAGTTCGGTGACGGCCGAGACGCGAGCCTCTTCGCCGGTGAGGATTCGGGCGCCGTTCCAGGCTGCCGCCGCTCGACGCACCTCCTCGTCTGCCCGCGCGACGCGAGGACCGGCGGCGAATCCGGCCGTCGGACTCGGCGCCGCTGCGTCCGGTGAGCGTCGGAGCGAGGCGCGCGAGGAGTGCGGCAGAGGAGACGTCGACGAGGGATCGGTTCGTCGAGGCGGCTCGCCGAGCAGACGCGACACCGAGGTCGCGATCGTGAACGGCGTTCCGCGCATGCCGGGGAGCATCGCCCAGGGGATGCCGCCGAGGATGCCGGGAACCGTCAGGGCGAGACGAGCAGCCCCACCCGACGCCGCACGGGCAGGCGCGAGCAGGGCATCGTCGAGCCGGCGCAGCCTCTCGTCGAGTGATCGGGCCACGACGTGGGCCATCGGGCCGCGATGGGTGAGAGCGGCCACATCGAGGTCGGCGCGGAGCCCGTCGAGCGCGGACTCGATGCGCGGCAGCGACAGTTCGACGATCGACGAACCGGATGCTGTCACCACGACGCAGAGCAGCTCGTCACGCGTGAAGACGTAGGCGAGGATCGCCGTGTCGCCGTCGAGACGAGCTCTGGTCTCGAGCAGTTCGAGGCGCTGGTGGTTTCCACCGACACCGGTCGACGACCACTGCCGGTCACGCACTTGGTCGCGCAGCTCGCGAACCCGCGCATCGGTCGTCCAATCCGACCCCGCGAGGTCTGCGCGCAGCATCCGCAGTTCGGCCAGGTCGGCAGACAGCTCTGCGTCGTGCGGCGGGCGCACCGGAGCGACCTGCTGGCTCAGATGCCTGGCGCGCTCCGACCACTCGAACAGCACCTCGGGGTCGCGCGACCGTGCGGCGGCGGCGAGTCCCGTGAACATCAGCTCGGTGCCGTGCATCGCCACGGACGCCTGCAGGTCGAGCGCGCCGAACGACTGCTGCCACGCGGTGAGCAGGTCGAGGCCGGCGGCTGCGGCACGGCGGGCGTCGGCATCCCTGCCTGCAGACGCCGCTCGCACCGCTCGCACCTCGTGCGCGCGCAGCCGCAGCGGCGTCGGTGCTTCGGCGGCGAGCCGCGGCATCCGCCCTCCGTCAGCGAGTCGAGCTGTGAGAGAAAGGGCGGTGGCTTCGGTGAGGAACCCTCCCCGAGTGAGCGCTGCGGCGGTACGCGCGAAGTCCTCGGACCTCGGTGCGGCCTTCGGGCGCGCGAGCAGTCGCGCTTCCAGCCGCACCGCCTCGGCGCGGGCCGACCAGCTCTCGCTTCCCAGTGCGGCGAAGCGACGGGATGCGGTCGCGGCGGCCCGCTCGGCGGCAGGGGCGTCGTGCCGTAGCAGCGACCGGGCGAGGTGGAACTCGGCTTCGCCGCGCGCCTGCCGCATCCGCTGCGCCCCGAACTGCACAGCGACCGTGCTGAGCAGCTCTTCGGCCTCTGTCGTGAGGCCGGCATCGCGCAGCACCTCGGCGCGGTCGAGGTCGCTGATCGCGGCGGCGAGGTCGCTTGTGGCGGCGAGGATCGACCGCGATCGGGTCATCAACCCGAGTGCCGTGACGAGGTCGCCCCCGAGCAGTGCGGCGTAGCCGAGATTGTGGCGGGCTTCGGCGAGCGGTGCGTCTGCCCCGTGGGCCTCATAGGCGGCGATCGCTCGCTGGAGGTCGGCCGAGCAGTCGTCGAGCCGGTGTCGCTGCATGCTGACGATCGAGCGGCTCATCAGGCAGTTCGCGCTCTCGATCGAGCCCTCGTCGAGACCGTCGATCGCCTTCGTGAGAAACAGGTCGGCCTCATCCAAGCGTCCCCCGTGCATGAGGAGCGTGCCCAGCTGCCCGTTCGCGAGGGCGATCGTCTCATCGCTGAGGCCAGGGCGCGAGAGTGCTTCTCGGGAGAGCCGCTCGGCCTCCGCCGGCTGGCCCGTCTGGGCGAGCACATAGGCCATGGTCCCGTCGATGCGTGCGCGCAGATCACCGTCGTCGGTGCGTGCGGAAGCGGTCGTGAGCGCACGCCGCGCCTGCGCGAACCGTCGGGAGTTGGCTGCGTCGACGCCGCGCTGATGCAGCTCGAGAGCAGACAGGGGCACTGCACCAGAATGCCGGTATGTCTGGCCTCAGGGAAGACGTGCGGCCGCATCCGCCCTGTTCCGGGCACTCGCTGTGGCTGATCGATGCCCGGATGGCTGACCCTACTGACCCTGTTCAGCAGCCATCCGGGGAATCCTCAGCCATCCGGCCGCCGTGTCGAGCCACCGCCCCCCGGCTACCCGCCCGTCACCGGCGGCGGCAGCGTCTTCCGCACGGCGGCGACGGCCTTGGCCGCGGCATGCGCCGTGACGCCCTGCGCGGGCACCGAGCCCAGCTGAGCGGCGATGCGACCCGCGACATACGGAGCCGCGAACGACGTGCCGCTCCAGATCGAGAAGCCTCCGCGGTAGTCGTCCGGGTCGATCGTCTCGCGGCGCAGCCCGGCGACATCCGCCCTGGTCGTCGCCTGCTCGCCTCCGACGAACGCCGGCGACGTGCTGACCACGGCGGCGCCGGGCGCGTAGACCTGCACCCACGGGCCGATGTTCGAGAACAGCGCGACCGATCGGGCAGACGGATTGAGGGCGCCGACCGACACGTGCGGCGCGTCGTCATCGCGGGGGATGCCGTTGTCGGCTCCGGGCCACGGCCAGAGGGATGCCGGGAACGACGGCCGATCGATCGCATCGTTGCCCGCCGAACACACCACCACGCACCCGAGCTCGCGCGCCTTCGTCAGCAGGGCGTGCAGCGTCGTGCTGAAGAGGCCGTCCGTCGGCGTCTCGTGGTAGTACCCGAGTGACAGATTGAGGACGTCGATCGGATGCCCTGTCGAGGGGTCTTCGCGGTGTCGCCGCAGCAGTTCGACGACCTGGGCGACCGTGATCAGGAACGTGCTCTCGTCGATCACGCCGAGCGCGCCGGCCATGCGGATCGAGACGATGTCGGCATCCGGCGCCGTCTGGCGGATGATTCCCGCGATGAACGTGCCGTGCCCGGCGACCGCGTCGATCTCTCCGTCGAGCTGCCCGTAGAGGTCGGGATAGCGCTCGGGATCGGCGTCGTCGGTGAGGCCGATCGGCACACCGTCGAGCTCGAGGTGTCGGGTGACGATGTCGTCCGACAGCCAGTCGTGCACTCCGCATCCGGTGTCGAGCACCGCCACCACCGGGCGGCGGCCGCGTTTCGGGGTGGCCGTGCGCCGCGGCGCGGGACCGAGCCAGGTCACCGGCTGGCGGGCGCCTCGGCCCGGCTCGAGGTAGTCGTCGCTGCCTCCGACCCCTCCGCCCGCGCCGCGCACCGGATTGGTGCGGCTGAACGGGTTGGTGCGGCTGAAGGGATTGGTGCGACTGAACGGATTGAGGCCGACCGGGTCGATCGACAGCACGTGCTCGAGGCTGGTCCTCGGCATCGGAGTGCCCGAGCTGCGACGTGCGCGCTGCAGGACACGCCAGGCATCGGGCGGCACCGGAGACTCGCCTCTGGTCGGCTCGTCGGGTGTGGTCAGGCGGGCGCGGAGGAAGCCCGGCACCCCGGGAACCAGCGGATCGGCGGCGCGGAGAGCATCCGGCGATTCGATCTCGAGGTTCCAGCCGAACGAGCCGGCGGCCTCCCGCAGCTCGCGGATCTCCTTGTCGTAGGCCTCCTGGTCGTTCTCCTGATCCTGCGTGATCAGCAGGTGCTCCTGCAGATACGCCGTGGGGAACGCCCTGACGCCGTCGACGGGTTCGACCGACGGATCGAGAGCCGTCCCCCGCCTGATCGACCCCTCGGCTCTGTCCTGCCAGCTCCACCCCTTGGGCTGCTCCATCGTCGGTCCTCTCCTCGCGGGCGGACCCGCGTCCTGTGCGGGAGTTCCCGCGGTGTGTGCGGGCTGGCCCGCGTTGTGTGGGGGCTGACCCGCGTCGTATGGGGGCTGGCCCGCGTTCCCTGAGGGAGATCCTGCGGAGTGCGGGAGTCGCCCGGCGGTGGTGTGTGCGGGTCGCCCCGCGGTGGATCACAACTCGAACTGCGGAGTCGTGACGGTTCGCTCCTGATCGCCGACCGTGGTGCGGAGGCGCACGAGAGTCAGCCCGTCGGGCACGTCGTCGAACATGAAGCGACCGGTGTCGTTGGCCGTCGTGGTGCGGATGTGCTCGCCCTGCGCGAGTTCGATCGCGCCCGATGTCGAGTCGACCCAGCCGTCGACGCGGTGCGCGCCGGTCGCGGTGCGGGTGACGTGCAGCAGGATGCTGGTGGTGCCGTCGCTGAACTGCAGGGTGAGTGCATCGGCGTCGCCGCGCACGGCACCGAGCGGCTCGTCGATGAGTGTGAGCAGCGCGTACTCCTCTGACAGACCCTCGGCCGCGACGGTCGCGATCATGCGGTCGATCAGGGCGGCCGGCATCGGGTCGACGTCGCGCCAGAGTGAACGCAGCTGCGCGAACAGCTCGGCATCCTCGTGGTTGTCGCCGCCGTGGGCGCCGTCGTTCTCGCTCATGAGCTGCCCTCCGTTCGTGGTGTCGGTGCGTCGAGCAGGTCGCGCAACTTCGCGAGGCAGCGCTGGCGGGTGGGTCCGATGCTGCCGACGGGCATAGCGAGGTCGGCGGCGAGACGGGCGTAATCCGGTCGCTCCTCGAAGGCGATCACACGCAGCAGGCGCTGGCATCGATCGGCGAGGCGATGCACCGCAGCCCAGAGGCGCCGGTTCTCGTCTCCGACGGTCGCGTGGTGCTCGGCGGACTGCTGCTCAGGAAGCAGTGCGTCGAGAGCATCCGACTCTGTCGTGTCGATGCGGTTGTGCGCCTTGCCGGCCCGCCAGGCCTCGCGGCGGGCGGTGGTGGTGAGCCAGGCCGACACCGCCTTCGGATCGCTGATCGAGCGGTGGCCGCGCACGAGTTGCAGCCAGGTGGTCTGGATGACGTCTTCGGCCAGTGTGCGCTCGAGTCCGTACGCGCGCACGACATGCCAGAGCACAGGCGTCATCAGCCGCACGAGGTCGTCCATCGCGCGGCTGTCGCCGTCTCGCCATGCGTCGAAGAATTCGGCGGCTCGCCTCCAGCGGGCCGCACCGTCGTCCGGTGCAGGATCGAGGCCGGCGCCATCGGGTGCGCCGTCGATCATGAGTCCCATTGTGATCACACCATTCAGGAGCACGGCAAGAGCTTGCTGATACATGGACCCGGTGTTTTTTCGGAACACTGCGCGGATCGGTCGGGCCGGGTGACTCGTGGGGTGCCGTCTGCAGGACGGATGCACGTCTGCGGGGCCGGATGTGAGGTCTGGTCGTGCAGACGTGCCGGGGTCCTGCAAACGGTACGGCTGAGACGGGGGCCTGGGAGGGGGCGGGGACCGATGCCGGGGAGGGCGTCGGGCATCGGGGGGTGCGTACCGTCTGCAGGACGGATGCACGTCTGCAGGGTCGGACGTGAGGTCTGGCCGTGCAGACGTGCCGGGGTCCTGCAAACGGTACGGGTGAGACGGGGATGCGAGGAGGGATGCCGCAGCGAGGGGGACGGATGCCGGGGGCACTCGAGCCGAGGGCGTTAGCGTGGAGGGGTGATCGTTCTCTCCGTCGTGCTCTTCCTCAACGCCGCCTTCAATGTGTTGGTGTGGCCCCGTTTCTACAAGCGCGTCGCGACCGACCCCCGGGCTCGGGATGCCGACGGCAGGGCCACGATGTTCCTCAAGGTGCACGCCGTGCTGATCGCGATCGCCCTGGTGCTCGCACTGGTCTCGGTGATCGTCGGCATCGCGGCGCTGGCCGGAGCGCTCTGACGGTCAGGCCGAAGACGGTCAGGCCGAGGACGGCAGGCCCTAGAAGATGATGCCCGAGAAGGTCAGGCCCTAGACGGTCAGCTCCGGGCGATCGGCTGCTGCAGCTCGGTGATCCAGTCGGCCTGATCTTCGGATTCCGACCGCAGGTAGACCTCGCGGCACGCACCGACGGCGGTGGCGCCGCCTTCAGCGATCGCTGTGTTCAGCGCACTCCAGCTGTCGTCGATCGTCGACATGGTGCCGAGGTGGGTGGTGGAGAACGCAGACTCGACGGCCGGCAGCTCGACGATGACGACCCCGTCGACGGCGGGGCCGTCGTAGACGAAGCCGACCGTGATGCGCACGCCGTGCTTGTCCATGTCGTACTCGGCGATGGGGAGTCCCGGCATCGCCCCCGCATCACGCAGGGCGTCGGCCACCCGGTCGAACAGAGGACCCACGACGGCCGCGACCTCGGGCTGCGAGGCGACGGTCTCGGTCAGCGACGCGAGTCGGACGAACGGGAGGGGCTTCTCGCTGGTCTCCAGGGTTGACATCGTCGTCTCCTCAGGTCGTGGGTGCGTGTCGCCGATCCTACGCTCGGACACCGACATCCGTCACGGGCGCTCGGGCAGCGGAGGTCTCCAGGCGTCATCCGGACCGATCGCGGACGCGATTCGCTGACTGATCGCACGGAGCTGGCGGCTCTGCGCCGCGGTCAGGCTCTCGAAGACCAGTTCGCGGACGAGTGCATGATGCGCAGGTGTCGACTCGACGACCTTCTCGTGCCCGCTCGGCGTGAGGATCCCGAGCGTGAAACGACCATCGGTCGGATCGGTCTCGCGCCGGGCCCACCCCTTCGTCTCCAGGCGGGAGACAGCGCGCGAGAGTCGCGAGAGGGTGCAGCTGGCGTAGCTCGCGAGAACGCTGAGGCGCAGTGTGCGATCGGGGGCGGAGTCGAGCGCGAACAGGATCCCGTGCTCGAAGTGGGTCAGCCCGCTGTCGCGCTGAAGCTGTGCGTCGAGAGCGGTCGGGAGCCGCTCGAGCAGTGTGGCCACGGGAGCCCAGGTCTCCAGCTCCTCTGCGCTCAACGGGTCGACGGTCGAGTGCTCAGGCATGTCACGAGCCTACGCCATCCAGGATGCAATGACTTGCTCACGCAAGTAAAACCTCGTACAGTGACTTGCTCCGGCAAGTTAATGCGCACCGAACGCGAGTGCGAGAAGGAGTGATCGTGGACCTGGGACTGCAGGGCAAGACAGCGTTCATCAGTGGATCGACGCAGGGGATCGGCTACGCGATCGCGGCCGCGCTCGCCGCGGAGGGCGCCGAGGTGACGCTGAACGGGCGCGACGCGGAGCGTCTCGACGCCGCGGTCGAGCGTCTGCGCGCCGAGTACCCGGGAGCGCGGGTGGCGGGCCTCGCGGCCGACTTCGCGAGTGCTGACGAGGTGGCGCGACTCACGGATGCTCTCGGCGATGTCGACGTCCTCGTGAACAACGTCGGGCTCTTCGGCCTCGCCGACTTCGCGTCGATCAGCGACGCGGAGTGGGCGCGGTACTTCGAGGTCAATGTGATGAGCGGCGTTCGGCTCGCGCGCGCGATGCTCGGCGGCATGCTCGAGCGGGGCTCGGGCCGCATCGTCTTCATCAGCAGCGAGTCCGGTGTCAACGTGCCGGCCGACATGGTGCACTACGGCATGACGAAGGCCGCGATGCTCGCGGTGGCGAACGGTCTGGCGAAGCTCACCCGCGGCACGGCGGTCACGGTCAACACCGTGCTCGGCGGCCCCACGTTCTCCGACGGAGTTGCCGCATCCGTGGCGGCGGTGGCTGAAGCGCAGTCTCTTCCCGTCGAGGCGATGAAGAACGCGATCATCGGTCAGAATCACACCACCCTGCTGGAGAGATTCATCGACCCGACCGAGATCGCGAGCCTGGTCGCGTACCTGTCGAGCCCGCTGTCGTCCGCGACGAACGGCGCCGCCCTGCGTGCGGACGGGGGCGTGCTGACGGCGATGCTCTGACGGCGGCGCGGGCTTCGGAGCCGGCTCAGGCGTTCTCGTACTGCTTCGCGTGCTCGGTCCAACGGGACTCGACAGGCAGGGCGCGGAGCGCGCGGTTGCTCAGCGCGAGTGCGACGGCGATCACGCAGAGCGCGGCGCACACGAGGATCGTCGATTCGCGGCCGATCCAGGTGAGCCCGAAGCCCGCGATCAGCGGCGCGAGCGGCATCGCGCCCATGCCCAGAACCGCGGCTGCGCTGTTCGCGCGCCCGAGCAGCTGGGTGGGCGTCGCGACCATGAAGTAGCCCATCATCCCCGCGTTCAACGCCGGAAGCAGCAGCACCGATGCGCCCAGCACGATGACGATCGCCCAGGGCTCTGTCACCGTCGCGAGCACCACCGTGCCCGCGGCGCCGCCCGCGAGACCGGCGATCGCGAGCACTCCGGTGCGGATTCGCGGTACGAGCAGTGGTGCCACGATGGCACCGGCGAGCATGACCGCACCGACCCCCGCGCCGAGCGAGCCGATCAGCAGCTCGGAGTATCCGGCCTGCTGGAGCGCGTACATGACGGTCGTGATCGCGGCGTTGAAGCCCAGGTTGACGATCGTGATGATGACGAGCACACCGCCGAGGTCGGGGCGTGAGAACAGCCAGGCGAACGCCTCTCGCAGCTCGGCCCACGCGCTCGTCCTGACCGGGGCGGTCGCCTCGGCATCCGCAGCCGACTCCGTGGGGAGACCCAGAGCATCCGCCCCCGTATCCGCGATTCCGGCGCGGCGGGCCTCTCTCTTCAGCATCCATGCCGTGACTGCGGCGACCGCGTGGCAGAGCGTCATGACGACGCCGACCAGCCAGCCGCCGACACCGAGCAGGAGTCCGCCGAGGGGGCCGCCGGCGAGCTGCAGTGCGGCATCCCGTCCCTGGTTCGCGGCCTGAGCCCTGCCCATCGCCTCGTTGGGCACGATCTCCTTGATCGCGCTCTCGCCGGCGACGTCGAAGACCCCGCCGCGGGCGGCGAGCAGCACGTTCGCCGCGAGCAGGGTGCCGAACGTGAGTGCATCGGCGAGCGCGAGCAGTGTGAAGGCGCCGGCGAACAGGATGCCGAGGAGCGAGCCGATCAGCATCAGCACGATGCGCGGATGCCGGTCGGCGAGGATGCCGCCGACGAGGGTGAGCACCAGGCGCGCGACCATTCCTGCACCGCCGATGACGCCCGCCTGGGCGGGGTCGTTCGTGACGATCAGGGCGAGCAGCGGGATCGCGAAGGTGAACAGTGTCGCCGCGAGGCCCTTGCTCGTGTCGCTCACGAGCCAGGTCAGATACCGAGCGTTCCGCCAGAGCCGGTGGGGTTCGGTCACGATCGTCGTCATGCTCAAGAGAGTAGTTCCGCAAGAAACTTTGCGCAACTACTCTTGCGCAATTATTCGTGCAAGTAGGATCTGATCATGGGAGATGGCATTCACGGCGAAGATCCCGTATGGATGACGACGGCCATGCTCAAGGCCTACACGCATCCACTGCGGCGACGGATCCTTCGCCTGCTCGCCCGACGCCACCACATGCGCGCGGCCGACATCGCCGCCGAGCTCGACGTCGCCGCGAACAGCGTCAGCTTCCATCTGCGCACTCTCGCTGACGCGGGCCTCATCGTCGAGGCTCCGGAGCATGCGCGCGATCGTCGTGACCGTGTCTGGGCGCCGGTCAAGGGTGCCATGAGCGTCGGCGACCCCGACCACCCGGTGGCCGACGAGGAACTCGGCGGAGCCGTCGTGCGAGCCGTGGCCGCCGAGCACCACGACCTTCTCCAGCGCGTGATCGCGTGGTCTCCCGAGTACTACGGGGGCCGAGCCTCGGGCATCCATGCCGTGTTCCAGCAGCGCACCACCCGGCTCACCGAGGCCGAGTTCACGGCGGTCATGGAGATCTTCGACAAGGCGATGGCCGAGGCCGAAGCCGCGCACGATGACGACGACCCCGAAGGTCGCTTCTGGCAGATCGATCTCGTCGCCGCAGACGACACGATCTGACCCCTACGCGCCCGCGGTCTCCTCGTCGGCCTCGCCCTCCTCGTCGTCGTTCGTCTCGCGGAGTCCGCTGAGGATCAGGATGCGACGCAGATGCATGGCCGCGAGGACGCCTGGTCCCATCGAGCGGCGCACATCGATCGTGCGGTCGTCGACCGTCTCGAGCAGCAGCCGGATCGCCCGCGCCGCCTCGCCGCGGGCGCGGTGATCGTCCGGCGTGAGGGGGTCCTGCTGAGCGATGACCTCGGCGACGGCGTGGCAGGCGGCCGAGAGCGGTTCGGGCAGTGCGGCATCCAGGTCGAGTGATCCTGGTCGCGCCCAGATCGTGTCGGCCAGCTCATCGGAGAGGTCGCGGATCAGATGCGCGATCCGATCGAGGCGCACGAGGTCCTCGTGGATGTGCCGCGTCTCTCCCCGGCGCCCGAATGCGCGCGGGTTGCCCCGTCGACTGTCGTCGGCGTCAGACAGTGCGGTGCGAAGCTCCGACGTGGTGTCGGCCAGCGACGCCGCGTCGTCGGCCCACTGCCCGCGCTCCGGCGGCCAGGAATCCGACACAGCCGAACCGATGTCGTGCAGGTGCTGGCTCAGCTGCGTGCGGAAGGCGTCGACCTTCGCCGCGGCGGCGAGAGTGAGCGGAGCGGGAGCGATCACCAGGTTCACGATGAACCCGACGACCACTCCGACCCCCATCTGCACCAGGTAGCCGAGCGAGTAGTCTTCGGCGTCCTGGCCGCCGACGATCAGCACGAACAGCGCAGCGATGGGCACGTACTCGCGCCCGACGCCGAACCAGCCGGTGCCCGAGACCAGCACTCCGATGCCGACGACGGCGGGGATGCTCCACCACGTCGGGCCGATGGTGAGCACGACGACTGCGGCCAACCCGATGCCGGTCGCGAGGCCGAGCAAAGTCTGCAGCCCCGACCGCACCGAGCCCATCAGTGTCGGATACATGCTGACCAGCGCGCCGAGCGGCGCGTAGTACGGATACTGGTCGGTGACCCCGGGCGTATGCGGAGCGATCAGCCACGCGAGCCCGACCGCCAGTGCGGTCTTGGCGACGAGCAGCAGCCGGGCGGGATCGACCGCCTGGCGCAAGGAGAGCACGATGCCGGGGCGGTGCGCGCGCACTCGTGTCCTGATGTTCGTCACGGCTTCCTCCCGTCATGCTCCCCGAAAGGTGACGCTAGCCGTTCGGCATCCGTCCTCGCACCGGATTGCTTCTCGCGCTCCCGTCGGGTAGCGCCCGCCTCGCGCGACGACGCCGGCCGCCCCGTGAGGAGCGACCGGCGCCGAGTGATCACCGACTGATCAGGGGATGGCCCTGCGGAAGGCGAGGAACGAGATGCCCGCGAGCGCCGCCGTGGCCACCAGGCCCCACAGCGCGAGTCCGAGTGCGCCGGCGCCGAGGATTCCGCGCCACACCTCGTCCCACAGCTCGAGTCTCGTGGCGAGGAAGGCGAGCCCCACGAGGATGAGGCCGAGGGCGACGCTCGCGATGGTGAGCACGGTGGGTCCCCAGCTCTTGTAGATGGTCGCCCCGGTGAAGCCGACGACGAACAGGAACAGGGCGAGGGTGAAGTAGACGGTGAACGCCCCGAGCGGACCAGCCTCCCACAGCCATGGAAGGTAGAACATGTAGCCGTTCAGGCCGTAGCCGTTCGTGGCCACCTCGATGCCTGCGCCGATCAGAAAGATCACGCCCAGGAACGCGCTGCCCAGGATCGCGGTGAGCAGGGTGCCCGCGAAGAACTCCCGCCGGGTGATGCTCATGGCCTGCGAGAAAGGGAAGGTGAGTGTCATGGCCGAGATGCCGATCGCGAAGAAGTACCAGAGCGGTGCCTGACCGGCCCCGATGTACTTCGGTCCGTCGCCCGGGATCATCGCGTAGATCAGCACCCCGAGGACGGTGACGCCGCCGAGGATGATCAGCGGCACCCAGATGAACGTCTGCCTGTTGATCAACTGCAGACGGATGACGTTGAGTGTGCGTCGCATCAGCGGACTCCTTCCTTCGCGGCGGCGCCTCTGGCGACGGACTCCGCCTCCGCCTTCTGTGTGAGCCTGACGATCAGCTGCTGCAGCGACACCGGGGCGAGATCGAGACCGGATGCCGTGATCTCGGCGCGCTCAGCGGCAGACAGTGCCCCGAGCACGGTGACGGAGGCGACTCGGCCGAGGGCCTCGCGGTGCAGCACCTCGCGATCGGCGGCCCAGGCGTCGACCTTGCCGGCTTCGCCGACCACGGTGACGGCGCGGTCGCGCACGGCATCCGTGTCTTCGTTGAGCAGGATCTGCCCGTTGTCGATCACGATGACCTTCTCGATGAGGTTCGACACCTCGTCGATCAGGTGTGACGACAGGATGATCGTGCGCGGGTGCTCGGCATAGTCTTCGAGCAGCCGGTCGTAGAAGATCTGCCTGGCGACCGCGTCGAGCCCCAGGTAGGGCTCGTCGAAGAAGGTCAGCTCGGCGCGGGAGGCGAGGCCGATGATGACGCCGACGGCCGACAGCTGGCCGCGCGAGAGCTTCTTGATCGTCTGCTTCATCGGCAGCTGGAACTGCTCGATGAGTTCGTCGGCGAGCTCCTGGCTCCAGTTGTGGAAGAACAGACTCGCGGCCTTGAACGCATGACGCGGGTATGCGTCGTCCGGATACTTCTGGCTCTCGCGGACGAAGCAGACCCGGTTGAGGACGTGCGTGTTCTCGTAGGGGTGCTCGCCGAAGACGCGAACGGTGCCAGACGACTCGAAGTTCTGCGCGGTCAGGATCGACATGAGCGTGGTCTTGCCCGCTCCGTTGCGACCGAGCAGTCCGTAGATCGCGCCGCCCTCGAGCGTGAGCGACACGTTGTCGAGCGCGTTCTTCTCCTTGTAGTGCTTGGTGAGGTTCTGCACCTCGATGACGGCGGTCATGCGGGGGTCGTCCCTTCTGTCTGTCGTGCCGGTGATGTCTGTGGCTCCTCGGCCGCGCGCTCGCGGAGCAGGGCGGCGAGATCGTCTGCGCCGAGCCCCAGCGTGCGAGCCTCGGTGAGGAGCGGGTCGATGTAGCGCTCGGCGAATGCCGCGCGGCGTTCGCCGAGCAGCAGGTCTTTCGCGCCGGTGGCGACGAACATGCCGATGCCGCGGCGCTTGTACAGAACTCCCTTGTCGGTGAGCATGGCGACTCCCTTGGCTGCTGTTGCGGGGTTGATGCGGTAGAAGCCGGCGAGCTCGTTCGTCGACGGGGCCTGCGCCTCCTCCGCGAGCGAGCCGTCGAGGATCGAGTCCTCGATCTGCTCGGCGATCTGGAGGAAGAGTGGCTTGCCTTCTTCGATCACGAGTCCTCCGCTGCGGTTGGTGGGTTAGTTACTCGACTAGGTAACCACTGAACCCGGATCGTGTCAACCGTCACTTGCGGCGGGGCGGGCGGGGTGCGGCTCCGCGCGCGACCAAAAGCCCGGGCGCCCGAGCGCCCAGACGTGTGCGCGAGCGCCCAGACGCGTGCGCGAGTTCGCTGAGTGGTCAAAAAGGCATCGCAAAGGCGCGATTCCGGTGCGTTTTTGACCCCGCACCGGCGCGGGGGTGCGTTTTTGGCACCGCACCCACGCGGGATGCCGCACCGGCGCGGAGGTGCCCCGTGCCGTGACGAGTGCCCCGTGCCATGACAGGTGCCCCGTGCCGTGACGGGTGCGGGGCCAGTTCTGCATCCGAAAGGCGCCATTGCAGTGCGGAACTGGCCCCGCCTGGGGGATGGGGTGCGGAACTGGCCCCGCCTGGGGGATGGGGCGCGGAACTGGCCCCGCCTGGCGGGCGGGCGTCAGCCGCGGAGGTCGCGAGCGCGGAACGCGAAGACCGATGCCACGACGAACACGAGCGCCAGGCCCCAGGTGAGGGCGAGTCCACCGGCATCCGCACCCTCGGCCAGCGGCGGCTGGCGGTAGACCCAGGAGTAGGGAGAGAGCGCGTTCAACCACTCGAGGTCGTCGGACTGTCGGGCGATCGCCTGCAGGACGTACCCGACCACGGCGATTCCTGCGCCGACGCCCGTCGCCCAGATGCGGCGGCCGGTCGCTGCGCCCGCGAGCAGAGCAGCGGATGCCGTGAGGAACGAGAGACCGGTGAGCGCGGCGCTCGCTCCGACGATGCGCCAGTCCTCGAGGCCGAGCTCGGCCGAGTCGTTCAACGCCCAGACGATGAGGCCCGAGAAGACGCCGAGCCACAGGAGCCGCACGAGCACGGCGAAGGCCGACTCCAGCGCATACTGGCCGCGCCCGATGCCGTGCGCCAGGTCGAGCTCTGCCCGTCCGCTCTCCTCGGCGCCCGCGATGGCCGCCGAGCCCCAGGTCACCGCCGCGATCGTCAGCAGAAGGAAGCCGATCAGGCCGAAGAACGTGCTCTGCGCGTATCCGGAACCGGTCGCGATCTGGTCGTACCCGAGGGTGTCGACGAGTTCCTTGGGCAGCGAAGAGATCATGGCCTCGAGCTGACCGTCGCCCGCGAGGCTCGGATACAGAGGCAGATACAGGAACAGCACCGCGGCGAGACCGGCGGTCCATCCGAGCAGGCTTCGCCAGGACTCGCGCAGGCTGCGCCGGAACACCGGCAGGATGCCGTTCATCGCTGCACCTTCCCTTCGCGCCGCGTGCGTCTCGTCGGTGGCTCGTTCGCAGGTGCGCTGGCGCTCGCGGCAGAGGCGCCATACAGGCGCAGCACGGACTCCTCGAGGTCCGGTTCCTCCACGGTCAGATCGCGCACCTCGAACCGGGCGAGCGCCTTGATGAACGGGTCGATCGCTCCGTCGACGGTGCCGGACAGATGCAGGATGCCGTCGATGTCGTGCACGTCGAGGCCGGTGAGCCCCGGCACACGGTCGAAGTCGGCGCGGGCGGAGGCGGCATCCGTCGTCGAGACCTCGGCTCGCACGCGGCGGATGGACCCCAGGCGCAGCGAGGCCACGTCGCCGTCGGCGACGACCCGTCCGTTGGCGAGCACCGCGACCTCGTCGGCGGCCTGCTGGATCTCGCTGAGCACGTGCGAGCTCAGCAGCACCGTCTGCCCCGCCTCTTTCGCTTCGCGCACCATCTGCAGGAACTCGCGCTGCACCAGTGGGTCGAGACCGCTCGTCGGCTCGTCGAGGATCAGCAGCTCCGGTCGGTGCATGAACGCTTGGATCAGCCCGACCTTCTGCTTGTTGCCCTTCGACAGCGTGTGCACCGGGCGCGTCAGGTCGACGCCGAGCCGGTCGCCCAGCTCGCGGCCGGTGCGCAGCGTCGCGGTTGCGTCGCGGGATCCCGAGACCTGGGCGTAGAACGCCAGCATCCGGTGCCCGCTCGATCGCCCTTCGAGGTGCAGCTCGCCCGGCACGTACCCGATGCGCCGCCGCAGGGCTGCGCCGCCACGTCGGGGGTCTTCGCCCAGGACGCGCACCGAGCCGGATGACGGGCGGATGATGTCGACGAGCGTGCGGAGCGTCGTCGTCTTGCCGGCACCGTTCGGGCCGATCAGCCCGAAGACGGTGCCCGGTCGCACGTGCAGGTCGAGCTCGTGCAGCGCGATGCGGCTGCCGTAGCGCTTCTGCAGACGGTCGATCTCGACGGTGTCGGTCATGATGCGTCTCCTCCCGGGGTGTTCCCCTCGGCCGCGAGTGCGTCTCGCGCGCCGTCGAGCAGTGCGGTCGTCGAATAGATGCCGTGGGTGAGCAGTTCGAGCGTCGGCAGCGTGGTGCGCAGCAGCCCAGCGGGGCTCAGCTGGTCTGTGCCCAGTGCTCGCGCGACCTGTGCGCGCAGAACGACCGGGGCGAGTCCGATCAGCACCAGGAGCATCGTCGTCATCTCGGGGTCGCTCATCGGCTCGAGCATCCCCGCCTCGCGCTGCTCGGTGAGCACATCGCGCGTGTTGGCCAGGAAGCTGTCGAACAGGCGATCGGCAGCGGCCGAGCCGTCGGCGAGCATGCGGGCGAGGTAGTCGATGTACGGGCCGTAGCGATCGAGGTCGTTGAGCGCGGTGCGGATGCGGTCGCGGGTCGGCGCGACGATGAGGTCGTGGTCCTCGTCGATGAAGACGCCGACGACATAGTCGTCACAGGCTGTGCGCAGAGCGTTCTTGTCGCCGAAGTGGTGCACGATCAGGGCGGGGCTGACGCCGGCCTCCCTGGCGATCGCGCGCATGCTCGCACCGTCGTATCCGTCGCGGGCGAAGGCGGCGATGGCGGTATCGCGGATGCGGGCACGAGCCGTGATGTCGTCAGAAGCTGAACGCATGTACAGCAGACTAAACACGTGTTCAGTCGGTGTCAAGAGGGGGCGCTCCTAGTCTTGAGGAGTGGACTTCCCCTTCAATCGCCTGCGTCGCTGGCCGGACGTCGAGGCCGACAACCTCCAGGCCTACGACGCCACCGATCTGCTGCTCGTCGAGCGCGCGCTGTCGCTCGGGATCGATGGGCGAGAGATCGCGGTCATCGGCGACGAGTACGGAGCGATCACGCTCGCGCTGACGGATGCCGGACTCGACGGCATCCGCGTGCACCAGGACCTCGCGACGGGTCGCCGTGCGCTGGCCCGCAACGCTGCGGAGCTGGATCTCGCCGGTTTCTCGTCGCATGAGCTCGATGCGACTCTGCTCGACGGCGTGCGACTCGTGCTGCTCCAGCTGCCCAAGGCGCTGGCGGAACTCGAGCAGATCGCGGATGCCGTGACTCGCTGGGCCGCGCCGGATGCCGTGCTCGTCGCGGGCGGTCGCGTGAAGCACATGACGATCGCCCAGAACGAGGTGCTCGGGCGCAGTTTCGCGGAGGTGCAGGCCGAGCGGGCGGTGCGCAAGTCCCGGCTGGTCGTGGCCTCCGCGCCGTCGCCCGCGCCGTCGGATCCGCCGTTCCCGGTCACTGCGCGGCACGACGGTCTCGTGCTCGTCGCACACGGTGGCGCCTTCGCGGGGGCTCGCCTCGACATCGGCACGCGCGTGCTGCTCGAGGCCCTTCGACAAGCTCAGGGACCCAGACAGCCTCAGGGACCCAGACAGCCTCAGGAACTCAGGCAGGCTCAGGGGCCGAGCGGGGGACAGGCGTCGAGTGCGGGCTGGGTCGCTGAGCCTGTCGAAGCGACCCCGGCTGAGACCGTCGTCGACCTGGGCTGTGGAACCGGCGCGCTCGCCGCCTCGTACGCTCTTGCGCACCCCGAATCCCGGGTCATCGCCACCGACCGGTCCGCTGCAGCCGTCGCATCGGCCCGCGCCACGGTCGCCGCCAACGGCGTGGCCGACCGCGTCACGGTCATGCACGACGACGCCGGATCCGAGCTCGCCGACGCGAGTGCCGATGCCGTGCTGCTCAACCCGCCGTTCCACCTCGGCAACAGCGTGCACACCGGCGCAGCGACGCGTCTGTTCGAGGCTGCCGCCCGCATCCTGCGCCCCGGTGGCGAGCTCTTCACGGTCTACAACTCGTCACTCGGCTACCGCGCCGAGCTGACCCGTCTCGTGGGTGCCACCGAGCAGGTGCACCGCACTCCGAAGTTCACGGTGACGCGCAGCATCCGTCGCTGATCGCGTGCGCCTCGCAAGGCCGTGTGCGCCTCGCAAGTCCGAATCTCCGGAATTCGGACTTCGCAGGCGCACACGGACGCCGGAGGCGACCGCCCCAGGGCCGCCACCCGACCGCAGTATGCCGTCGAACCCGCGCCACGCCCGAGCGCGTACGCGCATCCGAAACCCGCGCAATCCCCCGGTCAGCCGAAGAAACTGAACGCTGCTCGGAATAGCGCATTTGCCTCTGACCGGCCATTTCGTTACGTTGGTTGGTGGGCCTGACGGCCCGAAGACCAGTCCGCGACCACGTCCTTCTTTCGAATGTGCTGTGCTGCGAAGAGGCGTGGACGTACGGTCGATGCTCTATCGCGGTGGATCCGAAATCCGCCGTCCGCGCCGCCACAGCACCATGTCGAAACGGCCGGGAGGATCACCCGGGCGTAACCGAAGCAGGCTCAGCCACCCGAAGGCGAGCCGCAGGGGAAACGTGTCCGAAATCGCTCTAGAAGCGCGCAATCTGTACAAGGTGTTCGGGAAGAATCCGAGCAGCGCTGTCCGTCGGCTGAAGGCCGGTGAGAGCAGAACCGCAGTCGCCGACGCAGGAACCGCCGCCGTCATCGACGCCAGTTTCACCGTGAACCGGGGCGAGATCTTCGTGATCATGGGCCTCTCGGGCTCCGGCAAATCCACCATCATCCGCATGCTCAACGGGCTGCACGACGCGACCGACGGCTCCGTCATCGTGAACGGCGACCCCATCACCGGCATCCCGGCATCGCGTCTGCGGGAGATCCGCCGCGACCGCGTCTCGATGGTGTTCCAGCACTTCGCGCTGCTGCCGCACCGCACGGTCGCCGCGAACGTCGCCTACCCCCTCGAGCTCAAGGGCGTCGGCAAGGACGAGCGCCTGAAGAAGGCCGACGAGATCCTCACCCTGGTGGGTCTCGAGGGTCAGGCCGACAAGCTGCCGTCCGAACTGTCGGGTGGCATGCAGCAGCGCGTGGGCATCGCCCGTGCGCTCGCGGCCGACTCCGACATCCTGCTCATGGACGAGGCATTCAGCGCGCTCGACCCGCTGATCCGTCGCGAGATGCAGGAGCAGCTGCTCGAGCTCCAGGAGAAGCTGCAGAAGACCATCGTCTTCATCACCCACGACCTCAACGAGGCGATGTTCCTCGGCGACCGCATCGCCGTGATGCGTGACGGTCGCATCGTGCAGATCGGAACCCCGGAGGACATCCTCACGGATCCGGCCAACGACTACGTCGAGCAATTCGTGCAAGATGTCGACCGCGCTCGCGTGCTCACCGCCGCGAACGTCATGGAGCGCCCTCGTCCCGTCGTCGCCGAGACCGCCGGTCCGCGCACGGCGTTGCGCCAGATGCGCGACGCGTTCATGTCGGCCACCTACGTCACGGGCCGCGACCGCAAGCTGCTGGGCATCGTCACCGATCGCGACGCCGTCAAGCTGGTGCGCCAGGGCGTGTCGACGCTCGAGTCGATCATCAAGCCGGTGCCGCAGAGCGTCAGCGAGGACGAGATCCTCATGAACCTCTTCATCCCGTCGGTGGAGTCGCCGCTGCCGCTGGCAGTGGTGGATGCCGCGGGCCGCCTGACCGGCGTGATTCCGCGAATCACCCTGCTTGCCGCCCTGGGCCCCGGCCCCGGAGCCACCGGAGAACTCACCCTGCCGCTTCTTCCGATGCCGCAGGCCGAGATCGATGCGGTGCTCGACGACGGATGGACGGCCGACGCGCAGCCGGTCGCCGAAACGAGCGAGGAGGTGCGCTGATGGAAGGTTTCCGCATCCCCGTAGGAACGTGGATCGAAGCGGTCGTCGACTGGGTCAAGGCCAATCTCGACGGTCTCCTCGACGTCATCTCGTTCGTGATGAGCTTCCTCGTCGAAGGGCTCACGAATGCCCTGCTGACGCCGCATTTCGCCGTCATCATCGTGATCGCCGCGCTGATCGCCTGGACTGTGCGCTCGTGGCAGCTCGCGATCGGAACGGTCGTGTCGTTCGGACTGATCGTCGGGATGGACCTCTGGGTTCCGGCGATGCAGACGCTCGCCCTCGTGCTCGTCGCCGCCATCATCGCCGTGCTGATCGCGGTGCCGCTCGGCATCTGGTCGGCGCGCAACGCCACCGTGCGTGCGGTGCTCAAGCCGGTGCTCGACTTCATGCAGACCATGCCGGCTTTCGTCTACCTGATCCCGGCCATCGTGTTCTTCGGCATCGGCGTGGTCCCCGGCCTCGTCGCCACCGTGATCTTCGCGCTGCCTCCGGGCGTGCGACTGACCGAGCTCGGCATCCGCGGCGTCGATTCCGAGACCGTCGAGGCCGGTCACGCGTTCGGTGCCAAGCCGGGCCAGATCCTGCGCGGCATCCAGCTGCCGCTCGCCACGCCCACCATCATGGCGGGCGTCAACCAGGTCATCATGCTCGCGCTGTCGATGGCGGTCATCGCCGGGATGGCGGGTGCTGACGGCCTCGGGAAGATGGTCGTGGAGGCTATCTCGACCATCAACATCCCCAAGGGCGTGGAGGCCGGATTGGGCGTCGTGCTCATCGCCGTCTTCCTCGACCGCGTCACCGCAGCTCTCGGCACCCCGGGTGAGAACCACTCGTCGCTGCTCGGGATGCTCGCACGCCGCCGCAACCGAGGTCACGACGAGGGGTCAGGCTCGGCCGCCTCCGACGACAAGGATGCTGCGTCAGATGCAGAGCGTCGCAAGGCGGCACCGCGTCGCTCTGCTGTCGGCGTCTGACGAACGAGTCGGCAGGCCGACGAGTCTGCCGACGAAAACTCACACAGTACGAAACAACCCCTATACGGAACCAGGAGATATACACATGAAGAAGAAGTTCCTCGCAATCACAGCGCTCGGCATCACCGCATCCCTCGCCCTCGCGGGCTGCAGTGGAGACGGAGCCGGCGGCACGAACTCCGGTGGAGACGGTGCAGAAGACAAGGGCACCATCACGCTGGGCTTCCTGCCCTCGTGGACCGACGGCCTGAGCACCGCGTACCTGCTGCAGGACCAGCTCGAGAAGATCGGCTACACGGTCGAGATGAAGACGCTGACCGAGGCGGGCCCGCTCTACACCGGCCTCGCGCAAGGTGACGTCGACATGTACCCGTCGGCCTGGCCCGAGCTCACGCACGCCGAGTACATGGACACCTACGGTGACGACATCGAGGACATCGGCACCTACTACGAGAACGCCAAGCTCACGATCGCGGTGCCGGAGTACTCCGAGCTCACCTCGATCGAGGACCTCAAGGGCAAGGGCGCGGAGTTCGACGGCAAGATCATCGGCATCGAGCCGGGTGCGGGTCTGACCGCTCAGACCGAGAAGATGATCCCCGCCTACGGACTCGAGGGCGAATACGAGCTCGTCACCTCGTCGACCGCGGCGATGCTCACCGAGCTGAAGACCGCGACCGACGCGCAGGAGGACCTCGTCGTCACCCTGTGGCGTCCGTTCTGGGCCAACGAGGCGTTCGGCATGAAGGACCTCGAAGACCCCGAGGGCGCCATGGGTGAGGCAGAGGGCCTGCACTTCCTCGGACACAAGGGCTTCGCCGAGGAGTTCCCCGAGGCGGCTGAGCTGATCGAGCAGATCAAGCTCGACGACGCGCAGTACGGCTCGCTCGAGGACATGGTCGTGAACGAGTTCGGCGAGGGCAAGGAAGCGGATGCCGTCGACGCATGGCTCGACGAGCACGGCGACGACTTCGACTGGGTCGTCTCCGAGTAAGACAGCACTCAGCGGAGTCAGCTGACTCAGCTGACTCCGCCCGGAGTCTCGCTCCCGTCGCACTTTCTGTCGCTTCCCGGTTCGCCGGGCGGCAGGAAGTGCGACGGGAGTTCTGCGTTTCGGGGCGGGGTCGTGAGGCCGGAGCGTAGCCTGTGCTCGTGGACGGGTTCGCGGCGGTCGACTTCGGGTTCGCCCGCGAGGTCCTGCAGCGGGGCATCGCGGCGCTGTATCTGGTCGCGTTCCTCTCGACCCTGAATCAGTTCCGGGCGCTCCTCGGTGACAACGGACTGCTCCCTGCATCCGTGCTGCTCGACTGGGTCGGCGAGAAGAGGGAGCGGCGGCGGATGCTGCATCCGACCCTCTTCCTCCGCATCCGATACTCCGATCAGCGACTCGCACTGCTGTGCGGGGCGGGGATCACCGTGTCGGCGCTGCTCGTCATCGGGATTCCGCAGTGGGGTCCGCCGTGGGTGCCGATGCTGTGCTTCCTCGCGCTGTGGCTCGGGTACATGTCGGTGGTCAGCATCGGTCAGACCTTCTATTCGTTCGGCTGGGAGATGCTGCTGCTCGAGGCGGGGTTCCTGGCCGCGTTCCTCGGGTCGAACGATCAGCCGCCGCCGACCGTCGTGATCGTGCTGTTCTGGTGGCTGCTGTTCCGGGTCGAGTTCGGTGCCGGCATGATCAAGATCCGTGGCGGGCAGGAGTGGCGTGACCTCACCGCCCTGACCTACCACCACGAGACGCAGCCGATGCCGGGGCCGCTCAGCCGTCAGGCGCATCTGCTCCCCCGGTGGTTCCACCGCGGCGAGGTCGTCGGCAACCACTTCGCGCAGCTCGTGGTGCCCTTCTTCGTGTTCGCACCGCTCCTGTCGGTGTGGGTTCCCGGGCCGGTGCCGCAGATCGTCGGGGCTGTGGCCGCCGTCATCGTGATCGCGACGCAGGTGTGGCTCGTCGCCACCGGCAACTTCGCGTGGCTGAACTGGGTGACGATCGTCATCGCGTTCTCGGCGATCGGGATGCCTGGGGTCGGGATGCCGGTCGGGATGCCGGTCGGCGGGGCACCAGGCGGCAGCCAGACTGATGTCGGAGCAACTCTCTGGCCCGGCATCCCGTTGTACTGGTTCGTGATCACCGCGGCCGTCGGTCTGCTCGTCATCGCGCTGAGCTGGCCGTCGCTGCGCAATCTGTTCGCCCGCCGGCAGCTGATGAACGCGAGCTTCAACAGGTGGCAGATCGGCAACGCCTACGGAGCTTTCGGCACCGTGACCAAGGAGCGCATCGAGATCGTCGTCGAGAGCTCGGTCGATGACGACGGCCTTCTGTGGCGCGAGTACGAGTTCAAAGGCAAACCCGGTGATGTGCGCCGCATCCCTCGCCAGTTCGCCCCGTACCACCTGCGGCTCGACTGGCTGATGTGGTTCCTGCCGCTCGGGCGCTCACTGGACGACTGGTTCACGGTGTTCCTGCTGCGCCTGCTCGAGGCGGATGCCCCTACCCTCGCCCTGCTGCGCATAGACCCGTTCGACGGGGAGCGGCCTCGGTGGGTGCGCGCGGTGTCCTATCGCTACCGCTTCGCCACGCGGGCCGAGCGGCGCGCCGACGGTGTGGTGTGGGTGCGCACGCGACAGCGCATCGTGCTCGGTCCCCTCGGGCTGAGATAGGTCGGGGGGCGTCTTTTGTCGGCATCCGTCGCTGTCCCACATCTCCCTCGCCCCTCGCTCCTCACCCCTCACCCCTCGCCCCTCGCCCAGCGCCCCCGCGCCCCGCCGGGAGGAGAACTGCTCTTCGGGAGGAGCCTCAGAGCAGGATCCTCCTCCCGAGGCGCAGAGACCATCCCGAAGAACCCGACGCCGAGCGCGGCGAAACGCCCCGGCCGGGCGCGAGGCCCGGACGAAGCGTTCCGTCTCACTGCAGGCGTTCAACTGACCTTCTTGCGGTACGCGATGATCGCGAACACGTAGGCGACGATCAGGATGCCGACGCACCAGGCGAGGGCGACCCAGATGTCGGTGCCGACCGGCTTCTCGGCGAACAGCGCCTGGATGGTGTCGACGATCGAGGTGACCGGCTGGTTCTCGGCGAACCACTGCACAGGACCGGGCATCGTTTCGGTCGGCACGAAGGCCGAGCTGATGAACGGCAAGAAGATCAGCGGATACGAGAACGCCGTGGCTCCTTCGAGCGTCTTGGCGCTGAGACCCGCGATGATGGCCAGCCAGGTGAGCGCCAGGGTGAACAGCAGCAGGATGCCGATCACGGCCAGCCACGCCAGCGGGCCCGCCCCGGTGCGGAATCCCATCACGAAACCGACGGCGAAGATGATCGCCAGCGTGATGGCGTTCGAGACCATCGAGGTGAGCACGTGTGCCCACAGCACGCTCGATCGGGCGATCGGCATGGAGTGGAAGCGCTCGAAGATCCCGCTCTGCAGGTCGTTGAACAGGCGGTACGCCGTATAGGCGATGCCGGATGCCACGGCGATCAGCAGGATGCCGGGGAGCAGGTAGTTGACGTAGTTCTCTTCGCCGATGCTCTGCTTGAGAGCCCCGCCGAAGACGTACACGAACAGCAGCATCAGCGCGATCGGGGTGACCGCCGTGGTGATGATGGTGTCGGCGCTGCGGAAGATGTGCCGCATCGAGCGGCCGGTGAGCGTCGCGGTGTCGGCGACGAAGTGCGTGCTCATGCTGCGTTCTCCTTTCCCGACTGGGTCCCTGAGCCTGTCGAAGGGCCTGAGCCTGTCGAGGGGCCCGACTCTGTCAAAGGGCCCGACTTCGGGCCGACCAGGGTGAGGAAGATCTCCTCGAGGGTGGGCTGCTTCTCGACGTACTCGACCTTCGCGGCCGGCAGCAGGCGCTTCAGCTCTGCGAGGGTGCCGTTGGCGATGATCCGCCCCTCATGGAGGATCGCGATGCGGTCGGCCAGCTGCTCGGCCTCATCGAGGTACTGCGTGGTGAGCAGCACCGTGGTGCCGGTGTTCGCGAGCTCCTTGATCACGTCCCACACCTCGATGCGGGATTCGGGGTCGAGTCCTGTCGTCGGCTCGTCGAGGTAGATGACCTCGGGGTGTCCGACGAGGCTCATGGCGATGTCGAGGCGACGACGCATGCCGCCCGAGTAGGTGCCGACCTTGCGGCTTCCGGCATCCGTCAGGCGGAACCTCGTGAGCAGGTCGTCGGCCACCTTCGCGGCGTCGGGCAGATGCCGCAGCTTCGCGACCAGCACGAGGTTCTCCCGTCCGGTGAGGATCTCGTCGACTGCGGCGAACTGCCCGGTCAGGCTGATCTTCTGCCGCACGGCGAGCGGATCGGCGGCGACGTCGACCCCCTGCACGGTGGCCGTGCCGGCATCCGACTTCAGCAATGTCGAGAGGATGCGCACCACGGTGGTCTTGCCTGCGCCGTTCGAGCCGAGGAGGGCGAAGATCGCCCCCTTCTCGACCTCGAAGTCGACGCCGCGCAGCACGTGGAGATCCTTGAAGGACTTCTCGAGGCCGCGAACGGCGATGGCGGGTGCGGTCATGATCGTGACCCTTTCTTCTTCGCGTCGTCGAATGCCTTGATGAGGCGTGCGCGCTCCTTGTCGATCCACTGGGTTCCGCCGTACGCCTCGGCGTAGGTCTCGGTGAACTCGACGGGGTCGTCTCCCGTGATGTCGGCGATCGGGGTGCCGTCGATTGACGCGCGCTCCCACAGATCGGCGAGGTCGACGAAGATCTGCACGAGGGTGTCGCCGTCGGTGATGCCCCCGTAGTACATCGTGTAGCGGTGCTGGGCGAAGGCGGTCGTGCGGTACGGCTCGGGGAGAGCGTCGATGCGCTTCTTCGCATCGCGGTACTGCTTCTTCTGCTCGAGCGATCCGGTGAGCGCTTCGATCCACTTGGCGGCCATGTCAGTTCTCCTTTGTGTCGTTGTTCGTGTCGTCTTTCGCGCTTTCGGTGCGCAGGCTGTCGATGCGCTGCGTGAGAAAGCTCCAGGTCTTCCAGAACTCCTCGAGCTCCTGCGTGCCGGCGGAGTTGAGGGAGTACACCTTGCGGGGCGGCCCCTTCTCGCTCGGCACCTTCTCGACGTCGACGAGCTTCTTCTGCTCGACGCGCACGAGCAGGGCGTAGATCGTGCCCTCGGCGATGTCGGTGAATCCGTGGTCACGCACGCGGTTGGTGATCTCGTATCCGTAGGCCGGCTGCTCGGCGAGGAGAGCCAGAACGATGCCCTCCAGGGTGCCCTTGAGCATCTCGGTCATCTGCTTGCCCATGAGGCCTCCTCTCGTTGGTTGGTACTCAGTGTTGCTGGGTACCGGTACAAAGTAACACTGAGTACCGGTACTTAGCAACACCGAATACTGGCGTTCTTCGCGTTGCTCGCCGAGCGCCGTTCACAACTCAGGAGGAATCGGGCGATAGGTGCGCGAAAGTGCGATAACCGGAGCGATCTGATGCGTTCATCCTGAGTTGTGAACGCGTCGACCTCGGAACGCAGACGCGTGCCACCGTTCACTCCGCTTCAGTCGCCGGCGGCGATGCGGGGTCGATTTCGTATGTCCGCGGTGATGCGGGGCCGATTTCGTATGTCCGCGGCGATGCGGGGTCAATTTCGCATGTCCGCGGCGATGCGGGGTCAATTTCGCATCGGAAACGGGCCTGTGCGGTGCGTTTTTGACCCCGCACACCGTGAGCCGAGGCCGAGCGAGGCCGAGCGAGGCCGAGCGAGGCCAGGCGGAGCCGGGGACGGCGGCGGGACTCGCCGGGCCGGGGACGGCGGCGGGACTCGTGGGACCGTTCCGGACCGGACCTCGCCGGGCGACTGCTCGGCGAGCCGATCAGCCGTTGAGGCGCGCCATCGCGACCTGCGCCTCGAGCAGTGGCAGGGTGCGGTCTCGATCGGGCTGCGGGCAGATGCCGAGCGCATTGGCGAGTGTGAAGGCCAGCGCGGCATGACCCGCAGCGTTCGGGTGGAACGGGTCTCCCATCAGGCCCCACGGCACTCCGCCGTTGCCGAGCTCGGTGAAGCGCGCGTGCTGGTCGACGAGGATCACGTCTTCGATCGCGGCGACGTCGCGCACGGCATCCGCGAACTCCGCGATCCTCTCGCGACCTGGTGCGTTCGCCACGTCGATCGACGGCGGGGTCTGCAGCACCGGAACGGCGCCGGAGGCGCGCACGCGTGAGACGAACTCACGCAGCGAGGCGGCGAACGCGGCGGGCTCGACGGTGACCCGACCCTCGCCGGTCGCCATGTCGTTCGTGCCGATCATGAGGGTGACGATGTCGGGCCGCCATGATGCGACGCGGCGATCCCAGTCGTCGAGGATGTCGGTGAGACGGTGTCCGCTGATCGCCGTGTTGATGACGGCGTCGCGGGTGCGCGCGAGTTCGCCGCGGATCAGCTCGTGCAGATGCTCGGCATAACTGCGGCCGCCCTGCGTGTGGACGAGGCCGTGGGTGATCGAGTCGCCGGTGACGACCCAGTTCAGCGGCCCGGGGCCGGCGAGCGACGCCGCGATGCGGCTGAGGTCGGATGCGGCGGAGGCGGGGGAGACGGCATTCGGCACGCCCTAGAGCCTAGCGGCGGCGTGAGTGGAAGACTGGTCTCATGGCCTCCCCACTGCTCGACCACCTGCTCGCCCGCATCGTCGACAGCGGCCTGCTCGATGATCCGGTCGCCGAGAACGGTCTCGTCTACGGCCGGGCGACCATCGACGCAGCCGGTGCGGTGGTGAAGGTCAATGTCGACCCCGAGCTGGAGGACGACGAGGACACCCTCGACGACGACGCGCTGATCGAGGCGATCACGCGCATCCTGTCGGTGTCCGAGACGCGGTGGCGTGCGGTGATCGACGAGGTCGCCGACGACATCGACGACGCCGTCGACGATGAGCCGGTGCTCGAGCAGATCGACCTGCGCGACGATCTCGAGGCCACCTCCGTGGTGGTGTTCGCCGACGCGGTGCTGATCGCGTTCGATGCGCCGAAGCAGTTCCCGGACTCGCGGATCCTGGTGCAGCTCGACGAGGACCTCGAGGTCGCCAACATCGAGGTGCGCGACCGCGACGGCGCCGAGCTCTAGACGATCGAGGCCTGCAGTCTCAGCGGCGGCAAACCCCTGAGCCTGTCGTGCCTCACAACCACTTCTTGTACTTGAACACCCCGTAGAGGGCGACCGCGAAAGCGGCCATCGCGCCGATCGCCATCGGATATCCGTGTGCCCAATGCAGCTCGGGCATCACCTCGAAGTTCATGCCGTAGACCGTGCCGACGAGCGTGGGCGCGAAGATGATCGCCGCCCACGAGGAGATCTTCTTGATCTCGTCGTTCTGCGCCAGGCCTGCCTCGGTCTGGCGTCGTGCGACGAGGGCGGAGTGCACGGTGAGTGCGTTCTCGAGGATCGCTCGGAACGAGTCGACCCGCTCGTTCACGCGGATGACGTGGTCGAGCACGTCGCGCAGCGACCGCTGCAGCTCCTCGTCGATACGGTACTTCTCGGACCCGCGGCGCAGCCACTCCAGCATCCCGGCGAGCGGATGCACCGCCCGCTGGAAGTTGATGACCTCGCGCGAGAGCTCGTAGATGCGGCGCGAGAGGGCGTCGTCGTCGCTGTCACCGAAGAGCTGGTCCTCGATCTCGTCGATGTCGTTGAGCAGCCCGGTGACGATCGGCTCGTACCCGTCGACGACCTCGTCGAGGATCGCGTAGAACACGGCCTCGGGTCCCATCGCGAGCAGCTCGGGGTGCGCTTCCATGCGACGGCGCACGGCTGCGAGGTCGGGAGACTCGGCGTGACGGATCGTCACCACGAAGTCGGGGCCGACGAACAGGTGCAGCTCGCCGAACTCGATCGACTCCTGCTCGTCGCGATAGCGGGCGGGGCGCAGCACGGCGAAGAGCGTGTCGCCGTAGCGCTCGACCTTCGACCGCTGGTGGCCCGAGAGCGCGTCTTCGACGGCGAGCGGATGCAGGTCGAACTCGCGCGCGACGGACGCGACCTCGATGGGGCTCGGTCGATACAGGCCGATCCAGGCGATGCCGCCGTGGGCGTCGAGCGACCGGTAGGTCTCGTCGAGGTTCTTCGGGGTCTCCACTCGGCGTCCGTGCACGTACACGCCGTTGTCGATGAGGGCCATGGCTGGCTCCGTTCTCGCAGGCGCACTGCCTCGTCAGAGGGGGTGTGCGCAGTGTTTCGTCAGGGGGCGGATGACGCCGCCGACGGCTGCGGAGCAGAACGGACGTGCAGGTGCGGAGCCGAAGCTCAACGCACGGATGCAGTCAGACGCGACGCAACGAAGGCGGCGTCGCAACTATCGCCGGACATCGCCATCACCGCCTCTCGCGCTCTGAAGGGGTCACATGACCCGGTGTGCCAGCATACTCCTGCATCCTGGACGCGATCTCCGGGCGCGTCGCCCGGGGCGAGAGGTGCGCTCAGGCGAGGGTCACGACCTCGCCGCCGTTCGCGGCCGACTCCTGAGCGGCCTTCACGATCTCGACCGTCCGGATGCCGACCTCGGCGTCGGGCTGCGGCTGACGCCCGTCGCGCACCGCGGTGACGAACTCCTCGAGCAGCAGGGCGTCGAGGTCGGCTCCGACGGGAGTCCACGTCTCTCCGCGGGAATCGTGCCCTGCCACGCCCTGTGCGAAGGGGCTGACGGTCACGGTGCCGCGTTCGGCGACGATCTGCAGGGTGACGCCACCCCAGGTCGGCGAACTCATCGGCCAGCTCCACGAGCAGTCGATCGTCGCGATGACACCGCTGGGGTAGCGCAGCGTCACGAGCCCGCCGGTCTCGACCGACAGCTCTCGCTGCGCGTGCAGGATGCGGTTGCTCACCGCTCGCACCGACTCGGCTCGCTCGCCGAGAAGCTCGTCGAGAAGATCGGCGCAGTGCACGACGTGGTCGACGAGCGCGCCACCGCCGGCGAGCTCGGGGTCGGTGAACCAGGCGCGATCCTGGGGGAGCTTGCCGTTGTTGATGCCAGTGACGCTGAGGATCCGCCCGAGGCTTCCGCTGCGGAGCTGCGCGATGGCGGTGAGGACCACGGGCGAGAAGCGCACGGGATATGCGACCATCAGCATCACGCCGGCACGCTCGCACGCGTCGCGCATGGCGACGGCATCCGCGACAGTCGTTGCCAGCGGCTTCTCGCACAGCACGTGCACACCGGCGGCGGCGGCGCGCTCGACCAGCTCACGGTGCCGCGAGTTCTCGGCTGCGACGACGACGGCGTCCGGTCGCCACGCGAAGGCCGCGTCGTAGTCGTCGACGTAGTCCACGCCGAGCTCGGCGGCGAGACGGGCGCCCCGCAGTGCCTCGTCGGGAGCGCTCGCGCCGTCGGGATCTGTGGCGATCAGCTGGACACCCGGCATCGTCTTCAGCGCGTGCACGTAACTGAGCGCATGGGTGTGGGCGAACGACAGCACGGCGATCCGCAGCGTCGGCAGGGCGGTCATCGGATGGCCTCCTCGGCCTCGGAGGGGGTGAGCGCGACGGGGGCGCCCAGGGCGATCGACGCGTAGGCCGCCTCGGCGACGGCGACCGCCTCGATCCCGTCGCGCGGCGTGACAGACGCCTCTCGTCCGCCGGCGAGCGCGGCGACGAAGTCGGCGATCTCGGTGAAGTACGGGCTCTGTTCGGCAGACATCGGGGGCAGGTAGTCGGTGCTGGCGGTGTCGAGCACGGCATCCGTCCTGTGCGCCTGCTCCTCGGCGCTGTCGTGACGCAGTCGGCCGTCTGAGCCGGCGACCTCGACGCTCGTGCGGAACGGCATCCCGGTGGCGACCCAGCTGCCGTGGATGTGGCTGATCACGCCGCTGCGATGCGTGAGCACGACGTGCGACGACACCGGCACCGGCACGTGGTCATCGATCGTCGGCGGATTCTGCACCGCGTACACCGATGCCACCGGGCCCGCGAACCACAGGGCCTGATCGATGTCGTGGATCATCAGGTCGCGGATGAGACCCCCGCCCGCGCGCTCCGAGAAGAACCAGGGCGTCTGCGGCGCGGACCCCGACCGACTGAAGCGCTGCACGGCCACCGTGCCGATCTGCCCCGCGTCGATGCCGGCCTTGATCGCCCGATATTCGGCCATGTAGCGCACGACGTGCGCGGGGAAGAGTCGTACGCCCGCAGCGGCGGCCGCACGGGCGACCTCCTCGGCGGCGTCGGCGGTCGCCGCCAGGGGCTTCTCGCAGATGACATCGCGACCCCTGGCGATCGCCCGCAGCGCGAAGTCGGCGTGCGTGCTGCTCGGCGTGACGATGTCGACGATGTCGACGAGATCGATGAGGTCGTCGACGTCGGCGACCACATCGAATCCGTACTCTTCGGCGATCTCCTCGGCTCCGACCAGCGAGGTCACGTAGCCGGTGACACCGAGTGCCCGCCATGCGTCCGCGTGCACGCGGGAGATTCCGCCGGCTCCGATGAGTCCGACCTTCAACGTGCTCACTTCTTCTCCTCGATGGGGTCGGCGGGTGCCACGTGCTCGTGCGGCAGGGGTGTGATCGGCGGGACGGACATGTCGTGGATGCCGTAGACATCGGCGCCGTTGCGCTGGAACGCGTGGACGAGGGCTCCGTGCGCTGCCGCGTCCGCACCGAGCCTCGCTTCGGCGATCGGCACCTGGAAGGGCAGGCCGAGATGCGCGGGCAGGGCGGAACGCAGCGGAGTCAGCAGCTGCTCGTGCGCGGCCGAGAGCCCACCGCCGATCACGATCATCGCGGGGTCGACGGTCATCGTGAGCGTCGCGATGCCGTGCGCGAGCTCGTCGATGAAGGAGTCGAGCTCGTTCTGCGCTGTGGCGTCGCCGGTGCGCGCGAGGGCGAAGACCTCGGCGGCGGTCTCGGCGCTGCGCCACGAGATCTGCCCCGTCTCGGTGTTGAGTCCGCGGAACGCCAGGCGGCCGATGTCGCCCGCGGCATTGTGGATGCCCCGTCTCGGTCGCCCGCCGAGGATCAGCCCCATCGAGATGCGGTTGCCCACGGAGAGATAGATGACGTCGTCGACGAGTTGCGCGACGCCGAGGTGGTGTTCGGCGACGGCCGCCAGGCGCACGCCGTTGTCGACGCAGACCGGGCACCCGAATGCGTGCCGCAGCTGGGAGCCGATGTCGACGCCCGACCATTCCGGGATCACCACCGACTTGACCACTCGACCCGCGTCGTCGACGAGGCCGGGCAGCGAGACCCCGATCGCACGCACCCGAGAGGGGGCGACGGATGCTCTCGTCAGGGTCTGCCTGATGTCGTCGATGACGGCGGCGAGTTTGGATGCGCCGTCGTGCTGTGCCGCGACGCCGGGGAATCCCTGCTGGGCGATCACGCGACCGGTGAGATCGGAGAGTACGACCCGTACGCTCGCGACGCCGATGTCGACTCCGACGACCGTGCCCGCATCGGCGAGGAACGAGTATCGGCGGGCGGGGCGGCCGGCTCCGGCGGCGACCTGCACGGACGCGTCGGCGATGAGGCCGGAGTCGCTGAGCACGGCGACCGCGTTCTCGACGGAGGTGCGCGAGATCTCGAGCGACCGTGAGAGTTCGTTCACCGTCGCGGGTCCGACGTCTCTCAGGTGCAGGGCCGATCGCGCGACGATCGACAACTGACTGGGCACGACCATGAGCGGTCCTCCTTTTCGCCGTCGCTGGTGCGATCAAAATAGCACACCGGATTTTCAAATCAAGACAAGTCGTTTTCGTGCTGGAAACACGGCTGTAACGAACGCCTGGGAAGTTGTACTTGACGAATTATCCCACACCAATGTCATAATGAACCGTACTCAGCACGGTATGAGCAAAGGAGCACCATGCGCGTCAGCAAGATCACCGGCATCGTCGCGGGAATCGCGGCAGCCACCCTGTTGGCCGGTTGTTCGGCCGGCGGAGGAGACACCGCAGAGGGAGAGCAGGACATCACCGTCTGGCTCTATCCGGTCATCGCCGACGAGGCGGTGCACAAGGACTTCTGGGACTCGACGATCGCCGAGTTCGAGAAGGAGAACGAGAACGTCAACGTCTCGTACGAGATCTTCCCGTGGGCGAACCGCGACGAGGCGCTGCAGACGGCGATCGCCGCAGGCAAGGGCCCCGACGTCGTCTATCTGATCCCCGACCAGCTCGCGGCCTACCAGAAGTCGATCGCTCCGCTCAACGACCTGCTGAGCGAGGAACGTCAGAACGATCTCCTCCCCAACGTCAAGACGTCCGTCACGATCGACGGTGACATCCTCGGAGCCCCGATCCTCACCAGCGCCCAGCCGCTCATCTGCAACGCCGCGGCGTTCGAGGCGGCGGGCGTCACCGAGTATCCCGAGACGTGGGACGACATCGCCGAGATCGCGCCGAAGTTCACGGCGAAGGACATGTACGTCCTCAACTACCCGGCTTCTGCGGAGAACACCCTCAACCTCACCTTCTATCCGCTGCTGTGGCAGGCGGGCGGAGAGGTCTACGACGACGAGGGAGCGGTCGGATTCGACAGCAAGGCCGGCGAGAACGCGCTCACGTTCATCACCGATCTCGCCGAGGCGGGCGCGCTCGACCCCGAGGCTCTCACCACCAACGTCCCGCTCGAGCAGACCGCCATCGCCCAGGGCAAGGTCGCGTGCACGTGGAACAACGCCGTGAACGAAGTCGCTCCGTTCTGGGGCGAGGAGAACGTCAAGGTCATGGCCCCGCTCACCGATGAGGAGTCCGTCGCGTACGGCACCGTCGGGTCGCTCTCGGTGCTCGAAGGCTCGAAGGCTCAGGATGCCGCGGCGAAGTTCGCCGAGTTCGCCACGAGCGCCGACATCGTCGAGCCCTACCTGACGGCGGCCGGATACTTCTCGGCGCTGAGCACCACCGAGCCGCTGTACGCGGACGACCCGCTGCTCGGCGAGGTCGAGAAGTACGTGCCCGACACGACCGTCGGCGAGCTGAACGCCTCGTCGCGCGCACTCATGGGGGTGCTCGCACCCGAGATCCAGGCGGCTCTGCTCGGACAGAAGTCTCCGGAGGATGCCCTGAAGGATGCGGCGACCGCTGCCGCACCGCTGATCAAGTAGTGACCAAGGGGCGCACGGCATTCGTCGTGCGCCCCTCCCGCTTCATCACCACGTGAGGTTCGAATGATGACGACGATGGCAACCACGCCGACGAGGCCCCGAGGGCGGGTGACGCGGGCGCTCGCCCGGCGAGAGGCCCGGGTGGCATTCCTGTTCGTGCTCCCCGCCTTCCTGCTGTTCATCGCCTTCCGCTTCGGCCCCAGCATCGCCGGGGTCGCGCTGAGCTTCTTCGACTACGACATCTCCGGCGAGGTGGCCTGGCGCGGCCTCGACCACTTCCAGCGTCTCGTCGCGGATCCGCTGTTCTGGCGCGCGATGGGCACGACGCTGATCTACACGGTCTTCGCGGTCCCCATCTCGCTCGTGCTCTCGACCGTGATGGCGCTGGGCGTGCGCCGGGCATTCCGCGGCGCGCGCTTCTTCCGCTCGATCTTCTTCCTCCCCGTCATCACCTCTCTCGTGCTCGCCGGGTCGATCTTCGTCTGGATCTTCTCGAGCAACGGTCCGTGGTCGACCCTGATGGCTCCTCTCGGACTCGGCGGATCATGGCTCGGCAGCACCGTGCTCGTGATCCCCGCGATCGTCGTCGTGGGCGTCTGGTCGCGGTTCGGCTACGGGATGATGATCATCATCGCCGCGCTGCAGGACGTGCCCCGCGAACTCGAGGAGGCTGCGCTGGTCGACGGCGCCAACGCCTGGCAGCGCTTCCGCTGGATCGTGCTGCCGTACCTGCGTCCGACCTTCTTCTTTCTCGCGGTGATCGAGACGACCGCCGCGTTCCAGGTCTTCGACGTCATCTACGTGATGACCCAGGGTGGCCCGGCCAACGCCAGCTACTCGCTCGTCTACCTGCTGTACGACCAGGGCTTCCGCTACTTCGACTACGGCTACGCCGCCGCGGTCGGGGTCGCCCTGTTCATCATGACCCTCGCGGTCGCACTCATTCAGCGCCTCGTGATCGGAAAGCAGAAATGACCGCCCTGATCCAGCCGCCCGTGACCGCACCGGCTGAGGAGCCGCGGCCGTCGTCTTCACGGCGACGCCGTTCGTTCCGTGCGCTCGAACCCACGAGGGGCGGTGTGGTGCTTCGATGGATCTGGCTGAGCATCGCCGGCATCCTGAGCTTCTTCCCCTTCTACGCGATGGTCGTGCTGAGCCTCAAGCCGGGCATGGTCGTCGAGTTGCCCGGCTCGCTGCTGCCGTGGAAGGACATCTCGTTCGAGTCGTACGAGCAGGTGCTCGGCGGCCAGAACATCGTCGGATGGCTGGGCAACACGCTCGTGTACTCCCTCGTCTCGGTGGTCGCCGTGCTGTTCCTGTCGGCGCTCGCCGGATACGCCTTCGCGAAGAAGCGCTTCGCGGGCAAGGAGGTGATGTTCTGGTCGTTCCTGGCGATGGTCATGGTGCCGTTCCACGTCACCCTGATCCCGACGTTCATCCTGATGGCGAACCTGGGCGGCATCGACACCTACTGGGGTCTGATTCTCCCGACCCTGGCCAACGCCCAGGCCGTCTTCCTCATGCGCCAGTTCATCGAGGGTCTTCCCGACGAGCTGTTCGAAGCCGCTCGCATCGACGGTGCGGGGGAGTTCCGCATCTTCCTGCGGATCGTGCTGCCGCTGTGCAAGCCGATCCTCGCCACGCTCGGCATCTTCGTCTTCCTGTGGCACTGGAACGACTTCCTCTGGCCGCTCATCATCGCCAAGTCGAACTCGATGTTCACACTCACCGTCGGGATCTCGTCGCTGCAGCAGCAGAACGTACCGCTGAGCACCATGCTCGCGGGGTCCGTCGTCGCACTGCTGCCCATCTTCCTCGCCTACCTCATCGCCCAGAGGTATGTGCAGGAGGGCGTCACCGGCACGGGCATCAAGGGCTGAGAAGAAGGGAAAGCACCACGTGACTCAGCACTCATTCACCTCGGAGGCAGAGCTGGAGGAGGCACTCGCCACCCCCAGCGCCGCCCTCATCGAGGACCTGGCCGCAGGATCGGGCGATCTCGTGATCCTCGGCGCCGGCGGCAAGATGGGCCCGACGCTGGCGATGCTCGCCCGCCGGGGCATGGACGCCGCCGGTCGGAAGGACGACGCCGTCTACGCGGTGTCGCGCTTCGGGGACGCGGCGATCCGCGAGCGCCTCGAAGCGGCCGGCATCCGGGTGGTGCCCTTCGACCTCATCGAGAACGACGACTTCGCAGCACTCCCCGATGCGCCCAACGTGGTGTTCATGGTCGGAGCGAAGTTCGGCGCGGCGACCAACGCCTCGTGGGCGTGGGAGGTGAACGCCGCGCTTCCCGACCGGGTGGCCCGTCGATACCGCGACAGCTCCATCTCGGTGCTGTCCACCGGCAACGTGTACCCGTTCGTCCCCGCCTCGTCGGGTGGCGCCTCCGAAGAGGTCCCACCCGCGCCCATCGGCGAGTACGCGCAGTCGTGCCTCGGCCGTGAGCGGGTGTTCGAGTTCGGAGCGCAGGAGCGGGGCACCGAGGTCGCGATCATCCGACTGAACTACGCGGTCGACCTGCGATACGGCGTGCTGGCCGACATCGGAAGCGCGGTGAGCGCCGGGCAGCCGGTGTCGGTCGCGACGGCGAACGTCAACGTGATCTGGCAGGGGTACGCGAACGAGGTCGTGCTCCGCAGCCTGCGTCATGCGTCGACCGAGCCGTTCACGATCAACCTGACCGGTCCCGAGCTGCTCAGCGTCGAATCGATCGCGCGCCGGTTCGGGACGCTGTTCGACCGTGAGGTGACGCTCGTCGACGAACCGCAGGCCACCGCCCTGCTCAGCGACGCCCGCCGCTGCATGGCTCTCTTCGGGTATCCCTCCGTGTCGGCCGAGTCGCTCATCGGGATGCAGGCGGATTGGATCACCGCAGGCCTGCCGATGATCGCCAAGCCGACCAAGTGGGCTGTCAGGGACGGGAAGTTCTGATGACGGTTCCCCGACTCCGCCCCGACGCCGCGGCGACTCTCGCCCGCGGCGCCGTGATCCCCGCACACCCGCTCGCCCTCACCGCCGATCGCAGCCTCGACGAGCGGCGGCAGCGAGCCCTGACCAGGTACTACCTCGATGCGGGTGCAGGCGGCATCGCCGTCGGGGTGCACACGACCCAGTTCGAGATCAGAGACCCCGAGCATGCGCTGCTCGAACCCGTGCTCGCGCTCGCCGCAGAGGAGATGGACGCGCGGGCCGACGCCGGGCTCGTGCGCATCGCCGGTGTCGCAGGCGGGACCGCGCAGGCCGTGGCCGAGGCGGAGCTTGCCCGGTCGCTCGGATACGACGCGGTGCTCGTGAGCCCCCGTGTCGCCGGAGCCGACGAATGGGCGCTGCTCGAGCGGGCCAGGGCCGTGGGCGAGGTGCTGCCGATCGTCGGGTTCTACCTGCAGACGGCCATCGGCGGACCCGTGCTCGACCGGGACTTCTGGCGCGAGTTCGCGGCGATCCCCGCCGTCGTCGCTGTCAAGGCCGCACCGTTCGACCGGTACCGCACGCTCGAGCTCGTGCGGGGAGTGGCAGCATCCGGCCGCGCAGACGAGATCGCGCTGTACACGGGCAACGACGACGCGATCGTCGCCGACCTGCTGTCGGAGTTCCACGTCGACTCGCCCTCGGGTCCGCGCACGCTGCGGTTCGTGGGCGGGCTGCTCGGGCAGTGGGCCGTGGGCACCCGCGCTGCTGTGCGGCTGCTCGACCAGGCCCGTCGTGCCATGGAGGGCGACGCCGATGCCTACCGAGCGCTCGGACTCATCGCCTCCGACATGGTCGATGTCAACCAGGCCGTGTTCGACCCCGGCAACGACTTTCACGGCGTGATCGCCGGAGTGCACGAGATGCTCGCGCAGCAGGGTCTGCTCGAGGGCACCTGGTGCCTCGATCCCGGTGAAGGTCTGTCGCCGGGGCAGGCGACCGAGATCGAGCGCGTGCGCCTCGCGTATCCGGAGCTCAATGACGATGCGTTCATCGCGGAGCACCTCGAGGCGTGGCTGACATGAGCGCTCCGACCGTGGTCGCCGTGGTGCCGGAGGAGCTCTTCGCGGAGTTCTTCTCCCCCGAGGACGCAGAACGGCTGCGCGCCGCCGCGGGGCCGGCCCACGACGCCTTCGCGCGTGTGGACCGACTCGAGCACGCGCGGCTCGACGAGGCCCGCGTCGTGATCACGAGCTGGGGGATGCCGCCGTTCGACCGCGCGGTGCTCGCCGCTCTGCCCGAGCTCGAGCTCGTCGCGCACACCGGCGCGTCGCTCAAGGCCTTCGCGACGCAGGAGCTCTTCGACCGCGGCGTGACCGTGACCCAGGCGGGCGCCGCGATGGCCCGGTCGGTGGCCGAGGTGTCGCTGACCTTCACGTTGGCGCTGCTGCACCGCATCCCGCAGATGCACAACGCGATGCGCGAGGGCGGCCGATGGTATGACGCCGCGTCGGTCGGGACTCAGCATGAGATCCTCGGCGCACCGATCGCGGTGATCGGCGCCTCGCGCACGGGGCGTGCCTACGTCGAGCTGATCCGCGCGCTCGGCGCCGAGCCTCTGCTGGTCGATCCGACGCTCGACGCCGCTGCGGCGTCGGCTCTCGGGGCAGAGCTCGTGCCCCTCGACGAGGCGCTCACCCGAGCGAGGATCGTCGCCGTGCACGCCCCCACTCTCGCCGAGACGCATCATCTGATCGGTCGTCGGGAGCTCGCGCTCATGACCGACGGCGCGGGGCTGGTCAACACCGCGCGTTCGTGGGTGGTCGACGAGGAGGCACTGATCGACGAGATCCGCGCGGGTCGCCTGTGCGCGGGGATCGACGTGTTCGACGAGGAGCCCATCGCCGTCGACAGCCCCTTGCGTCGGCTGCCCGGAGTGCTGCTCACCCCGCATCGTGCGGCCGGCACGAGCGAGGGTCGTCTTCGACAGGGCAGGATCATCGCCGACGAGGTCGAGGCATTCGTCGGCGGTCGCGCACTCGCGCACGCCGTGGACCACGACCAGCTGGCGTCGATGGCATGACCCGTCAGCCGCTGCGCGTCGCCTTCGCCGGACTCGCCCACTCCCACCCCGCTGCCGACGCGGCGAACGTCGCGGTCTCGGGCGGCCGGGTCGTGGCGGTCTTCGATGAGGATGCACGCGCCGCAGCGGACTTCGCCGAGCGGTTCGGGGGCGTGGCGACGCTCTCGCTCGGCGGTCTCGCGGCGGCGAGTCCCGACCTGATCATCGCGACCCCGCGACCCGATGAGGCCGCGAGAGTCGTGCGTGCGCTGGCTGCGATCGACGCCCCCGTCTTCGTCAACAAGGTGGTCGCGGCGACCGCTTACCAGCTCGCCGACTGGAGGGATGCGGTGCAGGGGCTGCGGGTGGGCACGAGCTCCGTGCTGCGGTTCGCCCCGGCGCTCGCCGTGCTGCGCGATGAACTCGTCGGCGCCGAGATCCTGAGCATCCGTCTGCGGGTGCAGCACGATGCGGCCGGGTTCCGCACTGCCGAGCGCCTCTGGCAGGACGACCCCGAGCTCGGCGGCGGGATCCTCGTGACCGTCGGCGTGCATGCATGGGAGATCCTCGACGTGCTCCGTCCGGGTGCCAGTATCCTCTCGGGCACCGGATGGGTGCGCTGCCGCGCCGGTTCGTCGTACTCCGAGGACGCCGCAGGCATCGATGCCGTGATCGATGCGGGCGGCGCCGTCGTCCCGGTGCAGCTGAGCGTCACCGGGGTGCCTGGGCCGGACGCCTACGGGGTCGAGGTCGTCACGAGCGACGGCATCCGCTCGCTCGAACTCGACACCACGGACGCGAACGAGTCGCTGGGGTTCCGCGGGCTCGTGGCAGCGCTCTGCGAGGCGAGCGCGGAAGGCCGCGTCGTCGCCCCCTGGGCGACCGCGCGGGCCGTGGTCGAGAACACCGTCCGTGCCGCGCAGATCGCGCGCCGGACCGCGGGCGCTGGGCCCGATGAGACCTGGGGATCTGGGGAAGTTCCGGATGCCGCGTGCGACCGCGAGGCCGCACGCCTGACCGCGGCTGCCATGCCGCACGAAGGATGACCATGACGATCACGCAGGAAGAGAAGTCCGAGACGGCCGCGTTCCGCAGCAGGCGGATGCTCCTCGCCGGGTTCGGGGCGGCGGCGCTCGGCGGGGTGGTGGCCGTCGCCGGTCACACGCCGGCGCAGGCCGCCGGTCCGGTCGCGCCACTGAGCGCCGCGACCTCGACGGCCGTCGGAAACGCCGGCACGGCGGTCGACCTCGCCGACCTCAAGGGCAAGACCGGTGACCTCGTGCGCACCTCCGGGTACGCCGTCCCCGGCGACGGCGGTCACGGCCTGTACCGCTTCGTGAAGAAGGACGCCCCGGCCGTCAACGGCGGCACCGTGCTGGCCGCCCGGAAAGAGGGCGTGTGGGTTCTCGTGCACTCGGGCACCGTGGAGTTCCGCCAGTTCGGGATCTTCGACGCCTCGGCGCCGGCAGACGACGCCCTCGACGCGATGGTCGGCGACGCGGCGGTCCGCCGGATCGAGGCCCACACCGATCTGAACTTCGTGCGCCGTCACCGCTTCACGCGATCCGGCCTCGCGTTCGACTTCGGCAACCACCTCATGACCACGCAGGGGATCGAGAACGCGCCGAAGGACGACCCGTTCGCTGCGGTGATGTTCTTCCGCGGCGAGGTCACCGACGCCGTGCAGGAGGCGAAGCTCGGCGAAGCCGTTCCCGATCTCGGCGACGTCTTTCCGGTGGCCGACTCGTCGTTCTTCACGGTCGGCAGCTGGTACGCCGCAGAGGTCAACGCGCTGGCCGGCCGGTGGGAGCGCGAGCTCCAGCGCCTGGTGCAGGTGACTCAGATCGTCGACGGCACGCACATCCGCGTCAACTACAAGAACGGCTGGCCTCTGGGCAAGGACCGCACGATGACATGGCGTCATGTCGTGCCCGTGCAGGACATCACCGTCTCGAACCTGAGGTTCCTCGGCGGGGGCGCCGACGAGTTCACGGGGTCGCATCCGCTCGCCTTCGAATACGCGGTGCGCTGCGACGTCGACCACATCGACGGGACGGCGACGTTCTGGCCGCTCATCCAGCGCCGTTGGAACACCTATTTCACGACCGAGAGCTGCAACCTCACCAACCCGACATCGGTCACCTGGGGCGGTGCCGGATACCTGACGCAGCAGATCTACTGCCTCTACGGCTATGTCGCGAACTGCCACACGGCGAACGCACGTCACCTGAACGACTTCACCGCGAGCGCCTACTGCCTCGTCGAGAACTGTCACGGCGACGGCGACGACCAGGGGCCTTTCGTGACGCACGGACAGTACGAGCACGACCTCACCTACACCGGCAACTCGGGGCTGATGACGTTCGCGAACTCGGGTGCCGCTTGGGGATCGGCGGCGAAGCGCATCACCGTGCGCAAGCACGTCTGCTCGTGGTTCGTCGCCAGGGTGCGCATCACCGACCTGACCCTCGAAGACGTCCAGGTCATCGGCAAGCCGTCTCTCGCGGGCTCGGGGATGCTCTGGATCAACGCCGACGGCGCCCAGCTGCGGGGCTGCACGGCATCCGACACGCTCATCATCACCCAGCAGTCGGATGCCTCGGCCCGGCCCACCGTCATCGCCGACTCGCACTTCACGTTCGTCGCCCCTGGCGAGCTCACGAGCACGGCGGTGACGACCCCGGTGACGTTCGTCGACACGGTGCTGAGCGGTGTCGGCGGCATGAAGATCTCGGGTCCCGGTGCCGTGACGTTCCGTGGCTCGACGCTCACGGCGGCCGACGACGCCACACCCATCACCTCGTCGTCCGAGCGGCTGCGGTTCGAGGGCTCTACGCTGCGCAACGCCAGGATCGCCGCCGCGAGAGGCGAGCAGCAGAGCGTCGAGATCGTCGGGTCGGACGTCGGGCTGAAAAGCGGCATCGGCGTCTCGCGCACCGGAAACGGGACGCTGCACCTCACGGTGGCCGACAGCATTCTGCGCGCCGAGGGCTCGGCCTCGCACGTGTCGGTGAAGACCGGTTCGACGCACTACCGTGCCGTCGGCAACCGCTTCGAGGGTGGGGCGATCGAGCTCGCCGACGGTGCATTCGGTGCGGACTCGACGCTGCTGCACACCGGCAACGTCGAGTCGGGGGTCACGCGCACGTCGTTCCCCGCGGAGGGCGATCGTGTGGTCGACACCGCGAACCTCGTTGTCTGAGTCGGGCGGGGCGTCTGAGAGGGTGGACGCCGGATCAGCGGCTGTCGAGCCCCACGAGCTCGGCGCTCCTGCGCCAGAGGGCGTCGGCGAGGTCGGCGTCGTCGACCTGCGGATTCACGCGATTGCTCAGCGTCCGCTCGTCGTAGTAGGCGCCCGAGTACCAGGTCTCGTCAGGCGTGCCCTCGATGAACCACCGCAGGACGCTGCCGCCCTCTGCCGTGCTGGTGAGCAGCAGGTGCTTGAGCGGCGAGCGGTAGACGAGGCGCATGATCGTCGACGAGTCCGACGCGAAGTTGGTTCGCACGGTTCCCGGATGGAACGCGACGGAGCTCAGGCCGTCGGCATGGAACCTGGTGTGCAGGCTCTTGGTGAACAGGACGTTCGCGAGCTTCGCGTCGCCGTAGGCCTTGTTGGCGCTGTAGCGGCGGTCGTTGTCGAGATCGTCGACATCGATGCGTCCGAACAGGCGGTGACCGACGCTCGACGTGTTGATCACCGCGGCATCCGCCTGCAGGAGCTGCGGCAGCAGCAGATTCGTCAGCAGGAAGGGGGCGAGGTGATTGACCTGGATCGTCTTCTCGTGTCCGTCGACCGTCGGGGTGCGGTCTCCGAAGATGCCCCCGGCGTTGTTGGCGAGCACGTCGATGCCGTCGCCGTCGACGAGCGCGGAGATCTGCTCGGCCAGCTCTCGCACCTCGTCGAGACGGGCGAAGTCGGCGGTGAGGAACTCAGCCGATGCCGCCTCGGCCACGGCCTTCGTCTTCTCGACGGATCTGCCGACGAGGATCAGCCGGTGGCCCGCCGTCGCGAGCTGGCGCGCGGCTGCGGCTCCGATGCCGTCGGAGGCTCCGGTGAGGACGATCGTCTTGCGTGTCATGGTCGGTGTCATTCCGTCGGGGCCGTCGGTGCGATGCGCTCGACCGCGCGGGTCACATGCTCGGCGATGACCGTGCGTGCCCTCTCGGGGTCGCCGCTCGCGAGAGCGTCGATGATCTGCTGGTGGCTGCGCACGTGCTCCTCCTGCTCGGCGGGGTCGAGCGCCGCGTTGGCCGCCTGCAGGAAGCCCGCGATGCGGCCGCGCAGCTGCGAGCTGATCTCGTCGAGGAACCGATGCTCGGCGAGGTCGGCGAGCGTCTCGTGGAAGAGTCGATCCTGGCGCAGCACCTCGGCGATGTCCCCGGGGGCGGCACTCGACATCGCGTCGACGATCGCACCGAGGCGCTCGGCCGACTCGGCATCCCAGCGCTCCTGCACACGGATGGCCATGAACTGCTCGAGCACGATGCGCAGGCTCGAGATCTCCTCGAGGTCCCGGGCGGTGAGCGCGGCGACGCGGGCGCCGCGACGGGGCTCGCGGACCACCAGTCGCTCCTGCGCCAGTCGGGTCAGTGCCTCGCGCAGAGGGATGTGGCTCACTCCCAGGCGAGCGGCGAGCTTGCGTTCGACGAGTCGCTCGCCGGGGGCGAGCTCACCCGAGTGGATCGCCGCGCGCAGCTCGTCGGCGACCTGCTCCGCGATGTTCTGGTCTGAGACGCTGCGCATTCGTGTGCCCTTCCCGGCGAGCTTGCTATCCAGAGGCTATAGCAGATCGGGTGCAGCAGACGATCGACGGGGGCGTGCCTGATGCGCGTCGGCACGACAGTGATCGGCGACCGGGTCCGCACCCCGCGGACCCGCGCATCGATCGGCATCGCGCGCCGCGACATCACTCCGCCGACGGGCATCAGGGCCAAGAACTGGGGTCCCGCTGACTGGGAGAGGTCGGAGGGCGCCCATCGGCCGTTCGAGCTGACTGCGCTCGCCGTGATCGGGGGTGATCGACGGCCCCGGCTGCTGCTCGCCGTCGACGGCACCTGGTGGCGCCGGGTGGCCGACGAGCACCGCGTGCGGGGTGCGATCCTCGGAGCGCTCGGCCTCGACCCCGATCAGCTCATGATCTCGCTCTCGCACACCCACGCGGGTGCGGTGCTGTGCGCCGCCGATGCGCACCTGCCCGGAGGCGAGCTCATTCCCGGCTACCTCGACATGCTCGCAACGCGAGGTGCCGAGGCGGGTCGCGAGGCCCTGCAGACGGCGGCACCCGGGCTCATCGAATGGACCACCGGCCGATGCGGGCTGGCTGCCGACCGCGAACTCGATCTCGACGGCCGGGCGCTCGTGGGATTCAATCCGACGACCGTCGCCGACGACACCGTGACGATCGGTCGGGTCAGTGTCGACGACGTCGTGCGCGCCACCCTCGTGAACTACGCATGTCACCCCACCACGCTCGCATGGCAGAACCGAGAGGTGTCTCCCGACTACGTCGGAGCACTGCGAGAGGTCGTCGAGACGGCCACCGCCGCGCCCTGCCTGTTCGTCCAGGGGGCGTCGGGCGAGCTGGCTCCGCGCGAGCAGTACACGGGCGACACCGCTGTGGCCGATCGCCACGGTCGCTCTCTCGGGCATTCCGTGCTCGCGGCCCTCGATTCGCTGCCCGAGCCGGGTGACGATCTGACTCTCACGGGCGTCGTCGAGTCGGGGGCGCCACTCGCGATCTGGGCGGGGCATCCGACAGAGGGCGGCGGAGGCGCCGCGGGGTCGCTGACGAGCGTGGAGCTTCCACTGCGAGCTCTGCCGACTCTCGACGAGCTGGCCGAGGAATGGAAGGACATCGACGGGCGCTCCCGCGAGGAGCGGCTGGGGCGGGCGCGCAACCTGCGTGACGGATACATCGACGGCCCCTCGGTGCAGCATCCGCTGTGGGCGTGGCGGCTCGGGGATGCCGTGATCATCGGTCACCCCGGCGAGGCCTACTCGCGGCTGCAGACGACGGTGCGTGCGCGATTCCCCGGCACCCCGATCGTCGTCATGAACCTGACCAACGGCCCCGGCTTCGTCTATCTGCCCACGCGCGAGGCGTATGAACGCGGCGCGTATCAGGCCTGGCAGACGCCGCTCGCGCCCGGCGCCCTCGAACTGCTCGAGGAGCACGCCTGCGCCGCCGTCGCCGAGCTGCTGGACCACTGACACACCACCCGCCAGGCCCGCTGTCGCGGAGCCGACCGTCACCGAGGAGAGAAATGACCACCCCCGTTCCCGCACCCGTCGCCATCGTCACCGGGGGATCCGCCGGCATCGGCTGGGCGATCGGTCGACGCCTCGCCGCCGACGGCTACCTCGTCGTCGCCGCCGATCGGGTGCCCGGCCTCACCGAGGTCGAGGCCGACGCCGGCATCCTGTGGCGCGAACTCGATGTCACCGATCATGCCGACGTCGACCGGGTGTTCGGAGAGGTGGAGGCCGAGCTGGGGCCGATCGAGGTGCTGGTCAACAATGCGGGCATCCAGCGCCATCGCGGCATCGAGGACCTCAGCTGGGACGAGTGGGCCGCCGTCGTCGACGTCAACCTGCACGGGGTCTTCTCGGCGCTGCAGGCGGCGGGCAGGCGCATGCTGGCGCGCGGCGAGGGGCGCATCGTGAACATCTCGTCGATCTCGTCCCGTGGCTCGGCCGGGCGTGCGCCGTACGCCACCACGAAGGCCGCCGTGATCGGACTGACCTCCACCGCCGGGGCGGAGTGGGCGGCGAGGGGCGTGCGGGTCAACGCGGTCGCACCGGGGTACGTCGACACCGGCGTCTTCCGGCAGGGCGTCGAGCAGGGCACCCTCAGCCTCGACACCATCCTGTCGCGCATCCCGGCGCAGCGCCTGGCCGATGCCACCGAGATCGCCGACGCGGTCAGCTTCCTCGTGTCAGACCAGTCGCGCTACATGAACGGTCAGACCCTGTACGTCGACGGCGGCTTCATGGTCGACTACGGCGTGCCGCTCGCGAAGAGGCCCGCATGACCGAGATCGCCCGCATCGACACCGCCACGACGGTTCTGCCTCTTGCCGCGCCGCTGCACCTCGGTGCGATGACGGTGACCCGGCGCGAGTACAGCGCAGTGCGCGCGACAGACGCCGACGGCACCGTCGGCGTCGCCTACTGCCTCTCTCGCGAGGCGCCGATGGCCGAGATCGTCGAGAGGCTCGTCGCGGGCCACGCCGTCGGCGCCGACGCGGACGACCCGGCGGCCACCTGGGAGCGGATGCTCAGAGGCAGCGCGATCGTCGGCCGCGTCGGACTCGTCCGGCGAGCCATCGGCCTCGTCGACATCGCACTGTGGGACATCGCGGCACGGCGTGCGGGCATGCCGCTGTGGCAGATGCTCGGCACGGGCGCTGCGCCTCGTGACGCCATGCTCGTGGCGGCGTATCCGTCGCCGACGCGGACACCCCGCGAGGTCGCCGATGAGGTGCTCGTCCAGTCGGCCGGGTGGGCGCAGGTGAAGATCTCGCGGACGCCCGACCCCGCCTACATGCGCGAGCTGATCACGACGGTGAATCGCGAGCTGCCGGACGGCACGGCACTCGTGGTCGACGTCGGCTTCGGCTGGCCGGATGCCGACACGGCGCTCGCCGAGATCGCGCAGTGGGGCGATCCGCAGCTCGCGTGGCTCGAGGATCCGCTGCTCCCCGAGGACGCGGCGGGGTGCGCGCGCATCCGCCGCGAATCGGGGCTGGCCGTCGCGGTCGGCGACGAGGTCACCGACCCGGCCGTGCTACGCGCACTGGTCGATGAGGGCGGCGTCGACGTGCTGCGCCTCGACGTCGTCGCGATCGGCGGTGTGACCCCGGCTCGAGAGGTGATCGCCTGGGCCTCCGATCGCGGCGTCCCGGTCTCGGGGCATGTGTATCCCGAGGTCACCGCGCACCTCGGCCTCGGCGTCGAGACGTTCGCGCGCGGCGTGAATCCCTATGATCCGGCGCCGTCGTTCATCACCGGCGGACCGCGGTTCGAGGGGCGGGTGCGGCCGCCGGCGTCGCCGGGGCTCGGTTTCGGGCTCGATGACTCCGTCTTCCGATTCGAGGGGAACTGACATGACGCGCATCGCACGCAGCGCCGTCGTCACCGGCAGCGGCAAGGGCATCGGGCGGGCGGTCGCCGAGCGCCTCACCGCCGACGGCTGGATCGTCGTCGGGCTCGAGAGGTCTGCCGGTTCGGGCACCGTCGACGACGGCATCGTGGCGGAGGTCGTGCTCGGCGATGCCGCCGATCGCGCGGTGCACGAGAGGGCGGCCGAGGTCGCCCGCTCCCTGGCGCCGCTCGCCGGGTGGGTGAACAATGCGGGCGTCACCAGGCGCACTCCGCTGCACGAGCTCGACGAGCACGCGGTGCGCGAACTGGTCGGCATCAACGGCTTCGGATACATATGGGGGTGCTCGGCCGCGGTGTCTGCCTTCGTCGATCAGGGCGTCGCCGGAGCGATCGTGAACATCGGATCCATCCACGGTCGCGCCGGCTTCATCGACCACGCGGCGTACGAATTCACCAAGGGCGGCATCGACGCGCTGACCCGCAGCGTCGCCGTCACGTACGGCGGACTCGGCATCCGCGCCAACACGGTCGCCCCGGGGGGAGTGCGCACACCGCACCTCGAGGCTCAGATCGCCGCGTCCGTCGATCCGGTCGCGGCCGAGCGAGCGCTCGCAGAAGGGCCCCCGATGGGTCGCATCGCCCGCGCCGACGAGGTCGCCGCCGTCACGGCGTTCCTGCTGTCGGATGAGGCGCCGTACCTGTCTGGTCAGTCGATCGCGGTCGACGGCGCATGGACGGTATCCTTCGGGCACATCACCGTCGATCCGGCTCTGCGTGCGCGCTTCGAACGCTGATCCGGTCAGGCCTTGAGCATCGAGGCACGGGCGATCAGGCCGTCGACGACGTCGAACGTCGCGATGGTCTCGGTCGCGACGCCGCCGTTGACGACCTGCTCCTGCGCCACGACCCAGCGGGTGCCGAAGAGCACGCTCGTCTCGATGGTGCACGACAGCTCGGGGTTCTGCAGTCGCGGCTCGTAGAAGGCGCGGATCGCCGAGGCCCCGACGATCGGCTCTGCAGCGACCCCTGTGATCACGGCATCGGCGGCGTAGGTGGCGACGAAGGCATCGAGGTCGTGCGCGTTGAATGCGTCGAGCTGTGCCTGGACGGTGTCGTGGGCGGTGCGATCAGTCAATGCGCACACCTCCGTTGACGTCGTAGGTGGCACCGGTGATGAATCGGGCGCGCTCCGAGGCGAGTGACGAGATGATCCAGGCGACGTCGGCCGGCTGCCCGAACGATCCGAGCGGGATCGACGCTTCGAGCATCTGTCGCCCGTCGCCCTGCAGCTGGTCGGTGATCGCGCTCGCCACCGGCCCCGGGGTCACGGCGTTCACCCGGATGCCCTCCGCGGCGAGGTGGCGGGCGAAGCTGCGCGTGATCGCGAGCAGGGCTCCCTTGCTGGCGGCGTAGTGGATGCCGGTCTGCAGTGCGCCGACCTGCCCGGCGATCGACGCGATGTTCACGACCGAGCGGTCGCCGTCTGCGGCGCGGAGCAGCGGCAGCGCGGCGCGTGTGAGCAGGAAGGTGCCGCGGGCGTTGGTCTCGAGGACGAAGTCCCATTCCTCGATATCGATGTCGGGATAGGGCGTGTACGGGCAGACGCCGCCGTTGTTCACGAGCACGTGCAGGTCGCCCCAGGCGGCGGTGATCTCGGCGACCAGTGCGTCGATGGACTCGGGGTCGCGGAGGTCGAGTCGAGAGACCCGCACGTCGGGCGATCCGGCGGCGCGGCACTCGTCGGCGACCTGTGCGGCCTCGGCCTGGCGGCCCGTGTAGGTCAGCCAGAGCGAGAGGCCCGCACGGGCGAGTTCGAGGGCGGCGGCGGTGCCGATGCCGGAGCTGGCGCCGGTGATGAGTGCGCGACGGGTGGTCATGACTAAACGCTATAGCAAAATCATCCGTTCGTCTCGATCTTCCCTCGCCGGGTGACCGATCAGAACCCTCCGCCGAAGACGACCTTGCCGCCGACGACTGTCGTCGTGACCTGCTGATCGGCGATCCGCTCGGGGGCGATCTCGAAGAGGTCGTCGCTCAGGGCGATGAAGTCGGCGAGCATGCCGACCTTCAGCGTGCCCTTGCGCTGCTCCTGCCCGACGGCATATGCCGAGCCGTGGGTGTAGGCGCGCACGGCCTCGTCGATGCTCACGCGCTCGCGGGCTCCGAGCACCTCTCCGCTCGACGTGCGGCGCAGCACCATGTCGCGCAGCGAGACGAGGGGATTCGCGTCGGAGATGGGGGAATCCGTCGAGCCGTTGAGCACGATCCCGGCATCCGCCAGCGACTTCACGCGATAGATGTCGTCCCGGCGGTCCGCGTCGACCGCCGCCGCCATGCCGTCGCCGAAGTCCGAGACGAAGACCCCCTGCGGCACGGGGATCACGCCGAGCGCCGCAGCCCTGGCGATGTCGGCGTCGCTCGCGAGGGCGAAGTGCTCGATGCGATGCCGCACATCGGGTCGCGGTGCGATGCTCTGGGCGTGCTCGATCGCATCGAGCACATGCGTGATGGCGCGGTCGCCGATCGCGTGCGTCGCGACGGTCCACCCCGCGCGGTGCGCACCGACGATGTAGTCGCGCAGCGCCTCGGGCTCGTGCAGCAGCACTCCGAAGTTGTCGGCTTCGCCGTGGAAGCACGCGTGCATCGCCGCGGAGCGACCGATGAACGATCCGTCGGCGACGATCTTCACCGGGCCGACGCTCAGCATGTCGTCGCCGAGGCCGGTGCGGATGCCGAGGTCGAGGCCCAGCATCTGCTTGTCTGGCAGATCGGAGAACGGGTGCAGCACCGTGATGTAGGGCATCAGGGTCGTCCGCACCCGCAGCAGGCGCTGCTCGACCGCGCTCTGATAGGCGTGATAGTCGAGGGGGCTGTTGCCGACCATGCGGATCTCGCCGATGCCGGGCTCGGTCACCGAGGTGAGGCCGTAGCTGAGCGCCTGGTCGCTCGCGAGTCCGAGGTTGCGCTGCACCTCGTCGAGGCCCATGGGTCGCACGAGGGCGAAGATCGGGGCCATCGCCGATTCCTGCAGCAGGCCCTGCGGCCGGCCGTCGCTGTCGCGGGGGATTCCTCCGCCGGCGATCTCGGGGAAGCCTTCGCGCCGCGGATGGCCCGCCAGCTCGAAGGCTCGGGTGTTGGCGACCATCATGTGACCTGAGACGTGCTCGAGGATGACCGGGCGCCCGCCCGACACGCGGTCGAGCTCGTCGGCCGTGGGGTGGCCCTCGAGGAAGTTCTGGTCGTAGCCGGAGCCGCGCACCCAGGCGTCCGGCTCCAGGCTGTCGGCGTGAACGCGGACGGCCTCGTACAGCTCGGCGAGAGAGTTCACCGCTCCGGGGCGCAGGTTCAACGATGCCAGCCGGAAGCCCGTGAGCGAGAGGTGGTGGTGCGCGTCGTGAAAACCGGGCAGCACGGGCTGGCCGCCGAGGTCGACGACGCGGTCCGCATCGACGCCGTGCAGCTCGTCGTCGAAGCCGACGATGCGGCCGTTGAGCGTGCCGATGCTGTGCGCGGTCGGACGCTCGGGGTCGAGTGTGCGGATGCGGGCGTTGGTGAAGATCGCGTCTACGCGCATGGTCTCTCCGGTCGTCGATGACGGGTGGTGGAAGCCCGACCGCCGACGGGCGGCGGTCGGGCAGATGCGGGGCAGGCGTCAGGCGGTGGCGACGGCCGCGGTCTCGGCCTCGACCGTGCGGGTGATCCGGCGCTGCAGGCCCCAGACGCCGGCGATCGTGACGAGGATCATCGCGGCGTAGAAGACGGCGACGCCCCAGACGCTGCCGCCGCTGGAGTTGAGGATCCACTGTGCGACGAGCGGCGTGGAACCACCGAAGACCGTCGCACACAGCTGGTAGGCCAGCGAGACGCCGGAGTAGCGGATGCGTGCGGGGAAGGCCGAGGCCAGCAGGGTCGCGAGCAGCGCGTAGTACGCCGTGCTGCCGATGATCGTCGCGTAGAGCGTCACGGTGATCCACAGCGGGGATGCTGCCTGGATGGCGAGGAAGTACGGCACCGTCAGCAGCACGCTGAGCACGAGGCCGGCGAGCATGACGCGGGCGATGCCGAGGCGCTCGGCGATCTTCGCGGCGATCGGCTGCCAGATGAACTGCAGGATCGCCATGCCCAGCAGGATGTTGAGCATCAGCTGGCGGTCGATGCCGAGCGAGCCCGTCGTCCACGCGAGCAGGAACGTGTTCGAGAAGTAGGCGTTCGAGATGCCCATGACCGAGGCGAGCACGCCGAGGCCGATGAGCATCGGGGCGGTGCGGAGGGCGACGAGCACCGGAGCGCTCACGACCTCCTTGCTCTCCTTCGCGGCGACGAAGTCGGGGGACTCCTCGACCTTCACGCGGATGATGAGCCCCACGATCACGAGGATGGCCGAGACGAGGAACGGGATGCGCCAGCCCCACGTGATGAACTGCTCGTCGGGCAGCAGGCCCACGAGCAGGAACATGAGGGTGGCGAGGATGGAGCCGGCGGGCGAGCCCTGCTGCACCCAGGCGCCGGCGAGGCCCTTCTTCTCGGCTCGGGCGTTCTCGGTCGACAGCAGCACGGCTCCGCCCCATTCGCCGCCGACGGCGAAGCCCTGCAGGCCGCGGAGCACGACGAGGAGGATCGGTGCGAGCATGCCGATCTGCGCGTAGGTGGGAAGGAGGCCGATCAGAGTGGTCGCGCTGCCCATCAGGATGAGGGTGAGCACGAGCACGTTCTTGCGACCGAACTTGTCGCCGAAGTGGCCGAACACCAGACCGCCGACGGGGCGCATCAGGAATCCGACCCAGAAGGTGGCGAAGGACGCCAGGAGCGCTGCGCCCGGTGCGACGTCGGGGTAGAAGACGCGGCCGAAGACGAGGGCGGCCGCCGTGCCGAAGATGTAGAAGTCGTACCACTCGATCGCGGTGCCCACGAAGGCACCCACCATCGAACGACGTTGCCGGGCAGTGCTGATGTCGGTGCGCGAGTTGGCCATCGGGAAGGCTCTCTCTGTCGGGGGGAGTCGGGGTGGAGCGGGTGTGCCCATCCTCACGGTCTCGACCCATGCTCGTCCAATGAAGAAAGCGGGTAACGGCATACGCTTTACGTATGTACGGAGAACGAGAGCTGGAAGCGTTCGTCGCGGTCATCGACTGCGGGTCGGTGAGTCTGGCCGCAGAACGCCTGATCAGGACGCAGCCGACGGTGTCTCGGCAGATCGCCCTGCTCGAGCGACAGGTGGGGGCATCTCTCTTCCGACGCATGCCGCACGGGATGGTCAAGACCTATGCGGGCGACCGCCTCGAACCCATGGCACGGGACCTCGTGCGACGCGGGAGGCGTGCGAGAGAGGTGATGACCGGCATCGTGCAGGAGCAGCGATCGTTCGTCGCCGCAGCGCCCGAGATGACGAGCGTGCTCGTGCTCGCTCCGTTCATCGCACGGGGCGGTCCGATCTCGGATGTCGTCGTCGCGACGCCGCCCGAGACCTACGACCGGCTTCGCAGCGGTGCCGACCTCGCCGTGACCACGAGCGTGCCGGATTCGCGGCTGAGCAGCGTGCGCATCCTGACGCTACCCCTGCTCTGCCAGATGCCGGCGTCGCATCCGCTCGCGGCGCGGGATCGCCCGGAGCTGGAGGAGATGCTCGCCGCGCCCTTCCTCACCTCCGGTGCGGGGTCGGCCGCCTGGACGCAGATTCAGCGAGCGGCCGAGAGCGAGGCGTGGTCGATCGAGATGGCGGGGTTCGGTGCGGATGCCCCGATCATCCAGGCGCGATCGTCGGCCGGTCACGGTCCGTGCGTCGTGGTCGAGCCGCCACGCTTCGGGCTCGTCTCCCGGCCGCTCCATCACCGGGGTGAACCGATGCAGTGCGCCCTCTACGCCAGCTGGGAGCGCACGCACTACGCCCGCGAGGACATTCGCCGGGTGGTGCAGGAGCTCGCCGAGTTCGCGGGCGATCATGTGCGCGGGTTGTACGACCCGGTCGGCAGCGAGCGCTAGATGCTATAGCATTTGGTGCATGACAGAGCCGTTCATCCTGGTCAGCGACTGCGACCTCCCGGGAACCGTCATCGAAGACACCCTTCGCGATGCCGGACTCCGCTCCGTGCGCGCCACATCGCCAGCCCCCGATGATCTCGCCGTCGCGGGAGCGCAGGCCGAAGGGCTCGTCGTGCAGTGGGCGCCCATCACGGGCGAGATCATGGACCGCATGCCGCAGCTGCGCATCATCAGCCGCGTCGGCATCGGCTACGACATGGTCGACGTCGCCGCGGCGACCGCTCGCGGAATCGCTGTGGCGAACACACCGAGCTACTGCATCGAAGAGGTGGCGGCCCACACCGTCGCGATGATCATGACCCAGGCCAGAGGCCTTCCCGCCTATGACCGTGCGGTGCGGGCAGGCACCTGGAAGGCGGTCGACGCCCGCCCGATGGCCGTGCGGCCCTCGCGCACGACCGTCTCGGTTCTCGGCTTCGGGCGCATCGGCTCGATCGTCGCGCAGGCGTGCAGAGCGATCGGGTTCCGCGTGCTCGTCGCCGATCCCTTCGCCGCCCCCGACGCGATCCGCGAGGCCGGCTGCGAACCCGTCGAGATACCCGACGCGGTGGCGCAGGCCGACCTCCTGACCCTACATGTGCCGTTGACCGACGCGACGCGCCACCTGATCGACGCTGCCGCACTGTCGACGATGAAGCCGGGAGCGGTCGTCGTGAACACCTGCCGGGGTCCGCTGATCGATGAGGCCGCGCTGGCCGCATCCCTGCGGGCGGGGCACCTCGGCGCTGCCGCGCTCGATGTGTTCGACGGAGAGCCGCTCGGCGCCGACTCTCCGCTGCGCGACCTCGAGAACGTGCTGCTCACCCCGCACGCCGCGTGGTTCTCGCCCGAGGCGCTGCTCGATCTTCCGGTGCACGCCGCCGAGAACATCATCCGCTTCCTCGCCGGCGAATCCGTCCCCGTCGTGAACCCCGCTTACGCCGACGCGCGGTGAGCCGACCGTCGACCCCTCATCGAAAGGCACTCATGGAACTCCTTCGTCTCGGCCCCGCCGGTGAAGAGCGCCCCTTCGTGCGCCACGCGGGCATCACCTACGACCTCACCGCCATGACCGGCGACATCGACGGTGCGTTCCTCGCGGCAGACGGCATCCGTCGCGTGCGCGCCGCGGTCGCGATGGGTGAACTTCCCATCGCCGATGCCGACGGGCTGCGCGTCGGTCCCCCGGTCGCCCGTCCGGGTGCCGTGATCTGCATCGGCATGAACTACGCCGCCCATGCCGCGGAATCGGGATCGCTGCCGCCCGAGCACCCCGTCGTCTTCTTCAAGCATCCGAACACGGTCGTCGGGCCCGACGACGTGGTGCTGATGCCTCCGGGCGCCGACAGGGTCGACTGGGAGGTGGAGCTCGCCGTCGTGATCGGTCGCCGCGCGCGGTATCTGCCGTCTGCTGAGGCTGCACGCGACGTGATCGCCGGCTATACCGTGTCGAACGACGTGTCTGAGCGCGAGCTGCAGATCGAGGTGTCCGGCGGGCAGTGGTCGAAGGGCAAGTGCGCCGAGACGTTCAACCCGCTGGGTCCGGCGCTCGTCCCCGCCGACGAGGTCGACCCGCAGAGCCTGCGGCTGCGGTCGTTCGTCAACGGATCGCCCAGGCAGGACTCGTCGACGGCCGACATGATCTTCTCGGTGCACGAGCTGATCCGCGATCTCAGCCAGTACATGGTGCTCGAGCCGGGCGACGTCGTGAACACGGGCACACCGCAGGGTGTGGCGCTCTCGGGTCGTTTCCCGTATCTCGTCGAGGGCGACGAGATGCGCATCGAGATCGAGGGCCTCGGAGTTCAGACCCAGCAGGTCGAGAGGGTCGTTCTGGGGTGAGCGCCTCGCAGCCGCGTGGCTCGGTCTCAGCCGGCGAAGGGCACGACCGGTTGGCCCTGGATGCCGAGGCTCACCGCGAACAGCGATCCGGCCTCGGTGCCGTGGCGATCGCCGAGGCCCTGCGCCGAGGTCGTGATGAACAGGGTGTCGAGGTCGTCGCCGCCGAACGTGCAGGCGCTCACCTGCGGTGCCGGCAGTTCGATGCGCGCGATCAGTGTGCCGTCCGGTGCGTACCCGTGCACGGCTCCTCCGCCCCAGAGTGCGACCCAGACCGATCTGTCCGCTGCCACGCACAGGCCGTCCGGCATGCCCTGGTCATCGGCGATCGTGACGAACGGGCGCCTGTCGCGCAGGTCGCCGTCGACCACGTCGAACACGTCGATGCGGCCGGTCGGGGTGTCGGTGTAATAGGCCCTCGCTCCGTCGGGATCGAAGCCGACGCCGTTCGAGCACTCGACCCCCGACAGCACCTCGACGCCGGTGAGCCCGGCGTCGATCTGCAGCACACGGCCGACCGGGCCTGCGTCGTCGAGCGCCATCGACCCGGCGAGCAGACGACCGCGCGGATCGACCGTGCCGTCGTTGAAACGCGCCGGTCCGAGGTCGAACGACGCGGCGAGGCGGGTCGGGCCGTCGGCCGAGTCGGCGAGATGCAGGCTGCGCGCACTCATCGCGACGAAGCCGCCGTCGACACGCGGCCGCACGAAGGCCGCGTACTCGTCGTCGAGATGCAGACGGTGGATGCCGTCGTCGCGCAGGGTCACCAGATCGGCGGCGTCGCCGTCGACCCAGCGGATTCCGCCCCACGACGGCGACCACACAGGGGCCTCCGCGTGCACGCAGATCGGCCCCGTGACGTTCTCTGGCCTCATGGCGTCTCGTCGGTCCTGCGCAGCGGCATCCGCTCGGGCTGGGGTTCGGGTGTGCTCGGCGATGCGGCATCCGTGACGGTGCCCGCCGACGGATGTGCGGGGAGCTCGCGCGCGACCTGCTTCTCGAGCACCTGCACGGCCTCGTCGCTCAGCAGGATCAGGCCCTCGAGCTCGTCGCGCACGCGTCGGTAGGCGACGTTGCGCTCGGCCTGGGTGGCCGACTCGTCGACGGCGACCTTGAGCAGCTGCTGCGCCCGGTCGAGCCGCTTGCGCTCGGATTCGGTGAAGGTCGAGTCGCGCAGGCGCCTGGCATCCTTCTCGGCGATCTCGAAGGCCACGGCGTAGGCGCCGACGGCATCGAGATACTCAGAGACCTGCTGCTCGGTCGTCTTCGCCTCCGCCGACACGGGGCGAAGGGCGTCGGCCGTCTTCTTGGCCCGCAGGAACGCGGCGACCAGCGGCTGGCGACCGTCGCTCATTGCGGGGAACGCGATCAGCTTGGCGACGTCGAGCTCGTAGTCGAGCCAGCGGGCGGTGATCTCGTCGTGCTCGGCGAACAGGCGCTCGAGCAGCGCGTTCGGGGCCACGGGTGCGCTGGTGTCGATGACCGAGGCGCCCACCCGCTTGGTGTGGCCGTTGCGGGCCTCGAGCTGGGCGGTCTTGATCTCGGCTTTGAGTCGCAGCGTCTCGAGGCGTCGCTCATGACGGCGCTTGGCGCCCTGCTCCCAGGCCTTCGCGGCGCCACCGGCCATTCCCATGATCGGGAAGATGAGCCACCAGAAGTTGCCCGCCCACTGCCAGAACTCTTGCATGATGCCATCAGCCTACTTCTCGGGCTCCACGCCGTCTCGGGTGTCGGTCGTGAGCGCCTCTTCCCAAATCCCTGGTCATTGATATAGTCAATGCAATTGACTTGTGCAGTGGATTCCGAGAGTTGGACGACGATGACCCATTCCCGCACGGCGACATCGATCGCGGTGGACTGCGACGGCATCGAGATCGCGGCCGAGGTGCGCGGCTCGGGGCCGGCTGTGCTGCTGCTGCACGGCTACCCCGAGACGAAGGCGATGTGGGATGCCGTCGCCATAGCTCTCGGCGCCGACCACACCGTCGTGGCGGCAGACCTGCGCGGCTACGGCGACTCGTCCAAGCCGCGTGAGGCCTCGTACGCCAAGCGCGACATGGCCCGCGATCAGTTCCTGCTCATGCGCGAGCTCGGTCATGAGCGATTCGCCGTGATCGGGCATGACAGGGGAGCCCGCGTCGGGCATCGACTCGCTCTCGATCATCCGGATGCCGTCGCAGCCCTCGCCGTGCTCGACATCGTGCCCACGCTACACATGTTCGAGAACGTCGACCGCGAGATGGCGTCCGCGTACTTCCACTGGTTCTTCCTCGCCCGTGCCGACGGATTGCCCGAAGCGCTGATCGGTGGGGATCGCGAGACCTGGCTGCGCAGTCGCTTCATGGGTCGGAGGCGTTCCGGCGATGCGCTGCCCGATGCGTTCGACGAGTACCTGCGCTGTTTCGATCTCGACACCGTGTTCGCGTCAGGAGCCGACTACCGCGCCGCCGCGACGATCGACCTCGACCACGACCGCGCCGATCGCGCCGACGGTCGCCGCATCGCGTGCCCGGTGCTCGCGCTCTGGGGTGCGCACAGCTATGTCGGCCGCAACTTCGACGTGCTCGAGACGTGGACGCCGTACGCCGAGCACGTCAGCGGGCAGGCGATCGATGCCGACCACTACCTCGCCGAAGAGGCCCCGGAGCCGACGGCCGCCGCCCTCGGAGCATTCCTCACGAGCGTGGAGGTGTCTTCGTGAGCGCTCGCGACCGCGAGACCGAGCGCCTCGCCGAGCTCGTCACGATCGAGACCCCGACGGGCGATCCCGCGGGGCTCACCGCAGCCCAGGATCTCGTGCGCTCCTGGCTCGAGCCCGTGCTCGGTGAGAAAGGTGTGATCGAGACGGTCGACGGCATCCCGCATCTGCTCTGGCCGGGTGGCGACGCGCCCTCGGTGCTGCTGATCGGGCACCTCGACACGGTGTTCCCCAGGGGCACGATCGCCGAACGCCCGTTCCGCCTCGACGGGGATCGCGCCACGGGGCCGGGTGTCTTCGACATGAAGGCGGGCATCGTGATCATGGCCGCCGCACTCGAGAAGGTCGCCCGCCCCGGCGAGATCGCGGTGCTGCTCACGAGCGACGAGGAGGTCGGCTCGACCACCTCGCGTGCGTTGATCGAACGCGAAGCCGCTCGGGCGGGCACCGTGCTGGTGCTCGAACCCAGCCTCGACGGCGCCCTGAAGATCGCGCGCCGCGGCGGCAGCATCTATCGACTCGCCATCACGGGACGCGCGGCGCATGCCGGGCTCGAACCCTGGAAGGGCCGCAGCGCCCTCGCCGAGCTCGCCCACCAGGTGCTGGCACTGCCGCAGCTCGCCGACGACGAGCGCGGAACGACCGTGAGCCCGACCGTGGCGCACGCAGGCACCGTGACGAACGTGATCCCCGAGCACGCAGAGCTGCGCATCGATGTACGTGCCTGGACCCTCGACGAACTCGAACGCGTCGACGAGCGGATGCGGGCGCTCGGCGCGCACACCGACGACGTCAGCGTCGAGGTGTTCGGCGGCGTCAACCGCCCGCCGATGGAAGAGAGCGTCTCGGCCGAACTGCTCGCCTGCGCTCGCCGCGTCTCGGATGCCCTGGGCCACCCCGCGGTCGAGGCGGTCTCGGCCGGGGGTGCCTCTGACGGCAACTTCACGGCCGCGGTCGGTGCCCGCACTCTCGACGGCCTCGGACCACGAGGCGCCGGAGCTCACGCCGACCACGAATGGGTGTCGATCGCGTCGATGCACGAGCGGGTCGACCTGCTGGCCGGCATGCTCGACGACCTCGTCGGTGGGCGCGAGCGCTGACGCGCAGCATCCGTTCACGGGTCACGGGTCACGGGTCACGGGTCGCGGTTCGCGTCACCGCTTCGGGAGGAGAACTGCGCCTGGGGCTGAGGAATCCACGAGGATTCGTCCTCCCGAGGGCGAGTTCTCCTCCCGAGGAGCAGATCTTCTCCCGAGGGCGAGGGCGAGGGCGAGGGCGGCGGCGGCGGCGCCGAGAGGCTCAGGCCCCCGGCGCGTGCCGCTCGATGCTCTCGAGCAGCAGGTCGAGCGCAGTCTCCCACGCCCGAGGATCCCGGATGCCGGGAAGAGCGTCACCGGCCCACACGATCTCGGGGTACTCGGCGGGGTCGAGACGGCGGTAGTCCATCTGCCAGGTCAGCTCATCGGCATCCTGCGCGTCGGCCGGCAGCGCGGTGAGGGCGGCCTGGATGCTGGATGCCGAGCGGATGAGCTGGCCCAGCGCCCGTGCGTAGAGAGCCGCCTGCATCTGGTCGTAGCCGCCGCGGCGGAGCGCGCCGATCGAGAACTCCATCGACGCGAAGTCGGTCGGGCGGCGCAGAGCCATCTGCAGCGCGAACTCGGGGTATCGCATGTAGTGGTCGTGGATCAGGTGCGCCTGCGTGCGGAGGTCTGCCAGCCAGTCGTCGGTCGCCACCATGCCACCGCTGTACGACCGGGCGCGCAGTGTGTCGATGAGTGCCAGGAGCAGTTCATCCTTGTCGCGGAAGTGCCGGTAGATCGACGTCGGGTGCGCGCCGAGCTCTTCGCCGATCGACTGGAAGGTCATCCGGTCGAGGCCCTCGCGCTCGACCACGCGGTCGGCGGCGGCGACGATGATCTCGCGGCTCAGCGAATCGCGTGCGCGCCGTGGTCGGGCGGCGGCCTTCGCGGGGGCCTTCGCCTTCGCCGAATCAGCGGCCTTCCGTGTCGTCGCCATCGAGAACTCCGTTCGCAGGTCGCAGCCGTTCGGCCGCGCAGACATCACGGTACCTCACCGCTGTCAGCCAGTCTGTCAGCGCCGTCGACAATGGGACAAGCTCTGGTGGCCCGTAATAGCCACTGTTATAGTCAACGGCATTGGCAACATGGTCAGAAGGAGTCAGGATGCTCGAGGTTCCCGCAGTTCCGTCCGATGATGTGCTCGATGCGCGATTCGCCGTGCCCTACCTCCTCACCGTGCGGCCGGTGCCGGGCGACGTCGACCTCGCGCTGCTCGTCGAGAATCACCCCGACGGGGCGCGCGGGCGCATCTGGCGGGCCCCATCGGAGCCGAGCGAACTTCTGCCGTTCCCGGTGAGCGTCGGAGCGATCCTCACTGCAGACGCGCGGTGGGTGATCGACCTCGACGACGACGGCGGCTCGGAGGTCGGCGGCCTGGTCGCCTTCGCCGTCGACGGCTCCGAGCGCATCGCGCTCACACCCGGCCGAGCGCCCTACGTGGTGCGCGGTCTCGAGTCTTCGTATGACGGTTCGACTGTCGTCGCGACCGTCGTCGACGAAGACGGCTTCCACGTGCTCGTGATCCCGGCGGCGCCCTGGGGTGAGCCCCGGGTCGTCTACTCCGACCCGATCGAGGCCTGGTACGGGCAGGCGTCGCCCGACGGCTCGCTGATCTCCGTCGACACGACGGCCCACAACCCCGGCATCCGACGCCCGATGCTCACCGTCGTCGACGGCGTGACCGCCGAGACGATCGCGACGCTCGACGACCTGCCGGCAGGGCCCGTGCGCGGAGTGCGCTTCGCAGCGGATGCGGGCGACGACCGGCTGCTGCTGAACACTGAGCGCAGCGGCTGCTCGCGTCCGGCGATCTGGAACGTGCGCACAGGCGAACGCCAGGACTTCGACCTGACTGAGCTCGCGGGTGAGGTCATCCCCCTCGACTGGCACTCGTCGACGGGCAGGATCCTCGCGGTGCACGTCGACGACGGCATCCACCGCCTGCTCGAGATCCACGAGGACGACGGCTCGGTGCGGGTCGTCGCCGAGGGCGGCAGCTTCGCCGACCCCGACGTGGCCGATCTGCATCCGTTCCAGTGGGCGTCGTACTACTCGCCCGACGGATCGGTCCGGGCCGTGCGCTCGTCGTGGGACGTTCCGCTGCACATCGATGAGATCGCCGCAGACGGAACCGGCACGACCCTGGTCGAACCTGCGGCAGCGCCCGCCGGGCATCCGCTCGCGTCGGCGATGGTCGAGAGCGCAGACGGCACGCGCGTGCAGCTCTGGTGGGCGCGGCCCGCAGGCATCGAGCCCCGGGGCACGGTGCTCGAGATCCACGGCGGTCCGATGCTCGTCACGATCGACGCGTACAACCCGTCGGCGCAGGCCTGGCTGGATGCCGGCTTCGCCTACGCCTCGCTCAACTACCGCGGGTCGGTGACCTTCGGCCGCGCATTCCGTGAGGGGTTCTGGGGAGCCGGAGGCGACCGCGAGATCGAAGACGTCGCCGCGGCGATCGCGTGGCTGCGGGAGCACGACCTCGCCGAGCCCGCGTCGACCTTCATCACCGGCGCCTCGTACGGCGGGCACATGACGCTGCTGAGCGTGGGCCGGCTGCCCGAGCTCTTCGCCGGCGGGCTCGCACACGTCGCCGTCGCCGACTGGACGGCCGCGATCGCGGCGATGAACCCGGCGGTGCGATCGGTGTGGAGCTCGTGGGTGCCGCCCGAGATGGTCGAGCGCTTCTCGGCGGTGTCGTACCTCGACGACGTGACGGCATCGGTCTGGATCAACCAGGGCTCGATCGACACCAGAACGCCCATCATCGGTGTGCAGCGCTACGTCGACGAGCTCGAGGCGCGGGGCGGCGACGTCGTGCTCGACATCTTCGAGGGAGGCCATGAGCCCACGGGCCTCGAGGCTGCGGCGATCGACCAGCGGCGAATGCACGAACTCGCTGTCCGGACGCTCTCGGGGGACCGCTGGGATCGCTGATCTCGCCTCTAGTCACGAACATTGACTAAAAGGCTTGCTATCTTTCCTGGTCAGTTCTAGAGTCAGACCACCACAGCACGACAGCACTCCCGAACTGTCCCTCAGTAGCCCGATCACAGGAGATCCGACCATGTCGAAATCCCTTCGCACTGTTGTACCCGCTTCCCGTCGCGGCATCATCGCCGCCCTCACCGCCGCCGCGCTCGTCGGCTCGCTCGCCGCCTGCTCGCCGACATCCGCGACGCCCGAACCGAGCGACGTCGAGGTCGTCGACGGCGGAGAGATCGTGATCGGCGCCGAGCAGGAGCCCGACTGCGCCGACTGGATCGCCACCTGCGGCGGTTCGATCTGGGGCACGTACATCATGCAGATCCCGACGCTGCCCGGTGTCTTCCAGACGCGGCAGGTCGACGACGAATGGGTGCCGGTGCCCTCAGACCTCGTCACCGCCGAGCCCGAGGTCGAGGTCGCAGACGACGGCACCCAGACCATCACCTACTCGATCAACCCGGATGCGGTCTGGTCGGACGGCGAGCCGATCACCTCGGCCGACTTCGAGTACACCGCGCTGCAGATCCGCGACGGCGACGACATCTTCGACAAGACCGGCTACGACCGCATCGCCTCGATCGACGCGAGCGACCCGGCCACCGCGGTCGTCACGCTGAGCTCGCCCTACGCCGGATGGCGCACCCTCTTCAGCGTCTACGGCATCATGCCCGCGCACCTGCTCGAGGGTCAGGATCGCAACGCGCTGATGGCCGACGGCTACGACTTCAGCGGCGGCCCGTGGAAGATCGACGAGTGGACCCGAGGCACCTCGGTCACGCTCATCCCGAACGAGAACTACTGGGGCGAGAAGCCGCACCTCGACAAGGTGACCTTCCTCTTCCTCCCCGACACGACCGCCGCCTTCCAGGCGCTCAAGAGCGGCCAGGTCAGCGCGCTCTACCCCTCGCCGCAGCTCGATGCCCTGAACCAGATCGAGGCGGGCCTGCCCGGCATCCAGTCGCAGGTCGATGCCCGCAGCGGCAACCTCGAGGCGATCTGGCTCAACAACGCGGCCGCGCCCTTCGACTCGGTCGCGGTGCGTCAGGCTCTCGCCTACTCGATCGACCGCGACGCGATCGTCTCGCGGCTGTTCGGCAGCCTGGGCATCGACGAGGCGCAGCAGAGCTTCAACTCGCCGATGGTCGCCCCGTTCGCGGCCGACGACTTCTCTGAGTACTCACTCGATCTCGACAAGGTCGACGAGCTGATGGAGGGCGATGGCTGGTCGAAGGGCTCCGACGGGGTCTGGGCGAAGGGCGGCGAGACGGCGACGTTCTCGATCAAGACCCTCGCCGGCAACAAGCGCCGCGACCTCACGGTGCAGGTGCTGCAGTCACAGCTCGCGGATGCGGGATTCGAGATGACCATCGACCAGGTGACTCCCGCCGATCTCTTCGGCACGATCGCCCCGCAGGGTGACTTCCAGGCCGGCCTCTGGGCCCTGGTCGACACGTTCCCCGACCCCACGCTCAGCTCGACGTTCTCATCGGTCAACATCCCGAGCGAGGCGAACGGCTTCTCCGGCATCAACTTCTACCGCACGGACATCCCGGGCCTCGACGATCTGCTGGCGCAGGTCGACAGCGAGATCGATCCGGATGCCCGCATCGCGGCCTCGCACGAGGCCGACGAGCTGATCGCCGAGAACGTGCCGTCGCTGCCGCTGGACGCCGTGCCCAACGTGCTCCTGTGGAGCGACACGGTCGGCGGCCCGCTGCAGATCAACCCGGTCGAGGGTCCGTTCTGGAACCTGGCCGAGTGGGGCCTGGCCGGCTGAGCCGGGCAGACAGCGCACGACAGGAACGAGGCGACATGATCACCTTCATCACACGACGGGTGCTGTACTCGGTCCCGGTGATCATCGTCGCCTCGTTCATCCTGTTCTGGGCGGTGCGGTCGACGTTCGATCCACTCGCCAAGCTCCGGCAGGCGCACGACCCCGCCGTCATCGCACGCGAGATCGAGCGCCTCGGCCTCGACAGGTCGATCCCCGAGCAGTACTTCCTGTGGCTGCGGTCACTGGTCGTCGGCGACTGGGGGCTCAGCACCCGCACCGGAACCCCGGTGCTGCCGCTGATCGGCGACGCACTGTGGCCGACGCTGCAGCTCGCCTTCTGGGGCTTGATCATCGCGGTGCTGATCGCCGGCGGCATCAGCGTCTACTCGGCCGTCCGCCAGTACTCGCTGGGTGACAACCTGCTCACCGGGGCCTCGTACATCGGCATCGCGATGCCCGCGTTCTGGTTCGGGCTCATCCTCATCCAGACCTTCGCGGTGTGGCCGAAGGAGGCGTTCGGTCTCAGCGAGCCGCCGCTCTTCTTCATCGGGCTGCACTCGCCGGGTGAGACCGGTGTGCTCGACTACATCCGGCACCTGATCCTGCCGGTGGCCGCGCTCATGATCGCGCTGGTCGCCTCGTGGAGTCGGTTCGGGCGGGCGGCGATGCTCGACGCGCTGTCGAGCGACTACGTGCGCACGGCCAGGGCCAAGGGTGTGCCGCGTCGTCAGGTGATCTGGCGCCACGCGGTGCGCAACTCGATGGCGCCCTTCGTCACGGTCGTCGCGCTCGATGCCGCGATCCTCATCGGAGGCCTCGTCGTCACCGAGCAGATCTTCGCGATCCCGGGCATGGGGCGGCTGTTCCTGCAGTCGCTCGTCGCCGGTGACGTCTACGTGCTGCTGCCGTGGATGATCGTGGTCGCCGTCGCGGTCGTCATCTGCAACCTGATCGCCGACATCGCCTATGCGGTGCTCGACCCGAGAGTGAGGCTGTCATGAGCGGAGCAGGCATCGCCGGGCGCGAGGAGATCCTCGCCGAGCAGGATCCGCAGAAGGCGCCCACCCGTCAGCTGATCACGGGGTTCCTGCATCACCGGCTCGCAGTGACGAGCCTCATCGTGCTCGGCATCCTGCTGATCGCGTGCTTCGGCGCAGGATGGATCGCGCCCTACCCGCAGGGGCAGCAGGACCTGCTGCTCGGCCCGACGCCACCGTCGGGCGAGCACTGGCTCGGCACCGACGAGCTGGGTCGCGACTACCTGAGCGAGATCCTGTTCGCCGGGCAGATCTCGCTCGCGATCGGCCTCGCCGTCGCACTCCTCGCGACGGTCGTCGGCACGGCTCTCGGGGCCATCGCCGGATACGTCGGCGGCTGGGTCGGCGAGCTCATCATGCGCATCACCGACCTGTTCCTCATCGTCCCCGCCATCGCGCTCCTCGCAGTCATCCTGCAGGGTCTCGGGCCGTCGCCCACCACGATCGTGCTGGCCCTCACCGCGCTCGGGTGGACCTACATCGCCCGCGTCGTGCGCGCCCAGGTGCTGTCGCTCAGGGAGAAGGACTTCATCGACGCGGCGCGCGGCATCGGAGCATCCGGATTCCGCATCGTCGTCTCGCATCTGCTGCCGAACCTCGCGGGCGTCATCGTCGTGGCGATGAGCCTCGCGGTCGCGTCGTCGATCATCGCCGAGTCGACCCTGAGCTTCCTCGGGTTCGGTGTGCAGCCGCCGCAGACCAGCTGGGGCTCGATGCTCAGTCAGGCCGCGGGATACGTGGGCACGCCCCAGGTGTACCTGCTGTACTTCCCCGGCCTCTTCATCCTCGTGACCGTGCTGTGCGTCAACTTCATCGGCGACGGACTCCGTGACGCCCTCGACCCGCAGGGGAAGAACCTATGAGCACCGCAGAGATCCTCCTCGAGGTCGAAGACGTCGCGATCAGCTTCCCGACGGACGCCGGGCTCGCTCGAGCCGTCGAGGGAGTGTCGTTCGTGCTGCGCACAGGCGAGACCGTCGGGATCGTCGGAGAATCCGGGTCGGGCAAGTCGATGACCGCCATGGCGATCATGGGACTGCTGCCGAAGAAGGCGGTCGTCACCGGCTCGATCAGGCTGCGGGGACGAGAGCTCATCGGACTCTCGGATGCCGAGCTGCGCGAGATCCGCGGCAAGGACATCGCGATCGTGTTCCAGGATGCACTGACAGCGCTGAACCCGGTCATGCGGGTGGGAGAGCAGCTGATCGAGGCGGTGCGGGTGCATCGGCCCCAGTCGACGGCGGCCGAGCGCAGGGCGCGGGCGATCGAGCTGCTCGACATCGTCGGCATCCCCTCGCCGGAGCTGCGTGTCGACCGCTTTCCGCACGAGTTCTCGGGCGGCATGCGCCAGCGCGTGATGATCGCGATGAGCATCGCGAACGAGCCCGACCTGCTGATCGCCGACGAGCCGACCACCGCTCTCGACGTCACGGTGCAGGCGCAGGTGCTCGAGGTGCTGCGCGAGGTGCAGCAGCGCACCGGCACCACGGTGCTGCTCATCACCCACGACCTCGGCGTCGTCGCGGGCACCGCCGACCGCGTGCTCGTGATGTACGCGGGCGGGCTGGTCGAGACGGCCGACGTCGACCCGCTGTTCTACGAGACCGCGCACCCCTACACGGCGGGACTGCTCGCCTCGCTGCCGCGCATCGACCGCCGTTCGTCTCGTGACGAGCGGCTGTATCAGATCGCGGGGCAACCGCCGGTGGCGACGGCGTGGCCTGCGGGATGCCGCTTCGCTCCACGCTGCGCCCATGCCGTCGCAGGTCTCTGCGATGCCGTGGTGCCGCCGCCGGTCGAGGTGGGCGCCGGGCACACGGCCGCATGCGTGCGGGTCGACGAGTGGCAGAAGGAGGTCGCGTCATGAATGATCGCGTCATGAGCGAGGTCGTGCGAGCAGGCACCGGCTTGACCGTCGAGGGGCTCGTCAAGGAGTACAAGGTCGGCGGAGGGCTCTTCGGACGCACGCGCGACATCGTGCAGGCCGTGTCGGATGTGAGCCTCTCGATCGGTGCCGGACAGACGTTCGGCCTCGTGGGCGAATCCGGGTGTGGCAAGTCGTCGCTCGGGCGCAGCGTCGCGCGCCTGCAGTCGAGTGACGGCGGCATGATCCGGCTCGGGGATGACGACATCACGACGATCGAAGGCGGGCGGCTGCGGGCGCTGCGTCGTCGGGTGCAGTTCGTGTTCCAAGACCCCTATGCGTCGCTCAACCCGCGCAAGTCCGTGCGTGCGACGCTCACCGAACCTCTCGTGATCCACGGGTTGCACCGCGGCCACCACGAGCGCCGCGTCGAAGAGCTGCTCGCTCAGGTCGGATTGAACCCCGCCCACGCCGACCGCTTTCCGCACGAGTTCTCGGGCGGTCAACGCCAGCGACTCGGCATCGCGCGGGCGCTCGCCGTCGAACCCGAGGTGATCGTGCTCGACGAGCCGGTCAGTGCACTCGACGTGAGCGTGCAGGCCGGAGTGCTCAACCTGCTCGACGACCTGCAGCGCGACCTCGGCCTCACCTATCTCTTCATCGCGCACGATCTTTCGGTCGTGCGGCACCTGAGCGACCGGGTCGGTGTGATGTACCTCGGCAAGCTCGTCGAAGAGGGTCCGGTCGATGAGCTGTATGAGCGGCCGCTGCATCCGTACACCCAGGCGCTGCTGTCGGCGATCCCGGTGCCCGACCCGCGGGCCGAGCGGGCGCGCGAGCGCATCGTGCTCACCGGCGACGTGCCGAGTCCGGTCTCGCCGCCATCCGGATGCCGCTTCCGCACCCGCTGCTGGAAGGCCACCGAGGTGTGCGCCGAGGTCGTGCCCCTGCTCGTCGACCACGGCGACACCCACGGCGTCGCCTGCCACCACCCCGCCGAGCGGGACGTGCTCTGAGACGAGCCCGTGCCCCTGTTCCGGTCGCACTTCGTGCCGCTCGCGCCGCTCGTGTCTCTGTTCCGGTCGCACTTCGTGCCGCTCGAACGCCCGTGAAGCGACACGAACTGCGACCGCAATCACCAATCGCCCCACCGGAAGGAACCCCATGACCACCACGCACCGCATCGCCGTGATCGCCGGCGACGGCATCGGCACCGAGGTGATGCCCGAGGGGCTGCGGGTTCTTCGGGCCGCGGCATCCCGCTTCGACATCGCCCTCGAGTTCGAGGAGTTCGACTTCGCGAGCGCCGCGTACTGGCAGAAGCACGGGCAGATGCTGCCGGATGACTGGTTCGAAACGCTCAGCGGATTCGATGCGATCTACTTCGGCGCGGTCGGCTGGCCCGATGTCGTGCCCGATCACGTGAGCCTGTGGGGCAGCCTCATCCAATTCCGCCGGGCGTTCGACCAGTACGTGAACCTGCGGCCGTGCCGCCTCATGCCAGGGGTCGTCTCGCCGCTCGCCGGCCGCGAACCGGGTGACATCGACTTCTACGTGGTGCGCGAGAACACCGAGGGTGAGTACTCGTCGATCGGCGGCCGCATGTTCGAGGGCACCGACCGGGAGTTCGTGCTGCAGGAGACCGTGATGACCCGCACCGGTGTCGACCGGGTGCTGCGGTATGCGTTCGATCTGGCGCAGCAGCGCGGCGGGCACCTCACCTCCGCGACCAAGAGCAACGGCATCTCGATCTCGATGCCCTACTGGGACGAGCGGGTCGCCGCCGTCGGTGCCGACTACCCCGACGTGCGCCGGGATCAGTTCCACATCGACATCCTCACAGCCAACTTCGTGCTGCATCCCGACTGGTTCGACGTGGTCGTGGCGAGCAACCTGTTCGGCGACATCCTCTCGGATCTCGGCCCGGCCTGCACCGGCACGATCGGCATCGCACCGAGCGCCAACATCAACCCGGAGGGCCTGTTCCCCAGCCTGTTCGAGCCGGTGCACGGGTCAGCGCCCGACATCGCCGGTCAGGGCATCGCGAACCCGATCGGCCAGATCTGGTGCGGCGCGATGATGCTCGAGCACCTCGGATACCCGGATGCCGGAGCCGCCGTCCTCGGCGCGATCGAAGATGTGCTCAGCAGGGGAGCGGATGCCGCGCCCTTCACCCCCGACCTCGGCGGCACCGCCACGACGGTCGAGCTGGGCCAGGCGATCGCCGAGGTCGTCGCCGGGTAGGGCTGTCGAGTCGCGGGCTCAGAGCCCGAGCTTCTCGGCACAGGCGACGCAGTGTGTGGCGAACGGACGGACCTCGAGACGAGCCTGCGGAATCGGTCGTCCGCAGTTCGCGCACAGGCCGTAGGCGCCGGCATCCCACCGAGCGATCGCATCGTCGACCTGCCGGAGTTCGGATGCCGCCGCCTCGGCGAGCCCGGTCAGCCGTGACCACTCCGACGAGAGCGTGACGCCCTCGGGGTCGTGCTCGTCGTCGTCGTTCGAGCCCTCCCGGTCGTGCATCAACTCGGCGAGGGCGGCCCCGGTCGCCGCGACTCGCTCTGCCGCCTGGGCGCGCAGCTGTTCGAGGCGAGCATGGGCATCCGAGGTCATCCGCACACTCTAGGCCGGGGTTCCGACATCCGGCCCGGTCACCGACACCAGCCGTTCACTCAGCGTTCCGTTTCGAGTACGGCGGTCTCGTAATTCCCTGTCACCTTCGCGAGTTGGAATACTCATGTTCTCGGAATTCGGGAACATCTCCTCCCGAAAGGTCATCATGCGCCGCTTCACCCTGCCCGCCGTCGGCCTCCTCGGCCTCGCCGCCCTCGCCCTCACCGGCTGCCAGAGCCCGACCGCCGAAGCGGCTCCCGCCGACCCGAACGCTCCCATCACGATCGCGACGCTTCCCGTCGGCGACGACCCCACCGCCGAGAACCCGATCGAGGTCTTCGCCGAGCTGCTCGAAGAGTCCACCGGCCGCGACGTCGAGATCACCGATGTGCCCGACTACCTGAGCGTCGTCGAGGCGATCCGCGCCGACCACGTCGACATCGGCATCATGAGCGGTTTCCCCTCGGCGCTCGCCGTGAACACGGGAGAGGTCGATGCACTCGTCGCCTTCCAGGGTGATGGCAAGCCGGTCTCGACCTGTGTGGTGCTGAACGATTCGCCGATCGAGACCGTCGAGGACCTCGAGGGCAAGACCGTCGCCTTTGCCGACCAGGCATCGAGCTCGGGCTACTTCATGCCGGTGTACATGCTGCACGAGGCAGGTCTCGAGCAGGGAACCGATTACGAGGCGATCTTCGCCGGCGGCCACGAGGGCAGCTTCGCGGCGCTGGAGCAGGGACAGGTGGATGCCGCCTGCACCGCCGTCATGCTCACCGAACTCGGCGCCCCGATGTTTCCCTTCGCCGACGGGGAGTGGCGCGCGGTCGGTGAGAGCCCGGCAATGGACATCCAGGGTGCGGTGCTCGGCCGCCAGTCGCTCGACGACGAGACTCGCAAGCTCATCCAGGACGGCATCGCCGAGGTCTTCTCGCCCGAGAACGCCGAGGCCCTCGGAGCCTACGGATCCTTCGCCGCGGCCCCGCAGACGACCGACCCCGACGGATCGTCGTTCGAGTCGTTCGCTGAGATCGCCGCGGTCGCCGGCGTCGAGCTGAAGGACCTCAAGTGACGAACCCCTCACTGATGAGGGCGGATGCCGCGGCATCCGCCCTCCCGGCCTCGACCGTCGGTTCCGCCCGCACCTCCACCGCCGAGCTGCGCCAGACTCTGCCGCGCGTGTCGGTTCGCGACCTCAGCGTCGCGTACGACACCACCACGGTGCTCGACGGCGTGGATCTCGACCTGTTCCCCGGCGAGATGGTCGCGCTGCTCGGCGCCTCGGGGTCGGGCAAGTCGACGCTCATGCGCAGCCTCACCGGCTTCGCACCGATCTCTGCGGGATCCGTCAGGGTTGCCGGCCACGACGTCACCAACCTTGCCCGGGGCGAGCTGCGCACCCTGCGGTCGGACGTCGGCCAGGTGTTCCAGCAGTTCAACCTCATCCCGCGGCTCAGCGTCATGACGAACGTGCTCGCGGGTGCCCTGCACGGGGCGGGCGCGATCAACCTGGTCGGCGGCTTCTCGAGTGCGCATCGACGCCGCGCGCTTGAGCTGCTCGACCGGGTCGGCATCGCGCACAAGGCGAACGCCCCCGCTCGCTCGCTCTCGGGCGGCCAGCAGCAGCGCGTCGCGATCGCCAGGGCGCTCATGCAGCAGCCCAAGGTGATCCTCGCCGACGAGCCCGTCGCATCGCTCGACCCCAAGCTCGCCGATTCGGTGCTCGAACTGCTGCGCGAGATCGCCACTGAAGACGGCATCCCGGTGCTCGTCAGCCTGCACGTGCTGCCGCTCGCGCTCGCGCACAGCGATCGCATCATCGGGCTGCGACACGGACGGATGCTGGTCGCCGGCGCCACATCGCAGCTGGATGCCGCGGCGCTCTCGCCGCTCTACGACGACGAGGAGCACGACGATGACGCTCACCACTGATCCCCGTTCGACGGGTGGCTCGACCGGCGGACCGACGGGTGGCTCGGCCGGTGGCTCGGCCGGCGGACGCGCGGGCACCGGGTCCGACCGCGCGACCACGCGCCCCACCCTCGACGCTGCCGAGCGGTCGCGTCTGGAGCGCGCCTTCCGCATCCCGCGCGCTCGGTTCCTGATCGGTCTGCCCATCGCGGCGCTGCTGCTGCTCTGGTCGTTCAACGGCGCCGAGTTCAACTTCATCAAGCTGGGCGACGGCGCCGTCAACATGGGCGAGTTCCTGTCGCGGCTGTTCCCGCCGGACTTCTCGAAGATCGGCACCATCCTCGCGCTGCTGCTCGAGACGTTCCAGATGGCGGTCGTCGGCACGGTGCTCGGCGCCGTGCTGTCACTGTTCGCCGCGTTCGGAGCGTCGTCGAACATCGCACCCAAGTGGGTCTACTACCCGACGCGCTGGGTGATGAACATCATCCGCTCGGTGCCCGACCTCGTGTTCGCGCTCATGTTCGTGTCGGCCGTCGGACTCGGCCCGTTCGCCGGCATCCTGGCCATGACCCTCGGGTCGATCGGATCGATCGGCAAGATCTTCGCCGAGGCCATGGAGCAGGTCGACCGCGGACCCGTCGTCGCGATGGAGGCCGTCGGCGCCTCGAAGCGACAGGTCATCCAGTACGGCATCCTGCCCCAGTCGGCACCACTGCTGACCTCCTACACACTGCTGCTGTTCGAGGGAAACGTGCGCGGCGCGACCATCCTCGGTCTCGTCGGCGCCGGTGGAATCGGCCTCGAACTGACCACCGCGATGCGCATGTACGACTACGGCCACCTCAGCGCCATCATCATCTGCATCATCGTGCTCGTCACGGCGATCGACCAGGGCAGTGCCCTCATCCGAAGGAGAATCACATGACCATCGCAGACATCGACCTCGTGCTCAGCGCCCCCGTCAACCTGCGCGACCTCGGCGGAATCCCGATCGATGGCGGTGTGCTGCGCGAGGGACTCGCGATCCGCACGGATGACCTCGCATACGTCACGACCGACGTCGCCTCGCAGTTGGTCGGTGCGGGCCTCACCGCCATCATCGACCTGCGCTCGCCGCTGGAGGTGTCGGTCACCGGTCGGGGGCCGCTCGGCGACTACCCGGTGGCCTACCACCACCTGCCGCTCATCGCGGATGTGGGCGAGTCGATGAACCGGGACGCCCCCGAGCTCAGCCACGACACGATGGGGCGCATGTACCTGCGCATGGTCGAGGTTGCCGCGCCGCAGCTGGTCACCGCGCTGAACGTGATCGCCTACACCCCGGGAACCGCGGCGTTCCACTGCGCAGCCGGGCGCGATCGCACCGGTGTGGTGGCGGCGATGCTGCTGCTCGCACTCGGAGCGGCGGATGACGACATCGTCGCCGACTACGCCCTCACCGGCGGCAACATGGTCGCGATCATGCAGCGCACCGCGCCCGTGATGGGCGCGATGTGGAAGGCGCTCGGCTTCGACGCGGATGCCGCCGGTGCCAGCTCGGCGCTGCTCGAGGGCTCGATGGAGGTGTCGATGCGCACCCTGCTCGACACGCTTCGCGCACAGCACGGCGATGCTCTCGCGCCGCTGCGAGCGGCCGGGCTGTCGGATGCCACGATCGGGCGTCTTCGCGAGCGGGCGCTCGCCGCGTGACGACCGTCGATCTGGACGCTCGGGTCGCGCGCGAGGGTCGTGGTGGTGCGGCCGCCGCCGCCGCTCCGGTTGCAGTTGGTGCCGCTTCGGACCCCATGGAGCCGACACGAACTGCGACCGGAACGCTGGACGCGACGGGTGCAGCTGCTGCTGCTGCTCGCCGTCGGCCGGGTCGTCCGCGGGATGAAGACATGGACGGTCTGATCGTCGCCGCCACCCTCGAGATCATCGATGCGGGGGAGGACGTGACGGTCAGCCGCGTTGTCGCGCGGAGCGGAGTGAGTCGGGCGGCGCTGTACCGCCGATGGCCGTCGCTCACGACCTTGATCGCCGCAGCGCTCGATGTCGGTCGCATGGTGCCGCCGGAGTACCCGGACGATGTCGATCTTCGCGATGCACTGTTCGACGGGCTCGGGCTCGGCGAGAACGGAGTGGCTCTGTCGGTCGCGGCATCCGGATATGCCGAGGAACGTTTCCGTCAGCGCATCCGGCTGGTGATGTCAGACCGCGCATTGCAGAAGGCGTACTGGCAATCGCATGTGTCGCGGAGGCGGGTGCCGCTGTTGAACGCGCTGCGAGCAGGGATCGCGCGTGGCGAGTTGCGACCGGATCTCGACGTCGACGCGTGCTTCGACGCGATCGCCGGCACCGCGTACTACCAGATCGTCGTGCGCGGCGACCGTATGGACGACCCGGCAGTCGCCGCCCGGTTGAGGGCGGCCGTCGAGGTGATCTGGCGCGGGATGGTCGTGTGACCCGGCATCCGCCACCCCCGCCGGTTCGTCGAATCCGGCTGGCTGTTTCACGGATGGCGGGCGAATCGCCGTGATTCCGTCAGCCATCCGGGATACGACCGGCCATCCGAACCCCGTGCACACTTGCATGCTCGAATCCCGGTTGTAGGTCGAGAACCCCGGATTCCGGCCTGCATTCGTGAGCTGGGCATGTCAGTGTGCGGGCTGGGCTGGTGGGTGCGTTCGGCGGACGGATTCCCGGATGGCGGCCGAATCGGGGTGATCCGTCCAGCCATCCGGGATTCGATCAGCCAACCTGGCGTCGAGCGTGCAGCAGCCTCAGCCACCCCGTGATGAGCCTGTCATTCGCCCGGATGTGCGCCGCCCCGCGCGCGTCCGTCGAGCACCTCGAAGCCTGCCTTGCCCGGGGTGGCGTCAGCGTCGCCGGCCGGCGTGACGATCAGCGTGCCGTGCCGTGCCGTCAGCGCGCCGTGCCGTGCCGTGGTCAGCGTCGCCAGCCGGCGTGACGATCAGCGTGCCGTGCCGTGGTCAGCGTCGCCAGCCGGCGTGACGATCAGCGCGCCGTGCCGTGGCGCAGCGTGCCGTGCCGTGGCGGCAGCGCGCCGTGCCGTGCCGTGCCGTGCCGGGGTGGCGTCAGCGTGGCCGGTCGGCGTGGCGATCAGCGCGTTTCCGGGGCCCCCGAGCTCGGCACGACCACGACTGTGTCCGTGCGCACGCCGGGGTGGTCGCGTTCGAGTGCGGCACCTTCCATGTCGACGTTGGGGAGGATGCGGTCGAGCCACCGCGGCAGCCACCAGGCCGAACGGCCGAGCAGGTGCATGAGGGCGGGCATGAGCAGCATCCGCACGACGAAGGCGTCGAGCAGCACGCCGAACGCGAGTCCGAAGCCGATCGAGCGGATGATCGTCGACTCCGAGAAGATGAACCCGCCGAAGACCGAGACCATGATGAGCGCCGCGGCGACGACGACCGAGCGACCGGCCCGGAAGCCCTGAGCGACGGCATCCCGCGCTGAGGCTCCATGCACATACGCTTCGCGCATGCCCGACGCGAGGAACAGCTGGTAGTCCATCGCCAGCCCGAACAGGATGCCGACGAGGATCACCGGCAGGAAGCTCAGGATCGGGCCGGTGCTGTGCAGACCGATGATCTCGGCGCCCCAACCCCACTGGAACACCGCGACGATCAGGCCGTACGTCGCGAACAGCGAGAGCACGAACCCTCCGGTCGCGATGATAGGCACGAGCAGTGAGCGGAACACGACGATCATGATGAGCAGCGAGAGCCCGACCACGACCACCAGGTAGAGCGGCAGTACGCCGGCGAGGGCTTCGGAGATGTCGATGTTCGTGGCCGCCTGGCCGGCGACGCCGAGAGTGATACCGCCATCGAGCTGAGGCAATGCGCGGATGTCTTGCACGAGCTTCTCGGTGGAGGCGCTGTTCGGGCCCTCGGCGGGAAGCACCTGGAACGCGAGCAGAGTGTTGTCGTCGGAGGCCGCGATCGGAGCGACGCCGACGACGTCATACAGGTCGGAGAGAGTCTGGGCGATCTCGACCTGTGTGGCGAGCAGATCGTCGTCGCTGACCGCGTCGTCGAGAGTCGCGGTGACGAGCAGCGGCCCGTTCGCACCCTCGCCGAACTGCTCGTCGACGACGTGGAACGCGCGGTAGCTGGTCGAGTCGGAGGGCTCGCTTGCGCCGTCGGGCAGGCCGAGGCGCATCGACATCGAGGGGATCGCGACGATCAGCAGCGCGATCACGCTGACGAGCACGGTGACGATCGCGCGCAGCGTGGACATCTGCTTCACGGGCTTGCCTGCGGCGTGGGGTTGCCCGATCGTCGCACGGGCCTTGCCGCTGAGCAGGCGTGTGCCGACGAGTCCGAGAATGGCGGGGGCGAGCGTGATCGCGACGAGCACGGCGACCGCGACGCAGACCGCACCGACCGTGCCCATGAGGCCGAGGAAGGGCACACCCGTCACGTTGAGGGCGAGCAGTGCCACGATCACAGTAGTTCCGGCGAACACGACGGCCGTGCCCGAGGTGCCGGTGGCGAGGCCGATGGACTCCCTCACCGGGACGCCGTTCAGCAGCTGCTTGCGGTGCCGGTTCACGATGAAGAGCGAGTAGTCGATGCCGACCGCGAGGCCCAGCATCACTCCCAGCACCGGGGTGACGGATGCCATGTCGACGACACCTGAGAAGGCGAGGGATGCGGTCACGCCGACGCCCACGCCGACGACTGCCGTGACGATCGGCAGCGCGGCACCGATGAGCGTGCCGAGCATCACGATCAGGACGATGGCCGCGAACGCGAGGCCGATCGCCTCACCGACGCCGAAGATCTCGGGGACACCCTGCGCGATGTCGGTGCCGAAGTTGACCTCGACGCCATCGATCGGAGACGAGTCGAAGTGCTCGATCGTGCCCTGCTTGACCTCTTCGGAGAGTTCGAGGCGGGGGTCTTCGAACGAGACGTTGACGATCGCGGTCGAGCCGTCATCGGAGACGACGCCGATGCCGTTCGTGAGGTCGAGCAGGGTCGATCCGAGCTCGACCTGCTCGGCGTTGGTGTCGAGCTCGGCACGTGACTCGTCGATGGTCGTCTGCTGCGCGTCGAGTTCGGCGGCCTGCGCATTCAGGGCGTCGATCTGTGCGTCCAGTGCCGCGAGCTGCTCAGCGGGAGCACCACCCGCTTCCGCCTGCGCCCGCGCGGTGGTCAGCTGCTCGAGACCCGCGTCGAGCTGCGCACGGCCGTCATCGAGCTGCGTCTGGCCGGCATCGAGCTGGGCCCGACCATCGGCGATCTGCGCCTCGCCGTCAGCGAGCTCCTGCTCCTGATCGGCCTGCTGCTGCTGGGCGTCGAACGGATCGATCACCGACGCCACGCCGTCGAGATCTTCGGCGCTCATCGCGAGCTGCGAGATCTCCTGCTTCTGCTCCTCGGTGAAGGCCGAGCCGTCGGTCGTCTGGTAGACCACCGTGCCGGTGCCGCCCGCTGTGTCGGGCAGCTTCTCCGCGAGCTGGTCGGTGACTGCGCCCGAGGCGGTGCCCGGGATGTCGAAGCTGTTGCTCAGCGTGCCCCCGAGCGTGAGGAACGCGCCGACGCCCAGGCCGAGGATGACGACCCACGAGACGATCACCGTCCACGCCTTGCGTGCAGCGAACGAACCTAGGCGGAACAGCAGTGAAGCCAAAACGATCTCCTTCAGACGAATAGATCATACGGTGCGTATCGTCTAGGGTTCTGTGGTTATCCTGAACGTGTGGTGAACGAGCATCGAAGCGGACCTGTGCGCAGCACGGCTGCCCGTGAGGCGATCCTCTACGCGACCTCTCGCCTGTTCCACAATCAGGGGTACGACCGGCTCACGATCGAGGGGATCGCGAAAGAGGCGGGCGTCGGCAAGCAGACCATCTACCGGTGGTGGCCGTCGCGTGGAGCCCTCATCGGTGAATGCCTCGCCGAAGGCCGACTCATTCCCGTCGACTTCGTCGTTCCCGACACCGGAGACCTCGCCGCAGACGTCGAGACCTGGCTGCGCAGCGTGCTCTCGATCCTCGAGGCGCCCGAGGGCGGAGCCCTTCTCCGATCGCTGGTCGCAGCGGCGACGGAGGATGCAGGAGTCGGAGCGCACCTCGGTGAGAGCCTGGGGGTCGAGAAGTACCTGACGGAGCGCATCCGTGGTGGCATCCGCGACGGGCAGCTCGCTGAGGACGCGCCCGTCGAACAGCTCGGGAGAGCGATTCTCGGCGCGATCATCGTCGAGTCGCTGGGTCGCGAGCACCATGACCCCGATTCGATCGTGCGGCTGACTCGGTTCCTCTTCGCGCGCTGACGGCGACCGCCGAGGCACTCCGCCATCACGTCGGCGGCGACCCCGTGCAGGTGGCTGCCCTGCGTCGTGCGGCACGCCAGTCCACTGAACCTCGGATGAACATCACCGCAGAGCCGGCGAATGTCACGACGATGGTCAGGATCGACCACCATTCGGGCTGCTCGGTCGGCAGGATCAGCATCGACGCCCCGAGGGCCGATGCTCCGCCGAGAAACCAGGATCCGGACTCGTCCATCTGCGCAGCGTAGCGCGCGCACGACGCCGGGCACACGTCGGAGACGTCGCACCGATACGTGGTCATCCCGCCGCCACCGAACGGCCACCGGTCTGCGCCTGCCGCCCCGAACGATGTCCGTGCGACCACGAGCCGGCATCCGCCGTGCGTCGACGTCTCGCGTGCGAGGTGTGCATCTCGTCGACCGCCGCATCGACGCGGCTCCGGCGAGAGGCGAGAACGAGCTCTGTGCCAGGGCTGCTCTCTTCGACGGTGACGCGGCGACTCCCTTCGATGCGGCTCATCGCGCCGGCGGCGAAGCCGCGGAGGAACCCGCTGCGCCCACGCCGCTTCACCCCTTCGCGCTGCTCGACGTAGAAGTGGCGGTGCTCGAGCCACCAGCTGCGCATCGCGACCATCGCCTGCACCTGGAGACTTGCGGTCAGCGTCTGCACCTGAGCGACATCGGACGAGTGGCCGACCAGCAGCAGTCCGGCGATCGGCGGATACTCGGCCAGGAGCGGTCGCACGGCGCCGAGACCTCTGGCCACACCGATCCCGATCTCGCGCAGGTCTTTCGCGTAGACGCCGCGGAACAGCATCCGCTCGGTGACGATCTGCTCCTGCGCCTGCCCCAGGAGTCCCCGTCGTTCGTCGATCTGCGCCTGCTCGATCCCGTACTTCACGATCAGTCGCTCGGCGTGCTCGGTCAGAGCCTCGGCCTCTTCTGGCGTCGTGCTCTCAGCCTTCGCCAGCAGCTTGGCGATCAGGTCGAGTTTGGCTTCGGTCATGGCATCCCCCTTGGATCTGTGATGCTTCGAATCCTTCGCGGGGGTGCCTACATTCGGGCGCCGATTCACGGGGGCTGTGGAGAAGTCCAGGTCATGGATGCCGGTGCAGAAGACGACAGCGAAGCCTGGCCGGGCACGGATTCGGACCGCGCGCACGACACACGGTCGAGGAGACGTGGGTCACCGGCTCCGTCCGTGCGCTCCGAAGTTGTGCCCGGCAGAAGGGGCCTGGCAGAAAGGGCAGGGCAGAAAGGGCAGGGCAGAAGGTGCCCGGCAGGGGGACCCGGGGGAAGGGCTAGGGAAGGAGGGGAACCGGCCTCAGCCGAGGATCAGCGTGATGACGGTCGCGCCGCCGCCACCGAGGATGAGCGCGATGATGACGCTCCAGGCGATGATGCGCAGGCGACGATTGCGCTTCTCGCCGAGATCGCCGTAGTCCTCGCTCAGACCGTCACCGCTCATGCGCTGACCGGCTCGCTGACGGTGGGGCCGAAGGCTGCGGGAAGAGTGGCCTGCGAACGCTCGCGGATCTCGGCGACGGGAACCGTGAAGACATCCTGCACCTCGAGCTTCGCGCCCTCGGAGTCGGTCACGCCGATGCGCATCACCGGGTAGTCGCGGCCTTCGCAGAGTCCGCGGAACTTCACGTCGTCCTCGCGCGGAACCGTCACGATGACGCGACCGGTCGACTCGGAGAAGAGAGCGGATGCGGCATCCACCCCGTCGCGCTCGATGATCTCGTTGAGCCAGACGCGCGCGCCGACGCCGAAGCGCGAGACGCCCTCGGCGAGTGCCTGTGCGAGGCCACCCTCCGACACGTCGTGCGCCGACGAGATCAGCCACTCGTCACGAGCCGCGCCGAGCAGACCCGCGAGGCGCTTCTCGCCCGCGAGGTCGACCTTCGGGGGCAGTCCGCCGAGGTGCTGGTGCACGGTCTCGGCCCACGCCGAGCCCGAGAGCTCAGTCGAGGTCGTGCCGAGCAGGTAGATGTTCTGGCCCTCGTCCTGCCACCCCGACGGGATGCGACGCGAGACGTCGTCGATGATGCCGAGCACGCCGACGAGCGGGGTCGGGTGGATCGGCACGTCGCCGGTCTGGTTGTAGAACGAGACGTTGCCGCCGGTCACCGGGGTGCCCAGCTCGTAGCATCCGTCGGCCAGGCCGTCGACGGTCTGCCCGAACTGCCACATGACCTCGGGGTTCTCGGGAGAGCCGAAGTTCAGGCAGTCGGTGATCGCGGTGGGCACCGCGCCGGTGACGGCGACGTTGCGGTACGCCTCGGCGAGGGCCAGTTGCGCACCGGCATACGGGTCGAGCTGGCAGTAGCGGCCGTTGGCGTCGGTCGAGATCGCGAAGCCGAGGCCCGACTCCTCGTCGACGCGGATCATGCCGGCGTCGTCGGGGAACGAGAGGGCCGTGTTGCCGAGCACGTAGTAGTCGTACTGGTTGGTGATCCAGCGGGTGTCGGCGAGGTTCGGCGAGGCGACCAGGTTGAGGAACTGCTCCCGCAGCACCTCGGGGTCGTTCGAGCGGGGCAGGTTCTCGGCGGCATCCGCCTGCAGTGCGTCGATCCACGTCGGGTATGCGACCGGACGGTCGTAGACCGGGCCGTCGACAGCGACGGTCGAGGGGTCGACGTCGACGATGCGCTCGCCCTGCCAGTCGATGATGAGGCGGCCGTCTCCGGTGACCTCGCCGAGCACCGACGTCTCGACATCCCACTTCTGCACGACCGCGAGGAACGCGTCGAGCTTCTCGGGGGCGACGATCGCCATCATGCGCTCCTGCGACTCCGACATGAGGATCTCCTCGGCCGTGAGCGACGGGTCGCGCAGCAGCACGTTGTCGAGCGAGACCTTCATGCCGCTGTTGCCGTTGGCCGCGAGCTCGCTGGTGGCGCACGAGATGCCGGCCGCACCGAGGTCCTGGATCGCCTCGACGAGCTCGTCGCGGTACAGCTCGAGGCAGCACTCGATGAGCACCTTCTCGGCGAACGGGTCGCCCACCTGCACCGCGGGGCGCTTGGTGGGGCCGGTGCTGTCGAACGAGTCGGATGCCAGGATGCTGGCGCCGCCGATGCCGTCGCCACCCGTGCGGGCGCCGAACAGCACGACCTTGTTGCCGACGCCGGTGGCGTTGGCGAGCTTGAGGTCTTCGTGGCGCAGCACGCCGACCGCGAGCGCGTTGACGAGCGGGTTGGCCTGGTAGACGGAGTCGAAGACGGTCTCGCCGCCGATGTTCGGAAGGCCCAGGCAGTTGCCGTAGAAGCTGATGCCGCTGGTCACACCGTGCACGACGCGGGCGGTGTCGGGGTGATCGATCGCGCCGAAACGCAGCGCGTCCATGATCGCGACCGGGCGGGCACCCATCGAGATGATGTCGCGCACGATGCCGCCGACGCCGGTGGCCGCGCCCTGGAACGGCTCGATGAAGCTCGGGTGGTTGTGCGACTCGGCCTTGAAGGTGACGGCCCAGCCCTCGCCGACGTCGATGACGCCCGCGTTCTGGCCCATGCCCACCATGAGGCGTTCCTTCATCTCGTCGGAGACCTTCTGGCCGAAGCGGCGCAGGTAGTTCTTCGACGACTTGTAGGAGCAGTGCTCCGACCACATCACGGAGTACATCGCCAGCTCGCCGGAGGTCGGGCGGCGGCCCAGGATCTCCTTGATGCGGGCGTACTCGTCATCCTTGAGGCCCAGCGCTGCGTAGGGCTGTTCCTTCTCCGGAGTCGCGGCGGCGTTCTCGACAGAGTCGGGGACGTGCTTGTGGGCAGGTGCAGGGGCGGTGGTCACGCGCACTCCTAGATGAGGGGCCGGCGGGGCATGGCCAGTCTACCGGGGGATGCCCCGGTCGATCGCCGGTCGATCGTCGGTCGATCGGCGATCAGGATGCGGCGGCGAAGCGAGGTTTCCGTGTCGAGGTTCGGTGGTCGAAAAGGCGTCTTCTGCGCGGCGGGTGGTCGAAAAGGCATCCGAATCTCGAGTATGCGATGCGCTATTGACCACCCGAGGAGCGCTATGCGAGATCGCGCCGGTCAGGATGCGGCGGCGAAGCGAGCGGCGAGGGCGGCTGCGGCGTCCGCGAGGGCGGGCGGGCCGACGACCGTGAACGGGGGGGGGGGGCATCGAAGCGGGCTGAGCCGATTGTCGTTCACAACTCAGGAAGGACTGCGTCGAAGCGGCCTCAAAGGGCCGTTGTCGCGCAGAATCGTCGCGTTCGTCCTGAGTTGTGAACGGCGGGAGAGGGTGAGCCGGGCCACGGCACCGGATTTCAGCCCGTCCCGCCCTTGCCCTTATCGCCTTTGTCGCCCTTGCCGGGGTTGTCTTTATTGCCCTTGTCGCCTGAGTTGCCGTTGTTGCCGTCATTGCCCGTGCTGCCGCTGTTGCCGTCATTGCCCGCGTTGCCGCTGTTGCCGTTCTGGCCCGAGTTGCCGTCAATGCCCGAGTTCCCGTTGTGCGCCGAATCCACGGGTTCGGTGACGACCTGAACGGGGGCCGCAGGCGTATCCGCGGGAACGTCCTCAGGTGTCGTCTGGGCCGGTACTCGGACCACTGGCGAAGAAGCCGTTCTCGACAGCTCGGCGGATGCAGGGGCGGTGAAGGCCGCAAGTCCGACGACGATCGCCCCGGTCGCGACCAGTCCGGCAGCGCCGGCGAGCACGCGATTGCGGGTTCTCGTACGGGTGCGTGAAGCGGGGGCATCAGTCGCGGCGGCGACACCGACGGCCGCAGTGACGCCTCTCGCCGGGAGGACGGCTGTCGCTCCGGTCGGCGACGCGCCGACAGCATCCGATCGCCCTGCATCAGGCCCGGTCGCAACGCCGACGGCATCCGGTCGCTGTGCTGCAGACTCTGCCGCTGCGGTCGAGCCGTCGGGCGATTCCGCGCCGGGATCCGCTGCCGTCGCTCTGGCGGCCGAGTCCGCCCCGGCCGACGCGACGATGGCTGCAGCCGCCGCAGCGACCGCGGAGCCGTTGTCGTCCGTCACGTAGCCCCGCAGTAGACCTCGCGCGGCGCGTGCGACCTCGGCCGCGGTCGGCCGCTCTTCGGGCTCGAGCCGCGTCATGTGAGTCAGCAGGTCGCGCCATTCCTCGGGCACCGTCTCGGAGATCGTCGGCGTTTGCGAGAGCCGGGCGATCGCCGCGGCGCGACCGGAACCGAGCGCGGCATACCCGGTCTCACCCGAAAGGGCCTCGAGCACGACCAGGCCCAGCGCGAAGATGTCGACCGGAGTGCCGGGGTCGGCGTCGCGCAGCTGTTCCGGCGCCATATAGGTGAGTGTGCCGAGCACGATCCCCGGGGTCGTGAGCCGAGTGTCCTCGATCGAGCAGGCGATGCCGAAGTCGGCGAGCTTCGCGGCGACAGGGCGGCGCAAGCGGCTCCGTGCCAGCAGCACATTCGACGGCTTGACGTCGCGGTGCACGATTCCCGCCGCGTGCACCGCAGCGAGTCCCTCGGCGAGGTCGCGGGTGATGCGAGCGACGTCTCGCGGAGGCAGGGGGCCTTCCGCCATGCGCCCGGCGAGCGTCGGTCCGTCGACGAACTCCATCACGAGGTATTGGGGGCGCCCGGGGGTGAGCTGGGCGTCGTACAACGTCACGAGCGAGGGGTGACTCAGTGAGGCGAGCAGCGCCTTCTCGGTGTGAGCGCGCTCGATCGACGCGACCGGGCCAGTGCTTTCGTGGATCATCTTGATCGCCACGATGCGTCCGAGGTGCGTGTCCTCGGCGCGATAGACGGTCGCCATGCCGCCCTGCCCGACGCGGTCATGCAACAGGTACCGTCCGTCGAGGAGCGCCGCCGTCGGCGACACCACTTCCAGCGTCATCACTTGCTCCTTGCCGATGCATCCGGGTCATGCATCACGCGACTGTATATCGGTTGGCCGCCCGTCGTCATCGGGGTTGACGTCGGCGCGCGATGGTGGATGGAGGCTTGTAGGGGCGTTCATTCCATTCCGGGATGCGGGAGTACGAGCTGGTGCAGACGTGGAGATCGGAGCTCCACGTGGCTACGCTCCTTCCGAAGCGGCGAATCGAAAGGCACCCGCATGCGAATCTCCACCCCATCGGCCCAGGCGGGCATCGTGGTCGCCGCTGTCATCCTGATGCCGATGATCGGTGTGGCCCTGCTGATCGTGAACCCCTGGTGGGGCGCCGCCTGGATGCTCTTCGCGGTGACGGCGCTCGTGGTGTTCACGGCCAGGGTGTTCCGAGGCGCCGGGGAGACGACTGCCCCGCGCCCCTGGTGGCAGATGACGGCTGCTCCCTTCTCCAGCGGGCTGCTGTCTGCGATGTTCCTGGCTCAGGCGACGTTCGCGGCGTTCAGCTCGTGGTCTCCGCCGCTGGTGGTGCCGGGCAGGGTCTCAGTAGTCGTCCTGCTGCTGATCGGTGCGGCGTATGCGAGTTCAGCGATACGGCTCACGCGCAGGGGGCCCGCTGCGTGATCCGGTCGGCGCACCTCGTTGGAGCGACCGAGCGTCGGCGGACGAGACTGTCAAGGGCCTCGTCCCGTGTATGACTCACCGGGTATGAAAGAGGGAGATCGAAAGGATGGACATGGCTTCAGGTGACATCGAGACGTTCCAGCGCGACGGGATCTGGTTCAACCGCATCGAGGGCGAGTCCCGCACGTTGGGGGCGAGCTTCGAGACCGAAGACGAAGCCGTGCGGGTCGGTCGCGGTGCGGCAGCCGCACGCCAGGTCGCACATACCGTACGCACCGAAGAGGGTCCGTCCGACAGGGGTTCCCTCTACGACTGGCACCCCCGCGACCTCATGAACTGATGGCGACAGGAGCCGATTCCGCGGGCGGTGAAGAGCGACGGATGCTGTTGCAGGTGTGTCTCAACGGAGCGCGCGACGTCGCCGAGCATCCGGGGCTGAGCGCGAATGAGACGCTTGCGGCCACCGATGCGGCGAGAGCGGTGGCAGCCGGTGCGCAGGAGATCCACGTGCACCCCAAGGATGCCGAGGGCCGGGATTCGCTGAGCACCGCCGATGTCGCGAGCTGGGTGGGGGCGCTGCGCGCAGCCTGTCCCGGCGTGCCGATCGGTGTGACGACCGGAGCATGGATCACCCCGGATGTCGACGCACGCCTGGCATCCATCGCCGAGTGGACCGAGCTCCCCGACTACGCGTCGGTGAACTGGCATGAGACAGGTGCTGATCGCGTGGCCGAACTGCTGCTGAGCCGAGGTGTCGCCGTCGAAGCGGGCATCTGGGACGCGACCGGCCTCGAGGCCTGGAGTCGGTCACCGGTCCGTCGACGGTGTGCACGCGTGCTGATCGAGTTGCCCGATGAGGCCGCCGAGGTCGTCCGACGCCACGGGGAGGGACTGATCGCGCATGTTCGGCTCGACGAACCGAGCATCCCGATTCTGCTGCACGGAGAACTGCGGTCAGCATGGCCGGCGTTCACTCTCGCCGTCGCGCTCGGTCTCGATTCGCGCATAGGGCTCGAAGACACCCTCGTACTGCCCGACGGCCGACCGGCTCCCGACAACGCGGCCCTGGTGCGCGCGGCGAGCGGGATCGCGTTCGCCGGCTGACGCGATCCCGCCGTCCTTGGGGGGCGAAGCACATCGCGACCGTCACCCACAGAAACGAGAATCGCGAGATCACAGCGTCGTCTCTAGTGTGGAAGCTCGCGCAATGAAGGAGTATCCGTGACTGATTCCAGGCCGTATCGGTCGGCAGCTTGTCCGCCGTCGTCCTGCGACAGTGATCGTGTGAGCCTCCGTTCCGTCGGTGCCGCCGTTCGATGTCAGGCAGTGTGAACGGCGCACCATGACCGACGACCGCACGCGCATTGACCCGCATCCGTTCGACTCTCGCACCAGATTCGACCTCGATCGGCCTGAGAGCCGCAAGTGGAGCCTGCACCCCGGGCGCATCGGTGCGTGGGTCGCCGAGATGGACTTCGGTGTCGCGCCGGTGATCGCCGATGCGATGCACCGAGCGATCGATGAGGAGAACCTCGGATACCTGTCTCCGCCGCTCGCGGCACGGTTGGGTGAGGCGACCGCAGAGTGGATGCGCGACGAGTACGGCTGGTCGTTCGACCCCGACCGCGTGCATCCGGTGTCCGATGTGATGGCCGCGCTGCGCGTGGCGGTCGAGGAGTATGCGCCCGCCGGATCGCCGGTCATCGTGCCGACTCCCGCATATATGCCGTTTCTGACATATCTGCCGACGCTCGGACATCCGGTGATCGAGATCCCGGGTGTCGAGGTCGACGGACGCTGGCATCACGACCTGCAGCGGATCGACGAAGCGTTCGCCGCCGGCGCCCGCACGCTCGTGCTCTGCAACCCGCACAACCCGACCGGAACCGTGGTCGAGCGATCCGAGCTGGAGGCGCTCGCCGAGATCGTGGAGCGCCACGGTGGTCGTGTGTTCGCGGACGAGATCCATGCGCCGCTGCGCTTCGACGGTCGGCCTTTCATCCCGTATGCGTCGGTGTCGGAGGCGACGGCCGCGCACACCATCACCGGCACGAGCGCGTCGAAGGCATGGAACATCCCGGGGCTCAAGACCGCACAGCTGATCACGTCGAACGATGCCGACCAGCAGCTGTATCGCCGGTTCGGGTTCTCGGTGCAGCATGGCGCAGCGACGCTAGGCGTGGTCGCCTCGACCGCGGCGTATCGCGAGGGCAAGCCGTGGCTCGACGGGGTGCTCGCGTATCTCTCCGAATCGCGACGCCTTCTGGGACCGCTCGTCGCCGAGCATCTTCCCGGCGCGATCTATCGAGAACCGGACGCGACCTACATCGGCTGGATCGACACCAGCGCGCTGGGGATCGAGGGCCCGCCCGCCGCGTTCTTCCGAGAGCATGCGGGCGTCGTGCTGACCGAGGGCGCGCTGCTCGGACGCGGGTATGAGGACTTCGTGCGCGTCGTGTTCGCGACTCCGCGGCCGATCCTGCATGAGGCGTTCGCCGCGATGGGGGATGCCGTTCGGGCGCGGTGACGCGGGCAACCCGCCCGGTCGGGCCCTGCCGATCGGTCGTGCTCCGTGGGGCGGGCGCGCTCCTTGGGTCGGTCGCGTCCTTGGGTCGTTCGCGTCCTTCGGGCACTACGTGCGGGGTCACTATCGCATCGCTCGGCGGATGCGGGGTCACTATCGCTTCCGTATCGCGCCTTTGCGGTGCGAAATTGACCCCGCACGGATGCGGGGGTCGAGCGCGCGACGCGCCACAGCACGCGCCCGGCGGATGCGGGGTCGACCACGCAACGTGCCGCGGTTGCGGGGTCACTTTCGCAACGCGCCGCGGTTGCGGGGTCACTTTCGCAACGCGCCGCGGTTACGGGGTCACTTTCGCATCCCTAGTGCGCCCTTGGCGTGCGAAATTGTCCCCGCACAGATGGAGAGTCGGTCATCCACCGCGCCACGGCGCCCGCCCGTCAGCGAGTCACTGGACCCGTGACCCCGCAGTCAGCCCGCATCGCTCCGCTGCTGCCGCGAACTCCAGGTCGAAGGTGAGGATGCTCTCGATCGCGTCGCCGACCTCGAGCGCGGTCGCCAGGTGCAGTGCATCCAGAGTGCGCAGTCCGCTGTGCAGCTCGACGGCCCGCGCGAGCGTGTCATCGCTGAGTGAGACGAGAGCCACGCGATCGAGCAGCTCCTGTGCGGCATCCCTGCTGATCGCGCGTCGGTCGGCGACGGCGTGCAGTTCGACGGCCAGCAGCCGGGAGGAGACGAAGGCGGTGCCGTCGGCGAATGCTCGGCGCATCGCTGCGCTGCCGTCCTCGTTGATGAGTGCCTTGGCCGCCGCAGAGGTGTCGAGGTAGATCACAGCCGGTCGGCTCGAAGATCGTCGAGGATGTCTCGGGTCGAACGTTCGCTCATGGCGGCGGGTGTGGGGAGGGCCCCGGACTTCGAAGGCATCGTCACGCGGCCTGACGACACGAGTCGTTCCCAGACTGTCTGTGCGGGAGGTGTCAGTTCGGCGATCGGGCGCCCGCGGTCTGTGATGATCAGCCGCTCGCCGGCAGCCACCCGCGCCAGCACTTTGGCGGTCTGCTGATTGAGTTCCGTCTTCGTCACCCTGGACATGCCCCCGATTCTACGCGCGATGTACTAGAAGTAGTAGATCGCGACTCCTGCTCGCGTCATCCCATCCTGCGCGGGGGTTCGGACATTCCGCCCTGGTCATATGGCGGGTCGATGGTCAACGTGCAGGCCTGATCATGCGGGGGCGATTTCGCATCCGACACGGCCGGTTCCGATGCGAAACTGACCCCGCATCGGCCAGGCACGCGACGACACGCGCTTCACGGCTAGAACGCGCTCAGACGGCCCGGTCGCGCAGCGCGGCGGCGATGCGGTCGACCGCCTCGACCATGACCGGGCGGGGCAGTGCGAACACGAAGCGGGTGTATCCGATCGCGGCCACACCACAGGCGGCGCCATCCGTCATGGCGACTCGGGCGTGCTCACGGAACCACTCCCCGAGATCCCCGGTCAACCCGGTCTCGCGGAAGTCGAGCAGCGCGATGTAGCTGCCCTCCGGCACGATCATCCGCACACCGGGCAGCTTCTCGTCGACGAGCTGCGCCAGCATCCGCCGATTGCCGTCGAGGTAGTCGACCACCCCGTCGAGGCACTCGCGACCGTCCGTGTAGGCCGCGATGTTCGCGACGACGCCGAGCGTCGAGGTGCCGTGTCCGGCCCAGAATCCGAGGCTCTCCCAGAGCGTCGCGTCAGCGTCGTTCGAGAGGATGACCTGCGCGCACTTGAGGCCGGCGAGATTCCACGCCTTCGAGGCGGAGGTCGCGGTCAGCGTGTGCGCGGCAGCCTCTTCCGAGATCGAGGCATAGGGGATGTGCTGCGCCGGGGCATAGACGATCGGCGCGTGGATCTCGTCGGAGAAGACGCGTCCGCCCGCATCCGTCACGACCGAGGCGATCGCGAGCAGCTCTTCACGGGTCGCGACCGTGCCGAGCGGGTTGTGCGGGTTGCAGAGCACCAGCATCTCGCCGCCGTCGCGGAACGCCTGGGCGACGGCATCCAGGTCCATGACCCAGCGCCCGTCGACCTCGATGCTGGGAACCTCGATCACCCGGCGGTCACGCATCGGCGGCACGAGGAGGAACGGCATGTATGCGGGCGTCGGCACGATGATCGCCGAGCCGGGAGTCGTGAAGTGCTCGATCGCCAGCTCGAATGCGGCGATCACGTCGGGCACGTGGTGCACCCGCTCGGGCGAGATCTCCCACCCGTACGAGTCGGAATACCAGCGCGCCGTCGCCTGCGAGAGATCCTTCGCGAGCTTCTCGGGCAGGTAACCGGTGACGCCCAGGTCCAACGCATCCTTCACGGCGGTGCTGACGGCGGGGGCGAGTCCGAAGTCCATCTCGGCGACGAACGCGCCGATCATGTCGGGGAAGGTCGTCCATTTCAGGCTGCCCGCGCTGCGCAGGTCGTCTTGCGTGATCTGGTCGAACGCGGGGGAAGTCATGATCCAATCCTTTCACCCGCCAGCGACACTGGGCTCGGGCTCGGGCTCGGGCTCGGGCACGGCTGCGGATGCCGGCTCACCACAGTTGCAGGCTCGGATCACAGATGGATGCCGAGATCGACGGGTTCGACCTGCAGTTGTGATCTGCGCCTGCAACTGTCGCCCGTGTTCTGGCTCCGCACCGACGTGCGTCCGGTGCGTGGTCACTTCTGCATCGGAATCGGGCACCGCGGGTGCGTTTTTGGCCCCGCACCGAATCCGCGCGGGGCCGCGCCGCGAGCGTGGTCACTTCCGCATCCGAAACGGGCGGTAGCGGTGCGTTTTTGGCCCCGCACCGAATCCGCACCGAGCCCCGACGCGTGCGGGGTCACTTCCGCATCCGAAACCGGCGGTAGGGGTGCGTTTTTGGCCCCGCACCGACGGCACGCACCGACCACGCACCGACACCCCGCACCGACCCCGCACCGACGGCACGCACCGACCCGCGCCGCGCCACACCATTGAGCGCGCCTCGCACCCGTGCCAGGATTGCCCCGACTCGGCTCACCGGGGGCGGGGACGAAGGGATTCTCATGCAGCTGGCGATGATCGGACTCGGCCGGATGGGCGCAAACATCGTGCGCCGACTCATGCGCGACGGGCACGAGTGCGTGGTCTATGACGTGAATGCGGATGCCGTGCAGGCGCTGGTCGCCGAGGGTGCCACGGGCGCAGACAGCATGGCCGACCTGGCGTCGAAGCTCGAGGCGCCGCGGGCCGTGTGGATGATGGTGCCCGCCTCGCTCACGGGCATGGTGGCCGATCAGGCGGCGGAGGTGCTCGACGAGGGCGACATCCTGATCGACGGCGGCAACTCGAACTATCGCGACGATGTGCGCCGCGCGAAGGCGTTCCGCGAGCGCGGCATCCACTATGTCGATGTGGGCACGAGCGGCGGAGTGTTCGGACTCGACCGCGGATACTGCCTGATGGTCGGCGGTCCTGATGAGGCCGTGCAGCGCATCGAACCGGTGCTGCGCACGATCGCTCCGGGTGTCGGCGAGATCGAGCGCACTCCCGGTCGTACGGGAGACCTCACGCCCGAGGAGCAGGGCTATCTGCACTGCGGGCCGTCGGGCGCGGGACACTTCGTGAAGATGGTGCACAACGGCATCGAATACGGCATCATGGCGTCGATCGCCGAGGGCCTCAACCTGCTGCACAACGCGGATGCCGGAGTGCGCGAAGCCGAGCATTCCGCTGAAATCGCCCCGCTGGAAGAGCCGGAGTTCTACCAGTTCCCGATCGACACCTCGAAGGTCGCCGAGCTGTGGCGCCGAGGATCCGTTATCTCGTCGTGGCTGCTCGACTTGACCGCCGCCGCGCTCTCGGAGAATCCGACGCTCGACGGTCTCGCGGGGCGGGTGTCCGACTCGGGCGAGGGCCGCTGGACGGTCAAGGCCGCCGTCGACGTCGGAGTGCCCGTGCCGGTGCTCGCGGCATCACTGTTCGAGCGCTTCGCGTCGCGCGGTGAGGATCAGTTCGCCAACCAGGTGCTGTCGGCGATGCGTCTGCAGTTCGGCGGACATCAGGAGCTGCCCGCCGGCGACGTGCTCGAGGCCGGTGCGCGGAAGTCGGATTCCGACAGCGCCTGAGCGAGTTCTCCCGGTTCGCCGAGCGATGTCCGCGGAGGTCCGCGTTCACAACTCAGGAAGAGTCGGGTTCGTCCACGGGCTCGGCCCCGGAATTCCGTGGGACGGATGCGTCGGCCGACCCGTTCGTCCTGAGTTGTGAACCGGCGACGCCGCTCACCGGCCCGAAACAACGAAGCTCCGACCCGAGAAAGGCCACCACATGACCACCGTCACACGTCGAGCCACCCCGCATGACGCCGCCTCTCTCGCCGAGATGCTGCACGCCTTCAACACAGAGTTCGACAGCGAGACGCCGGGGGTCGAGACTCTCGAACCGCGGCTGCGGACCCTGCTGGCCGGAGCAGAGACCTTCGCCGTGCTCGGCGGCGATCCCGCGGTCGGTCTCGCGCTTGTGACCCTGCGCCCGAACGTGTGGTCTGACGGACCGGTCGCGTTGCTCGACGAGATGTACGTCTCGCCAGAACAGCGGGGCAGCGGCGTCGGGAGTGCGATCGTGCAGCACATGGTCGAGATCTGCCGGGAACTCGGCGTCGCGGCGATCGAGATCAACGTCGACGAGTCGGATGCCGACGCGATGCGCTTCTATGAACGGCACGGGTTCAGCGGGCTGGTGTCCGATACCGGCGAGCGGGCGTTCTACTTCTACAGGTCGCTGGAGGCTGACGGTTAGCGACTAGTCGCAGGCGATCCCGTCTCCGTCGCGGTCGAGGTCGTAGATGTCCGAGCCGACGACCTGCACCGGGCCCTGCACATACGCCGGCCCGTTCCCACTGCCGCCCGCGCAGTCGACGTCGCTGGAGATCGGTACGCACGCGCCGGTGTAGTTCGGGTCGCATCCACCGCCGCCCTGCTGCACGAGCGGCACCGGTGCGGGCGCGGGAGCGGGCACGGCAACCGGCGCGGGAGCCTTGCTTCCGATCGCCGTCACCTCGTTGACCGGCTGCACAGAGACGGCCTCTCCGACGACCTCGCGAGACACTTCCACGCCGTCGACCAGGGTCACGCGATACGTGATCACATTCACGCCGTTCACCCCGGCGGCGACGAGCGCTGTGGCGCCTTGATCGAGCTGAGGGTCGTCGACGGTGGTCGCCGCGAACGGCACGGGCACCTCTTCGATCGCCGTCTCGAACGTAGTCGGAGTGGGGGTCGGGCTGGGCTTCGGGGTCGATGTCGCCACCGCCGCGAAGTTCTGCGGTTCGGATGCCGTCGGGGTGCCTCCGCTGTTCGCACTCGCGATGCCACCGCCCGTGACAAGCAGCGCGGCCATGCCCAGGGCGGCCACGCCCGACATCCGTGACCGGAGTCCCAGCGCGGGGAGAGGGCGAGCCACCATCACATAGAGCGCGATACCGACCATGGCCGTGGCGACCAGCAGGATCGCGATCGGCGACAGCCGGGCGAGCACTCCGCCGACCACGAGTGCGCCGACGATGATCCCCGCGGTGCGCCACCCCGTCCGTCGCTTCGCCGCAACAGGCGCTGCGGGCGGGGCTGGTGCGGCCATCTGCGTCGTCGCGGCGGCAGCGGGCGACGGTGACGTGGCATCCGTCCAGCGATGGCCGTCCCACCACCGCAGCTGATTCGGATTCTCCGGATCTGAGTGCCAGGACGCAGGCGGCAGTGACATGAGAGTTCCCCTCGACAGTGAGGCGACGAATCGCCAGCGCCCCCAGAGCGCTGTGACCTGTATATCGGTATGTGGACTCGGCGGACAAGTAACGATTCAATGCAGATCGGTTCAATCTGCGAGACGTCAGCGCCGCTATGAGAGGCCCCACCCGAGCCGAGCTGAAGGGCAGGGGTCGAAACCATGAATCTCAAGCCTCAGATTCATGAGTCTCTCGTCATGCATAGGCGATGACAGACATGGGACTGATGTGATCCGATGCGTCTTCCACAGGATCGATTGGTGTGGTTACGTCGTTCATCACAGCCACGGATGTCTATCGAAGGAGATCGGCGAGATGAGACCACTGCGCTATTCGATCAACGTCACGCTCGACGGCTGCGTGCATCACGAGGCCGGCGTCGCTCCTGACGAGGAGCTGATGCAGTACTGGACCGCCGAGATGGAGCGGGCGGATGCCGTGATCTACGGCCGAACGACCTACGAGATGATGCAGTCGGCCTGGCGTCGCCCGGCATCCGGAGCCTGGCCCGACTGGATGAGCGCGTGGGAGATCCCGTTCTCCGAGGCCATCGACCGCGTGCCGAAACACGTCGTGTCGAGCACGCTGGATGCCGTCGACTGGAACGCCGACCTGATCCGAGGTGACCTGGCCGAGGCGATTCGCGAGCTGAAGCAGCAACCGGGTGAGGGGCTGTCCGTCGGCGGGGTGACTCTTCCCCTGACGCTCGCCGAGCTGGGACTCATCGACGAGTACACCTTCGTCGTGCATCCGATCATCGCCGGCCACGGCCCGAGACTCCTCGACGGACTGAGCGAGCGCACCCGGCTCGAGCTCATCGACCGCCGCGAGTTCGCGTCGGGAGCGGTCGCGAACCGCTATCGTCCGGCGCCGGTCGCCTGACTGCGGCGATACCTGCCGGCACCGATCCATCCGGCGACCCCGAGCAGCGGTCCGGCGGCGAGCTGAGCCAGTGGGTTGCCGAGAGCCCGGATCGCCCGCACCGGACCGAGAGACTCCTCGATCGCGGGCACTGCCCAGTCGTCGATCCGGGCCTGGTAGCGCGCCACCGCGGAGTCGATGTCGGGCTCGGTGATGAGGGCTTCGGCGAGTGCGCCGGCCGAGCGGATGGCGGTCGACCCGGCCCGTCCGCCGGTGGGAGGCATCGCGTGCACTGCGTCACCGACCGCGGTGATGCGGTCGGGATCCCACGGAAAGCGCGGCGCCTTCGGGTCGGCGGCGCGGAACGAGAACGCGGCAGTGCGGTCGGGATCTGAGTCGCGGATCACTCCCGGCATCCATGGAGTCCAGCGGTCGACGAGGGCGGATGCCGTCGCGACGAGCTCGTCGGAGGACGCCGCTTGCACCGCACCGATGCTGTCGCGCCGGGCGATCAGGCCCCACACGAGTGATGGCGGGCCGACGGCGTCCGCGAGTTCGGGTGGGATGTCGCGCAATCCGCGCGATGTCAGCGAGAGGAACATGCCGACGCCGTGACGGTCGACGGCGAGGGCGGGTCCGCGCAGCAGGTAGCGCGGAAACCGGGTGCGCCGGGTCAGCGGTGTCGAACCGGCGATGCCGACCAGGCCGGTGTCCGAACTCGTGTCGGGGGTGATCGAGCGAAGAGTCGCCGAGCGGGCGCCATCGGCCGCGACGACCAGGTCGGCCTCGATGCGCGAGCCGTCCGCGAGCGTCACGCTCGCCCCGCCGTCGTGGGCTTCGGTTGAGGCCACGGTCGAGGAGAATCGCAAGCGCTCGCCGAGGTCTTCGCTGAGGATCTGCCGCAGCGCGCGACGCTGGCACAGCATCCGGTCTTGTCCAGGCGGTTCGGGCGCCACGACGATCGGTCGCAGGCGCGAGTCAGCGACCGTGAACTGCGAGAACGTCTCGGGGCCGTCGGAGACAGAGCGGATGCGGTCGACGAGTCGGCCCGCAACGTGCCGCTCGATCACAGCGACCGCCTCGGGAGTGAGGGCGATGCGGTAACCGCCGGTGTCGGCCGGATTCGCATCGCGGTCGAGCACGATGACGTCGGCGTGGTCGCGCAGGGCCTGGGCGAGCACGAGTCCGCCGAGACCGGCCCCGCTCACCACGATGCGCATGAGTCCAGCTTGGCGGAGGCAGGCCGCGAAGTCACCGGTCTCCGGTCGTTGAGCGAGGCGCGATGCCCCGAGACGGAACGTGGTGACCAGTAGCCTGTTCAGATGCCCCGTCCCCGAAGTGAAGCCGCGCGCCAGTCCGTGCTCGAGGCGATGCGCGCTGCCGTCGTGGCCGGTACGTACGAAGCGGTGACGATCGAGGGGCTTGCCGAGACCGCGGGAGTCGCCAAGCAGACGATCTACCGCTGGTGGCCGTCGAAGGCGGCGATCCTCGGCGAGGCGCTGCTCGAAGGAGACCTGCCAGGGGCGGATCCCGCAGTCGCGATGAGCGACGACATCCGGGCCGACCTGCACGCCTGGTTCTCGGCGATGTCAGCCGGTCTCGCGAAGCCCGAGGGCGTGGCCCTCGCCCGGGCGTTGATCGCGGTGACCGCCACCGACCATGAACTCGGGCTGGCGCTCAACGAGCGTCTTGCGGCGCCGATCCGCTTATGGGTTGCCGAACGCATCGCGCGCGGGCAGTCGGCGGGCGAGATCCGGGCGGACGTGGATGCTGACGCGATCGCCGACCAGCTCATCGCCATGGCGTCGTACGCGGCGCTCATCGGTCAGCCGTTGAGCGCAGAGCGCGTCGAGGAGACGGTGACGCGGCTGCTGCGGGGCATCGCGCGGTAGGGCGCGCCTGGTCGGGTGAGGCCGACGGTGGATACTCTTGCGACAGACACTCACTGCTGAGGACTGGAGCAAGAATGGTCGTCGCTGACATCACGATCGTTCCCGTGCCGACGGAACGCAAGGCCGCGTATCTGGACTTCGCGAAGCGGATGGCGAAGGTTTACCGCGATCACGGTGCGATCAGCGTCGTGGACTACTGGCAGTCGAGCGATTCAGCCGACCCGGGTGACTTTCACGCAGACGGCGCATCGTACGAATCGGGTGAGCTCAAGAGCATCGCCGACCTTGCGGGAGCGAAAGCCGAGGAGTCCGTCGTGGTCACGGTGACGACCTGGCCGTCGCGCGAGGCTCGTGACCGCGGAACCGCTGCCGTCACGAGCGATCTTCGCGTTCTCGAGACGCTCGATGAAGACCCAGTCTTCGACGGAGGTCGCGTGATCGGTGACAGCTTCGAGATCGCGATGACTGTTCAGCAGGAAGAGTGACGGGCTCCGGTCACGGGGTGCAGTAGGCGAGCATCGCGTCGGTTGCTGTGCGCATCTCCGTCGTCGCCGTATCAAGGCCAGCGATGTCGCCCGCGATGGCCTTCTCGCCCTCGACGGCGAATGCGTCGATGCTCGTCGTCCACGAGTCGCGGAGTGTGACGAACTCCTCGGGTCCGTCAACACCGCGGATGTTCTCGGCGACGTTTCTGACCTCATCGAGAGCCGCCTGTGCGGCCTCGGGAGTCGGCGAGCTGACGCTGCCGATCACACCGGTCACCTGCGCGGCTTGAGCTGCGACCTGGCCGCAAGCGGCGATGGTCGACGCCTGAGAGCATCCGGACAGCAGCAGAATGCCGACGGCGAGCGTCGCGAGCGCGGGGAGCTTCTTCATAGAGCCAGGGTAGGCGGGGGAGATGTGAGATCTACGCCTGGTCGTAGGCAGGACCGACGAAGGTCACGGGCTTTCCGGCTACGCGCGCGTAGTCGATCTCCCGCATCGTGGACTCGCCGAAGTAGTCGCCGCGGTTCACGACCACAACCCGATCGGCCAGGTCGATCTTGCGCAGGTGCAGCTCGCCGAGAGCCGCCTTCTGCTCGTCAGTGATCGGGGCGTCGACCTCGCCGGCCATCAGGACGATGACGCCAGCGAGTGTCAAGGACTGGCTCACTGCTCGCATGTCCTCCGCGAACCGCATGGAGCCGCAGATGCAGACGATCTCGGGACACTCAGGCACGGGTTTAGTCTCTCACCGCTCTGAGAGCAGGCCGCCTGACCTCACTAGCGAAGCTGCAGTCTACGCTCGCCTCATGAGCGAGCCCGCCGCCGATCCCTCCCCGATCCAGCAGCGCATGGCACTGCAGCGTCAGCGGAACTTCGCGCTGTACACAATTGTATTTTCCGCGGTCATGTTTCCCGGATGGGCCGTCACTATCGCGATCGATTCGAGCGCGCCATACCGATGGATCAGTCTCGCAGTCTTTGGCGCCGGAGTGGCCCTCGGGGTCTCCCAGATGCGCAGGGCGCGTCGAGCGATCGGCGAGTTCGAAGGCCGACACGGTCGCCGTGCCGGCCTCCAAGACTGACGCTTACTGCACCGAGCATCCACCATCGGATGCCAGCACGGCACCGTTGATGTTCACGGCGTCGCCCGAGAGCAGGAACGTGATCGACGCGGCGAGGTGCTCGGCGCTCGCGACCGTAGGTGAGACGCGGCTATTGCGGGATCGAGCGGGATTGCTTCACGCGACTCACTGCATGGATCGCTATGCGGCGCCTAATGCGATGGAAAGAATACAGAAGTCGGGATGTAGGCCGCCCGCCGACACCGCGCAGGGGACTTCAGCGGACGTCAACGATGTCACATGAACAAGCTGCTGCGCCCCGGTGTACTCCCCCTTATCCGGGTCGTACTCGCGCAGAAGCAAGCTGTCACCGACTGAGAAGCATCGATCGTTGCGGCGGAGCTCGTGAGTGCGGACTCCCGCGGCGATCGGCCCGAAGAAGGCTGGCCAACTCTTCAGCTCATGTTGCATGCTCACATCCCTACCTTCACGAAGCTCGCAAGATCGATATTGATTCTACCGGCGGCCACAGACGGAGGCGGGACTGCGACGACTTCGAGACTCCTGACCTTTAAAGGCGCTGGCGAGGTCGAGGAGACAGGTGCCTCAGCCCATTCGACATTTGTCAGGGCATGCTTTGTGCGATCGAGTTCTCTGATTGCAGCGCGCAGTTGTCCCTCGATGATGCTCACCAATTCGTGGACGACATCATCCTTGAAAACTCTTCGCTGAAAGCTGTCTAAGAAGACTACGCCGATAACGGCCTGGGAGCTTTCGTCGATAATGGGAATCGAGAGAAGCGACTTCACCTCATCGTCCATTGGTCGAGACCTCGTGGTCAGGCTGAGCTGATTAGTCATTTCGGCTTTTAGGTCTCTAGGTTTGACCTTTTTGGCATTACGGACGATCGCCCGGGTTTGATACGCCTGACCGATCGCAGAGTCTGAGGTGGCGTACGTTCGTGCGGCCGTCGAAAATCCCTCCTCGAGTGCCAAGCCCTGGTAATCGCAGCATTGCTGAAGGTAAATTACGCGACCGACAGGAATTGCCCGGTGAAGGGTAACTCTCAATCGCTTGCTTTGACGGTGACCTCTCGCTTCGATGTACTTGGCGACGGCGCCGCAGATGCTTGCCGCGATAATCTGAGTCACGGGTGGTAGATACTCACGATTCCAGTGCGAGCGTTGGTCGGACTTTGATCGATTCATGGGGCGGTCAAAATACCCTGCATCCCACATTACGGCATCGGTTTGCCTGCAGCGGAGGCGTAGCAGTTCTTCCGCCACGTCTTCGGTGTGCCCCACCAGTAGTTCTTCTTGCAGCGAATTGCTCAAAGTGGTCAAAAGGTGTGAGAAACGATTGGGCCCGTGTCGGAGGACAACATTTGAGTTTGCGTATCCGTCGGCGGCCGTTTGGAGGTTCGGTTCAACCTGGATCTCAAAGGCGCCAACTCTGAACAGAATCCAAGCCAGAACCTGGTTCTGGAACGAGACCCGTCTCGCGAACAGTTCGCTGAATCCACGTTCTCCGCGGAGATTCATCGCGGCGGACGTATCATGCCGCAGGCGTCGTCGCATTCTGTCTTCGACTAGTTTCGCGTCTGCATCGTAGTCGTCCCAGATCTCCTCCAGCGCGGCGATTGCGCTCTCGGAGGGCTTCAGATCAAGTTTTGTGACACGAAGTCGTTCAATAAAATCATCTAGGTTGGCGAAGAGTTCGCCAAGAATTCTGTCCTGTCGGAAGTTCATGATTCGAAGGCGGAATAGGTCGATCCAGCCGCCGTCCCCGTGGCCTGACACCACATGCCGTGTGACGGACCTGTTCAGCGAAGGCTGAGCAAGAGTCTCATTACGCCAGTACGACATGCCTCCGCCCTTTTCAACTCCGAAGCCAACTGCAAGGACCACCAAATCGAAGGCCTCGCGTCGGCCAACGTGAGCGTCGGATCCCTTCGCCGTCGAGGGCTGGCTCGGCTCGCGTTCATGGCCAATCCACTCGATGTATAACTGCCCGCCCTCGCGAGAGAGCCTGGTTCGCGAAGTGTTGCAGAACAAGCTCAACGTTGGCTCATGGCTGTCCACAAGTTCGCTCCAGGCCGATTGAACCTGCACAGCTACATCACTCGCTCTACCGGCGGTCCAGTTGAGTAGCGGAGAGGTGGCAGAGGAAGCTTGGCTCCCCGGGGATGGCCAGTCGTAAATATGCGGGTGGAGCCAGCGCGAGTCTGATCCCTGTTGTAAAGGAATTACCGAGTCCAGCTGCTCCAATATTGTGATCTCAGCATCGATCTCTTTGCCGATCAGGCCCGCGGCGAAGGTCAAGCCAGCGAATCCCGCTCCAAGAATGGCGATCTTTGGACGTGTCTCCATACGGCGTGCCTCGGCGAGGGCCCATGCAAGGTTGAGTGCTCGCACCTGCTGGCTTAGTACAGTGACTGAGTCGTCGAACAGCCCGATCGCGAATATATCGGTGCCCGCGAGGACGCGATAGCGCTCCAAGACGTCTCTGGGAGGCGGGGATGGAGCGCTATTGGCGGCTGACATGCTTCGAACCTACTGCTAAAGCCTCAGTCGTGCGTCCGAACGTTGCCGCATTTTCTCGCCAGCGATCAGTCGCTCTGATAGCCCAGGGATAGTCCAGGAACTGCGGTTGACGCAGCGTGGCGACGATGGCTCGATGCCGAGAGTTCCAGTACTCACTGCACCGACCATCCGCCATCAGATGCCAGCACGGCACCGTTGATGTTCACGGCGTCGTCCGACAGCAGGAAAGTGATCGACGCGGCGAGGTGCTCGGCGGTCGCGACCGTCGGGATCGCCTGCTGGAACGGGGCCAGGCGACCGGAGCCGTACTCCGACATGTTCGGGGGCATCGGGATGCCGGTGGCGACGCCGCCCGGTGCGACGGAGTTCACGCGGATGCCCTTCGGTCCGTACATGAACGCCGCGGACTTCGTGACCCCGATGATGCCGTGCTTGCTGGCCGTGTAGGCGTTGCCCGACGCATTACCTCGCAGGCCCGCTTCGCTGGCAACGTTGAGGATCGAGCCGCGGCCGGCCTTCTCCATGATCGGCAGCACCGCGCGCATGAGCTTGAAAGGGGCGGTGAGGTTGATGGCGATGACGCGGTCCCAGACGGCATCCGTCGTCTCGCCCGCGGGGGAGAAGTCGTCGTTGATGCCGGCGACGTTCGCGAGGGCATCGATGCGGTCGCCCGCGGCGGCGATGACGGCGTCGATCGCGTCCTGCCTGGTGAGATCTCCGGCGACGGTGGTGATGTCGGCATCCGGCAGCTCGGCCTTCAGGGCATCGAGTTTGTCGGCGGCAATGTCGGAGGCGATGACGCGTCCGCCTTCGCGGGCGATGCGGGATGCCGTGGCCTTGCCGATTCCGGATGCTGCGCCCGTGACGATCACGGTCTTGTCGGCGAAACGTCCAGCGGTGGGCTCCTCGGTCCAGCCCTCGGACTCATCAGCCTCGGGGATCTCGCCGCCGTTGGCCGCGCGCACGAGGTTGTCGACGACCGACTGCGGCAGCTGGCCCTGACTCATCGCGACGAGCTGCTGCAGCGGCAGGCCGAGCACGGGAGTGAGGAGCTCGGGGTCGGCCCCCGTCTGCTCGAAGAGTGCGCGGATGAGTGGCCCGCCGGTCGGGTCGTTCATCCAGTCGCCGATGGTGGAGTGTGCGGTGAGGGCCATGTTCTTTCTCCTTGCTCGGTTGCCATCGTAGTTTCGCAACGGGTCGTCTATGTATTGCCCAGTGTACGCCTCTGTACGGAGGATGGATGGTTGTCTTCGCAGCGAAAAAGCCCGGCAATTGGTGCTGGCGGCGATAGGGCGTGCGCTCGTCGTGGGCGGATACGAGGCCGTGACAATCGAGGGTCTCGCCGAGTCCGCCCAGGTATCGAGGCAGACGATTTACAGGTGGTAGCCGTCGATGGCTGTGATCCTCGGTCAGCCGAGGCGCTGCCCGGTCACGAGACAGGTGAGCACGCAGGCATCAAGATCCCACGCAGGTGCTGACGAATTGTGTTGCAGATTCAAGTCAAGGGGCGGCGCCGCCCCCCGCGGCGAGGAGGCCCGCGATGAGAGTCCCGGTGACACCGACGATCGCACCCCCGACCGTCGCCACGACGATGACCCACGAATCTAGGCTTGCACCTTTCTGCTCCACGGCGCCCCGCACAAAACCGAGGTCCATGAGCCGCATAGCTTCTTCGTCTTCGTCGCGGTCATCCGCAGAAATCTTCTTCCGTCCTCTGCTGGCGGATTCGAGGAAGTGCGCACGATGTTGGTTCCAGTCACGAGTTAGCGTCTCGATCGAGATCAGTGCTAACCAAAGCGATGCCAATAGCGCCGTTCCCGATCGCGCGGCCTCCTCTCCAGATCACGTTGCGCGCTTGGGCTTCTGCCTCCACCATGTCGCGGGCGAGTAGCTCCGCAACCAGCGCGCGAGAGCGTTGTTCTGGCGTAAGGATCCGTCGACCCACGTTCTTGTATTGCGCGAATGCTTCGGACGAGCGCGAGAGATCCTCCCAGACCCGCATAACGAGCTCCTCGGGCCCGCCGTCTACGTGAACATGTGTCGCTACAACGGGAAAGCCTCGCTTGACGTAACCAATCGCACGATCGGTGCCCGGATACTGCACAACGCTGAGAACCCGGTGGGCAAACAGATTCTTGCAGCCCGGGCTGCAAGCCTGCACGACCAAACGCGCACCGGCGGATATGGCCGCCTGCTCAAGAATCTCGACGACGATCTGTCCCCCTGACCTAGGCGGAACCCTCTCTTCCTCACCCCGCTCCCAGCCCAGAACAACGGTCAGGCCATCCCACACGACCCAATAGTTATCGCTGGGAACGTCGGCCTCGTCGCGGAATAGTGGCTGGTTTTTGATAGGGACGTGTATGCGAAAACGGAGAGGATCCGGGAAGTGCGGAGCTATGACGCCGTCGGCACCGGTAATCAACTCGAAAGTATCGATCTTCTCGCTTGGCGGGTACATCTTGCTTTGAGACGACCAGGCAACGCGAAGAGGATCCGCCGTCACTGACGCCACACGCGGGTCGTCATCGAGGGCCTTCTGCAGAGAGTCGCGCAGGTTGGTCAGATCCGTTCGCGGCCGCTCCATCGCCAAGAAGAAGGTTCCGAACCGGACGAAGTAGCGGCCTGCTGGCTCAGGGTGGCTCCCGATCTCCTCAGACTCATCGAGATCGCCCAACCGGACGACCGAACCGCTGACGGCAGACTCTTCTGACGCAGGACCCCCCCAAGACTCAACACGACAAAGTTAGTGGCGTCTACGGAGGTTTGTGATGTCCGACACGATTATGCGTGTATCGAAAACTTGTCCCATTCCAGCTGTCGACTCCCTCCACCCCTTCAACGGGCCACCACATGTCGCCCAACACGTCGTCGAAGGTGCCGAGGGATCTCTCAAGCGCGTCGGAACCGACGATATCGCCGCGCACCTCTTGGGTGCCCACGGCGACCGTCAATGCGGTGATGAAGCGAGAAACCCTATGTCGGGTCCCGTCCCTGTGCACCATCTTTCGCGAAGCGATTCGCGTAGTGACGGGTAGATCGCGAGATCTCGCCTGATGAGGTGAGGGGTCGGCGGTCAGTTGAAGTAGTCCTCGTCGACCTCGACGGCGCTGAAGTGCTTCTCCTCCTGAACGCCGACGCGGTACGCGATCATGAGCTCTACGAGCCGGGAGCCGTCGATCAGGATGATCCGCGACGGAACCTTATTCGCGTACTCGATCGCACCACCGGTGAACGCGCTGGTCGTGAGGAACACACCTCGAGATGCCCCGAAGCCGTGCAACGCTCCGACGAACGCCTGGATCGCCTCACGCCCGACGTTGTTGCCTTCCTTGTAGCGCTTGGCCTGAACATAGACCTGATCAATGCCGAGCGCGTCTTGGTCGATGAGGCCGTCGACACCCTCGTCATTCGTGCCGCCAATGCGCTTGCCCCGTTGGGCCGCACCGCCATATCCCATCCTCAGCAGCAGGTCGACGACCGCTTGCTCAAAGAAGTCAGGATGGCTGTCGCGCAACCGGTCGAGGAGCTCGTCACCGACGCGCGCCTCGATGCGAGCGATCGCGTCTTCGATCACCTCCACCGGATCAGAGACCTCGTCCGATTGTGGTGACGTGGTTTCGTGCGCCGAGTCGGTCGCCTTCTTCGCGGGCCAGAACGGCGCGAACACCACCTTGGCCAGGCCGTAGTCGAATCCGTCGGGGCACTGTGCCAGAGCCGCGCGACCGGCTTCAGTGATCAGGTACCGTCCGCGTTCGGGCCGATCCACCCACTGCGCCTTGCTGAGGTTGCTCAGCGCCCAGCCCATGCGCTGCTCGAAGCGGGTACCTCCCGACTTCAGGGTCTCGGCGCGCGCCTCGTCTCCCACGTTCGCGTAATCGGCGACCGCATCGAAGACCTCGCGGCGATGGCGGCTCTGTCCGTCCGAGAGCATTTGCAGCGTAGGGACGACGAGCATCGGCCAGATGGGGACGAGTGATTCTTCAGACATACGGTTGTTCCTTGAGCTTCGCGGCCTGCGCCATCTCAGATGCCGAGGTCGGGCAGACCGTCGACGATCGCCATCGTGTCGAGGCTTACGCGGGTGATGCGGCCAATGAGGTCGATGATGTATCGAGGTTGCTCGTGCTCGCGTGACCAGTCGTTGGGGTCGTTGACGATGCCAGAGGGCTTGTCAGTCTTCACCTGGTAGCGCTCGATGATCCAATCCAACGCGGATCGGCTACCGAGCATGTAGCGTTGCGCTTCTTCAGGGATGCCGTCGAGGTCGATGAACGCGTTGTAGCTGATGCGGGTCTTGTCCCACGCGCCAGCCTTGCCGGCGTACTTCATCTTCTGCACCGTGAACCGTTCGTACGCATCCTCCGGCGCGCCCATGCGGATGGTTTCGGTGAGCGGATACGGTTCCACGGTCTCGTAGCCGATGTGCAGATCCGACAATTCTCTTCCAGCTTTGGCCAACGCCTCGAAGCGTTCACGACTGGGCACCATCGGAATGCGCGGCAACCGTTTCTTCAGGTCTGCCGAGTACCGTTCGCGGTACTCGGGCGAGTGCAGCAGACCGTACACGTAGAAGAAGATGTCATCCTTCGTGACCTGCCCGCCGTAGTGTCGCCGGTATTCGTCGAGCGCCCAGTCGGTGATGTTGTCTACGCGCTCCGGCTCCTCGAAGAGTTGATTGGCGTCAGGCTGGGTGTACGAATAACGTGCGAAAAACTGGCCGCCGTTACCAGCTCCCGGGAGTACCAGGTCCTGAAGCACCTCAGAGATCAACGTCGTGAAGGGCGAGCTTGCGCCGGGCGCAGTCACATAGAAGCCCACATTCGGGCTCGAGGGTAACGGGAAGAATCTTGGCTGCTGGCCTCGCTCATGGTTCAAGTACTGCGCGAAGTAGACATGCTGTTTCTGGAACGGTCGATACAGCCCTGCGCGCAGCGAGGCAGCCGCGAAAACAACCCGCGTGCCCTTCGCCATTGCGCCCCGAAGACTTCGAGCCCAGCTAATCCTTGTCTCATCCGGGTCGATAAATTGCTCAACTGGCTTGGGCATGCCGGCCTTCTCCCACCGGTCGACCTCGGCGTTGTAGTTCTTGATCATCCGGCGTACGTTCGACTCGACTTGCTCAGACGAGTAACCGTAGACCCAAGCGTCTCTATTTGTCTGGAGTCCAGCGCCGTATGTGCGGAAGATGGTGCGGCCGGTCGTGTCCTTCTTGTCGCCAATAGCCGGGTAGGTGTCGTAGTGCGGGTCGCGCTGGTCGACCCAGTCACCCTCCGGGTTCGGGGTGATCGTCTGCCAGTCGAGCGTGCTGAGGGATGCGCCGTCGACGGTGGTGAGCTTCTCGTCGCGGGTGAGGTAGTCGCCGATGTCTTTGTAGTGCAATGCGCTGTCGGCGACCGTGCCGGGGCGCTTGATGAGCAGCAGGACTGCGACGGTGTTTCTTGAGCCTGAGTCGAAAATCTTGCCGCCTTCTTTGCGACTCTGCTCACCGGCGGTGCGCTGATTGCCGCGCAGGTTGTAGACATAGATGTCGTGGAACTCGCGGGTGAGTGTCTTGCGTAGTCCGTCGGCGGTGTTGCCGTCGATGTAGCCGCCGTTGGAGACGTAGCAGATGATGCCGCCGTGGTCGGATTTCAAGACGCGATTAGACGCCCAGCGGATCGCGCGGATGTAGGAGTCGTAGAGCGAGTTCTTGTTTGTCGCGGTGGACAACTTCGCGTAGGTATCGCGGATGCTCGCGTCGAGGGTCGGGTACTTGAGGTTCGCGTTGTTGTCGTTGCCGCTGGTCTGTCCAACCGAGTAGGGCGGGTTGCCGACGATTACACGGATGTCGAGCGCGTTCTGATCGACGACTCGGTCGCTGTTCGAGGTGAACACGCGCTCGTCGAGTGCGTCGCCGTCTTCTGTCATCTGGAACGTGTCGGTGAGCACGATCCCGCCGAACGACTCATAACTAACAGCATCCGCATCTTCGCCACGCTCACGTGCCCGATCTTGTTGGAGAGCGTGGAAGGTCGCTTCGATGTTGATCGCGGCGATGTAGTACGCCATGAGCAGGATCTCGTTCGCGTGCAGCTCTTGCGTGTACTTGCGCAGCAGATCTTGCTGGTCGATCAGCCCGGACTGCAACAGCCGCACGATGAACGTGCCGGTGCCAGTGAAGGGGTCGAGCACGTGTACCCCTTCGTCGCCGATGCTCGCGCCGAAGTGCTCGGCGAGGGCGTCATTGACGGCACGAAGGATGAAATCGACGACCTCCATCGGCGTGTAGACGATACCTAGGCTCTCGGCGACGCGAGGGAAGGCGAGTTTAAAGAACCGCTCGTAGAGCTCAGTGATGATCTTCTGCTTGCCCGCTGCACTCGTGATCCCTTCCGCGCGTACTTGGACTGAGCGGTAGAAGTTCTCCAGCTGTGCCGTCTCGGAGTCGAGGTGGTAGCCGTCGAGCACGGCGAGCATGCGGTCCATCACCTGTGAGACCGGGTTGTGCTCGCTGAACGCGTAGTCCTCGAACAGGGCATCGAACACGGGCTTGGTGATGAGGTGCTGCACGAGCATGTCGACCGCGTCGCGGCGGGTGATGCCGTCGTTCAAATTCGCCTGCAGGGCTTCGTGGAAGTCAGAGAACTCAGTCTGCGCGTCGGGCACGGTGTCGAGGATCGACTGGATGCGGGTGACTTGACGGTCGGCGATGTCTTTGACATCGCTCGCCCAGTCCTCCCAATACCGGCGGTCGCCAACCTTCTTAACCATGCGGGCGAAAATCGCGTCCTGCCACTCTGCTGCGTTCGCCATCGAAAACAGGGCGGCGTTCGCGCCGGCATCCGATGATGCCGAGCCGGCGTCGCGGTCGTTACCGCCTCCGCCGATGCCGATGACGTCGATGCGATTGTTGGCGTTCTTATCGAGGTCGATCTTGTTGATCATCGCTTCGAAGCGGTCATCGTGTGCGCGCAGTGCCTGTAGCACGTCCCAGACGACTTTGTACTTCTTGTTGTCGTTCAGTGCCGTCTCGGGATCCTGCGAGGCGGGCACCGCGATCGGCAGGATGATGTACCCGTACTCCTTGCCCTCGGCGCGGCGCATCACCCGCCCGACGGCCTGGACCACATCGACCTGCGAGTTGCGCGGGTTCAGGAACAGCACCGCGTCGAGGCTCGGCACGTCCACACCCTCGGTGAGGCACTTCGCGTTCGTGAGGATGCGGCACTCGTCTGCCGCGTCTCCGCCCTGCAACCAGTCCAGCCGGGCGGAGCGTTCCAGTACGTTGAACGTCCCATCGACGTGCTTCGCCTGCAGCTCGAGGGCCGAATCACCATCGCGGTCGTTCATTAGCAGCTCGCGGCCGATGACGTTCATCTGGTTTGCGATCGCCTTGGACTCTTTGATGTTCCTCGCGAACGCGACCGCCCGCTGCATCGGCGCGTCATCCGTGATCGAGAGGCGTTCGCCATTCACGCCGCGCTTGGAGAGACCGTTCCAGCATCCGACGATCCGAGCGACGTCATCGAGGTTCATGTCACCCTCGCGTGCGAGGAGGTCTTGGAAGCTGGTCGCGACCGACTCTTCGTCGACGGCGAGGATGAGCACCTTGTAGTCAGAGAGGTGCCCCATCTCGACGGCGCGACCGAACCCGAGGTGATGGAGCTCCGGGCCGAAAGTGTGCTCGTCATCCATCGAATAGGTGACGATGCCGTCCTTCGCGGCCTTTGCCTTCGAGTCCTCGACGTACACGCGCGGAGTGGCCGTCATGTACAGCCGCTTCTTCGCCGCGAGGAACTCGGTGTTGTGCACGCGCACGAACGCGCTGTCGTCACTGCCGGGCTGCGAGATGCCGGTGGTCCGGTGCGCTTCGTCGCAGATCACCAGGTCGAACTCGGGGAGTCCAAGTTGCTGCGCCTGGTGGATCACATCAATCGACTGGTAAGTGGAGAACACGACCGAGATCGTCTCCTCGCCTGTGGAGATCTGGAAACGGTGGAACAGCTTCGCCGGGTCGGTCGTCGCGGGGAACCCCAGATCGTGGGCGGAGACGTCCTCGTTCTCCTTGCGCCCCACCGAGGAATCCGAACACACAGCGAACGGCCGGATCGGGACACCGGCCTGCGCAGTCCATTCGTTCAGCGTCTGCTGCAGCAGCGCGATCGACGGCACAAGGAACAGCACCGAACCACCAACGGGGACATGCTCCTCCACGAGCTTCAGCGACGTGAAGGTCTTGCCCGTACCGCACGCCATAATCAGCTTGCCGCGATCGTGCGTCTGGAACCCGGCGATCACGTCATCGATCGCCTCGCGCTGATACTTGCGTGGAGATTTACCGGGCCCCTTGTACAGAACCTCTGGCGTGCGTGGGTCGAACAGCGACCAGTCGATCCGGGAATCGGCAAGATTGTTGAGATCCACACGCTGTACAGGCTTGGATTGATCGTTGAGCGCCGCCTCGGCGTGCTTCGACCAATTCCGTGCCGTCGTGACGATCATCCCGCTCGCGAACGGAGCCTTGCCCAGCTCAGTGAAGAACGAATCGATCTCCTGCTTCGGCAACGACCGGGCGGGGTCATAGAACTTCGCCTGAATCGCCGTGAGCTCACCGGTGTACCGATCCTGCGCGACCAGGTCGATGCCCGTATCGGGTCGGCCAGCACGCCCCGGCCACTCCTGCCACATCCACACATCGGAGAACAGGTCCACATACTTCGGCTCTGTCTGCAGGTAGCTCTTGAGGAACCGCTCGAACTTCGAGCCTTTGTCCCGCTCGTTCGTCGCCGATCGGTACATGTCATCCAGCAGGTCCCAGAGAGTGACCTGGGGATTCGTCGGCTTTAACGAACGCCGCAGCAGTCCCGCCGTCCCCTCGCCGTCAGGCGTCGCGGCATCCGGCGTCGATGTGAAAGAGGCAGACATACGCCTATGCTCTCGCAAACTCGACTCCGCATGTTGAGACGGATCGACGCGTGTCTGCTCTTCATGCGTCGTCGCGAGCTATGAGGTGAGGCCCATCGAGTGCCCCGATCGCTGCAGAGCCGGAGAGCACCATCTCGCGGCTCCGCATCGTTCAGCTCTACTCGAACCTGCCGGTCAACCTTCCCACATCCGCTGACTCGCGTCGTTCATCCCGACGATCTCCACGGTCATTCCGAGCGCCGCGTACTTCGTCTCGATCGCGTCGAGCGCCGCCAAGGTCGACGAATCTCACACATGAGACCGCGACAGATCCATCACCTCCCGAGAAGTATGCTCCGAGTGCGAGAACAACGTCGTCCGATCGTTGCTCGGCGCGCGGAACAGCTCTCCGTCCACGACGTACGCGACGGCATTCCCTGACACCGAGCGGGTTACCGACACGAAGTGCGCCACCCGCCGCACGAACAGCACTGACGCGACGGGCACCCCACCGACCACGTCGATGGAACGCGCTCCTTTGCACAAGTGAAGCACTACGCCTCGTCCTTCGGCGTCGCGGCAGTCCGGGAACTTGCCGGAATCGCAGCCAGCGATCCTCGACGTCGACACGCGTTGTTCTTCATAAGCACGGGATACGCGCGCTGCGAAATTCTGCAAGCACAGTGGAAGGAAAGGCCATGCACAGCGAAAGGACTGGCATCCGAAGGCGAAACCGTCGTCATTGCCAGTGATCGACGTCGGGTGTGCGATGATTCCGGGATGACGATCGCCCTCCTGGTCAAGGTCAACGACGGCTTGATTCTGTCATCCGATAGCGCGACGACCCTCAGCTTCAATCAAGGCAGAGCGAGCACGGTCGCCAACATCTACAACAACGCCAATAAGGTGTTCAACCTGTACAAGGGATTGCCGGTCGGGGCCATGACCTGGGGGCTCGGCAGCATGGGTCCGGCTTCGATCGCCACGCTCGCCAAGGACTTGAGGCGACGCTTCATGGGTGAGGACTTGGCTTTCGCCGGCTGGGAACTCGACGAAAACAGCTACACGATCGAGGGCGTTGCCGAGAAAGCAAGAGAGTTCCTCCATGATGGTAGGTACGAAAAAGTAGTTGCGGACGCCAACGCTGCCGGTATGCCGGTGCCCGTGTTCGGTTTTCTAGTTGCTGGCTACTCAAGTTCGGCGGACGAGCCGCACGCGTACGTGATCTCTTTCGACGACGCGAACCCGTCAGGCGACATCCAAGAGGTGATCCCAGAGGAGGCCGGTGCCTCGTGGTGGGGGATGCCTGACGCGATCGCTCGGATCCTCGGTGGTGTAAGCACTGCCTTCCCGCAGACACTCTTGAACACCGGCTTAGTCAGCACTCCTGCAGATGCCTTGAGCATCTACGCAGCAGTGCAGAACGAACTCAACTCGCAGATGGTGTCGCCGGCGATGCCGGTGCAGGACGCCATTGAGCTGGCCGAGTTCCTGGTCCACGCGACGATCCAGTTTGTTCGCTTCTCGCCCGGCAACCCTACGGTCGGCGGGCCTATCGAGATTGCTACAATTACGAAGCACGAAGACTTCAAGTGGGTTCAGCGAAAGCACTTCTTCGACACGCGCTTCAATCGACTGAATGGACACTCATGATCGATCAGAACGTACTTGGCTCAGGCTCTTACTCGTCAGCGCCTCTCGGCGCAGCGCTCCGCGAGTCGCAAGCATTCGCGGGGAGTACTTCAATCTCGACCCAGAGGCTTGGCGCCTCCGGGGGTCTCAAGATCGAAGTGATTCGTCCGCGAACAGGAACTGGAAGTACCTCGATCGAGCGCACAGGGCGTCGCTAGCGCCGAAGTAAGGCGACTGTGATGCGACTTCCACGAGCGTTACGGCCCTGCGTTGGCATCAGTCGTCAAGCGCCTCGGGGCGTCAGGATCCCCTCCTACACGCCCTGGAGAATCACGAAGGGGTGAACGAGAGGGTTCTCGAAGCTATAACGGCACTTCCGCTTGACTCCGTGCTTCCGAAGTACGAGTCCGCGATCGCTCGCGAATGCGTTGAGGTGGCCCGCAAACTGCGACGTCAGTTACACCTTTCCGGCGGAGGTGCCGTCGGTGGGACGGTCGCAGGAGTGGCTCACGGGGCGGAGCCTGCGTTCCGGTACTGGGCCTGCGCGAATGTGGATGCGGCGCGGGGCCCGTGCGGGCGAAGACCGTCGAGGCGCAGCCGAAGCACTGTTTCGGGCAGTGGACAAAACGAAGGCCGCTCAGCGGAGTACCCCTCGCAGGTCGACGCGACCATCCTGTTCTGGGACGGCCTGTACGGCCCCACATCTGGCGAGAGCGGGCTGTGCCGCCAGTGGCTCGAGGTGCTGGCAGACGCGTCGTGAGGCGGGGATCCCGTTTCTTGTCTCGCTTCGCTCGCTCAACGACCAGGGGAGTCGCCCCGGTGGGCTCTCCGAGGCGGCGCCGCCCCGGGGATCACACCGGCCCGAGCACCCGCTCCGGATCCGCATCGAGCACCAGCCCATCCAAGTGGCTCCCCATGATGACGCTGATGCCCTCGAGATGCGACGCCAGCTCGCCCGCGGTCGTGCCCGACGAGATCACCGACTGCAGCCCCCGATCAGGTGAGAGATCATCGAATGATCCTGCATCCGGATCGTGTCGGCAGCTCCGGATGATCCTCGACGAGTGCGGGGAACAGCATCCGATCCTCGCCCTCGTGATGCCCGGTGAGCGCAGTGCCGAATCCGTGGCAGAACAGCAGCAACAGATCACGGGATGCCGCATCGGCGCGCTTGCCGTCGGCGACGGCGTCCTGCGCACCGCCAGCGCCTCACGCAGGCGAGCGTGCACGGCTCGCAGTTCATCAGCCCAGGCGATTAGCTTGGCCTTCTCGCCCTCAGGCACCGGAGGGCGAAGAGATCGACGGGGTCATGTCGCGCTCCTCGGGTCCCACGCCTCCATGCCTGGCACAGACTGCCATCGACACGCGACGCTGCGGCCACGGTAACAGGTCGGATGCTGCACGGGATCGTGACCCTGCGATGTCGCAGCTCCGCGCGCGGATGCCGACTCTGGGGGCGTGATGCTGCGCTCGCTTTCCGGTGACGTTGCGCGAGTGAGAGCGCCACCGATGATCATCATGTGGAGTAAGACGACGCTCGATGGTCGGGACAGGCATGACAGTGCCCCAGCGAGGCGATTGCGCGTGCGGTGGCGGAGGGGCGACAGCGTCGCACGGCCGTGGTGCACACGACCTCCGCGTGTCCGTCCATTGAGCGCGAAGGTACGATCGGATAACAACTCTGAGATGGACCGGCCGCTCCGCCGATGCGTCTGGATCGCCGGTGCGACCGAACTGAATTCTGTCTGGGTGGGCTGGCGCGCTTCGAAGGCCGCCGTCAGCCCAAACGGATTTCGTGCTTCGAGGGCCCCCAATCTGCTGCCGCTGTGCGGCGGAACCCGCAGGAAGTTCACGTCGTCGCCCTGACGTGTCTGATGTTATGTGGCCAGTTTCCTTCGGTAGCATTTCCCCATGGCGGATGGCGGCGACGACGAAGACTTGCTGGTCGAGATAGCCACGACAGACAAGTATCGAGCGCGTTCGAGTTCGGTTGCTGCCCTTACTGCCGCTGCCGCGGCGGCGCTCGCGGCAGCGCTGGCTTTGAACCCGACTCTGGTCGCTTTCCCGTTTATTACGCGAGTCCTGGCAATGACCTCGGTTGTATTGCTAGTACTCGCAACGGGGGTCTTCGTGGTCGGGTCCGTTCTCCACGCGCGTGCGACGGCGGCAACAAGGGCCGGTCGCGCTGTCAATAAGTTCTTCCGCCCGTGGGAAGCGCTTTTCGAACGCAAGGAAAGCGGGCCAGACGCCGAGGAGTATCGACGTTCGATCGAGTCTGTGCAGCGTCAGATCATGCGGGCAACCGACGTCGGGATGTGGTTCGCCACAGGTGCCATCCTGACTATCATCGCGGCGCTCATCTCAATGCTTCTCATCAACGAGCATCGTGAAGTGCTGGCTTTCAGTCTCTCCGACAACTCACCAACCAAGGCGCTCTGCCCCTCGCTTCCGGAAGTGTTCGAAGCGACCGCAAAGACCGTCGAGCTTCGGTCGCTGGGAGATGCCCTGACCCTAGAGATCAGCAGCGATGTGTGCGGACTTGGGGCCTCCGAGGAGTTGGTCGAGTTCACAGTCGCGCGGACGGACATACTCGTGATTCGGCCGGTCGCTGAGTGAGCGCCGAGTTCGTTATCGAGTGGCACGAACTGTTGCCGTTCGACGACATTGAATGGCAGTCCGCGCTCCAGCTTGCTGTTGGCATGCTGCGAAGCGAGTCACCTGTTCGGTTTCGCGCGCCCGCGGACGATCACTCCGACTTGCTTGTAGTCGGTTACATGGCTGGAGACCACGACCGCATAGTGCAGGGGGACACATTCGCCGCGCTCCTTCGGGCCCGCTCTGACCTAGGATCTACCACCGTCCTATTGGTGGCATGTGCGCAGAGGAAGCCCGCACTTCGACTGCCGGAAGTTCGAGAACTTCTCATCGGTCAGGGACCTGGGTTGCGTGGCGCGCGTCACCTGCGTACCAACATTCCCGACGCGTTAACGATGGAATGTCGCCGCGTGCTAATCCAATGCTTGGAAGAGCGACATCTGATGGAGCTGCCACCGACACAGCTCGAGGACGGAGCCATAGTGCGCGCCCCGCTTGTTAGTCCCCGAAGAAGGAGGTACGAGGCCATATGAACATCCAGCCAGTAAGCGTGGCTTGGATCGCTGCGGTACTCGCGCCGTGGACGGTTTCGCCTCATCCGAATTTCGGCGCAGGCGAGATCACAGCTGCGCAGGCGCTCGCCCTAGTGACGGAACGTCGCAATGCTCATGCTGACGGCGAGCAGTCTGACATGAGTTCGTCGTGGCCCGGCTGGGAGGGTGAGCTCGTAAGCGCAGCCCAGTCGTCGCTTGTCGCCGCAACTCAGGCCGAAGCGACCGAAGCACTATGGACCATTGCGCAGCGAGGCGACTTGGAGGTTGGCGCTCGCGTCGCAGCGGCAGCATATGCCGCTCTCGGATCGCTGGAACTCGAAGACGCCTCCCGCTCGGTCGACCTACTAGGCGTGATTGCTACGGAGCTGTCCGATGTCGCTGCTCCTCAAGATTTGTCTCCGTCGTATCGACTTGCAGTAGCTGTTCTACATCAGCAGCGGGTAGTGCGCGCGTGCGACTCCCTTCGGTTCGAGGATGCTCAGGCGAGCATCGCCGAGGTCAACCGTTGGTTGCCGAGCGCGTCGGTAGCCGGACTAGAGAAATTCTCCGTGTCAAAGGGCATCAGCTGGAGTTCCGTACGGGTGCAACGAGACATTCTTGCAGCGATGAGGCACAACGCTTCGGCCGCCAAAGCGACGATTGAGAGGTTCGGCGGCCGCGGGTGGGTCCGTGTCGTTCGCGCTCGGAGTGGTTGGATCGATCTGCGGCAACACCTACTCGAGAGAAACCGCGGCACCGCCATCGTGCGCGAGGCATTCGAAGCTCGGCTCGAATCCACGTCCGGAAAGCGAGTGTTCGGGCGCGAGACAGCGACCGACGTTGCGTACAGCGCTTTGCTCATGGCTGAGCTATCGGGCGATGTGGGCGTAGCGCGTGCAAACCGAGCGGAGATGGCCAAGATTCACCTTCTTGAGCGCGACGATGCTGAGTTTCACGTGCGCGAGGCGTTGCGTCTACTTCGGCAATCCAATGACACGGCTTCTCTCAAGGCTGCGCTCGCGTGGGTACGGGCGGAAGGCCCTCTAAAAGCTTTGAGGGATGACGCTCTCAAAGTGCTTTCTCGCGCCGTGCGCGATCGTTACGCGTCGGAGTCCGATCTGCTGGTCCTGGAGGGCGCCGCAGACATCCTTGAGCCAGCGGAGCTCGCACAGGGCATTGATGTCGCGCGGATTCATCTTGAAACGATGAAGCGCACGAATCGATACGCATGGACGCATCTTGACAATGCGTGGAAGGCGACTGCTCGCTTCCTGCCTGGCAGCGAGCAAGATGACGAAGTCGCACGAAGCGCGAGCGAACTCCTCCGTGAGCCGAAGGCGCTTGTGCGCCCCTTGTCCAATACGCTCGCTCGTGTGGTTGGCGTGATCGAGTGGAGCCGCGTTCAAGATCACGTTCGCGACAGATGGTCGCAGTGGGTGGAACGTCAATCTGCCACTGATCCGGAGCTTGAGGCGTTGGTGTTCCAGCTCCGTGAGGCGCTGCAACTCCCTGACAATGGGCTTGAGCATTCCTCGGGCCTCGAGGCGGCGGCGATACTTGCGGATGATGGACTTCCACCCGAAGCACCCGAGTCGCAACTCCGTGACGCGCGGGAAGCGATCATCTCGGCACTCACCGCGGAAGCAAGAGCGGCAGCTAGTGGCAGCTTCGCTTTCGGTGGGATCGAGCCTGCGAATGTTGGCGTGGCGTTCGCACTTCGTTTTGACGATCCGATCGTCTGGGAAGCGGTCACTAAGCACCTCATCGATGCGAACGTGTTGTCTGACTTCAAGGAGTCGGCGCTAGAGCGCCTCGCATCCAACGCGGCGAGGGTGCCCGCGAGTACTCGCGAGCGATTGGCGGTCGACTGGCGCAAGATCGCGGAGTCGCGTCGAGATTCATGGTTTGGTGGGGATAATCTGCCTCTCACTCCGGAAGCGCTTCGCATGGCGGCGGCATTCGAAGCGCTCACTCCAACTGAGGGACTCGAGGCAGTGTTGCGGCTCAGCGCGTCCGGCAACGTCGGACGGATGGAGGCAGCGCGCTCGATCCCGCTCATTGTCAATTCGAACGAGGCCACGTGGGCTCATGTGCTGTTACTGCAACTAGCAGATGACGGCAACCCGGATGTCCGGGCTGAGGCGGGCTTTGCCATGATTCAGTTGCTTTCTTCCGAGTCATTCGCTTCGGAGATGATCACTCAGCGCGCGAAGGCGTTGCTGCAATCGGACGGCATTCGTTGCCCGCTTCGGATCCTTCACGGCCTGCAATCGCTCGCCGCCTCCGGGTCTCAGTCGGTGGCTCCATGGCTTCCGTTGGTTCGGACGATGGCGAGGTCGGATCAGCGGCGAATCATCCGCGGTGCTGCAGCAGAGTTGATCAGGGTCGCGGACCTCAATGGACTGAGTGTCTCGGGCCCCGGCGTCAACGAACGGTAACCTCACCGCTATTGAGACAGCGAGCTCTTGTGCCGCCTGAGTGTCGACAGCTACTGCATCGAAGTATTTGCCAACTCAAGAGCGTCAGCGAAAGCGGTGAGCGGCATGCGGCGTTCGGCTAGGGTCGACTCCGACCTAACCACTCTGACCGTCTTGCGCTCCGCGATTGTCTCTGGCGGTGTTCGAACACCTACCTTCGGCGGCGTACGGGTCACGGGCTCAATCCGATCAACGACCGAGGGTGCGCTCCCGCCAGGAGATCCCCCGGCCGGCGATCCGGCGACCGGCGTCTTCTGCACCCACTGGCTCCCCGACATCCGCACCGACTTCGAGCCCGACGACCGAGTGCACGATCGTCCCGTCATACACGTGCACGAGGTTGTACCCCTGCGCAGCATCCTGCCCCCTGGTCGCCCCGACCGGCTGAGCCAGATCCTGCCCGTACGCACTCGACGATGCGGCCGCCACCGGAATCCCCGCGAAGGTTCCGAACGACGGGTGATGCACGTGCCCCGACAGGATCCCCCGCACGTCCGACCCCGCCAGCACCGCAGCCAGCGCCGCCTGCTCGCGTAGCTCTACCGTCACCGCAAGGTCGAGCACCGTCGGCAGCGGCGGGTGATGGATCAACAGCAGCGAACCTTCCGGCGCAGGCGTAGCAAGCTCCCCAGCGAGCCACTCCAGCTGCGCCTCATCGACCCGCCCCCAGTGCTGCCCGGGAACCGTCGAATCCAGCACGATCACCCGCATCCCACCGAACCAGCGCACCTCGACCACGGCATCCGAAGGCCCGCCGGTAAGCCCCATCTCCGCCCGCATCGCCCCGCGCTCGTCGTGATTCCCCATGGCCCACACGACCTCACACCCCAACGCCTCCACCGCCGGCTCCACCAACTCCCGCAACCGCTGATACGACGACGCGTCCCCTCGATCAGCCAGATCCCCGGTGAACAGCAGAGCGTCAGGGCGAAGCCCCGAAGACACCAACCGCGACAACACAGAAGCCAGGTTCGCATCGGCATCCGCCCCACTGCCATACAGCGGTGCGCGTTCACCGGGAAGGTGCGTGTCGGAGATGTGCACGAAGGTGTGCGATGGGCGAGAGTGCTCGGTGAGGATCATTTCTCTTCCAGTGAGACGACGAACAAGTACAGGACAGAAGTCAGACGGTTGCGGCAGTCGACCCGCGCACGAGGGTGCCGACGAACGGCTGGCGAACGGTCGGCACGGAATCCGCATCCGATCCCGAAAGCAACCGCTGCATCGTCTCCACAGCCGCTGCGGCAACAGACTCGACCGGAATCCGCAGCGTCGTCAGCCCCAGCAGGTCGGCGCCGGGAAGGATGCCGTCGCACCCCGTCACGCTCACGTCGCCGGGCACAGACAGCCCCGCAGCACGCAACGCCCGCATGACGGCGAGCTGCCGATAGTCCGACGCGCACATCACAGCCGTCGCCCCATCGCGCACGGCATCCAGCGCCTCATCCACTCCATCGGTCGGCGCAGCGCCCGCAGACACCCGAGTCACGGAAGCCCCACCAGCAACCAACGTCGCCTCCATCGCCGACGCACGCAGATGCTCAGCGAACGACACGTCCTCCGCGCCAGACAGCACGACAACCCGACGGTGCCCGAGCGACAGCACGTGCGAAGCCAGCATCCGCCCATGCTCAGGGTCGTCATAGTGCGCGGTATGAATCCCCTCCGCCGTCTCGACCCGCCCCGCGCGCACGATCGGCACCTGGTCGGCGAACGGCTCGAGCTGTGCGGCCGTGATTCCTCCGGTCGCCACGATCAGCCCCGCCACCCGCATCCCGAGCAGTCGGTGCAGCGCGTTGACCTGCTCGGCGCCCTGCTCATCGGCGCCGATCGTCACGGTCACCAGGTCGAGGCCACGCCTGTGCGCCTCATCCTGCAGCCGTGAGAACAGCAGACCGTAGGCCGGGTTGCTCGCGTCGCGCAGCATGAGCCCGACGGTTCCGGTGCGGCCGGCGGCGAGCTCGGCGGCCATCGTGTTGCGCACGTATCCGAGGCGCTCGGCCTCGGCGAGGATCCGCTCCTGGGTCTCGGGGGCGAAGCGCCCCTCGCCCTTCAGCGCCCTGGTCGCCGTGGCCCGGGACACCCCGGCGGCCGCGGCCACATCGCTGACCGTGACGCGCAATCCCGGCCCACCGGGCTCCGAAGAACTCATGCGCGAGCCTTCTTGGCCTTGCGGGGCGCACTCGCTTGGGAAGACATGCCGCGCGAACCTCGTCCATACACGAGATACATGGTGACACCCATGATGATCATCAGCAGCACTGTGTAGACGAACGTGATCGGCATCGCGTCGAGATTGTTCTCGCCGCGCGTGCTCTCTTGAATCGCCACACCCAGCGGCTTGAACAGCGGGTGGTAGAGGAAGATCGCCGCGTCGTAGTCGTCGAGCAGGCTGTTGAAGTTCAGCGCCGTGATCGCCGCGGCCGTCGGCAGCACCAGCGGAACCAGCACCTTGCGGAACGTCGTCAGCGACTTCGCACCGAGGATGCGCGAGGCGTCTTCGAGTGAGTCGGGCACCGACGCGAACCCGGCCTTGAGCAGCCGCAGCGTGAACGGGATCTTCACACAGATGTAGGCGATGAGCAGCAGGATCGGCGTGCCGGTCAGTACGAGCCCGCCGACGATCGCCCGCGGCTCGTCGAACGCGGTCACGAGCGCGAGCGCGATCAGCACGATCCGCAGGATCCACGGGATGTGCAGCACGTACTCGATCGCGGTAGTCAGCAGGTTGCGGTGCTTCTGCAGCATCCGCGCCACGAACAGCAGCCCGCCGACCACGACGATCGATGCCACGGCGCTGTAGACGACGCTGACGATGAACGGACGGATCGCCTCGGCACTCGAGAACACCGTGACGTAGTTGTCGAGCGTGAAGCTGTCGAGGGTGATGGAACCTGCGAGGATGCTGCGCGCATCGACGAACGAGAAGATCACGATCAGCACGACCGGGATCAGGTAGATCACCCACAGCAGGTAGGCGATGACGTGCACGACGACGTTCGCGAACGGGCTGCGGATCTTCTGCTTCTGGATCGGTGTCGCCACCTTCGCGACCGAGAAGTAGACGCCCGACTTCTCGAAGCGGTTCATGATCGCGAGCAGGATGATCGTCGCGATTCCGAGCACGATCGCCAGGAGTGCTGCGATGTCCCGCGTGATGGGGCTGCGCGACAGGTCGATGATCAGCGGCGCGACCGTCTGGAAGTCCGGCCCGCCGAGCACGAGGGGAGCCGTCAGCGCCCCGAGTCCGATGAGGAACGTCAGCACCGTGACCGCGAACAGCATGGGCTTCATGACCGGCAGCACGATGCGGCGCAGGATCGTCCAGGTCGAGGCGCCCATGAGCTTGGCCGCCTCGATCGACGCGTAGTCGACCTTGCCGAGCGACGACGACAGGAACAGCATGTGGTTGGTCGTGGTCGCGAAGGTCATCACGAAGACGACCGCGAAGTATCCCGAGAACCAGTCGCGGTCCATGTCGGGCCACCAGTTGACCATCATGTTCGTGAAGAACCCGAATCGGCCGTAGATGAAGTTGTAACCGGCGGCCAGCACGATGCCACCGTAGATCAGGGTGGTGGCATAGCCGAGCCAGAGGATTTTCGCCCCGCGCACCTGAAAATACTTCGTCACCAGCACGATGAACACACCGACCACGTTGACCGTGATCGACAGGGTGATCGCGAGCAGGAAGCTGTTGCCGAGCGTCTTCAGCGCACGCTCGCTGCCGAACAGCTTCTCGACGGCACGGATGCTGAACTGCCCGTCAGGGAAGAACGTGACGCCGAGCAGCGCGGCGTTGGGGAGTACGAGGAACGCCGCGGCGAACCAGATCACGATGATGCCCGTGATCCAGGCGAGCGGCGAGCGCAGCATCGCCTTCACGCTGCCGGGGCGCCCTCTCTTGTTGAGCCGCGGTCCCGCCGTCTGACCCTCGACAACCGCTTGGGTCGTCAAGGAGCCGGCTTCTCCGGTCACGGCCGCTGACGGCGGGACCGCGGGGTCTGTGTGGTTGTGAGAGCTCGAGGGGTTCTGGGAGTTCTGCGAGTTCTGGGGAGTCGACATGTCACGCCGCCGGGTACTGCAGGATCCAGCGCGGGTCGACGTCGACGCGCACCGCATCGCCCGGGTTCCACTGGCGGGCGCTCGCCGCAGCCGGAACGCTCACGCGCAGCGCAGCATCCTCAGCTCTCACCGTGTAGACGCTGTGGCTGCCGTGGTACGTGCGATCGACGATGGTGCCATCGAGCGAGGCGGATGCCGTCGAGGCCTCGCCGGCCTCGGCGAGGTGCAGCTTCTCGGGCCGCACGTAGCTCTCGGCCGTGGCATCCAGTCCGCCGCCGAGGCTCGTGATCTGCGCCGGGCTGAGACGGTTGTTCTCGCCGATGAACCGGCAGACGAACGGCGTCGTGCTGCGGTCGTAGATCTCCTCCGGAGTGCCGACCTGCTGCAGCGTGCCGGCGTCGAGCACGGCGATGCGGTCGCTGAGCGTGAGCGCCTCTTCTTGGTCGTGCGTGACGTAGACGGTGGTCACGCCGACCTCGTGCTGCAGGTCTTTCAACTGCTCGCGCAGCTGCACGCGCAGCTTCGCGTCGAGGTTCGACAGCGGCTCGTCGAGCAGCAGGATGCTGGGGGTCAGCGCGAGAGCGCGGGCGATCGCCACGCGCTGCTGCTGCCCGCCCGAGAGCTCTGACACGTTCTTCTCGAGCTGCGAGAGTGCGAGGCCCGTGCGGTCGGCGATCTCGTCGACGCGACGGCGCTGCTCGGCCTTCGACGTCTTCTGGACTGAGAGCCCGAACGCGATGTTCTCGCGCACGTTCATGCTCGGGAACAGCGCGTAGTTCTGGAACACCATGCCCACGCCGCGCTTCTCGCTCGGCACGCGCGTCACGTCGCGGCCATTGATGTGGATGCGTCCGCCGGTCGGCTCGACGAACCCCGCGAGTGCACGCAGGGCGGTGGTCTTGCCGCATCCGGACGGACCCAGGAGGGTGAAGAACTCACCCTCCTGGATCTCCAGATCGAGGTGCGAGACCGCGCGGTGATCGCCGAACGCGACCTCGACATCTTCGAAACGGATCATGTGTCTTTTCCGGTCGTCTTTCTGGCGGGGTTCGGTCGGGTCAGCCGATGTACTCGAGCGTGACCTTCTCGACCCAGGCGCCGAGGTTCTCGCTCACGAAGCCGAAGTCGATGTCCTGACGGTCGAGGGTTCCCATGAGCTCGACGACCTCGGGGTTGGCCTGCTCGACCGCGCCCTCGTTGACGGGCATCGAGTTGAACTCGGCCGCGAACTCGCCCTGCACCTCGGCGCTGCCGAACCAGTCGATGAACTCCTGCGCCTTGGCCTCGTTGCCGGTGCCGTTGATCTGCGCGATCTGCTCGGTGACGTACGGCACTCCGTAGTCGGGCACGATCATGCCGGTCGTCGTGCCGTACTCCTCGTCACGGGCGGCGATGCCGCTCGAGGGGAGCACGCCGTAGTCGATCTCGTCACGCGTGATGCGGGCGTAGAGGTCGGTGCCCTCGACAGCGGGGGAGCCGTTGGCGTAGTACGCCTCGACGAGCTCCCAGCCCTCGTCGCTGACACCCAGGTCGCCGTCTTCGTCGAGGTGACGCGACAGGATGCTGGCGAGCACGAGCTGCGGGGTGGCCTGGCCGAGTGCGGGGTTGACCTCGTAGCGGCCCGCGTACTTCTCGTCGGTCCAGAGGTCCTCCTCGTCGGAGGGAGCGTCGGTGATCCTGTTCTCGTCGTAGACCGTGACGATGGCCTGCTCGACGAGCGGCCAGAAGGCGCCGTCTGCCGGGTCGCCCGCGTCGGCGGGAACCTCGCCGCTCCACTCGGGCTCGTAGGCGGTGATCGCCTCTTCGGCCTTGAGCTGCTCGAAGAACATGTTGTTCAGACCGAACACGACATCGCCGACAGGGTTGTTCTTCTCGGCGATGATGCGGTTCGTGAGGTCGGCGCCGCCGAGGCCCACGATCTCGATGTCGATGCCGGCATCCGCTGCCTGCTCGGTGATCCACTCACCACGGCCGTCGCTGTTCGAGTTCGTGTAGACGATGAGGGTCGCATCCGACCCGCCGTCGCTCGAGCCGCGGTCGGTCTCGGTGCTGCCGCCTGCGCAGCCGGTCAGGGTCACGGCCGCCACCGCAGCGATTCCCAGGAGAGACCAGCGCTTCTTTCGGATGTCGACCATGGTCGCCTTTCTCGTCATCGAGGTATGTCGGATCTGACTTTACCCCGGAGTTGTGGTGTATGTACAACGATCGGTCTGATTCTTAGCCGCGTTCGCGCGACCGCACTCAAGATAGGCGGCGGAAGTGAACGCCGGGGGAGGGCGGGGTGAACGGTCGCCGCCGCCGGCATCTGTCTAGGCCCACATTCCGTCACGAGACCCACGTCCTGCGCGTGGGTCTCGCCGCGGAAGGTGGGTTTCGCTCGGACGACGCCCCGGCCATCCGCCGGCATCCACCGGCATCCACCGAAACCCACATCCCGTCACGAGACCCACGTCCTGCACCTGGGTCTCACCGCGGAAGGTGGGTTTCGCTCGGACGACGCCCCTGGCATCCGCCGGCATCCGCCGAGGCCCGCATCCCGTCATGAGACCCATGTCCTGCACCTGGGTCTCACCGCGGAAGGTGGGTTTCGTTCGAGCGCCGCCCTGGCCATCCGTCGGCATCCCCCAACATCCGCCGAGGCCCGCATCCGGTCACGAGACCCATGTCCTGCACGTGGGTCTCACCGCGGAAGGCGGGTTTCGCCGTGGGTCGGGGGTCTCACCACGGAAGGTGGGTTTCGGCCGAACACCACCCCACATCCCCAGGTCAAACCCCAAAACCGGCCCCGGACTCCCCGCCTCCCCGCATGACGATCCTGTTACAAAACCGCCACTCCTCACGAACCTCGGCTAGAAAAGTCTCACCAGTACAGTTGTACATTGCACTGTCATGGGGTTCTATGGAAACCATTCGCAATGGCGCAATCGACAGAAAGGTCTGGTCTCGTGACCGCATCTAAGAGGCTCCCCGCATTCATCGCCGCGGCCGCCGCATCCGCTCTGCTCATCTCCGGCTGTTCTGCCGGAGGGGGTGAATCGAACGCCTCACAGCCAGGCACCGACGGCACGCCCCAGACGGGCGGCACCGTGCACATGCTGCAGAACGCCGACTTCTCGTACCTCGACCCGTCCCGTGGGTTCGACGGTGGCGTCAACGCGTTCTACCGCCTCATCTATCGCGGCCTCACCATGCAGGCCGCCGGTGACGCCGACGACCCCAACAAGATCGTCCCCGACCTGGCCGAGTCGCTCGGCGAGGCGTCGGATGACGGCCTCACCTGGACGTACACCCTCAAGGACGACATCTTCTTCGACGACGGCACCCCCATCACGTCGGAGGCCATGAAGTTCGGCATCTCGCGCTCGTGGGACCCCCAGGTCGGCATCGGCTCGCCCTACCTGCGCCAGGTCATCGATGCCCCCGAGGGATACCAGGGGCCGTACGTCACGGGCGACCTGCCCACGATCGAGACGCCCGACGACAAGACGATCGTCTTCCACCTCAAGAAGCCGTTCCCCGAGTTCGACAACGTGCTCGCCCAGCCCAACGCCGTGCCGTTCCCCGAGGGCACCGGCGCCGGCGACGAGTTCATCAAGGACATCATCGCGTCGGGCCCCTACACGCTCGCCGAGTACACCCCCGGCAGCTCGATCGTGCTCGAGCGCAACGAGTACTGGGATGACGCGACGGATGACGTGCGCAAGGCCTACCCCGACAATTGGGAGTTCGAGATCGGCATCGACGCCGCCACGATCGACGAGCGCATGATCGCCGGTCAGAGCGACGATCAGAACGCCATCTCGGGCACCGTGAGCGCAGCGACCCTGCCGCGCCTGCAGACCCCGCAGCTGAAAGACCGCGCGATCACCGCGGATGCTTTCTGCACGACCTACATGTCGATGAACACCACCAAGGCGCCGTTCGACGACGTCAACGTGCGCGACGCCGTCAACTGGGCGATCGACCGCTCGGCCCTGGTCAACGCGAGCGGTGGCACGCAGCTCGCCGACCCGGCGTACACGATCATCCCCCCGGTGGTCTCGAGCTTCAAGGACTTCAACCTGTGGGAGACCGAGGGCGACAAGGGCGACATCGAGAAGGCTCAGGAGCTGCTCGACGAGGCCGGTCTCTCTGACGGATTCGAGTTCACCCTCGACATCCGCTCGCAGCCGCTCATGCAGGGGCAGGCCGAGGCGATCCAGCAGGCTCTCGAGCCGCTCGGCGTCACGGTGAACCTCAACGTCATCGACACGTCGATCTACTACGAGACGATCGGCACGCCGGCGCAGCAGAACGACGCCGCCATCACCGGATGGTGCCCCGACTGGGCCTCGAGCGCCAGCACGATCATCCCGCCGCTGTTCGACGGACGGAACATCTTCGAGAAGGGCAACTCCAACCTCGCCCAGATCAACGACCCGGCCGTCAACGACCGCATCGACGAGATCACCGCGATGACCGACGTCGACGAGGCGAAGACCGCCTGGGGCGACCTGGACGAGCAGATCATGGAGCTCTCTCCGGTGGCACCGCTCGTGTTCAGCAAGGGCATCTTCCTGCCCGGTGAGAACATCGCCGGCTACTACCCGAGCACCAGCCTGACGGACCTGACGATCATCGGTCTCAAGGACCCCTCGAAGGGCTGAGCATGACCTTCAGCTCGACATCGCTCGAGTCCGAAGCCACGCCGGCGGGTGACTCCAGTCTCGAAACGACACTGGAGTCACCCCCGGCCTCTGGCCGGCGGCTGCTTCGCGCGTTCCTGACCGACTGGGGAGCCATGCTCTCCAGTGCCTACATCCTGCTCATCATCCTGATGGCGATCTTCGCGCCGCTGCTGACGATGCTGAGCGGGTGGGGGCCGTACCAGTTCGACCAGTCGGCCATCGACCCCAACCTCGGCGCCATCCCGATCGGACCCTTCGGCGGCATCAGCGCCGAGCACTGGTTCGGTGTCGAGCCCGGCAGCGGCCGCGACATCTTCGCCCGCATCGCCTACGGTGCCCGCGTCTCGATGACGGTCGCCCTCTCGGCGACACTCCTCACCACCGTGATCGGTGTCGTGATGGGCCTGCTCGCCGGCTACTTCGGCGGACTCGTCGACCTCGTCATCTCGCGCGTCATGGAGTTCCTCATGGCGTTCCCCGCCCTCATCTTCATGATCGCGATCCTCTCGGCACTCCCCGCCGACAACCGCGTCTTCCTGCTCGTGGTCGTCATCTCGCTGTTCGGCTGGCCCTACCTCGCCCGCATCGTGCGCTCGCAGACCCTCTCGCTCAAGGAGCGCGAGTTCGTCGAGGCCGCCAAGGCGTCGGGTGCCACCAGCGTGCGGATCATCTTCCGCGAGATCCTGCCCAACCTGCAGTCCACGATCATCGTGATGGCGACCCTCGCGGTGCCGGGCTACATCGGCACCGAAGCAGGGCTCTCGTTCCTCGGCGTCGGTGTGGTTCCGCCGACTCCGAGCTGGGGCCAGATGATCGCCGCCGCGACCCCCTGGTATGCGGTCGACCCGATGTACTTCGTGATCCCGGGTGCCTTCCTCTTCCTCCTGGTGCTGTCGTTCACGACCCTCGGTGACCGCATCCGCACCATCGCCACCAGTGGGGAGGCCCGCTCATGATCCGCATCGTCGGCTCACGTCTGCTCGGCATGCTCGTCGTGCTGTTCCTGGTGACCCTGTTCACCTACGCGATCTTCTTCCTGCTGTCGGCGGATCCTGCCGTGCAGATCTGCGGCAAGAACTGCACGCCAGAGCGCATCGAGCAGATCCGGCTGAACCTCGGACTCGACCAGCCCTTCTGGACGCAGTTCTGGGGCTACGTCGGCGGCCTGTTCACCGGACGCACCTTCATGGTCGCCGGTGCCGCGGTCGAGTGCGCGGCTCCGTGCCTCGGCTACTCGTTCCAGACGAGCCAGCTGGTCGGCGACATGATCGTGCAGCGCCTGCCCATCACCGCGACCATCGCGATCGGCGCGGCGGTGCTCTGGCTGCTCGGCGGCGTCATCGCCGGTGTGCTCAGCGCCGTGAAGGAGGGCAAGTTCCTCGATCGCTTCTTCGCCGGGCTCACGCTCGGCTCGATGTCGATCCCGAACTACGTGCTCGCGCTCGCGCTGCAGTTCATCTTCGTGGTGGCGCTCGGCTGGCTGCCGTTCCCGCAGGCCGTGAAGTTCTCGGACGATCCGGTGCAGTGGTTCCTCAACTTCATCCTTCCGTGGATCGTCTTGGCGGTCGGCTATGCGGCGGTCTACACGCGCCTCACCCGCGCGAACGTGATCGACACCCTGCAGGAGAACTTCGTGCGCACCGCGCGGGCGAAGGGATTGCAGCCGGGGCTCGTCTGGCGGCGCCACGCGCTGCGCCCGGCACTGACCCCGATCGTCACGATCTTCGGCATGGATGTCGCAGGCCTGCTCGGCGGCGCCGTGATCACCGAGACCGTGTTCGGCCTCAACGGCGTCGGCAAGCTCACCGCCGACTCGATCACCGCGAACGATCAGCCCGTCATCATGGCCGTCACCCTGCTGTCGGCGTTCTTCGTGATCATCGGCAACATGGTCGTCGACCTGCTCTACACCGCCATCGATCCGCGCGTCAGAACGGGGGCCACCGCATGAGCGACACCGTCAACACCACCGCACCCGAGAGCGGAACCGGCAGCGGCCCGCTGCTGTCGGTGCGAGACCTCACCGTCTCGTTCCGCACGGCACAGGGGCCCGTCAGCGTCGTGAAGAACCTCGAGTTCGACGTGCCCCGCGGGGGCGCGCTCGGCATCGTCGGCGAATCAGGGTCGGGCAAGTCGATGACGAGCCTCGCGATCATGGGCCTGCTGCCCAAGGGCGGCACGGCCTCAGGCTCGGTGCGCTTCGACGGCGCTGAGCTGCTCGGGATGCCGGAGCGCGAGAAGCGTCGCATCCGCGGTGACCGCATCGCGATGATCTTCCAGGATCCGCTGTCGTCGTTGAACCCCTATTACAAGGTCGGCACGCAGATCGCCGAGGCCTATCTCTCGCACCGCAGCGGCGTCTCGCGCAAGCAGGCGCGCACGGTGGCGATCGAGGCGATGGAGCGCGTGCACATCCGCGACGCCGCCCGCCGCGTCGACCACTACCCGCACCAGTTCTCGGGCGGCATGCGCCAGCGCATCATGATCGCCATGGCGCTGAGCATGGAACCCGACCTGATCATCGCCGACGAGCCGACCACCGCGCTCGACGTGACGGTGCAGGCGCAGATCCTCGACCTGCTCGACGAGATCCGCGGCGAGACCGGCGCGGGCCTGATCCTCATCACCCACGACCTCGCCGTCGTGAGCGAGGTCACCGATCAGATCGTCGTGATGCGCGCGGGCGAGACGGTCGAACGCGGAGCCGTCGAGCAGGTCTTCAGCGACCCGCAGGCCGACTACACGAGGCGACTGCTCGACGCGGTGCCGCGTATCGACGATGAGATCGGCGTGCTGCGCACGACCGAGATCACCGTGCAGGACGGGAGAAGCGCATGACGAACACCACGACACCCCTGTTCCGCGGCACCGACCTGGTCAAGGAGTTCGCCACGGGCTCTGCCGGGCCGCTCGGCAAGTCGAAGACCTTCCGCGCGGTCGACGAGGTCTCGCTCGAGGTGCACCGCGGCGAGACCCTCGCCGTGGTGGGCGAGTCGGGCTCGGGCAAGTCGACCACCGCACGACTCGTCGCCCGGCTGATGGATGCCACCAGCGGAAAGCTCGAGTTCGAGGGCACCGACGTCACCCACGCGAAGGGCTCTGAGCTGCGGGAGTTCCGCGGCGCCGTGCAGGTGATCTTCCAAGACCCCTACTCGTCGCTCAACCCGAAGCACACCGTCGAACGTCTGGTGACGGCACCGCTCGTCTATCAGGGACGCAAGATCCCCGGCGGAGCCCGCGCCTTCACGCGCGAGCTCATGGAGCGGGTCGGCCTCAACCCGATGCACTCCGAGCGTTACGCCTCGCAGTTCTCGGGCGGCCAGGCGCAGCGCATCGGCATCGCCCGCGCCCTGGCCGTGCGGCCCAAGCTCGTCATCTGCGACGAGGCGGTGTCGGCCCTCGACGTCTCGGTGCAGGCGCAGGTCATCAACCTGCTGCGCGACCTGCAGTCAGACGAGGGGTTCGGCTACCTCTTCATCGCGCACGACCTGGCCGTGGTGCGGCAGATCGCGACCCGAGTGGCCGTGATGTCGCAGGGCGCGATCGTCGAGACCGGCATGCGCGACGCGATCTTCGAGCGCCCCGAGCACGAATACACGAAGACCCTGCTGCAGGCCGTGCCGCGCATCAACCCCGAGTGGGACGCACGGCGCCGCAAGGCCGAGGCTGCGCGTGCGGGCCGAAAAGCGGATGCCGAGCCGGATGCTGCGCAGGGTGCCGCACAGAACGTGACCCCCGCCGCGCCCGACACGGAGGACCCCCGATGACCCGCAGTGCGACGACCGCAACCCCGACCGCGCAGTACATGCTGCCCGGCATCCGCGTCCGTGAATACCGCACGTCGGTGCCGCTCGACTGGAACGCCCCCGACGGCGAGACCATCGAGCTGTTCGTGCGTGAGCTGGTCGATCCGGCATCCGACACCGCCGACCGCCCGCTGCTCACCTACCTGCAGGGTGGCCCGGGCGGCGCGAACCCGCGCCCGCTCGGCCGCGACGGCTGGATCGACGAGGCGCTGCGCGACTACCGCGTGGTGCTCGTCGACCAGCGCGGCACGGGCCTCAGCACGCCGGTGGATGCCGCGATCGTGGCCGACCGCGGCGACGCGGGCGGCGACTATCTCGCGTGCTTCCGCGCCGACTCGATCGTGCGCGACCTCGAGCATGTGCGCACCGCGCTCTATGACGGACGCCGGTGGGCGACCCTCGCGCAGAGCTTCGGCGGCTGGATCACGATGACCTACCTGTCGTTCGCTCCCGAGGGGCTGACGGCGAGCTACATCTGTGGCGGAGTGCCCGGCATGCCGCCCCGTGCGAGCGAGGTGTACCGCCGCACGTTCGATCGGGTCGAGGCCAAGACGGCCGAGTTCTACCGTCGCTATCCCGACGACGAAGCCGCGGTCGCGCGCATCTCCGACCGGCTGGTCGCGGGCGATGTGCGCCTGCCGGACGGCGACGTGCTGACGGTGAAGCGCTGGCAGTCGCTGGGCATCGACTTCGGCATGAAGCCGGGTTTCGAGCGCCTGCACTGGCTCGTCGAGAAGGCGTTCATCGAGCCCGATCGGCTGTCGCCGGCGTTCCTGCAAGACGTGATGATGCTGTCGTCGAGCGCCGGCAACCCTCTGTTCTGGACGCTGCAGGAGTCGATCTACGGAGACGAGCACAGTGGCCCGACGGCGTGGGCCGCGCAGGCCGAGCGCGAGCGGCGCCCGCAGTTCGACGAACACCGCCGACCCCTGCTCTTCACGGGCGAGATGGCCTTCCCGTGGATGTTCGACGAGGTCGGACTGCTGCGCGGCTTCCGCTCGGCCGTCGACCAGCTCGCCGCGAAGACCGACTGGTCACCGCTGTACGACCCCGCGGCCCTCGAGCGCAACGAGGTGCCGGTGGCGGCGGTCGTCTACTTCGACGACATGTTCGTCGACGCGGGTCTGCAGCTGCAGACGCTGGCGGGTGTCGGCAACTCGCAGTACTGGGTGACCAACGAATACGAACACGACGGGATCGGATCGGGCCGCACGCTGACGCGCCTGAGAGAACTCGTCCGAGACCGCGGAGGAGAGCGCGCATGAGCGACACGACCACCGGAGCACGCCCGCCGTACGCGGGAACCCGCTACCCGAAGCTGGCGCAGATCCCCGCCTTCCGCGAGTTCATCGCGCAGGGGTGGGACGACGTGCCGACCCGTCCCGACCTGCCCTCGGGCACCGCACAGTCGGCGGCCTCGCACCGCGAGCGCCTGAGCGCGGCGATGCCGGGCCAGACCCTGGTGCTGAGTTCGGGGATCGCCCCGGTGCGCAACGACGACTCGTCGTACGGGTTCCGCGCTGACAGCAGCTTCGTCTGGGCGACCGGATGCCAGACCGAAGACGCCACGCTGGTGATGTGGGCTCGGCCCGGCGGCCACGACGCCGTGCTCTACATGCCCGCACCGTTCCGTCCCGGCGACGACGGCTTCTTCAGCAACGCGCTGCACGGTGAGCTCTGGGTCGGTCCGTCCGCCGGACTCGCGGAGTGGGCAGACGAACTGCAGGTCACGGTCGAGCCCCTCGAGGCGCTCGCGGTGCGTGCCGCCGAGCTGCGCGGCGCGCTCGCCGCCCGCTCGGCACAGGCGCTGGCCGCGACCCACGACCTCGAGGTCTCCGCCGACCTCGAGCGCACACTCTCCCGCTTGCGCATGGTCAAGGACGACTGGGAGATCGGTCAGCTGCGCCTCGCGATCGATGCGACCGTCTCGGGCTTCGCCGCCGTCGTCGCCGAGATCCCCCGCGCGATCGCCGACGGGCTCGGCGAGCGCTGGCTGCAGGGCACGTTCGACCGGCACGCCCGCACGCACGGCAACGGCCCCGGATACTCGACCATCGTCGGCTCAGGATCGCACGCGCCGATCCTGCACTGGGTGCGCTGCGATGGCCCGGTCCACCCCGATCAGGCACTGCTGCTCGACATGGGTGTCGAGGCCCGCTCGCTCTACACCGCCGACGTCACGCGCACGGTTCCGGCGGAGGGCACGTTCAGCCCGGCCCAGCGAGAGGTGCACGACCTGGTCGAGAAGGCGCACCGCGCGGGTCTCGCACAGATCCGGCCGGGCACCCCGTACCTCGACTTCCACTTCGCTTCGATGCAGGTCGTGGCACAGGGCCTGCACGACTGGGGGCTGCTGCCGGTGTCGGTCGACGAGGCGCTCTCGCCCCAGGGGCAGCAGCACCGGCGTTACCTCGCGTGCGGCATCGGCCACCACCTCGGGCTCGACGTGCACGACTGCAGTCAGGCGCACTACGAGGACTACATGGGCGCCGACCTCGAACCGGGCGTCGTGATGACGGTCGAGCCGGGGCTGTACTTCCACGCCCATGACCTCACCCTGCCGCCAGAGCTGCGCGGCATCGGCGTGCGGCTCGAAGACGACATCCTCGTCACCCCCACCGGTTCCGACGTGCTCTCGGACGGCCTTCCGATCGACGCCGCCGGCATCGAGCAGTGGACGCGAAGCCAGTGGGCGACGCGATGACCCGGGGCAACGCGATGGCCTGGGGCGGTGCGGCGACCGAGGGTGGCGGTGTGACGACCGAGGGTGGCGCTGTGACGACCGAGGGTGGCGGGGCGACGGCATCCTCCGGCATCCTCTCGTCGGCGCTGCTGCGCCCGTTCCCTCTCGACCGAGTGCGCCTCGGCGACGACAGCGTCTTCGCCCGCGCGCGGGATCAGATGCTGCACCTGGCGCGCGTGTATCCGGTGGATCGGCTGCTCGCGGTCTTCCGCGCCAACGCCGGACTCGACACGCGCGGTGCGCTGGCCCCGGGCAACTGGGAGGACTTCGGGCACCCGAACGAGCAGGCATGGGGCGAAGCCGACTATCCCGGTCGTGAGAACGCACAGACCGCGAACCTGCTGCGCGGCCACTATGCCGGACACTTCCTGTCGATGCTCTCCCTCGCCTACGCGGGGGAGCGCGACGAAGAGCTGCGCGCCAAGGTCGACGACTTCGTCTCGGGCCTCGGCGAGGTGCAGCGGGCGCTCGCGGCGACCGGTCGCTACTCGCACCCCGGATTCCTCGCGGCCTACGGCGAATGGCAGTTCTCGCGACTCGAGCACTACGCACCCTACGGCGAGATCTGGGCCCCGTATTACACGACGCACAAGATCATGGCTGGCCTGCTCGACGCCTACGAGCTCACCGGCAGCATCGAGGCGCGCGACATCGCCGTCTCGATGGGGCACTGGGTCGCGCACCGGCTGACCCGCCTCGATCACGAGCGCATCCAGCGCATGTGGTCGCTGTACATCGCCGGCGAGTACGGCGGCATGAACGAGACGATGGCCCGACTGAGCGTCGTGGCCGACGAGCCGCTGTTCCTCGAGGTCGCGCGGCTCTTCGACCAGGACGATCTGCTCACAGCGGGCGCCGAGCGCCGCGACGTGCTCACCGACATGCACGCGAACCAGCACTTGCCGCAGCTGATCGGATACCTGCACGAGTACGACCTCACCGGCGAACGCCGCTACCTCGACGCCGTGCTCGGCCTCTGGGATCAGATCGTTCCCGGCCGCATCTACGCGCACGGCGGCACGGGCGAGAGCGAGCTGTGGGGCCCGCCCGGCACCGTCGCCGGCGACATCGGCGAGCGCAACGCCGAGACCTGCGCCACCTACAACCTGCTCAAGATCGCTCGGCACCTGTTCGCACTCACCCGCGATCCGCGGTTCATGGCGTACTGCGAGCGCGGAGCGCTGAACCACATTCTCGCCTCGCGGCGCGACGTCGACTCCGACACGAGCCCCGAGGTCGCCTACATGTTCCCGGTGAACCCCGGGGCGGTCGCCGAGTTCGACAACGTCGGCACGTGCTGCGGCGGCACCGGCCTCGAGAACCACGTCAAGTATCAGGACACGATCTTCTTCACGCGGGCGGGCGCAGGTGCAGAGGCGGACGCGGATGCGGAGGCGGATGCCGAGCTGTGGGTCAACCTGTTCGTGTCGTCGACGCTCGACTGGCGCGAGCAGCACGCGACGGTGCGGATGCAGACGACGCAGCCCCTCGGCGGCGTCACAGAGCTGCGCATCGACGGCGACGACGACTTCGTCGACGGCACGACGCTCACCCTCCGCATCCGCGTGCCCGCGTGGGCCGTGGACGACCAGATCCTGCACGTCGGTGACGAGCAGATCACCGCTCCCGTCGAAGACGGCTATCTGGTCGTGCGGCGGCCGTGGACCTCGGGCGAGGTGCTGCGCATCGAGTCGCGCGTGTCGCTGCGAGCCGTGCCGACCCCCGACGACCGGGTGCTGCAGTCGATCGAGTTCGGGCCGTCGGTGCTCGTCGCGCGGTCGGATGCCACGACCTCCCTCGACCTGGCGCTCGCCCAGCGGCGTCGGCTCGACGGCTCGCTGATCGCCGATGATGCGCGCTCCGCGGCAGACGTCGAGGTGGCGCTGCGGAACGACGGCGCCGTGCAGATCGCGGGTGTGCGCTTCGAACCGGTCTGGACCGGCAGCGACGACAGGTACCACATGTACGTGCGCGCCTCCGGGCCCACCATCGGGTTCCTGGGCGCAGAGACCGACGTGCCGGTGAGACTGCGGCAGGACGGCAGCTCGCTGCTCGATGACGTGTGGCGCGAGCCCGTGCCGTCGACGCGAGCGGGTTTTCTCGACAGGGTCGGCGAGACCGCGAGCGCCGCGCGCCGCGAGGGGCTGCTCGCGCAGAGCGAGCTCATCCAGGTGCTGCAGGCGGCCGCCGTCGCAGACATCGACGGGCTCGGAGGGCGCGCTCCCGGCTCGGTGCACGACGTCGACGCCTCGACGGTGACCTGGCGTGAGCGGGCCGACGGCGACGGCATCCCCGTGGTCGAGTGGAGCATCCCTCGGTCCCTCGCCGACGCACCGATCGCGCCGTCGGTCGCGATCACGACGCCCGCACTGCCCGCGCCGTCCGGCTGGTTCACGGAGGTTCCGACGATCGTCGTCGCAGCCGACGATCTCGCCGGGGCCGGGGCCGGGGCCGGGGCCGGGGCCGGGGCAGGCGACCTGCGGGTCGAGGTCGCGGTGGGAGACGACGGATGGATGCCGTACACCGGCCCCTTCTCTCTTCCCGGCGACGGCAGGCACGAGGTGCGAGCGCGCGCGACCGATGCGGCGGGGGCGACAGGCCATGCGTCGCGTGGCTTCGCGGTCGACACTGCGGCACCCCTCTCTCGGGCCACCGTGCGACGACTCGGATCGAGCGTCGAGATCACGCTCACCGCGACCGACGAGATCTCGGGCGTCGAGCGTATCCAGTGGGAGGGGCTCGGCACGTTCTGGGCGACCTTCCAGGAGGCATTCGTGCGTGCGCTCTCCGACGACGAGCAGGTCATCGAGTTCGCGGCGACCGATCGAGCGGGCAATGAAGAGCCTCGTCAGCGGCTGATTCTGCCGGCGAGGGGTGATGCCTCGTGAAGAAACCGCGAGACTCATGGACACAGGCGCCGTTCGCCACTAACATTGCAATTGTACTCATTCATCACCGTGGTGCCGAGGGGCGCCGACAGCACAGGAGTTCTGACTCATGACCGAAAAGAAGCCCTGGCACGGCGTCAATCTCGCGACGACCCTTCCGATCAACCCGGACTTCTCCGTCAACTACGACGCCTACGCCGAGCACATCCGCTTCACCACCGACAACGGTGTGACGGGGATCATCCCGAACGGATCGCTCGGCGAGTACCAGACGCTGACGGAGGAGGAGCGCAAGCAGGTCTACCTCACCGCCGTGGAGGCGTCGCCCGAGGGCGTCGCCGTGATCCCCGGTGTCGGCGCGTACGGCGCCATGGAGAGCGTGCGCTTCACCGAGCACGCCGCCGAGCATGGCGCACCGGCCGTGATGCTGCTTCCCCCGAACGCCTACCGGGCGAGCGATGACGAGGTCGTCGACCACTACCGCCGCGTCGCCGCCGTGGGCCTGCCGATCCTCGCGTACAACAACCCCATCGACACCAAGATCGACCTGCGCCCCGAGCTGCTCGCGCGTCTCTTCGACGAGGGGCTCATCGTCTCGGTCAAGGAGTTCTCGGGTGACGTGCGCAACGCGTACGCGATCCGCGAGCTCGCCCCGGGTCTCGACATCTCGATCGGATCCGACGACGTCGTGCTCGAGCTCGGCATCAACGGCGCCCTCGGGTGGGTCGCCGGCTACCCGAACGCGATCCCGGCATCCACGGTCGAGCTCTACAACCTGTCGACCTCGGGCGACCCCGCCAGCTGGGCCAAGGCCCACGCGATGTACCGCGACCTGCACCCGCTGCTGCGCTGGGACTCGAAGACCTGGTTCGTGCAGGCGATCAAGCTCTCGCAGGAGGTCGCCGGTGTCGCGCCCGCGGGCATCACGACCCGCCCGCCGCGCCTGCCGCTTCCCGACGAGGTGCGCACGCGTATCATCGCCGACACCGAGGCCGTTCTGGCCAAGGGCTACCGCTGATCCGGAGATCCACATGCGAGCACAACGCGTCTTCCACGCCGTCGACTCCCACACCGAGGGGATGCCGACGCGCGTGATCGTCGGCGGCGTCGGAGTGATGCCGGGGTCGACGATGGAGGAGCGCCGGCAGTGGTTCATGGCGAACAGCGATGACCTGCGCCTGCTGCTGATGAACGAACCCCGCGGTCACAGCGCGATGAGCGGAGCGATCCTCCAGCCGCCGACGCGACCGGATGCCGACTTCGGCGTGCTCTACATCGAGGTGTCCGGCTGCCTGCCCATGTGCGGGCACGGCACGATCGGTGTGGCGACCGTGCTCGTCGAGACGGGCATGGTCCCTGTCGTCGAGCCGGTCACCACCATTCGCCTCGACACCCCGGCGGGTCTCGTGATCGCCGAGGTGCACGTCTCCGACGGGCATGCCGACAGCGTGACCCTGCGCAACGTGCCCTCGTTCGTCGTGGCGCTCGATCAGGTCGTCGACGTGCCGGGGCTCGGGGCCGTCGAGTACGACCTCGCGTTCGGCGGCAACTTCTATGCGATCGTCTCGCTCGAGCAGATCGGGCTGCCGTTCGACCGCGCGCACAAGGACGAGCTGCTCGCCGCGGGCCTCAGCATCATGGAGGCCATCGAGGCGCAGGGTGAGCCGGTGCATCCCGTCGACCCGACGATCCGTGGCTGCCACCACGTGTACCTGAAGGCGCCGGGGTCGACCGCGCAGCATTCGCGTCACGCCATGGCCATCTACCCCGGCTGGTTCGACCGGTCGCCCTGCGGCACCGGCACCAGCGCCCGGATGGCTCAGCTGCACGCGCGCGGCGAGCTGCCGCTCGACCAGGACTTCGTCAACGAGTCGTTCATCGGCACGAGCTTCACGGGGCGTCTCGTCGAGACGACCGAGGTCGCCGGCATCCCCGCCGTCATCCCCACGATCACGGGCCGGGCGTGGGTGACGGGCACGGCGCAGTACATGCTCGACCCCAGTGATCCCTTCCCCCAGGGGTTCGTACTGTGACGACTGTTCCTGGGACACCTGCGGCTCTGACACCTGCGGCTCTGACGCCCGTCGCTCCGGCTTCCGTGCCGGTGATCGGCGTCGACGAGATCGATGCGGCGATCGACCGGCGCGGCGCCGTGGACGCCATCGAGTCGGCACTGCGCGACGGGGTCGACATCGAGGCCGACGCGCGGCGCCTGTTCAGCCCGCTCGACAGCGGCGAGTTCCTGCTGATGCCGACGCAGTCGCCCGAGCATGCGGGCATCAAGGTCGTCACCATCGCTCCGCACAACCCCGAGCGCGGGCTGCCCAAGATCCAGGCCTGGTACCTCGTCTTCGACGCGGCGACGCTGAGTCCGCTCGCGATCCTCGAGGGCGCGCACCTCACGACGCTCCGCACCCCCGCGGTCACCGCGGTCGCGATCCGGGGGATGCTGCAGGCCGACCCGCGTGGAGCGCGAGAGGGAATCGAGTCGCTCGCCGTGCTCGGCTCGGGTCCGCAGGCAGAGGCGCACGTGCGCACTCTCGTCGACCTGATGCCGGTCGGCGCCGTCAGCATCGTGGGGCGCACCGCCGGCCGCACTGCTGATCTGGTCGAGCGGCTGCGTGCCGACGGCATCCCGGCAGTGGGAGCTGATGCCGAATCCCGCGACGCCGAAAGTCTGCGTGCGGCCGACGTCGTCATCGCTGCCACGTCGTCGAGCGTGCCGGTGCTCGGTCGTGACGACGTCGGCGCTCACGCCGTCGTCGCCGCGGTCGGCTCGCACGGCGCCGACCGTCGCGAGCTGGCCGCGGAGCTGGTGACGGATGCCGATCTCGTGGTCGAGGCCCGGGCATCGGCGTTCCGCGAGAACGGCAACCTGCTGCAGGCCCGCGACCTCGGCGACTGGCAGACAGGTGCGCAGCCTGTGACGAATCTGCGAGAGTTGGTCGCGGGTGCGTTCGTGCGCCGCGAGGCTCGACCGGCGGTCTACACGGGTGTCGGGATGAGCTGGGAGGATCTCGCCGTGGTGGCGCGGATCCTGAGGCAGGCGCCGAGCGCCGAAGCATCGCCTCAGAGAGGGAACACAGATGTCCGGAAGTGACACGCGCAGCCTCGTTCGGCTCAGCAAGCAGCCCAGTGTTCGCGACACGGTGACTCGTGCCCTGCGCTCGGCCATCATCAGCGGCGAGATGCAGCCCGGCCGCGTGTATTCGGCACCGAGCCTCGGCGAGGAGTTCGGCACGTCGGCGACGCCCATCCGCGAGGCCATGCTCGATCTCGTGCGCGAAGGACTCGTCGTCGCGATGCCCAACCGCGGATTCCGCGTGACCGAGGTGTCGTCGCACGACCTGGCCGAGGTCACCGAGCTGCGACTGTTCCTCGAGCCGCCGGCCGTCGAGAAGGCGACCCCGCTGATTCCCGAGAGCGCGTTCGCGGATCTCCGCAGCAAGGCTGACGACATCGTCGCGGCAGCCGACCGGGGCGACCTCGTCGAGTACCTGAGCGCCGACAGCGACTTCCACCTGGCGATCCTGCAGTACGCGGGCAACGCCCGTCTCACGCAGCTCATCCAGTCGCTGCGCTCGCAGACCCGTCTGTTCGGCCTCGCCGAACTCTACGAACGCGGGCATCTCACCAGCTCTGCCAAGGAGCACCACACGATCATGGATGCGATCGAGGCCCGCGACGCGGTGCGCGCCCGCGACCTCGTGTTCTCGCACATCGAGCACGTGAAGGGCGACTGGTCTGGTCACACCGTGGGCGAGCCCCACCCCTCGGAGGCGAACGGCTAGTGACTCCATCGACAGCACGCGCCGACGTCGTCATCGTCGGCGCGGGAGTCGTCGGTGCCGCGACGGCGTATTTCGCCGCGGCATCCGGCCTTCGGACCATCGTGATCGAGCGCGGTTCCATCGCCTCGGGCACGAGCAGTCGGTGCGAGGGCAACATCCTCGTCTCCGACAAAGAGGTGGGGCCGGAACTCGAGCTGTCGCTCTATTCGCAGCGCGTGTGGCGGGAGGATCTCGCCGAGCACGCCGGCCTCTGGGAGTTCGAATCCAAGGGCGGCCTCGTCGTCGCCGGCAGCGACGCGAGCATGTCTGGTCTGGTCGGACTCGTCGCGCATCAGCGAGAGCTGGGCATCCGCGCCGAGATCATCGACGGCAACCCCGGCCTGCGCGAGGTCGAGCCGTACATCAACCCCGCCCTCGTCGGCGGCGCGTTCTACCCCGACGACGCGCAGGTGCAGCCGCTGCTCGCCACCCACCATCTGCTGCGGCTGGCGATCGAGCACGGAGCGCAGTTGCACACCAGAACGACAGTGCACGGCATCCTCTCCGACCACGGTCGTGTCGTCGGCGTCGACACCTCACTCGGTCGCATCTCGGCCGGGGCCGTGGTCAACTGCGCCGGACCCTGGAGCGGCGAGGTCGCCGCGCTCGCGGGCGTGCACCTGCCGGTGCTGCCCCGGCGCGGTTTCGTGCTCGTCACAGAGCCCGTGCCGATCACGGTGCACCACAAGGTCTACGCCGCCGAATACGTCGGCGACGTCGCGAGCTCGGATGCCGGTCTGCAGGTCTCCCCGGTGGTCGAGGGCACCCCGAGCGGGACGATCCTGCTCGGAGCGAGCCGCGAGCGCGTCGGGTTTGACCGGTCGTTCTCGGCCGAGGCGGTCGCGCGCATCGCCGCGAGCGGTCTCGGCCTGTTCCCGGCGCTGCGCGATGTGGGCGTGCAACGCGCGTACTCGGGGTTCCGGCCGTACTGCCCCGACCACCTGCCGGCCATCGGTGAGGACGCCCGGCTGCCGGGCCTCTGGCACGCTGCAGGGCATGAAGGCGCGGGCGTGGGGCTCTCCGTCGGCACGGGCAAGCTGCTCTCGCAGGCGCTGCGCTCGGAGGCGACCGATCTCGACCTGACGCCCTTCCGGCCCGACCGACTCGAAGGACTCGTCGCCGCATGACCCGGACGAACATCGACAGGACCGAACCCGTGAACAGTGCGGGATCCGTGAGCAATGCCGGGTCTGGCACCGGTGCTGGATCCGCCGCCAGCCTCGATTTCGACGGCACCCCCGTGCCGTTCACGCCGGGGCAGACGATCGGCGGCGTGCTCGCGGGCGCGGGCATCGTGTCGTGGCGTACGACGCGACGAGACCACGCACCGCGCGGGCTCTTCTGCGGCATCGGCGTCTGCTTCGACTGCCTCGTCACCGTCGACGGCGCGCGCAGCCAGCGCGCCTGTCTCGTCGAGGCGTGCGCAGGTCAGGATGTGCGGAGCGCGGATCCGGATGAACCGCTGCCGTTGGTGGAGCCGCTGCCGTTGGTGGAGCCGCTGCCGCTGGTGGAGCCGCTGCCGCTGGAGGAGCCGCTGCCCGAGTCGGTGTCCCCTTCAGAATCACCGTCGGAGCCGGAGGAGTCGCATGACTGACGAGAACATCGCGCCGACCGCCGAGGCCGCCCCCGCTGATGTCGTGGTCGTCGGTGCTGGGCCCGCAGGGCTGAGCGCCGCGGTCGCCGCCGCCGAGCACGGCCTGCGGGTCGTGCTGATCGATGCCGGGCGACAGACGGGTGGCCAGTACTGGCGCCACCCCGACGAGCGCCATCGTGACGAGTTCTCGGCGCCCGAGCACACCGGCCACCATCACTGGAAGCACTACACCGATCTGCGCGATCGGCTCGCCGCCGCCGTCGCATCCGGCAGCATCCGGCATCTGTCGGGGCGACAGGTGTGGCGCACCGACGGCTTCGGCGACCGCGTGGCCCTGCGCACGAGCGCGGTCACCGGCGCCGACACCCTGCCGCTCGCCGAGCGCACCACCTGGGCGCGACGACTCGTGATCGCGACCGGGGCCTACGACCGACAGCTGCCCGTCCCGGGGTGGACGCTGCCCGGGGTGATGGCGGCCGGCGGCGTGCAGGCGATGCTCAAGGCCAACCAGGTGCGCGCCGGTCGACGCGCGGTGGTCGCCGGAACCGGGCCCTTCTTGCTCTCGGTCGCCGCGGGGCTCGCCGAGGCCGGGGTCGAGGTCGTCGAGGTGGTCGACGCCAATGCCCTGTCGCGCTGGGTGGCCACGCCGCTGCGCGCGGTGCAGGAGCCGGGCAAGCTGTGGGAGGGCGTGCAGTATGCCGCGACCTTCCTCCGTCATCGGGTGCCGTTCCGCACGCGCACCGTCGTCACGGCGGTGCGCGGCACCGGGCGGGCATCCGAGGTCGAGCTGTCGCGCGTCGACGGCGCCGGACGCGTGCGCCCCGGCTCGGCTCGCACCGTGGCAGCCGACCTCGTCGCCTTCGGGTGGGGTTTCACTCCTCAGCTCGAGCTGGCGGTGGGTCTCGGCCTGCGAACCCGCATCGACGTCGATGGATCACTCGTGATCGATGTCGACGACGACCTGCGCTCGTCGGATCCTCTGGTCTACGCCGCCGGCGAGGTCACCGGCATCGGCGGGGCGATCGCATCGTGCGCCGAGGGCGAGCTCGCCGGAGCCGCGGTGGCGAGCGACCTCGGTGCGACGGCCGATCTGCGCGCGATGGCCCGGCATCGCCGTCGCCTGCGGCGCGGGCGGCGTTTCGCGATCGGCATGCACCGGGCGAGTCCCGTGCCCGTCGCGTGGGACCAGTGGTTGACCCCCGAGACCCACGTCTGCCGGTGCGAAGAGGTGACCGCCGCCGAGGTGACGGATGCCGTCGACGGCCTGCGCGCCGACGACGCCCGAGACGTGCGCGTCACCGCGCGACCCGGCATGGGCCTCTGCCAGGGGAGGGTGTGCGGGTTCGCCCTCTCGAAGCTCGTCGCGACCGGAACCGGCGGCGACGTCGATGCCCCCGCACTCGAATCCTTGACCAATCGACAGGTGGGCGTGCCCGTGTCGCTGGGCGACCTCGCCTCGCTCGTGCCGCACCACCCGAACCAGGAGGAGTCATGACCATGCACGACACATCCGACACCACCGTCGACCAGATCGTCGACGCCGCCGTACGCGCATCGGAGCAGTGGAAGCGCACCGCCATCTCCGAGCGGGCCCGGGCGCTCGCCACCGTGGCCGACGCTCTCGACCAGCACGCCGACGAGCTGGTCCCCGTGGCGCAGCGCGAGACCCACCTCGCCGAGGCGCGACTGAGGGGCGAGCTGCGTCGCACCACCTTCCAGCTGCGCATGTTCGCCGAGATGCTCCCCGAGGGTCTCTGGCTCGACGCGCGGATCGACCACGCAGACGCCGACTGGCCGATGGGCGCGCCGCGCCCCGATCTGCGTCGTCAGCTCGAACCCATCGGGGCGACGCTCGTGTTCGCCGCGAGCAACTTCCCGTTCGCGTTCTCTGTCGCCGGTGGTGACACTGCCAGTGCGCTCGCCGCAGGTAACGCCGTGGTGCTCAAGGCCCACCACGGTCACCCCGACCTCTCCGACGCGACCACCGCGGTGGTCGTCGATGCGTTCGCCGCGGCGGGAGCACCCGAGGGGCTCTTCCAGACGATCTACGGCACCGAGGCGGGCGTGCGCGCGCTGCGGGCGCCCGGCATCAAGGCTGCGGCTTTCACCGGTTCGGTGCGCGGAGGGCGCGCCCTGTTCGACATCGCGGCGGCCCGCCCCGAGCCCATCCCGTTCTACGGCGAGCTCGGCAGCACCAACCCCGCGTTCGTGACCAAGCGCGCGGCCGAGCGCGACGCTGCGGGCATCGCCCGTGACCTCGTCGCCTCGGTGACCGGCAGCGCCGGGCAGCTCTGCACCAAGCCGGGAGTGCTCTTCGTGCCCGCGGAGTCGTCGATCGTCGCCGAGCTCGAAGCGCAGCAGCTGCCCGCCGCGACACCGCTGCTCAACCCCGGGATCGAGAGCGGCTTCCGCGACTCGCTCGCCTCGACGCAGGGCGTAGCCGGCGTGCGCACGCTCTCGGTCGGTGCTGGTGGCGGTGCCGGCGCTGGTGGCGGTGCTGGTGCGGATGCCGGTGCTGGTGCTGGTGCTGGTGCCGGCGCTGGTGCTGGCGCCGGTGGCGATTCGGGCGCGGATGCCGAGGCGCCGTCGCCCGTGCTGCTCGCCGCGTCGTCCGAGACGCTGCGTGCCGAGATGCACACGCTGATGAGCGAGATGTTCGGACCGGCGGCGCTGGTGGTGACCTACGACGACGAGAGCGAACTGCTCGAGTTCGCGGATCGGCTCGAGGGTCAGTTGACGGCCACGATCATCGGCGAGGATGACGACGAGATCGCCGTCGACCTGCTGCCGAAGCTGTCCGACCGCGCAGGACGCGTGCTCTGGAACCAGTGGCCGACCGGTGTGTCGGTGACCTGGGCGCAGCAGCACGGCGGCCCGTACCCGGCCACGACCGCGGTCGGGACGACGTCGGTGGGCATGGCGGCGATCACGCGCTTCCTGCGTCCGGTGGCCTACCAGAACGTGCCGGAGCCCCTGCTGCCCGAGGCGCTCAAGGACGGCAACCCGCTCGGCATCGCGCGCCGCGTCGACGGCATCCTGATCCTGCCCTGACGCACGGGCCGGGGGTCGGCGTGCATCGGCCCCCGCCCCTCCGAGCAGCACCCGCGCGGCATCCGGTGCTGTTCGCCGCCGGCCGCCTGCCGCCTGCCGCCTGCCGTCTGCCGTCTCCGTGCCCCGCGTGCGTGGTCAGTTTCGCATCGCTCCGGGCCGTTTCGGGTGCGTTTTTGACCCCGCACTGCTACCTACTGCGCCTCGGTGCCAGATCCGCGCCCCATCCCGCGTGCGGGGTCAGTTTCGCATCGCTCCGGCCCGTTTCCGGTGCGTTTTTGACCCCGCACCGTCGGATGCTGCGTCGCGATGCCCGCCCTGCGCCGCGTCCTGTGTGCGTGGTCAGTTTTGCACCGCTCGGGGCCGTTTCGGGTGCGTTTTTGACCCCGCACCGTCGGATGCTGCGCCTCGATGCCCGCCCTGCGCCCCATCCGGCGTGGGTGGTCAGTTTCGCATCGCTCCGGGCCGTTTCGGGTTCGTTTTTGACCCCGCACCGTCGGATGCTGCGCCTCGATGCCCGCCCTGCGCCGCATCCCGCGTGCGTGGTCAGTTTTGCACCGCTCGGGGCCGCTTCGGGTGCGTTTTTGACCCCGCACCGTCTGGTGTCGCGCCTCGATACCCGCGCTGAGTCACGCCCCGCACCGCTCAGCCCGGGCGACGGCCGCACGCTCAGGGCGTCGAGGTCGGCATCCAGACGCGCATCGAGGTGCCGCCGTCGAACTCCGCGAACGGACGCAGCTCGACCACTAACTCTTCGGATGCGGCACGGTCGACGTCGCGCGCATAGAGCGGCTGCGGGGTGGCCGGCAGCCGGCGGGCGGGAAGGGCGATCCGCGGACCGAGAAGCCCTGGCGTGCCGACACCCCCGGTGACGGCCGACTCTTCGGCAAGTGAAGCGGAGAGGTCCTCGGCATCCACGGTCAGCCCGTCGACGTCGCCCACCGCGCTGTAGACGACGGGTCCGCGGCGCACGGCCACGGTTCCGCGCACCGCGTCGATTCGCGGATTCGGATGGATGACCTCGGCCGCCACCGGCAGCTCCAGCTCGAGCACGGTGCCGTCGACGAGGGCGTCGTCCACGACGATCCATCCCTCCTCGACGACCGGCTCGACGACGACGCCGTCGCGGCGCAGGGTGACGGGTCGTCCGAGCGCCCACTCCGGCATCCGGAGCGCCAGTCGGCGGCATCCCTCATCGGCGTCTCCGTCGACGGTGATGCGGATGCTGCCCTCGGCCGGGTACGCGGTGTCGATCGTGACCGACGCGCCGTGTGCGCGCAGGGTGGCTGAGGCGTAGAGCACGATGTCGAGGCCGTCCTCGCGTTCGGCGGCGAGGTGGTGCTCGAGCGTTGCGAACGTGCGCATCAGGTTGGGCGGGCAGCACGCGCAGCTGAACCAGCGGCGACGTGCGGCCGGGGCATCGCCACCGTAGGGTCGCTCATCGCGCACCTGCAGCGGGTTGACGTAGGTGAACGAGTCGCCCTGAGTCGAGATGCCCGCGGCGACGACGTTGTAGAGGGCTGTCTCGGCGACATCCATGCATGCGGCATCGCCCGTGGCGAGGTACATCCGCCAGGCCCACCCGAAGAGCGCGACGCCCGCGCAGGTCTCGGCGTACGCGCGGTCGGGCGGCAGCTCGAAGGCTTCGCCGAACGCCTCATCCTCGTGGCGGGCGCCCGTGCCACCGGTGAGGTACATGCGGTGTGCGACGAGGTCGTTCCACTGGGTGCGCATCACATCGAGCATCGCGCTGTCACCGGTCTCGAGGAACACGTCGGTGATCCCCTGGTTCAGATAGAGCGCCCGAACCGCGTGTCCCCGCATCTTCGTGGCCTCCAGGGCGGGCTGCTCGTCCTGGTAGTACGCGGCGCCGAACATCACGCCCCCGAGGAAGCCGGCACCGCGTCGGCGGATGAACGACGTGGCGAGGTCGAGTGGGGCCTGCTCGCCCGTCGTGCGGTAGAGCTCGACGAGCGCCGCCTCGATGAGCGGGTGCCCGCAGTACTCCACCGCGTCGTCGGCGCCCATGCGGTCGACGACGTGCTCGACGAAACGTTCGGCGACGCGCAGCAGACGATCATCGCCGAGCGCCCGATGTGCACCGACGGCCGCCTGGATCAGGTGGCCCAGGCAGTAGAGCTCGTGGCCCTGGGCGAAGTCCGTCCATGGGCCGCGGTCGTCGCGGCCGAGGTACGCGGAGTCGAGGTAGCCGTCGTCCTGCTGTGCGCGCTCGATGAGATCGACGGTGCGGTCGAAGAACGACCGCAGGGCGGCATCCTCTTCGCGGCCGAGCTCCCAGGCTGCCGCTTCGAGGGTCTTGTAGATGTCGGAGTCGGCGAAGAGCATGCCGCGGAAGTCGGCATCCGATTCACCGGTGAGGCGCCGCACGTTGTCGAGGGTGCCGTATTCGTCGAGCATCGCGATGCCGTGCGGCAGCGTGACCTGTCGGTTGCGCGCGTGCCAGTCGCTCAGCAATCCGTGTTCGATCAGCGCAGGTGATCGCAGTGCACGGCGCACCCCGTGCATCGTGGGTCCGACCGGGGCATGAGCGGGGACTCGGGTCACTGGCATCGCGTGGCTCTTCTCCGAGGTGCGCCGGCGGCACCTCTCCTCGAGAGTGCAATTGTACTTGTACTCGCGGGCTGGGGGCCAGCCCATGCGCGTAATGCCGGAGAGACCCACCTCCCGTGACGAGACCCATGTCCTGCCGGTGGGGATCCGCCGAGACCCACATTCCGTGACGAGACCCATGTCCTGCCGGTGGGTCTCGCCCTGGAATATGGGTCCCATGCCCATGCGGAGCCCGCTCTCCGGTGAGACCCGTCATCTGTGACGAGACCTATGTTCTGCAGCTGGGTTTCGCCGCGGAAACAGCGTCTCGCCGACTGACCGGGCGGTCTCGCCGTCTGACGGGGCAGTCGCCGACCGGCCCGGCGGTCTCGCCGTCTGACGGGGCCATCTCGCCGACTGACGGGGCAGTCTCGCCGTCTGACGGGGCAGTCTCGCCGACTGGCCGGGCTGAGCCGCCCCTACTCGAACCCGCCGGTCAGCCGTCCCCGCATCCGCTGGCTGCTGTCGTTCATCCCGATGATCTCGACCGCCTTGCCGAGCGCGGTGTACTTCGTCTCGATCGCGTCCAGAGCCGCGACCGTCGAGGCGTCCCAGATGTGCGATCCGGTGAGGTCGATCACGATGCGATCAGGGTCCTCCGGGTAGGAGAACAGCGTCGTCAGGTCGTTGCTCGAGGCGAAGAACAGCTCGCCCGTCACGGTGTAGGTGACCACATCACCGGCAGCGCTCCGCGACACCGAGACGAAGTGCGCCACCCGCCGCACGAACAGCACCGAGGCGACGAGCACTCCGCCGATGACGCCGACGGCGAGGTTGTGCGTGATGAGCACGAGCACGACGGTCGCCACCATCACGAACGTCTCGCTCTTCGGCATCCGCTTCAGGGTCGACGGCTTGACGCTGTGCCAGTCGAAGGCTCCGATCGCGACCATGATCATCACGGCGACGAGGGCGGCCATGGGGATCGTGCTCACGAAGTCGCCGAACACGACGACCAGTAGGAACAGGAAGATGCCGGCGCAGAACGTCGAGATGCGGGTGCGGGCGCCCGAGGCTTTGACGCCGATCATCGTCTGACCGATCACGGCGCATCCGCCCATTCCGCCGAAGATCCCCGAGAGCATGTTCGCCACGCCCTGCGCCCACGACTCGCGCGTCTTGTTCGAGTGCGTGTCGGTGATCTCGTCGACGAGCTTGGCGGTGAGCAGCGACTCCATGAGCCCGACCAGCGCGACCCCGAGCGCGAACGGCGCGATGATCGTGAACGTCTCCCACGTCAGCGGCACGTTCGGGATGAACAGTTCGGGCAGGCTCTTCGGCAGCTCCCCCTGATCGCCGACCGTCGGCACGGTGATCGCGAACGCCATCACCACAGCCGTCACGATGATCACCGACACGAGCGGCGCCGGCACGATCGTGGTGATCTTCGGCATCACGATCATCACGACGATTCCCAGCGCGACCAGCGGATAGACCAGCCACGGCGCATCGATCAGCTGCGGGAACTGCGAGCTGAACACGAAGATCGCCAGCGCGTTCACGAACCCGACCATGACGCTGCGGGGGATGAACCGCATCAGCTTCGCGACGCCCAGCACCCCGAGGAGCACCTGGAATATGCCCGCGAGGATGACGGTCGCGATGAAGTAATCCATCCCGTATGTCGGCGCGACCGGCGCGATCACGAGGGCGACGGCTCCGGTCGCCGCGGTGACCATCGCCGGGCGCCCACCGAGGAACGCGATCGACATCGCCATGATGAACGACGAGAACAGCCCGACCTTCGGGTCGACGCCCGCGATCACAGAGAACGCGATCGCCTCGGGGATCAGCGCGAGCCCCACGACCAGCCCCGCGAGCACCTCGCGCGTCAGCATCCGCGGGCTCTTCAGCGCGTCGAGAACCGTGGGATTCGCCCGATAGCGGGCGCGATCGTCGATCGCAGTTGCAGACATGGGGATGCTCCAGAGAAGGTGCCCGGGGATGGGGCAGAACAGTTAAGGGTACGGCGGATGCTGAAGCGCAGCGTCCCCCGGCCGTTGAGCGGAGCCCGCGAGGACGCAGAGTCCCTCCCCCGGCCGTTGAGCGCAGACGGCGAAGTCGACTGAGACGAGACGCGGCGAGGGCTCGGCACGGTGCAGACCACCCCTGTCCGGTGTCGACGTCCGCGGATAGAGTGCGGTCATGGAACCCGTGCCGACCGACTTCTGGGGCGTCGTCGTGCCTTCGTGGCTCGGTGCTGTGGCATCCATCGCGGCGTCGACCGTCGCGGTCATCGCCTTCATCAACAGCCTGTCGGCGAAGGGTGGTGTGCGCGAGATCGGGGATGCGCTGAACCGCGAGCCGACTGTTCAGCCGACGAGACCCACTCTCAGTGCGTCGTCCGTTGCTGAGGCGGAGCCGTGGACGTTCATCAGTGATGGACGAGTCGGGACCTTCCGCAACACGAGCAGGGAACTCCTGGTGGTGTCGGGCATCTCGGCGACGGCCGGTGTCGCGGCGACGCTGCGCGAGCAGCTTCCGCTTGACGTGCCACCGACGGCATCCTTCCAAGTGCGCTTGCACCACACCCTTGGCGGTCCTGCCGTGCGGGGAGTCACGCTCGAATGGGGTCGAGAAGACGGGGCTGAGCTCACGCGCACGTATTACCTGTAGCGGCGGCGGTCGGTGCGCCTACTCCGTGGGCCTCGTCGTACTGACGTCCGACATGGCCAGGCCCCGGTCGGAATGGCAGCAGCGGCTGCGGGAGCATTGCTTCGCTCCGCAGCCAGCCGTGACGAAGGCTGCGTGGCTCGTGATCGCGGGATCCCGAGCCACGGTGAAGCCTGGCTGGCGGAGCGCTACGCGTGACGGGCGTTTCTCTCCTGCACGGCTGACACCCGAATAGGGTTCTGAACAGAACGCGGGATGAGGGTCCGTCGGTGTCGGGCATGCTCAATAGCCTCGCTCGCATGAGCATCCAGATACCTGCCCGAGTCGCCTCCTTCGTGCGCGTCGAAATCACGAACGCCGGCCATCCGGAGTTCGATCGTTCGATCGTCCTTCCCCAGACCGCTCCGATGGAGTGGATCGTTGACGCCTACCTCCTGAGCATCGGGCGGGAACCGCTGGAGAAGCCCGAGTACTACGACGACTCGGACGACTACGAGCGCCCGCGCCCGGATGCGGAATCCATCGACCGATGGCGCATGGCGATGCCCGCGCTCGATCATCGGTCCGACATCATCGTGCGGCCTGTGGATGCTCCGCCTCTGGGCGCGTCGTTGGTCTCTGCGTGCTCGTCGACGTCCTCGCCCGCGGTGCAGGGCGACTGGTTGACGCAACCTGCGCCGTTCCGAGAGGACGACGTGAACCGCGAACTGATGCGCCGGCATGGCGTGGTCAGGCCCTACTTCGAGGAGCGGGATATGAGGGACGTCGATCCCCGCATCCGTCGCTCGTCGCGCATCGCCACGCTTCTCAGCGCTCTCACCCCGGCCCGGCGGCTGGCTCTGCTCTCACACATCGACGCCATCGGTCTGCTGCGCCAGAGTGTGCCCGACCGCGCGACGGTCGAGACCGCTGTCGCTCCCCTCGCAGGGCTGCTGCGCCATCTCGGAGGAACCGGGGTCGTTCAGGACCCGGTGACCGGATGGATCCCCGAGTCGGATGTCGAGCGGCTCACGCGCTCGCTGGGGTGGGGTGGCGGCCCGGGGCCCAGGGAGCCGAGCAGCACGGTGATCGCGTTCGCCCGGCGCGCGAAACTGATCCGGCGTCTGAAGGGACGCGTCGTCGCGACGGCGTATGCGAAGAGCCTCGTCCAACCGACGCGGGGCACGCTGGCGGCCCTGGCAGGGAAGATCGGCGCGTCGACGCGCGACCGGTACGGCATGCCGCTTCCGCGGCGGGATGCCGAGGGGGCAATCGCTCTGCTGGCGATCGCCGATGGTGCTGCGCAGCATCTCGATGAGCTCGCGAGCCACGTCGCCGCGGGAGCGGTCCTTCTCGATCAGACGGATTCGATCTTCGGCAGTGATCAATTCGACCGGATCCTCTCCTCCCGCATCAGTGACGACGTCGGAGACAAGAGCGAGGAGATCGCGCGGCTCGCGGAGGGCTTCGCATCGCTGTCGGGGCCGAAGCAGTTCGGCGTCATCACGCCCGCGATGCGCGAGGTCGCTCGATGTGCGCTGGTCTGAGTGGTTGAGTCGCAGACCAGTATGACAAATCAGACATTCACTCTGTGTCGTTTATGCGAACTGAGAGCGAGACAATTCCGGGCACTTTGCTCCCAGATTTTGCGCACACGCCGTCTCAGGCGGATACTCATCCCATCCGCGCCGCACGTCTCGGCCGGGGAATCGACATGCACAGCAGCCCTGCTCTCACACCTGACACGACCATCGCCATCGTCGGCGCCGGCCGTCTCGGTGGCGTACTCGCACGAGAGCTGCGCGCAGCGGGTCTCGGCGTCCTCGGGCCTCTCCGTCGGGACGACCGGATGCCGGATGCTGATATCGCTCTGCTCTGTGTTCCGGACTCGGCCATCGCGGCGGTGGCCTTCGCCGCGCGGCCGCATGCGCGCCTCCTCGCCCATGTCTCCGGTGCGACTCCGCTCGCCGACGTCGACTTCAGCCTTCACCCCCTGCAGACCTTCACCGGCAAGGAAACCCCCGAGGTGTTCCGTGGCATCGGCGCCGCGGTCGATGGCCGCACACCCGAGGCGCTCGAGGTGGCCGAAGCGCTCGCGCGGGCACTCGGCGCGAACCCTTTCCGCGTCGACGACGCCCACCGTGCGGAGTATCACGCCGCCGCCTCCTTCGCCTCGAACTTCGTGCTCACCGTGCTCGACGCGGCCGAGCAGCTCGCGAAGGATGCCGGAGTCGACCGCGCCCATCTCGCGCCGCTCGTGCGCCAGACGGTCGACAACTGGGTGGCGCGTGGCGCCGCATCCGCTCTCACCGGGCCGATCGCTCGCGGTGACGAGGCCACCGTGGCGCGGCAGCGCGCAGCATCCGCCGACTACCGAGACCTCTTCGACGCCCTCGCCGCTGCCACCCGCGCGGTCGCCGGCCGCGCGCCTCGCGCAGACGCGACCCACACGACCGCCGAGCACGCGGCCACCACCGAGGAGCCCCGGGCATGAGAATCCTCCGCACGATCGCCGAGGTGCGAGCCGCGGTCCGCGAAGCCAAGGAAGCGGGCCGGACCGTCGGGCTCGTGCCGACGATGGGCGCGTTCCACGAGGGGCACCTCTCGCTCATGCGGGCGGCACGGGAGCGGAACGACCTGGTCGTCGTCTCGCTGTTCGTCAATCCGACCCAGTTCGCCGCGAACGAAGACCTCAGCACCTATCCGCGTGGCGAGGCCCGCGACTCAGCGCTCGCCGAGGCCGAGGGCGTCGACGTCCTGTTCGCACCGGATGCGGTCGAGATCTACCCTGATGGCTTCGCCACGAACATCCACGTCGCGGGCATCACCGAAGTGCTCGACGGCGCGAGCCGCGGATCCCACCACTTCGACGGCGTCGCCACCGTCGTCGCCAAGCTGTTCGGCATCGTGCGGCCCGACGTCGCCTACTTCGGCCAGAAGGATGCGCAGCAGGTGCTCGTCGTCCGCCGGGTCGTGCGCGACCTCGACCTCGACGTGCGCATCGTGGCCTGCCCCATCGTGCGCGAATCCGACGGGCTCGCCATGAGCTCGCGCAACGTCTACCTCGACGAGGATGCACGCGTGCGGGCGACCGCGCTCAACCGCGCCCTCGACGCGGCGGATGCCGCGCACCGAGCGGGGGAGCGCGACGGCATCCTGTCGGCCGCCCACGCTGTGCTCTCGGCGGCCGGGATAGACGCCGAGTACCTGGAACTCCGGGATGCCGAGACACTGCGGCTCGTGACGGCGGTCGAACGAGACGCGCTGCTGCTCGTCGCCGCCCGCGTGGGCGCCGCGCGACTCATCGACAACCTCCTGCTGACAGCCACCTCGGCCACCGAGATCACCTCGACCATCGCGTCCAGCTCGACCGCCGAATCCTCCTCGACCACCGAGACCAGCTCGGCCCGCGAATCCAGCTCGGCCCGCGAATCCAGCTCGGCCACCGACGGAAAGGGCGACGCCTGATGCGACGCACCATGCTCAAGTCGAAGATCCATCGCGCGACGGTCACCGGCAGCGACCTGCACTACGTCGGCTCGATCACCGTCGACCCCGACCTGCTCGAGGCCGCCGACATCCTGCCGCACGAGCAGGTGCACATCGTCGATGTCGACAACGGCGCGCGCTTCGAGACCTACACACTGGTCGGCGAGCGCGGGTCGGGCGTCATCCAGGTCAACGGCGCCACCGCCCGTCTCGTGCACACCGGCGACACGATCATCGTCATCTCCTATGCCGACTACTCGCCCGAAGACCTCGTCGACTACGAACCCGTCGTCGTGCATGTCGATCGGTCGAACGCGATCGTTCGCGTCGACGATGCCGTCGGTGAACTGGTGGCTGCCTCATGAGCGCCCACGCCGCCCCGACGAAGCGCCTCACCCTGCGCGATCTCGACGCGAAGAAGCATGCGGGTGACCCCATCGTCATGGTCACCGCATACGACTTCCCGAGCGCGCAGATCGTCGAGGAGGCCGGTGTCGACATGGTGCTCGTCGGCGACTCGGCCGCGATGACGGTGCTCGGCTACGACAGCACCGTGCCCGTCACCATCGACGAGATGCTGATGCTCACGAAGGCCGTGCGGCGAGGACTCTCCACGCCGCTGCTCGTCGGGGATCTGCCCTTCGGCTCGTACGAGGCATCTGACGAGATCGCCATCGCGACCGCGCAGCGCTTCATCAAAGAGGCGGGCGTCGATCTGGTCAAGATCGAACGCGGCGGCACCACCGTCGAACGAGCTCGCGCGCTGGTGAATGCCGGCATCCCCGTCGTCGGGCATGTGGGACTCACCCCACAGACCGCCACCTCGCTCGGCGGATATCGCGCCCAGGGGCGCACCGCCGACGCCGCACTCGCCGTGATCGACGACGCCCTCGCCCTGCAGGATGCCGGAGTCTCGGTGCTGGTCATCGAGGCCGTGCCGTCGGAGGTCACTGCGGCGCTCGCGCCCCTGCTGCGCATCCCGCTGATCGGCATCGGAGCCGGAGCGGATGCCGACGGCCAGGTGCTCGTCTTCCACGACCTGCTCGGCATCTACGCCGGCGGGGTCGCCAAGTTCGTCAAGCGCTACGCCGACGTGCGGGGCGTGTCAGCGGCCGGGGTCGCGGCGTATGCGAGCGAGGTGCGCGAGGGCGTGTACCCGGGGCCCGAGCACGGCTACGGGATGGCCGAGGGCGAGGCCGAACGGTTGCAGGAGATGCTCGCGGGGCGGTAGGCCGCGGCATCCGGCATCCGGCATCCGGCATCCGGCATCCGGCATCCGGCATCCGGCGTGCGGCATCCGGCATCCGGCGCGCGCTTGCGAAGGCAATGTGCACCTGAGAAGTCCGAGTTCCCGGGGTTCGGACTTCGCAGGCGCACATCGACTCGCGTGGCGTACGTGCTGCGCGGCTGAACGCCGGGCCGTGGGCGCGGAGCGAGCTCGCCGCTCGGGAGGAGATCTGCTCCTCGGGAGGAGAGATTTGCGCGAAGTCTCCTCCCCGAGGAGAGTCCCCCTCCCCACGGCGTGCGGGCCTGAGGGGGTGAGAGACCGAGGGTGTGCGGGACCGAGGGTGTGCGCGCCCGAGGGTGTACGGGACCGAGGGTGTGCGGGCCTGCGGCACGAGAGGCCTACCGGAAGTACGACGCCCCGTTGAGGTCGAGCACTGTGCCCGAGGCCCACACGGCCGAGGGTGAGGTGAGGTACGCGACGGCATCCGCCACCTCTTCGGGAGTGCCGACGCGACCGAACGGGCTCTGCCCGCGGATGCTGTCGCCCTGCTCGCTCTCGAGTTTCGACGACTGTCGTTCCGTCGCCACCATGCCAGGAGCGACGGAGGTCACCGAGATGCCGTGCGGGGCGAGCACCAGCGCCATCGACTGGCCGAATGCCTGAAGCCCTGCCTTGGTCGCGGCGTATGCCGGGTGATCGGCCTCGCCGCGGAACGCTCCGCGTGACCCGACGTTGACGATCGCCCCACCGGATCCGCGTTCGATCATGTGCTGCGCCACGAGCATCGTCACGTTCGACGCCCCGAGCAGGTTGACCGACACCATCGCAGACCACGCGGCCTGCCACTCGGCGTACGACGTCGAATCGACGCGATGCGCATTGGCCGCGCTCGGTGCCACCGCAGCGTTGTTCACCAGGATGTCGAGCGAGCCCAGGGCGGCGACGGCCTCATCGACCACGCGCTGCGCCTCAACGGGATCGCCCAGGTCGCCGCCGACGAGTGCATGGCCCGGCCCCTCGAGCGACGCGAGAGTCTCCTCTGCGGCGACTCGATCCCGGCCGTAGTGCACCGCGACCCGGTCGCCTCGTCGAGCGAGCACCTGCGCGACCGCGCGACCGATGCCGCGAGAGCTGCCCGTGATCAGCGCATGCGCCATCTCAGGACGCGACCTGTGCGCGACCGATCATGCGCGCCGGGGGCTCGATCTCGGCCCAGACCGAATCGAGAGAGAGGTGCAGCACGCCGGCGATCGCGGCGATCGTCGAGAAGGCAGGGGTCGCGACGCGTCCGGATTCGATCTTGCGCAGGGTCTCGGGCGACACGCCCGCGTCGAGGGCGACGGTCAGCATCGAACGCTCGCCGCGCGCTCGTCGCAGCAGGGCGCCGAGACGCTCTCCGCGTTCGACCTCGGCGGGGGTCAGCGGCATCCGAACCATCATGTGCCCATTCTAATCCCGGGATAGTATTACCGGGATAGTTATTGGAACAGCCAGGATGCGGATGCGGAGACAACCATGATCGAAATCCTCGACGACGACCAGCTCGCCCGTGCGAGGAGTGCCGGAGCGCTCGTCGGCAGCATCCTGCACTCGCTGAAGCAGCGTGCGACGGTCGGAGTGAACCTGCTCGATCTCGACCGCTGGACCAAGCAGCTGATCGAGGATGCCGGCGCAGTGTCCTGCTACGTCGACTACGCCCCGTCGTTCGGGCGGGGGCCCTTCGGTCACTACGTCTGCACGGCGGTCAACGACGCCGTGCTGCATGGTATGCCGCACGACTACGCGCTCGCGGACGGCGACCTGCTCACCCTCGACCTCGCCGTCACGCTGCGCGGGATCTCCGCCGATGCGGCCATCAGCTTCGTCGTCGGCGCCGGATCCGGAGCCGACGGCGGATCCGGCACCAGCGCCGGCGCCGGATCCACCGACAGTGCAGCATCCGCAGACCTCGCGATGATCGACGCCACCGAGCGTGCACTCGCCGCAGCAATCGCGGTGGCCCGCCCGGGCGCCCGCATCGGCGACCTCTCGCACGCGATCGGCGCCGTGCTCAGCGACGCCGGCTATCCGATCAACCTCGAATTCGGCGGACACGGCATCGGATCGACGATGCACCAGGACCCGCACGTCGCGAACGACGGACGCCCCGGCCGCGGCTACAGGCTGCGCCCTGGCATGCTGCTCGCGCTCGAACCGTGGGTCATGGCCGACACCGATGTGCTGGTCACCGACGAAGACGGCTGGACCCTTCGCAGCGCCACCGGCTGCCGCACGGCCCACACCGAGCACACGATCGCGATCACCGAGGCAGGCGCCGAGACCCTCACGCTCCCGCGCTGAGTGTCACTTCGTCTGCGATCCGCTCCGCATGCGGCGCGCAGCGCGTCCGGCCAGGTCCTTGAGCCGCCCACCGGGCCACTGCCGACGCAGCTCGACAGAACCGCCGCGCTCCACGACCGGCGTGCACGTGCGGCCGGCGAGCAGCGGCGAGCGTCCGGCGGCGGCGAGCGTCTCCGCATCGGCGGTGAGGGGGACGTCGAATGTCCAGCCTGCGCGCCGCACCGTCACGAACAGCTTCGCGCCGCGCGTCTGATCGTCGGGCCGGAACGCCTTCAGTGGATCGATGGCGACGGGGATCGCCCTGAGACTCCTCGGATGCAGACGCGCCACTCGACGCTCGACCCCGGCGGCCTTGTCGCGCCACAGCAGCTCGACATGATCGTTCTGCAGCTCACGCCCTGCTTCGACGACCCCGGTCGGCAGGCCGTCCATAGCGATGGGCAGTGATGTCATCACGCCCGTGCCGGGCTCGAAGACGAGAGCGTCCTGCCCGTCGCGAGTGATCGAGACGTCGACGGTCAGATACAGCCCGCCGCCCCGTGACCACCGCGCCGAGGTCACGACCGCGCGGCAGGTGAGTTCGGCCTCGAATCGGGCGAACGTCAGCAGGTCGGCACGCCGATCGGCGCGGAGGAGTGCTGCTCGGATGCGGTTCGGAAAAGCCAGGCCCCCGTCGACACCGGGGCCGAAGCGTCGTCGCGCGAGCGGGATCACGACATCGAGCAGGCGCGCGCGGTACTCCTCGGGATACCCGGCGTACTTCTTTCCAGACACCCGCTTCAAGATCTTGCCGCGGAACCAGTGCCGCAGCAGCCTGTCGCGCAGTCGCCCGGGCTCGGTGTATCTCTCGACCAGGTCGAGAACGGCCTCGAGGTGCGGGAAGTACGTCTCCGGTTCGATCCGCGACGAGCTCGCACTGCCCGCGTGCTTGACCCACGCGTAGCACGGCTGGCTCGCGAGGATCGAGATCGTCGACGCCTCGAAGTATGCCCGCATCACGAACAGGTGATCTTCGAGCCGCACCTTGCCGTCGGGGAAGCGGATGCGGTTCTCGCGCAGGAATGAGGTGCGGAACATCTTGTGCGGCGTGAGCATCTCGAGCAGCGGATCATGGCCGAGGCGGGCGTGCGGGATGTCCTTCCGGAAGATGCGACTCGGAAGCCGTCGACCGATGCCCACCTCCTTGCCGACCACGACATCAGATGCATGCCGGTCGGCGTAGTCGCACAGGGCTTCGAGAGCGCCGTCATACAGCCAGTCGTCCTGATCGACGAACTGGATGTACGTGCCGCGTGCGTCGTCGATGCCGTGGTTGCGCGGGGTCCCCGGCCACCCCGAGTGGGGAAGATACGCGACGCGGATGTAAGGGCGGTCGCGCGCGACCTCGACCAATCGGGCCGCTGTCTCCTCGCCTGACCCGTCGTCGCACAGCAGCACCTCGAACCGGGCGTGGTCGAGTGTCTGACGGTCGAGGGAGGCGATGAGCTCGTCGAATGCCGCTCCCGGTCGGAACACGGGGACGACCACGCTCACTCGGACGGAAGTGGACGCAGAGGAAACGGCTGGAGAATTCGACATCGACGGCAGTCAAACATCGTGGTCTATGGAGCGCAGGGGGCTTGCTTTCAGGAATGCGCCGTGCCGCCGGCGGCGGATTCCCACCCCACACTCAGCCTTAACGATATATCGTTGACTATCGCTCACCACTTCCGGGAGGTCATCATGAACAACGCATTCCCCTCGAACCCGTTCGGCGGATCCGGCTTCGGCGCGGGCCCCGGCGGACCCGCATCCGCGATCTTCGATGCCATGGAGCAGCTCCGCAAGACGTTCGAGCAGCGCCCCAGCGGCGGCTCGCGCATGGCGAAGGGCGATGTCCGCACCGCGGTGCTGTCGCTGCTCGCCGAGAAGCCGATGCACGGCTACCAGATCATCAACGAGATCGCCGAGCGCAGTGGTGGATCGTGGAAGCCCAGCGCAGGCTCGGTCTACCCCACGCTGCAGCTGCTCGCCGATGAGGGCCTCATCGAGGCCGACGAGCAGCACGGTCGCAAGACCTACTCGCTCACCGAGGCCGGCCGTGCCGTCGCCGCCGAGCACACCGAGACCCCTGCCCCGTGGGAGTCGCAGTCGAAGAGCGAGGGATCGCACGACAACCCCCGCTACAGCGCGCTGCCCAAGTCCGGCGTCGACCTCGCGGCAGCGGCCGCAGCAGTCGGTCGCAGCGGCAGCACCGAGCAGGTGCAGCAGGCTGTCGAGATCCTCGATGAGGCCCGCCGTAGGCTGTACTCGATCCTCGCTCAGGACTGATCGCACACGACCCAGGGACGACACATGACGGATGCTGCGGCGCAGGGCGCCCATCGTGCCCGGTACCGCCGCATCGTGTCGTTCGCGGCGCGCGAGTTCATAAAGGTCTGGTGGTTCGAGCTCGTCCTGCCGCGCTTCGGCATGAGCTCGATCGCCGAGCGCACTCGCGCCCCGCGGATGCAGCGCTTCGCGAAGCGATTCCACGTGCTCGCGGTCGAGCTCGGCGGGCTCATGATCAAGGTCGGGCAGTTCATGTCGTCGCGCCTCGACGTGCTGCCGCCCGAGATCACGAAAGAGCTCGAGGGATTGCAGGACGAGGTTCCGGCGGTGCCGTTCTCCGGCATCCGCGCGGCCGCCGAGGCCGAACTCGGCATGCCGCTCGAGCAGGCGTACTCATGGTTCGACGAGAATCCGGTGGCCGCGGCATCCCTCGGTCAAGCGCACCGCGCTCGCCTGTCAGCGCAGGATGCCGCCGACACCGGCCTCGACGACGTGGTCGTCAAGGTGCAGCGCCCCGGCATCGACGAGATCGTCGCGGTCGACCTCGCGGCCCTGCGCCGTGTGGCACGGTGGGCGATGCGCGTCAGGCTCGTCAGCGACCGGGTCGACGCGCCCGGTCTCGTCGAGGAGTTCGCGCAGACCAGCCTCGAGGAGATCGACTACCTGCACGAGGCCTCGAGCGCCGAGCGCTTCCGCGAGAACTTCGCCGGAGACCCGCGCGTCAGCGCCCCCGAGATCGTGTGGGAGCGCTCGACGCGTCGCGTGCTCTCTCTCTCTGACGTTACGGCGATCAAGATCAACGACACGGATGCGCTGCGGGCGGCGGGCATCGATCCGTCGGAGGTCGCCGATGTGTTCGCCGAGGTGATGTTCGACCAAGTGTTCACGCACAGCTTCGTGCACGCCGACCCGCACCCCGGCAACATCTTCGTGACGCCTGAGCCCTCGACAGGGTCAGGGACCGCAGGGCCGGGCAGGAACTTCCGCCTCACCTTCATCGACTTCGGGATGATGGCCGAGGTGCCCGACAATCTGCGCGCCGGCCTGCGCACGCTGCTGATCGCGGTGGCCGGTCGTGACAGCCGCGGGCTCGTCACCGCGGCTCAGGAGATCGGCGTGCTGCTGCCGTCGGCCGACACCGCAGAACTCGAGCGAGCGCTCCGGGCGCTGTTCGCGCGTTTCGGTGGCATGGGCTTCGCCGAGCTGAGCAAGGTCGACCCTCGCGAGTTCACGGACTTCGCCGAGGAGTTCGGCGACATGGTGCGCTCGCTGCCGCTGCAGCTGCCCGAGAACATGCTGCTGCTGATCCGCGCGGTGTCGCTGACTTCGGGCATGTGCTCGAGCCTCGACCCCTCGTTCAACGTGTGGGATGCCGCCGAGCCGTATGCCGCGCGGCTGCTGCGCGATGAGTCGGGCAACCTCATGCAGGACATGGCGCAGCAGGCCATGGAGACAGCCGCCGTCACCTATCGACTGCCCAAGCGCATCGACGCGATCATCACCCGCGTCGACGACGGCAACGTCACGTTCGACACGTCTGCCCTCGAGCGTCGCCTCGACCGACTCGAGGGCATCGCCCGTCGCATCGGTTCGGGGGTGCTGTTCGCCGCGATGCTCGTCGGTGGAGCGCTGCTGGTCGCGACTCTGCCCCCGCTCGGCATCACCCTCATCTGCGTCTCGGCGCTGCCGCTGCTGCACTCGGTGTTCGGCGGGCGCCGAGGGGCGCGCTGAGACGGCTCTCGACGTTTCGTCTCAGCCGACTGCGTCGCCCGCAGAATGCCGGCATGGGAGAATTGGTTCCCATGGACACTCCGGACGACACACCCACCTCACGGACCGACGCTCCGAAGACCAACACCGCAGCAGTCCGCCAAGCCGCGAAGGCGACGGAAGCCGCTCAGAAGATCGTCCGCGACATCTCCGCAGTGCCGCCGCGCGGTGTGCACCCGGCGCTCGTGCCCGGGGTCTCGGTCGAAGAGACCGGGCGCACGTATCGCACCGACCCGCTCGTCTTCGGCGTCGCCGTCTCGCTCACCATCGCCTTCATCGCATGGGGGGTGTTCGCGGGCGACAACCTCTCCGGCACGACCGCGGCAGTGCTCGGCTGGGTGGTCGAATACTTCGGCTTCTTCTTCACGACGATCGCCACCGTCATCCTCGCGTTCATGCTGTTCATCGGCTTCAGCCGCTACGGACGCATCCCCCTCGGACGTGACGACGAAGAGCCCGAGTTCTCGATGTTCTCGTGGATCTCGATGCTGTTCGCCGCCGGCATGGGCATCGGCCTCGTGTTCTGGGGTGCTGCTGAGCCGCTCACCTTCTTCGAGAGCCCGCCGCCCGGCACCGTGGAGGCCGACACTCTCGAGGCCATGCACACCGCGCAGGCGCAGGTGCTCTACCACTGGGGCCCGCAGGCCTGGGCGTTCTACGCCCTCGTCGGTGGCGCGATCGCCTATGGCGCGTTCCGCCGTGGCCGCACCCCGCTGATCTCGTCGATCTTCGCCCCGCTGCTGGGTGAGGGCCGCACGACCGGACCCCTCGGTCGCACGATCGACATCTTCTCGATCATCGTGACCCTGTTCGGCACCGCCGCATCCTTGGGCCTCGGCGCGCTGCAGATCGGCCACGGCGTCGAGATCGTGGCGGGGATCGGAGAGCTCGGCAACGGCGTCCTCATCGCCGCCATCGCGGTGCTCACGGCCTGCTTCATCGCATCCGCCGTGTCCGGGGTCTCGAAGGGCATCCGCGCCCTCTCGAACATCAACGCGGTCGTCGCGCTGCTGCTCGCCTTCTTCGTCTTCTTCGTCGGCCCGACGCTGCTGATCCTCAACGTCATCCCGTCGGTCGCCGTGCAGTTCCTCGGCGACCTGCCCGAGATGGTGGCCCGTTCGGCGTCCCAGGGCGACGAGGCGCAGATGTTCCTGTCGAGCTGGACGATCTTCTACTGGGCGTGGTGGATCTCGTGGTCGCCGTTCGTCGGCATGTTCATCGCCAAGATCTCGCGCGGCCGCACGCTGCGCCAGTTCGTGTCGGTCGTCATCGTCGTGCCCGCCGTGATCTCGCTCGTCTGGTTCGCGATCTTCGGCACGACGGCGATCCAGCAGCAGATGGACGGCGCGAACCTCACCGTGGATCCGCCCGAGGAGGTGCTCTTCGGCGTGCTCGGCAACCTGCCGTTCCCGCTGATCACGAGCATCGTGCTGATTCTGCTGATCTCGATCTTCTTCGTCACCGGTGCCGATTCGGCGTCGCTCGTGATGGGCACGCTCTCGCAGCAGGGGCGCCCCGAGCCGTCTCGCTGGGTCGCGGTCGTGTGGGGTGTGCTGGTCGGAGTCATCGCCGCGGTGCTGCTCGTCACCGGCGAAGAGGGCAGCGGTCTGAAGTCTCTGCAGAATGTCACGATCGTCGCGGCGCTGCCGTTCGCGGTGATCATGGCGTTCATGATGGTCGCATTCATGAAGGACCTACGGCGCGATCCGATGATCCTGCGTGACCGTTATGCCCGCATGGCCGTGCGCCACAGCGTCATGGCGGGTCTCGAGGAGTACGGCGACGACTTCGCCCTCGTGCCCGTCGAATACGACCACTCCGAAGACGACCTCGCCTGGATCGACGAGGCCGACGTCGACGACAGCCTCGCCGAGGTCTATGCGACGGCGACCGAGGCCATCGACATCATCCCGGCCGCCGACGGAACGTCTGCGGAATCGGATGCCGGAGCGGATGCCGGTGCCGACACGGATGCAGGTGCCGGTACGGATGCAGGATCAGACGCCGCAGGACTGGCCGAGCGCCCTTCCTGACCTCACACCGCCGACTGGCCGTGCGGGGCCACTTTCGCATCGGAATCGTCCGTTTTGGATGCGAAAGTGACCCCGCACGCGAGTTCGGATGCGAAAGTGACCCCGCACCAGCGTCGCGAGTCGCGCAGCAGGCAGGGGGTCAGCGGGAAGCGGATGCCGCATCCGCCGCGACCGTCTCGACCGGCACGGCCGCAGCCGCGGTCATCTTCGCTGCCATGCCCGCGAAGATGAAGCCGTGGAACGGCAGCACGCCGAGCCAGTACAGCCGGCCGGCGAGTCCTCGGGGGAAGAACACGGCGCGCTGCTCGTAGCGTGATCCGTCGCCGTCGGGGAGCGCGCGCAGTTCGAGCCACGCCTCGCCCGGCACCTTCATCTCGGCGCGCAGGCGCAGCAGTCCACCGCTCGCGGGCGACGAGTCGGTCTCGTGGCCCGGCTCTTCGACGGCCTCGACGCGCCAGAAGTCGATGGCATCTCCGACCCGTGCCTCGACCTTGCTGCGTCGCCCGCGGCGGAGGCCCACCCCGCCGACGAGGCGGTCCATCCAGCCGCGCACAGCCCAGAGGAACTTCGACGAGTACCAGCCGTTCGACCCGCCGATGCCGATGATCACTCGCCACAGGCCGTCGACCGGCGCGGAAGTGCGCAGCGTGCGGGTGTCGGTGAAGACGGTGCGGCCCGCCCAGTCCGGGTCGCTCGGCAGCGGATCGCTCGGGGCGCCCGAGACCTCGGCATCCTTCCAGCTCGTCTCGATGGTGTCGGCGGCGTCGCGACCCAGCGCGAGCGAGACGGCCGTGCGATACGGGGTCAACCCGTCTTCGGGCTGCGGAATCAGCTCGTCGATCGCGTGATCCTTCACGATGCACTCGTTCTGCAGCGACGCGACGAGTGGGCGGGCGATCGACCGCGGAACCGGCGTCACGAGGTTCACCCAGTGCGAGGCGAGACCGGGGGTCAGCACCGGCAGCGCGGCGATCGCACGCTGACGGAGTCCCGCTTCGAGCGCATAGCCGTTCATCATCTGCCCGTAGCGCAGCACGTCGGGGCCGCCGATGTCGACCGCACGATTCACCTCGTCGTCGACGCGCGCCGCACCCAGCAGGTAGTGCAGCACGTCGCGCACGGCGATCGGCTGGATGCGGTTGCGCACCCACTTCGGCGCCGGCATGTACGGCAGCACATCGGTGAGGTGACGGATCATCTCGAACGACGCAGAACCCGAGCCGATCACGACGCCCGCCTGCAGCACCAGCGTCGGCACGCCCGATTCGAGGAAGATCTCGCCCACCCGCACGCGGGAGCGCAGGTGCGGCGACAGCTTCACCTCGTCGGGGTGCAGGCCGCCGAGATAGACGATGCGGCGGACGCCGGCCTTCACCGCGGCATCCGCCACCGTGGTGGCCGCTCGCTCATCGCTCTCTTCGAATCCCTTGCCTGCGGTCATCGAGTGGATCAGGTAGTAGACGACGTCGACGTCCTTCATGGCCTCGGCGACGGCATCGGCATCGTCGGCCGAACCCTCGACGATCTCGCACTCGGCACCCCAGGGGAAGGATGCCGCTCGGGCTGCGTCGCGTGCCAGCGCGCGCACCCGGTACCCGGCGTTCAGCAGCCGCGGTGTCAGCCGTCCGCCGATGTATCCGGTGGCGCCGAGCACCAGTGCGCGCGGCGCCGATCCGTCGTCGCTGGGGAGGGCGCGCAGGGCCTCTTCGTGCCCGGTGGGCTGCGTGAGCTCGGTCATGACTCGAGCGTAGGCGCGATTCCTGAAGTTTTCACTAGGCTGGCGAATGACTAGTTCATCTAGTAATCTTTTCCCCGAGCAAGGGAAACGGAAGGGAATCGGATGTCGACAGCAGCGCAGCACACCACACGGCGCGATCTCCGCTCGCGCCGGCTCGCCCGCATCGACTCCGTCGAACTCGCTCCGCTCGCGGCCCGCGAGGCCATCGGTCGCTCGACCGGAATGCGACGCGTCCCGCCGGCACCCTCGCGCACGCCCCTCTGGAAGTCCGCCGGAATCGCCGGCCTCATCGCCGTCATCGCAGCGGCGACCCTGCCGCTGACGGCATCCGCGCTCGACATCCCCCTGTGAGACGACACCGCAGGACCCCGACCACAGACCACCGCTGAAAAGAGAGAGGAGCCCCCATGGGACTCGATGACAAGATCAAGAACGCCGCACAGGACCTCACCGGCAAGGCGAAGGAAGCCGCCGGCAAGGTGACCGACAACGAGAAGCTCGAGGCGGAGGGTCGCGCCGACCAGGCGAAGGCCAACGTCAAGAAGGCCGGCGAGAACGTCAAGGACGCTTTCAACGGCTGACACCAGCGACACAGTGCGGGGAGGCGGCGCAAGCCGCCTCCCCGCCGTTCGTGCGGCCCGGCGACTGAGACGCGGATGCCGCAAGAGAAGGAAGATGGCACGATGTCCGATCCCCTGAAGAGCACCACCCTGAGCCTGTGGCAGCGACTGGTCCGTCGCCTGCGACCCGGATCGGACGAACCACGACGCCTCACCGTCGAGGACGTCACCGTGGTCGACCGACCGATGCTGCGCCGCGCAGTCGCCGGCACCGTGGTCGGCAACCTCATGGAGTGGTACGACATCGGCATCTACGGCTATCTCGCCGTGATCATCGGCCGTGCGTTCCTGCCCGATGCGTCAGCCGGTGCGCAGTCGCTCTTCTCGCTCGGCGTGTTCGCGGTGACCTTCATCGCCCGTCCGCTCGGCGGCATCGTGCTCGGCCAGCTCGGCGACCGGCTCGGTCGCCAGCGCGTGCTGGCGTTCACGCTGATCATGATGGCCGCGGCGACGTTCCTCATCGGCGTGCTCCCCGACTTCTCGGCTATCGGCATCTGGGCGCCGATCCTGCTCATCGTGCTCAAGCTCGCGCAGGGCTTCTCGACCGGTGGCGAGTATGCCGGTGCCACGACGTTCATCACCGAGTACGCGCCAGACAAGAGTCGCGGCTTCTATGCCTCGCTGCTCGACCTCGGGTCGTACATGGGCTTCGCGATCGGTGCCGCGTTCGTGTCGATCCTGCAGTTGACGCTGTCGGCCGAGACCATGCAGGGCTTCGCCTGGCGCATCCCGTTCCTCGTCGCGCTGCCGCTCGGACTCATCGCGATCTACTTCCGCCTCAAGATCGAAGACACTCCGGCGTTCCAGGAGGCGCAGGACTCGGCGAAGCGCGCGGCCGACGACGCCCAGGCCTCTCCGGATGCGCCGAAGGGTGTCCTCGCCCTGATCCGCACGTACTGGCGCGAGCTGCTGACGGCGTTCGTGCTCGTGGCCGCGGCCAACACCGTCGGATACGCCCTCACCTCGTACATGCCGACGTACCTCACCGGCACCCTGGGCTACGACGAGGTGCACGGCACTCTGCTCACCCTGCCCGTGCTCGTGGCGATGGCCCTCTGCATCCCCCTCGCCGGCAAGCTGTCCGACCGCATCGGGCGCAAGAAGGTGCTGTTCGTCGGGTCGATCTCGGCGATCGTGCTCGCGGTGCCGTCGTTCCTGTTCATGATGCACGGCGAGATCTGGTCGACTCTGCTCGGGCTCGTGCTGCTCGCCTTCCCGGTGACGTTCTACGTGGCGAACCTCGCGTCGTCGCTGCCCGCTCTCTTCCCCACGTCGTCGCGCTACGGCGGCATGGGCATCTCGTACAACCTCGCCGTCGCTCTCTTCGCCGGCACGGCGCCGGTCGTCATGGAGGCGCTCGTGCAGCTCACCGGCTCGTCGCTCGCGCCGGCCTTCTATGTGATCGGCACGTCGATCGCCGGCTTCATCGCCGTGATCGTGCTCAAGGAGTCGGCCCGCAGGCCGCTGCCCGGCGCGATGCCGAGCGTGCAGACGATCGAGGAGGCCGTCGAGCTGGTCGAGACGCAGGAGGAGAATCCCGACCTCGATCTCGACGAGCTGTTCCCCGAGCGGGTGGTCGTGGCAGCGGATGCCGAGGGCGAGGCCGTCACCCAGACGGAGACTGACGCCGGCAGAGCCTGATCAGAGCGTCGGGTGGCCGGTCGGCCACCCGACCGACTCTCGGCGATCACTCGCCCGAGGACTCGGATTCCTTGTGCGAGCGGATGACGTCGCGCAATTCCTGGTCGAGATCGGACGCCTCTTCGATGGCCGACGTCATGCCGGCGAGGAAGCGGGTGACGACCGCGCGCTCCTTGTCGCTCATCTCGTCGACCAAGGCCAGCATCCGCCTGTGCATCGCACCGAGAGTCTCGCGAACCTCGTCGTCGCTGCTGACCGTCGGCACCACGATCCCGGCACGTCGATCGGTCGGATGCGGCTCTCGCTTCGCGTGCCCGCCCTTCTCGAGGCGGTCGATGAGGGTCGTCGTCGATGCGGTGGAGATGTCGAGCATGCGGGCGATGTCGATCGCTCGCACGATGCGGCCGGCCCGCTGTTCGCGCAGCAGGAAGCGCAGGGCGACGAGGTCGGTCTCGTTCATCTTCATCGAGATGCGTGTGCGCTCCCGCATCGCGGTCTCAGCCGAGCGGTATCGACGCAGCAGGTTCAGGACGTCGACGGTGCTGGCGCTGTCGGCCTCGGGGTACCAGTAGCCCGAACGGCCGAACTCCTCAGGGCGCTCCATCACGCCACCTCGCCATCATCGCTCAGGCTCTCTTCACTTCCATGGGAATTCGACTCGCGCGCGAGCATCTCGGCCGCGCCGGACTCGACCTCAGCCGGCACGATCTGCAGGATCCCCCCGGTGATCGCGTCATGTTCGGCGGTGACGATCTGGTCGATCCGCCATGCGGGCACGGAGGGGAAGTCCGCGTGCAGGCGATCGATCAGGTCGGTGTACATGATGTACCCGGCATCCTCGAGTGCGAATCGCTCGACCATGACGCTCCTTTCCCAGAATTCCATCATCTCACCTCATGAGAGTGGCTGGTCGCATTGGATTTCACTAGGCAACCTGGTTACCTGTTTGTCGAGTACCATGGAGGGGTCAGGGGGTGACGCATGAGCAGCAGGACCGAGACGACGACACGGGCGACCGAACTCGTCGCGCGTGTCGATGAACTTCGCAGGGCCGAGGCCCAGTTCGGGCGACGCCTCGCCGCCGTGCGCGCGCCGAATGACACCGACCGTGAGGCGATGAGGTACATCCTCGACGCGTCAGACGACGCCCCCGCCACACCGGGTGGCCTCGCCGCCCATCTGAACGTCAGCACCGCGGCGATCACGAGCCTGCTGCGTCGACTTCAAGAGCGCGGTCAGATCGTGGTGGCGCCGCATCCTGCCGATGCTCGGTCGAAGGTGCTGCGCCCGTCGCTGCGCGATCTCAACGCGCAGGCAGATGAGCTGACACAGCGCATCGAATCGCTCGCCAGCGAGTTCACCCCGGATCAGACCGAGGCGATCACCCGTTTTCTGCGGCGTCTGGCTGAGGAGATCGGTGACCTTCCCTAGGTTCGACTGTCATTTAGCTAGGTAACCTAGTAATCTATCTCTCAAGGGAATTTTCGCCTAAGGGAGAGATCATGGGACGTCTGACGTACGGCAACACAGCAACGCCGATCGAGCTCGACGATCGGCTCATGACGCACCTGCGGCTCGTGATCGTGACGAAGCTGCGGCGCAACGAGTCGTTCCCGCTGACGCTCGCGATGGGCGACGGCGTCGCAGAGACGATCTGGGTGCACGCGTCGATTCCCCTGCGCTTCTCCATGACGCAGGAGGCGGATGTCGATCGCGCGCTGGTCGTCGCGATGATGAACGCGGCGAGCTCCGCTGGAGGCCTCGATCTCACGCGCGACGAGTTCGCCCGGGCGGTCGACGGTTCCCGCACCCTGCATGCCATGAGTGCGTGACCCATGTCTGCACGCATCAGGAACGCCGCCAAGGCCGTGATGAGTGCACGGGTGCGCTCGGCATCCAGGACTCGAGGGCTGTGGGTCGAGGTCGACCCCGGCTTCCATGTCGGCAATGACCGACGCCAGTTCCTCGGGTCGATCACTGGGACGCCCCGCGAGGGCTTCCGGGCGTTCGGGGCCCAATCCGACTTCATCGGTCAGTTCGATCGCCTCGATGACGCGAAGGCCGCGATCGCCGCGGCGTCGGTGATCACGGACGACGCTGCCCAGGTCGAACCGCTGCTGGGCTGACTGCGCAGGGCTGTCGACTCCGGCATCGGAAGGGCGATTTTCGGCGACCCACTCGGGCGTGTACGGTCGTTGCTATGACTTCGATCGAATCGATTCGACGCCCCGCCGCCGACAGGGCGACTCGTCGCGCACGAACCGCGGTCTCGGCGCTGTTCCTCACGAACGGCGCACTGTTCGCCAACATCCTGCCTCGCTACCCCGAGATCAAGGCGGCTCTGGGGCTCGACAATGCCGGCTACGGCCTCGCGATCGCCGCCTTCCCTGCCGGAGCCATCGCCGCCGGACTGTTCGCCGCTGTGCTGATCCGCCGATTCGGCTCGGCGCGGATCGCCGTGATCGGCACGATCGGCACCGCGCTCGGACTGCTCGCCGCAGCCCTTGCGCCCTCCGGCATCCTGTTCGCCGTCGCCCTGCTGCTCGGCGGGGCGTTCGATGCCATCACCGACGTCGCACAGAACGCGCACGGGTTGCGAGTGCAGCGGCGCTACGGCCGCTCGATCATCAACTCGTTCCACGTCATCTGGTCGATCGGCGCGGTGCTCGGCGGCGGCATGGCGGCGGCGGCGATCGCCCTGCAGCTGCCGATCGGGGTGCATCTCGGCATCTCGACCGCGGTGTTCGCTGCGGTGGCGTTCACGGCGCTCTGGTTCTGCCTGCCCGGGCGCGATGAGGAGGCGGATGCCGAGGCGACGGCCGAACCGGTCGAACTGCAGACCGCGGTGCGCCGTGGACTGAGCCCACGGACCGTGATGATCCTCATCGCCCTCACGCTCATCGCGATGGCCGGCGCGATCGCCGAGGATGCCGGCAACTCGTGGGCGACTCTGTACCTCAGTGAATCGCTCGGCGCCGCAGCCGCGATCGCGCCCCTCGGGTTCATCGCTCTGGTGGGAGCGCAGTTCATCGGACGGATGCTGGGTGACGGCATGACCGATCGCTTCGGCCAGGGTGCCGTGGCCCGCGTCGGCGGCCTGATCGCCGCGGGGGGAATGGCCCTCGCGCTCCTCTTCCCGAGCGTGCCGGGAACGATCGCCGGATTCGCCGCCGTGGGCTTCGGCATCGCGACGCTCATCCCGGCGGCCATGCATGCGGCGGATGAGCTGCCGGGTCTGCGCCCGGGTGCCGGCCTCACGATCGTGTCGTGGCTGTTGCGCCTCGGCTTCCTGCTCTCGCCGCCGTTCGTCGGCTTCATCGCCGACACCGAAAGCCTGCGAGCCGGGTTGATCGTGGCACCGGCCGCGGCAGTGGTCGCGGTGCTGCTCGCCGGCGTGCTCGAGAAGCGTCGGCCGCGGGGGTAGCTCGGTGCCGGATGCAGGACCGAAGTACGGGGCCTGTGGCGCCGGCATCCGACGTTCGGCGCTCCACTTCGGGGGCCGGCACGCCACTTGCCGAACCGCGCGCGCTTCGGGGGCCGACATCCGGTGTGTCGGCCCCCGAAGCGGTGGCGTCGGGGGCCCTGTCAGATCGTCAGAGGGCGGTGTAGCCGCCGTCGACGAGGTGGTAGCTGCCGGTGATGAAGCTGGCGGCGTCGCTGGCGAGGAAGGCGATGAGGTTCGCGACCTCGTCGGCCTGACCGAGGCGTCCGATCGGGTGCTTGCTGACGAGGAACTCCTTCGCAGCGTCATCCATGCTGGCGAGCAGCGGAGTGTCGATGAAGCCGGGGCCGACCGAGTTCACGCGCACACCCTGTGCGGAGTACTCGAGGGCTGCCGACTTGGTCATGCCGACGACCGCGTGCTTGGCGGCGACGTAGGCGGGGGAGCCGGCGAAGCCGACGCTGCCGAGAATCGACGCGATGTTGACGACCGAGCCGCCGCCGTTCGCGAGGATCGAGGGGATCTGCGCCTTCATGTTGCGGAAGACGGCGTTGAGGTTGATCGAGATGACCTTGTCCCACGCGGCGTCGTCGTACTCGGCGGTGGGGGCGGATGCTCCGCCGATGCCCGCGTTGTTCACGCCGATGCGCAGTGGGGCGAGCGTGTTCGCGAGCTCGACCGAGCTGGCGATCCAGTCGGTGTCGGTCGCATCGCCGACGGAGGCCTCGGCGGTGCCGCCGGCGGCGCGGATCTCGTCGACGACCGCGTTCGCGTGCTCTGCGTTCAGGTCGTTGACGACGACGGAGGCGCCGTTCTGGGCGAGCAGCAGAGCGGTCGAGCGTCCGATTCCGCTGCCTGCTCCTGTCACGATCGCCGAGCGGTTCGAGACATCGTACTGAGCCACGAGTGACTCCTCTTCCGGACGGTCGCGGTGCCGGGAGATCTTCTCGGACGGTCCGTCCTCGGCTTCCAGCCTACGCCCGCCCGAGGGGGATGGATGCGCGTGAATGGATTTCTCGAGTCAATCCACAGAGCGTATCGAGGCCCGCTCGATGACCGGCATCGGGATCAGCACGGCGTCGAGCGGTCGCTCGCCGAGCAGCATCTCGACCGCTGTGCGCCCCATCACGTCGTAGGGGAGTCGAGCGGTCGTGAGCCCCGGCCGCTGGAAGCCGGCGAGTTCTTCGTCGTCGAAGGAGGCCACCGAGATGTCGTCCGGCACCTTCAGCCCGCGCTCCGCGATCGCCTGATACGTGCCGAACGCCACGCCGTCGTTGCCGGCCAGGATCGCCGTGAGGTCTGGGTGCGCGTCGAGCATCTGCTGCGTGCGCGTGTATCCGATGTCGGGGTTCCACTCGGGCACGTCCATGATGAGCGGATCGACGCCGGCCTCGGCGAAGGCGGCGCGGATGCCGTCGAATCTCGGGCCGATGGTCACGGAGTGTCGGGGAGACGAGACCGCATGCGGGTTGTTGCCGATCACTCCGACACGGCGATGGCCGGCATCCGTGAGCAGGCGCGCCATCGCGTGGCCGGCGACGCGCTCGTCGGGGAGGACGGAGGGGTGCCCCGTCGTCGACGTGCCGTTGACGATCACGACCGGAACGTCGGCGGGCGTCTCGGGCACCTCGATCATGCGGGCGCCGAGGAGGCCGATCAGGATGCCGTCGACCCGGCGGTCGATCATCGCCTGGATCTCATCCGAGATGGTCGCGTCGTCGCCCTCCGTCTCGGCGATCAGCACGGTGTGGCCGTGCTCCTTCGCCGCAGACAGCAGGCCGCGGATCATCTCGGAGGCATAGCGGGTCACGGTGATCTGATCGGAGATGAAGCCGAGAGTCTTCGTCTTGCCCAGGCGCAGGCTCTGGGCCGCGGGATTCGGTCGATAGCCGATCTCCTCGGCCGCGGCGCGGACTCGGCGCGCGGCGTCGGCGGAGAGTCGCGAACCCGGCCGGTCGTTGAGGATCATGCTCACGGCGGTCTTCGACATGCCCGAGAGCGCAGCGACGTCGGCGAGCGTCGGCCTGCGATCGACGTTCTTCGGCACCGGCATCCTCCTGTCGTGACATCTCCAGCTTAGGCAGTGCACGCCAGGTCGCGGAACCACAGTGGTTGAATTGATTTAGCAAAATCGTTGCGGACGTACATCGACGATGCTAATCTCGGCGATGCTGAATCAATTTAGCTTCGACGCAGGGGCTCTCATCCCTCTCGGCGAAGTCATTCACTCAGGAGAGAACATCGTGGTTGATCTCACTCGCAGGGCTCTGTTCGGCGCGATCGGACTGGGAATCGTGGGCACCGTCGTCTCGTGGCCGAGGCTCACCGGCTCAGACATCCCCGGGCGCGGCACGGACACGCTGACGGTCGCCCTCTTCGGCACCGCGCAGGACGCGGTGGCGCGTCAGGCGCTGGTCGACGGCTTCCAACGCAAGCACCCCGGCATCTCGGTGCGCATCGTGGCGATCCAGGGGCATGACTGGAGCGAGTACTTCGCGAAGATCCTCACGATGATCGCGGCCGGTACGCCACCCGATGTCGTCACGGTCGCCACCGAGGGGGCGCAGCTCTTCGCCTCGCGCCTCGCGCACCCGCTCGACGCCTATGTGCGCCGCGACGCATCGGAGATGCAGGAGTACTTCGACGACGTGAATCCGACCCTCATCGAGGCGTTCATGTACCAGGGCAGCCTGTTCCAGATGCCCGACAACTTCAACGCGGCGAACGTCTTCTACAGCACGAAGGCCATGGAGCGCGCGGGGCTGGAGCGCCCCGCCGACAACTGGACGCTCGAGGACTTCCTCGGCACCGCCCGCGCGATGAAGAAGAGCGCGTCGGGGCAGTTCCTGCCGTACTTCTGGAACAACCGGCTGTGGGGCGGCGTCGTCCCCTGGCTGTACGTGAACAACACGAGCTTCCTGCGCGAGGAGAAGGCGAGCGGCGGCGACTGGCTCTGGGACCGCTTCTATCCCGATCAGCCGGCCCGCAGCGGCGGCTATGTGTGGAAGCAGGCCGATGCGCTCAACGAGCACGCCGTCGAGAGCTTCTCGGTGCTCGAGCGCATGGTCTCCGAGGGGCTCGCCGCGAACCCGGCCCAGGGCGGCGGAAACGAACTGGTCTCCCTGTTCTCCACCGGCTCGGTCGGCATGACCCCCGCTGGCGGCTTCTGGGTCAGCGGCCTCGAGGAGGCGGGCGTCGCTAACGACGCCTACGACGTGACCTACTTCCCCCGGATGGCGGGGCAGCGGCACCAGTTCGGGGCTGGCGGTTACGCGATCATGGAGACCTCGCCCCGCAAGGACGAGGCGTGGGAGTGGCTCAAGTACTGCGTCTCGGTCGAGGGCATGACGATCGCCCACCCGAAGCCCGACTCGTCGCTCCCTCGCCGCTCGCTCAACGCCGAGCTCTACGGCGCGGGGGTGGGGCCGGCGCACTGGGAGGTCTTCTACGACACGCTCGACAAGTTCCCCGACACCGGTCCGATGCCGGCTCCGCCGCAGCAGGCCGCCGTCGAATCCGCTCTGCTCAAGAACGTGGTGTCGACCATCACGAACGGCCCATCCGGCGTCCGCCGAGGGCTCGAGACCATGCAGCGAGATCTCGAGCTCGCGCTGGGGGGAAACTGATGTCCGAGAACACCACCCGCACTCTCACCGTGCCGCCCGGATCCCGGCGCGAGACCGGCACGGTCGCCCGCTCGGGGCGATCCATCATCTGGGTCTTCCTGGCACCCACCCTGATCGGCCTCGGACTGTTCAACTTCGTCCCGATCATCGGATCGTTCGTGCTGGCCTTCTTCCGCTGGGACATCATCTCCGATCCGGTCTTCGTCGGATTCGACAACTTCGTCGACCTGGCCGCCAACCCGACCGTGAGCGTGTCGTTCCTGAACACCATCGGCTTCGTCGTCGTCGCCGTGACCATGCAGCTCGCGGTCGCGCTGGTGCTCGCGGTGCTCGTGCAGTCGAGGATGCCGAGCTGGCTGCGCACGTTCTTCCGTTCGGCGCTGTTCTTCCCGCTGATCCTGTCGGCGGCATCCGTCTCGCTGATCATGGCCTACCTGTTCAACCAGGAGTTCGGCCTCGTGAATCAGACGCTCAACCTGATCGGCATCGCGGATGTCGGATGGTTGACGACGGGATTCGGCGCGAAGGTCGTCGTGCTCCTGGTCTACGTGTGGCAGAACTTCGGGTTCACGTTCCTGCTCTTCATCGGCGGGCTCGCCGCCATCCCGAGTGAGGTCTACGAGGCGTCCTCGCTCGACGGTGCGTCGGGGTGGACCCAGTTCCGCATGATCACGCTGCCCCTGGTGAGTCCGACGCTGCTCGTGGCATCCGTCATGGCGATCATCAACGCCCTGCAGATCTTCGACCAGCCGTGGGTGCTGACCCGCGGTGGCCCCGGTGACGAGACCCGCACCGCCGTGATGGTGATCTACGAGTCCGCGTTCCGACAGCTCGACTTCGGTGGTGCGTCGGCCATCGGCATCGTGCTCACCCTTCTCATCATGCTCGTCACGGCCATCCAGTTCCGGCTGAGCCGCCGATTCGTCTTCTACGGGTGAGGCCCATCATGACAACGACAGTGGTTACGAAGCGTTCCCGGCTCTACACACTCGGCACGGGCGGCAAGTTCGCCCTGCTCGGGCTCGCCGCCCTGCTGACCCTCGGGCCCGTCGTCTGGACTCTGATCACGGCACTGTCGCCGACCGACAGTGTGACCCAAGAGGTCACCGTGGGGTTCGGAGCCTTCGCCGACGTCTTCGCCAAGATCCCGATCTGGCTCTACGCGTGGAACAGCGCCCTGGTGGTGCTGCTGGTCGCCGCCGGACAGATGCTCTCCGCCGCGATGGCCGGCTATGTCTTCGCGAAGTACGAGTTCCGCCACAAGAAGCTGATGTTCGCGCTGATCCTCGCGACGATGATGGTTCCGCTGCAGGTGACGATCGTCCCCGTGTTCATGCTGGTGAGGGGCATGGGGCTCGCCGACACCCTGCTCGCGCTCATCGTGCCTGCGCTCCCCACCGCGTTCGGCACGTTCCTGATGCGGCAGTACTTCATGGGCATCCCGACCGAGCTCGGCGAGGCCGCCGAACTCGACGGGGCCGGACCCTGGCGCACGTTCTTCGGCGTCTATCTGCCGCTGGCCACCCCCGGGCTCGCGATCGTCGGCATCCTCGCCTTCAACTATCACTGGAACGAGTTCTTCCGACCGCTCATCATGACCATCAGCGACCAGAACTTCACGCTGCCGCTCGGCTTGGTCACGCTGCAGGGCAACCTCGGCACCGGCAGCGTCTCGACGGTGCTCGCCGGGGTGATCCTCTCGATGATCCCCGCACTCCTGGTGTTCTTCTTCGGGCAGAAGCCTCTGCGCGAAGGACTCACGGCGGGCGTCGGCAAGTGACGCACGCCCCCATCAAGTAGAAAGACGACTGCCCCGGTGACCCCCACTGACCTCTCCCCGGTCCGCACCACACGCCCCCGACTGCACTTCGCTCCGCGCCGCAACTGGATGAACGATCCCAACGGACTCGTCTTCCATGACGGCCTCTACCACCTGTACTTCCAGTGCAACCCGCGCGGAGTCTCGCACGCCGACGTGAGCTGGGGGCACGCCACGAGCCCCGATCTCGCGCGATGGACCGAGCACGACCCGGCGATCCTCTGGGACGACACGGCGCAGATCTACTCCGGCTCCGTGGTGGTCGATCACGGCAACACCTCCGGATTCGGCACGGCAGAGGAACCACCGCTGGTGGCGCTCTACACGGCGGCAGCGGACGGGCACCAGGCGCAGGCTCTCGCGTACAGCACCGACGGCGGATACGTCTGGACGAAGTATCGGGGCAACCCCGTGCTCGACCGGGGCACGAGCGACTTCCGCGATCCGAAGGTGTTCCGCTACGACGACGGGACCGACGCGTACTGGGTCATGGTCGCGGTCGAGGCTGAGGACCGCCAGGTGCTGTTCCACCGCTCCGACGACCTCACGACGTGGACCCATCTGTCGTCCTACGGTCCGGCGGGGCCCGTCGGCGGGGTCTGGGAGTGCCCAGACATGTTCCGGCTCGCCGTCGACGGCGATGACGATGACGTGCGGTGGGTGCTGCTCATCAGTCTCAACCCGGGAGGGATCGCGGGCGGCTCGGGAACCCACTACGTCGTGGGTGATTTCGACGGCACGACCTTCCGGCCGACCGCGCCGCTCCCGACTCCCGCTCCCGAGCTGCTGGTCGACGGCAGCCAGTCGCGCGGCGAGCTCGAATCGTTCGACTGGATCGATTTCGGCCCGGACTGCTATGCCGGCGTCACGTTCGACGGCCTCGCCGGGAACGAGCGGACGCTGATCGCCTGGATGGACAACTGGCGGTATGCCGGCAGCATCCCCCATGACGAATCCTCCGAGTACCGCAGTGCGATGACTCTTCCTCGACGGCTCTCGCTCACCCGCGACCGCACCGGCGTCGTGCGTCTGCGGCAGGCGCCGGCGATCGAGGTCGGTCCCGACGAGGTCACCGAGCTCGGCTCGATGGCGGGTCGCGTCGCTCTGGCGGCGGGACTGGGAGATGCAGGGGTGGCGGATGCTGCGCTGGCCGATGCGGTGCGGATCCGAGTCGCAGCGATGTTCGGAGATGCCGACGGCGTCGAACTGCGCATCGAGGCCGCGGACGCCGACGCGGTCGTGATCCGACAGGATCGCGCGAGCGGGCGCATCGACGTCATCCGACCCGATGTGGTTCCTTCCGCGGGAGTGGGTGCGTCGCTGTCGATTCCCGTCGCGCGTGCGGGTGGGATCGATTGGGAGATCTGGATCGATGCGCTGAACGACCGGGTGTCGTCGCTCGAGCTGTTCGCGGACGGTGGCGATCGAGTGCTCACCGCGTTGATTCCCGCATCCTCGCACCGCACCTGTTCGCTGGAGGCCGTGGGGGGAGCGCTGCGCGAGGTGCGCGTCGCCGTCGCCGAGGTGCCGCACTGAGGTAGGCGCACTGACGTAGCGGGCGCGCCGAGCGGCGGTCGTGTGAAATTCGTGGTCCCATCGCGGAATACCCCGAGAGGGTATACGCTTGTTCTTAATACCCCCCAGGGGTACTAGGGCGAGGAATGGAGACATGATGACGAAGAACGAGTTTCAGGTGACGGGCATGACCTGTGGGCACTGCGAGATGTCGGTCCGCGAAGAGGTCGCGGAGATCCCCGGTGTCGAAGACATCCAGGTGAGTGCGCAGACCGGAAAGCTCGTCGTCACCGGCTCAGCATCGGTCGATGACGCGCAGATCCTGGCCGCCGTCGCAGAGGCAGGCTATTCGGCGGTGCGGACGGCATGAGCACGTCAGCATCCGCGAACGCGGGGACAGGCGTCGAGCTGGAGATCGGCGGGATGACCTGCGCCTCCTGCGCGATGCGCATTGAGAAGAAGCTGAACAAGCTCGAGGGTGTCGTGGCGACCGTCAACTACGCGACCGAGAAGGCCAAGGTCACGATGCCGGAGGGTTATGACCCGGACGCGCTGATCGCCGAGGTCGAGAAGACGGGATACTCGGCGTCGATCCCCGCCCCGAAGGGTGCGAAGAACGATGCGTGGCCGGCCGGGGAGGCCGACTCGGATCTTGAGCTGCGGTCTCTGCGCCACCGACTGATCGGCGCGGTCGTGCTGACGGTGCCGGTGATCGCGATGGCCATGATCCCGGCCCTGCAGTTCACGTACTGGCAGTGGGCGTCGCTCGCGCTCGCGGCTCCGGTGATCGTCTGGGGTGCGTGGCCGTTCCACCGCGCGGCATGGATGAATCTCAGGCACGGCACCGCGACGATGGACACGCTGATCTCCATGGGCACATCGGCAGCGTTCCTCTGGTCGCTGTACGCGCTGTTCTTCGGCACGGCCGGTATGCCCGGCATGACTCACCCGTTCGAGTTCGCACTCGCCCCGTCCGATGGCGCGGCGAACATCTATCTCGAGGTCGGCGCCGGGGTGACGATGTTCATCCTCGCCGGGCGCTACTTCGAGAAGCGGTCGAAGAAGCAGGCGGGCGCGGCGTTGCGCGCGCTGCTCGAGCTCGGCGCGAAAGAGGTCGCCGTGCTGCGCGGCGGGGTCGAGACGAAGATCCCCCTCGAGGATCTGCAGGTCGGCGACGAGTTCGTCGTGCGTCCGGGCGAGAAGATCGCGACCGACGGCGTGGTGGTCTCGGGCACTTCGGCCGTCGACGCGTCGATGCTCACGGGTGAAGCGGTGCCGGTCGAGGTCGCTGACGGCGACACCGTCACCGGCGCGACGACGAACGTCGGCGGGCGGCTCGTGGTGCGCGCGACCCGGATCGGATCGGACACGCAGCTGGCGCAGATGGCCCAGCTCGTCGAGGACGCCCAGACCGGCAAGGCCGAGGTGCAGCGTCTCGCCGACAGGATCTCGGGTGTCTTCGTGCCGATCGTGATCGTGATCGCCGTCGTGGCCCTCGGCGGCTGGCTCGTCGCGGGGTTCCCCGCGACCGCGGCGTTCACCGCGGCGGTCGCCGTGCTGGTGATCGCGTGCCCGTGCGCGCTGGGTCTGGCGACGCCGACGGCGCTGCTGGTCGGCACCGGGCGCGGTGCGCAGATGGGCGTGCTCATCAAGGGCCCGGAGGTGCTGGAGTCCACCCGCAGGATCGACACCGTCCTGCTCGACAAGACGGGCACGGTGACCACCGGCAGGATGACGCTCGTCGACGTGGTCGTCGAGCCCGGCACCGACCGCGCGGAGCTCCTGCGACTGGCCGGAGCGCTGGAGGACGCCTCGGAGCACCCGATCGCCCAGGCGATCGCGAAGGGAGCGACCCAGGAGGTCGGGGTGCTGCCGACGCCGGAGGACTTCGCGAACATCGAGGGCAAGGGTGTGCAGGGGATCGTCGACGGGCACGCCGTGCTCGTCGGGCGGGACTCACTCCTCGCCGAATGGTCGCAGCTGCTGAGCCCTGAGCTCGCGGAGACGAAGGCCCGTGCCGAGGGCGAGGGCAAGACCGTCGTCGCGGTGGGCTGGGACGGGCAGGCGCGCGGCATCCTGATAGTGGCCGACACGGTGAAGCCCAGCAGCGCCGAGGCGATCGCCCGGTTCAGGGCGATCGGGTTGACCCCCATCCTGCTCACCGGAGACAACGATGCGGTGGCCAGGCGGATCGCGGCCGAGGTCGGCATCGAGGAGGTCATCGCCGAGGTCCTCCCGAAGGACAAGGTCGACGTCGTCACGCGGCTGCAGCGTGAAGGGAAGACCGTCGCGATGATCGGTGACGGCGTCAACGACGCCCCCGCGCTCGCTCAGGCCGACCTCGGCATCGCGATGGGCACGGGAGCGGATGTCGCGGTCGAAGCATCCGACATCACCCTGGTGCGCGGAGACCTGCGCAGCGCCGTCGACGCGATCCGACTGTCACGCAAGACGCTCGGAACCATCAAGACCAACCTGTTCTGGGCCTTCGCCTACAACGTGGCGGCCATCCCGGTCGCCGCGCTCGGAATGCTCAACCCCATGCTCGCCGGAGCGGCGATGGCACTGTCGAGCGTGTTCGTCGTCGGCAACAGCCTGCGCCTGCGCGGATTCCGAAGCGTCATCACGCGGTGACGCGCACGATCTCTCGCAACGACGGGAGACACTGAGATCCACACCCGAAACGGGAGGAAGCCACTCATGATGACCGCACACCACGCCGAGGGAAGTGCCGGCGACGACCAGCAGGTCGCTCACGATCATCACGCTCATGACGGGGGTGGGAGCCGCGACGGACACGAGGGTCATGCCGGTCATGGCGGGCACGAGGGACATGGCGGGCACGGCGACCACGTCGGCCAGTTCCGGCGCCTGTTCTGGGTCAACCTCGTCATCGCGGTGCCGGTGGTGGCGTTCTCTCCGATGTTCGCGATGATCCTCGGCTACGACGTCGCCGACGGGGCGCGGTTCATCTCTCCCGTGCTCGGCACCGTCATGTACGTGTGGGGCGGATGGCCGTTCCTCACGGGAGCGATCGGCGAGCTCAGGGCGCGCAAGCCGGGGATGATGCTGCTGATCGCCCTCGCGATCACCGTCGCGTTCTTCGCCTCGTGGGGCGCGACCCTCGGGATCCTCCACCACGAGCTCGAGTTCTGGTGGGAGCTGGCACTCCTCATCGTCATCATGCTGCTCGGCCACTGGATCGAGATGAGATCCCTCGCGCAGACGACCTCTGCGCTCGACTCCCTCGCGGCGCTGCTGCCCGACGGGGCCGAACGAGTCGACGGTGACGAGATCGTCATGGTCGCACCCGCCGATCTCGTCGTCGGCGATGTGGTCGTCGTGCGCCCCGGAGCGAGCGTTCCGGCCGACGGTCGGGTCATCGACGGGACCGCCGCAATGGATGAGTCGATGGTCACGGGCGAGTCCCGCCCCGTCACCCGCACGACGGGAGACACGGTGACCGCCGGCACGGTCGCGACCGACTCGGGCCTGCGGGTCGAGATCACCGCCACCGGCGATGACACCGCCCTCGCCGGCATCCAGCGCCTGGTGGTCGACGCGCAGAACTCGTCGTCCCGGGCGCAGCGCATCGCCGATAGGGCCGCCGCGCTGCTGTTCTGGTTCGCCCTGGTCTCGGCCGTGCTCACGGCGCTGGTGTGGACTCTCGTCGGGGATCCGGATGCCGCCGTCGTGCGCAGCATCACGGTGCTGGTCATCGCCTGCCCGCATGCGCTCGGCCTCGCTATTCCGCTGGTCGTCTCGATCGCGACCGAGCGCGCCGCCCGTGGCGGTGTGCTCGTCACAGACCGCCTCGCGCTCGAGAGCATGCGCACGGTCGACGCCGTGCTGTTCGACAAGACGGGCACGCTGACCAAGGGTGCGCCGACCGTCACCGCCGTCGAGCCGGCCGGTGGCATCGACGCCGATCGCCTGCTCGCGCTCGCCGCATCCGCAGAGGCCGACAGTGAGCATCCGCTGGCTCGCGCCATCGTGCGCGCGGCCGAAGACAGGAATCTGACGCTGTCGAAGGCCTCCGGTTTCACGTCGTCTCCGGCCGTGGGAGTGACGGCCACCGTCGACGGCAGCGAGGTCCGCGTGGGCGGGCCGAAGCTCCTCGACGAGACGGGAGGCCGAGAGATCGCCGCCGCCGACGGATGGCGAGGCGAGGGCGCCATCATCCTGCACGTGACCGTCGACGGGCAGGTCGTGGGAGGGCTGAAGCTCGCCGACGAGGTGCGCCCGGAGTCTCGGGATGCTGTCGATGCCCTCCACCGCCTCGGTGTCGAAGTGGTCATGATCACCGGCGACGCCCAGGCGGTGGCCGAATCCGTGGCGGCCGAGCTCGGCATCGACAGGGTGTTCGCCGGGGTGCGCCCCGAAGACAAGTCGGCGAAGGTCAAGGAGCTGCAGGGCGAGGGCAAGAAGGTCGCGATGGTGGGCGACGGCGTCAACGACGCCCCGGCGCTCGCTCAGGCCGACGTCGGCATCGCGATCGGTGCCGGCACCGACGTGGCGATCGCCTCGGCCGGTGTGATCCTCGCGAGCTCCGACCCCCGATCGGTGATCTCCGTCATCGAGCTCTCCCGCGCCGCGTACGGCAAGATGAGGCAGAACCTCTGGTGGGCGGCCGGATACAACCTGATCTCGGTGCCGCTCGCCGCCGGCATCCTGGCGCCCGTCGGATTCGTCCTGCCCATGTCGGTCGGGGCGGTGCTGATGTCGCTGTCGACGATCGTCGTCGCCCTGAACGCGCAGCTGCTGCGGCGCATCGATCTGTCTCCCGAGGCGAGCGTCCGGAGTGTTCTGGGGCGGTGAGACGTCGGTCGCAGAGAGGTCGTGAGACCTGTGCGGCAGTGCAGGTGGGGTGCGAGAATCGGATGCAATCCGAGATCCGTTCGGCGTCGAACAACCCTCGGACATCGAGCCCGTCGACGGTGCGGACGCTCGCCGAGGTCGGGAGGAAGCCATGGGACTCGCGCAGACGCTCACGCGGATCGAACTCGAGACGCGCCCGATCCATCCGGAGACACGTCGGGCTCTTGCCATCCGCTGGTCGGAGCTGCCCGAGCACGCGAAGACGCCGAACCAGCTGCTCGGTCGATGTGCGGTCGGATGCGAGGGAACGCACGGCGTCTTCCCCAAGTGCAACCTCACGTGCTCGCCCTGCTACCACTCGGCTGACGCCAACAAGGTGCGCATCGACGGCGACCACACGGTCGACAACGTCGCGCGTCAGATGTCCTACCTGCGTCAGATCCGTGGCCCGCGGGCCCACGCGCAGCTGATCGGCGGCGAGGTCAGTCTGCTGTCCGCTGAGGATCACGCCCAGGCTCTCCTCGCGATGCGCGCCGTCGGCCGCGAGCCGATGTCGATGACCCACGGGGACTTCGAGTACGACTACCTGCTCGACGTGGTGCTCGATGAAGAGGGCAAGCCGAGGTTCGACAAGGTGTCGTTCGCCGCACACTTCGACTCGCTCATGCGGGGGCGCAAGGGCGCGGTGCGTCCGCACAGCGAGGCCGAACTGAACCCGTTCCGCGAGAAGTTCGCGCAGATGTTCATCGACCTCAAGCGCGACCACGGTGTCGACAGCTACCTCGCGCACAACATGACCGTGACGCCGTCGAACGTCGACGAGGTCGAGCAGGTCACCCGTGACGTGCTCGAGATGCCGTTCGACATGATGTCCTTCCAGCCGGCCGCGTTCATCGGCGACGACCGGCGGTGGAGGGAGGACTTCGGCGAGGTCACGATCGACGCGGTCTGGGAGCGGATCGAGGCGGGTGCGGGGCACAAGCTGCCCTGGCAGGCGACGCAGTTCGGCGACCCGCGGTGCAACCGGTCGACGGTCGGCGTGCGAGTCGGCGGCGGCTTCGCGGCGCTGCTCGACCCCGACGACCCCAAGGACATCGCGGCGCGCGACCGGTTCCTCGATCACTTCGGCGGCATGATCTTCGGCGGCATCTCGAAGCCGGTGCTCGTGGTGAAGGTCGTCCGTGCGATCGCCGGTCACCCGGGTGACATCCCTCCGCTCATCGGCCTCGCCCGCCGCGTGCTCCGCCGAGCCGGTGGACTGAGGCGGGTGCTGCGCGAGGCTCGCCGCGGCAAGGTCTCGTTCAAGACCTTCGTGGTGCACAACTTCATGGATGCCGAGCAGGTCGACCCTGCGTGGAAGCTCATGGAGCAGGGCATCGTCGCCGACGACCCGCTGCTCAAGGAGACTCAGGAGCGCCTCGGCTCGTGCATGTATGCGATGGCGCACCCGGAGGACGGACGCCTGGTGCCGGCCTGCGTGCAGCACTCGGTTCTCGACCCGATCGAGAACATCGAGCTGCGGCGTCTGCTGCCGATCCCCTCGGTCCGTGACGGCGCCGAGCCGCAGGTCGTCTCACGGCCCTCGGGGCTCACGGGCGTCCGCGCGACGGGCACGTCCCGAGCCGCCGCTCACTGATCAGGCGGCGACGACGTGCACGGCTGAGACCGGCAGCTCCAGCCGCACGCGGTCTCCGATCTGACACCGCTGCGTCGGCGGGGATTCGGCGTGCACCCGGGCGTCTCCGCAGCGGACGACGATCTCGGATCGAGCACCGGCCACGCGCGTCGACTCCACGACCCCCGCGATCGCGGCAGCATCCGTCGATCCGGCACCGTCGTCGAGCACGGCCACGTCCTCGTGCCGGATCACGAGGATGCCGGGGCCGTCGGGCGTCTCGGGCGGCACCGGCACCGAGCCGAGCGCGCTGTGATGGACACCGTCGCGCACCTCGCCGGGGATCTCGTTGCGGCCCCCCATGATCTGCGCCGCGCGCAGGTTCTGCGGACGGCGATAGGCCTCGAGAACGGTGCCCTCGTGCAGCAGCACGCCGTGCTCGAGCAGCGCGATGCGGTCGGATGCCCTGGCCGCTTCGTCTCGGTCGTGCGTCACCAGCACGATCGTGGGTGAGACCGCCGTCCGCACCGCGTCGAGCAGGTCGTGCATATCGCTGCGGAGGGCAGGGTCGAGCGCGCTGAACGGCTCGTCCAGCAGGAGGACGGCAGGCTCGGCAGCGAGGGCGCGAGCGATCGCGACCCGCTGCTCCTGGCCGCCCGACAGCTCGCCGACCCGTCGGTCGCCGAACCCTCGCAGCTGCACCATCTCGAGGTACTCCTCGGCGCGTGACCTGGCGGCACGGCGGCTCGTGCCGGACACCCGGTCGGAGAATGCGACGTTGTCGAGCACGGTGAGGTGCGGGAAGAGCAGCGAGCGCTGGAAGACCATGCCGACCCCGCGGCGCTCGGCCGCGACACCTGCGACATCCCTCCCGCCGATGCGCACGGCTCCGGCATCCGGCTCCTCCAGCCCGGCGATGATCCGCAGCAGGGTGCTCTTGCCCGATCCGCTGGGCCCGAGCACGGCCGTGCACGTGCCGGCGGCCACGGTGAGCGAGAAGGCGTGCAGAGCCGGTGTGGGCGAGCCCGGGAATCTCTTGTCGAGTCCGTCGAGGACGAGGTCGGCGCTCACGCGGATGCTCCTGTGGTCGTGGGGTGGGCAGAGGGTGAGACGAGGGCTTCGTCGGCGCTCGGCGTCGCAGTCGACCGGCGACGCCCCTTCGAGGCCGACCGAGCCGAGCCGCGCAGCGTCAGCACGGCGACGAGCAGCAGCACCGGGGGAATGACGGCTCCGAGCGACATGACGGCGACCGCGGAGTCGTTGCCGAGCCCGGCGGCTGCGCCTGCGACGATCAGCGGAAGCGTGACCACCTCTCCACCGCCGACGATCACCGTCACGATGTAGTCGCTCCAGGCGACGAGGAAGGCGAGGAACGCGGCGCGAGCGAGCGCCGGAGCGATCATCGGCAGGTGCACGCGTCGCAGCACCTGGGCGCGCGAGGCGCCGAGCAGCCGCGCCTCCTCCTCGTACGACAGGTCGTAGGCGCCGTAGGCCGCGCGCATCACGAAGGTCGTGTACGGCAGAGCGAGCACGACGAGCACGAGGGCCACGCCGACGATCGGAGGCACGTAGGCGCGCAGCAGCAGCACATTGACGCCGAGCACGGCGGCGAACGGCGGCAGGGCGATGGGTGCGAGCAGCAGTGCCGACACGGTTCGGGGGAACGGCACCGCCCCGAATGTCAGGGCCCGCGCGGCGAGGGCGCCGAACGGCGTGGCGATCGCGGCGACCGCGAGGCCGAGGAGCACCGAGCGGCCGAGTCCGGGCAGCAGACCGAAGCCCAGAGCATCCTCGACGCCGCGCACGCCCCATGCCGTGGGCAGGGGAGACGGAAACGACCAGGCGTCGGCGAACGACCAGAGCACCAGAGGGAGGAACGGCAGCGCGAACCAGGCCACCAGCAGGACTGTCAGCGCCACGCGGACGACGCGACCGAGGCCTCGCGGTCTGGTGAGGATGCTGGTACGGGTGGGCGAGCTCTGCACCGGCAGGGATGGCGACGGCATCCGGTCACCGCCAGACGGCCGAGCGCCGGAGCGCCGCGAAGGTGAGGGCCACGACGGCGAGTGAGATCGCGCACGTCACGAGCGCGACGGCGGCCGCCTCGGGACGTGATGCCAGCGAGACGCCCTGGAACAGTCGCACGGCGAGCACGGGCAGGGGCTCGGGGTAGGTGCGGCCGAGCAGCCACGCCACCTCGTACGATCCGAGCGCATAGACGAAGCTGATCGCGGCGCAGATGACGATGGTCGGTGCGGTCAGGGGCAGCAGCACATGGCGGAAGCGGCGCCACCGGCCGGCGCCGAGCAGCGCGGCCGCCTCGTCGTAGGTCGCGATCCGGGTGGCGAGGGTGCCCGTGACGACGAGCGCGACGAAGGCGGACTCCTTCCAGGCGAACTCGGCGATCACCGCACCCCACAGGGGGCCGCCCACCCAGGGGGCCCACGACTCGGGCGGAATCCCCAGCAGGCGGGGCAGCACTCCGGCATCGGAGAGCAGCAGCCCGATGGTCGCGGCGCCGATGAGATGCGGCACGGTGACGGTCGTCGCTCCGAGGGCGGCGAGCAGGCGACTGCCCACGCGACCGGACGCGATGACGACCGCAGCGGCCGTGCCGACGGCGACGGCGATCGCGGTCGACGCCGCGGCGACGGCGATCGACACCCCCGTGGCGGCGGCGAGGTCGCGCGGGTGCGCGAGGAAGGCGTCGATGCCGGGGGTCACAGGACCCGCGATCGGCATGAGACCGAGAGCCTGGAGCAGGGTGGCGCCGATGCCGCCGCCCACGACGATCAGCGTCACGAGGGCGGCGGGGAGCACCAGCAGCGTGCCGCGGAGGAGCTGACGGGCGCTCCCTCGACGGCGCGCCACCGGCGCGAAGCTCATCGGTCGAGCACGCCGGTGCGCCAGCCCTCGTCGAGGGCGGGGACCCACTCGGCAGCCAGCTCGCCGTGCGCGTTCTCGGAGAGCACCTCGTACCCGGGCACGACCGGCGACGTCGGGAGGGCATCGAACAGGGCGCGGTCGTCGTCCGACAGGCTCTCGATGTCGAGGACCGTGAACTGGCCCCACACATCGGGCTGGGCCTTCGCGACCTGTTGTTCGACTGAGAGAGCGACGTTCGCGACGACCATGGCCCCCGCGATCGAGTCCGAGTTGGCAGGCAGGCCGAGGAAGCTCGCGTTGCCCACCGTGCCGTCTTCGAGGGGCAGCACGGTGGTCTCCGGCGGGTAGGCCCCGTCGGCGACGAGGTCGGTGAGCGTCGCGGGGCCGTAGGTCATCGTGATGTCGATCTGGCGGTCGGCGAAGAGCTGGCCGAGCTCGGCTTCGTTCGCCGGATACGTGTCCCCACCGCGCCACAGGCTGGGCGCGAGTTCGCTCAGGCGGTCGTACAGAGCAGGGCTCAGCTCGTCGAACGCCTCGTCCGAGTACGCGGCAGGCACCTCGTCAGCGCCGCCCGAGACGCTCGCCAGCACCTCGCGCACGAACACTGAGCCGGTGAAGTCGGGTGGGGCGGGGTAGGTGAAGCGCCCGGGGTTGGCCTCGGCCCAGTCGAGCACTCCGGCGAGCGTCGTCGGCGGGTCGGGGATCGCCTCTGCGTTGTAGGCGAGCGTGAACTGCGCCTTGTGCCACGGGGCCTCGCAGCCGTCGACGGGCGTGCCGAAGTCCGTCTCGAGCAGCGGGTCGTCGGGGTCGGTGGCAGCCATCGACGGCAGCAGGTCGGTCCAGCCGCAGAGCCAGGCATCGGCCTCTTTGCCGGTGCGGAAGTTGTCGCCGTTGACCCAGATCAGGTCGACCGTGCCGTCGGCGCGGCCGGCCTGGAGCTCGGTGAAGACGCGGTTCAGCGCATCCCCCGTGTCGGTCACGGGCACACGCTCGAGCGTCACTCCGTATTCCGCCACGGCCGGAGCGAGGATGTCGTCGATGTAGGCGTTGCCCTGGTCGTCGCCCCCGTACATCCACAGCTGCACGGTCTGGCCCTCGGCGTCCGCGAGCACGGCATTCCAGTCGCCATAGGTCGTCGACGCGCTGCTCTCGGGTGCCGCGCAGGCCGTGAGGGCGATCAGCGGCACGGCGAGAGCGAGGGCCGCTGTTCTCCGAGGTCGGCGTGCGATGCTGCTCATCAGGGGTTCCTCGCTTCGGAATCGGTGTATCGGCATATCGCGCCGGGCTAGGGTATAGGAGTCGGGGAGGATGCTGTGGACGCTGGTGATTCGCGTGTCAGAGACACCCCCTCGAAGCGGTCGGCGATCGTCCGCCTCGTGCTTCTCCTTCTGTTCGTCGCCCTCGTCGGAACGGTTGGGTATTTCCTCGCGCCGACGGATCTCGAGGCGGTGCGCGACTGGGCGGCCGGCCTCGGACCGGGTGGCGCGCTGCTCTTCATCGTCGGGTACGCCGCCCTCACGCTGACGCCCGTCCCCAAGAATCTGCTCACGATCGCCGCCGGTCTCGTGTGGGGGTTCTGGCTCGCTCTGGCGCTCGTCTACGTCGGGGCCCTGCTGGGCGCCGCCGCGTCGTTCGTGATCGGTCGCGCGCTCGGCAGAGAGGCCGTCGAGCGGCTCACCGGGGCTCGGGTCGCGCGCCTCGACGCCGCCCTCGCGCACCGCGGATTCCTCGCCGTCCTCGGCGCCCGGCTGGTGCCGATCATCCCGTTCACGCTCATCAACTACGGAGCGGGGCTGACGGCGGTGCGGCGACGCGACTACGCGCTGGGCACGGCGATCGGCATCCTGCCCGGATCCGCCGCGTATGTGGCGCTGGGCGCGTTCGGGCTCGAGCTCGGGCCGCCCTTCTGGATCGCGGTCGCCGTGCTGGGCGTGCTCATCCTCGGCGGTGTCGTGACGGCCGCGATCCTGCGGCGTCGCGACGGCGACCGCTCGTCGTCGGCGCAGAGGGTAGAAGGTGGCCACGATGCTTGATCGTTCGCTGCGGGCGGTGCTCGCCCGACCGCTCGAGGCGACGGCCGCCGCCCTCGACCGCCCGGGGATCACTCCCGACCGGCTGACGGTGCTCGGACTCGTGCTCGGCGTCGCATCCGCCGTCACGGCCGGGTTCCAGCTGTGGTGGGTGGCTCTCGTGCTCTGGCTCGTCTCGCGGATCGCCGACGGTCTCGACGGCACCCTCGCCCGGCGCCGGCGCCGGCGACGAGAGGCGGAGTCGCAGGGCAGGGAGTCGGCGCCGTCTCACGCAGGCGGGTTTCTCGACATCACCGCCGACTTCGTCGTCTACGGCGCGACGGTCGTCGGCGTCGCCTTCGGCGCCACGTCGCAGTTCGGGGCTCCCTGGTGGCCGTTCCTCGTCGTGCTTCTCGTCTACTACGTGAACGGCACGGCCTTCCTCGCCTTCTCGTCGATCGCCGAGCGCACCGGGCGGACGATCGACGATGGGCGATCGCTCTCGTTCCTCGGGCGGATCGCCGAGGGCACCGAGACCATCGCCGTGCATGCCCTGTGGCTCATCCTGCCCTTCTGGGCATGGCAGATCGCGCTCGTCTGGGCGCTCTTCGTCGCCGTGAGCGCCGTGCAGCGCATCGTCGTCGGCTACCGCAGCCTGCGCTGAGCAGACGTGCCGGCTCAGCGCCTGCGGCGATGGATGCGGGCCAGGAGTCCGATCGCGAATCCGACCGCCCCGCCGCGGAGGCCGCGCTGCGCCTCCCTCACGACAGCGTTCCACCCGGCGTCGGAGTAGCTCGGGTACGCGTGCATCGTCGTCGCGAGAGTGCGCACGGCCATCCGGGTCTTCACCGCCACCGTGTACTCGGCGAGCGACTCTCCGGCCCTCGGCCCGACGATGACGGCGCCGGTGACGTGGCCCCGTCGGTCGACGACCACGCTCGTGAAGCCGTCGGTGTGTGCGTCGGCGATCGCCCGATCGAGGTGCGAGTGATGCTGCACGACCACTCGCATCCCGCGCGCGGACGCATCGGCGGGCGAGACGCCGACGGCCGCGACCTCGGGCGAGGTGAACGTGATGCGGGGCACGACGTCGACGTCGATCTTGCGGGAGAGCCCGAGCACGGCGTTCGTCGCGGCGACGCTGCCGTACATGCCCGCCGTGTGCGTGAACCGCGGCAGCGGGGTGACGTCGCCGGCGGCGCGGATGCGCGGATTCGACGTGCGCAGCGAGGCATCGACGTCGACGGCTCCTCGGCGATCGAGGCGCACGCCGGCTGCTGACAGTCCGAGGTCCGCGGACTCGACGCGACGCCCCAGTGCGGCCAACGCACTGTCGAAGGCGACCTGCGTGCCGTCGCTCAGCTGGGCGGTGCCCGACGGCGAAGGCGCATCGGCGGATCCGGCGGAATCGAACGAGCGCACGGTCGTGCCGAGGCGCACGTCGACGCCGTCTGCGCGGAGGGCGCCGAGCACCACGGCGCTCGCTGCGGCATCCTCCTTCGGCAGCAGCCGATCACCCCGGTGGATCAGCGTCACCTCGCTGCCCAGCCGTGCCATCGCCTGGGCGATCTCGCAGCCGATGGCGCCACCGCCCCGCACCAGCAGCCGAGCGGGCAGTTCCTTCAGATCCCAGAACGTCTCGTTCGTGAGCACGTCGATCGCCGCCTCGCCCTCGACGGACGTGCGCACCGGCGTGCTTCCCGCGGCGATCAGCGCGTCGCGGAACTCGATGCGCTCGCCGTCGACCACGACGGACCGAGGGCCATCGAACCGCGCGCGTCCGACGAGCGTGTGGATGCCGTCTCGGTTGAGAGTCTCGGGGGAGTCGACGGGCTCGATGCGATGGATCGCGGAGTGCACGTGCTGCATGACGGCGGGGAAGTCGACGCGAACCTCGGCCGTGGTGACGCCCAGCCCCGCGCTGCTGCGCGCGGCGTGCGCGGCGGCGGCAGACGCGATGAGCGCTTTCGACGGCACGCAGCCGGTGTGCAGGCATTCGCCTCCGAACCGGTGCGCTTCGATCAGCAGCACGCGCGCACCGAGCGCGGCCGCGGTGCGCGACCCGACGAGTCCGGCGCTGCCGGCTCCGATGACGATCAGGTCCCACGCGCGTCTGCCTGCGTCGCGCGCGGTCAGTGCGCGCGCCGGTCTGCGAGAAGGAGTGCTCATTCCTGAAGCCTAGAGTGGACCCGGAAGGGGGAGGGCGGATGGCGGCCTTGATGCGGCGCTACGGCGTGGGTGCGCGGTGGTACGACGTGCTCTCCGGTGAGCGCCCGGTGTATCGTGCCGGACGCCAGGCGGGGATCTCGCTGCTCAGCCTGAGCCCCGGCGACGCCGTCGTCGACCTCGGATGCGGCACCGGGCTGAACTTCGCGCTGCTCCTGGAGGCAACGGCGCCGTCAGGGATCGTGATCGGCGTAGATCGGAGCCCCGAGATGCTGGCCGTGGCCCAGCGGCGGATCGACCGAGAGGGCTGGGGTGACAGGGTTCGCCTGATCCGTGCGGATGCTGCCGAACTCCGGCCCGAAGCTGTGGCCCGGGTCGTGACCGAGCTGCGCGGCGGTGACGACGGCCGTGCGGACGCTCTGCTCGCCACCTACTCGCTCAGCGTGATCACCGAGCGCGAAGGGGCGTGGCGTCGAGCGCGCGCGTGCCTGCGCCCCGGCGCGAGGGCGTGCATCGTCGACATGCAGCCGCCGCACGGCGTCTGGCGCGCGTTCTCCCCGCTGGCCCGACTCGCCTGCGCGACGGGCGGCGCCGACATCTCGGCGCGGCCGTGGCGGATGCTCGAGCGCGATGCCGTCGACCCGTCGTCCGTGCGACGGGTCGAGCGCAAGGGCGGTCACATCGTGGCGGTCGCCGGCCAGATCTGACCCGGGCCGTCAGTCGTGCAGCACCGCCGAGAGGAAGTCCCGTGTGCGCTGTTCGCGCGGCGACGAGAACATGGTCTCGGGGTCGGCCTCTTCGACGATGCTGCCCTGGTCGAACATGAGCACGCGGTTCGAGACGTCGCGAGCGAACTGCATCTCGTGAGTCACGATGAGCATCGTGATGTCGGTCGTCTCAGCGACATCGCGCAGCACGCCGAGCACCTCCCCGACGATCTCCGGGTCGAGCGCGCTCGTGACCTCGTCGAGCAGCAGGATCTCAGGGTCCATGGCCAGCGCGCGGGCGATCGCGACGCGCTGCTGCTGCCCTCCCGACAGCTGCAGCGGGTGCGCGTCGGCCTTGTCGGAGAGCCCGACCTTCTGCAGCAGATCCGACGCCTTCGCGGTCGCCGCGTCCTTCGACATGCCGAGCACGTGCACGGGCGCCTCGATGAGGTTCTCCATCACGGTCATGTTGGGGAACAGGTTGAACTGCTGGAAGACCATGCCGATGCGCTTGCGCACCTCGTTGCGGTGCTTCTCGCGCAGCGGCACCCGTTTGCCGCCGCGTTCGACGTGCGTCAGCGGCTCGCCGTCGATGAAGATGTATCCGCCGTCGGCCTCCTCCAGCGTCATGACCAGGCGGAGGATCGTGGTCTTGCCCGATCCGCTCGGACCGATCAGTGTGACGCGGTCGCCCCGCTGCACGTCGAACGTCAGCCCGTCGAGCACGACGTGATCGCCGTAGTGCTTGTGCACGCCGTCGAATCGGATGGCAGGGCGGGTGTTCCCGGGAGCGGTGTCCCCGGGGGCGGTGTTCTCAGGAGGCGTGTTCTCAGGAGGCGTAGGCAAGGCGCTTCTCCAATCTGCGGACGAGGATGGATGCCGGGTAGCTGGCGAGGAAGAAGATCACGCCGGCGAGGGTGATGGGTTCGAGGTAGCGGAAGCTGTTGCCTCCGAACTCGAGCGCGTTGCTGACCATGTCGGCCACCGTGATCGCGATGAGGAACGGGGTGTCCTTCAGCATCGAGATCACGTAGTTGCCGAGCGAGGGGACGGTCGCCCTGATCGCCTGCGGCAGCACGACGGCGGTCCAGGTGCGCCCGCGCGACATGCTCAGTGCCGTCGTGGCCTCCCACTGTCCGCGGGGGACCGCGTCGATGCCGGAGCGATACACCTCGGCCATGTAGGTCGCGTAGTGGATGCCGAACACTCCGATGCCGATGATCAGCGGATCGACCGCGAGCAGCGCGAAGTAGGCGAACAGCAGCTGGACGACGATCGGCGTCATCCGGATGAAGTTCACGATGAAACCGACGATCGCGGCGATCGGTCGAGGCGCACTGCGACGCACCACGGCGATCACGAGACCGAGCACGGCGGCGATCGCGCTGCCGACGAGCGTCACGACGAGGGTGACGGTGAAGAAGCCTTCGAGGAGGCGTGGGAGGACCTCCCACGCGGTGTCCCAGTTCCAGACGGGGCCGTTCATGCGGCGGTCTCCCCTCGGGTGACGGGCGAGCGGAACCGCAGGGTCTCTGCCAGCGATTCACCCCTGCCGAGCTTGTGCTTCGCACGCACTTCCAGCGCGTTCATGATCAGCGTCAACGCGTAGGCGATCACGAAGTAGAGCACCAGGCCCACGATCCCGTAGAAGAGGGTGTCGGTCTGGATGCGGAGTCGGTCGAGCGCCACCGTCAGATCGACGAGCGTGATGAATCCGACGATCGCGGTGCCTTTGAGCAGCTGGATGAGCAGGTTCGTGAGCGACGGGATCATGAGCGCCCACGCCTGCGGGAAGATGACCCTGCGCATGCGGTGCACTCGGCTCATGCTCAGCGCGGTGGCGGCCTCCCATTGCCCGGTGGCGACCGAGTTGATGGAGCCGCGGATGACCTCGGCGCCATAGGCGCCGTAGTTCAGGCCGAGCCCGATGATGCCGCAGGCGATCGGGGAGATCGAGAACCCCAGCTGCGGCAGCACGAAGAAGAGGAAGAAGAGCTGCACGACCAGCGAGGTGCCGCGGAAGAACTCGATGATCACGCGCGCGGCGCCGCGGATGACGATGTTCTCGGCACGAGCCGAGAGACCGAGGATCACCGCGACGATCAGGGCGAGCAGGGCTCCGCCCACGGTCAGCAGCAGTGTGATGAGCACACCGTCGCCGATCGCGGGCAGAGCCGCCCACAGCGCGGACAGATTGTCCATTCGTCGGTGGCCTCAGCCGAGCTCTCCCGCGCACAGCTGCGCGGTCGTCAGGTCGGACGGCGGGAGGTTCTCGGCGGTGAAGCCGTACTCGCCGACCAGGTCGAGGTAGGCCTGCTCGTCGCCGGTGATCGTGGCGAGCTGCTCGTTGTAGGCCTCGAGCAGGTCGGTGTCACCCGTGCGGAACACGGTCGAACCGGCGCCGATCTGCTCGACCCCGTCGATCTCCTGCACGAAGGCGTCGGTCGTCTCGACCCCGGCATCCGGGTTGTTGTCGGCCATCCAGTTCAGCGAGATCGCCGTCATCGCGAAGGCGTCGGCGCGCCCGTTGGCGACGAGGTCCATGCCGGACTGGGCGTTGTCGACCGACACCGTGTTCGAGATGCCGAGCTTCTCGGCGTAGCCGCTCTCGATGCCGCCGCCGAGCACAGCGAGGGTGACATCTCCGTTCTCGACGACGGAATCGAGGTCGGTGAGGCCGGCCGGGTTGCCCTCGGGCACCATCAGCGCGGTGGTGTACATGATCTCGGGATCGCTGAACGAGGCCTCTTCGCAGCGCTCCGGCAGGATCGACATGCCGGCGCTGATCGCGTCGAAGCGACCGGCCTTGAGTCCGGGGATGAGGGAGTTCCAGTCGACCTCGACCACCTCGATGTCGTCGATGCCCATGCCCGAGAAGATCTCGCGGTGCATCGCGATGGTCGCCCCGGTGGGCTCGCCGCCCTCGACCCAGGAGTACGGGCGTTCGTCTGCGATCGCGACGGTGATCGTGCCGGACTCCTGCAGCTGTTCGAGCGTCGAGCCGCCCTCTGAGGTGGTGTCGGACGAGCAGGCGGCCAGGCCCACGGTGAGCGCGGCGGCGGACAGTGCCGCGCCGGTGCGCAGAAGCGTTCGGGTGGAGGTCATGCGTTTCCTCTTTCGGTGTCGGGCGGTCTGTCCGGTGCTGCCGGACGACGCTGCCGTCGAGTTCAGGCCGTCGGCCACGTTAGGACGAATCCCTCGGATGTGCACATTCAGACTGTCGGATTGTCTACATCTATACAAACTCGTTATCGTGAGGGTCTCCCGACGCGTGCTGAGCGCGAGTCGGGAGGCAGAATGGAGTCACCGTCGATCGACCCTCAGGAGCGCTCATGCCACTCACGCCTGCCCCGACCGGGCTGCCCGGCTCGGTCCTTCGCATGGCACGGCCGTCGACCGTCGACCTGATCGCCGCCGAACTCCGCTCGGCGATCTTCTCCGGCGCGCTGTCAGTGGGCAGCCAACTCGGAGAGGTCGACATCGCCGCTCAGCTCGGCGTGAGCCGTGGCCCGCTGCGCGAAGCCGCGCAGCGACTCGTGCAGGAGGGGGTGCTGACGGCGCTGCCCGGTCGTGGCCTCAGGGTGAGCGTGATCCCGGTCGAGGGCATCGCCGATCTCTACCGGGCTCGCCGTGCCGTCGAACGCGAAGCGGTGCGGATCCTCGCACAGACGCGCTCCGCGAGCGCGATCTCCGATCTCGAGTCTGCACTGGCCGATCTCGAACGGGCCAGCGAAAAGGCCGAGGCCATGGCCATCGGCGATGCTGACATCGTCTTCCACCAGCGTCTCGTCGACGCGGCGGCGAGCCCCCGACTGTCGCGCGCGATGGTGTCGCTGGCGCTCGAGACCCGCATCGCCAGCTTCAGCGCGGAGGAGGGATACACCGTTCCCGCATCCGTATCGCCGACCTACGCGGCCCTCATCGAGGCCGTCGCCCGTGGTGATGAGGCCACGGCGCTGAGAGCGCTCGATGAGCAGTTCGACGATGCAGTGGCTCGCCTCACCGGGCGACGCGACATCGAGACCGTCGAGACCGGCGCCGTGCCGGTGCGGCCCGTGCTCGGCAGGATCGACGTCGTCGACGGGTGAGGGCCCCGGTGGTCGGCGAAGACAGCAGTGGCCGCTCCGACTGCGAGTCGGAGCGGCCACCATCTGCGTGTTCGCCGTCTACGGGACGATGACTGCGCGCCCGCGGATGCTGTTCGCGGCGAGGTCCTCGTAGGCCTCCGGGCCGTCGTCGAGCGAGTAGGTCTCGGTCTGCACGTGGATCTTCCCCGCGCGTGCAAGATCGAGCACCTCGATCAGTTCCGAGCGCGAGCCCCAGTAGGGGATGCGCACGGCCGCGTCGTACGCGATCGAGCCGAAGCCGAGGGACATGCTTCCGCCGCCGATGCCGACGATCGTCACGTCCGAATCGAGAGCGGCGACGCTCAGCGCCAGCGCCATCGTCGGGTTCGCGCCCACGAAGTCGAACACCGCGTTCGCGCCCAGACCGCCGGTGATCTCGCGGATCTTGTCGGCCGCGGATGCGTCGCTGATCAGCACGTGGTCTGCGCCGACTTCTGTCGCGAGCGCGAGCTTCGTGTCGTTGACGTCGAGAGCGATGACCGTGGCGCCCGAGATCGCCTTCAGGATCTGGATGCCGACGTGACCGAGTCCGCCGGCGCCGATGACCACGGCGAAGGTGCCGGCGCCGAGCTTCGGAAGCGAGCGCTTGATCGCGTGATACGGGGTGAGGCCGGCGTCGGTCAGTGAGACGTTCTGCACCGGGTCGAGGTCGCCGAGCGGCACCAGGTGGCGGGCGTCGTCGACAATCATGTACTCGGCCATCGAACCCTGGCTGCCCAGGCCGGGAGGGCGGATGCCCTCGGCGGCGGCGTTGGTGCAGTAGTTCTCCATGCCCTGTGAGCAGTTGTGGCAACGTCCGCAGCCCCACGGCCCGTAGACCGCCACGGCGTCGCCGACCTTCAGCGTCGAGTCGACGCCCTCGCCGATCTCGTGCACGATGCCCGCGCCCTCGTGGCCCAGCGTCAGCGGCAGCGGATAGCTCTGCTCGAGGTAGTCCTTCTCGGGCAGGCCCATGACGTAGTCGTCGGAGTGGCAGACGCCGCCCGCCGTGATCTTGAGCAGGACCTGACCCGGACCGGGCTTCGGGATGGGGATGTCGACGACGACGGGAGGCTTGCCGATCTCGACATAGCGCAGAGCTTTCATGTTTTTCTTCTTCCTGGCGCCCGAGCGGTCTGCCGCGCGGTGCGGAGGCGTGGGCGCTCGAGGCCGTCCCTTCAATTATCCGCCTGGGGCGTGGGCGTCGGCCGGGCGTCGAAGGCCCTGGTGGCGTTGTCGCGCTCCCGTGCGCGGAAAGCACAGCGGGTGATTCAGGCGACCTCTTGATGTCGGGAACACGATGGAGTGACACTCAAAGTCGCGCAGGAAGGCCACTATCTGCATTCGGCGTCGTCTTTGCCGTGACACTTCTTGTCTTGCCGCGATGGCGGTACGTGCGTTTCGCAGGCCGTCCCGTGCGTGATCTCGACACCTTGTCTCGTCAAGTCTGGCGAGACGAGGCGGTTGATGTCACTCGGCGGGCGAAGTTTGCCTACTTGCTGGCGAGGTGCTTCTCCAACAAGTCGACCCCATCGGGGAGGTCGGCAACGTCACCGATCTTCGTTCCGTGCGAAGCCAGGCAGTGCGGACGCCCTTCCGGGATCCGTGCGACCTGCGTCGGCAAGGCCGGCCGCCTCGTCATCGCCAGTGCTGCGCGCGAACGGCCTACCGATACGGAGAGGTCGTTCGCCCCACCGAGTACATCCAACCGAATTCTTCGGGCGCTAGGGCGCGCAACGCCTCCTCCATCGCTAGCGGGTCAAGCGACGGGCCGATGACTGGGTGAAGGCCCTGCCCTGTCCCGCTTGGGAACCCATTTGGGTCGATCTCGCCGTCGGGGATCGTTGGATAGTTCTCGGTAAGGAGGTTGAATTCACGAAACTGCCTAATGCCTGTTTCCCCGGCGATGTGCACATAGCCAGCGGTGCTCGCCTCGGAGACATGGGGTGAGATCAGCCGCCACTCACGTTCTGCGCGGAACGATGAATGCTTGATCAGGGGTGCGAGTCGCTCGAGATCGTTGATGAAGTCATGGACCAGATGTGAGCTGAGACCCTGACTTGGCAGCTCCAGGCTGCGGCGATCCGACCAGACGCGAAGGTGATGCTCCACAATTTGTGTGACCATACGCTCGTGTACGTCCTCATCGTAGATACACGGCGCAAGAATGAACCCCTGGTCAGATGCGACGTTGCGCAGATGATCGGACCTGAAGCCGAGCGCGACTCCCCCGCTTCGGGGGCAATATGCGCGCCACTGTTCCAACGAGTCGCGTTCGGAGGTTAGGGATACCGTGTAGACCCGGGACAGCCGCAGGTAGTACTCGTTTGGCCGTTGAAGTAGCTCAAGGGCGTACTCGACCATCGCCTCCCCAAACGATCCCTCCAGTACCGACAGGCTGCGAAGCTCTTGTTGGGCGTACTGCTGTGCCAGAACTTGCTCGGTGGAGTCGTTCATGTCTGCGGGGCGCCCGGCCCATAGCTTCTTCGACTTTAGGATCCCGATTGCTCCGGCCGGTCCGGTGTAGTGGTACAGATACACAGAAGGCTGCTGTTCCAACAATGTTTTCAGCAGGCCATACTCCGTCACTGACTTCATCTTCCGATGATGGCATGGTCAGGTTTGCTGGAAAGATGAGAGCGCACGGCGCGCCGCCCTCGACGGAATTGCCGTGACCTAAGTGATGACGAACGAGGTCCGCGATACGCACACGTTGAGGTGTCCCGTTCCTCGCCAGCCTGACCGTGAGTGAAGGCGCGCCGCGCAGTGGTGGCCTCTATTCCCGATGTCGGTGTCGCACCGGCTGCACGCCTCTCTAGTCGTAGCTGCGGTGGACGTGCCAGCTGTCCTCGCCCTTGAAGACGTCGAACACCGGTGACTGACTGTCGTCATCAGTGCCCTGGAAGCGCCAGCCATAGAGTCCATGATGCTGATCTGGCGACGCCGACCAGGTCGAGTGACGCAGGCGCGTGGGCGTATCAGGCACGCTCCACCGGCGTCCCGCGAACACCATGCGCGACGGAATGTCGTCGACCATCCATAGGGTCGCAGGGAGGTGTTCGGTCGCCGGTCGCATGATTTCAGGATAGAACATAGATTCGAATGTTGCTACCCTGTATCCAGGCCGGAGAAGGGAGTCGGCATGGGGACGAGCAAGCGCCTAGCCGCCCACTACGACATGCGCTCCCAGCACCACGCCATCCTCGCCGCAGCTCGATCCGGCCCCCTCCAGTCGCTGACTGACCGCGAGCTTGCGCTAGGCGAGCAGCCGGTCACCATCTACCCCCAGCCGTACCGTGCGGTCCGGGCGTGGGTCCGCTTCGGCCCAGAAGCCATCCGCGTGGACGCCAAGCTCGCCCGCTCCACACTCTCGGCCGCAGGAATCGAGTTCCGAGCCGGCGACACCGCCTTCCGCTGCTGGGTCTGGGGGAACGCTGTTGATTCCTCAGAAGGTGACCGTGCGTGAACATGACGCAGCCGGCCCCGCGGCTTACTGCCGCCCTCGCCGACGCTCCCATGCGCCAGGGCATAAGTATGGGGTGGACCGCGGCTCGCGCAGTCCACCCCACATTGGGAGCGTGCTAGCTACTCTCGCGGGACTCTGTGGTCGGCGAGATGCGGCTGGTGAGGTTCGAACCTATGAGGAAGGCCACGAGCCCGACTCCGAGGTAGAGAGCGAGCATCTGCACTGCGGGTCCGTCGAGGTTCCCCGATAGTGCAAACCATCCCAGCACGCCGAACCACGCCAACACGAGTGCACATGCGATGGCTGTGCCTAGCTTCCGGCCGGCTCTCCCGACAATCCCACCAACGATGAGAAGAGCTATACCTGCAACGGCTACGCCAATCATGTTCTGTCTCTCCTAGCAGTTTCTGATCCAAGGCCACCATACGCCGGCGGGTCCACCGACGCCGACGACGTAGTGGATCGAGATGCACTGGCCCGCTGCCAGTTGAGCCGTGCCGATTGCGGCGACGGCGCCGCACGCGATCTGCAGAGCTTTCGCGAAAGGAACGGGCGACTTGGCCAGGATCGCGGCGCACGCAGCGTAACCAGAGATGGCTGTGAGGCTCTCGTGCCTGTTCAGGTGAACCTGAATGTACGGTCCGTAGAAGTTGACGGTGGGATCTGCGACCACGGGGAAGGTCGCTCCGGTCGTGTCGACGATCTGGTTGAGGGTCGAGCCGGAGATTTCGTAGTGAGTCGGAAGGGAGCGGCCTTCCGCGTCGACCGCCCACGGCGCGTCGATTCCGCCCGAGCATGGACGGACGAGGGGAAGCTGTATCTCTGCGCGATCAAAGACGTGCACTCGAACCGGATCGTGGGCTACTCACTCGACTCACGGATGACGGCCGAACTCGCAGTCGCGGCGCTCCGCAACGCAGTCGCGCTCCGTGAGCCCACCGGAACGACGCTGCACTCGGATCGAGGGTCGCAGTTCCGGTCGCGGAAGTTCGTCGAGCTGCTCCGACAGAGCGGGATCACGGGGTCGATGGGACGCGTCGGAGCATGCGCAGACAACGCCGCGATGGAGTCGTTCTTCTCACTCCTGCAGAAGAACGTTCTGAACAAGAAGCGATGGCATTCGAGGCAGGAACTTCGGCTGGAGATGGTTACCTGGATCGAACGCACGTACCACCGTCGACGCCGGCAACGCCGCCTCGGAAGACTCACGCCCATCGAGTTCGAGATAATCAACACACCGGCCGCTCACGCGGCCTGAAAACCCAAACAAGACGAGTCAACCAAACCGTCAGCAGTCCCG
>NZ_JBIUWV010000006.1:0-252184 GCF_044743635.1 Microbacterium sp. NPDC087589
GGTTACATTCCGAACCCGGAAGCTAAGCCTCACAGCGCCGATGGTACTGCAGGGGGGACCCTGTGGGAGAGTAGGACACCGCCGGACTTCTTTTAGACAGAAAAGCCACCCAATGTTGGGTGGCTTTTCTGCGTTAACGTGCGTTCGCGGCTACACACGCTTCGGCTCACCGCTTGATGCGGGATTCGAGCACGGCAGCCGTCTCGATCACGGGATCCGCGAGCGCGCTTTCATCGAGCTCGCCCCCCGCCCAGGTCACCGCGACCGCGGCGACGGGCCACCCCGCATGATCCCGGACGACGGCGCCGACGCTGCGCAGGCCGTCGGCGACCTCGCTGTCCTCCGTGGCATACCCTCGTGCGCGTACCGTGCGGAGCAGCTCGCGCAGCTCGCTCGGTGTGCGCGGACCCAGTCCTGTGCGATCGGGAAACGCAGAGGCGCTCGGATAGAGTGCGCGGACCTGTTCGCGGGGAAGCGCCGCCAGCATCGCGCGACCCGATGCGGTCAAGTGGGCAGGAAGCCGCACACCGACATCGGTGATGAGGGCTTGGCGCCGAGGCGCACGCTCCTCGACGATATAGAGCACATCTCCTCCGCTCATCATTGCGAGGTGCGCACTCTCCCCGAGGCGATCGGAGAGAGCGGCGACGAGCGGTCGTCCGAGACGCGCGAGGGGCTGCTGTCGTGCGTAGCCTCCCGCGAGTTCGAACGCGGACGTGCCGAGGCCCCAGCGCCGGTCCTCCTTCATGTGCAGCACGAAGCCGTGCGACGCGAGAGTGGTCAGCAGGTGATAGACGGTCGAGCGCGGCAGCTCGAGTTCGCGGGCGATGGCCGATGCGGCGACCGGTGCCGGCCGTCCGGCCAGGTAGCGCAGGATCCGCAGGGTGTTGTCTGCTGCCGGGACCTGGGCTGCGGCATCCGCTGTGTCTGGGATCACAGACACAGGATCCCACGAACCGCTGTCGCCCGCGACTCGACGGGTGTGGAATCGAGACATGACCGAACTGCCGCCCGTCCTCGTCGGTGACGCCCCTCTGCGCCATGCCGATCTCGTCGCCGTCGCCCGCCACGGGGCGGCGGTCACGATCAGCGCCGCAGCCCTCTCCCGGGTGGCGGACACTCGCCGGGTGATCGACGGGCTCGCCGCCGACCCGAACCCGCACTATGGCGTCTCCACCGGATTCGGCGCACTCGCCACGACGTTCATCGCGCCGGATCGGCGGCTCCAGCTGCAGGCGAGCCTCATCCGGTCGCACGCGGCGGGAACCGGCGCCGAGGTCGAGCGCGAGGTCGTGCGCGGTCTGCAGCTTCTGCGCCTGCAGACCCTGGCCTCTGGGCGAACGGGAGTCCGCCCTGTCGTCGTCGAGACGTACGCGGCGCTGCTGAACGCGGGCATCACCCCGATCGTCCGCGAGTACGGCTCGCTCGGCTGCTCGGGCGACCTGGCACCTCTCGCACACATCGCGCTGGCCACGATGGGCGAGGGAGACGTCCGCGCAGCGGATGGCGCACTCGTTCCGGCATCCGCTGCGCTCTCCGCCGCGGGGATCGAGCCGCTCACCCTCGTCGAGAAGGAGGGGCTGGCGCTGATCAACGGCACCGATGGAATGCTGGGGATGCTCGTGCTGGCTCTGCACGACCTCGAAATGCTGCTGTTCACGGCAGACATGGCGGCGGCGATGTCGGTGGAGTCTCAGATGGGGACGGACGCCGTGTTCGCGGCAGATCTCATGGCGCTGCGCCCGCAGTCGGGCCAGGCGGAATCGGCCTCGAACCTGCGGGCGTTCCTGCGCGATTCCCCGATCGTGCACAGCCACAAGGGGCCGGAGGACGGCCGCGTGCAGGATGCGTACTCGCTGCGCTGCTCGCCTCAGGTGCATGGCACGGCGCGCGACACGATGGGCTACGCGTCGACGATCGCCGAGCGCGAGCTCGCCAGCGTGATCGACAACCCCGTCATCACCGTCGACGGTCGCATCGAGTCGAACGGCAACTTCCACGGCGCCCCGGTCGCTGCGGTGCTCGACTTCCTCGCGATCTCTGTCGCGGACGTCGCATCGATCTCCGAGCGTCGTACAGACCGGGCGCTCGACCCGGCACGCAACCACGGTCTGCCTCCGTTCCTGGCAGACGAGGTCGGCGTCGACTCGGGCCTGATGATCGCTCAGTACGCCTCCGCGGGCATCGTGTCGGAACTCAAGCGCCTCGCGGTGCCGGCGTCCGTCGATTCGATCCCTTCGTCGGCGATGCAGGAGGACCACGTGTCGATGGGCTGGGCCGCGGCCCGCAAGCTCCGTCGGGCGATCGACGGACTCGGTCGTGTCATCGCCATCGAGATCCTCACCGGCGCTCGTGCGCTGGACCTGCGCACTCCGTTGCAAGCCGGACCTGCGACCGGAGAGGTGCGCGACCTGGTGCGCACCGTCGCCGCAGGACCGGGGCCCGATCGATTCCTCTCCCCAGACATCGAAGCCGTGACCGCACTCGTGCAGTCCGGCGCCATCGCCCGCATCGCAAAGGAGCACGCGCATGACTGACCCTTCGACAGGCTCGGGGACCACCGCTTCGACAAGCTCAGGGACCACCGCTTCGACAAGCTCAGGGCCGCGCGTGGTCCGGGCCGCCCGCGGCAATGAGCGCACGGCCAAGAGCTGGGGCGCCGAAGCGGCGAAGCGGATGCTGATGAACAATCTCGATGCCGAGGTCGCCGAGCACCCCGAAGACCTCGTGGTCTACGGCGGCACCGGCAAGGCGGCGCGCAGCTGGGAGGCGTACGACGCGATCGTCCGCACCCTCGACGAGCTCGAGCCCGATGAGACGTTGCTCGTGCAGTCGGGCAAACCGGTCGGTGTGTTCCGCACCCACGAGTGGGCGCCGCGGGTGCTCATCGCGAACTCGAACCTGGTGGGCGACTGGGCGAACTGGCCCGAGTTCCGCCGGCTCGAAGAGCTCGGTCTGATCATGTACGGCCAGATGACCGCGGGGTCGTGGATCTACATCGGCACCCAGGGCATCCTGCAGGGAACCTACGAGACGTTCTCGGCGGTCGCCCGGTCGCTCGGCAAGGAATCGCTCAAGGGCACGCTGACGCTGACCGGCGGTGCCGGTGGGATGGGCGGCGCGCAGCCGCTCGCGGTCACGCTCAACGACGGGGCGGTGCTCATCGTCGACGTCGACGAATCGCGCCTCGCCCGTCGGGTCGCGCACGGTTACCTCGACGAATACACGACAGACCTCGACGCGGCGGTCGCCCGCGTCGTCGCGGCGAAGGACGCCGGGGAGGCACTGTCGGTCGGTGTCGTCGGCAACGCGGCGGAGGTCTTCCCCGAGCTGCGGCGACGGGGCGTGCCGATCGACATCGTCACCGACCAGACCAGTGCGCACGATCCGCTCGCCTACCTGCCGGTGGGCATCTCGGTCGGCGAGTGGAAGGCCGAGGCCGAGCGGGATGCCGAGGAGTTCACCCGCCGCTCGCGCGAATCGATGGCGCAGCACGTCGCGGCGATGGTTGCGTTCCAGGATGCAGGGGCGGCGGTCTTCGACTACGGCAACTCGATCCGTGCCGAGGCGCAGCTGGGCGGCTTCGACCGCGCCTTCGAGTTCCCCGGATTCGTGCCTGCGTACATCCGCCCTCAGTTCGAAGAGGGCCGCGGCCCCTTCCGCTGGGCGGCTCTCTCGGGCGACCCCGAGGACATCTACAAGACCGACCGCGCGATCGCCGAGCTCTTCCCTGAAGACAGGGCCCTGCACCGCTGGCTCGAGAAAGCGGGCGAGAAGGTGCACTTCGAAGGTCTGCCCGCCCGCATCTGCTGGCTCGGTTACAAGGAACGCCACCTCGCCGGCCTCAAGTTCAACGAGATGGTGGCATCGGGTGAGCTGGCTGCGCCGATCGTGATCGGTCGTGACCACCTCGACTCGGGTTCGGTCGCATCGCCCTACAGAGAGACCGAGGCCATGAAGGACGGCTCGGATGCCATCGCCGACTGGCCGCTCCTGAACGCGCTGCTCAACACGGCATCCGGTGCATCATGGGTATCGCTGCACCACGGCGGCGGGGTCGGGATCGGCCGCTCGATCCACGCAGGCCAGGTCACCGTGGCCGATGGCTCGGCGCTCGCCGCCGAGAAACTCGAACGCGTACTCACGAACGACCCGGGCACCGGCGTCATGCGACACGTCGACGCCGGGTACGAGCACGCTCGCGACATCGCCCGTGAGCGCGGCCTGAAGGTGCCGATGCTATGAGCACCACGCTGATCACGAACATCGGAGAGCTGACGACCAACGTCGGCTCGTCCGACGGCGACCGCTTCGGCACCCTCGTCGACGCGGCCGTTCTCATCGACGGCGAGCGGATCGCCTGGGTCGGCTCCGCCGCCGACGCACCGGATGCCGACGAGATCGTGGATGCGGCCGGTCGCGCCGTCATCCCCGGGTTCGTCGACAGTCACAGCCACCTCGTGTTCGGCGGCGATCGTGCCGTCGAGTTCGAGGCGCGCATGGCGGGGCAGAAGTACGCCGCCGGCGGCATCCGCTCGACCGTCGCGGCGACCCGAGCCGCGAGCGATGACGAGCTGCGCGCGCGACTGCGCGGGTTCGTCGACGAACTGCTCGCGCAGGGCACGACGACGGTCGAGATCAAGAGCGGGTACGGGCTGAGCGTTGCGGACGAGGAACGCCTCGTCCGCCTCGCTTCAGAGGTCACACCGGAGGTCACGTTCCTCGGCGCGCATGTCGTGCCCGCGGACTATGCCGACCGCGCCGACGAATACGTCGACCTGGTGACGGGGCCGATGCTCGACGCCTGCGCTCCGCACTCGAAATGGATCGACGTGTTCTGCGAGACCGGGGCGTTCTCGGTCGAGCAGTCCCGACGCGTGCTCGAAGCCGGCATCGCGAAGGGACTCCGGCCCCGCGTGCACGCGAGTCAGCTCGGTCCGGGCGAGGGAGTCCGTCTCTCGGTCGAGCTCGGCGCGGCATCCGTCGACCATGGAACCTACCTGACGGATGCCGATGTCGCTGCGCTCGCGGCATCCGACACCGTGCTCACGCTGCTGCCCGGCGTCGAGTTCTCGACCCGTCAGCCGTACCCCGATGCGCGTCGACTCATCGACGCGGGCGTCGCTGTGGCGATCGCGTGCGACACGAACCCGGGATCGAGCTTCACCTCGTCGATGCCGTTCTGCATCGCGATCGCCGTGCGCGACATGGGGATGACACCCGGCGAAGCCGTATGGGCGGCGACCGCCGGTGGCGCCCTGGCGCTGCGGCGCGACGACGTCGGCGTGATCACGCCGGGTGCGCGGGCCGATCTCGTGCTGCTGAAAGCTCCCACTCGCATCCATCTCGCGTATCGACCGGGTGTGCCGCTCGTTGCACGGGTCTGGAAAGACGGTGTCGCGGCGCTCTCATGATGCGCTGAACCTGGAGCGGTCGCCGGCACACGCGCCGCAACAGTCTGCGGCAGCCTGCAATCTCATGCGACTGCATGTGGGTGCTTCGTTCCGGGCCCGCCATGGCCGATGCCTCTGACTGCTGCGGCGGCGAGTACGCCCGCGGCGGGGATGAGATTGATGCTCAGGCCGGGTTGTAGAACGGTCGCGACGATCAGCATGACTGTCGCGACGATCCCGAGAATCCATGAGAACGGCCCGGTTGGCACGAGGCTGAGCAGGCCGACCAGCACGCCGATCGCGCTGATGAGCGCTGCCGGGCCGACCGCGTCTGCCCAGTACTCCGCGCCCGTCATGGGTGCGTGCTCGTCCTGAACGTGCGTCGTCGACCCGTACCAGGTCAGTCCGAGGATCCACGCGGTGGACGAGGCTGCGAGAAGCACGAGACTCAGTCGGGCCGGTCGATCGTGACTTACGAACAGGGCGACGAGAGAGCCGACGACCACGACGACGAGCCACATGATGCCGAGGATCCCGGCCATGCCGAGGTACCCGATGCCGTCGCTGCAGATCCAGGTGCCCGCTCCCTCAGAGCCGGGCGGTTGCATCCCGCAATTGTGGTGCAGCTGGTCCCGAACGAGATCCAGGACCGAGCTCGCGAGGACGAAGGCGACGACGCCGCTGGCGAGTACGGACAGCGCTGCAAGGGATCGGCGGACCCATCGGCCAGCCGCTCTTCTATGGCCTGAACTGATGACGGTGTCGGCGGCGTCCATAGGTGAGGACCCTAGCAACACGACCTGGAACTGCAGCGGCAGGAGCCGGAGTCACACCCCGGGAATGACCAGGTGCGCGATCGTGAAGATCGCGAGACCTGCGAGTGCGCCGACGAACGTGCCGTTCAGGCGGATGTACTGCAGGTCGCGGCCGACCATGAGCTCGATCTTCTCGGTGGTCTCGACCGGGTCCCAGCGCTCGACGGTGTCGGTGATGATCGACGCGATGTCGTGGCGGTAGCGGTCGACGAGGAACACCGCGGCATCCGAGACCCACGTGTCGACGCGGCGCTGCAGCGCGGCATCCGTCGTCAGCCGTTGGCCGACCTCCTGCAGAGCCTGGGCCGCGCGCACGCGCAGTCCGCTCTCGGGGTCGGCGAGGGCGGCGAGCAGTCCGTTCTTGGCCGTGTTCCACGCCTCGGCGGCGAGGGCGCCCACGCGCGGGCTGTCGAAGAGCGACGACTTGGCGTTCTCGAGCTTGGCCCGGGTCTCCGGGTCGTTCTGCAGGCTGTCGGCGAGGCGGGCGAGGTACCCGTCGACGGCGATACGGGCCGGATGCTGCGGATCGGCCTGCACCGCACGCACGAACTTCACGGCCTCGTTGTAGGCGGTGTCATCGACGAATCGGTGCGCCAGCTTCGGCACCCATCCAGGGAGTCTCCGCGAGATGAGCCCCGAGAACGACTCGGCGTTCGCGTCGAGCCAGCGTCCGATGCTGTCGGCGGCGAGGTCGACGGCTCCGTGGTGGGCGTCGGCCTCGACGATCTTCTCGAGCCAGGCGCCGGCGGGTGGACCCCACTCGGGGGAGACGAGGTGCTCACGGGCCAGGTCGGTGATGAGGTCGCGCACGTCGTCGTCGCTGAGGGCGTTGAGCACGGCCGTCGCGATCGTCGCCCCCTCCGCGCCCACGCGCTCGGCGTGGGCGGGCTCGCTCAGCCACTCGCCCGCGCGCTTCGCGATCGCGGTGCTGGCGAGCTTGGTGCGCACGACGCTCGCCTCGAGGAAGTTCGTCTCGACGAACTCGCCGAGGGTGCGGCCGATCTCGTCCTTGCGGTTCGGGATGATCGCGGTGTGCGGAATCGGCAGGCCGAGTGGCCGACGGAAGAGCGCGGTCACGGCGAACCAGTCGGCCAGGGCACCGACCATGCCGCCCTCTGCGGCTGCACGCACGTAGCCCAGCCAGGGCTGTCGCTCTTGGAAGGCGAACGCGAAGACGAACACGACAGCCATGAAGATCAGTGCGCCCAGCGCCACCGCCTTCATGCGTCGGAGGGCGCGAAGCCGCGCCTGGTCTGCGGGCGACAGGAGCGCCATCGGTGTTCGCGGCATGACGTCATCCTTTCACGCGGAGTCCTCAGTGCGGGGCGGTCAGCAGCACCAGCGCCGTCGCCCTATCGGTCGGTGGCGCTGTGTAGTACTCTCACTACATTCCGAAGTGAGGTGCATCGTGTTCACCATGACCGCTCGAGAGTTCAATCAATCCGTCGCACGCGCGCAGCGCGTCGCCGAGGACCAGCCCGTGATGATCACGAAGCGCGGCGAGCCCGCCTACGTGCTGCTCTCGATCGAGGAATACACCCGGCTCGCCCCGGATCGACCCCGATCGATTCTCGAGTTCCTCGCGATGCCGGCGGATGACCTCGCGGGGGACGACGGCGAGTTCGACCGCATCATCGACGAGATCGTCGCAGACCGGAAGGACGATTTCGGTCGTCCTCCGATCGAGTTCTGACTGATGTACCTGATCGACACGAACACGTTCTCCGAGGCGAGGCGAGGCGCGGAACCGCGGTCGGCGTCGCCGCGCGGACGTGGATGGAGAGCGGGGCGCCGGAGACGCTCCATATGAGCGTCATCACGGACTACGAGCTCGAAGTCGGTGTGCTCGGACTTCAGCGACGCGATCCGCGTCAGGCGCGCGCGATCCGGCGGTGGCTGGACGCGCTCCGCCTCGGGCTCGGCTCTCGCATCCTTCCCATCTCTCCGCAGATCGCGCGCACGTGCGCCGCTCTCAACGTTCCGGATCGTCGTCCGTGGGCCGATGCGCTGATCGCGGCAACCGCGCTGCACCACGGACTGACGCTCGTCACTCGAAATGAGCAGGACTTCGACATCCCCGGGCTCACGGTCCTCAACCCGTTCTCGGGCTGACACGCGCAGTACCCGAGTACCCTCGAAACGTGATCGAAGACATCAAGAAGCGTGCACTGCACCGCACCAGCATCCTCGAAGGTCAGATGCGCGGCGTCGCGCGGATGATCGAGAACGAGGAGTACTGCATGGACATCATCACGCAGTCCCGCGCGATCCAGCGCTCACTGGAGTCCCTCAATCGCCTGCTGCTCGAGAACCACCTGCGCACGCACGTGACGCACATGTTCGACGAGGGTGGGGAGGAGCGCGACAAGGCCGTCGACGAGCTGCTCAAGGCGTTCGACTTCGACCGCAAGTAGAGCCGCGCTCCGCCGCCGTCACCGCGTGCCGTCGAAGACCTCGCCCTCCATCGCGTCGTAGCCCTCGGCCTGCGGGTCGCCGTGCGAGCCGCCCGACAGCGCGTACTCCTCTTCGGGGGAGAGGATGAGGCGGTGCCGGAAGAACAGGCCGAATCCGAGCAGGATGATCGCGTAGACGATCGCGATCGCGATGATCGCCGGACCGAACGTCGGGTTGAGCAGGAAGCCGACGAAGATCAGTGCGGCGATCACCAGGGCGATGACCGCACCCGGGATGCCCCACGGGCTCACGTATGGGCGATCGACGTTCGGGAACTTCTTGCGCAGGATGATGAACGACACGAGCTGCAGCCCGTAGGCGACGACGGCTCCCCACACGGCGATGTTCAGCACGATCGCGCCGGCGACCGTTCCCGCGCCCTCGGAGTCGACGGCGGTGAGCACGTCGAGCACGATGAGGGCCACGAAGCCGATCGCGGCACCCACGGTGAGCGCGACCCACGGGGTCTGACGCTTTCCGGTCAGCGAGAGGAAGCGCGGGTAGTACCCGGCCCGCGACAGCGAGTACATGTTGCGTCCATAGGCGAACATGATGCCCTGCAGCGAAGCGAGCAGGCCGATGAGGGCGAACAGCGCGAGCACGGCGGCGAGCTGGTCGCCGACGATCGCACGGAAGCCGTCGAGCAGCGGCTCTCCGGCCTTGCCGGTCGCCTCGGCGCCGATGACGCCCGTGTTCAGGAACAGCACCAGGAGACCGGTGACGATGAGCGTGCCGCGTGCCCAGAAGCCTGCCTTCGGGATGTCGCGCGTCGGGTTGTGCGACTCCTCGGCTGCGAGCGGCAGCTCCTCGATGCCGAGGAAGAACCACATCGCGAACGGCAGCGCGAACAGGATCGGCAGGACGCCGTGGGGGAGGAAGGTCGACTGGCCCTCGTCGGGGACGATGTCCCACAGGGCGTCCCACGAGAACGCGCCCGAGAAGAGCGCCATGGCGGAGAACACGAGGATGATGCCGATGGAGATCACCGAGACGACGATCGCGAAGCGGAACGAGATCGCAGCGCCTGCGGAGTTCAGGGCGATGAACACGATGTAGAGGATGAGATACCAGGCCCACCCGGGCAGCTCCAGGCCGAGCAGTTCGCTCGTGATGCCATTGGCATACGACGCCGAGAAGTAGACGATCACCGCCGTGGTCGCGACGTACTCGATCGTCTCGGCGGCGCCGGTGACCAGGCCGCCCCAGGGGCCCATGGCCGAGCGGGCGAACGAGTACGCCCCGCCGGTGTGCGGCATCGCGGCCGCCATCTCGCCGATCGCGAAGATCATGCCGTAGTACATCGCCACGAGGATCGCGAAGGCGATGAGCATCCCGCCGAAGCCCGCGAACTCGATGCCGAAGTTCCACCCCGAGAAGTCGCCCGAGATCACCGCGGCGACCGCGAGGCCCCACAGGCCCCAGACTCCGGCCGACCTCTTCAGGGTGCGTTTCTCGAAATAGTCACTCCCGGCGCGTGTATAGGTCGCTCCGGCGACCTTGCGGGATTCATTGCTCTGCTGGGACATCCGCTCTCCGTTCGCATGCGTGCAGGCGCCGGGTGCACCTTGCGGATGATTGTGGCAGTCAATGGTGGTTTCGTCTACCTTTAAACGGCGCGGTGATCTACTCTGAGGGCGAAGCCGGTCGGCCGATCGCTTCACCGCACGAGAACGGAGCGTCAGATGTCGGGCAACCTGAGCATCGAACAGCTGGATGCCGGCATCGCCGCCGGCGAGATCGACACGGTGATCGTGGCCTTCGCGGATGCGCAGGGGCGACTGGTCGGCAAACGCGTGTCGGCACGGCTGTTCCAGGAGGACATTCTGGCTCACGGCGCCGAGGCGTGCGACTATCTGCTCTCGGTCGACGTCGACATGAACACGGTCGACGGCTACGCGATGTCGGGCTGGGATCGCGGCTACGGCGACATGGTGCTCAAGCCCGATGTCGAGACGCTCCGCAACATCCCGTGGATCGAGGGCACCGTGCTGGTGATGGCTGACCTCGTCTGGCAGAACGGCGAGCCCGTCGGCCCGTCGCCGCGCGCGATCCTCGACCGCCAGCGCGACCGCCTCGCGGAACGCGGCTGGACCGCGTACTCCGGCACAGAGCTCGAGTTCATCGTCTTCGACAACACGTACCGCGACGCGTGGGCACGCAAGTACGAGGGGCTCACCCCGGCGACCGACTACAACGTCGACTACAACCTGCTCGCCTCGACCCGCATGGAGCCGCTGCTGCGCGACATCCGCAACAGCATGGACGGTGCGGGGCTCTATTGCGAGGGCGTGAAGGGCGAGTGCAACTTCGGGCAGCAGGAGATCGCGTTCCGCTACGCGGAGGTGCGCGAGACCGCCGACCAGCACGCGATCTACAAGAACGGCGCGAAGGAGATCGCCGAGCAGCACGGCCAGGCGCTCACGTTCATGGCCAAATTCAACGAGCGCGAGGGCAACAGCTGTCACATCCACCTGTCGCTGCGCGACGAGTCGGGCGCTCCGGTGATGGCGGGTGACGGCGAGCACGGCTTCAGCCCCGTGATGGAGCACTGGATCGCCGGCATCCTCGCCACGCTGCGTGAGTTCACCCTGCTGCTCGCGCCGAACATCAACTCGTACAAGCGCTTCGCGAAGGGCAGCTTCGCGCCGACCGGTGTGGCGTGGGGCATCGACAACCGCACGTGCGCTCTGCGGGTGGTCGGCCATGGATCGGGCCTGCGGGTCGAGAACCGGGTGCCCGGCGGAGATGTGAACCCGTACCTCGCGATCTCGGCCATCATCGCGGGCGGTCTGCACGGCATCGAGAACGAGCTGCCGCTGCCCGAGCGCTTCACCGGCAACGCCTACGAGGATGCGGTCGACCACCTGCCGACGACGCTGCGCGAGGCTGCGAAGCTCTTCAGCGAGTCGGCCGTCGCGCGAGCGGCCTTCGGCGACGACGTGGTCGAGCACTACCTGAACCAGGCGCGCATCGAGGTCGAGGCCTACGACGCGGCCGTCACCGACTGGGAGCGTATCCGTGGTTTCGAGCGCCTCTGACCCGGCGCCGCTGATCGGCGTCACCACGTACCTCGAGCGCGCGCAGCAGGGGGTGTGGGATGTGCGGGCGGCGTTCCTGCCCGAGCAGTACCTCACGAGCGTGACCTCCGTCGGCGGCGTCGCGCTTCTTCTCCCACCACAGGATCCGGATGCCGCAGAGGCGGCGATCTCGGGCATGCACGGCCTCGTGCTCTCCGGCGGGGCGGACGTCGCGCCGGAGCTGTACGGCGAGGACCGGCATCCGCTCACCGATCCGGCGAGGGCGGACCGCGACGCGTGGGAGCTCGCCCTGTTCCGTGCGGCGGAGCGCCGCGGCATCCCGGTGCTCGCGATCTGTCGAGGTCTGCAGCTCGTGAACGTCGCCCGCGGAGGCACCCTGCAGCAGCACCTGCCCGAATCGCTCGGCACCGAGAAGTACCGCATCGGCGGCGGGGTCTTCGCCGAGAACGACGTCGAGGTGTCGACGGCGACGCCGCTCGCCGGGATCATCGGCGAGACCGAGATGCGCGTGCACAGCTACCACCACCAGGGCGTCGATCGTCTCGGCGACGGTCTCGTCGCGGCGGCGCACTCCGACGACGGCCTCGTGCAGGCCTTCGTCGACACCTCGGCCGGTCACATCGTCGGCGTGCAGTGGCACCCCGAGGAGAACGCCGAGGACCGGCGCCTCTTCGCAGATCTCGTCTCACAGGCCCGCGCGTTCGCCGCGCGGCGGAAGGAGGACGCCCGATGAGCGCGTTCACAGTCATCAACCCGTCGACCGGCGCGGCGATCCGCGAGATCGTACGCGCCGACATCGGAGACGCGGATGCCGCGATCGCCCGCGCCGTCTCGGCGCAGCGCCGGTGGGCCGCTCTCGCCCCCGTCGCTCGCGCGGATGCGCTGCGTGCCTTCGCCCGCACGGTCGAGGGCGCCGCCGAAGAACTCGCGCAGCTGGAGGTGCTGAACTCCGGGCATCCGATCGGCTCCGCCCGGTGGGAGGCGGGCCATGTCGCACAGGTGCTCAACTACTACTCGGCCGACCCCGAGCGTCTGTCTGGCCGGCAGATCCCGGTGGCGGGCGGACTCGACGTCACCTTCCACGACCCGTACGGCGTGGTCGGCGTCATTGTGCCGTGGAACTTCCCCATGACGATCGCGGCGTGGGCGTTCGCGCCGGCGCTCGCCGCAGGCAATGCCGTGGTGCTCAAGCCCGCCGAGCTCACGCCTCTCACAGCCATCCGGCTCGGAGAGCTCGCCCTCGAAGCGGGCCTTCCCGAAGGCCTCTTCGAGGTCGTCACCGGATCGGGCTCCGTCGTCGGACAGCGGCTCGTCGAGCATCCGGATGTCCGCAAGGTCGTCTTCACCGGATCGACCGAGGTCGGCATCGAGGTCGCGGCCGGATGCGCGCGCGCACTCAAACCCGTCACTCTCGAACTCGGCGGCAAGAGCGCCAACATCGTCTTCGCGGACGCCGACCTCGAGAAGGCCGTCGCCGCGGTTCCGGGCTCGGTCTTCGACAACGCGGGGCAGGACTGCTGCGCTCGCAGCCGGCTGCTCGTGCAGCGGTCGGTGTACGACCGGTTCCTCGAAATGCTCGAACCGGCTGTCGCCGCCTGGCGGGTGGGTGACCCGTCGAGTGCCGACACCGACATGGGGCCTCTCATCTCGGCCGCGCACCGCGACACGGTGTCGGGGTTCCTGGACGACGCGAACATCGCGTTCCGCGGCAGCGCTCCGAGCGGCGACGGATTCTGGTTCGCGCCCGCCGTCGTGCTCGCCGATCCGTCTGACCGGATCGCGCAGCAGGAGGTGTTCGGGCCCGTGGTCGCAGTGATGCCGTTCGAGGACGAGGCCGACGCGATCCGCCTGGCGAACGACACCGCCTACGGCCTCGCCGGATCGATCTGGACCGAGAACCTCGGTCGCGCCGTGCGTGTCTCGCGAGGGGTGCAGAGCGGTGTCCTGTCGGTGAACTCGCACTCTTCGGTGCGGTACGCGACGCCGTTCGGCGGCATGAAGGCATCCGGTCTCGGGCGTGAGCTCGGACCCGACGCCGCCGAGCACTTCACCGAGACCAAGAACGTCTTCTTCGCGACCGACGAATCCTGACCCGCTCACACACACCCTGCAACGGAGAACACACATGACCATCGATCTGACCCAGCGCCTCAAGGACCGCGTCGCCATCATCACGGGCGGCGCGAGCGGAATCGGCTTCGCCACGGCCCAGCGCTTCGCCGCAGAAGGCGCGTTCGTCGTCATCGCCGACGTCGACCCCGCCACGGGCGAAGCGGCCGCGGCCGAGGTGGGCGGCGTGTTCCGTCCGGTCGACGTCGCCGACGAGGCCATGGTCGACACGCTGTTCGACGGGGTCGCGGCGGAGTTCGGCCGCATCGACATCGCGTTCAACAACGCCGGCATCTCGCCCGCCGACGACGACTCGATCGAGACGACCGAGCTGCCGGCCTGGGATCGCGTGCAGGACGTGAACCTCAAGAGCGTGTACCTGTGCAGCCGTGCAGCGCTGCGCCACATGGTGCCGGCAGGTCGGGGGTCGATCATCAACACGGCCTCGTTCGTCGCGTTGCTCGGGTCGGCGACCTCGCAGATCAGCTACACCGCGTCGAAGGGCGGAGTGCTCGCGATGTCGCGTGAACTCGGCGTGCAGTTCGCCCGGCAGGGGGTGCGCGTCAACGCGCTGTGCCCCGGACCGGTGAACACCCCGCTGCTGCAGGAGCTGTTCGCGAAAGACCCCGAGCGGGCGCAGCGGCGACTCGTGCATGTGCCGATGGGGCGGTTCGCCGAACCGTCGGAGCTCGCCGCGGCCGTGGCCTTCCTCGCCTCGGACGACTCGTCGTTCATCACCGCCAGCGCCTTCGTCGTCGACGGCGGCATCACCAACGCCTACGTCACCCCGCTGTGAAGCGGGACCATGTCGCTGTGACAGGCTGAGAAGCATGAGCGAGCACCCATCCGACGGCGATCTCGTCGGGGTGCGCCGGGCGGTCTACCGTCCACTGCGCCGAGGCAACGCCCTCGAGGATGCGGTCGCTCGGCTCGTGCAGACCATCCGTCTCGGCGTGGTCGCGCCAGGAGAGTCGCTGCCACCCGAGCGCGAGCTCGCGGCATCCTTCGGAGTGAGTCGCGACACCGTGCGCGAGGCGATCCGCGAGCTCGCCGACACCGGCTATCTGGTTCCGAAGCGCGGTCGGTACGGCGGCACGTTCGTCGCGGATCCGCTGCCGCAGCCCTCGGATGCCGGAGCAGTGACCGCCGCCGAGATCGACGACGTGCTGGGTCTGCGGCGGGTGCTCGAGACCGGCGCGGTGCGTGCGGCTGCGGGCCGCACTCTGGATGCGGCGACTCGTGCCGACCTGTGGGCCCGGCACGAGGCAGCGCTGCCGGCCGGTCCCGAGGAGTACCGCCGGCTCGACACCCTGCTGCACCTCGCGATCGCCGAGGCCGCCGGCATCCCGTCGCTCGTCGCACTCGTCGCCGAGAACAGGGCCGACGTCAACGCGTGGCTCGACACGTTCCCGCTGATGCCGCGCAACATCCAGCACTCGGGCGAGCAGCACGAGCGCATCGTCACGGCGATCCTCGCCGGGCGTCCCGATGTCGCCGAGGCCGCGATGCGCGACCACCTCGCGGGGTCGGAGGTGCTGCTGCGCGGGTTCCTGATCTAGAAGCCGCGCAGCAGGACTCTCAGCTCGCGGCGTGCTCGTCGGCGACGGTGAGGGCCTCGTCGAGCACGGCGAGACCGCGCACCAGCTCGTCCTCGCCGATCACGAGCGGCGGAGCCACGTGCATGCGGTTGAAGTGCGTGAACGGCCAGACGCCGGCCTTCTTCGCCGCGGCGGCGAATGCGGCGACCGGCGCAGCATCCGCTCCGCTCGCGTTGAACGGCACGAGCGGCTCGCGCGTCGCCTTGTCGCGCACGAGCTCGACGGCCCAGAAGAGGCCGCGCCCGCGCACCTCTCCGACGCTCGGGTGCGTGTCGACCCAGCCGCGCAGCGTCGGCTCGACGATGCGCTCGCCCAGGTCGCGTACGCGCTCGAGGATGCCGTCGCGGCGGAACACCTCGAAGGTCGCGACGCCCGCGGCACAGGCGAGCGGGTGGCCCGAGTACGTCAGTCCGCCCGCGAAGGGCGTGGTGTCGAAGGCGCGCGCGATCCGCTCGGAGATGACGACGCCACCCAGCGGCACGTAGCCGGAGTTCACGCCTTTGGCGAAGGTGATCAGGTCGGGGCGCCCGTCGTAGGCGTCGATGCCGAACCACTCGCCGAGCCGTCCGAAGCCGACCATGACCTCGTCGGCGATGTAGACGATGCCGTAGCGATCGCACAACTCGCGCACGCCCTGCAGGTAGCCGGTCGTCGGCACCAGCACGCCGTTGGTGCCGACGACCGTCTCGATGATGATCGCGGCGATCGTCTGAGGGCCCTCGAGCTGGATCGTCTGCTCGAGGTGGGCGAGTGCGCGCTCGGATTCCTGCTCCGGCGTCTCGGCGTGGAACGGCGAGCGGTAGAGGTAGGGACCGAAGAAGCGCACCGCGCCAGAGTCGGGGGTGCCGTTGGCCCACCGGCGAGGGTCACCCGTGAGCGAGATCGCCGTGGAGGTCGACCCGTGGTAGCTGCGGTACATCGAGAGCACCTTGTGGCGACCGGTCGACTGGCGGGCCATGCGCACCGCGTACTCGTTGGCCTCGGCGCCGCCGTTCGTGAAGAAGACCTTCTCGAACCCCTCGGGTGCGACCTCGACGATGAGCCGGGCGAGCTCGCCCCGCACGTCGTTGGCCATGGCCGGCTGGATCGTCGAGAGGCGACCGGCCTGCTGCTGGATCGCCGCCACGAGATCGGGGTGCTGGTGCCCGAGGTTCAGGTTCACCAGCTGGCTCGAGAAGTCGAGGTACGCGTTGCCGGCGTAATCCCAGAACGTCGAGCCCTCGCCCGCGGCGACGGGAAGCGGGTCGATCAGGCCCTGCGCGCTCCAGGAGTGGAAGACGTGGCCGCGGTCGTCAGCCCGCACCTGCGCCTCGGCCTCGGGGGCGGGGAGCGGGTGCGATGCGCCGTGGCGATCGGTGAAGGTCGTCATGTCGTGTGTCGCTCTCTGGCTCAGTGGTTGCTCGGGAAGCCCAGGTCGATCTGCGAGGGCGTGTGGTCGGGCCAGCGCGTGGTGACCACCTTCGACCGAGTGTAGAAGTGCACCGACTCGGGACCGTAGATGTGCGAGTCGCCGAACAGCGAGTCCTTCCAGCCGCCGAAAGAGTACGCGCCGATCGGCACGGGGATCGGCACGTTGACCCCGACCATGCCGACCTCGATGTCGAACTCGTACTGACGGGCGGTGCCGCCGTCACGAGTGAAGATCGCCGTGCCGTTTCCGTAGGCGTTCGCGTTGACGAGGTCGACGGCCTCGGCATACGTCTCGACGCGCACGACCGAGAGCACCGGCCCGAAGATCTCGTCGTCGTAGACCTTCATGCCCGGCGCGACCTGATCGATCAGGCTGACTCCGATGAAGAAGCCCTCGGAGTCGAACTCCTTCGTCGTGCCGTCGACGACGACCGTCGCTCCTTCGTCCGCGGCTCCCGTCACGTACGAGGCGACGCGGTCGCGGTGCTCGCGCGTGATGAGCGGACCCATCTCGCTCGCGGCGTCGGTGCCGGCGCCGATCGTCAGGCCGCCGATGCGCGAGGCGATCGCGGCGACCAGGTCGTCGGCGATGTCGCCCACGGCGACCAGCACCGAGACGGCCATGCAGCGCTCGCCGGCCGACCCGTAGGCGGCCGAGATCGCGGCGTCGGCGGCGGCGTCGATGTCGGCATCCGGCATCACGACCATGTGGTTCTTCGCGCCGCCGAGCGCCTGCACCCGCTTGCCGGCGTTCGCGGCGCGCTGGTAGATCGAGCGGGCGATCGGGGTCGAGCCCACGAAGCTGATCGCGTTCACGCGTGGCGACTCGAGCAGAGCGTCGACGGCCTCCTTGTCGCCGTGCACGACATTGAGCACGCCGTCGGGCAGACCTGCCTCCTGGAAGAGCTTCGCAAGCCAGACAGCCGCCGAAGGGTCTTTCTCGCTGGGCTTGAGCACGACCGTGTTGCCGCACGCGATCGCCGAGGCGACCATCCACAGCGGCACCATCACGGGGAAGTTGAACGGGGTGATCGCGGCGACCACACCGACCGGCTGCTTGACCGAGTGCACGTCGACGCCGCGCGACACCTGCTCGCTGCGCTCGCCCTTGAGGAGGTGCACGAGACCGGCGGCGAACTCGACGTTCTCGATGCCGCGCGACACCTCGCCGGCGGCATCCGAGAGTACTTTGCCATGCTCCGACGTGACGATCGCCGCGAGTTCGGGTGTGCGCTCCTTGAGCAGCTGACGCAGGCGGAAGAACACGTCGGCGCGCTTGATGAGGCTCGTCTCGCGCCAGGCGGGCAGAGCGGATGCCGCGGCGGCGATCGCCTCGTCGACCTCTGCGGTCGAGGCGAAGGCGACCTGCTTGGTGACCTGTCCGGTGGCGGGGTCGAAGATCTGCCCCGTGCGCGCGGCCTCGGCGGTCTCTGCTCCATTGATGATGTGACGGACGATGTCCACGGGGCTCCCTCGCAGTGTGTGATCCGCATCGAACATTCTGACCGAGGTTCGATACGCTGGCTTTCTCCCATGATCACAGAGCAAGAGGGGCTGGCCCGGTGTCAGAACGTAGCGAGATCAGCGGCAATCGTACAGATCGTCCGGCGATGGCTGCCTATCTCACGGTCGCTGACGTGCTGGGGGAGCCGGCCGTGCAGGCGGGCGAGCCCGACGTGCTCGTCGGGGGTGCGGCGCTGGACGCCGCGGTGCGGTGGGTGCACGTCTCCGACAGCGTCGGCGTCGCGCGTCTGCTCGACGGCGGTGAGCTGCTGCTGACGACGGGCGCGGGCTGGCCCGCCGACGCCGCAGAGCTGCGTGACTTCGCGACGAGCCTGCATCGGGCGGGCATCGCCGGCATCGTCGTCGAGGTCGGGACAGCGCGCGATGCCGTGCCGCAGGCGGTCGTCGACGTGTGCGCCACGGTCGGTCTCGCTCTCATCGCGCTCACCCACGAGGTGAAGTTCGTCTCGGTGACCGAGTCGGTGCACCACGCGCTGATCGCCGCGCAGACGCAAGCCCTGCACGAGCGGCAGCATCTGCACGAGCTGTTCACCGCACTGAGCCTGCAGGGGGCGCCGGCCGATGTGGTGGTGGCCGAGACCGCCCGCGCTCTCGGTGCCCCGGTGGTGCTCGAGAACCTCGCGCGGGAGGTGATCGCGGCCGAAGGGCTCGGGATGCCGATCGCCGAGGTGCTCGACCGCCGAGGCGACGCCGAGCAGGTTGCCGTGCAGGCGCGAGGAGTGCGCTGGGGCACGCTTCTCGCGCTTCCCGGCCCGGCACACGCCGCCGGCCGCGTCACCGTGCTCGAGCAGGGGGCGACCGCTCTCGCGTTCGGCTGCATCGCCGACGGCGGCGATGCGGAGTGGTCACTCCTCGCACAGCGGGCCGTGATCGACGATCTCCTCGGCGCGCGCTTCGCGAGGGCGGAGGACATCGACGCCCGCCTGCGCGCAGGAGGATTCGCGCTCGCGGGACGCCACTGCCATGGGATCGTCGCCCGCGGTTCGGCGTCGATCAGCGAACTCGCCTATCGCGCACGGCAGGCGGGCTTCGCCGTGGTCGCGGCCCGCGTGGCCGACGACGACGTCGCGCTGCTGTCGCTGCCGGCATCCGCGGTGCTGTCCGACGAGGTGCTGCTGCGCATCGCCGGCCCCGATCGCGCCGTCTTCGTGGGTCCGGTCGCGGACGAGGTGATCGGCCTGCTCGGGTCACTCCGCGCGGCGCGTGATCTCGCTGACAGCGACAGGGCCGAGGCCGGAGCGAGGGTGCGCCGCGTCGATGACCGCCCGCTCGAGCGTCTGGTGGCGACCCTGCGCGACGACCACCGACTGCACGAGCACAGCGAGCGGATGCTGGCGCCGCTGATCCGCCATGACCAGGAGCGCCGGGGTGACCTGCTCGACGTGCTCGCGGCGCTCGTCGCCCACCCGGGTAACCGCTCGGCGGCGGCCGCCGCGAGCCACCTGTCACGGTCGGTGTTCTATCAGCGCCTCGCGCTGATCGGCGACCTCCTCGAGGCCGACCTCGACGACGGTGAGACGATCGCCGCGCTGCACCTCGCCCTGCTCGCGAGGCGGCGCACCGCGGCATCCGCCTGAGCCGTTGCCTGGCATTGCGCCACTTCGGGGGCCGACACGCCATGTGTCGGACGCGCCTGCACGGGGCGTTCGGCGTCTGGTGTGTCGGCCCCCGAAGCGAGCGTCAGAGCACCGACTGCGCGTCGGTGAGCACGCTCCGCAGGATCTGCTCGATCTCACGGAACTCGGCCGGGCCCACCGTGAGCGGCGGCGCGAGCTGGATCACGGGGTCGCCGCGGTCGTCCGCGCGGCAGTAGAGGCCAGCCTCGAACAGCGCGGGAGAGAGGAACCCCCGCAGCAGCCGTTCGGACTCGTCGTCGTCGAACGTCTCCCTCGTGGCCTTGTCTTTCACGAGCTCGATGCCGAAGAAGTAGCCGTCGCCGCGCACATCGCCGACGAGGGGCAGATCGAGCAGCTTCTCGAGCTCGGCGCGGAACAGGGGCGAGTTCTCACGCACCCGCTCGTTGAGCCCCTCCTCGTCGAAGATCGCGAGGTTCTCGAGAGCGACCGCTGCCGAGACGGGGTGGCCGCCGAACGTGTAACCGTGCGGGAACGACACGTCGCCCTTCGAGAACGGCTCGTATATCCGGTCGCTCACGATGGTGGCGCCGATCGGCGAGTAGCCGCTCGTCATGCCTTTGGCGCACGTGATCATGTCGGGCACGTAGCCGAGTCCGGTGCACGCGAAGGTGTGTCCGAGACGGCCGAACGCGCAGATGACCTCGTCCGAGACGAGCAGCACGTCGTGGCGGTCGCAGATCTCGCGCACCCGGGCGAAATATCCGGGAGGCGGAGGGAAGCATCCGCCCGAGTTCTGCACGGGCTCGAGGAAGACGGCCGCGACCGTATCTGCGCCCTCGAACAGGATCATCTCCTCGATGCGGTCGGCGGCCCAGCGCCCGAACGCCTCGAGGTCGTCGCTCGGGCCACCCATCTCGGCCGCGCGGTAGAAATTGGTGTTGGGCACCCGGAAGCCACCGGGCGTGACAGGTTCGAACATCGACTTCATCGCCGGGATGCCGGTGATGGCCAGGGCGCCCTGCGGCGTGCCGTGATAGGCGACGGAGCGCGAGATCACCTTGTGCTTGGTGGGCTTGCCCATCAGCTTCCAGTAGTGCTTCGCGAGCTTGAACGCGGTCTCGACCGCCTCGCCGCCTCCGGTCGAGAAGAACACGCGGTTGAGGTCGCCGGGGGCCTCATCGGCCAGACGGTCGGCGAGCTCGATGGCCGCGGGGTGCGCATAGGACCACAGCGGGAAGAACGACAGCTCGGATGCCTGCGTCGCTGCGGCCTCGGCGAGACGGCGGCGTCCGTGCCCGGCGTTGACGACGAACAGCCCCGAGAGACCGTCGAAGTACTCTTTGCCCTTCGAATCCCAGATGCGGTGTCCGTCGCCCTTGACGATGATCGGCACACCGTTCTTCTCCATCGTGGACTGCCGCGTGAAGTGCATCCACAGGTGGTCCTTGGCCATGGCCTGCAGTTCGGCCTCGGACGGAGTCGTGCGGTGCGTGCTCATCTGGTCCCCCAGTTGTAGAGCTGCTTCTGCAGCTTGGCGTAGATGAAGGTCTCGGTCGACAGCACGCCGTCGATCGGGCGGATGTGGTCGTTGATGAGGGCGAGGAGGTCTTCGTCGTCCTCGCAGACGACCTCGGCGAGGATGTCGAACGAGCCGACCGTGATCACCACGTAGTCGATCGCGGCGATCTCGGCGATGGCCTCGGCGACCACGCGGGTGTCGCCCGAGACGCGGATGCCGATCATCGCCTGCCGGGCGAAGCCCAGCTGCATCGGATCGGTCACCGCGACGATCTGCATCACGCCGGACTCGGTGAGACGCTGCACGCGCTGGCGCACGGCGGCCTCGCTCAGGCCGACCTCACGCCCGATGTCTGAGTAGGAGCGTCGGCCGTCTTCCTGCAGCAGTTCGATGATCGTCTTGGCGACACCGTCCAACGGGGGGTGCTTCTTCGAAGGCGTCATGATGCGATCCTCGCACCAGGGCGGGCTGTCTTCAACCGATTCCGCAGAATTACCGGAGTCGCAGCGGGCAAACCGCAGAATATCGCGGTCAGGAATCGAGTGGACCCAGCCAGGCGCTCGCCGCGGTGGCGTGTGCCGATTCGGGATCAGACGGGTGGAAGGCCCCCGCGAGCACATCACGGTAGAGGCGCGAGAGCTCGTTCGAGGAGAAGTACGAGCCACCGCCGGCGACCAGCATCGCCTGATCGACGACGTGCTTCGACATCGTGATCGCCCGGTGCTTGACGCCTGAGAGCAGGGTGAACCAGCGGGCACCGTTGTCGACCTTCTCGTCGACATCGCGGGCGAGCACGGCGATCTGCGGAGGGAGGGCATCGTACGCGAGGCCCATGTCGGCGATGCGCCAGCGGATGTCCGGGTCCTGACTGTACGCCGCACCCGTCTTCTTCGAGCGGCGCTTCTGCGCGGTGAGCACGGCCAGGTCGAGCGCACGGCGCGCGATGCCCGTGTAGACCGAGGCGAGCAGGATCTCGAAGACCGAGAAGATGCCGAAGACGATGGGGTCGGGGTTCGGGCCCGGATCGATGCGGCGCACCACATGCGCGGCATCCGCCGTGGCTCCGTCGAGTCGGGTCGTGCGGCTCTGAGTGCCCCGCATGCCGAGAGTGTCCCAGTCGTCGCCCGTGACGACCGCATCGGTGCGGTCGACGAAGGCGAAGACGAGCTTCGGGGCGTCGGCGCTCGTCGTGTCGAGCCCGTGCAGGCCGAGCTTCGTCCAGACCGGCGCGAGCGAAGTGAAGATCTTCGTGCCGGTGAACGCGTAGCCGCCGTCGGCGCTGGGCACGGCATCGGTGTCGCTGCCGAACAGCACCAGATCGTTGCCGCCCTCGCTGATGCCGAAGGCGAAGACCTCGCCGGCGACCGCGCCGTCCTGCACGAACTCGAGGCCCGGCACTCCGCGGTCGGAGAACACCTTGGCGACGCCCGTCCACACGAGGTGCATGTTGATCGCGAGGGCCGTGGCCGGGGCGGCCGTGGCGAGACGCTGCTGGAGGATCGCCGCCTCGGCGAGTCCGAGACCAGCGCCCCCGCGCTCGGTCGGCACGAGGATCGACAGGTAGCCGGCGTCGCGCAGCTCGTCGAGATCCTGCTCGGGGAACGTGTTCTCGCGGTCATGGATCGGTGCCCGCTCGCGGATGCGCTCGAGCAGGTCGTCGGGAAGATACGCGGTCGGGTCGAACATGCTCACGCGAGGGCCTCTCTCAGCTGTCGAACGGTCTCTTCGGGCTTGTCGCGGTGCAGCGAATGACCGGCTCCCTCGACGACCGACATCGTGATGAGAGGGTTCGAGGCGAGTACCGCGGCGGCGACGTCGCCGGTGAAGATGCTGTAGACCGCGGGATCCGACGCGATCACATGGGTGGAGACGGTCAGCCGCGCGGCATCCGCCGTGACATCCCAGGGGGTGTTCTGCGCACTTGTCTGCTCGACGGCCCACGCACTCGCCCGATGCACGGCGTCGACTTTGAGCTCCCAGTCCTGCGGATGCCACTGCGGATGTTCCTGCTGCACGAGCTCGACTCTGTTGTCGGCGAACGCGCGCTCTTGGCTGCGGCGCACGATCGCGGCATCGCGGCCGCCGACCAGGATCGCCGGGTCGAGCAGCACCAGGCGGCGGGTCCATTCGGGAGCGGATGCTGCGGCTGCTGCGCTCGCGGCACCGCCGAGCGAGTGGCCGACCACGGCGTGCCACGGCCCGCCGCCCTCGGGAATCGTCGCGACGAGATCTGCCGCATAGGCCGCGACCGAGTAGTCGAGGGCGCGAGGGGCATCGCCGTGGCCGCGCAGATCGACGGCGGTCGCATGCCATCCGGCGTCGGCGAGGGCGACGCCCACTCGCCACATGAGGGCGCCGGATGAGCCGAGTCCGTGCACGAGGAGCACTCGGCGGTCGGAGGCCGGATCACCCCAGGAGATGCGGGGCAGCGAGAGCGGTGCGGGCATGCAGCAAGCCTACGACCGGGTCGTGCGGGTGAGGCGTGCCGAGCTCAGGCCAGCGGGGGCAGATCCCCGTGAGTGGTGAGCACGCGGGCGGCGGCTGCGTGTCCGGCCGAGAGCCGCTCGGCGAGCTCGGCGCCCTCGAGCGTCGCGGCGAGGAACCCGGCTGCGAAGGCGTCACCGGCGCCGACCGGCTCGACGACGTCGACTCGCGGGGCGGGCACGAACACCGGCTCGTCATCACCGTGGAACGCCGTCGCACCGATGTCGCCGTCCTTGACGATGAGCAGCCCGCAGCGCGGAAGGTGCGCGCGGATCTCGGCGGGAGTCACGGTGCCCCAGATGCGCTCGGCCTCGTCGCGACCGACGAAGGCGATGTCGGCGGCATCCGCAAGCCTGGCCAGGGTCTCAGCCGCCTCGTGCATCGTCCACAGCGCCCTGCGGTCGTTCACGTCGAACGAGACGAGCGCGCCGGCCGCGCGCGCGTCGCTGAACAGCTGGTCGACCATCACGCGGCAGGAGGGGGAGAGCGCCGGGGTGATGCCGGTCGTGTGCACGATGCGGACGCCCGCGAGATGCTCGGGGTCGAGGAACCCGGGTGCCATCAGCGACGCCGCCGATCCGCGTCGGTAGTAGTAGACGGACGACGACTCGATGCCAGGGTCCTTGAACATGACGCCGGTCGGAGCATCCGCATCCGTCGTCACCCAGAGGTCGACTCCGCGGCGCGCGAGCTCGGTCGAGATGCGCCCGCCGATCGGGTCGTCGCCCAGGCGTGACGCCCAGGCGGCCCGGTGCCCTGCCGAGACGAGCCCGACGGCGACGTTGCCCTCTGCGCCGGCGATCCCCAGTGCTGCCGTCTCGGTCTCGGCGAGCGGTGCGCCGAGGGCGGTGACGAGTCCCATGGACTCGCCGATGCAGACGACCTCGGGGGCGATGGATGCGGGGGAGGGGGCAGAGCTCATGAAGGGGTGACCGCCAGGGGTTCGGTGTCGGGGTGAGGACTCGCATCGCGATGACGCAGATCGGGGAAGGAACGGACGAAGATGATCGACACGACGAGTCCGGCTGCCGCGAAGAGCGTCGCGGCGAGGTAGGCGCCGCGCGGATCCGTCGCGTCGACGAGGAAGCCGGCCACCGCCGAGCCTGCCGCGGCGCCGATGAGCTGCCCGGTGCCCGCCCAGCCGAACGCCTCTGCGGTCTCGCTGAACTTGACGCTCGCAGTCGTGATGGCGAACAGCACGGCGAGAGCCGGGGCGACGCCGATGCCGGCGACGATGAGCGTGCCGCCGAGCCAGAACTCGTTGAGGGAGAACATGGTCAGCGCCAGGCCGACCGTGACGATGGTGAGTCGGCGGGCCATCGCCCATGGGCCGATCGGGATGTGCCCGAAAGAGAGTCCGCCGGCGAGGCTGCCGACGGCGAACACCGCGAGCACGAGGCCCGCCGCCAGGCTGCCGTGCTCGAACGTCGCGACGACGCCGACCTCGACGGCCGAGCACGCCCCGATGAGCAGGAACCCGATGACGGTGGCGAGCAGCACCGGCGGCTTGAGCACGACCTTGCCCAGTGCGCTGCGACTGCGCGGGATGCGCACGCGGCCGACCTCGGGAGAGAGGATGAACCAGGCTCCGCCGCCGATGAGAACGATCGCCACGAGCAGCAGTCCCTCGGCGGTGCCGACCTGGGTGGACACGAGGGTGATCACGACGGGGGCGAGGACCCAGATGATCTCCTGCAGCGAGGCGTCGAGGGAGAACAGCGGGGTGAGCTGCTTCGCGTTCACGAGCTTCGGATAGATGGTGCGCACCGCCGACTGCACCGGGGGTGTCGAGAGCCCGGCGATCATGCCCAGCACCATATAGCCGGGAACGTTCAGGGGAAGCAGTGCCAGGCCCAGCACCGCGACGACGCACACGGCGAGCGTGAGGGTGAGCACGCGGCGCATGCCCCAGGCGCCCATCCATCGACTCGTGATCGGACCGGCGACCGCCTGACCCACGCTGGTGGCGGCGAGCACCAGGCCCGCCGAGCCGTAGGAGCCGGTCTGCTGTTCGACGTGCAGCAGGATCGCGAGCGAGGTCATCCCGTTGGGGAAGCGAGCGGTCAGCTGTGCAGCGATCATGCGCGCCACTCCGGGCGTGCGAAGAAGGTCTTGATATCCCGCCACGGGTCAACGCTACCGGGAGCTGCCGACACCGATCGAAGCGGCTCATCTGCGACACGCCGCGACACGCCCAAACCGACTTTCCACAGAAAATCCGATGTCCGAGGTCGGTCGTATGGTCCGACCTGTGGATGGATCTCTCACAGGTCGTTCCCAGCCGCGATTTCTCGCGGTTCGGAGGTGCTCTCGAGGGGCCCGAGCCTGTGGAAGAAACGGTGGAGAACCTGTGTTGTATCAGTGGAGAGCGGTGGAAAACTACACGTATGTAACTACTACCCCTAGTGGTCACCCTGAATGTCCGTACCTATATGTAGTATTGAGATCCCGGTGAGGGTCTACCGGAAAACAGCCTGATTCAGATGCAGGCCAGAGATGTGAGGGGAAGCGAAAAGATGTCGATCACGGTCTACACGAAGCCGTCCTGCGTTCAGTGCAACGCCACCTACCGAGCGCTCGACGCCAAGGGCATCGAGTACGAAATCCTCGACCTGTCGGAAGACGCGAGTGCACTCGAGCAGGTCAAGGCGCTCGGCTACATGCAGGCGCCGGTCGTCGTCACCGACGAGGGCCACTGGTCGGGCTTCCGTCCCGACAAGATCGACGAGCTCGCCTCGCGTCTGGCGTGATCCACCATGAGCGCCGTCGCGACCGCCGCGCCGCTCCTGGCCTACTTCTCGAGCGCCTCGGGTAACACCGCGCGTTTCGTCGAGAAGCTCGGGCTCCCGGCCCGACGCATTCCCCTTCTCCGACAGCAGGAAGGGCTCGTCGTCGACGAGCCCTTCGTGCTGATCACCCCCACGTACGGCGGGGGTGAGGGGCGCGGCGTCGAACGAGGCGCGGTGCCCAAGCAGGTCATCCGGTTCCTCAACGACGAGCGCAACCGGAAGCACATCCGCGGAGTCATCTCCGCGGGGAACACCAACTTCGGCGACTCGTTCTGTCTCGCCGGTGACATCATCAGCCGCAAGTGCAACGTGCCTCACTTGTATCGGCTCGAGATCTTCGGCACACAAGACGATGTAGATCGCGTGAGCGACGGATTGGAGCGACGGTGGGTACCGCAGTTGACGAGCAGGCAGGATCAGACTCAGTGACGGACACGGTGGCGTTCAAGATGAACCCGACCTACGAGGGCCTCGACTATCACGCCCTAAACGCGATGCTGAACCTGTACGACGCGAACGGGAAGATCCAGTTCGACGCCGACAAGCGGGCGGCACGCGAGTACTTCCTGCAGCACGTCAACCAGAACACGGTCTTCTTCCACTCGCTCAAGGAGCGCCTCGACTACCTGGTCGAGAAGGAGTACTACGAGCCGGCCGTGATCGAGCAGTACTCGCTCGAGTTCATCCAGAAGCTCAACGACCTCGCCTACGGCAAGAAGTTCCGCTTCGAGACGTTCCTCGGCGCCTTCAAGTACTACACGAGCTACACGCTCAAGACGTTCGACGGCAAGCGCTACCTCGAGCGCTTCGAAGACCGCGTCGTGATGACGGCCCTCGGCCTCGCTGGCGGCGACGAGAACCTCGCTGTCGCACTGGTCGAGGAGATCATCTCCGGTCGCTTCCAGCCGGCGACCCCGACGTTCCTCAACTCGGGCAAGGCACAGCGCGGCGAGCTCGTCAGCTGCTTCCTGCTGCGCATCGAAGACAACATGGAGTCGATCGCCCGCGGCATCAACTCCGCTCTCCAGCTCTCCAAGCGCGGTGGTGGCGTTGCACTGCTGCTTTCGAACATCCGTGAGGCCGGCGCTCCGATCAAGCAGATCGAGAACCAGTCGTCGGGCATCATCCCCGTGATGAAGCTCCTCGAAGACAGCTTCAGCTACGCCAACCAGCTCGGTGCCCGTCAGGGCGCAGGAGCGGTGTACCTCAACGCGCACCACCCCGACATCATGCGCTTCCTCGACACCAAGCGTGAGAACGCCGACGAGAAGATCCGCATCAAGACGCTGTCGCTCGGCGTCGTGGTTCCCGACATCACGTTCGAGCTCGCCAAGAACGGCGAGGACATGTACCTCTTCTCGCCGTACGACGTCGAGAAGGTCTACGGCGTTCCCTTCGGCGACATCTCGGTCACCGAGAAGTACCGCGAGATGGTCGACGACCCGCGCATCAAGAAGACGAAGATCAACGCGCGCGAGTTCTTCCAGACCGTCGCCGAGATCCAGTTCGAGTCGGGCTACCCGTACATCATGTTCGAGGACACGGTGAACAAGGCCAACCCGATCAAGGGCCGCATCAACATGTCGAACCTCTGCAGCGAGATCCTGCAGGTGAACACACCGACCACGTACAACGACGACCTGTCGTACGACCAGATCGGCAAGGACATCTCGTGCAACCTCGGCTCGATGAACATCGCGTTGTCGATGGATGCCGATGACCTGGGCCAGACGGTCGAGACCGCGATCCGTGCGCTGAGCGCGGTGAGCGACCAGAGCCACATCCGCTCGGTCCGCTCGATCGAAGACGGCAACGACCGGTCGCACGCGATCGGCCTCGGCCAGATGAACCTGCACGGCTTCCTCGCTCGCGAGCACGTGCACTACGGGTCCGAAGAGGGCATCGACTTCACGAACATCTACTTCTACACGGTGCTGTTCCACGCGCTGCGCGCCTCGAACAACATCGCGATCGAGCGCAAGCAGGCCTTCGACGGCTTCGAGGACTCGACGTACGCGTCGGGGGAGTTCTTCGACAAGTACATCGAGCGCGCCTGGGTGCCCGAGACCGAGAAGGTCAAGGATCTCTTCGCGGGCAAGCACATCCCGACGCAGGCTGACTGGGTGGCGCTGAAGTCGTCGATCCAGGAGCACGGCATCTACAACCAGAACCTGCAGGCGGTGCCCCCGACCGGTTCGATCTCGTACATCAACAACTCGACGTCGTCGATCCACCCGATCGCGTCGAAGATCGAGATCCGCAAGGAAGGCAAGCTCGGCCGCGTCTACTACCCGGCGCCGTTCATGACGAACGACAACCTGGAGTACTACCAGGACGCATACGAGATCGGCTACGAGAAGGTCATCGACACGTACGCCGCCGCCACCCAGCATGTCGACCAGGGCCTGTCGCTGACGCTGTTCTTCAAGGACACCGCCACGACGCGTGACATCAACAAGGCTCAGATCTACGCATGGCGCAAGGGCATCAAGACGATCTACTACATCCGTCTGCGTCAGATGGCACTGGAGGGCACCGATATGACGGAGTGCGTCTCCTGCATGCTCTGACACTTCGACAGGCTCAGTGACCCAGGTATCGAGAAACGAAGAATCATGACTCCTCACCCCCCGCTCAAGCTGGTCGACAGCGTTCAGGCGATCAACTGGAACCGCATCCAGGACGACAAGGACCTCGAGGTCTGGAACCGTCTGGTGAACAACTTCTGGCTGCCTGAAAAGGTGCCGCTGTCGAACGACGTGCAGTCGTGGAACACGCTGACGCCCGAAGAGCAGCTGCTCACCATGCGCGTCTTCACCGGCCTGACGCTGCTCGACACGATCCAGGGCACGGTCGGCGCCGTGTCGCTGATCCCCGACGCGATCACGCCTCACGAAGAGGCCGTCTACACGAACATCGCGTTCATGGAGTCGGTGCACGCGAAGAGCTACTCCTCGATCTTCTCGACGCTCGCGTCGACCAAGGAGATCGACGAGGCGTTCCGCTGGTCGACCGAGAATCCGAACCTTCAGAAGAAGGCTCAGATCATCATGGACTACTACCAGGGTGATGACCCGCTCAAGCGCAAGGTCGCCTCGACGCTGCTCGAGTCGTTCCTGTTCTACTCGGGCTTCTACCTGCCGATCTACTGGTCGTCGAAGGCGAAGCTGACGAACACGGCCGACCTGATCCGTCTCATCATCCGCGACGAGGCCGTGCACGGGTACTACATCGGCTACAAGTTCCAGAAGGGTCTCGAGAAGGAGACCGAGGAGCGCCGCCAGGAGCTGAAGGACTACACCTTCAACCTGCTGTTCGAGCTCTACGACAACGAGGTGCAGTACACGCAGGACCTCTACGACGGCGTCGGCCTGACCGAGGACGTCAAGAAGTTCCTGCACTACAACGCCAACAAGGCGCTCATGAACCTCGGCTACGAAGCGATGTTCCCCTCGACCGTCACGAACGTGAACCCGGCGATCCTGTCGGCGCTCTCGCCGAACGCCGACGAGAACCACGACTTCTTCTCGGGGTCGGGCTCCTCCTACGTCATCGGCAAGGCCGAGGCGACGGAAGACGACGACTGGGACTTCTGAGTCACCTGTCGGTTCGGCTGACATCGTTCGAAAGCCATGCTGGTCCAAGAAGGGCCGCGGAATTCTTCAATTCCGCGGCCCTTCTAGCGCGTTCTCGCTCATCGATCCCTGAGAGCCGGTGATGACGAGGGTCCGCACGGCAGAGGGTTCCGGATCTTTCTGTTGGGCTCACACTCGCAGGAGCAACAGTGTCCGGACTCGCTCTTTCGCTCTACTATGAACGCCCGTTCCGCGTGCTCGGCGGTTGGAGCAAGAGAAGTCACGGTGGGATGCGGGGCGCGTGCTGGACGCGCCCCGCATCCGCTTACCCGGCTTTCTTCACGGTGTAGGTGAAGACGTCCGACCGCAGAACGTCCCCTGAGGTCTTGACTATCTCGATGGTGTGTTCCTTGTCCTTTAGCTTCGTCGCGGAGAACAGCTCCTGAGACGTGAGCCTGGTCGCGGCATGGGTGTCGACCGTCGCGACCTTCTCGCCGTCAAGGAACACGTCGACTGTTCCTTGGTCCGCTGCCTTCGGTCCGATCCATGACACTGCCGTGCCCCGGAAGGTGAACGATACGCGGTCGCCGTCCGCTGTCGTGGAGTGCACGTCGTCCAGGTAGTCACCCGAGAAGTCGAAGTCGAGGATCGTCTCGCCGACGGACAAGGTCCCCAGGAACGCGGAGGAGATTGTCACAGTGGATCCCGACAACATGTAGTCCGTTTCGCGCTCCAGCGTCACGCCCCCCATGCTGATTGCCGACAATGAACTGGGGTCGCGAAGCAGATCGACGGTGATGTCGCTGGGTTCTGCCTTGTTGAAGGCGCCCGACGTCGTACTCAGCTGACTGTCGAGGGTGACCACCAGTTTGTCCAGGAGCATGAACGAACCGGACTTTTTGACGGCACGCAATGTGTGGCTGCCGCTTGGCAAGTCCGCGACGCTGTAGACGACCTGCTGCGACAGTCGGCCGTCAGCGGGCGCCCGGTAGGTGCTCACCGTATCGACAAGCTGGCCATCGAGGTAGATCTCGACGTCCCCTTGGGATTCGTGGAGCTCAGTGACGTACTGGATGCCGGTGCCCTGGAACGTGTACTCGAAAGACGCGCCGTTCGCCTCGGCATAGTGCACATCATCGTTGTGGTCGCCGTTGCCGCGGTTGTTGCTGTACCCCCACGATCCGCCGTAGGCGATCCGTGAGTCGTCGTCGTTCAGTGTGACCGTCAGCCCCGTCGCGGGCGGGGTCGGGGTGCCGCCGCCGGGGGTATCGGAGACGGCGACCGTGAACGGCTGCGAGGTGGCAGGCAGCTCAGCGCCGTTGTTGCGCGCCCAGTCGCCTGCGTACTTCACGCGCAGGGCGTCGTCGTTGACCGTCAGTACCGACTGTTTCGCCGGCGTCACCTTGAGCAGGCGCACGCCGTGGATCGGCACGCTCTCTGCCGTGAAACTGCCATCGGCGTTGCCGAGGTTCTTGCGGGACCACAGGTCACGGACCTTCGCTGAACCGTCGAGACCGATGTCTGCGAAGTCGACGGTGATGTCGGCATCCGCTCGTCCGAGGTTGTACAGCGCGACGGTGTACGTCCCATCGGGAGCGAGTGCGTACCAGATCTGGTGCTTCGTCGCGGTGGAGACAGGGCGGGCGGGGATGCCTGCCTGATTGACGGCGATGACCTCAGGGTTGGTGAGCAGCTCGAGCCCATAGGGGTCGAGGGTGGTGAGGTCGTTGCCTAGATAGAACGGGGCGGCGGACGTGGCCCACAGTGTGGCGGCGAGGCGGCGCTCGTCTTTCGTCAGCCCGTCCATCTTGCCGTTACCCACGTTGAGGGAGTCGAGGTCGTTCCACCCGGCCGGCCCGCCGTGACGCCACCAGTCAGAAAGGCGCGGGAACAGGCGAGAGACTGTCTCCCAGCTCACGAGTGCTTCATCGCCGCAGTAGCACTCGACATCCCAGTCGATGCGCCACCCGTCCGCATACTGCTTCCAGTAGTCGGCGTAATTGATATCGACGGCCCAGGACAGTTCGAACCAGATGTTGTTGCGTTCGAGAGCCGCAGACCACGCAGCGACTTCTTCGCGGGCGTCCATGGACAGGTCGCTCACACCCGAGCCAGGAGTGACGCTGTCGAACTTGATGAAGTCGACTCCCCATTCGCCGAGCATGTCGGCGATGGAATCGATGTACTTCGTGGCACAGGGGTTCTCGAAGTCGATCCGGTAGCCGTAGCTCCAGTAGTCGCCCTGCTGGAGGGGCTGCTTGAGGATGTTCTCTGTAGTGCACTCGGGCGCGCCGTAGATCGGGAGTGCCTTCTGCGCCGTTTCGAGGCTCATACCGGGGATGAGGTAGAGGCCGACTTTCTGACCGTTGTCGTGCACGTGGTCGATGACGTCGTCCAGGCCGTCTGGGAACAGTGTCGTGCTGGGGATCGGACGACCGTACTCATCCTGCCCGCCGTTCCAGCCGGCGTCGATGTTGATGTACTCATAGCCGTACTCCTGCAGCTTGTCGTGCATTGCGTCGGACTGGGCCTTGATCTGGTCGGCCGTGATCCATTGACCGCCCTCGTAGACCTGCATGCTGTAGCTGCTCCAGCCCATGTAGGGCTTTGCGGAGAGCGGGGAGATCCCGTCGTCGCTGTTCTGCGTGCGCCGTGCCTCTTTGGCGGGGGCCGTGGAATCGGGGGACGGCGCGGAGGTCGGAGTGGTGACCTCCTCCGGGGCGGCCGACTCTGTGGGAGCCGGCGTCTCGGTCGGTTCTTCCATCGGCACGGCCGTCTCGGATGGAGCCGGCGTGCTCTCGGGCGCGGAGGTGGACGTCGGGTCCGGGGTGGGCTCGGTCGCCCAGCTCGCGCCCGGCGCGAGGCTCAGGGCTAGCGCCGGGACGGCGAGCGCGGCGGTGACCGACGCCATCCGCTTTTTCTGTCGGTGGGCTTTCATTGTTTTCCTCTCGTTCGACTGCTCTGTCGTGGGGATGGGAAGAAGGGTCGTGTCTAGTCCTGTGAGCGACGGACCTCGATGAGCATTGCCTGCTGCGGGTTCAGCGTGGGCAAGGGAAGACCTACGCCGACAATCACCGCTCCGGGGACAGCAATGGGGCTCTGGATGGCGTCCGCTATCCACTCAGGGTCGTCACCCTGATGGCGGCTCGCTGCGCCAAGATCCTCGCGGATCACGACCGTGTAGGTCGCCGCTGCGTCGAGGCCGGGGAATCGCACGCGCCCTGATTGGCCGGAGGGCGACGTGACGAAACGGCTCCAGGTGAACAGCGCAGCGCTCCCATCCTGGGCAACGATGCCGGTCAGCGCGGTCGCCTCGTCGGTCACGTCGGCATTTACAACGCGACCGCTGTGGAGCAGCGGGCGGAACTCCCGGTACATCCGTGCCCACGTCGCGATCATTGCCAGTTCCGCATTGTCGACCGCCGTGAGGTCCTGCTCGATGCCGGCGTGAGCGGTCAAGGCCGTCGTCAGTCGAAAAGAGAGGTCGGTTGTACGTGAGGTGGTGTGCGAGCGGGCCGCGCCGAGGTGCGAACCAATGAGTTCAGGCGGCACGATGGTTCGCGTCCAACGCTCGATCTGGACGCGCTCGACGGGGTCGTTGCAGTCCGAAGCCCATACGCGGTCGGTGCGATCCAGGATGCCGAGGTCGATACGTCCGCCACCGCCGGAACAGGTTTCGATCTCGAGGGCGGGATGACGTCGTCTCAGTTCGTCAAGGAGCCGGTACAGCGCCATTGTCTGCCGGTGGACGCTGGGTCGGTCGCCGTCGTCGCCACGACTCACTGCCTCCAGCAGGTCGCGGTTGTGGTCCCACTTCAAGTAGTCGATAGCGTGCTCGCGGACGAAGAAGTCGATGCGTTCGAGCAGGTAGTCGTAGGCCTCGGGGCGGGCGATGTCGAGCACGTACTGAGAACGTGATGCGGGGCCAAGGCCCTCCGCGGGTCCCAGCACCCAATCGGGATGGGTGCGGGCGAGATCGGAATCGAGGTTGATCATCTCCGGTTCGAACCAGAGGCCGAACTGCATGCTGTGGGACCGCACGAGGTCGACGAGCGGGGCGAGGCCGTGCGGCCAGACCTGCTCGTCGACGTACCAGTCGCCGAGTCCGGCATCGGCCTCGCGGCGCCCGCGGAACCAGCCGTCGTCGAGCACGATCCGTTCGACGCCGACCTCGGCCGCGCGCTCGATGAGGGCGGTGAGTCGATCAAGGTCGTGGTCGAAGTAGACGGCCTCCCAGGTGTTGAGCACGAGCGGTCGAGGGGTACGCGGGTGCGAGTGGCGCGACCTGAGTCGGCGGTGCATGCGATCCGAGAGCCCGTCGACTCCTGCGTCCGACCAGACGAATAGGGCCGTTGGCGCGTCGTAGCGGTCACCGTCCTCGAGGATGATCTCGCCCGAGTGCAGTTCCTCGCCCGCCCCGATGATTGAGGAGAATGTGCCGGCCCCCTCCGTGAGGCGCTCGGCGAGGTAGCGCTGCTCACCAGACCACGCGAGGTGCACGGCCCATGCCTCGCCGTGCCCGAAGCCGAAACCGGGCGTCCCGGCAACGAGGAGGAACGGAGAGTCGTGACCGGGCTTGCCGCGGTGCGCGGAGCGGAGGTGTGTCCCGAAGCCGAACGGCATCCGCTGAGGTGACCGCTCACGGCACCACTTGCCGGTGAAGTCGAGGACCTCCGCCGCGCGCTCAGGCAGGGGTAGGAGGGCGAGAATACCGTCGAGCGTGTACGGCGTACCCCCGATGCGCGGGCTGAGCGCGGCATCCCGCACGATTGCGGCGTCCACTGCGAGGACGCCGTGCTCGTCCAGGTGATAGCGCAGGGTCGTGCGCAGACCCGTCACGGCGTCGTCGAAGTCGAGCGTGATGCGCCCTCCACTCACCGGGCCCTCCCGCTCAACCTCGTGGGCCACGAGGCGCGGACGAGGTGTGGTCGCCCGCCCCTGCGCGTTGCCAGCGATGGCGGGCGTGCCCGACCAGCCTTCGAACTCAGTCGGCAGTGCGGAGAAAGTGCGGGGGATATCGGGCGAGTTGTTGAGCTGAGCAGGTCCCGCCGTGTGGGCGAGCGCGGATGCCGTCGCCGGATCCACTTCGCCGATGTCGGCGCCCCAGTGCAGGACGCGCGGGATCGGGGCGGCGATATGGACGACGAATGAGGCGCCTGCGGCGCGGAGTGCGACTACGGCGTCGGCACGGGAAGTCATGGAATGCGATCCTCCGGTAATTACTTGACATCGTCAATAAACCACGTCTGCGAGACGCGCGCAAGCGTTGTGCCGGATTCGGGCGGTAGGGAAATCACCGTTGCGATTTGAGCGAGGTCGTGATTTTATTACGACGTAAAGTAATCCTGCCCCGGGAGGGCGAACATGAAGCTCAGTGCCGAGCACGCACCACCGACGGAGGTCGCCTCGACCGTCCGTCGATCCACAAGACGCTCACGACTCACCAGCAGTCTGCGCCGCTATTGGCAGCTCTACCTGCTGCTCCTCGTGCCCATCGTCTGGTTCATCGTGTTCCGATACGTGCCGATGGCGAATGCTGTGATCGCGTTCAAGAACTACAACCCCATCGACGGCGTATGGGGGAGCCCGTGGGTCGGCTTCGACAACTTCGCGAACCTCTTCGGCAACCCGGTGTTCCCCCGGCTCGTCGGCAACACCTTCCTCCTCGCCGCGTACACGCTGATCGCGAGCTTCCCGCTGCCGATCATCCTCGCGCTGGCCCTCAACGAGGTCCGCCTGCGGTTCTTCACGCGCACCGTGCAGCTCGTCACCTACGCGCCCTACTTCATCTCCACGGTTGTGGTCGTCTCCATGACGATCCTCCTCCTCTCGCCGAGGGTCGGATTGTTGGGCAGGACGTTCAGCTTCTTCGGCGCAGGGCAGGTCGATCTCTTGGCCGACGCCGACTTCTTCCGGCACATCTACGTCGCCACAGACATCTGGACCACCACCGGGTACTCCGCCGTCATCTACCTCGCCGCATTGGCCTCCGTCGATACCTCGCTCTACGAGGCGGCGAAGATCGACGGCGCGTCGCGGCTGCAGAAAATCTGGAACGTCGATATCCCGGCGCTGCTGCCCACGGCATCCATCATCCTCATCCTGGGCGTCGGGAACATCATGGCCATCGGGTTCGAGAAAGCGTTCCTTCTGCAGAACGCGCTCAACCTGTCGACCTCAGAGATCATCCCGACCTACGTGTACAAGACAGGCATCCTCAATGCGAACTTCAGCCTCGGTGCGACCATCGGACTCTTTAACGCCGTCATCAGCCTCGTGCTGCTGCTCGTGGTGAACACAGTGTCGAAGCGAGTGACGGGAAACGGGCTGTGGTGACCATGACCAACACCGAAGCGCTCCTCACGGAGGAGGTCGGCGTCGCCGGGAACCGGAGACGCCGGCCGAAGCGCGACCCGCTCACTCGCGGCGTGCGCGTCAAGGAGACCAAGGCGGATCGCGTGTTCGTGATCGCCGCGTACATCCTGCTCTCCGTCTTTCTGCTCGTCGTGTTGCTTCCGCTGCTGAACATCGTCGCGAGCTCGCTCTCGAGCCCCCAGGCGGTGTCGTCCGGCCGCGTGCTGTTCTGGCCCGTCGACTTCACCTTCCGCGGCTACGTGGAGGCGCTGGGCAACCCAGCCATCCTGCGCGGCTTCGGCAACTCCGTCTTCTACACGGTCGCCGGCACGCTCATCAGCGTCGTGGGCACTGTCGCCATCGCGTACCCGCTGTCTCGGGCGGGGCTGTTCGGACGCAAGGCCATCACCGGCGGGGTCGTGTTCACCATGCTCTTCACCGGCGGCGTGATCCCGATGTACCTCGTCGTGCAGTCGTTGGGGCTCCTCGACACCCGCTGGTCGATGCTCCTGCCCAATGCCATCGGTGTCTGGCAGGTCATCATCGCCATCGTCTACTTCCGCTCGTCGGTGCCGGACGAGGTGTACGAAGCGGCTCAGCTCGACGGCGCGTCAGAGCTCCGGATCCTGTGGACTATCGTCGTGCCGCTCGCCAAGCCACTGCTCGCCGTAGTCGCCCTCATGTACGCGATCATGCAGTGGAACTCCTACTTCGACGCCTTGCTCTACTTGCGGGATGCCGATCTGCAACCTCTCCAGCTCGTGCTGCGCGGCCTGCTGATCCTCAACGACGCGGGCGGCGGTGGTGATGTCGCCGAACAGCTGCGGAGGCGCGAGCTCGCGGACCTGCTGCGCTACTCCACCGTCGTGATCGCCACAATCCCGATGCTCGTGGCCTACCCGTTCGTTGCGAAGTACTTCAACAAGGGCATCATGGTCGGCGCCGTCAAGGGCTGACCCCCACAGACCCACCACACAACCCACCCATTCACCGGTCAAAGGAGATTCCGGCACATGAGACACAGCATCATCAGAGGAGCCGCGGCCGCAGGCGTACTCGCACTGGCGGTGGGAGCACTCGCCGCCTGCACGTCGCCGAGCGACGACAACGGTCAGCTCGTGGCCTTCGGACCGCAGGGCGAGAACGGCTCCCTAGAAGACAACAAATTCACGCAGTTGCTCGAGGAGAAGTTGGACATCGACTTCGACTGGCAGACCACCACCTACGATGGCAGCGTCGCGGGGGAGAAACGTCAGGTCTCGCTGGCCAGCGGCGACTACCCCGACGCGTACTTCCTCGTGCCGTGGGTCGATGCCTTCTCGCGCAGCGAGATCCTCAAGTACGGGCAGCAGGGCGTGCTGGTGCCTCTCGAGGAGCTCATCGACGAGTACGCCCCGAACCTCAAGGAGCGCTTCGACGAGAAGCCCGACTGGAAGCAGTCGGTCACCGCGCCGGACGGTCACATCTACGCCATCACCCAGTGGACAGAGTGCTTCCATTGCGGCTACCCGTCGAAGCTATGGATGAACACCACCTGGCTCGACACGCTCGGGCTCGCTCAGCCGACGACCACCGAGGAGCTGCGCGAGGTGCTCCGCGCGTTCAAGAACGACGACCCCAACGGCAACGGCAAGGCCGACGAGATTGCGCTCAGTGCCTCGGCATCCGAGCCCGTGATCAACTACTTCATGAACGCGTTCGCGTACGCGCCGTATGGCAGCCCGTCGAGCCCGCCGCCCATGGTCATGGACGACGGCAAGGTCACGATCTCGGCGACGTCCGACGGTTGGCGCGCCGGTCTGCAGTACGTCGCGTCGCTCGCCGACGAAGGCCTCATCGACACGGCATCGTTCACGCAGAACGGCAACGCGCTTCGCGCCCTGGGCGACAACGCCGAGGCCGAAATCCTTGGGGCGGCCGCGGTGCTGCACCCCTACGAGATCGTGACGGCGGACTCTCCGGATGGGCGCGACACGCACTACGACGCCATTCCTCCGGTGAAGGGGCCCGACGGTACCCAGTTCGCGACGTATCGCTCGCCCGTGAGCCCGCTCGGCATGTTCGCGCTGACGAACAAGTCGAGCGAGGAGGAGCGCATCAAAGCGATCAAGGTCATCGACTACCTCGTCACGGACGAGGGTGACCGCCTCGGCGCCATGGGACCGGAGGGCGAGGCGTGGGTCCCCGCTGAGGAGGGCGACGTCGCCCTTGATCCCGAGCTGGAGCCCACGTTCAAGCCACTCACCTATGACGAGACGTCGAACGCCGCCTGGCGTTCGATGGGTCAGTACTGGGATTCACTCGAGTACCGCAACTCGCAGGTCGTGCCCGAGGACGTGTACAGCCCGGACGGCTACGAGCGGCGGCTGCTGGAGGCGACGAAGCTCTATGAGCCATTCGCTCCGGACGAGGACCTGCTGTTCCCCGATGCGAAGCTCTGGCCCGACCCCGACACCTCGGCGGAGGTGGCCGAGCTGCAGACGAACATCGCCACCTACATCACGCAGGCGCAGGCGGAGTTCGTGACCGGTCAGCGGGACATCGACGACGACGGAGCGTGGCAGTCATACCTCGACGACCTGTCAGGACTCGGCGTCGACCGCTACCTGGAGTTGCAGCAGCAGCTGTACGACGCACTCTGAGCGTCTGAAGGGATGCGCGGGACGGGATTCTCCGTCCCGCGCATCCTGCTGCCTGGAGATGGGTGTCCGCGCGGACACGCGGGTGAGCGCTCGAGCCTCGAGTAAGTCAGCGAGCGAGAACGTCAGCGGACGAGTGACTGTATGGCGGCCGCCGCGGCGCCGCGGGCCCAGTCCTCGAACGTGTGCGGCCTCGTCACAATGCGGCAGCGCACGGCGGCACCGAACGCGTGTGCCTCGAAGGCGTCGCGCAGGGTCTTCTCGAAGAGGTCGAAATTCGACACGCCCTCACCGCCGATGATGACGACTTCGGGGCCGGTGAGATTGACGAGTGCGGCGATGGCGGTTCCGATCAAGCGCGCGGCCTCCCGGAATGCGGCATCCGCCCCCGGTTCGCCGGCGTGGGCGAGCTCTACGGCCTCGGTGATCGTGACCGGGCGACCGAGTGCCGCCGACACGGCCGCTTCGATGGCGGGTGTCGACGCGGCGGCCTCGACGCAGCCCCGGCGACCGCACGGGCATACGAGCGCCGAGTCGGCCAGCGGCAGATGTCCGATCTCGCCTGCGACGCCGAACGCTCCACTGACGACCTGACCGTTCAGGTGGAGCCCGCTGCCGATACCGCGCCCGATAGTGACCATGGCAAAGGACGCTGTGCCGAGTCCGACTCCGAACCAGTGCTCGCCGATGGTGAGGGCGTGCACGTCATTCTCGAGGGTGACGGGCCAAGGGAGACGCTGTGCGAGGAGGTCGCCGAGAGGCACGTCGGCCCAGCCCATGATGTTCGACTCGCGCACGATGCCGGTAGCGGTATCGACGTCGCCGGAGACGGATACGCCGACACCCGCGACCGCGGAGACGCTGCTGCCGAGTTGGCCCTCGAGCGCGGCGACGACATCGGCTATGGCGTCGAGAACCGTGTGCGGGTCGTGGGCGCGGAGTGTGCGTCGCTCACTCGCGAGGATTGTCGTGGCGAGGTCGGTGGCCACCGCGATCACTTCATCAACGTTGACCTTCACGCCGATCATGACCATCGACTCGAGCACGATTGATACAGGGCTCACCGGGCGGCCAGGGGTCCCGTCGCGGTGCGAGGCGGGGGGCGTGTTGACCAGACCGGCGGCGACCAGCGGAGCGACCGCCTTGGTCACGGCGGCCTGGGAGAGTCCGGTCTGGCGGGCGATGTCGATGCGGCTGATGGGGCTGCGCGTCAAGATCGTCTCGAAGACCCGTGAACCCGCGTCGGACGCCGAGCGGATGAGAGTGGTGCGCGCCGCGGTGTCGTGATCCATCAGATCCTTCAGTTCGTGTCGGCTATCGTAGCGAATCCGCGCGGGCAGGCAGGGGGTCCCGGGTGGAGATGTGTCGCGCTGCGAAGTCGAGACCGTTCTCCTCATCGAGATCGCCGCCCGCCTCGTGGCCGTTGTAGGGCCACAGTATGACAGTCTTCGCGCCGCCGTACGCGCTGAACGCTGGGAGCACGGTATCTGGCGGAGCGATGCCGTCAAGCATCCCTGTGCTCAGCAGAGCAGGAGCGGTCGCGCGCTTGGCATGGTTGACGCCGTCGAAGTACCGCAGGGTGTTGAGGGCCGTCGCGGCGTCGCCACGGCGGTCGGCGAGGTACTGCGTGAGCAGGGAGTACGGGTGCTCTCGGCTCGGCGTCGCGGCGCGGTTGAGCTCGCAGAGAAATGGTGCCTGAATGACGGAGACGGCAAGGTCGGGCACCAGGCCGGCGATAGCGAGCGCGATGCCCCCTCCCTGGCTCGCCCCGACGACGCCGACGCGCCCCGGGTCGACGAGGTCGATGGATCGCAGTGCGTCCACGGCCCGCACAGCATCGGCGAAAACGCGACGATAGTAGTAGTCGTACGGAGAGCGAAGTCCCCGCGTGAGGAAGCCCCCGGCCGACGGACCGCCGTCCGCGTGGTCGTCGTCGGTGTCGCCGTGACCTTGGCCCCGGGCGTCGACGACGAGGTGCGCGTAGCCGGCGGCCGCCCAGCGCAGGTCGCGCAGGGCGTGCCCCCGGCCGTTCCCGTAACCGAAGAACTGCACCATGCCGGGGAGCGGGGCGGTCGCGCCGTGCGGGACGCGCAGCCACGCACAGATCGGTGTGCCACCGAATCCCCGGAAGCGAACCTCGTACACGTCGATCTGAGTGAGCCGAGTCGGGCGCGGCGTCAGGGTCACGTCGAGCGGCAGGCTCCGGGTCTCGGCGATGGTGTCAGCCCAGAAAGAGTCGAAGTCGTCGGGCTCGGTCTGCGTGGTCGGGACGCCGACCGTCGTGATCTCACCGTGCATGCACATCCTCCACTCGCTCTGGACTGGTCGTTGCGGAAGGCGCCGGGATGGTGACCGCGCATCCGGCCGGAACGTCGAGCGGTATCACGCGGTCGCCGATGCGAACGCGGAGCGACCGATCCTCGGTGCCGGGGTTGCGCAGGGTTGACGCGGTTACGCGTCCGCCGGACCAGGAGAGGTCGAGCAGCAGCCCGGTGCGGACGGCGATACCCTGCGCGTCACCCTTGGGCCAAGCCGCGGGCAGCGCGGGCAGCAGGTGCACCTCGCCGGCGTGGCTCTGCACGATCATCTCGGTGATGGCTGCGGGGAAACCGAGGTTGCCGTCGATCTGGAAGGGGGGATGCGTGCTGAACAGGTTCGGCAGCAGGCCACCCCACTCGGAGCCGTCGACCGGACCGTGCCGGGAAGAATCTCCGTCGAACGGAGTCAGAGCCTCCTCGAGCAGGGATGCCGCATCCTCGCTCTGTCCCGCGCGCGCCCGGAGCGCGACCTTCCAGGCCCACGACCATCCCATCGCGCCGGGACCGCGGGCGTCGAGGAACCGCACGGCGGCGTCAAGGAGCAGCGGCGTGGCTTCCGGCGTGATGCTGTCGAGCGGATACAGCCCGACGACAGGGGAAAGGTGGCGGTGCAGGGGCTCGTGCTCGCGCACCTCCGCACCCCACTCCAGAATCCGCCCGTCAGTACCGATGCGTAGCGGTGCGAGCCGGGCAAGCGCACTACGCACCTCAGCTTCCAGTGGATCGCGGTTGTCGAGGTGCGATATCGCACGAAGGGTGCGCCTGAAGAGCGCGCCGATGAGGGCGAGATCGGAAGCGGAGCTGAGGCCCAGAGGTGTGGGCTGGCCGTCCTCGGCGACGAACGAGTTCTCGGGGGAGGTGGAGGGCGAGGTGCGGAGGAGACCGTCGTCGCCCTCGACAAGCCAGTCGAGGCAGAACTCGGCCGCCCCACGGAGGACGGGCCAGATTCGAGTCCGGAGCAGCTCGCGGTCGCCGCCGAACTCGTAGGCGTCCCAAAGATTGTGGGTGAGCCAGACGCCACCCATCATCCAGATCGCCCAGCTGGCCGCGCCACTGCCGTTGCCCACGGGGAGAGTCCAACCCCAGACATCGCTGTTGTGGTGTGCAACCCATCCGCGGGCACCGTACAGGCGTCGCGCTACGTCCCGACCTGTGTCCGCCAGATGCTCGACGAGCGCCAACAGTGGCTCGAAGACGTCGGGGGCGTGGAGCACAGGGGCCGCCCAGTAGTTCATTTCCGTATTGATGTTGATCGTGTAGTTGGACGACCATGCAGGGCGCAGCTCGGCATTCCAGATGCCCTGGAGGTTCGCCGGGGGGTTTCCGGCGCGCGAGCTCGAGGCGAGCAGGTACATGCCGTACTCGGCCGCGATGGTCGCGCGGAGTTGCGGGTCGTCGCCGCGCAACACGTCGCGATCCACGCTCCAGATCCCCTCACGTCGACTGCCAATCGCGAATCGCGCCCTGCTCACGCGCCGCCTATCAGCGACGTGCTCGGCGAAGAGGTCCGCGACGGCTCGGCGAACCGTCGCTTCCGCTCGCTTGTGGGCGCGATCCCGGATCGTCTCGCGTGAGGCGGTCCGCCAGTCCCCGTCAGCGTCGGCCCACCACGACCCGGCGCGCGACGATGTGGACAGGGCGATCAGCAGTCGACGGGCTCTGCGAACGGCGAGGCGCTCAGGAGCGCCCTCGATCTCGCCGTCTGAGTCGATGGCCGCGACGACCGCGGCGTAGGCGTCATACGAGTCGGCGTCATCGTCCGCGTAGCGATGGCCGGGTTCGACCGAAGCCTCGTGTAACGGCGCCCCGTCGACGGGGATCTGTATGTCGAGGCCGAGTGCTCCGGGCAGATCGACCGGGTGGCCGCGCAGGGGGGTCGTAAGAGTGATGTTGACGTCGAACTCGTCGTTGGAAGACAGCTCTACGAGCAGTGCCCCGGCGGGTGCGGACACCCAGGAGCGTCGACGCACGCGTCCTTGCGGGGTTTCCAGCATCTCGAGCAGGCATGCCTCGTCGAGGTCGAGGGCGCGCGCGGGAGTGATGGGCTCCGCTCCAGAGACTTCGACGTGGAGATCAGCGAGAGGGAGAAATTCCTGCGAGTATGGCCCTTCGAACGCCATCAGGAGGTCTTCCGCCTGCCTCACCTCGCCGGCGTTCAGAGCGGATCGCACCTCGGCGAGGCGCTCTGGTCCTGCCCCGCGCGTGGCGACATCGTCGAGTGCGCGAGCTGGTCCGTCCGGGGTGCCGGACCAGACGGTCGAGTCGTTGAGGCGGTAGAGGCCGGAGCCTCCAAAGGCCATGGCGCCGATGCGGCCGTTGCCGAGGGGAGTGGCCTCGTCCCAGCAGGATGCGGGTGTATCCCAGGTGAGGCGCAGGGTGTCGCTCATCGCACTCCAGTGTGTTGATCGAATCGGGCAGCACCGTCAGCGTAGGAGGCATTAATTGCCACTGTCAAGTAATTGAAGTGGAGGTGCGGGCGTCAGGCGCGCAGACGAAAGGAAACCGCTACGGGGACCGCGGCATCCGCCACCTCCACCACGACGGCGTCGCCGTCACGCGATGCACGGATCGGCTCTTCTCCGACACGCGCCGTCGTCTCGTCGAGCAAGCCCTCGGGATCGGGCAGGCGGATACTCCCGCGCTGATCTGTCACGGCGTGCACGGAGCCATCGGTCCGGGTCCAGCGCAGCCACGGCTCATCCAGGGGCTGGAGTCGAGGCTCGGGGCGAGCGCCGAACACCGCATGCCCGAACCGCTGATTCCATCCCCCCAAGCCCTCGAGCGTCTGGCGCTGCGCGTCGGGGATGCGGCCGGATGCCTCCAGCCCAATGTTCAGCAGCAGGTTGCCGCCGCGAGACACGACGTCGACGAGCAGACGTACAGCAGCGTCGGCAGAGAGCAGGTGCTCCGGGCCCTCGTTGCGGTTGTGCCCGAACGAGAGTCCGATACCCCGGCAGTTCTCCCACGCCTCGCCGACCTCCACTGCGGTGCCGTGCACGTACTCGCTCGTGCGGAAGTCCCAGTGCGACTCTCCCCATCGGTCGTTCACGACGCCCTCCGGCACCGCGTCGTAGAAGGTTCGGAAGACGTGCGCGAGGCTTTTCGGCCCGGGTTCGATCCCTGCCTTCGGCCACCGAATATCCCCCCAGAGAACGTCGGGGCGGTACCGGTCGATGAGGTCGATGACGTGGTCATGCGCGTACTCGGCGTAGGCGATGTCATCGGGCGCGGGTGCGTCGTCGCGGTCGATGGGAGGCAGATTGGAGAAGTGCCAGTCGAGTCCTCCGGAATAGTAAACGCCGAAGCGCAGGCCCTGAGCGCGCGTGGCTGCGGCAAACTCGGCCACCAGGTCGCGGCGGGGGCCCCGGGCGACGGTGTTGCGGCCGTCGGTGGCTGGGGCGTCCCACAGGGTCACGCCGTCATGATGCTTGGTGGTGGGCACGAAGTATCCGGCTCCGGTCGCAGCGACCACCGCTAGCACGTCCTCGGCGTCGAACTCCTCGGCTTCCCAGGCGTCGAGAAAATCGTCGTAAGGTGCTCCGCCGTACACCTCTTGCTGGTGGCGCTGCGCCGGTGACCCCTCGATGCGGATGGTGTTGGCGTACCACTCGGCATACGGGTTATGGGCGTACCACTCTTCTCGTGGAACCGCACCGAGCTCGCCGGTCGGCTCGGCCCACGCGGGAACGGAATACGGTCCCCAATGAACGAAGATGCCCAGGGCCGCGCTGCGGAACCATTCGGGCAAGGGCCGCTCGAAGCCCCGGTATTCCGCGGGTCGAATCGGATCAGTCTGGAACATGGCCATGGTCGGCACCTTTCGTCACGCCCTTGTGAACTACAGCATTTATCCCGTATCCTATAGGAAATCTGGAACTCAGCGAGGAGCTTCAAATGTCAAAATCGAGCGTGCGTCGCCCGACAGCCGTCATTCCCGGCGGTGAATGGTTCAGCGGTGCCGGTCTCGGCATCTTCGTGCACTGGGACCAAGCGTCCCAACAAGGCGTAGAGATCTCCTGGCCACTCGTCGGCCGGTCGATCATCCCCGGTCAAGATGCCGTGGAAGACGACGTGACAGTCGCCGAGTACCAGGCCACCGCGCCCACGTTCGATCCGCAGAACTGGGATGCCGCTGACCTCGCCCGCCGCGCGAAGGCGGCCGGAGCGACATACGTCGTCTTCACCGCTCGCCACCACGCCGGATACAACATGTTCTTCACCGAGCAGTCCGACTTTGGCGTCGAGCACGGCCCCTTCGGCCGTGACATCACTCGCGAGTTCGTTGAAGCGGTGCGGGCGGAGGGCCTGAGAGTCGGTATCTACTACAGCCTCCCCGATTGGAATCACCCTGACTACCCGGCGTTCCGTGACGAGGACTTGCCGTACAAACTCGAGCACTGGCCCGCTGCCGGAATGCCCGAGTTCGCCGACACCCCGGATGCCACGGATCGTCACCGTCGCTCGAGCCCCGAGGAGTGGTCGCGCTACCTCGAATACGTGCGCGCTCAGCTTCGCGAGCTGCTCACCAACTACGGGACGATTGACCTGCTCTGGTTCGACGGTGACTGGGAGCGCTCGGCCGCCGAGTGGACCGCGCCCGTCCTTCGCCGCCTCATCAAGGAGCTGCAGCCCGACGTCATCATCAACGACCGGCTCCCCGGCCAGGGTGACTACCGCACGCCCGAGCAGGGTTTCCCGCTCACCGTGCCGACCGGGCCATGGGAACTGTGTCTCACAATCGGCGACCACTGGGCCTGGCGCAAGCATCCCGACAACGAGAAGTCCGCGCGCACGCTACTTGTGACCCTCATCGACGTCGTCGACCGCGGCGGCAACCTGCTGCTCAACGTCGGCCCTGGCCCGGACGGTACCCTCCCCGACGTGGAGAACGAGCGCCTGCAGGAATTCTCCGACTGGATGCAGGAACACGCCGAATCCGTGATCGGCGTGCAGCCCACTCAGGGCATCGACTTCCACGGCCCGACGACCGCTCGTGAAGGGCGTCTCTTCCTGCATCTCACAGCAGTCCCTGTCGACGAGATCATCGTGCGCGGCCTGCCTGTGCGACGGATCACCCGAGTACACCGCCTCGCCGACGGCCTCGAGCTGCCGCACGACGCCAGCTTCGAGGTGCACGAAGCCTCGACCGCCGGCGACGACTCCGGTGAGCTTCGCATCACCGCACCAGCATCACCGAGCGGCGCGCTCATCGACGTCGTGGCCATCGACTTCTCCACCGAGTAACCCGAGCAGTACCCGAAACGCACCCGTTGCAGCATCCAATGAAGGAGGCAGTCCGTATGAATGCAATCTCGAACCGGCGTGTGAAGCGCCTCATCCTCACCGGCGTCGCCGGCCTCAGCGCACTCGCCCTCGCGGGGTGCGCGAGCGGCGGCGGGGGAGGCGGCGGTGAGGCCGGCGGCCCACTCGTCCTCTATACCTGGGCGGCGAGTGAGGGCGATCAGGCCCAGTGGGCTGACTTCATCGAAGGCGCGAAGGCCGAAGACCCCGACCTCGACATCTCGGTCGAGGGCCCGAGCTTCTCCGACTATTGGACCAAGGTGAAGACGCGGCTCTCGGGGGCGAATCCGCCCTGCCTGCTCACCACGCAGGCCGCTCGCGCGCAGGAGCTCGGAGACCTGCTCATGCCTCTCGACGACCTGATCGAGAAGAGCGACTTCGACATCGACAACATCGACGACTCCATGCTCAGCGGCATGACGGTCGACGGCACCATCCGCGCGATCCCTTACGACGCCGAGCCAATCGTGCTCTTCTACAACGTCGAGGCCTTCCAGGCGGCCGGCCTCGAGTTGCCGGGCGCCATGTACACGCGTGACCAGTTCATCTCTGATGCGAAGGCGTTGACCGACGGTGACAAGAAGGGGCTCGCGCTCGCACCCGGCGTGTTCATCCCGAACGCTTGGTCGCTTGCTGACGGCGTGCCCGCAGTCACTGAGGACGGCCAGCTCGAGCTTGAGAACCCGGAGTTCGTCGAACAGATCCAGAGCTTCTTCGACCTCGTCGCAGTCGATGGGGTCGCGAAGGCGCCTGAGGCCGCTGACGGCTCGGAGGTCTCGCAGCAGGCCTTCACCAGCGGTGAGGTTCCTATGCTCATCGAGGGCCCATGGATGTATGGCAGCTTTGCCGATGCGGCCGACTTCACCCTCGGCGTCTCGATTGTGCCGTCGACCAGCGGCGAGGCCGCCGCAATGACCGCCGGCTCCGGATTCGGCATCGCCGCGAACTGCGAGCGACCCGAAGAAGCCTTCGCTGCGATTGAAGCCCTGACTTCACTTTCGGTGCAGGAGAAGCAGGCAGAAGCCCGCGGCATCGTGCCCGCCCGGATCGAGGCGCTCCCGGCCTGGGCCGAGGGCAAGACCGAGGGCTCGGCCGAGGTCGTCGAGGCGCTGCTGTCGAACGCGACGCCGCAGCGCACCACCCCGACCTGGAACCAGGTCGAGACCCTGATGACGCAATACGGCGTGCAGGGGTACCGGGGTGAGCTGACAGCCGAGGAGATCATGAAGACGATCACGAACTCGGTGGGCGGCTGAGCGGATGGCGATCATAAGCGACCGGAGTGAGGCGGCGGCCTCCTCCGCGACCTCCGGTGGGGAGGGGGCGTCCCTTGGCGTCCCCTCCCCGCCGGGGCCACGTGTACCGCGGCGACGCGGGCAGGGATGGGTGGCGGTGGCATTTCTCGCCCCCGGGATGATCGGATTCGTCCTCTTCATCCTCACACCGCTGTTCGGCTCCGCCTTCATCAGCCTCTTCGACTGGAAGCTGTTCGGCAGCCCCACCTTCACCGGAATCGACAACTACGTCAAGCTGTTCGCCGACCCGACCTTCTACACGGTGCTCGGCAACACGCTGATCTTCGCCATCGTCTACACCGCGCTGAACCTGTTCGTCGCTCTCACGATCTCGCTCTGGCTCAACACCCGTATGAAGGCAGCTGGCGCCTGGCGCGTCATCTTCTTCCTGCCCGTCATCACGCCGATGGTCGCGAACGCGCTCGTCTGGCGACTGCTGCTCTCGCAGGACGGTCTCGTCAACTCGATGCTCGCGACAATCGGCATCGACGGACCCAACTGGCTGTCCGACTCCGCCTGGGCCTTGCCCTCGGTGATCGCGATGTCTGTCTGGCAGTCGTTCGGCTACAACGTCATCGTCCTCTCTGCAGGGCTCAGCGCCATTCCCAAAGAGTTGCTCGAGGCCTCCCGCATCGACGGCACCAGCGCCTGGCAGCGCCTGCGGTACATCATCCTGCCGCTGCTCTCGCCCTCGCTCTTCTTCTGTTCCACCATGACGATGATCGGAGCCTTTCAGGTGTTCGTCCAACCGCTCTTCCTCACGCAGGGCGGACCGGGCGAGAGCACCAACACGTTCGTGCTCTACCTCTACCGCAACGGATTCGTCTTCGACCGACTCGGCTATGCGTCCGCTCTCGCGTGGATCCTGTTCGTCGTTGTGATGCTCATCACGGCCCTACAGTTCGTCGGCCAGCGAAAGTGGGTGAACTATGAGTGACCGCGACCTCTCGGCGACCGCGTTGCTAATCCTCCCGAAGCGGCGACATCAGCGCCGAACATCCCTGAAGGAATGGCTCAACACGGCGGCGATTGCACTCGTCGCGCTGATCTTCGCGTTCCCCTTCATCTGGATGTTCCTCACGGCTCTCAAACCTGAGAACGAGGTCTTCACGACGACGCCTCAGATCTTCGGATCCGAGATTCGCTGGGCCAATTTCATCGAGGCGTGGACCGTGGTGCCCTTCGGGCGTTTCATCCTGAACGGCCTCCTGGTCGCGGTCGCCGGAGCTGCGCTCTCAGTCGTCGTCGCCGTGCTGTCGGCGTACGCCTTTTCGCGGCTACGCTTCAAGTTTCGCAACAAGCTCTTCCTGCTGTTCGTGCTCACGCTCGTGCTGCCCCAAGAAGTGCTCGTCGTACCGCTGTTCATCATGATCAACAGCTGGGGGTGGAATGACACCTACGGTGCGCTCATCATCCCGTTCGCGTTCACGGCCTTCGGCACGTTCCTCATGCGACAGTTCTTCCTCACGATCCCCATCGAGTACGAGGAAGCGGCACTGATCGACGGAGCCTCGCGCCTACGCACCCTCTGGTCGGTGCTGATGCCGCAATTGATCGCACCGCTCAGCGTGCTCGCGGTCTTCTCGTTCATCGGCTACTGGAACTCATACCTCTGGCCGCTGATCATCATCAACACCCAGGACATGGCCACGGTGCCGCTCGGACTCGGGATGTTCACCGGTCAGTTCGGCACCCAGTGGTCGCTACTCATGGCGGCGTCGACGCTCGCCGTCATCCCCTCGTTGATACTCGTGCTGCTGCTACAACGGCAGCTCATCAAAGGTGTCACCCTGGGCGGACTCGGAGGACGATGATGAACGCATCGCAGAACACCGGCTCGAAAATCCTCGACGCCACCATCCCCCTCGCCGACACGACGGCAGGCAGCCGCATAGTGCACGTTGAGGCGCAGCTCGTCGATCTACCGGTCGAGACTGTGCGCACCGACGCGCTACAGACCTTTGTGAAGCAGGAAACGATCTTCGTGAGGGTGCGCACCGCTGACGGCACCGAAGGCATGGGGTACAGCTACACAATCGGCACAGGCGGTGGCGCCGTTCTGAGTCTGCTGCGCGAAACGCTGCTGCCGGCGCTGATCGGGTTGGAGGCGGAGCGCCCCGAAGCGGTGTGGTTCGCGCTGTTTGGAATCACCCGCGCGACGACAGTCGGGCCGATAACGGCGCTCGCGCTTGCCGCGGTGGACACAGCGGTGTGGGATGCCAAGACCCGCCGGGCGGGCCTGCCTCTCTGGGTCGCGGGCGGAGGCGCATCGCCGTCAATTCCGATGTACGACACCGAGGGCGGATGGTTGCACCTCCCCACCGACGAGCTGGTCGCCCACGCTGTGGCCTCGAAGGAACGCGGCATGGGCGGGGTGAAGATCAAGGTTGGTAAGCCCCGCGGGCACGAGGACCTCGAGCGCCTGCGCGCGGTTCGCGATGCTGTGGGCCCCGACCTCGACATCATGGTCGATGCCAACCAATCGTTCACGGTGTCCGAGGCCGTGCGCCGCGCGCGCCTGTTCGAGCAGGTAGACGTGTTCTGGTTCGAGGAGCCACTGCCCGCCGAGGATATCGAAGGGCACCGGCAGCTCGCTCGCTCGACCTCGGTTCCCATCGCGGTCGGCGAGAGCATGTACTCGATTGGGCATTTCCGCGAGCACCTGCAGCGTGGGGGCGCGTCGATTGTGCAGCCCGACGTCGCCCGAGTCGGCGGTATCACCCCCTGGCTCAAGATCGCGCACCTAGCCGAGTCATTCAACGCCCCTGTCGCTCCGCACTTCCTGATGGAACTGCACGTGTCTCTCGTGTGCGCAATCCCGAACGCGCTCTACCTCGAACACATCCCACAGCTACGCGCCATCACCACCGACGAGCTCCGCATCGAAGGTGGTCGTGGCTGGGCTCCAACCACGGCGGGGCTCGGGATCGCCTGGGATGATGATGCGCTCGGGCGGCTGATCATCTCGTGACTCCAAGCGACTCCGTGCGCATCGGCCGCGGTGGACTTTCGGCGCCGCCAATCGGCTATGGCGCGGCTGCTCTCGGGAATCTCTACACCGCACTCGCCGACGACGCCTGGCCTCACGTGGTGCCCGCGGCGTGGGCCGGCGGCATCCGCTACTTCGACGTAGCACCCCATTACGGGCTCGGGTTGGCCGAGCAGCGGTTGGGAGAGGGCCTACGCGCATTGCCTCGCGACGAGATCATTGTCTCAACGAAGGTAGGGCGGCTGCTTGTGCCGCAGGATGCCGCTGGCCGCTCCGATCTTGACGAGTTGTTCGACGTACCTGCCGATCATCGGCGTGTGCGTGACTACTCCCGTGACGGGGTGCTGCGCTCCATCGACGACTCGTTGAGGCGACTGGGCCTGGACCGGATCGACATAGTACTTGTACACGACCCCGACGACTTCCAGCTCGAAGCCCTCGAGGGAGCCTTCCCGGCTCTGAGCGAGCTGCGCGACCAAGGCGTGATCACGTCATTCGGCGCGGGGATGAACCAGAGTGCGGGGCTCGCGCGGTTCGTGCGCGAGACGGACGCCGATGTCATGATGGTCGCCGGGCGCTGGACGCTACTCGATCAGTCGGCCGCAGACGACCTGCTGCCTCTAGCTGCCGAGCGCGACGTCTCGGTGCTCGCGGCAGCTGTCTTCAATTCCGGGATCCTCGCGACGGATGCTCCCGGGCAGGGCAGCTTCTTCGACTACGGCCGCGCAGATCGCGCCGTGGTTGAACGCGCGCAGGCCATCGCACGGGTCGCTCACCGGTACGGGCGCACTTTGCCGGAGCTGGCGATTCAGTTTCCGCTCCAGCATCCGACCGTTGCCGCCGTGGTGCTCGGCGGAGCAAGCGCCGAGCAGCTCACGCAGAACAGCGCGCTCGCCGACCGAGCGGTGCCGGACGAGGTGTGGAGGGAACTGAGGGAGCTGGGGTTGCTCGGAGCAGACGCCTTCGCGCGGCTCGCGAAGGGCCTAGAAGGGCAGCCCGTACGATGAGACTCATGTTCAACGACGATCACGCTCGGGGGCCGAGGGCTCTGCCCGCCCGCCGCGCCCTCGTCGACGACGTCTACGATGCCGTGCTCGGCCTGCTCATGGACAGGGTGATCGAGCCGGGCGCGCGGGTCAACATAGACGCGGTTGCCCGCGACCTCGATGTGTCGCCCACACCGGTTCGCGAGGCACTCACCCGTCTGGAGTCGGAGGGGCTCGTCAACAAACGGGCGCTCAAGGGCTTCGTCGCGACGCCACTGCTTGACGGCGACGGCCTCCGCGACCTCTATGACATGCGTCAGCTGCTCGAGCCTGAGGCGGCGCGTCGTGCAACCCCGCACATCGATGAGGAGACCGCTGCGGCGTTGGCTGCATCAGTTGAGCGGATGCGCGCAGCCTCCGCTTCCGGCGAAGACGCGCACTTCGAGAACTACCGCCGCCTCATCGACGAGGATCTGAACTTCCACCACCTCATCGCCGAGAATGCACAGAGCCGCCTGCTCTCGGATGCGATTGTTCGTCTGCGCTCCCACATGCATCTGTATCGGCTCAATTTTCGGCACGACTTCGAACATGTCACCATTGCCGAGCACGAAGCGATCCTCGAGGCTGTGCATCGACGCGATCCGTCTGGGGCGGCGTCGGCGATGCGGGCTCATATCGAGAACTCCTACGCACGCCTCGGCACGGGGCTCTTCAACACCCCGCATGATGCTTCGGCACCGCCTGACGACATAGGACCTGCCCGCGTACCCACCGGCCCATCTGCCAGCTGAGTCCGCTCCTCGGGGTAGGGGGCAGGACTATGTCCCCCTGGCGTTCAGGGCTTCTGCGCTCGGCGGCAGTTAGGCGTTCGGCGTCTCCCAGTCGATGCCACCGCGCTCGGTGATGAACGTGTGGATCTCGCCGACAGCCGCCCGGTGGATGGGGTTGTTCGCGAAGGCCTCGAGTCCCGCGACATCGTCGAAGGTCGCGAGGACGGCGAGGTCATGATTCACCTCAGGGAAGGCGACGTTCTCGATGACGTCGATGGAACGGATGGAGTCGACGACGCCGACGAGTCCGAGGAGAAGCTCGCGAGTGCGGCCGATGGATTCGGCGCGGTCGACATCTTCCCTGAGCTTCCAGGAGACGAGGTGGTGAATCATGCGCTCGCTCCGTCCTGGCCGTAGGCGGGAGTGCCGTCAGCGTTGGTCTCCTGATAGCCAATCATCTGCGCGCGGCCGATGATGTGCGGTCGCAGCCGGAGGCCGACGATGGCTGGGGTCGCGTCCGCAGCGACTTCGAGTGTGGGAATGTCGAGCGCACTCAGCGTGTAGACATACCGGTGCGGACCGTGACCTGCGGGCGGAGCGGCGCCGATGAAGATGTCCGTGCCGTATTCGTTGCGGCGGCGCTTCGCTTTCGGCGGCAGCAGATCGTCCTCGGTTCCCGCCCCGCGAACGAGGGCAGTGACGCCAGCGGGGATGTCGATGAGGGTCCAGTGCCAGAAGCCCGAGCCCGAAGGAGCGTCCGGATCGAACACGGAGAGCACATAGCTCTGCGTGCCTTCGGGGGCTCCTGTCCACTGCAGCGCGGGCGACCGGTCTTCGCCGCCGCCGGCGGAACCGCGAGCCCACATGGGAAGGTGCGCACCGTTGACGAAGTCTGGGCTTGTGAGGGAGAAGGAGGGAACTTCGGGAAGCTTCCAGTTCGGGTCGTTGGTCATGACCTCATTCAACGACTGCGACCGAGCGCGAGCATCGAGCGAGAGTCGGACGGTGCCTCTACATTCGTCCGGTGCGTCCGGTCGGACAGCGCTTCTACCGTGGAGCCATCGTTGCCCGAAAACCTGCGAGGACCTCATGAACAGCCTGCTCATCAAGCGCGTCTACGAACCTTCGGCCGTGGAGGACGGGTTTCGGTTGCTCGTGGACAGGGCCTGGCCGCAGGGCGTCTCGAAGGGGCATGCGGACCTTGACGAATGGATGCGAGACATCGCACCCACCCCCGTTCTACGGTCGTGGTGGGATCATGACCCGGCTCGGACGGTCGAGTTCACCCAACGGTACGAGGCGGAGCTGGATGCGAACGAGTCGGAGGTGCGCCATCTCGCGGCGGTTGTGAGCGCCCACCCCACCGTGACGCTTCTCTACGGCGCGAACGACCCGGTCGTGAACCACGCCCGCATCCTCCGGGACTACCTTCTGCGGCGTCTCGTGGACGACTTCGACAGCTGACCACGCCTCAGGGCGGTACAGACCTCTCGTCGCCGGGCGGAGCTCACCGAATGTGCCCGGCGCTCTCCCAGTATGTTGCGAGCTTCAACGCCAGGTGCAGGGCGCTGCGCTGCATCCCGTTGTCCAGGGCCTCCTTCACTACAGGTGGCATGTTCTCGAGCCGGTAGTAGAGAGTGGTGCGGTGAATGTGGAGCGTTTCGCAGACGTCGCGGACGTGATTGGCGGTATCCAGGAGGACCTCGACGGTCTGACGGCGCATCGGGTCGGGATCGTGGATGAGCGTGTGTGCGGCTGGCGAATACCACCGCAGACGCTCCGGATCTACGAGCACGTCCGCAAGGAACAGCCACGGGCCCACGTTGTCCGCGTGAGCGCTCCGCCCGAGGTCCGGAAGCATCTCCACGACTGCTGCGGTCGCGACCGCTCGCCCTGCGACCGGGAGGAGATCGGTCTCATTCGCCGAAAGGGCGGCGGACCCAATCGCTTTGAGGGCCACGCCCGCCCTGGCTGCCTCGGATGCGATGAGCGCATCGATGTTCTCCGGGACCCCGTGGCGGCCGACGAAGAGGAGCGCTGCCCCCAACTCGCCGATATAGAACAGCGCCTGTCGAGCTGCGCTCTCCAGCGCCTGCCCGAGCGCCGCACGTTGGATCAGAGGCGCGTCTTCCGCGACGGTGATGGCGCGCACGACCGTCTCCGGTCCGCGGGTGACGCCGTGGCTGCGAACGGCCGTAGCGAGCGCCTCACGACGCGAGGCTGGGTCGCTCGCGAGGAGGGAGCGGAAGACGCCTTCGCGGGCGTTGCGCGCCGTTCCCCCCGACCTGGCTTGCAGGAGCGAGCTTGCGACAGTGACGGTCGCGTCGATGGCGCGGAACTCATCTTCTTTAAGGGCGGCGAAGCCAGTCTTGATGAGCCAGATCGTGCCGAGTTGCTCATCGTCGCTCCAGATCGGAATGATGAATCGCTCGTGTGCACCAAACTCGGCGAAGTCGACCGTGAGGGGATGGCGGGTTCGGCTGACCCCGCGCTGTTGCGCCCATTCGCGCTCCACCTGAGGTGTCATTCTGGTGAGAAGTGTGCGCACCTGCAGCTCATCGATGTCGTCTCCCTGCGCGCTGGCCGCAACCAGCCGGAAGTCGGTGTCCTGCATCATGACCGAACGACCGAGGACGTCGGATAGTTCGTCTACGAGATCCTGCAGGCTTGTCGCTCCGCCCCCCGCAGGCAGCGGGATGAGGTCGGGGCGGATACCCGCGCGGTGCTCAACGGTTGCTTGAGTCTGTTCTGGCCACACCAACGACGCTACGGAAGGACCGCCGGCGGGTAACAGGTCCGCGTTGTACCACCCTGAGTCAGCGCTCATCGCTCGACTCCGGTCATCAGCACGGTGGCGGCTCCGCCGGGCAGCGACTCCGCGAGCCGCGTCAATAGGCTTGCACCCAGTCCGCCTGGCTGCGCAGACAACACCGTCAGCTGATATCCCGGCATACTGCGAACCGCGAAGTTCTGAGCATCGATGGCGATCTCGCCCACGCCGTCGAAGACGAAACGGAAGGTCGCGTCCTCGGGGCCCGAGACATCGTGGCGTTCCCAGATGCGTCGGAAGTCGTCGTGAACGGACAGCTGCCTGAGGAGCTCCCGCAAGCGCGGAGAGTGCGGGTGTGCGTCGCGCCGCAGCGTCGCAACGGCCGCACGGGCCATCGGCTCCCATTCGCGGAGACTGCGTCGCATGCGCTCATTGAACAGCGCGCTGACCTGATTTGAGCCGGCCGCGAGACCGCCTTCACCGAAGATCGTCGCGAGCGGGTTGGAGGCGATGATGTCACGGTGCGGGTCGGAGACATACGCGGGGGTGTGCGTCCACTGCGACAGAGTGCGTGCGATTCGATCCGGCGTGTCACTGTCATGGATGACTCCGCGCGGCATCTGCCCTGACACGAGACGGAACGCGTACGCCGTGGATTCGACATCCAGACGGAGGGCACGCGCGATAGCTCCCATCACTTGGTCGGAGGGGCGCGCGCCCCGACCCTGTTCGATTCGCAGGTAGTAGTCGTTGCTGATCCCTGCCAGTTCCGCGACCTCATCCCGGCGAAGGCCCGCGACACGACGACCGCGGGTGCGGGGGAGGCCCACATCTTCCGGAGCGATGACGGCGCGCCGTGCCCGGAAGTAGTCTCCGAGTGCAATCAATGCGGTGTCCATGTGCGCTCCTTGGGGTCGGTGTTCTTCATGTGTGCGTTGGAAACGTACCGATGGCCGCAGCCCGCCACATCACCCGAAGTGTCCGCCGATATCCCACGTCACAGAGTCGAACTCGTGCTCGACATCTGTCGGATGCCATCACCTTCCCGGGCGACTCACACTTTTCCAGGCGCCGAGGTACGTGCGCGTGGGAGCGAGGATCTCTATGGCTGGGACGACCGAGGCGGTACAGGCGTTGACGGCGCCGTTGACCGCGAACGCTGTCTTTCTCGTCACCACAATCACCTCTGGCGGGCTGGATCAGGTGCGAGATGTTCTGACGAGTCTTGCCGACACAGTCAAAGCGCTCACTTTCCGTTTTCCCGAGACAGCGTTGACATGCACGGTCGGGATCGGGAGCCGAATCTGGGATGACTTGACCGGGCTTGCTGCACCGCACCAGTTGCGAGAGTTCACACCGGTCGCCGGTGCCGCGCACGCCGCTCCGGCAACGCCCGGCGACCTGCTGTTTCACATTCGCGCTGAGCGTGCCGATGTCTGCTTCGAGCTTGAACGTCAACTTCTGGAGGCGCTCGGTGCCTCCATCGTCGTCCAGGACGAGACGGTCGGGTTCCGTTCCTTCGACCGACGAGACCTCCTGGGATTCGTGGACGGCACCGCCAACCCCGTGGGGCCCGATGCCGAAGCGTCGGTGCTCGTCGGCGACGAGGATCCGGTTCACACGGGCGGCACCTACGTGGTCACGCAGAAGTACGTTCATCCGCTCGCTGCGTGGCGAGATCTCCCCACGGAGACGCAAGAAGCCATCATCGGACGCACGAAACTCGAGGGTGTTGAGCTGGATGACGCGGAAGAGGGCCAGAAGTCTCACAAGACGCTGACGACCATCACGGACGACGCCGGCGCCGAGCACGACATCCAACGGGACAATATGCCGTTCGGTAGTCCGGGTCGCGGTGAGTTCGGCACCTACTTCCTCGGTTATGCGCGGAACCTGTGGGTCATCCAGCAGATGCTGGAGCGGATGTTCATCGGCGACCCTCCCGGCCTGCACGACCGGCTCCTCGACTTCTCCACCGCAGTGACCGGCTCCGTGTTCTTCGCACCACGCGTCGACGTCCTCGCCTCCCTTCGTTCCGCGGAGTAACGGCGGCAGGTGATGTCCCCAGCTGCGCCGGGGGATGTCCTCGCTCCCATCCCAGACCTACCGTCACATCCATCCACCGCACCTCAGACCCGACAGAGAGCACCCATGACTACCCACACCGCACCGGCCATGACCGAAGCCCCGAAGCCGGTCGCATCCGTTCGCCACCCCGTCATTCGGGGCATCGCTGACCCTGCAGCCCTCGGCCTCGGCGCATTCGGGATGTCGACCTTCCTGTTGAGCTTTGCCAACGCGGGCATCTTCCCCGGCGCGGCTGTCGCTGTGCTCGGCCTCGGCCTGTTCTACGGCGGTATCGCTCAGATCATCGCCGGGATTTGGGAGTTCGTTCAGGCGAACACGTTCGGCGCTCTCGCCTTCGTGTCCTATGGAGCCTTCTGGCTTGCGTACTGGTGGACCATCACTACCGGTATGGCCGAGAAAGCGGGCCGAGAGGGTATGGGTACGTTCCTGATCCTGTGGGCGGTTTTCACCGCGTTCTTGGTCGTCCCGTGCACCCGTATCTCCGTGCTGCTCACCGTTCTGTTCAGCGCCGCAGCCATCACGTTCGTCCTCCTCGCCATTGGCGCATACGCATCCTCGGACGTGATCACCCGTGCCGCCGGGTACACCGGCTTCGTTGTGGGAATCCTCGGACTCTACGGCTGCTTCGCATCCGTAGTGAACGCCACCTGGCACCGCACGGTCATCCCGCTGGGAAGCCGCGAGTGATGACATGAGGCCTCAGACCAACCGTTCGGCCCCCGCGGGAGTCGGGTCGCCTGCGCTCGAGCATGTGCGTCGTCTCGAAGGACACGTACCGTCCGTGGTGACCGATGCCCTACATGCCGCAAACTCCCAGAACGCGGACGCTCTCACCCGATGCTTCCACCCCGACGCGGACGTGGACGCGTGGGGGATGCTGTTCGAGGGCTTTCAGGGGATCACCTTGTGGATCGAGAAATGGATCATCGAAAACCGCGTGCAATTCACGGACCTCCTGTACGCCTGGGACGGCAGCGACCTTGCCGTGCACACCCAAGTGCACGGGAACAGCTACAACGGCCCCGCTACTTTGACCTTCTCCACGCGCGGCGACACGATCTCTGCACTCCGGATCACCACGGCGTAGAGGCCGACATGCACGAGCACTGGGAACGCCCTCTGACAGCCATCGAGTTGCTGGAAATCGAACTCGTTGTTCGCGATTTCGTCACCATCTTGAACGAAGGCAGCGACCACGATATTCATGCGTTCCTGACCGAAGACGTCACCTATCAGCCCTCCGCGCGGGAGATCATTCGCGGACGCGGCGCCGTCGTGTCGATGATCCGGGACATCCGGGACACGTTCACTGACTGGCACACGGAACTCGTGAGCTTGGCGGTCTCGGGGCCAGTGGTTCTCGCCGAACTCGCAATGTGTCTCACCCTCCCCGCGACTGGGCCCCAATGGGTCATGGGGTTCGCGAGTTTCCGTGTGGACAACTTCAGAATCAGCGCATGGCACCAGGTGCACGCTTGAATGCGGACGTGAATCCAGTCACCATGATCCCGACAGCACACCGACGACAGGAGAACCACTCATGAGCGACGTCAGCGACTTCATCCGAGCGGACGTTCCGCCATCCGGACCTGGGTGTGTGGACTGCGAGAAGATCGGCTCGTGGTGGCTGCATCTGCGCCGGTGCGCCTTCTGCGGACATGTCGGATGCTGTGACGACTCCCTGCACAAGCACGCGACGAAGCACGCTCACACGAGCGGTCATCGAGTCATCCAGAGTTTCGAACCGGGCGAAGACTGGTTCTGGGACTTCAGCACTGAGACCGCATTCGACGGCCCTCTCCTTGCGCCACCGCGAAGCCACCCACGAGCCCAGACCACCCCAGGGCCGGCAGACCGCGTGCCAAGAAACTGGGAAGACCAACTCGCTGAAAACGCATGACTGAGATCACTCCTGGCAGCAAGCTGCCGCTCAAACTCATTGCGGACGCGGATGGACGAGACGCCTATGCACTGCGTGACTATCTGACTCGAAGTGAAGTGCCCTTCTTGTCCATCAGCGTGCCGCCTGACTCTCGTGAGGCCGAAGGCGTGCTCCTGACCGGTCGCCAGCTTCCGCTGGTGCTGTTCGCTGACGGGGAGGTGCTCGAGCACCCCACGCCGGCTCAGGTGGCCTCCGCCTTGGGGTGGGTGACGCCGCCGTCGCGGTCTGCGTACGACCTCATCATCCACGGGGCGGGCCCCGCGGGACTCTCGGCTGCCGTCTACGCGGCGTCGGAGGGTCTCAGTGTCGCGGTCGTCGAACGTGATGCTGTGGGTGGACAGGCTGGTTTCAGCAGCCTCATCGAGAACTACCTCGGCTTTCCCGGGGGGATCTCCGGGGCAGAGCTCGCCGAGCGAGCCCGCCGCCAGGCGCTGTCTTTCGGCGCGGACCTCGTTCTCATGCGTCACGGCATCGCCCGGACGTTCAAAGACCATGACGTGCGCGCCGTCCTCGCCGACGGTTCGGAGATCCATGCCCGCGCGGCACTCTCGGCGACGGGCGTGCAGTGGAGGCGACTCGGTCTAGAGGGGGAGCATGAGTGGGAAGGGGCCGGCATCTACTACGGTGCAGGCACCAGCGAGGCCTCCGCCTGCATCGGATTGCACGTGTATGTCGTGGGTGGCGCGAACTCTGCAGGACAGGCGGCGATGAACCTGGCCGCTCACGCCGCCCATGTCACCGTCGTCGTGCGCGGAGCTTCGCTCTCCTCGACCATGTCGGCGTACTTGCTCAACCGCCTCGCCGTGCAACCGAACGTCACCATCCTCGTCCACACCCGCGTCGTGGCGGTCGATGGCGATGATCACCTGCGTGAGATCACACTCGAGCAGGCGGGTACTGCGACACGGGTTGCTGCGACCCACCTGTTCGTCTGTATCGGCGGCGCGCCGAACACCGAGTGGGCCAAGACGACCGATGTGCAGCTCGACAGTCGTGGGTTCGTCCTCACCGGTGTCGACTTGAAACCGATGGATCTTGAGCGGTGGCCCTCGGCGCGCCCGCCGTACTACCTCGAGACGTCGGTCCCTGGGATCTTCGCCGCAGGCGACGTACGAGCGAACTCCGTCAAACGGGTCGCCTCAGCGGTCGGCGAAGGCGCCATGGCGGTCACCCTCATCCACCGGTACCTGGCCGGATCGGGCTAACCCTGCTGATTCGAGGTCGCCGCGACGGCGGATTCCTCCTGGAATCGATGTGCTGCCTCACGCCTCGTATTCACGCCCCATTTCGAGAAGATGTGGCGAATGTGCGTGACGACGGTGTGGGGGGAGACCATGAGGTCTTCCGCGATCTTCTGTGTCGTCAGCCCCGCCGCAATACGTTCGGCGACCTGATACTCCCGTGAAGACAATCCCATCGGGCCGTCGGTCACTGACTTTGCCCGGGTTCGAACTCCACGATTCCGAAGTGTCCGGAGCACGCGACTCACCTCACGGGAAGCGCCCAATTCCTCGAACAACCGCATCCCCTGCATGTAGCACGTCGCCGCTTCGTCGTCGGTGGGGGCGAGGCTACCAGCCAGCTCGAGCAACCGAGCACGGATCAGTGGTCGCTCGACGTCCGCCATCAAGGCGACAGCTTTCATGACAGAGGAGAACGAGTCATCGCGGACCGCGAGCACTGCCCATGACACCGCGGCAACGTATGCGTTGTTCGGGTTCTGAGATGCACGGCTGGCGGCGTGCCGCGCTACTTTCTCAACGGCGGCGTCGTCACCCATCTTCTTGCTCAGATAGGCGAGGTACACATCATCGGAGAAGTCTGCCGGTGTGGTCATCGAGGGAACGGGCACGCTCACGCACTCGCGCGCTATCGCCGTGTACCCGTAGGCCGTCTCGATGTCGCCGAGATCGAACGCTTCGAGCGCCAAACTCCAGTTGCCGGTTCGGGTCAGACTCACACTATTCGCAAGCTGTTCCACGAGAGGGCGAACGCTCTGCCGCAGTTCGACATCGCCCGTGTCCAGGGCGATCCGGTGTAGCACCACACCCGCGGTGGCGTTCGCGAAGTCGCCGAGGTGGAGCATCTCGGCCAGGTCCAGAACAGTCTCGGCTTGCTCACGCGCTTGATCAAGGCGTCCAAGGTCGTAGAGAACTCTTGACCGCACCATCATCCAGAATGCCTCGGCGACGACATACTTCGCGGTCCTCGCCTCGTGCAAGCCCTCGTCTACGAGCCGAAGTGCTTCGATGCAATCGCCTCTGCTGTTGAACATGAAGGCCATCCACAGGCCTTCAGGAACCCACAGAGCCGCTGAACGTCCGGCACCATCAAGCTTCTCGAGCGCTGATGCTTGCAACTGTTGCGCATCATCCAAACGATTCTCATAGAACAGAAGCACCGATTCCGTGGCATCCACGGTGGCGAGTGCGAGCACATCGCGTTCATCGTCGGCGTGCTGGCGGGCGCGCGCGAGACTGTCGCGCAGGCCGACAGCATCAGCCTTGTTCGCATAATTGAGTGCCCGAACCGCGAGTAGTTCGACCACGGTCTTCTGCGAGACGCCTCCGAGGGCAAGCGCCGACTCCGCCTCAGTGATGGCTTTGCCGAAGTCTGATTCCGTGAGCTGCCTCGCGAAAGCGAGACTCACGCGGGCACGTTCTTCTGCACTCAGCCCGGGCGTGAGCCCCTCTCGGATGTGACGCGCGTCGTCTTGCAGTCCGCCAGCGAGGACCAAGGGGAGCAACTCGACCACACGAGCGGAGTGATGCGTTCGCCCTTGCGCCAGCCGTGCCCCGCGGACTGTCAGGTCGGCAGCGCCGCGGGCATCGATGGGGGCGAGTTCCATAGCAGCGGTAAAGAGCAGATCAATAGACGCATCGTCTCCCGCCTCCGCCGCGGCGGAGATCGGGGAAGCCAGAGAGGATACGGACTCGCCCGCCCGCAATCGATGCTGGAGAACTTCGCGGGCGACCGCCCGGCGGACAGTCGGAGACAGGCTGTCGTATGCTGCCGTCTGAATCGTGTCGTGTCGGAATGCAAAACTGCTTCCGGTGTCGACGACGAACCCCAGGTCGAGGAGCTGCTGGACCGCCGGCACCACCTCCGCCGCAGATTGGCCGACGACTTCGAGGACGCCGTTGAGGGGGAACTCTCGACCGTAGAGGCTGCCGATCTGAATGATTCGACGAGCGTCAACGCTCAGCGCGGCGATACGCTCGCGTACCGACGCCCCGTACCGGGCTGGGACCACGTCCTTTTCGAGGTCGACCATGCCCCGAGACGATTGGAGGAGGCCTTCTTCTTCCATCCCACGAAGCATCTCGAGGATCAGAAGTGGCGACCCGCCGGTCTTGCGGATGGCCACCTCAACCTTCGGCCCCGGCGCGGCCCCGAGAATGTCGCGGGCCATCGCGTCGATGGCATCCAGGTCAAGCGAGGCCAGATCGATGACCGAAGCGAACTCTCGAAGACTGATGAGGAATCGGCGATGCTCCGGTCCGTAGGCCCCGCTGCGCGTGGCGAAGACCCAATACACGGGGAGGCCTTCAAGAGTCCGCAGGAGGGCGGTGAAGACCGCAAGGGATGCAGAATCCAACCATTGGAGATCGTCAACGACGACGAGCACCCCTGCCCGGGAGCTGGCAGCTTCCAGAGTGTCGCCGAGGACTCGGGTGATCCAATACTGCGGCGACGTCCCCTGAATCGCCGCGTGCAGCTCGTCCGCAGTGAGCAGCGGGGGATCCGCCTCCACTACCGCGCTGATGAGGGCGCCCAAAGGGGACAGCTGAGAGTCGAAATCAGGTGCCACGACCAGCGTGGACCACCCGCGTCCGCGTGCCTGCTGCAGCGCATGCTGCAGCAGTCGGGTCTTCCCCATGCCGGGGTCACCGGAGAAAACCGTGACTGCGTTCTGGCCGGCGAACGCGAGATCGAACCCCTGCTCAATCGCATGAACTTCTGGCTTTCGGCCACGAACGGGAATCAAGTAGAGGTCGGCTGCACTTCCCGCGAGCGCGTCGCGGTTGCTGGCGCGATGTGGCTTGCGGGACGGGGGCACGCACTCACGATACTCGCGCAACGGCTGAACACGAGACGAAGCGACTTTCGCCAATCGTCGTAACGCTATTCGGCCAGAGGGTGCGCGAATAGAACATGCGATGTATCGGCGGAACCCGGGGGATGTAGCCCCCGAAACTGCCGAATAACGTCGCATCTGCGAACGCCGGATCGGCGGCTCGTGCCAATCCACACAACCGCCGAATCACCGGCATGAAACCAAAGGAGCCACTCATGGCTGCAACCCCTCGCCCCGACCTCGTGCTCTCGCACGCCGTGGTCACCTCCGACGTGACCGGCAACTTCGATGACATCGACATCGAAGCGTGGCTGAAGAACCTTCCCACCCACGAGTACCAGCGCTGTGCGCCCGGCGACCACAAGGCTGCCGGCTACACGGTCGACGACGACGGCACACCCATGTCGATCAACGTCGAGGTCATCGGAGCGGGCCTGGTCATCCAGAACTACCGCTATGAGGTCGCCTCCAAGCACTACTGCAAGATGGTTTCCATCTCCGACGTTCTCTCCCCGGCCGGGTGGACCACCACCCAGGTGATCTGGGAGCTCGGCATGGAGCAGCTCGAGGGCGACCAGTTGCGCTACGTCAACACCGTCACCTCGCACCCCACGGAGGAGTTCCTGGAGTTCATCACGGCCAGCGGACAGACCTTCGAGGAGGCCGCCGCCGCCCGCCAGGAGGCTTCGGGCCGTCACTGCGAGCTCGAGACGCCGCACTACGCGCAGAGCATCGTCGCGTACGCCAAGGCCAACGCATCCGCCTGAGCGGAGTGACCATGGCTACCACGGACACGCACGCCGAGCACCACGCGGTTGCAGAGCACGAGCACGGCGCGAGCTGCGGACACGAGGCGGTCGCCCACGGCGACCACGTCGACTACGTCCACGACGACCACCGTCACGCTCTTCACGGCGACCACTACGACGAGCACTAAGAACCCGTCTGGGTGGAGGGGGCAGACTGTCTCCTCCACCCGCTCGCGTTCGAGAACGAAGGAACCCCATGACCTCGGCAGTACGGTTCACCCGACCTGGTTCACCTGACGTGCTCCGCCTCATCTCGGTGGACCGACCCCACCCCGCACCTCACGAGGTGCGCATCAGCGTCCACGCCGCCGGCATCAACAACGCCGACCTGCTCGAACGTCGCGGCCACTACCCCGTGCCCCCGGGAGCTCCTCCCGGACTCGGGCTCGAATGCGCCGGAGTCATCGACGCCGTGGGCGCGGACGTCACCGGCTGGAAGGCCGGAGACGAAGTCTGCGCGCTCCTCACCGGCGGCGGTTACGCGGAAGAAGTCGTCGTCCCTGCCACGCAGGTGATGCCGAAGCCCACCACTATGACCATGCTCGAAGCGGCGGGCCTTCCGGAAGTCGCCTGCACCGTCTACTCGAACCTTGCGATGATCGCAGGCCTGAAAGCGGGTCAAACGGTTCTCATTCACGGTGCGGCCGGGGGCATCGGGTCCTTCGCTACACAGTGGGCAACCGCTATCGGCGCCCGGGTCATCGGGACAGCCGGAAGCGAGGCGAAGACAGATGCCGTCCTTGGCTTTGGAGCATCCGTCGCCATCAACTACCGCAGCGAGGACTTCGCCTCGGTCACGCGTGCCGCGACGAACGGGCGCGGCGTAGACGCCATCCTCGACATCGTCGGCACGCCGTACCTCGAGAGCAACATCGAATGCCTCGCCGACGATGGCCACCTCGTCATCATCGGCGGATCCACAGGTCCCGCCACCGTCGATCTCTGGGAGCTGATGTCGCGACGAGCCAGCATCTCCGCCACCCTCCTGCGGGCGCGCCCCGCAGCGCAGAAGGCCGAGATCATCGCCGGGGTCACGCGCGACGTCCTACCGCTCATCGAAAGCGGTGCCATCCGCGGCGCAGTCGACGCGGTCTTCCCGCTCGCAGAAGCGAACCGCGCACATGAACTTCTCGAAGGCGGGCAGACCGTGGGGAAGGTCGTCCTGAACGCCCTCGAGCAGTAGCCCGTCTGGGGCTGGATCTGTCGGGCAGCGGCATCGAACGGGGGTTGCTGCTCCCGGCAGATCACATCGACTTTGGAGACACCGTCATGAACACACCGGCACCCCGACCCGCAACCGGCGACGTCACGACGTCCGACGACACCGCACCCCGCATGTCGATCTGGGCTCCCCTGTCCGTCCCGATCTTCCGAGCACTGTGGTTGACGGCGCTGGTCAGCAACATCGGCACCTGGATGCAGACAGTCGGGGCGCAATGGTTCATGGTGGAGCAGCACACCCATCCGCTCCTCATCGCCCTCATCCAGACAGCGTCCGCTGCCCCCGTGCTGCTCCTCGGCATCCCGGCGGGAGTGCTCGGCGAATTCTTGAACCGTCGTTCAGTCTTGATCTGGATGCAGACGCTCCAGGTACTGCTGAGCGCAGCTCTCGTGACGTTGACCGCGACGGGCGAGATGACGCCGTATCTGCTGCTGCTCATCACCGTGCTCCTCGGTGCTGCGACGGCCGTGCAGCTTCCCGCCTATCAGGCGCTGGCCACCGAGATCGTTCCCCTCCGTATGGTGCCGATGGCGGCCTCCCTCAGTGCGGTATCCGTCAACGTCGCCCGTGCCATCGGGCCAGCCGTCGCCGGCGTCCTTCTCTCCGGGTTCGGGGTCGCATTCGTCTTCGGTATGAATCTGCTGTCGTTCGCCGCATTCCTCGTCGTCCTCATCACGTGGCGCACCTACCGCCCGAACCCTCATCAGGCCGAGCGGTTCGTAGACGCGGCACGTGCAGGCCTTCGGTACGTCACGCAAGCTGCCGTCGTTCGCCGTATGTACGTGCGTCTCGGAGCGTTCGTCGTCCCGGCTAGCGTGTTGTACGCACTGCTCCCGCTCATTGCCACACAGCGCTTGAATCTTGACTCCGCTGGGTACGGGCTCCTGCTCGCAGGGCTCGGTGTGGGCTCTATCGGCGCGGCGTTCCTCATCCCGTGGTTCCACGCGCTGGGCGCGAACCGGACAGTATTGCTGTCGTCGGTGCTGTTCGGGGCGGCGACTATCGGGGTTGCTGTGTCCCCGTGGCTCTTCCTCACACTGCCGATCCTCGCGGTGGCTGGAGCGGCGTGGATCGGCGTCGTCGCCACGCTGAACGGTGCCGTTCAGTCTTTCCTCCCCGTCTGGGTCCGCGCACGAGGTCTGTCCGTCTACCAGATGGTGCTCTACGGAGCCATGGCCGCGGGCGGCCTCGCGAGCGGACTCATCGCCGGATGGATCGGTGCCATCGCCACCAGCGCAATCGCTGGAGCGGCGACGCTCGTCGTCGCCGCATCCCAGCTCCTCTGGCCGCTGCTGGAAACGGCAGACAAGAAGAGAGACACCTTCGCACTCCCGCTAGCGGACGCCGTACAGGACTGGGACGGCAAGAGCCCCACCCTCGTCCTCGTCCGTTACGACGTCGCTGAGGAGCAGGAGGCCGCGTTCGTGCAACAGATGAGTGCTGTCGAGCACAGCCGTCGACGCACAGGCGCCCGCACCTGGGCCTTGTACCAGGACCGAGAAGACGGCACGTGGGTGGAGGTCTTCGGCGTCGGCAGCTGGAGTGAACATCTCCAACAGCACCAGACCCGTCTCACCCAGTACGACCAGGTTGTCATCGAGACAGCTGGCGCGCTCGCACAGTCCGTCGACGTCAACCACCTCATAGAGCACGACAGCGTCGCCGGCTCACACACGAAGCCGGGACACAAGCGCGCCACCGTGCCAGCAGGCACCCGACAGGAGAAGACCTCATGACGCTCTCAGCTTCGGACCTCGTCGGCGCATGGCGGCTCGTCAGCGCTACGGAAGTCTTCACCGACGGCGTCCGGATGCCGGAGTTCGGTCCCCACGTGAACGGTTACCTCTCGTACAGCCCAGATGGCATCGTCTCAGCGACCCTGGGATCGACGGACCGGATTCGCACGAACGACGCTGACCCGCAGTCCGTCTCGACCGCGAACCTGGCGCTCATGGCCGGAGGCTTCCTCGCCTACGCCGGGCCATACACCGTCGACTCCGCCAGCGACATGGTCACTCACCATGTTGATGTCGCCCTGTTCACCGGATGGGAAGGCAAACCCCAGGCGCGGCACGCCCGTATCGAAGGCAACGATCTGTTCATCACGGGATCTCCACGCACCACCATCGACGGGCTCACCTTTCACAGCGAACTCCACTGGACGCGGGTGAGCGCGCGCGCGACGCAGGATTCATGAGCGCGGCCCGCATCGCACGGGCGCTTGTGCATTTCGCGCCCGCGTCTGGCGCGTGGGTTCCCGCCACCCAAGCGGCCATCGCGGTCGCCGGTCCACCGGCCGTGTTCGCCGCCTACGGGCAGCTGCACCTGGGACTCCTCGCGGCGTTCGGGGCGCTCATCGTCCTGTACCTGTCTGGGCAAAGCAGGCGAGAGCGCGCCGCAAAGCTGCCGGTCATCGCAGTCGGTTTCCTGGTGGGCACAATCATCGGCATCAGCACGGGAAGCTCGCTGCCGACAAGCCTTCTCGCGATGAGTATCGTCGCTGTCGTCTTCTCGTATGTGAGCTTGACGTTCAACGTGGGACCGCCCGGCGCCATCTTCCCGGTTCTCACTGCCGGCTCCATGGGGCAGCTGACGGCACCCGTGTCGATGGGCGGAGGTGGAGTGGACCCGCTTCTCATCATCTCGGTTGTGGCGTTGGGCGTTGTCACCGGGTACGTCGTGATCGTCGCGCCGCTCGCGCTTCCTCGCGTGCGAGCAGACGATGCCAAGCTCCGTCACGACTACCGCTGGACGTACAGCTGGGGGTCGGATTCTGTCCGCATCTTCGCGCGCCTCACCGTCGCCATCGTCCTCGCCGTTCTCGCGAGTGCGTCGCTGGGTCTCCATCACGTCGGATGGGTGCTCCTTGCCGTCATCAGCATCCTGCAGAAAGATTCCGACCTTCACCTCGGGGCCCTCCGAATGGCTCAGCGGCTCATCGGAACCGCCCTCGGTGTCTGCATCGCGCTGGTCTTCATGCTCTGGATACCCGAGGGGTTCGCGCTCGTCGCTGTCGTCGGCGGACTCGTATTCGGATTCGTGTTCTTCATCCGCAGTAACCTCATGTTCGCGCTCATGCTGGTGACTCCGATGGCCCTCCTTCTCGTGGCCGGAGGCAGCCGTCCGCTCCTCGAGGCGTCCATGAGCACACGCATCATCGACACCGTTGTCGGGGGTGTGGTCGCCGCCGTCGTGCTCTATGCGGTGGGCGTAACTCGCCGGTGGGGAGTCCGTGGATACGCACCTCGCGGCGCAAGTGAGGGGGTGTGACGCATGGCGCCACACCCCCTCACTTCACGCGGTGCTTAGTCAGCGCAGTGGCGTGATGCCCTGTGCGCCGCGGGGGAAGGTCGCGAGCACGGCGGGGTCGATGTTCAGGTGTGCGGAGACGAGCTGCGGGGGCACGTGGGAGAGCCAGTTCGCGAGGGAGATCTCCTCATACTTGTCAGTGCGGAACACCTCGAGGAACTGCAGCACGTCGTCACCGGTGTTCTCGATGTAGTGTCCGAAATTCTTCCGCACCACACCCACATCGCCCGCCCGGAAATCGGTCGTGTTCGCATGCGGACCCGTGTTGAACACGGTCATCCGTGCGGATCCTCGCAGGTAGTACTGCCACTCGTCAGCGTTCGGGTGCCAGTGCAGCTCGCGCATCGACCCCGGCTCCACAGTCACGAGTGCCGCGGCGACCGTGCTCGAGTACGCGTAGTTGGTCGAGTCGGCGATCTGGATGGATCCTCCGGAGTTCTCATACAGCGGCTTCGACCGGGACAGCCGGAAGATGACCGGTTCCATGCCCCACTCGACGCCCGCGGCGGCCTGGTCGACGTCGAGCGCCGGGGGCTCTTCGCCCGGGAAGATCCAGAGGTTGTGCAGGGGGATCTCGGAGAACACCTCCTGCGCGACACCGAAGTTCTTCGCGAGGACCTCGGGCGGGGTGTGCGCGAACCAGTCGGTCAGCAGCAGTGTGTTCGACTCGGACTGGTCGCCGTCATCGAACGCGAGCACGAACTCGGCACCGTCGGGGCCCAGGCCCTGCAGGGAGTGCGGGGTGCCGGCGGGGAAGAACCACAGGTCGCCCTCCTCCACGTCCTCCACCGCGGGAAGGCCCGACCGGCTGAGCGTCGTGACCCGGGCCTTGCCGCGTGTCATCACCGCCCATTCGGCGGTCTGGTGCCAGTGCAGCTCGCGGATCCCGCCGGGCTCGAGATACATGTTGACCCCGGCGATCTCGTCGGAGATGTGGAAGTCCTGCTTCGTGAGCTCCCGCGCCCAACCGCCGCGCTGCACCCGGCGGGGTGAGATATTGAACGAGGACCAGAAGAACGGCTGCGTGCTGATGTCGGTCGCCGGCGCGTGCATCTGGTTCGGGAACTGCGACTCGATGACCTCGTTCTGTGGCCCGGTCATCGTGTTGCTCTGCGGGCGGTCGGTGATGTTCACCTCACCCTCCTGAGGAAGATCAGGGTTACCCAGCGTGGGGACCTCGTGGCCCACCTCGGGGCTCTCGGACGTGTCCATGTAGTGCTCCTTCGTGACGATTCCGGACGGTAATGAGGAGTCTGCCGAGCGGGAAGCTCGGAACGCATCGAATCGTGACGAATGCTCACTCGACTCTCGTCGCAAGGGACTCAGCGCAATCGGCATTTTCATGAATAGGCACCCACTTAGGAGGCCCCATGACTAAGTCAGTCCCCACGCCCGCCCGCCGCTACCCCCTGCTGGAGACGGCTCCGGCAGCAGTCGCCCTTGCGCTCGTCTCCGGGCTTCTCAACGCCTGGACGTTCGGGCAGGTGGGCACGTTCGCCACCGTTCAGTCCGGAAACCTGCTGTCCATCGGATACTTCCTCGCCGACGGCAACCAGGGACGTGTGCTCCTCGCAGCGACCAGCGTCCTAGTCTTTGCGTTCGGCTCCTTCGTCTGCAGCATCTACGTTCTGTGGCGCGCACGCGAGGACAGGCCGTACTCCGCCGAGGTCCTCGTCTTCGAACTTGTGATCGTTGCACTTCTCGCCGTGCTCACCGCGACTACCGGAATCAGCCCGTGGGCGGTTGCATGGACGGTCAGTTTCATCGCGGGTGTGCAAGGGAATGCCTTCCACCGCGAGACCGGCATGCTCTACGGCAATATCGCCGTGACCTCCGTCGTCCAGATGGCCGCGAGCCTCGTTGCCCGAGCTCTGGGCCGGCGGATCTCCGACGACGGTGAAGCGCACATGCGACCTGCCGGCGCCTACGTCGTGGTTCTCATTGCGTTCGTTGTCGGTGGTGGCACGGGCTTTGCCCTCGACGAGCTCTGGGCCGGTGCGTCACTCGCTGCCGCCGCAGTCGTTCTCCTCCTCTTGTTCATCGCGGCATCGTCGGCGCGTGGCCCCATCGACCCCACTCAGAACAACCCCACCCCCTGAAAACGAGAAGGAGCAACCCATGACCACCACCGACGAGATCACCCCCGAGTACCAGAACGTGTCCATCGGCACCGGACAGACCGGCCAGCGCAGTGAGTTCGACAGCATGGGAAGTGTCGACGTTCCCGCCGGACGCTATTGGGGTGCACAGACGCAGCGTTCCCTGCGGCACTTCTCCATCGGCGACGACCACATGCCCATTGAGGTCTACCGTGCGTACGGCGTCGTGAAGAAGGCCGCGGCACTCGTGAACGAGAAGGCCGGGCGTCTCGCCCCCTGGAAGTCGAAGGCCATCGTCCAGGCGTCTGACGAGGTCATCGCCGGCGACCTGGACGAAGAATTCCCCCTTTACGTCTGGCAGACCGGATCCGGCACGCAGAGCAACATGAACGTCAACGAGGTGATCTCCAACCGCGCCATCCAGCTTCTCGGTGGAGAGCTCGGAACCCAGCAGCCCGTGGGCCCCAACGACGACGTCAACATGGCTCAGTCCAGCAACGACTCGTTCCCCACGGCGATGCACGTCGCCGCGCTGACTGAGCTCGACGACCGGCTGCTGCCGAGCCTGCGGGCGCTGCACGCAGAGATCGCGCGCAAGTCCAAGCAGTGGATGGGCGTCGTGAAGATCGGACGCACCCACCTCGAGGACGCCGTTCCACTGACCGTCGGACAGGAGTGGTCAGGCTACGCGGCGCAGCTGGAATCGGGTATCCGAGACATCGAACACAGCCGGGATGACCTGCTGAAGCTCGCCCTCGGAGGAACCGCGGTCGGTACGGGCCTGAACGCGCCCGAGGGGTTCTCCGTGCAGGTCGCGGCGAAGATCGCCGAGCTGACAGGCAAGAAGTACGTAACCGCCCCGAACAAGTTCGAGGCTCAGGGCTCGCTGGACGCGATGGTCCGTGCTCACGCGGCGCTGCGCGGACTGGCCGTGTCGCTGATGAAAATCGCCAACGACATGCGCTGGCTGGCCTCCGGGCCGCGGACCGGCTTCGCGGAACTCGTGCTGCCGTCCAACGAACCGGGCTCGTCCATCATGCCGGGCAAGGTCAACCCGACCCAGTGCGAGGCCATCGTCATGATCTCCATCCAGGTCATCGGAGACGACGCCGCTGTGGCATTCGCCGGCTCACAGGGCAACTTCGAACTCAACGCGATGCGCCCCATCATCATCAACAACTTCCTCCACTCCGCGCGGATCCTCGGCGATGGGATGGCGAAGTTCCTCGAGTACTCGGTGTCGGGCACGGAACTGAACGAGAAGAAGATCAGCTCCTATGTCGGCGAGAGCCTCATGCTCGTGACAGCACTCAGCCCTGTCATCGGATACCAGAACGCTGCACACATCGCAGAGGACGCCCTGGCAAAAGACCAGACCCTTCGCGAAGCGGCGCTCGCTTCCGGCAAGGTGACCGCAGAGCAGTTCGACTCCATCGTCGTGCCGGCCGACCTCGTCGGCCGCGGAGTCGGCGGAGCCTGATGCAGCTGCACAACGTCGCCGACGCGCTGGCGACGAGGCACGACCTCATCGCCAGCGCGTCGGCGACGCTCCAAGCCTCAGGCGAGTCCACCTCGGTGACGCTCGCCGCCATCGACCGGATGAACCACGGCCTGGGCACGGACGTGGAACTCATCCCCGCCTGGACGTCCGTGACACTCGCGGAACGCGGCACGGGCGTGGCCTCTGATCCCCGCATCGTTGTCGCGCCCCCGACCGGAATCGCCATGAACGCCGTCGCCACGCTCATGCGAACAATCGACAAGGTGGGAGCCGGGTCGGCGAGCGAGTCCGATCTTGCAACGGCACTTGCCGACGCGAAGAAGATGCGGCCGGCGAACATCTGGCTCTTCCTCCTTGCCTGCGCCACCGGTTCCGCCTCGTTGGCAGTCATCTTCGGCGCCCAAGACGCAACGGCCGTGGGACTCGCAGCGGGCAGCGCAGTGCTCGGTGGTATCGCCCGACGCGCGCTCGCACGCGCACGCGTCGGACCCATCGGCCAAGTCTTCGCCGCCGCTCTCATCGCCGGGCTCATCGGCGGGCTCGCCGTGCACGCAGATCTCAGCTCGGCACTGCGCCTCATCGCGGTCTGCCCTGCGATGATCCTGGTGCCCGGACCGCACATCCTCAATGCCACGCTCGACCTGCTGAACCTGCGGATCCCGCTCGGTTTCGCGCGTCTCGGGTACGCAGGCCTGCTGTTGCTGTCCATCGGGACGGGGCTTGCAATCGGCTTGGCCGCCTTCGGCACAGGCCTGCCGCCCACGCCGCCGGGACGAGAGGTCGCACTCGGCCTCGACGTCCTCGCGGCAGCCATCGCCGCCGCGTCCTATCCGGTGTACTTCGCGATGCCCCTGCGGCTCATCTGGTGGCCAGTCGTTATCGGCGCGGTCGCACACGGACTCCGGTGGTTCGTCATGGACGTGTGGGGCTGGAACATCGCGGTGGGCGCGCTTGTCGCGTGCTTGTTCGTCGGATTCGCGCTGGCCCCCGTGGCACATGCCAAGCACATCCCGTTCGCAGGCATCGGGTTCGCGGCCGTGGTCTCGCTTGTCCCAGGCGTCTACATCTTCCGCACCATCGATGCACTGGGGGTGCTGACGTTCGCCGGCAACGCGTCACCGTCGTTCGGGGCGCTCGCCGATGGGGCGACGGCGGTCTTCATCATCATGGCGATGGCGGCAGGGCTTGTCATCCCCATGCGGTTCTACGAACTCATCCGGCAGAGGCGGACCACATGAACCGGCAGATCTCTATACCCGCTGCCCTTGCGGTCATCGCCGGCGTCACTGACGTCACGAGTTGGCTGCTGCTCGGCGGATTCTTCTCCGCACACGTCACAGGCAACCTCGTGGTGATAGCTGCAGACGTCGTGCGTGGGACACTCCCCGACCTCGCCTCGATGCTGGCCGTGCCGGTGTTCATCGTCGCGACGGTGGCCGCAACCCTCGTCGCCCGCCGTATCGGCGCCCATACTCCGGCCACGAACCGGTTGCTCCTCGGAGTTCAGGCAGCGTTCCTCATCGCGGCAGCCGTCCTGTCTTTCACCACCCAAGCGTCGGCACACCCGAAATCCGGGATCGCCGTTCTCATCGGAATGCTTGCGGTGTGCGCAATGGCAGCCCAGAACGCCTACCTTCATCTCGTCCCGGATCGCGCGCTCTCCACCGCGGTGATGACCGGCAACCTCGTGGCGGGGACCATCGCCGTCACGGACATCGCCCGGTCGCGGGGGAAGGATCAGCAAGCCCGGCAGAGATGGACGCAGACATGGCCGTTGCTCGCGGGCTTCATCGGCGGGTGCCTGGTTGGGGCAGCAGGAGCGACACTTTTCGGCGACCATGCGGCCGTCCTGCCCGCCCTTCTCGCGTTGGCACTGTTCCTGACGACGCTCGGACCCACCACGTCCGGCAGCGCCGGCCCTTCGCAACAGAAAGGAGCTGAGCGATGAGTCTCTTGCACTCGAAAGCCGGTTCACGGCCCCAGTACGAGTCGGCGAAGGCCGAGGTCGTGGCTCCTGTGAGAAACGACGCGTTCGCCCTACCGATCCTGATTGCGTACATGGTGTTCATGCTGCCGGTGCTCGTGCTGAGAGTGGTGGCCGTGGCTGCTTTCGCGAGGCTGGTGAGAGGAAAAGGGCAGGCGAATTTGAATCCGCCCGCATGTGTGAAGCGGTGAATCACCGCCCCGACAGCGCTGACAAAACGGTGTCCACGGTTTCGACGGGCACGCTGAGGCCGGCGTCGACGCGGATTGCATCCTCGCCATGCGGCGGTTCAAACGTCCGTCGGTGCTCCGCCATGACCTCGTCAGTGACATCCGGACGCCTTCGGGCTTCCCTGTTCGCAGCCAGTCGACGGGACTGCAGGCTCTCGTCGACATCGAGCCAGACAATTCCGAAACGCGCTCCTGCAGTACGTGCGATGTCACGCCACCTATCGCGGACGAACCGAGGTGACCCGGTGTCATCGAGGATTACGTGCCGACCCAATGCAAGATGTCGACGGACGTCTTGCTCGGCGAGCCGGTGAGTTCTCATCCACTCTTCGCCTGAGATCCCTTGTCCACCATGAAGACCCCGATTGGCATTGATGTCGTCCAGGCTGACGATATCGGCGTGTAGCGAGGGTGCGAGCGCGCGAGCCAAGGTGCTCTTGCCGCTGAAGGATAATCCGCACATCAGGACGAGTAACGGCGCCTCCTCGCTTGAGATGACATGTCGCCGCAACCGGTGCTCAGTAGACGACCGGCTCATGACGCCGACCCGCGCCAGATCCAGCGGAGGGCATCGGGCAACAGAACCCCGCCATGATTGGGGCTATGCCCACCGTCTCCGAGAACCAATCGGAAGTCATAGCTGGCTTTCGCTAACGCTGCTGCAACCTCGAGATTCTCGGCGAGCCAGTTCATCTCCGGCTGGTTCCATCCGTCGTCGCGGTGGCCCGCCTGCATGAAGATCCGCAGCGGCTTAGGAGGTTCGGAGGCGAGCAGCGCCGGGTAGGGATTACCCCCGGGCATCTGCGAGAAGCTCGAAAGGTAAGCGATGACCCGAGTGAACTCGTCGGGACGTTGCCATGCCGCAGTGAATGCCGCATTCCCGCCTGAGCTGCCGCCGCAGATGCCACGCATCGCCGGATCGTGGGTGATGTTGTACCGCTCGGCGACTATGGGCAGCACCTCAGTGAGGAGAAACGTGACATAGCGGTCGTCGAAGGCGTCGTACTCGGCGTTCCTGTTCTTCGGGTTCGTGGCGTGGCGCAGGAGACCCGGGTCGACGAAGACGCTGATGGTCGGCGGCATCTCACCTTTGTGTATGAGATTGTCGAGGACGACTCCGGCGCGAACGTCGCCTTCGGGATCGAGGTACCACCAGCCGTCGTTGAAGATCATGACTGCAGCCGGGATGCTCGAGTCATATGTGTGCGGCACATGGATCCAGCAGCGTCGCGACGTTCCGGGGTAGATCACGCTGTCGTCGACGGCGAACTCGATGAGCTCGCCTGGGTTGACGCCCGGGAATAGAGACGAGTCCGGACCGAACATGTACGTGACGTCGTCCTGCTGCACGGGGAGCTGTTGGTAGGGGATCACGGCGGCCATCGTGTTCACGTTAGCGAGTCAGCCATACTTCTGGAATGGCTCCATCTCGCCGCGGTGCTGATCCCAGGTGCGTCATCGTCACGGGAATGCCCGGAGCGGGCAAATCCACGGTTACAAAACTCCTCGCCGGCGAGCTGCCGCGAGCAGCGCGCATCAGTGGCGATGTCGTCGCCGACATGGTCTTAGGCGGCCGAGTGTGGGCATTGGGCGAGCCTGTCGACGAAGCCGCCGCCCAAGTAGCGCTGACACATCGAAACGTGGCAGCTCTAGCGCAGAACACAACGGCTGCTGGGTTCACCGCTGTCATCGACATCGTGCTGGAAACCCCCGCGGAGCTGGCCATCCTCACAGACTCGCTGAAGTGTGACTGGCTCCTGGTCGTCCTCGCACCAACTATTGACGTGTGTCGGTCCCGCAACGCGGGACGAGACGAAGCCGAGCGATGGACCTTCGCCAATTACGGGGGACTGGCAGCCCAGATGAGGCGAAGCTTCGAGGGCTCTGGCTACTGGATCGACACCTCCGACCTGAAGCCCCAAGACGTCGTGGAAGAGATCCGCTGCCAGATGAATCAGAATCTACAACCGACGGGCGGTGAATCGACGCGGCCGTCACGGTAGACACCGGACGTGCTCCCGGACCGTCCTCGCCTTTGGGGTATCTGTCGTGTCTGGGAGGAGGCTACGGCGGGAGTAGCGCACTACGGAACTGAGTCAAGTGAGCAAGCGCTCTCGACAACGGTATGAACCGCGACCGCCTGGCCGTCGTTACGTTGAAATAGCTCCGCCAACCCGAGCGGAGTACAGCAGACCCCGGCAACGCCGGCCCAGCGACTCTGGAGCTTCCATGCCTTTTGTGACCACCGATGACGGCACCGAAATTTACTTCAAGGACTGGGGCCCCCGCGACGCCCAGCCCATCATGTTCCACCACGGCTGGCCGCTGTCGTCGGACGACTGGGACGCCCAGATGCTCTACTTCCTCGGTAAGGGATTCCGTGTCGTCGCCAGCGACCGTCGCGGCCACGGTCGCTCCTCGCAGACCAGCGTCGGCCATGACATGGACCACTACGCTAGCGACGTGAACGCTGTGGTCGAGCACCTCGACCTCCGCAACGTCATCCACATCGGACACTCGACCGGCGGCGGCCAGGTCGCCCGTTACGTCGCGAAGTACGGCGAGCCGCAGGGACGCGTCGCCAAGGCCGTCCTGGTCTCCTCTGTTCCTCCGCTCATGGTGCAGACCGACGCCAACCCCGAAGGCACGCCGATCTCTGTGTTCGACGGCTTCCGCGAAGCGCTGGCTGCCAACCGTGCTGAGTTCTTCCAGGCTGTCGCCTCCGGACCGTTCTACGGGTTCAACCGCGAGGGCGTGGAGCTCTCGGGGCCGGTCGTCGCGAACTGGTGGCGTCAGGGCATGACCGGCAGCGCGCTCGCTCACTACGAGGGCATCAAGGCCTTCTCGGAGACCGACCAGACCGAAGACCTCAAGGCCATCACGGTGCCGGTACTCGTGCTGCAGGGCGACGACGACCAGGTCGTGCCCTACAAGGATGCGTCCGTCAAGCAGGCAGAGATCCTCAGCGACGCGACGCTCAAGATCTACGAGGGCTACCCGCACGGCATGCTCACCACGCACGCGGACGTCATCAACCCCGACATCCTGGCCTTCATCCGGCAGTGAAGTGAATCCGGGACCGAGGCAGCGCGCAATCGAGCGCGCTGCCTCGGGACGTTTATCGTGGGCACGGGTGAAGAGTTCGATCTCGCCGACATGGCCGGCCATTTCGACCCCCTACTCGTCACCCGCATGTTTTCGCGAGACCCCAACCGTTCTCTCGATGAATTCAGCTGCTCCACGCCCACGGGTCATGCCCCGCGTCTCGAATACCAGCGTCGAGGTGCCCGGTTCGAAGATACTCAATCGCGTTCGGCTCACGTCTTTCGCAATCGTGCGCCCGTGCTCAGCACCTGAAGTACGTCACCGAGACTGTCGACCAACCGCCCCTCCCACACCTGGAAAGCCGGGTAGAGCTTGACGTGTTGGTCGGTGTCGAGTTCGAGCACGACCAGAGAGGCAGCGGATTCGTCTGGCCACCAAGCGAGGCCCTCGATTCTCGAGCTTTGTCCACCGATGCCGCGCCGCCCGGGGAGCGCACCGGCTCATGCTCGGTGGAGGTACCGTGTCGGCGCGCACCTTCGAAGCGCTGCACGCGCCGTCGGCGTTAACGGTGTCACCGTGACCGGAGTCGCAGCACTCGTGGACTCAGCGGGTTCGTCTCTGGGGTGACGAACAGGGAAAACAGCTCTCTCATGTATCCAATCTGACCGATGTAGATAGGTTCCGGACGGCCCGCGTGAGGAGTCGGCCGGCATCAGACGCACGAGCGCAATTGACGTTTCGGCATATGTAAAGACATCCTTTACACATGCCGAATGATGACCTGCTGCGACTGGCGCTTGATGCCGTGACCGGCTCCAAGGATGCGAGCGTCGACCGGATCGCGGCCCTTGAAGCGCTCCGATCCTTGTCGGAAACGACCCTCCACGCCGAGGTGGCTCAGGCGCGTAACGCAGGCGTCACATGGGCTGCCATCGGTCAGTCACTCGGAGTAACTCGGCAGGCGGCGTTCCAGCGGTTCGGCGCGAAGGGCAAAGAAGTTGATGCGAGAGGTGGCGTGATGCAAAGAATGTTGTTGGTGGAGGCTCCAGAGCGGGCGAAAGAAGTCGTCCGCGCGATCTCCAAGTCCAGCGCTCAGACAGTCATAGATACGTATTTTGGCGACGAGGCGGCGGCTTTGCTCACCGACGAGAAGCTGACCAAGGCATGGGCCGACCTCACGACCTCGTTCGGCGAGTGGGAAGACTTTGGCGCAGAAGCTGCCGTCGTGGCCGGCGAGTACGTCGTCGCTGAGACGCGCCTGGAGTTCGAGGCAGGGTCGGTGACTTGTCGGAGCTCGTGGAGCGCAGACGGAAAGCTCGCGGGGCTGTTCTTCGCTCCGGTTTCGGAGTGAGGTCCTCGAGGGCCCTCGGGGTAGAAGTCGGAGTGGCGGTTGTGGCCGGAGTGCTTTCCTTCATCGCCGCCCCGCCGCAGGGGGTGCAAATTCACTGGAACCCGGACGAGGTGGACCCCTGGCGTGCGCCGACCCTGGCATATGCGCTGGTTGTCCCGTTGCTTGTCTTTGCGATTGGGCGGGTCTATGTCTTTGTGGTGAGCGCTGGCTCTGAACGCGCGCGACGCCCGCTGCGCATCGACTGCGCCGCGGGCATCGCATTCGTCGCGTTCGTCGGTTTGCAACGAATCCCTGATCTGTCGGTCTTGATCGCGGTAGCGGGCGCCGTGCTGGCTGGCCTCGCCGTCTACTCTGGGACGGGCGCGCTGTTCACACGCTCGAGCTCTGGGTCTGGGTCTGGCGCGACCCCGGAAGCGGCCTGGCTCTTCTTTCGATGGTTCGGCACTCGGAACGCAGAAAATCGTGCCCCATGTGAAGAATGCGGTTCCTAACGGCGTATCCGTGATTGCGCGCATGATCTCAGAGGAGGTACCCGGTGTCGTTTCGTGAAACCCTCATCGGTCCGCGATGGTTGGCGGTCGCGGGAGCATCGACGCTGGTGTTCCTCGCCGTCATCACGCTCACCTCGGCCCCAGCCGTCGTCGGCAACGTAGCCGAGGTCGGCGGGTGGGTCATCGCGCTCCTTATCGCGGCATTCTTCCTGATCCTTGGAGCCGGACTCATCGGCCTCGACAGGCGCATCAGGGTCTCGGTGAGCGCAACGCACATCGATGCGTATCTCTCCTTGTTCCGCGTCATGCACATCCCGGTCTCGGACGTCCATCACGTCGAAATCGCAGAGGTGAGTCCGTCGCAGGCAGGCGGACTGGGATGGCGCATCGTCGGGGGCGACCGATTCCTGTTGTGGTCCACCGGTCCCGCTGTCTGGCTGACTCTGACCGGCGGGCGCTCGCGGGTCATCCGCACCGATCGCCCCCAGGAGCTTCAGAACTCACTTCAGAGCGTCTCGCAGACATCGTCGCCCTGACTTCGCGACGGTAGATGGCGGATGCCGTTGCTCTCCCGGGTCCACCTCCTCCCACGCTGACCCCACCGCCCCGCGCAAGGGGTGAAAACCAGGGGTGAAATCGCCCCGTTCGCGAGGACGGGAGACCGCCAGCACGGCAGTCTTGCGAAGGCCCGATTCGAGCGCGCGGTCAGTCGACAGCGCTCCGGGATGCCGCCGAAGGGGGTGGTGGGCCCCGTGTGCGCGAGCGCGCACCGGATGCGACAAGGGGAGAGTAGTCGTGAGTATTCGTGGTGCGCGAAAGCGCCATCAACCGACCGAGACAGAGCAGGCGAAGCCGCGCTGGGCGAGCGCTGCACGCAAGCTCGTCAGCGGCATCGTCACGACCGCGGTCGTCGCATCGTCGATGATCTTCATCGGCGGCACGGTCACGGCCGCGCCGGCGGCGGCAGCCGATCCGTTCCTCTGCACGCCCGGAGCGGTGTTCGTGCAGAGCTCGACCGAGATCCGCGAGTTCGCGGTGAACGAGCAGGGAGGCGCGCCCGGTGAGGGCGGCACCCTGGGCACGGTCAGCTTCGGCACCGATCACTCCGACAACGGCCTCGGCATCTCGGCCGGCGGTCGCTACGCGTACACGGTCACGAACACCTCATCGAACAAGGTGCTCGCGAAGCACGACCGAGTCACCGACCAGACCACGCGCACCTCGTTCACACTGAACTCCGCCGTGCTGCGTGGCGCCGTCAACCCGGTGACCGGCGTCTACTACTTCGCGAGCAGCACCGCAGGCAACGCGATCAACATCTACGCCTGGAACGAGAGCGTCACCCCGCAGACCTACGTGCAGGTCGGCACGCTGCGTCCCACCGCCGGCAGTAGCGACTTCGGTGCGAACGGCGACATGGCATTCAGCGCGTCCGGCCAACTCGTGCTGGTCGCGGATCAGGACATCTACGCCGCCGATCTGCCCACCGAACTCGTGTCGAGCACCGCCACCATCGACGCCAAGCAGGTGCACGACCTCGGTGACGGGGTGCAGGGCAACGGCATCGCCTTCGGCAACCTGGGTCATATCTTCGTCTCGGTCTCGGGTGGCGGCAACCGCATCATCGAGGTCGACCTGCCCCGTGGCGAGACGGTCAACACGACCTCGATCGGCAGCTTCTCGCCGACCGACATGTCGAGCTGCACCTTCCCGAACACCCTCACGCTCAAGAAGGACCTGCCGGAGGGGCGCCACGCGCCGACCGACCAGTTCGCGCTCAGCATCCAGTCGCCCGCCGGATACAGCGTCGCCCAGACCTCGGTCACGACGACCGGTGACGAGCCGGGCCTTCAGCGTGACTACGCCGGTCCGGTCTTCACGAACCAGGGCGACACGTTCGATCTCGCCGAAGCGGCCGCGGGCTCGGCCGACCCGACAGGCTATGACTCCTCTCTGGTCTGCGAGCAGATCAACGGAGACGGGTCGACCACGCCCGTGACCGTGAGCGCGACGGGCGAGGTCACCCAGCCCACGGGACCTCTCGGCACCGACGTCACCTGCACCTACTCCAACGTCCGCCTGGCGCCCGGGCTCGACCTGCGCAAGACCTCCGACCCGGCAGACGGCACGGCCGTCCAGGCGGGGCAGCGGATCACCTACCAGGTCGCAGTCGAGAACACCGGGAACACGGTGCTGGATGACGTCGAGGTCGCTGACGACCTGAGTGGCGTCTTCTCGTTCGCCGAGTATCAGGACGACCTCGCGACGACCGTCGACGGCATCGATCTCGTCGACAGCGGCGCCGCCATCGCCGGCGACATGCTCACGTGGACGGGAGCCCTCGAACCGGGCCAGATCATGACGTTCGCCTACTCGGTGATCGTCGATGACGACGTCGAGGGTGAGACCATCGCGAACAGCGTGACCGCCTCGGGCACGCCTCCCGGTGGCGAACCGATCGTCCCGCCCGCCGTCACGACCGAGCACCCGGTCGCGGGCTTCACCGTCACCAAGACCGCCGACCCCGCCTCGGGCACCGTGGTCGAGCCGGGCCAGGTCATCGACTACACCGTGACCGGCACCAACACCGGTGCGACCACCCTCGACCCGGCGTCCATCGCCGACGATCTCGCCGAGGTGCTCGCGCACGCCGAATACAACGCCGACATCGCGACCGCGATCGACGGCATCCCGGTCGCCACCGGGGGAGCCACCCTCACCGACGCCGACCTCGCCTGGAGCGGCACGCTGCAGGCCGGTCAGATCGTGACGATCACCTACTCGGTGACCGTCGCTGACGACGCCTCAGGCGAAGTCCTCAGCAACGTCGCCTCAGGCGCAGCCACCCCGACGACGCCGAACCCCGCCGACCCGACGGGCCCGCAGATCCCCGGCGAGCCGATCGTTCCTCCGACGTCGGTCACCCAGCATCCCGTGCTCGGATCGGGCTTCACCATCAGCAAGACGGCAGACCCGGCATCGGGCACCGCCGTCTCGGCCGGCGACACGATCGAGTACACGGTCACCGGAACCAACACCGGCGACACCGACCTCTCGCCGGTGACGATCACCGACGATCTCGCGGCAGTGCTCGACGACGCCGCGTACAACGACGACGTCACGGCCGACCGCGGCAGCGCGGATGTGGCCGAGGGCACGCTGACCTGGACGGGCTCCATCCCGCAGGGTGAGTCCGTCACGATCCGATACACGGTCACCGTCGACGACGGTGTCGAGAGCGCCCTGCTCCGCAACGTCGTGAACGGCGAGGCGATCCCGCAGATCCCCCTGGACCCGAGCGACCCCGAGAGTCCGACGACTCCCGGCACGCCGATCACTCCGCCGCAGGTCGAGACCACGCATCCCGTCGTCGACACCGGCTTCGAGATCACCAAGACCGCTGACCCGGAATCGGGCACGGCTGTGAGCCCCGGCGACACGGTCGAGTACACGGTCACGGGAACGAACACGGGCAACACCGTGCTCGACCCCGCCGCGATCACCGACGACCTGTCGGCCGTTCTCGCGCACGCCGCCTACAACGGCGATGTGTCGGCGACGACGGGCACGGTCGACGTGACCGGAACCCAGCTGAGCTGGACGGGCGCGCTCGGTGCCGGTGACGACGTCGTGATCACCTACACGGTGACCGTGAACGATGAGGCGACCGGCGTGCTGCTGCGCAACACCGCCGAGGGCGCGGCCACGCCGCTGATCCCTTCGGACCCGACCGACCCCGAGAGCCCGACCACCCCGGGCACTCCGGTGTCGCCGCCCCCTGCGACGACCCAGCATCCGGTCGTCTCGCCCGGCTTTGAGGTCAGCAAGACCGCTGACCCGGAATCGGGCACGGCCGTCGACCCCGGCAGCGTGATCGAGTACACCGTCACCGGCACGAACACGGGTGACACCGTGCTCGACCCGGCGGAGATCTCGGACGACCTCGCGGGCGTGCTGGCGAACGCCTCGTACAACGACGATGTGGATGCCACACGCGGCACCGCCACGGTGGCGGACGGCGCGCTCGTCTGGACCGGTGCGCTCGTGCCGGGTGCGAACGTCGTGATCACCTACTCGGTGACCGTCGACGGCGGCGCCGGTGGCGAGACCATCATGAACACGGTCACGGGAGAGGCGACACCGCGGGTGCCCGCGGATCCGAGTGACCCCGAGAGACCGACGACACCGGGGACGCCGATCGTCCCGCCGACGGTGATCACCGAGCACCCGGTCACCGTGCCCGGCTTCGAGTTCTCGAAGACGGCCGACCCGGCATCCGGAACCGCTCTGGATCCGGGTGACGTGATCACCTACGTGCTGACCGGAGTGAACACCGGTGAGACGGCGCTCGACAGCGTCGAGATCGTCGACGACCTCTCGGGCGTCCTCGATCACGCTTCGCTCGACGGAGATCCCGTCGCGACGATCGTCGGCGGCACAGCGGCGCCTGCCGTGGTCGACGGCGACGAGCTCTCCTGGACGGGCGCTCTCGCGGTCGGACAGACTGTCACCATCACCTACTCGGTGACGGTCGGAACGGATGCCGCCGGCGAACTGCTCGAGAACTCGGCGACCGCCGTCGCGACGCCTCCGGGCGGCGTGCAGATCACGCCTCCGCCGGTCACGACCACGAACCCGGTCAACCAGCCCGGCTTCTCGGTGTCGAAGAGCGCCGCGCCCGCTCCGGGCACGGCCGTCGACCCCGGCACTGTCGTCACCTACACGGTGACGGGCGTGAACACCGGCGAGACCGCGCTCGACCCCGTCGCCATCGTCGACGACCTGTCCGGAGTGCTCGATGACGCCGAGTTCAACGACGACGCGGTCGCCCAGGTCGACGGTTCGCCGGCGGCTGCTCCGGCACTCGAGGGCCAGACGCTCTCGTGGACGGGCGCGCTCGAGATCGGCGAGACCGTCACGATCACCTACTCGGTGACCGTGAACGCGGATGCCGGCGGCGACGTGCTCGAGAACTCGGTGACGGGCAGCGCGACTCCTCCCGGAGGAGTACCGCCGATCGAGACGCCCCCGGCGGTCACGGAGAACCCGATCAACGAGCCCGGATTCGAGCTCGTCAAGACGGCCGACCCGGCCTCGGGAACCCGCGTCGACCCGGGAAGCGTCATCACCTACACGGTGACCGGCATCAACACCGGTGCGACCGCGCTCGATCCCGTGACGATCGGTGACGACCTCTCGGGCGTCCTGGCTCACGCCGAGTACAACGGCGATGTGGCGGCCACCATCGGCGGTTCGCCCGTCGCGGCGCCCACCGTCGACGGTGACGAACTCTCCTGGCAGGGTGCTCTCGCGGTGGGCGAGCGGGTCTCGATCTCGTACTCCGTGACGGTGGATGCCGATGCGGGCGGCGAGACGATCTCGAACGTCGTCGGGGGCAGCGCCATCGCGCCCGGCGGTGCCGAGCTCACGCCGCCTCCGGCGTCGACCGAGCACCGTGTCGGCGCCCCTGGATTCACCTTCGCGAAGACCGCGAACGTGGACTCCGGAACGGCCGTGGCCGTGGGCAGCGTGGTCACCTACACGCTGACCGGCGTCAACACCGGTGAGACCGACCTCGACGAGGTCGTCGTCACCGATGATCTCGCCAAGGTGCTGGGTCACGCAGCGCTCACGGGCGTCGTCAGTGCGACCGTCGGGGGCCACACGGTCGAGGCGCCTGTGATGGCGGGCACCGAGATGCAGTGGGTCGGCGGCCTCGCCGAGGGCGAGACGGTGACGATCACCTACTCGGTGACCGTCGACGCCGATGCCGCCGGTGCCACGCTCGAGAACGTGGCCATGGCGTTGGCGGTGAGCCCGGGGGGCGATCCGCTGCCGGCCGTCGAGGGCGCCACCGTTCACCCCGTCCAGTCCCCGCTGGCGATCACGGGCGGTCAGCTCGCACCCTGGGCGTTGGTGCTCGCGCTGACCCTGCTCCTGGGGGGAGCAGCGCTCCTGATCCTGCGCCGTCGCGCAGCGATCGGCTGAGCGACCCGCGCGAAGAGAGGCCCTCGGCACCTGCCCCCTCAGGTGCCGAGGGCCTCTCGGCGTCGTGATCCGCCTCGGCGTCGTGATCCGGCTCCGCTGATACGGCTCGGCGCGGTGATCCGGCTCTGCGTCGTGATCTGACTCCGCTGCGGCGGACTTTCAGTGGTCGGCGAGCAGGTCGTGTGTCGCGGCCTGCTCGATCGCGTCGGCGCGATTGCGCGCATCGAGTTTGCGATAGATGCTTCGCAGCTGCGTCTTCAGGGTGTTCTGCGACACGTTCAGGTCGGCGGCGATCGACTGCAGAGATGCTCCCGAGGTGAGTGCGCGTAGCACGACCAGCTCGCGCGCTGAGAGGCGGGGGCGATCAGAGGTGGCGGGGAGCGCCGCGGTCACGAGACGCCCGGAATCGCGCACCCCGAGGGCATCCTGCAGCAGCTCGACGTCTTCGGGTCCGAACAAGGCGACTGGCGCAGTCAGCTCTCGATCGTCGAGTCGGATGCGCAGCGCGGCCGCCGCTTTCGCGGCCGCGGTCTCACCGGCGGTTCTCCGCAGGGCGGCGACCTGGATCGCCGCCGCCTCAGCGCGCTGACGTGAGGTCTGCGGCACCTGTCTCGTCTGCGCCAGCATCCGAGCCGCTTCAGAGGCATCGCCCTCGAACAGCGCGAGGCGCGCGCGTTCGACGATCGTGCCGAACTCGTCGGGCTTCGCATCATGGCGCAGTGTCGCGCGCGCCGAGGTCACGTCGCCGACGGCGAGATGCAGCAGGGTGCGCGCTCGGCTGAGCACGTGCCGTGCGTGGGCGCTCGACGTCTCGCGCCGTCGCAGGCGTCGCAGTGATTCCAGCTGCTCGAGTCCGGCCGCGGCCCTGCCCTCGTGCAGAGCGACCCATGCCTCAGCGAGCCCCATCGTCGCCCAGTGCTCGCTGGTCGAGCGGTGCGGGCCGAACACGCCGACGTGCTCGCGGGCAGCGGGCAGGTCGCCGTCCTCGACGGCGAGCAGCGCTTCTGCGACGCGGTAGAAGGTGCCGCGGTAGCCGTCGAGCTGCTGCTGCTCCCACGAGCTCTCGCGGATCAGCTCGGCGTAGTGGCGTGCCTCGGGCATGTCGCCGTTCAGAGCGTGGATGCCGCTGAGCAGCGCGATGCTGTGGAAGGCCTTGCTCAGGTCACGGGATGCGGCCAGCGCCGCCGCGTTCTCGAAGCACTCGATCGCGGCATCCTCACGCCCCCCGTAGTAGAGGGAGATGCCGAGATGCGTGCAGAGCAACGGCATCTCGAGGGCGTAGGGCTGCCATACCGACTCCGGCGTCTCGCGATACAGGGAGAGCGCTCTGGCAGCCACCTGAGCGGCACGCTCCGACATCCCGATGAGTCGCAGAGCGGCGCTCTCGGCTGCCCAGATGAAGACCCGTTCGGTCGTCGCCACACTGTTGCGTCGCGAGTTGGCCGCCGAGATCGCGACTCGCATCAACTGCAGGCCGCGCAGACGCCGCAGGTTGCTGGCGTTGTAGCAGATGGCGAGCAGCATGGCGATGAGCGGCTGGTCCTTGAGTCGCGACACCGGAAGCCCGCGCAGCAGTCGGACTGCGGCCGGCCCGTGGCGGTCGAGCAGCTGGCTCCATCCCGACATGATCACGTGCGATGCGAGCGCGAGGTCGTCGTACTCCATGGCGAGCTGCAGGGCATCCAGCGGCGCTCGCCGCTGGAGTGCGCCCTCGACGGCCAGGTTCATGAGGTGCGAGAGCTCATCCGCGTGCGATCGCACGAGCTCGCGGCGCAGCAGCGTGCGCACGAGCGGGGCGAACGAGAACAGCCGGTCGGTCGACCAGCTTCCGAAGCCGAAGGCCTCCGCGTCGTCGAGAGTGCGCTCGATCTCGTCCACGCCCGACAGTGTCCGCGCGGAGGCGAGATCGACGGCATCCGCGATGCTGATGCGCACCCACGCCGTGCGGGCGTCGGCGGCGACACCCGAACGCTCGAGGCGGGACTGCATGTACTCCTCGGCCGCGGGGGAGGCTGCCGCGATCGCCGACGCCGGGTCGTCGCCGAGCGCAGCCCGCTTCGAGGCTGCGTGGATCAGGGCAGGGAACCCGCCCGTCGCCGCGCGGATGTCCTCTGCGTCCGATTCGTCGACACCGAGCGTCCGCGAGATCTCCTCGACGTCGAAGAGAAGCTCGTCAGGCCCGATCAGCACGCGATCGATCACCAGGCTCACTCCGTCGCCATCGAAAGCGCTGCGCCGGTTGGCCGCTGCGATCACACGTGCGCCGTGTGCCGCGGCGACGGTCTGGCAGAGGTCGAAGATGCTCTCTCGCGACAGGCTCGCGGCGTCGTCGAGTACGAGGACGAGGTCCTCCGAGGTCTCGTTCAGGCACTGTGCGACAGTGCTCCACGGGTGCGTGAGCGTCTCGTCGGGTGGCGAGGTCAGACCCCCGCGTGCCATCGCGCGCAGAGCCCCGTGGGCGAGTTCGGCGCTGCCGGCTCTCGTCGCGTCGATCGTGACCCAGACGACCGTCGACGCGGTGGTGCGCGACCACTCGGCGAGTGCGACCGTCTTGCCGAGACCCGACGCACCGCGCAGCACCGTCAGCGGGCTGTCGTTCTCCAACGCCGCCACGAGTCTCGGTCGCGAGACGACATCACTCGGCACGCGGGGCACGTCGACGGGCACGCGTACGGGCACGGCGGATGCTGGCATCGTCCCTCCCCGGATCATGTGCGTCTCTACGATATTCCGAAACATCGGCGACCGGGGCGCATGGTCGGGCTTCGCGCGGCAGAGACGATCGATGAGTGAATCCCTCCGCATGCGCGCACATAGTCTGGTGGCATGGATCAGGCGCGACCGAGAACCGTGAGGCGCGCGCCGACGAGCGCGCTGCTCATCAGCGCAGCCTTCGCCGCGGTTCAGGCCCTGATCTTCGTCATGGTCGTGCCCGTCACCTCGCTGCTCGCCGTGTCGTCTCCGCCCGCCTACGCGCTCGTCGCCGCCGTGCACACCGCGATGCCGCTGCTCGCCCGCGTGGTCACCCGCACGCCCGGCATGGCCGTCTTCACGGCTGTGGTCACGGGGCTGCTGACGTCGGTGGTCTCGCCGATCGGCCCACTGGCGGCGGTGCCGATGGTCTGCGCCGCCGTCGTGATGGACCTCGTCCTGCCGCTGCAGCGGGGAGGAACGGCGAGTGCCCGCCGCATCCTCCTCGCAGGAGCAGCCGCCGGCATCGTGCTGTTCTTCGTCGCACTGCCGGTGTTCTCACCAGACCACCTGGTGCCAGGAGTCTTGATCGCGACGCTCATCGCCCGCATCGCCGGCGAGTTGGCCGTGGCCGCAGGCGTCATCGGAGTGCGGAGACTGCTCGTGCGCGCCGGGACGATTCGGTGAGGGGCGCCTGAGACCAGCTCGGCGCTCAGGCGGGAGCGTCGTCCGGGTTGAGGGCGCGAAGAGCGTCTTCCTCGACCTCGTTGTCGGCCGTCAGCTGGTCTTCGGTGTGATCGTCGCCGCCGAGTGCGGAGTCGCGGTCGGGGCTGGCGTCGCCCTGGATGGCGCCTCGGGGCGATTCGCCGTGCGAGCTGTCGCCCTGGATCGCGCCACCCTGGGCTGCACCCTGAGCGTTCTCTTCGTCGGCGTCGCCCTGGATGGCCCCGCGCGGTGAGTCGCCGTGTGAGCTGTCGCCCTGGATGGCGCCGCCCTGGGTCGATCCCTGCGCGTTGCCGTCGAGCTCGTCGGGGTGGCGCCCGGCATCCGCCGTCGACTGGCCGTCAGGAGCTGTGTTGTGCTCGGGAATCGCCTCGGGGGAGCCTTCGGCGGGCTGCTCGGGGTGCGGGGTGCGTCCTGTGTTCTGGTCCATGCGGCGAACGTACGTCCGCAGTGGCCGCCCGTGGAGGGCATTGACAAACCGTCGTGATGCGCTCAGAGCTCAGGTCGGTCGTTCTTCGGGGTGCGGATCGGCGTCGTGACGGCCGCCTCATCGCTGAACTCGACCGGCTCTGCCTTCTCGATGATGTCTGCCTCATCGACGACGTTCAGAGGCCGGGTCTCGTCGAGTGTCATCAGGAACCGGCTGTCCTCTGAACGGTGCAGTCTGCCGGAGGCGAAGATCCAGATCGCGCCGATCGCACAGGCCACGAATCCTGCGGTGCCGCCGAGCATGATCGCGCTGCGCGGCCCGAACGTGTCGGCCACCCACCCGGCGATCGGGGCGCCGACCGGCGTCGAGCCCATGATCACCGCCATGTACAGCGCGAGCACGCGGCCGCGCAGCGCGGGAGCCGTCGTCATCTGCACGTATCCGTTGGCGGTCGTCAGCAGCGTCACGATCATGAAGCCCGTGAACGTCAGCGTGATCGCATAGGTCAGATACGTCGGCATGGCTGCCGAGATGAAGGCCGCGACCCCGAATCCGCCCGCCGCGAAGATCACGACGCGAACGCGAGCGCGGTCACGCCGGGCTGCCAGCAGCGCCCCGGCGAGCGAGCCGATCGCGAGCACCGAGCTCAGCACGCCGTAGCCGTCGGCACCCGCCCCGAACTCGAGCGCCATGGTCGACGCGAAGATCGGGAAGTTCATGCCGAACGCGCCGATCAGGAACACCGTCACGAACACCACCCGCAGGTCGCTGCGACCCCACACATAGCGGAAGCCCTCGGCGAGGCCGCCTGGGCGGCGGTTCTTCAACCGAGGCGCGAGCTGGCCGGTGCGCAGCAGCATCAGCGCCACGAGCATCGCCAGGAAGGTCGCGGCGTTCGCGATGAACACCCATCCAGAGCCGATCGCCACGATCAACAGACCGCCCACGGCGGGGCCGATCATGCGGGCCAGGTTGAAGGATGCCGAGTTGAGGGCGATCGCGTTCGACATGTCGCCCATCGAGACCATGTCGGAGACGAATGCCTGCCGCGCGGGTGCGTCGAAGGCGTTGACGACACCGAACGCGGCTGCGAAGCAGAACATCATCGGCAGCGTCATCACGCCGCTCAGCAGCAGGACGCCGACGGCGATCGCGAGCAGCAGGAGGGCGCTCTGAGTCGCGAGCAGGATGCGGCGTCGTTCGAAGCGGTCGGCGACCCAGCCGGTGAGGCTCACGAGCACCAGCGGCGGACCGAACTGCAGCGCCATGGTGAAGCCCATCGCGGCGGCGTCGTTGTCGGTGAGCTCGGTGAGCACGACCCAGTCCTGCGCGGTCGCCTGCATCCAGCCGCCGATGTTCGAGACCAGAGCCCCGGCGAACCAGATGCGGTAGTTGATGTTCGAGAACGAACGGAACATCGCGCTCATCTGTCGACCACCTTTCGCATCAGCGCGCTCGCTTCTCGCAGCGTCGTCAGCTCCTCTTCGGTGAAGTCCAATTCGCCGAGCATGTCGGCCAGCAGCTCGTCTCGACGGCGGATGGTCTGGGCGACGATCTCTGTGCCCGACTCGGTGATGTCGACCTGCACGCGTCGTCGATCTTCGGCATCCGGAGTGCGGAGGACGAAGCCCTGCTCTTCGAGCCCGTTGATCATGCTCGTCATCGACGGCGCGGTGACCCGCTCGCGTTCGGCCAGGGCCGTGATCGTGCGGCGTCCGTGCATGCGCAGCGTCGCCAGCACCGCAAGCTGCGCGTCGCTCATCGCGTCGACGGCTCGAGCGGAGCGGAGGCGCCGTGCGAGTCGGAACGTCGCCATGCGCAGGTCTGTCGCGGTGAGTTGGAGGGATTCATCAGTCGCAGACATTACTTAGACAGTCTAAGTAATTGTGCTCGGAATCGGAAGTCGGTGGCGGGAGGCCCTCGTCGGACAGGCCACAATGGACGGGTGACCCGAACCCTCGCCATCGAAATCGCCGTGCAGGACCCCACCGGAGTGCGCATCGCCGGAGCTGTCGGCGCCGCGCGCGTCGAACTCGCACAGGCGCTGCCGCTCGGTGGACTCACTCCGTCGCCGGCGACCCTTGACCTGTCGATCGACGCGGCACGTGCCGTCGGGGTCGAGGTGCACGTGCTCGTCCGGCCCCGGGCCGGCGGTTTCCGCTACTCGGCCGACGAGATCACGATCGCAGAGAGCGACGTCCGCCGTGCGATCGACGCGGGCGCCGACGGTGTCGTGATCGGTGCACTCGATGACGAGGGGCTGCTCGACATCCCCGCCATGCGGCGACTGCGCGACGCCGCCGACGGAGCATCCGTCACCCTGCACCGAGCGATCGATGTGACCCCCGACCCCGTCGCGACGCTCGTCGCCGCCCGGGATCTCGGCCTCCGCCGGGTGCTCACCTCGGGTGGCGCCTCCGTCGCGATCGACGGCATCGACACACTCCGCGCGCTCGTCGCCGAAGCGGCTGGAGAGATCGAGATCATGGCCGGCAGCGGAGTGGATGCCGCCAGCGCCGCCGCGCTCGTCGCCGCCGGCGTCGACGCCCTGCACTTCTCCGCGAAGCGCATGGTGCACGAAGACGGCGGTGTGCGCATGGGGTCGGCCTCGGACGGCGTCGGCGGATACGAGGTCACCGACCTCGAGATCGCCCAGGGCATCATCGCCGCGCTGTCGAGCTGAGGCGCATGACGCAGTCGGCCTGACGCATGTCGCGCACTCTCAGTAGGGTGGGGGCGTGACCGATACGCGCGAATTCACGGATGCCGACGGCATCGCCATCGTCTACGACGTGCACCCCGCGGTGGGTGATGCGCGAGGAGTCGTGCAGCTGCTGCACGGTGTGGGCGAGCACGCCGGTCGCTACGGGGCGCTGATCGCCGCGCTGACCGGGGCCGGATTCATCGTCTACGCCGACGATCACCGCGGGCACGGTCGCACCGGCATCCGTCAGCATGGAGGACCCGAGAAGCTCGGCCGCCTCGGCAAGGGCGGACTGCGTGCGGCGCAGGCGGCTGTCTGGCAGCTCACCGGCATCATCAAGGATGAGCACCCCGACCTGCCGCTCGTGCTGCTCGGGCATTCGTGGGGCTCGTTCCTCGCGCAGATGCTCGTGAACGACCACCCCGAGGCGTGGGACGCTGTGATCCTTTCGGGGTCGGCTCTGCGCACGCCAGGGTCACTCAACGCGGCGCCGCTCAACGCCCGCTGGGCGGCCGACGACGCCACCGGCCTCGAGTGGCTGAGCCGTGACCCCGCCGTCTGGACCTCCTTCGACGAGGATCCGCTCACCACGAACCAGCCGCTTCTCAAGCTGTTCGGCCCGGTCGAAGCGGCCAAGCTCTACGGCCGCCCGCGCAAGGACCTCGGCCGCGACTTCCCCCTCTTGCTCCTCGTCGGACGCGACGACCCGGTCGGCGGACCCCGCAGCGTGCACAAGCTCGCCGACGAGTACCGCACGCGATCGGGGCTCACCGACATCACGACGCTGGTCTATCCGGATGCGCGTCACGAGATCTTCAACGAGCTGCAGCAGGACGAGGTGCGGGCCGACATCCTGTCGTGGCTCGACACCCGCATCCCGCCGCGCTGAGGCACCTCTCGCCGCGTGCGCCCCGTGTCGCGCACGTCGTGCGTCGGCGTGTTACGCACCGTGAACCCGCGTTACAGCGGGTGAATCCGCATGACGTCATCTCGGCACACCCGCCACTCCGCCGCATAGATTCGCGGCGAGAGCGAGGTGCGGGGTGGGTTTCGAAGACGAGTGGCGTGCATGGCATGAGTCGCGAGAGCGCTATGCCGGCGCCGAGTACGGCCCGGCCGCGCTCGAGTCGACGAACTGGCTCATCACCGAACCAGCCGCCGTGGAGGGGGTGCCAGGACTCTGGGCGCTCACGGGAGACGGAGGGATCCGCGGCAGCGATCTCGGCACCGCCGGGTCGGTCGTCACGCTGAGGGGCCGTGACACGCTGCGGCTCGGGCGCCGTGAGCTGCGCGTGTTCGACAGACGCGGCGATGTCGCCCTGCGGGTGTTCAACCCGAGGCGGCCGGAGCGGGAGCGTTTCAGCGCGATCGACGCGTATCCGCCTCGCAAGGGGTGGCGCATCGACGCAGTCTTCGAGTCGACGCCGGGCGAGACGATCACCGTGACCTCGGTCGACGGCCGCTGGTATGAGTCAGACCTCGCCGGACGGCTGCGGTTCACGCTCGACGGGGTCGCGGTGACTCTCGCTGCGACCCGCACGCCCCAGGGCGGCCTGAGTGCGGTCTTCGCCGACGGCACCAACGGCACCGAGACCTACCGCTTCCGCTTCCTGCCCGTGGAAGAACCGGCATCAGACGGGTCCGTTGTCATCGACTTCAATCGTGCCTACCTGCCCCCGTGCGCGTTCTCCGATCAGTACGTATGCCCCCAGCCGCCGCCTGGCAACCGCTTCTCGGCACCGATCCGTGCGGGCGAGCGGGCGGTCGTGCTCGGTCGCTGAATCCGCGGCGCACCGCGCCTGGGCGACGGCCTCGCCTTAAGCTGTAACCGTGCACGGTGAATTCAAGGTTCCAGGAGGAAAGCTCGTCGTCGTCGACCTCGAGGTCGAAGACGGCAGGATCGCCCGCTTCCGGCTCGCCGGCGACTTCTTCCTCGAACCCGACACGGCACTCGACGACATCGACCAGGCCGTCACCGGACTGCCGGTCGAGACGGATGCCACGGCGATCGCCGCCGCAGTGCGCGGTGCGCTGCCCGACGGCGCGCAGCTGCTCGGATTCACTCCCGAAGCCGTCGGCACCGCTGTGCGGCGGGCGCTCGTCACGGCTCCCGGGTGGAACGACTTCGACTGGGAGATCGTGCACGAGAAGGCGGTCTCGCCGCGCATGAACCTCGCGCTCGACGAGGTGCTCACCTCGCGGGTCGGCGAGGGGCGCCGTCGTCCGACGCTGCGCATCTGGGAGTGGGACCAGTCGGCCGTCGTCATCGGATCGTTCCAGTCGTACCGCAACGAGGTCGACCCCGAGGGCGCTGCCCGTCACGGCTTCGACGTCGTGCGCCGTATCTCGGGCGGTGGCGCGATGCTCATGGCCGCGGGGCAGATCATCACGTACTCGCTCTACGTGCCGGCATCTCTCGTGCAGGGCATGACCTTCGCCGACTCCTACGCCTTTCTCGACGACTGGGTGCTGCAGGCGCTGCGCTCGCTCGGCATCGACGCGATCTACCAGCCGCTCAACGACATCGCGAGCTCGTCGGGCAAGATCGGCGGAGCCGCGCAGAAGCGCCTCGCCAACGGGGGAGTGCTGCACCACGCGACCCTCTCGTACGACATCGACGGTCAGATGATGGCCGAGGTGCTGCGCATCGGCCGCGAGAAGCTCAGCGACAAGGGCACGACGTCGGCGGCGAAGCGGGTGGATCCGCTGCGCAGCCAGACCGGCCTCGCGCGGGCCGAGATCATCGAGCGCTTCAAAGACACGTTCCGTTCGCTGACCTCGGCGGAAGACGGCGCGATCAGCGCCGACGAGTACGCGGATGCCGAGGCGTTGGTCGAGTCGAAGTTCGCCACCGACGCGTGGCTGCATCGGGTTCCGTGACCGACCCCTCGCCTGCGCCTGCGCCTGCGTCTGATCCGGCGACGCCTGCTCCTGTCGTCCGCGGTGACGTCTCGATCATCCAGGGCGACAATCTGGCGGTCACGGCGACCCTGCCGTCGGCATCGTTCACGCTCGTCTACCTCGATCCACCGTTCAATACGGGGCGGACGCAGGAGCGGCAGGTCGTCACCGCCCGCCGCACGTTCACAACTCAGGATGAATCCGACGCAGACGGGGTGGTGCCCCCGGAATCCCGCGGGTCGGTCGCCGCTGCCGACCCAGCCTTCCTGAGTTCTGAACCGGCGCCCCCGGTTGCGGAGGTCCGGCACGGGTTCCACGGTCACGCGTACGAGCGGGTGCGGGGCATGCTGCGCACCTATGACGACCGCTTCGACGACTACGGCGCCTTCCTGATGCCGCGGCTCGAGGAGGCGTGGCGGCTGCTCGCCGACGACGGCACGCTCTATCTGCACCTCGACTACCGCGAGGCGCACTACGCCAAGGTCATGCTCGATGCGGTGTTCGGCCGCGACTGCTTCCTGAACGAGCTCATCTGGGCGTACGACTACGGCGCGAAGTCGCGGCGCCGCTGGCCCACCAAGCACGACACGATCCTCGTGTACGTCAAGAACCCGCGCGAGTACGTGTTCAATGCCGACGATATCGACCGCGAGCCCTACATGGCGCCGGGTCTCGTCACACCCGAGAAGGCCGCCCGCGGCAAGCTGCCCACGGACGTGTGGTGGCACACGATCGTTCCTACGACCGGCCGCGAGAAGACCGGATACCCGACGCAGAAGCCCGAGGGCATCCTGCGCCGCATCGTGCGCGCATCCAGCCGCCCGGGCGACCGCGTGCTCGACCTCTTCGCCGGCAGCGGCACGACCGGGGCCGTGGCCTCGGCCCTCGGCCGCGATGCCGTGCTCGTCGACGACAACCCCGAGGCGGTGCGCGTCATGACCGAGCGGATGCCGCACGCCGTGGTGTCGCGCGTCGGGGCATAGGCGGGCATCTTTCGACGCACCCGCGAATGTCGGATGCTCTGACTCCTCTCGCGGTATGACCAGTTATACTCTTCCCATGAAGACGGCGATCTCAGTACCCGACGGCGACTTCGCTCGTTTCGAACGCGTGGCTGCGCGACACGGCATGAACCGGTCGGAGTTCTTCCAGCTCGCAGGGCGACGGCTGGCCGATGAGTTGGAAGGCTCTTCGGACCTGACCCGTATCGCGAACCAGATCTTGGCTCAGGCCGATTCCGATGGAGACGATGAGTCGTTCGTGCGTGCCAACGAGCAGCGGCTGCGCGAAAGCACCGACTGGTGATCCGAAGAGGCGACATCGTCTGGGTCGACTTCGAGATTCCGCGAGGCTCGGAACCGGCGAAAGTCCGTCCGTCCGTCGTGGTGCAAGACGACTGGCTGCTCGATACGAACATCACTACCGTTCTCGTCGTGCCGCTGACCTCGAACACCGCTCTCGAGGGATTTCCCGGCAACGTGCTGGTGCCGGCCGCAGCGTCAGGTCTCGATCGCGACTCGGTGGCGAACGTCAGTCAGATCGGTCCGGTCTCACGTGAGTTCGTCGACACCTACCCGGCCGGCCACCTCGCGCCCTATCTGATGGCGCAGATCGGAACCGGCATCCGTCTCGTCTTGGGAGTCTGAGGCACGCGCTGCTTCACCATGCTCGCGAGCCGGCCGCAGGGGCCCGTCGTCATATGGCACCGGGTCTCGACAGCAGACCGCGAGCTCTGACCCTCGGTAGTGTGGTCGGGTGCTCCCTACCTGTGATTGATCGGTGACGGCGACCTCTGAGGTCGCTCTTCTCACCGATCATTTTCCTGACCGCGTTGACAGCGCGCTCTTTGGCTTGGAGTCACCCATCATGCAGTCCACCCGGACGGCACGTTATATCGACGTGCTTACATTGCCGCGAGTTCCCACAACCTTCGGGGCCGCACTCATCGGCAGGGGCGCCTACGCCCTCGTCTTCCTCCCTCTCTTCTATGCCGTCGCCGATGCCACTGGGTCAGTGGGTCTGGCCGGCATCGCGGTCGGCCTCTACGGTGCGGGTGCCAGCTTCCTCGCCCCAGTGCGGGCCTGGTGCATCGACCACGTCGGCGCCCGCCGTGTCCTCGTAGTGCTCGTCGTGATCTTCGGCGGCACGCTGGCGGCGATCGGCCTGTCAGCGCTCTTCGCGCCTCACGGCGGTGTGCTGATCGTGCTCGCGGCCGCTGCCGGCGCGTTCGCGCCACCGCTCGGGCCGACGATGCGGGTCGCATGGGGGAGGCTCACGCCCACCAGTGACCTTCTGAAGAAAGCGCTTAGCTTCGATGCAGTCGTCGAAGAACTGCTCTATCTCGGTGGCCCTGCCGCCATGGGCGTCGCTCTTGCTTTCATCGCGCCCGGAAAAGCCCTTCTCGTCCCTGCCGGGCTTGTGCTCGTGGGCGGTCTTCTCTTCGCGGTGAGTCCAGCAGTCGGAGACATGGAGCCTCAGGCTCGGGTCGTCGAGGGGCCTCGTCGCGACCGGCCGCTGGTTCTCGATCCTCGATTCGTAGGTGTCCTGATACCCACTCTTGTTGCGGGGGCGGTGTCGGGAAGCATCAGCGTGAGCGTCCCGGTCGTCGTCTCCGACGCAGGGGGCCCTGCGGCCGCGGGCATCGCACTGGGAATCTTCGCCGGAGGGAGTGCCGTCGGCGGGCTCCTCTTCGGAGCGCTTCGCATTCCCGGGTCACCCATCCGGCAGCTTCTCTTCCTGACCGCCGCGCTCGTCACGATCAGCTCACTCGTTGCCGTCGCAACTGGGGCCGTCTCGGTGACGATCGTGCTTGCCGCAGCCGGCCTGTTCTTCTCGCCCGTGATGATCGTGGCCTACTTCGCCGCTCACAGAGCCGGTGGTGAACACCGCCAGAATTCGGCGACGACCTGGGTCAACACCAGCCACAACATCGGAGCCTCGCTCGGCAGCGCCCTTGCGGGCATCGTCATTCAAGCCGCGGGCGTCCCCGCCGCCACGATAGGGATCGCCTCTGGTGCGGCCGCGCTGCTTGTCGCTAGCGCCGTGCTGGGGAGCGGCCGCACGACGACGAGTCGATGACTCACATGCGGGGTGGATGAACGCATCCGCCCCGCGTGTTTCCCTGCTGCGTCACGGGCAGGAGGCCCAGAGCTCTGGTGCTCGCCAACCGCAACAGGCGTCAGTGCGGTCCGTGCTGGTTCGTGTGAGCATGGCAGCGCGCGAGCAGGTCGGCGCGGCGTCTGATGGCGGCTTGGGCACTCTCCGTGACGCTGCGTCCCACGCTGCTCGGGGTGGTCACATCGAGATCGGGACGGGCGAACAGGACGTCGTAGAACGGAGCGAGAGTCTCGTCGGAGAACTTGAGCGTGCGACTGAGGGTCTGCAGCGGCGTGCCCCACCGACTGCCGCTGTCGGCGTTGATGTCGGCGCCTTCATCGATCAGGCGGGCGAGCAGAGGTGCTTCGGCGGTGAAATCGTGGGCCGTCGCGCTCAGCAACACGTGCAACGCGTTCACGTGACTCGCGGTCGCGGCGCTGGCATCAGCGCCGTCGTCGAGCAGTCGCGTGGCTATCGCGACCCGGCTGGCGGGGTCGCTATTGCGCAGAGCCCGCATCAGCAGTGTCGATCCGTCTTTCTCGGCCCACGTCGCGAGCGAGGGTTCATAGTCGGCGAGGAATTCGGCCTCGCTCTGGGTCGCGGAGAAGTAGACGCGGGGGTATGGCATGTTGTCGACACTAAGCGACGGGCGCGATCTGTGACGGGGACATGCGGGATGAGGATCGGCGGACGGGACACATCCCGGGCTGCCGTTCGGCGGGAGAGAGCCGCGGCGTGAGAGTGTGAGGGTCATGACCGAGTACGTCGAGGTGCAGACCGCCGCGGGGCGGATCCGGGGGCGGTGGCGCCCCACCACGGGAGGGCGAGGGGCTCCGCGATCGGCGGCCTTTCTCGGCATCCCGTTCGCCGAGGCGCCGGTCGGCGAACTGCGCTTCCAGGCTCCGGTGCCGAAGGCGCCGTGGGAGGGCGTGCGCGATGCGCTCGAGTTCGCCGCCACAGCGCAGCGGGGCGACCCGGGTGTGACGCTGATTCCCGAGCCGAGCGTCGAGGGGGAGTCGACGCTGAACGTCAACGTCTTCACGCCCGACCCCACGGCATCCGGCCTGCCCGTGCTGGTCTGGATCCACGGCGGCGGGTACTTCGCCGGTTCCCCCGCGAGCCCCTGGTACGACGGCCGCAACTTCAACCGCGACGGCGTCGTCACGGTCTCGATCTCGTACCGGCTCGGCTTCGACGGCTTCGGCTGGATCGAGGATGCGCCGTCGAACCGTGGCGTGCGCGACTGGCTGCTGGCACTCGAATGGGTGCAGCAGAACATCGCCTCGTTCGGAGGAGATCCCGGTCGTGTGACGATCGCCGGACAGTCCGCGGGAGGCGGAGCCGTGCTCACCCTGCTCGGCATGGAGGCGGCACAGCATCTGTTCCACGGGGTCTACGCGATCTCGGGAGCTCTCGGAGATGTATCGGCGCCGCGGGCCGAGAAGCTCGGGCGGGCGCTCGCCGCATCCGCAGGAGTGGCTCCGACCGTGGCCGGTCTCTCGACGGTGAGCGAGGATCGTTTGCTCGCCCTCCAGAAAAAGGCGACCCAGCTCGGACCGTCATCGATGACGACCATGATCGATGAGGGCCTGCCGCTCGGGCCGGTGATCGACGGTGACCTTCTCGCGCGATCGACCCATGAGTCGCTGCGTGCCGGTGTCGGTGCCGCCAAGCCGTTCGTCATCGGTGCCGCAGACGACGAGTTCACGATGGCGTTCACCGGCAGTGCCGGGAAGGCGCTGCGATGGGTGCCGCAGAGTGTGCTGTTGACCCGGCTCGGGCTGCCCAAGAGCATCCAAGCCGAGTATCTCGCCGCGAACGCGGATGTCGCCCGTCTCGGCAAGGCCCGTCTCGCAGGGCGTGTGCTCACCGACCGGATGTTCCGCGCCTCGGTTCCTCGCATCGCCGCCGCCCGGGGCGACGCCCCGACCTGGCTCTACCGGTTCTCGTGGCCGTCAGGGCACTTCGGCTTCGCGGAGCACTGCCTCGACGTGCCGTTCTTCTTCGACTGCCTCGATGGTCCGTCGATGGAGCCGTTGGCTGGTCCGAACCCGCCGCAGGAACTCTCCGACGACGTGCACGGCGCCGCCGTCGCGTTCGTCACGACGGGCGATCCGGGGTGGGCGAGGCATGAGGGGGATGCCGGGATCGTGCGCGTCTACGACCAGCCCACCGGCGAGGTCGCGGATGCGTATGCGTCGGTGCGGTCGTTGGTCTGACGTCGGGCGTCAAGAGTCGGTGCGGGTTGTCGGAGCAGCTGCTGGCGCGCCCCGCCGAAAACGCTGATGTCGGCCTTCGGGCGCATCGAGGTTCGCTTGTGTGCAGCAGCGATGGGAAGATGGAGCCATGACCCCGTCGAGGAAGCCCGCCGTTGTGCGCGGCTTCGCGGCCGCGTCGCTTGCGACGTTCGCAGCGCTGGCGGGTCACATGACGGGTGGCGGGCAGATGCCTGGTGCGCTAGGCATCGTGGTGCCGTGGATCTTCTCGTTCATGGTGTGTGTGCTCTTCGCTGGGCGAAAGCTCTCGGTGATCCGATTGAGCATCTCCGTCGCGATCAGTCAGCTCCTCTTCCACGCGCTGTTCGTACTCGGCTCGATTGAGCCCTCGGGAACGGCAGTTGGTCACGTGCACGGTGCGCCTCTTGTCTTGCCCGGCGGTACCGATCTGACAGGGGCTGTAGTCGCAGACGGGACGATGTGGGTCGGGCACCTGCTGGCTGCGATCGTGACTGTTCTCGTCGCGCATCGTGGTGAGCGGATGTTGCTCGCTCTGCGTGAGCTCGCAAGTCAGGTCGTTCGCTGGGTCCGTCGTCGAGTGGATGCCGCGCTGGCATCGCCCGCGTTGACCGACGTCCGAGACCTCGGCTTGGCGGTCGACATCTGCCGCCCTCTCGCATCGAGGATCCTGGCGACGCTTCGGGGCCGGGCTCCGCCTAGGGCCCGCGCGATCTGATCCGCACCGGCTTCCGTCTGTCGCCGGTGTGTTCCCGCTCGGGTGCATCTGCGCGCTCCGGGCATTGTGAACGACCGTTGGCGTCGCCTGTCGGCGCCTGACGAGAGGCTTCCTCATGTCTGCACTGCGCCGTATCGGTGCGGGGCTGGCGCTGGTCCTGATCGCCGTGCTGGCGACCGCGGTACCGGCGTCCGCCCATGACCAACTGACCTCCAGCTCGCCCGCGGAGGGCGAGGTTCTGGCGACCGCCCCGCCAGAGATCGTGATGACGTTCTCCGGCGAGCTGCTCGTCCTCGATGCGTCGATGACAGGCGCCGTCGTCATGGTCGTCGATGCATCCGGGCACGACTGGGCGTCGGGAGAGATCGACGTTCAGGGAAACACTGTGACGGCGCAGCTCGCGCCGGGCATGCCAGTGGCGGGCTATCAGGTGCGGTGGCAGGTCGTCTCCGAGGACGGGCATCCGATCTCCGGGTCGATCCCGTTCACGATCGGCGACGCTGCTCCGATGGTCACGGCCGGGAGCAGTGACGGTGCCGCGGATATTGACGCAGTCACCCCAGCGGAAGATCAGATCGCAGACGACTCGAGCAGCCCGGTCCGGGTTTTGCTCATCGGGGCGGGCGGCGCAGCAATCGCTGCGGCCGGCTTCGCCCTCTATCGATTCCTTCGTCGCCCGAAGGCGACAGCCGTACCGCCGGAGTCCGGCGATGACGCGGCAGAAACTCTGTGAAAGGCACTACACGATGAACACTTCCAAAACCCTCCCTCGCGCCGCGGCACTGCTCGCTGTCTCGCTTCTCGCACTGACCGGCTGCGCCGCAACAGCTGCTCCGGCATCCGAGGACTCCAAGCCCGCCGGCGATGTCGTGACGATCGAGGACGCGTGGGTGAAGTCCGCCCCAGACGGCATGTCCGCCGGCTTCGGGATGCTCGAGAACACCGGCGATGCGGACGTGACGGTCGTCTCCGTCGAATCCGATGTCTCCCCGATGATGGAGTTGCACGAGACGGTCGAGAACGAGGCCGGCGAGATGGTGATGCGCGAGATCGAGGGGGGATTCGTGATCCCCGCCGGTGGTGAGCTGGCGCTCGAACCGGGCGCGAACCACATCATGCTGATGGGTCTCAAAGGCCCGCTCGTCGCCGGGGATGAGGCGACGTTCACGCTGACGTTCTCGGACGACTCGACGTATGAGTTCACCGCTCCGGTGAAGGACTATTCGGGTGCGAACGAGAACTACGAGGAGAGCGACGACGAAGGCATGGATCACTGATGCCAGCGCCCGCTGAGGGCGCGCGCACCGGTCCCGGTCGGTCGACCCGGCGACAGTTCCTCCTCGGAGGGGCTGTTGCCGGGATCGGCGCGGCCGCGGCGATCGGCGCGGACTACGCGCTCAACCGCTCAAGCACTGAGGAGAACACGGCGCCCTCGACGCCCATGAACGGCGATGAGAAGGTCCCCTTCTTCGGAGCGCACCAAGCCGGCATCGACACCGCCGCGCAAGCACACGGGGTCTTCCTCGGACTGGATCTGAACGACGGCGTCGACGCGGCAGCGTTGGTGCGCCTCATGCGGATCCTCACGGACGATGCCGCCCGCCTGACCCAGGGAAGACCGGCATTGGCCGACTCGGAACCCGAACTCGCGCTGTCACCGGCTCGACTGACCATCACCTTCGGGTTCGGTCCCGGGCTCGTCGCCCGAGCTGGCGCGGCTGGTCCGGGCTGGCTTGCTCCGCTTCCTGCGTTCGGGATCGACCAACTGCAGCCGAAGTTCTCCGACGGGGATCTGCTGCTGCAGGTGAACGGTGACGACCCGCTCACGGTGGCTCACGCGACGCGCATGCTCCTGAAGGATGCACGCGGCTTCGCAACGATCCGGTGGACGCAGCAGGGATTCCGGCGCGCGTACGGGACCGAGCGACCCGGGACGACGATGCGGAACCTCTTCGGGCAGGTCGACGGTACGACCAACCCGGAACCGGGGACGAGGGACTTCGACCAGGTCGTCTGGGCGGAGGACGGCTGGCTCGCCGGCGGCACCGGGGCCGTGATCCGCCGCATCCGGATGGACCTGGACAAATGGGACCGCCTCGACCGGAGCGGACGCGACGCGTCCGTCGGACGAAGCATCGCCAATGGGGCGCCGCTGACGGGAACCAAGGAGTTCGACGAGCCGGACTTCGAGGCGAAGACCGCCATCGGTTTCCCGGTGATCCCGCAATTCGCCCACATCCGTCGCGCGCGCGGCGATGACAGCGAACGCATCTTCCGCCGCGCCTACAACTACGACGAACGACCCGTGGGGGCGGAAGTCTCCGAGTCGGGGCTCATCTTCGTCTCCTACCAGGCCGACATCGAACGCCAGTTCATCCCGATGCAACGGCGGCTCGACGAGCTCGACCTGCTCAACGAATGGACCGTGCCCCTCGGCTCCGCCGTCTTCGCGATCCCGCCCGGATGCGCCGAAGACGGCTTCATCGGCGACTCCCTCCTCTCCTGAAAGCACCACCATGACTGCAACCACCACCGAACCCGCCCCGCACGCACCACCCACCTTCACCCCGACGCGTCGTCGAGGGTGGTTGGGGCCGCTCCTGCTCCGACTGCACTTCTATGCCGGCATCCTCGTCGGCCCGTTCATCCTCATCGCCGCCATCAGCGGCGCACTCTACGCGCTCACCCCACAGCTCGAGCAAGCCGTCTACGCCGAGCAGCTCCACGCACCCAAGACCGACACGACGCTCACTCTCGCCGCTCAGATCGAGGCTGCCGATAACTACCGCGGCGACTCCTCCGGGCTCTTCGCCGTGCGACCCGCCCCCGAGCCCGGCGACACGACCCGGATCATGTATGCCGAAGACGGCCTCGGACCCAGCGAATCCCGGGCCGTGTTCGTCGACCCCGGCACCGGCGAGATCCGCGGCGACCTCGTCGTGTACGGCACCAGCGGCTCCACGCCGCTGCGCACCTGGATCAGCAACCTGCACCGCAACCTCCACCTCGGAGACGCCGGACGGCTGTACAGCGAACTCGCCGCCTCTTGGCTCGGGATCGTCGCCGTCGCAGGACTGGCTCTGTGGATCATCCGAATTCGCAAAGCGCGCGCCAAGAAAGACTTCGTGCGCCCGAACCCTACCCACAAGGGCTACCGCGGCCTCTTCGGCTGGCACACCAGCATCGGAATCTGGGTGATCCTCGGCGCCCTCTTCCTCTCCGCCACCGGCATCACCTGGTCCCAGCACGCCGGCACGAACGTCAGCAACCTGCGTGCCGCCCTCGACTGGGGAACTCCCTCCCTCAACACCGCTCTCGGTGGAGAGACACCAGCAGCCGACGATCACGCCCACCACCACGGTGCGGAGTCCGCGCCGACTGGTGCCGCCAACCCTGCCACCTTCGATGCCGTCCTTGCCATAGCACAACGTGAGAACGTCAACACCGGACAGGTCGAGATCTCACCGCCCGCCGAACCGGGAACCGCCTGGAAGATCCGCGAGATCAAGAGCAGCTTCCCCACCGAAGGCGACTCCCTCGCGATCGACGGCACCACCATGCAGGTCGTCGACCGGATCGACTTCGCAGACCTCTCCCTGCCTGCGAAGCTCGCCAGCTGGGGCATCAACATCCACATGGGCGTCATGTTCGGACTCGCGAACCAGATCGTCCTGTTCCTCGTTGCCATCGGGCTCGCTGCGATGGTCGTGCTCGGCTACCTGATGTGGTGGAAACGCCGCCCGGCGCGCGACACCAGCAAACTCGTGGGAAGCCCGCCGCGGCGCGCTCTTCGCGACGCACCCTGGTGGGGCATCGCGACCGTAGGAGCGGTTGCACTGCTGGTCGGGTTCTGGCTCCCACTCGTCGGATGGACCCTCCTCGCATTCCTCGTCCTCGACACCGTCATCAGCATCACCGCCCGGCGACGATCGAGCACTCGCTGACCTCCTCCATCTCCCTGCCCCTTAGCCTTCGCAAAAGGGGCAGGGAGATGGAGAAAGCGCGGGCAGACTCCCTTCCTGCTTCGGGCGCGAGCCACACCGGCGGACATCAACTAACCGGCAGGGACGTGGCGGCAACCAACGGGACGATCACCACGCTCTCACTATCGGCCAAGCCCGGCACGGGGGGACAGCTCGGGGACTTGCTGGTGTCCGAACGAGACATCGACATCAGCACAGGACAGATCGTCGGAATCCGGGAGATACACCCGCACCGCTCAACGAGTCTCGTTCCAGCGGGAGTCCCCTGGGTATCGTGGCGGATTGATGTCACCGTCGTAGACCGAGCTCCCGCACCATAGCCCTGTCCAGCGAGGTGCTAGACGGTACTCTCGCCGTCTGGCCCGCGAAATCTGTCGTCACCTTGCCACGGGCGAACGGAATCAATGTGTCTCTGCGACATCAGCCGGAACCCCCTACTGTTCGGTGGTGACGGCGAGCGTGTGCGGCAGCCGCTGCAACGCCGATATCTGGACCGCACCGCAAACGATCGTTTCCGGCGGCGGCCTCAGTTGTACTGCAAACAGTCCTCGTAGCCACGGGGGATGAGGTTCGAGCCGTCGCGCACGAGCTCGAAGCACCTTGGGTCGCCGGAACCGCTGTCGATGCCGAACGCGATCGTCATCTCGCCCTGTTGGCCGGATGCGAAGCCGCCTCCACCGCAGTCGGGCACTTCTGATAAAAGCCAGAAATTCTGGATCTCCACGTTAAGCGTCCAGGTTCCGGTGCAGCTAACCGTTTCCGATGAGCCCGAGCCGCTCGAATCACCAAGAGCGACCCACTTCGGCATGTCTGTCATCTCGAAGGTGCCATCTTCGCTAACTGTGATCCGACCAGCTGCGTGTGTCCATGTGCCGACGAGATCCGTCGGTTCTTCGGCGTTCGGGTAGCTGTCAAAGAACACTGTGCACCCGGCAAGAATGAACCCGGTTGACGCGAGAAAGACGGCAAGGAGGAGCGAGGTGCAACGCGAGCGAGCGCGCATAGTCGAACGCTAGCAAAAGCCCGGCAGAGCGCAACGACAAGCGCTGCGGCATCGATGCGGCGGGCATCCGCATGATCCATCACTTATCGAGCCGAGGCGAATATCGGAGGTCCACTGACTGGAAGCCCTTGCCGAAAGTGGTTTGCTGCCCGCGTTTGCGATGCGGCTGTACGGCGATTCATCGCTCGACCGCCGCGAACGATCGTGTCCGGCAGGTCGATCTAAAGACACCGTTGAGCCGGGCCAAGCGCGGGTGCACCCCGGTAGCGGGTGCTAGTACAGGGGAGGTGGCGTAGCCAGCACCGCGATCAGCATCCCCAGCACGAGGACCAGGCTCAGTCCCACGACGCTCCATACCGTGGCACGCCGTTCGCGCGTCGGGCGGTCGCCGCGTAGCCCAACGGGTACGGCAGATAGCAGCAGAACGAGCCAGACGACAAGCGCGATGATGCCCATCCCGATGCCGATCGCCCGCTCGGTGTCATCCGAATCGGAGTACTCGATGACCGTGACGCCCGGACCTGCCCAACTGAGGCCTGGGCCCGCCAAGCTGAGGCCGGCTGCGCCGAGCATGAGATTGCCGAAAAGCCCGATAATCGTCGCTGCGATGGCGAGGGAGACACTGCCGACGATCCGCACGGCACCATATTGCCAGGCGACGGGCACGTCATCCCAACGCCTAGCCATCCGCCGTCCGAGGCGTTCGGAGTCGTGCCCAGCGTCAGGAGAAGAGCTGGCGAAGCGCGTCGAGGTCGCCCGAGTCGACCACCTTCTGGACGGCGTCGATGGTCTCCTGGGTCGCGAACATGCCCTTGAGCGTGTCGTTCCAGATCGCCCGCACGGTGTCCACGTCACCCGCGTCAACTGCCCTGCCCGCCGATTCGATCGCCTGCTGATAGGGAATCTGCTGGAACCCAGAAGGTGCATCATGAGGGCCGTAGTACGGCACCCAGGGAAGGTCGGGGTTGGGGGTGAGCCAGAGCACCTGCCCGGGCTGGATCACGCGCACGTGGTTCATCGAGTCGAGGGCCGGGTACGCGCAGAGACGTTCAGCGATCACAGCCTGGACGTCGCCGGGCTCAACGGTATAGGTCACGGGAGTGCCGTCAGCATCCGAAGACACCTCGCCTTGCGCGAACTCTCGTGCGCCGAGATCTCGAAGAGTCCCCTGGCGCTCCCAGTACAAGCCACCGCCGTCGCCGTAGACCTCAGACATGCCAGCGCAGGTTTCCGGCTCGGCAGGTTCCGGCGTCGGCGGAGCCTCGGCAGCCGGCTCAGCGACAGCCGTGAGATCGGACGCCTTGGGCGTCTGAACTGCCGCTGGTGCTGTGGCTGTGCACCCGGCCAACGCGGCAGCCGTCACGGCGAATACGACGAGTACAGGGGCGAGCTTGTGTATGCCGGACATGACGCAATCCTGACAGACCGGTTTCAGCTTCAGGACGTAATCCAATCGGGCACGCATCGGTGCGGCTGGTGCTCAAGCGACACGACGCATCGTGAATCCAACCCTGTTCCTCTGCTGCTGATCCAGGTCCTAGCCCACCGACATCGGTTCGGTGGTGAGCTCCACCGATCCGAAGGGGAAGGGGTAGAAGAACGTTCCTGTTCCGTCCCAGTCGGTGATCGGAATCATCGCGAACCAGACCTGGCTGATCACGACGGACACGACAGCCAGGATCGCGATGGCGGCGGCAGCTCTGTCGAGGTATCGGATGGCTGAGGGAATGTCTGTCGCACGGCGGAGCACCATGGTGATCGCCGAGAAAGCGATCGCAGCGATCGCGATGAAGACCAACGGGCTGGCGTGCAGAGTGAGACTCACGCACAGTGGTGCGGTGTCAGTCAGATTCCCGGCGGCATCCGTGAAACTGCCGTCAGCGGTGACGCCTCCTGGGCAGTATCCCTTGTTGCTCGTCATGAATATGGAGTAGCCCGCGGCGGCGGCGAGACAGACCACGAGCAGACGGCGAACACGAGCGATGATCTCGACTCCGGGCAGGGAGGACGCCTGCAGTGGTGATTCCGACTGCGAAGTCTGAGACACGATGACACTCCTCACGCTGTGCACACGACACTATCGATGGTGTGGGTGAGGATCCACCCGAGAACGCAGAAGCCTCGCGCCTCCTTTCTGAGATGCAGCCGAGCCCTCACCACAAGCGATCGATGTCGGCGCGGAGGTATGGTGATCGAGTGATCGAGAAGCGCAAACGGATGCTGACGTTGTACATCTCAACACTCCTGGTCGTCGGTCTTGCTATGACGATCTTCGGCACGCTGTTGCCCCTCGGGGGCGGACTCGCGATCGCCGGTATCGGCATTGCGTCGATCGGCGCCGCCCTCGTTCTGATCGGGACCGTCATCGCCGGGACTTGATAGGTTCCGCCCATGAGGCTGAAAACACCACCGGCGGGGGCGAGCTGGACGCACACCGGAGCGAGAACCGGTTTCGAAGTCGCTTTCTTCGAGGATCTGGATGCCGGTCATCGTCTGTCCGGACACACCACGGCGAACGAATCCTCCGCACTGTGGTCGGTCGGCTATGACGTGGCGGTGGACCGGTTGTGGAGAACGGTCGCCGTGCGTGCATCGAACCTCACGGACGCCGGGGAAGAGAAGCTGACGCTGACGCGCGACTCGGAGGGAAGGTGGACGGCGAACGGTGAGCAGCGACCCGACCTCCATGGATGCGGTGACGTCGACTTCGAGTCGTCAGCGGTGACGAACACGCTTCCTCTCCACCGTCTTGACTTCATCGAGGGAGTCAGCGTCGATGTGCCGGCAGCGTTCGTCCGTGCTGACGACCTCCGAGTGGAACGTCTCGAACAGCGCTACACATTGATGAAGGCAGACCGCGAGCAGATCCTGTTCCACTACGAGTCATCAACTTTCGAGTTCGCGTGCGATCTGCGGTACGACCGCTCGGGGCTCATCGTCGAGTATCCGGGGATCGCCATCAGAGAGTGCTAGGTGAAGGTCCGACCGGAGTGTCTGGTGCGTCCCGCGGACGGCCCACGCCTCAGGCGATGTACACCTTGCGCAGCGTCTCGGTGACCGTCCACACGGTGCGCTGTCCCTCGGCCAGGCGCACGACCGACCCGGCCTCGACCTCGATCGCGGGCAGCGCCGGCTCGACGAATTCGATGCGGGCATGACCGGAGAGCACGACGAAGACCTCGTCGGTCTCGGTGTCGGATGCCGTGCCCGACGTCATCTCCCAGATGCCGATCTCGACCTCGCCGACGGCGGCCAGTGCCTGCGTGGCTGTGGTGGGCGTGCCGATGATCACCTCATCCGACGGCAACGGCGAGTGCACGAGCGGCAGCGCCGCAGCATCCGCTCGCTCCCCTGCAGCGAGCTCGCTCACGAGTCGAACCCCATGCCGACGGCATCCAGCGTCTTGAGGAACAGGTTGCGCTTGCCCTCGTTGTGATCGGCCCGGTTCATCGCGGCGCGCACGAGATTGACGCCGATCGAGGCGACCGGCTCGGGCGGGAAGGGGATCGGCTTCTCGCGCACCATAGCGAGCTCGGTGCGCTCGGTCGGCTCGCCCGTCAGCTTGTCGAGCATGACGTCGGCGGCGAAGCGGGCTGCGCCGACACCGAGCCCGGTGAACCCGGTCGCGTAGGCGACCCGGCCCTTGCGGGCGGTGCCGAAGAACGCGCAGAAGCGACTCGACGAGTCGATCGCCCCTGCCCACCGGTGCGTGAAGCGCAGACCCTCGAGCTGCGGGAACGTCGTGAAGAAGTGCGATGCCAGCTTGCGGTGACTCTCGGCGCGGTCCTCGTACTCCGGGCGCACCTTGCCGCCGAAGTGGTAGACCGCGTCGTACCCGCCGAAGAGGATGCGGTTGTCGGCCGTGAGCCGGTAGTAATGGAACTGGTTGGCGCTGTCGGCCAGGCCCTGCCGGTTCGACCAACCGATCGAGTCGAGCTGCTCGTCGGTCAGCGGCTCGGTCATCAGCACGTAGTCGTAGACCGGCACGGTCATCAGACGGTTGCGCTTGAGCAGCGACGGGAAGACGTTGGTGGCGAGCGCCACAGCATCCGCTCGCACCTGCCCGCCGTCACGCGTGACGAGCGTGATCGCGCTCGACCCGTCGCCGATCACCTCGCGCACTAGGGCGTGCTCGTAGATCTCGACCCCGAGCTCGACCGCCACACGGGCCAGCTCGAGACCGAGCTTGGCGGGGTGCACGAGGGCGCACCCCTCGCGTTCCCAGGCACCGGCGAGAAACGTGTCGGAGTGCACCTCGGCCTGCACGGCCTCGCGGTCGAGAAAGCCCTCCTCCTCGCGCAGCCACTCGACCTGGTGCGGTTCGACGGCCACGGCCAGCTGGCCGGTGCGCTCGAAGTCGACATCCATGTCGTGGCGCTTCACGGTCTCTTCGATGCCGTCGAGGTTCTCGATGCCCAGCTCTTCGAGGCGGTCGATCTCGTCGGGCCAGCGGGTGAGTCCGTTCTCGTGCCCGTGCGTGAGGCTCGCCTCGCAGAATCCGCCGTTGCGCCCAGAGGCGGCCCACGCGATGCGCGACGCCTCGAGCAGCACGACTCGACGCTCGGGGTCGCGCTCCTTGGCGCGCACTGCCGTCCACAGTCCGGCATAGCCTCCGCCGACGATCGCGAGGTCGGCCGTGATGCTCTCGGTGAGCGCCGGGTAGGGCACGCGCTTGACGTCGTCGAGCCAGAACACGCTGAAGGCCGTGTCGCGCAGCGAGGCGTCGATCACGGCATCCGCGGGGCGGCGGCGTTCGAAGACCGTGGTTCCCATGATCAGTCCTGTTCTCGGGGCTCGCGCCTCAGCGCGTGCCCCAGTTGTAGAGGTCTTTGTAGAGCCCGGCGTAGAGCAGGCTCTCGGTGTGGGTGATGCCGGGGATCGTGCGGATGCGGGTGGCGATCAGGTCGAGCAGGTGAGTGTCGCTCTCGCACACGGCCTCGACGAGGATGTCGAAGGTGCCCAGCGTGACGACGACGTAGGCGAGCTCGGTGATCTTCGTCAGCTCCTCGGCGATGAGCCGGGGGTCGCCGGTGACACGGATGCCGATCATCGACATGCGGTTGAAGCCGAGCTGCATCGGGTCGGTCACGGCGACGATCTGGATGATGCCGGCCTCGGTCATCCGCTGCACGCGCTGACGCGCCGCCGCCTCGCTGAGCCCCACCTCTCGGCCGATCTCGGCGTAGGGCCGACGGCCGTCCTCCTGCAGCAGCTCGACGATCCGCTTCGAGATGTCATCCAGCATGGGCTGCTTGGCTGTGGTGCTCATGTGTCGATATTGACAGGATCGCGCTCCCGAAGCAACTGATTCCATCGTTCAAGTCAGCTGACTCTTCTGTATTCGCAATCCGATGGCTAGCATGGCGAGTATGGCCACAGAACTCCTTCAGAACTTCATCGGCGGGCAGTACGTTCCCGTGAGCGGTCAGGCGCGGATGCCGCTCATCGACCCCGTGACCGAGGAGACGTATGGCGAGCTGCCGATCTCCGACACCTCTGACGTCGATGCGGCGTACGCCGCGGCATCCGCCGCCTTCCCGCTCTGGCGTGACACCACCCCGGCCGACCGCCAGCTCGCGCTGTTCCGCATCGCCGACGAGATGCAGGCGCGCGCAGAGGAGTTCGCCGACCTCGAGTCGAAGGACACCGGCAAGCCGCGGGCCAGCCTCGTCGCCGACGAGATCGTGCAGTCGATCGATCAGCTGAGGTTCTTCGCCGGTGCCGCTCGCAGCCTCGAGGGTCGGGCCGCGGGGGAGTATCTCGCCGGCCACACCTCGTTCGTGCGCCGCGAGCCGATCGGCGTGATCGGTCAGGTCACTCCCTGGAACTACCCGCTCAACATGGCGGTGTGGAAGATCGCACCTGCGCTCGCCGCAGGCAACACGGTCGTGCTCAAGCCGGCCGAGTCGACCCCGCTGACCACTCTGCTGCTCGCTGAGATCGTCGCGCTGCACACGCCCGCAGGCGCACTCAACGTCGTGCTGGGCGACCGCGACACCGGGGTGGCTCTCGTCGAGCATCCGACCCCGCAGATGGTCGCGATCACCGGATCCGTGCGTGCAGGCATGGCCGTCGCGCGGTCGGCGGCGAACGACGTCAAGCGCGTGCACCTCGAGCTCGGCGGCAAGGCTCCCGCGATCGTGTTCCCTGACGCGAACCTCGACAAGGCGGCATCCGGCATCGTCGCCGGAGCATTCTTCAATGCCGGGCAGGACTGCACTGCCGCGACCCGCGTGCTCGTGCACTCGTCGGTGCACGACGAGTTCGTCGCTGCGCTGGTCGAGAAGGCGAAGACGGATGCCCGCACCGGTTCCCCGCACGAGGAGGGGGTGCTCTACGGCCCGCTCAGCAGCGCAGCGCAGCTCGCCCAGGTGCAGGGATTCGTCGACCGGCTGCCCGCGCACGCCACGATCGAGACCGGCGGTGCGCGTCAGGGGGAGAAGGGCTACTTCTTCGAGGCGACCATCGTGTCGGGGCTGCACCAGGACGACGAGGCCGTGCAGGGCGAGATCTTCGGCCCGGTGCTCACCGTGCAGTCGTTCGACACCGAGGAGCAGGCGCTCGAGATGGCGAACGACGTGCCCTATGCGCTCGCGTCATCGGTGTGGACGACCGACCACGCCCGGGCGATGCGCTTCTCCCGCGACCTCGACTTCGGCTGCGTGTGGATCAACACGCACATCCCGTTCGTCTCGGACATGCCGCACGGTGGCTTCAAGCACTCCGGCTACGGCAAGGACCTCTCGCACTACGGCTTCGACGACTACACGCGCATCAAGCACGTGATGTCGGCGCTCGACTGAAGAGTCGAGGCTCGGATCCCTCGACACGTATGACGCGATGTGTCAAGCTGGCCGCACGTCGAATCCGGGGGGATCATCTTGGCACGACCACTCGCCGGGCCCCAGACCCTGCTTCGAACGCTCAACGGCCGCGCGATCCTCGAGACTCTCGCGCGCCGCGGCCCGCTCACCCGAGCTGAACTCGTCGCCGAGACAGGTCTGTCGCGCACAGCCGTGACGCAGGTGCTGCGAATGCTCGAGGCGTCGTCTGCCGTGGCCGCAGCCGGAGTCGATCGCGACACGCGCGGACCGGCAGCGGGGCGCGTCGCACTGCATCCGCAGCTCGGGTTCGCCGCGGCCGTGCACGTCGACGCCCACGCCGCGCATGTCGCCCTGGTCGACCCGACCGGGGCGGTGCGAGCGGAGACTCACGCCGCATTCCCCGCGCGCGGTGACCGGGTGCAGCACATCGCCGGGCTGATCGACGCGTGTCGCCGCACGGTGAACGGGCCGCTGCTGCTCGCTGTCGTCGGAATCCCCGGCATCGTCACCGCCGACGGAGGCATCCGCGATGATCAGGGGCCGGACGGCGGTGCGTTCAAGAACGGGCTGGCCGCACGGCTCGGCTGCCCGGTGCGCGTCGAGAACGACGTCAACCTCGCGGCTCTCGCCGAGCTCTCCGAGGGCACGGGCGCAGAACTCAGCAGCTTCGCGCTGTTGCTCCTCGATGACGGTCTCGGAGCCGGCATCGTCATCGACGGATCCCTGCACCGCGGATTCTCGGGTGTCGCCGGCGAGGTCATGTATCTGCCGCAGAGTCCGCTGCCGATCGGCGCACCGGTGCTCGGCGACGCCGTCGTGCGCGACCTCGCTCTCGCCCACGGACGCGACCCCGACGAGACGATCGACCAGCACCTCGACGCTGCGTGGGCCGGGGACGCTGCCGCGCTCGCCATGGCGGCGGAGATGGGGCGCCGGCTCACTCTGATCGCGGGCAGCATCGCGCTCGTGCTCGACCCGGAGGCCTTTCTGCTCAGCGGCACAGCCGCGCACCCTGCGCTCGCCCGTGCGGCAGCTGAGTTCGCGGAAGAACTCGCCCCTCAGTTGCCGCTCACACTCGTGGTCTCGTCGTTCGGTCCGGAGGCGCCGCTGGTCGGTGCGGTCGGCGAGGCGGCATCCGCCCTTCGGGCATCGGTGTTCTCACTGGTGCTCCCCGCCTCGGACAGGAGCCGACGGTGACCTCAGACCTCGCAGATCGACTCGGCCTCGCACCTGGCGCCAGAGCCGTCATCATCAACGCCGACGACTTCGGCATGTGCCACGCGGCCAACACCGCGATCACTCAGTTGCTCGACGCAGGACGCATCGACTCGACGACCCTGATGGTGCCGTGTGCCTGGGCGCCCGAGGCGATGGCATTCGCGGCCTCGCGCACCGACCTCGACGTCGGTGTGCACCTCGTGCTCACGAGCGAGTGGACCGACTATCGCTGGCGACCGCTCACGGGCGCCGCCACGACTCTCGTCGACGGAGCCGGATACTTCCCCGCAGACGTCCTCGCGATCGAGGAGCTCGCGTCGGTCGACGACGTCACCGTTGAGATCGCCGCGCAGCTGCAGGCGGCGCTGGATGCCGGCGTCGACGTGACGCACCTCGACAACCACATGGGATCGGTCTACGGTCTGCTCACCGGGCGAGACTTCCTCGGCCCGGTCTTCGAGCTCGCCGCCCGCAACGGACTGCCGTTCCGGCTGCCTCGCAGCATGGAGGGCACGGGCGACGACGCCGCACTGCAGGCGAAGCTCGCAGAGGCATCGGCCGCAGCCGACTCTCTCGGCGTCGAGATCATCGACCGGCTGTGGAGCCACCCGTTCGAAGAGGTCCCCGGCGAATCCTACGAGCAGATCCGCGACGGCTTCATCGCGCTGCTCCGTGCCGTTCCGGCCGGGGTGACCGAGATCTATCTGCACCCCATGGTCGACGATGACGAGCTGCGCGCCGCTGTCGACTTCGCCGCCGCCAAGCGCGGACACGAGCTTCGCCTGCTCTCCGACCCCGCCGTGCTGCAGGCGATCGCCGACGAAGGGCTCGTGCGACTCGGGTGGCGCGACCTGCGCGATCTGCAGCGGAGTCGGCGCGCATGACCTCGATGTCGACGCGGCTGCGCGACCGTCGACTCGACGGTGCTCCCACCGGGCCGCAGGCGATCGCCTTCGGTGCCTCCGGGTTCCCGACGCAGCTCATGGCGCAGACATTTTCGGCCTTCGTCGTCTACTTCTACGTCACGCACCTCGGCGTCGCACCGGGATGGGTCGCCGCGGCGATGATCGCGCACGGCATCCTGAACGCGGTCCTGAACCCGATCGTGGGCGCGCTCTCTGACCGCATCCGCACGCCGTGGGGTCGCCGCATTCCCTGGATCGGTCTCGGCATCGTGCCGCTCGTGGTCGCTTTCGCGCTGGTGTGGATGCCGCCGGAGCTGCCGACCGCCGGGCTGATCGTGTGGTTCCTGATCGTGGTCGCGGTGTACGACATCGCGTTCGTGGTGGTCGTGCTGAACATCTCGGCGCTGTTCCCCGAGATCTTCCGCACGACCGACGAGCGAGCGCGAGGCAACGTGCCCCGCCAGATCTTCGCGATCCTCGGAATCGTGCTCGGCACCGCCGGCGCGCCCGCACTCTATGGGTCGATCGGCTGGCCGGGCATGGCGATCGTGCTCTCGGCCGTCTGCCTCGTGCTGCTGGTGTGGTCGTTCTTCGGCGGCATGATCGAGCGTCGGGTGCCGGAGGCGGCATCCGAAGCGATGCGGTGGGGCGACCAGCTGAAGTACACGTTCGCGAACCGCGCGTTCGTGCCCTACGTGCTCGGCTCGCTGTTCATCCAGACGTCGATCGCCGTCGTGCTCGCCGCTCTGCCGTTCTACGTGCGGTACTCGCTGGGTGCCGCCGAGGGAGAAGCCAGTCTGCTGCTGGGTGCGATCTTCGTGACCGCCATCCCGTCGATCGTGCTGTGGAGCGCGATCGTGCGGCGCACCTCACCCCGAGCGGCGCTGCTGTGGAGCGTCGCGGTGTTCGGCATCGCCATGCTCGGCTACCTGCTGCCGTCGACCGTGCTCGCCGCTGCGCTCGTCGGTGTCGCGGTGGGCGTCGGAGTCGGCGGCCTGCTGCAGCTGCTCGAAGTCGTGCTCGCGCAGATCATCGACGAGGATGCCCTGCGCACCGGACATCGACGAGAGGGTGCGTACTTCGGCGTGAACGGCTTCGTGGTGCGCGGCTCGGTCGTGCTGCAGGCCGTCGTCGCCGCGGCCGTGCTCACGGCATCCGGCTTCGATGCGTCCCTGGGCGATGCGCAACCGGAGGCCGTCGACGGCGGCATCCGAGTGATGGTCGCGGTGGTTCCGCTGGGCTTCGCCGCGCTCGCCTGGCTGTGCTTCTGGCTCTACCCGATCCGGACCCGAGACCTCTGACGTCAGGAGGCGGCTCGCCGCGGCATCCGGGTCTGCGACTGGCGTCGGCCGTGGTCAAAAACGCATCCGAAAGCGCCGATTGCGGTGCGTTTTCGACCACTCACCGGATAACGGATGCGTTCTTGACCACGCACCGGCGCCGGGCGACCCAGTGCCCCCGCTCTTCATCCGAACAGTGCATCCCGGAGCCCGGAACCACAAGAACCAGGCTCAAGAAACAGACCGACGCGCCTCCCAGCCCGTCCGCACCATCTCGTCGACCGTGTACCGCATCTTCCAGTCGAGGTCGCGGGCGGCGAGCTCGCCGGTCGCGACGATGCGGTCGGGGTCGCCGGGGCGGCGGGGGCCGATCTCGGGGGTGAAGTCGATGCCGGTGACGCGTGCGACAGCATCCATGATCTGCTTCACGCTGAGGCCGTCACCGGATCCGAGGTTGTACGCCGCCTCGATGGGCTCGCCGCCTGCGAGTCGCTGAGCTGCCGCGACGTGGGCTGCGGCGATGTCGCCGACGTGCACGTAGTCGCGCACATTGGTGCCGTCTTCGGTGTCGTAGTCGTCGCCGTTGATGCGCGGGGTCTCTCCGGCGATGAGCTTCTCGAACACGATCGGGAAGAGGTTGTGCGGGCTCACGTCGTAGACGGTCGGGTCTGCGGAGCCGACGACGTTGAAGTACCGCAGTGACGTGTGGCGCAGCGGCTTGTCGGACTCGGCGGTCGCGATCGCCTGATCGCGCAGCAGCCACTCTCCGATCAGCTTCGACTCGCCGTAGGGGCTGGCCGGCTTCTTGGCGGTGTCTTCGACGACGAGTGCGACGTCGGGGGTGCCGAACACGGCGGCAGACGACGAGAACACGATGTTCGTGACGCCCGCGGCCTCCATTGCTTCGAGGATCACGCGGGTGCCTTCGACGTTCTGCGCGTACGTGTGCAGCGGGCGCTGCACCGAGACGCCGGCGTACTTGTATCCGGCGACGTGGATGACGCCTTCGGCACGGTGGTCGCGCAGCGTCTTCTCGACGAGCTCGCGGTCGAGGATGCTGCCCTGCACGAAGGCCACACCCTCGGGCACGAACGATGCGACACCGCTCGAGAGGTCATCGAGGATGACGGGCGTGAGCCCTGCATCCGCCAGTGCGCGAACGACGTGCGAGCCGATGTAGCCGGCGCCGCCGGTCACGATCCAGGACATTGTGCTCCTCAGGGTGGGGAAGTGTTCAGTATCTCAGGTCGCGGCCAGCGGACCCTGACCCGATCCGCGGAGCTGGTCGCGAACAGCGGAGGGGTCCGCAGATCGGGACTGCGGATGTCGGTCGGTCAGGCGTCGCGGCCAGCGGACCCTGACCCGATCCGCGGAGCCGGTCGCGAACAGCGGAGGGGTCCGCAGATCGGGACTGCGGATGTCGGTCGGTCAGGCGTCGCGGCGCGCTCCGGCCGACGGAATGACGGTGAAGATCACGGGGTCCGCGAACCCGGATGCGGCGAACGCGGCGTTCACGGCATCCGACACCTGCTGCACGGCATCCTGCTCGATGAGCGCGATCGCCGCTCCGCCGAAGCCGCCTCCGGTCATGCGGGCGCCGAGCGCGCCGGCGGCGAGGGCGGCCTCGACGGCCGTGTCGAGCTCGGGCACCGAGATCTCGAAGTCGTCGCGCATCGACGCGTGCGAGGCCACGAGCAGGTCGCCGATGGACCGGGGGCCCTCTTCACGCAGCACCTTCACGGTGTCGAGCACGCGCTGGTTCTCGGTGACCACGTGACGCACCCGACGGAAGGTCACGTCGTCCATGAGCTCCTCGGCGCGGGGCAGGTCGTCGACCGAGACATCACGCAGGCTCGGCACGCCCATGATCGCGGCGCCGCGCTCGCAGGCGGCGCGGCGCTCACCGTAGCCGCCGGTCGAGTGGGCGTGCTTGACGCGCGTGTCCATCACGAGGATCGCGAGGCCGGCCTCGGCGACGCCCACCTGCACGAGGTTGGCGTCGAGCGAGCGGCAGTCGAGGAAGATCGCAGCGTCGGGTTCGCCGAGCATCGAGGCCATCTGGTCCATGATGCCGGTCGGGGCACCCACGGCCTCGTTCTCCGCGCGCCGGCCGACGCGCGCAAGGGCGATTCGGTCGAGTCCAGCGGCCCAGAGGTCGTTGAGGGCGGATGCCGTGGCGCTCTCGATCGCGGCGGACGACGAGAGCCCTGCGCCCACGGGGACGTCGGAGGTGATCGCGATGTCGAGGCCCGTGCCGATGGTGGCCGACGGGGCCACGCCGTCGGCCTGGCGCAGCGCCCAGGCGACGCCGAGCGGGTAGGCGGCCCATTCGGGAACACCAGGGGCGGTGGCGGACGGAGTGGGGAACAGCTCGTCGAGCTCGTCGAGGGAGACTTCGACCGGCTCGGCGGCGAAGGTCGACGCGACGCGCACTCGACCCAGGCCGTCGTCACGGACCCCGACAGCCGCGTACGTGCGGTGCGGGATCGCGAACGGCAGCACGAAGCCGTCGTTGTAGTCGGTGTGCTCGCCGATCAGGTTCACCCTGCCGGGTGCCGACCAGACGCCGTCGGGGGCGCGGCCGGTGAGGTCGGTGAAGAGGGCGGTCGCGGCCTCATGGGTGGTGGCGGTCATGCGGATGCCTCGTCTGCGGTGTCTGTGGTGTCTGCGGTGTCGGCGGATGCGTGGGCGGCGTCTGCCTTCGCGATGGCCTCGCGGATGCGGGCTGCGCCCTGTTCGGGGGTGACCTCTGCGGCCCAGGCCCACATCGCGGCCTCGGAGCCGGCGAGGAACTTGAGCTTGTCGGCCGCTCGACGGGGACTCGTGAGCTGCAGGTGCAGCCGCACGCTGTCGCGGCCGACGTTGACCGGAGCCTGATGCCAGGCGGCGATGTAGGGGGTCGGGGTGTCGTACAGGGCGTCGACGCCGCGGAGCAGACGCAGGTAGAGGGGAGCGAGCTCGTCGCGCTCGGCATCCGTCGTCTCGGCGAAGTCGGGCACGTGGCGGTGCGGCATCAGGTGCACCTCCAGCGGCCAGCGTGCGGCGAAGGGCACGAAGGCCGTCCAGTGCTCGCCGCGGAACACGACGCGCTCGGACGCCTGCTCGGACTCGAGGATGTGCTGGAACAGATCGGGCGCGGTGCGGTCGATCGAGTCGAGCAGCCGAGTGGTGCGCGGCGTCACGTAGGGGTAGGCGTAGATCTGGCCGTGGGGGTGGGGGAGCGTCACCCCGATGGCTTCGCCGCGGTTCTCGAACGGGAAGATCTGCTCGATGCCTGGAAGCTTCGAGAGCGCTGCGGTGCGGTCGGCCCACGCCTCGATCACGGTGCGGGCGCGGGTGACCGACTGGGTGCCGAACGAGCCGGTGTGCTCGGGGCTGAAGCACACGACCTCGCAGCGGCCGACCGAGGTGCGGGTGCGGCCGAGTCCCAGAGCGCCGAGGTCGTCGAGACCGCGCGGCGGGTTGCTCGCTTCGGGGGCGGTGCCGGTCGCCTCGGCCAGAGCGGGGCCGAATGCAGGGGAGCGGTTCTCGAACACGGCGACGTCGTAGAGCGACGGCACCTCAGACGGGTTGGTCGGGGACTGCGGAGCGAGCGGGTCGGCGTCGGCGCTCGGCATCATCACGCGGTTCTGGCGGTTCGCCGCGACGGTGATCCAGTCGCCCGTGAGCACGTCGAGGCGCATAGTGGCGGTCTCGCCGCGGGCGTCGAGGGTGCGTGCGTCGACTGCGCGCTCGGCGCCGAGCGTCGTGTCGGGGTCGTCGAAGTAGATCAGTTCGCGGCCGTCGGCGAGCGTGGTGGCCCGCTTGGTGATTCCGGCGGAGAGGGTCTCGGTTCGCAACTCAGGAGATTCGTGCGTGTTCACGTAAACATGGTACGCACACCGCCGTGGTAACGTCAACATTCCGGAGTTGTGAACGGGAAGCGGAGGTGCCTGTGATGGATGACGATCTCCCGCTCGGCCTCGACCGTCCGCGACGCCGCCGCCCCGCATCGGGTCGGGTGTCGATGGCGATGGTCGCCTCGCGAGCCGGAGTCTCGGGGCAGACCGTCTCACGCGTCGTCAACGACAGCCCGCGCGTCGACCCCGTGACGCGTGCGCGTGTCGAGCAGGCGATGGCGGAGCTCGGATACCGCCCGCATCGCGCCGCTCGGGCGCTGCGCACCGGACGCTCGCAGACCATCGGACTCGTCGTCACGACTCTCGCGACGGTCGGCAACTCTCGCATGCTGCAGGCCACGGCCGAGGCGGCGGCCGAACGCGGCTACGCCCTCACCCTCGTGACGGCGGGCGACAGCGTCGCCGATGCCTTCGAGCGGCTCGCCGCACAAGAGGTCGACGGGGCGATCGTGCTGAACGAGGCGTCGGCCCTGGTGCCTGCAGCCGAGCGGCCGGCCGGTCTGCGCCTGGTCGTGGTCGATGCGCCGGCGTCAGCCGACCTCGCCGTCGTGCACAGCGATCACGTCGGCGGAGCTGGCGCGGCCACCGTGCATCTGTTGAGCCTCGGTCACGAGACCGTGCACCACCTCGCGGGCCCGCTCGACTCGTTCGCGGCGGCGGAGCGCGAGCGCGGGTGGCGTGACGCCCTCGTCGCTGCGGGCATCGAGCCTCCGGCGGTCGTACGCGGCGACTGGAGTGCCGAGGCCGGGTTCGTCGCCGGAAACGCTCTGCGCACCGCATCCGCCGTCTTCTGCGCCAACGATCAGATGGCGCTGGGACTTCTGCGTGCGCTCGCCGAGGCGGGGCGTCGGGTGCCTGAGGACGTCAGCGTCGTCGGCTTCGACGATGTGCCGGATGCCGCGAACTACCGCCCGCCTCTGACGACGATCCGCCAGGACTTCACCGCCCTCGCGCACCGGGCCGTCGGTCTGCTCGTCGCCGAGATCGAGGGCGCGCCGGGTGCCGCGGCATCCGCTGTCGTGCCGACCCTTCTCATCGACCGCGCGAGCACCCGCTGAGGCGGTCGACTTCTCCGCCTGCGGTCGCCTTCTCCGCGCTGCGGGGTCAATAACGCACCGCAAACGGCCGATTCGGATGCGTTTTTGACCCCGCCTGTTGCGAAGGTGCACTTTTGACCCCGCCTGTTGCGAGGGATGCGTTTTTGACCCCGCCTGTTGCGAGGGATGCACTTTTGGCCCGGGCTTGTCCGGCGCTCGCATCGGTGCTGTGTGTTGCGCTGGCTCGGTGGTGCGGGGTCAATAACGCATCGCAAACGGCCGATTCGGATGCGTTTTTGACCCTGCCTGGTGCGAAGGATGCGTTTGTGACCCCGGCTGGTGCGGGGGGTGCGAAAGTGACCCCGGCTGGTGCGGGAGGTGCGAAAGTGACCCCGCCAGGGCGCGGGGGCGGGGCCGGGGCCGGGGCCTGGGCGCGGGCGAGGACGCCCCGCCGGGCGCGGGCGCGGGCCGGGCGCGGGGCTGGGCGCAGGCGCGGGCCGGGCGCGGGCGACGGTCAGGAAGGCGGCGCCGACGACTCTCTCGCGTGCATCGTCGGACTCAGCGACACCCGGTGCACGGGGCGCGTCGGATCGGCGATCCGTCGGGCCAGAAGGTCGATCGCTGCCGCACCGACTGCGGCGCGCGGCGGGCTGACGGCGCTGAGCGCGGGGGTGAACAGCTGGGCGACCTCGTCGTCGTAGGCGACTATCGAGAGATCCTCCGGCACCGAGAGTCCTCGGTTGAGTGCGATGTCGATGAAGGCCATCGCCTCGGGGTCGGAGTGGATCAGCAACCCGGTCACTCCGGCGGCGAGCGCCCTGTCGATGGCCGCGTTGACGGCCGAGGTGAAACCGGGGCCGTTTCGATCGGGGAAGAGGCTCTCGAAGTGCTCGGAGGGTGCCAGCCCGAGCTCTTCGCAGGCGGTCGCCCACCCGGTGAGGATCTTGCGACCGGTGGGCGATTCCCGCGACAGGATGAGGCCGATCCGGCGGTGGCCGAGGCTGGCGAGATGGCGTGCGGCGAGCACCGCCCCCAGCGCATGGTCGGTCGTCACGTTCTCGACCGGCGCGCGGTCGGGGAGTACCACGGCGTCGCGCTCGACGAAGACCGCAGGAACTCCGCAGGAGTCGAGCCACTGCACCACATCCTGCGCGTGCGTCACGTCGGGGTTGGGGGCGACGATGAGGCCGCGCACGTCGTCGGCGGCGAGAAGGCGCTCGAGCACGGGTCGCTCGTCCTGCAGCTCGTAGGAGGCGCCGCGCAGCACCAGGCGCAGCCCCTGCGTGCGGGCCTCGGCCTCCATGCCCCTCACGACCCCCGGCCAGTAGTACGCGAGTGACGGCACGAGCACGCCGATCGCGCCGCCCGTCTGTGACGGCGCGGGCGCCACGACATCGGGAGTCTGCGCCGACACTGCGCCACCGTGCACCCGCTCGAGGCGTCCTTCCTCTTCGAGCTGATGCAGGTCGCGGCGCAGCGTCACCGGGGCGACTCCGAGCTCTTCGGTCAGCCGCGACACCCGCACGATGCCGTCACGTTCGAGGGCGGAGAGGATGTGCGCGTGACGCGCGGGCGCCAGCGGAGCGTGCTGCTGATCGGTCATCGGTCGTCCTCGCTGTCACCCGTCACCGGGATGGCGTCGTCTCTTTCTACCCTGATCCACGCGCGATCGCGTGCGCTCACGTCCAGTTCGATGCGGGTGAGTCGTTCTCCCCACACGTCGCTCAGCATCGGGTCGTCGAGAAGGCGCACTGTCAGGGCCGGGCGGATGCCGGTGGGCCAGCGGATCACGACGGCTGTCGCCCCGTCGAGTGGTGCCACCCGGATGCCGTCGGCGAGCGGTGTCACGGCGCCGGCCACGACAAGGTTGAGGCGGGTGGGCCGGCCGGGCGAAGGGGCGCCGCTCCATTCGTCCGACACGCGGACGACCGCCTCAGTGCGGTCGAGCTCGACGGTGCGTCGCCACGTCAGCCCGCCGACCTCGTAGGCGTCGCCGAGGCCGAGTGTCAGCGACGACACGGCATCCGTCACCGACACATCGACGTCGGATGCGGCGAACTCCCGGCCAGGCGACTGGTCGACCCCGGCGACAGTGGGGGTGTTGTGCCATGAGCTCTGCATGGTCCAGATCGAATAGCGGTCGGGGCCGAACGTGGCCTTCGTGTACGTCGGGCGTCCGGCGTCGACGATGACGGGCACCCCGTCGGACGTGACGATGAACGATCCGACATCGTTGTGGTTGTGGTGCTCGGCGTTGTGCCCGCCCTTGACCACGAGGCCGAGACCATCGGCCGACCCGGCGCGCTGTCGTGCGAGGAGCACCTGGGTCGACGGCAGCCACACGTCACGGGGGAGCGGAGAGTCGGCAGGCGCCGCGGCGACCCACTCGGCATCCGTCAGTTCGCGGATGAGGCGTCCGAGCCCGGCTGCCTCGGACGGCGGAGCACCGCGATGCGCGGCAGCGTGGGCGGCGGCATCCGTATCGCCCGCGCGCCGTGCGGCGCGGTGCAGCGCGTGCCAGGGGTGGTGTTCGCGGGGCCGGGCCTGCCCGTCTGCGAGGTTGGCGTACCACTCGCCGCCGAGGTGGCAGCGGTGCGGAAAGGCGACGGTCTCGCGCAGTGCGACCAGGTCCGGCGTCGGTCGTCCGGTGGCGTGCTCGAGCAGGTCGAGGGCCTCGAGCGCCCGGCAGGCGCCGTTCCACCAGTACGAGTAGCCCTCGTCGATCGCGCCGTCGGCCGGAAGTGAGACGAGATAGCGATCGAGGCCTTCGACGATCAGGTCGATCAGGTGGTCGGGGTCGTCGTGCAGCTGCACGACCGCGGTGAGGACCGCGGAGTGGATCCACGGGTTCCAGTTGTGCACGTCTCCGTCGAGGCCCAGCCAGTGCCAGTCGCGGCGCTCGACGAAGGGGTGGAAGACGCGCACCTGGGCCTCGTGCCGGATGCGGGAGCGGATGCCGGGAGCGCGGGCGTCGAGCTGTGTGCCGAGCAGGTGGTCGACCCAGGCGAGCTGGGAGACGACCTCACCCGCGCCGAGGTCGACGAAGGGATCGGTGACGGTCGCGAGCACGCTGCCGTGCTTCTCGAACGTGTCGTCGTGGGCCGGCCAGCACCACGAGCTCTGCTCGCACAGCAGCTGCACTCCGTCGACGACCTCGTCGATCCACCGATCGTCGAGCGTGACGGCCGCGGCGACGACGGCGCGGCTGAGGCGATGCTGTCGAGCGAAGGCGGGCTTCTCCCAGGCGACGCGGTCGCCGTCGCGGTGCACTCGTGCGGCCTGGCTGGCGAGAGGCTGCGGCCAGGCCGTGCCGAGATCGGCATTCGCACGGGCGACCAGATCGGCCGCGTCGACGTGCGACCAGAGGGCGCGATCGTCGGCGGTCGGTGAGGGGAGCGTGTTCACGCACTCAGCCTAGCTGATCGAAAATGATCAATCTAGCCTCATTTGAGTCTTGTCTTGATCGAAATGCGGTGATAATCTCCCAACGATCGCGAACGAACGATGTCGGCTCGCGGTCCACCCTCGAAGCAGTCTTCAAAGGAGAACCCTGTGACATACGAGCGCACCCGTGCGGCGACCGCTGTGAGCCCCCGCGACGCCAGTGAGCTTCGGAACTCCGAGTGGTCCCGTGACGATCTGATCGCCTATGCCGACCGACTGCTCGCCGCCGTGCGCCCCTGGGCCTCGGAGAACAACGCCCGCATCACACTTCCGGGTGCGTCGGGCGGGTACGGCATCGAGGTCGACGGCCTCGAGGGATTCGTCCGCACGTTCCTGCTGGCCGGCTTCCGCATCGCCGGTGCACGCGGCGACGGCGTCGACGACCTCATCGAGTTCTACTCGCGCGGCATCACTGCCGGGGTCGATCCGGCGCGCCCCGACCGGTGGGTGCGACTCGACGAGCACGCCCAGGCGAAGGTCGAGGCGGCGTCCATCGCCCTGATCCTCGACATGACGCGACCCTGGATCTGGGACCGCCTCGACGAAACCACGCAGCAGCGCATGATCGACTACCTCTCGCCGGTCGTGGGCGACGAGACCTACCCCCGCAACAACTGGCTGTGGTTCCGCGTCGTCGTGCAGACCTTCCTGCGCTCGGTGGGCGGCCCGTGGTCGCCGGCCGACATCGACCAGGACCTGGCGCAGCACGACTCCTTCCTCCGCGAGGGCGGATGGATCTCCGACGGAGACGACCGCTCGTACGACCACTACGTCGGCTGGGCGCTGCATCTGTATCCGGTGCTGTGGTCGCGGATGCAGGGAGCGGCCGATCTCGCCGGCGGCCGGACGGAGGGCGACATCGCCCGCCTCGACACCTTCCTGCAGGATGCGATCGCGCTCGTCGGCGCCGACGGCTCGCCGCTGATCCAGGGCCGCAGCCTCGTCTACCGCTTCGCGGCGGCAGCGCCCTACTGGGCAGGTCTGGTCGCGGGGGTCACGTCGGTGCCGGCCGCGCAGCTGCGCCGGGCGGCCTCGTCGATCGTGCGCCACTTCGCCGAGAACGGCGCCCCGAACGACCAGGGACTCCTCGATCTCGGATGGCACGGCGAGTGGCGACGGCTCGCCCAGAACTACTCAGGAACCGGCTCGCCCTATTGGGCCGCGAAAGGCCTGCTCGGCATCGCCCTGCCGGCGGATCACTCCGTCTGGTCGGCTCCGTCCGAGCCGCTGCCCGCCGAGACCGCAGACGTCCTCCGCGTCGTGTCGTCCCCTGCGTGGATCATCTCCACGACAGTGGACGACGGCATCGTCCGGGTGATCAACCACGGAGCCGACCACGCGCGGCCGGGCGATCTCGTCGGCGATTCCCCTCTCTACGCTCGCCTCGGCTACTCGACCGCCGCGAGCCCACTGCTGAACGGCGACGCCTGGGCCGAGCCGCTCGAGCAGTCGGTCGCGCTGCTGCACACCGACGGACGGGCGTCGCACCGCGCCGGTATGCGGGTGCGCGGCATCCGTCACGAGGATGCCGCCGCGATCGCGGGATCAGAGGCGACCGCGCACTGGATCACTCCGGCCGCGACCCAGACCAGGCACGGCTCCGGCATCATCGGCGACATCGAGATCGCCGGCACCGTGACCACCTGGTCGATCGTGCGCGGATCATGGGAGGTGCGGCTCGTGCGCATCGACCGGGTCGAGGCGGATGCCGCACCCACAGCGCTGCGCATCGGCGGCTGGGCGCTCGCCGCGGATGCCGTCGACGACACGCTCTCGGCGGGCACCGCCGCGTCCTCGGCGCGCGGTCGCCACAGCACCATCGTCGCGCTGACACCGGGGGGAGTCCCCTCGATCGAGAACCGGCGCGACGCGAGCCTGCTCGGCGCCGTCGCCTCGGTGCCCGTCATCACCTATCCGGTGTCGACCGGCGAATGGATCGCCACCGCGGTGCATCTGTCCGGTCATGCCGCGGCATCCGCTCCCTCCGTCCGCCTCGACGCCGACGACGTCGCCGTCGTCTGGCCCGATTCCACCACCACCGAACACCGGCTCGCCTGAGCCACGCACCCGACCCGTCCTGGGCACCCGTCATTGCAAAGGAGCAGTATCCCCATGAACCGTAAGATCCTCGCCGCCGGCAGCATCGCTGCTGTCGCGGCCCTCGCCCTCGCAGGCTGCTCCGGCGGCTCCGAAGCCGGAGAGAACACCGACCCCGACGCCCCCATCACCCTCACCCTCTCGGGCTGGAGCATCGACACCACTCCCGAGTTCCAGACGCTCGCCGACGCCTTCTCCGAGGACCACCCGAACGTCACGATCGAACTCAAGGAGTACGACCCGACCGAGTACAACACGCTCGTCACCGCCGACCTCGCCGCCGGATCCGGCCCCGACATCATCACGCAGAAGGAGGTCAAGTACGTCACGACCTTCCAGGAGGGCGGCCAGCTGCTCGACGTCTCCGACGTGGCGCTGCCGGACGGCATCAGCGGAACCGACTCCTACGAGGTCGACGGCGCCGCCTACGCGGTGCCCTACCGCCAGGACTCCTGGGTGCTCTTCTACAACAAGGCGCTCTTCGACGCGGCAGGCGTCGACCACCCTGACGGCTCGTGGACCTGGGACGACTACGCCGACGCCGCGGAGGCACTCACCGCCGACGCGTCCAAGGGCACGTACCTGCACCGCTGGCAGTCGACCGTGCAGGGCTTCGCGAACGCGCAGACCGGCACGAGCGTGCTCGACGGCGACTTCAGCAACATGAAGGACTACTACGACAGCACGCTGGCCCTGCAGGATGCCGGCAGCCAGGTCGACTTCAACACCTCGACAGCCAACCAGCTCACCTACCAGGGCGAGTTCGGCACGCAGAAGGCCGCGATGATGCTGATGGGCACGTGGTACACCGCGACCCTGATCGCACAGCAGGCCTCGGGCGAGGCGAACGAGTTCGAATGGGGCATCGCCCCCGCGCCGCAGCTCGACGAGAAGACCACCGGCACCGACAACACCCCGGTGACGTTCGGTGACCCGACGGGCTTCGGCATCAACGCGAACATCGACTCGGCGAAGGCCGACGCCGCCAAGCAGTTCCTCGAGTTCGCCGCATCCGAGGAGGCCGCGCAGGCGCTCGCCGAGATCGGGATCACCCCGGCACTCACGAACGACGCCGTCGTCGAGTCGTACTTCGGAGTCGAGGGCGCACCCACCGACGACCTGTCGAAGTTCGCCTGGTCGACGCACGAGGTTCTGCCCGAGAACCCCACGTCCAGCAAGACCGCCACGATCCAGGGCATCCTCGCGGATCTGCACACCGCCGTCATGTCGGGCTCGTCGTCGGTCGACGACGCCATCAAGACGGCTGAGGACCGCGTGACGAACGAGGTCGGCTGATCCACTCGGGGGCCGGCCGTCGGTCGGCCCCCGACACCGACCTCGCGCAGCATCCAGGAGACGAGAACATGACCACGACAGAGGCCCCGCGCCCCGGCACGGCCCCGCCGCCGACGACCACGAAGCCGAGCCGCCGGCGCTCGGCGCTGCGCCGACGCAACGCCCTGATCGGCTGGAGCTTCATCCTGCCGAACTTCCTCGGATTCGGGTTCCTGACCCTGCTTCCGGTGCTGATCCTGTTCTACATGGCGTTCACGAACTGGAACGTCTTCGGCAAGGCCGACTGGGTGGGCATCGCCAACTTCCAGCGTCTGCTCGGCGACGGCAGCTTCCACATCGCGTTCTGGAACACCATCTACTACTCGGTGCTGCACATCCCGCTGACGATCGTCGTCTCGCTCGGGCTCGCGCTGCTGCTCAACAACAAGCTCCGCGGCGTCGCCTTCTTCCGCACCGCCGCCTTCTTCCCCTACATCACCTCGATCGTCGCGATCGCGGTGGTGTGGAACCTGCTCTTCAGCCCTGACTACGGACCCATCAACGAGGTGCTCCGGGCCATCGGGATCGCGCAGCCGCCAGGGTGGCTCACTTCGTCGGAGTGGGCGATGCCCGCCGTCGTGATCGTCAGCACCTGGCGCGACATGGGGTACTACATGATCCTGTTCCTCGCGGGCCTGCAGACCGTGCCGCGCGAGCTGCACGAGGCGGCGCGCATGGACGGGGCCAACGTGTGGGAGCGCTTCGTGAACGTCACGCTGCCGTCGCTGCGGCCCACCATGTTCTTCGTCACCGTGATGCTCACCATCAACTCGTTCAAGATCTTCGACCTGATCCTCGTCATGACCGACGGAGGCCCCGGCCAGTCGACCCTGGTGCTGTCGCAGTTCATCTACAAGAAGGGGTTCGAGGAGTCGCAGTTCGGCTACGCGTCCGCTGCGGCCGTCGCGCTGTTCTTCCTGTGCATCCTCGTGACCATCGGCCAGTTCGTCTGGAACAAGAAGCGGAGCGCATGATGACCGAAACCCAGGTCCTCGTCACCGGCGGCACGCTGCGTAAACTCAGCGATCCTCGCCCCGCCGGTCGGGTGCGCCCCGCGCGCACGGTCGGCCGCACCCTCGGCTACATCGCCCTCATCATCGCCGCCATCGGCCTGCTCGCGCCGTTCTTCTGGATGATCATGAGCTCGCTGAAGAACGCCAACGAGGTGTTCTCGGTGCCGGTCGTCTGGGTGCCCGAGACGTTCGTGTGGCAGAACTACATCGACATCTGGACGAAGTCGAACATGCTCGTCTGGATCCGCAACACGCTGTTCCTCGCCGTCACGGTCACCTTCCTGCAGGTGCTCACCGGATCGTTCGCCGCCTACGGCTTCGCCCGTATGAAGTTCGCGGGGCGCGACATCCTGTTCCTCGTCTACATCGGCACGATCGCCGTGCCGTGGCAGTCGTACATGATCCCGCAGTTCATCCTGCTGTCGAATCTGAAGGTGTCGAACACGCTGTGGGCGATCATCCTGCTCCAGGCGTTCGGAGCCTTCGGCGTGTTCCTCATGAAGCAGTACTACGAGACGATCCCCGAGGAGCTCAGCGAGGCTGCGCGCCTCGACGGGCTCAGCGAGTACGCCATCTGGCGCCGCATCATGCTGCCGCTGTCGATCCCCGCGATCGCCAGCCTCACCATGCTCACGTTCGTGAACACCTGGAACGACTACCTGGGTCCGCTCATCTATCTGCGCAACCCGGATCTCTGGACGATCCAGCTCGGTCTCAAGAGCTTCGTCTCGAACCTCTTCGACACGAACTACGCGCTGCTGTTCGCCGGGCTCACGATCTCGGTGCTCCCCATCGCGATCATCTTCCTGCTCGGGCAGAAGTACTTCGTCGAGGGCATCGCCACCAGCGGGCTGAAGGGCTGACCGATGAAGCGCATCTCCCACGACGCCTGGGCCACGATCCTCGGGGTCGTCTACCTGGGTCTGATGACGAACTTCCTCGTGCTCGTCACCGCGTCACCTCTCGTGGTGCTGCTCATGACGACGGACCCCGCGTTGTCGTGGCCGCTGCTCGCCCTCGCGACACCGCTGGCGGCGCCGGCGCTGACCGGCGCATTCACCGCGTTCCGCGAGTTCGGCCGCGGGGAGCCGCAGGTGGTCCGCTCGTTCCTCCACGGCTGGAAGGCCACCGCCCGCAAGAGCCTGCTGATCGGGGCGGTGGCGGCGGCATCCGTCGTCGTGCTGCTCGTCGATGTGCGCGCGGTCGCGGCGTCGCCCGCATCCGTCCTGATGGTCCCGGTGCTCGCTCTGCTCACCGTGATCGCCGTGTCGACCTCCCTCGTGGCTCTCGTCGCCCTGGCAGAGGAGCCGGGCGCGAGGATGCGCGACATCATCAAGGCCGCGCTCTACCTGTGCGTGCGGCGCTGGTACCTCACGGCGCTGTCGCTCGCGGTGCTCGGTGTGCAGTTCGGGCTCTTCGCCACGATGCCCGCGATCGCGATCGGCCTGACGTGCGCCCCCGCCCTGTACGTGGCGTGGGCGAACAGCCGGTACACCCTGCGCCCCGTGCTCGACATCGAGCCCGTGCACGACCTCGAAGAGGTGCGCGCGTGACCGTTCGCACCGCGATGAGCCCCGAGGTGTTCGACCTGCTCTTCGACGATGCGCGTCTGCAGCGACTGCGCGGGCTGGCGCCGTCGCCACGACTCCAGATCGACGACGGTGACATCTCCGACACCGAGATCCTGCTGACGTCTTGGGGCGCTCCGCGCCTCGATGCCGCGCTCCTCGACCGCATGCCGCGGCTGCGCGCCGTGGTGCACGCGGCCGGCAGCGTGCAACGACTGGTGTCCGATGACCTGTGGCAGCGCGAGATCACCGTGACCTCGGCCGCCGATGCCAACGCCGTGCCGGTCGCCGAGTACACCTTTGCGACGATCATCCTCGCCTTCAAGCGCGCGTTCGTACATATGCGCTCGCCCTCGACGGTGCTCGAGTGGGGCGACCTGGTCGGCTCGACGCGGTACGGCAGCGTCGGCCGGACGGTCGGCATCGTCGGCTTCTCGCGGATCGGACGCCGGGTGGTGCGGATGCTGGGGCAGCTCGACGACATCCGGATCCTCGTCGCCGACCCCTTCGTCTCGCCCCAGGCTGTGGCCGAGGCAGGAGCAGAGCTGATGCCGCTCGACGACATGCTCGGTCAGGTCGACGTGCTGTCGCTGCACGCGCCGGCGCTGCCCGAGACCAGGCACATGATCGCCGCGGCCGAGCTGGCGGCGCTCCGCGACGGCGCCACGGTCATCAACACCGCACGCGGGTGGATCCTCGATCACGAGGCGCTGTTCGCCGAGTGCGCGTCGGGGCGACTGGACGCGGTGCTCGACGTCACCGAGCCCGATCCGCTGCCGATCGACGCGGCGCTCCGCGGACTGCCGAACGTCGCCCTCACCCCGCACATCGCGGGGTCCATGGGCACCGAGGCGCGCAGGCTCGCTGATTCGGCCCTCGACGATGTCGAAGCGCTGCTGCGTGGCGGTGTCCCGTCTCAGGTGATCACGCGCCTCGATATGGAGCTGAGCGCGTGAGCGCGGCCGTCGACCCGCTCGAGTTCTCGCCGTGGGGCTTCTGGAGTGAAGCGGATCCTGCGCAGCGTGCGGCGCAGCTCGAGCGTCAGCGCGTTCTCACCGAGGGGCACCCCGGAAGCCGGCTCGGCGAGCAGTGCTTCGTCTCGCCGCTCGCGTCGGTCGACCACGATGAGCTGCAGCTGGGCGACCGCACATACGTCGCCGCCGGGGCCTATCTGACGGGCGAGCTTGTCGCGGGTGCCGACTGCAGCATCAACCCGTACGCGGTCGTCCGCGGGCGGGTGACCCTCGGCGACGCCGTCCGCATAGGCGCGCACACGTCGATCCTGGGCTTCAACCACTCGATGGAGCCGGGCGCTCCGGTGTTCCGCCAGCCGCTGACGACCAGGGGCATCGCGATCGGTGACGACGTGTGGATCGGGTCGCATGCCGTGATCCTCGACGGCGTCACCGTCGGTTCGCACGCCGTGATCGCGGCCGGTGCGGTCGTCACCAAGGATGTGCCGGCTGGAGCGATCGTCGCGGGAAACCCCGCGCGCTTCCTGCGCTGGCGCGTCGAGCCGGAAGGTGCGGTGTCGGGGGAGTCGGTGCGGGTGCGGACCGAGCCGGGCATGCCGGATCTGCCGGTCGTGCCGGGCGCGATGGTCGAGTCGGGCGTGCCGGATCTGCCGGTCGAGTCGGGAGTGCCGGATCTGCCGGTCGAGCCGAACGCGATGGTCGAGTCGGGCGTGCCGGATCTGCCGGTCGAGTCGGGAGTGCCGGATCTGCCGGTCGAGCCGGGCGCGATGGTCGTGCCGGGTATGGGCAGCGTGGGTGAGCGGCTGGCTCGGTTCGGAGCTCAGGCGCGCGCAGATGCAGCCGCGCTGCTCGCCCGTTCCTGGAGCGACGAGGCGGAGCTCTTCGTCGACCGCCCCGGTGCGGCTCCGACCGTCCGGGCGCAGGCGGATGCGATCGAGATCGCCGATCTGCTGACGGGTGCTGCCCCACCGCAGCTCCCGGTCGAGGAGCAGATCCGGCGCCTGCAGGCCTGGCAGGATCCGTCGACCGGCGCCGTGACCGCTCTCGGCGCAGACGGGCGTCAGCAGTCCGGGCTGGACTTCTCCGACGACGACGTGGCTTATCACGTGCTGAGCACGGGATACGCCCTCGACCTGCTCGGTTCAGCGTTCCCCGCGGCGCTCACCTGGGTGACCGAAGCGACCCCCGAGAGCGTCGTCGAGATGTGTCGTCGCCTGCCCTGGGCTTCGGATGCCTGGAACGCCGGCCACCACGTCGACGGCTTCGGCACGGCGCTGCTGTGGACGAAGAAGGCGGGCCTCCCCGTGCCCGAGGGGGTGGAGGAGGCGCTGTTCGGCTGGCTACTGCTGAACGCCGATCCGCACACGGGCATGTGGGGTTCGGCGACTCCCGACCGCGGCATCCTGCCGGTCGTGAACGGCTTCTATCGAACATCGCGCGGAACGTTCGCGCAGTTCGGCGTGCCACTGCCTCGCCCCGAGCGGGTCGTGGACACGGTTCTCGGCCATGCGCGCGACCGCCGCTGGTTCGGCCCCGGCATGCGCAACGCCTGCAACGTGCTGGATGTGGTGCATCCGCTGTGGCTGACGCGTGGCGCGGGCCACCGCGCGGACGAGGTGCAGAGCCTCGCCGAACGGCTGTTGTCCGACACTCTGCAGATGTGGGTGCCGGGCGAGGGGTTCGGCTTCCGTGAGCCGTCGGCGACGGCCCGTGGTCTCGCCGAGATCGAGCCGGGGCTGCAGGGCACCGAGATGTGGCTCGCCATCGTCTGGTACCTCGCCGATCTCCTCGGCATCTCAGGCGAGCTCGGGTATCGGCCGAGAGGCGTGCACCGCCCCGAACCGACCGCGGCCTTCGGCGGCATCGTGTGAACGCGAGACCGGCGCGCGTGCCGAGTCGCGGTGCATCGCGCGCGCGATGCGGGGTCAAAAAGACACCGGACATGCGGTGCTGGGTCAAAAAGACACCGGAACAGCGCGATTCGGATGCGCTTTTGACCCCGCACGCCACAAACCCGGCGTAGCGCGCCGCCGACCACGCGCGGAGAGCGTTTTCCACCTCTTCTTGCGCACCGAGCCGCAGCGTGGCATGCTGTCGGAAAGCGCTTACCCGCAGAACTTTCCCGCCGAGTGGGCGGGACCTCAGAGATAAGAGAACGGACCAGCAATGTCACAGGCGACGACCCGCGAGATCGGGATCATCATGAACGGCGTCTCCGGGCGCATGGGCTACCGGCAGCACCTCGTGCGGTCGATCCTCGCGATCCGCGAAGAGGGCGGCATCGAGCTGCCCGACGGATCCCGCATCACGGTGAAGCCGCTGCTCGTCGGCCGCAACGAGGCCAAGCTCGCCGAGCTCGCCGCCAAGCACGGCATCGAGGATTACACGACCGACCTCGACGCAGCCCTCGCCGACCCGAAGTGGGAGATCTACGCCGACTTCCTCGTGACCAAGGCCCGCGCCTCCGCCCTTCGCAAGGCGATCGCCGCAGGCAAGGCCATCTACACCGAGAAGCCCACCGCCGAGTCGCTCGACGAGGCCCTCGAGCTCGCTCGCCTCGCCGATGAGGCGGGCGTCAAGACCGGCGTCGTGCACGACAAGCTCTACCTGCCGGGGCTGCAGAAGCTCAAGCGCCTCATCGACTCGGGCTTCTTCGGCCGCATCCTGTCGGTGCGCGGCGAGTTCGGCTATTGGGTCTTCGAGGGCGACTGGCAGCCTGCGCAGCGCCCCAGCTGGAACTACCGCACCGAAGACGGCGGCGGCATCATCGTCGACATGTTCCCGCACTGGAACTACGTGCTCGAGAACCTGTTCGGCGAAGTGAAGAGCGTCTACGCGCAGGCGGCCGTGCACATCGCCGACCGCTGGGACGAGAACGGCGAGCACTACACCGCCACCGCCGAAGACGCGGCATACGGCATCTTCGAGATCGAGGGCGGCATCGTCGCCGAGATCAACTCGAGCTGGACCGTGCGCGTGAACCGCGACGAGCTCGTCGAGTTCCAGGTCGACGGCACCCACGGATCCGCGGTCGTCGGACTCTTCGGCGCCAAGATCCAGCCGCGCAACGCGACGCCGAAGCCCGTGTGGAACCCCGACCTCGAAGACACGCACGACTACGACGCGGACTGGCAGAACGTACCGACGAACGAGGTCTTCATCAACGGCTTCCGTCAGCAGTGGGAGGAGTACCTGGTCTCGTTCGTCGAGGGCACCAAGTACCCCTTCGACCTGCTTTCCGGTGCTCGCGGTGTGCAGTTCGCCGAGGCCGGCCTGACCTCGAGCGCCGAGGGCCGCAAGGTCGCGCTCTCCCCGCTGACGCTGAGCTGAGCATGAGCACTCTCCGACTTCTCAACGCCACCGGCGCAGTGACGGATGCCGAGCTGCGCGAGGGCGGTGGGTACGCCCGCCCCACCTCGCCGCTGCAGAGCCGTGTCGCCTACGCTGCAGCGCACGTCGTGCCGAAGGTGCACGCCGACAACACCCCGGGGCAGCCCGCCGACATCGACTGGGATTCGACGCTCGCGTTCCGCCGCAACGTCTACTCGTGGGGACTCGGCGTCGCAGACGCCATGGACACGGCGCAGCGCAACATGGGCCTGGATGCCGCGGCGACGCGCGAGCTCATCGCCCGCAGCGCCGAGGTCGCCCGCGAGGAGGGTGGCTCGGTGGTGGTCGGCGTCAACACCGACCACGTCGCCGACTCGCACATCTCACTCGACCAGGTGATTGCCGCCTACAAGGAGCAGCTGCACTTCACCGAGGAGCAGGGGGCGGGGCCCGTGCTCATGGCCTCACGCCACCTCGCAAGGGTGGCGACGGATGCCGACGACTACCGCCGCGTCTACCGCGATGTGCTCTCCTCGGCCACCGTGCCGGTCGTGCTGCACTGGCTCGGCACGGCCTTCGACCCCGAGCTGGCGGGCTACTTCGGAGCGGATGACTGGCAGACGGCATCCGCTGTGCTGCTCGATGTCATCGCCGAGCAGCCCGACAAGATCGCCGGCGTCAAGATGAGCCTGCTGAACGCCGAGTCCGAGATCTCGGTGCGCGAGCGTCTGCCTGAGGGCGTGCGCATGTTCACGGGTGATGACTTCAACTACGTCGGCCTGATCGGCGGCGACACCCTTCGACAGGCTCAGGGACCCAGCGTCGCGAAGCGCGCCCACTCCGACGCGCTGCTCGGCGCGTTCGCGGCGATCACCCCGGTGGCGTCGGCAGCGATCCAGGCGCTGGATGCCGGAGACCCCGCCCGCTACCTCGAGATCCTCGGTCCGACCGAAGAGCTCAGCCGTCAGGTCTTCGCCGCCCCGACGTTCTACTACAAGACGGGCGTCGCCTTTCTCGCCTGGCTCAACGGGCACCAGCCCGCGTTCCAGATGGTCGGCGGCCTGCACTCGGCGCGGAGCCTTCCGCACCTCAGCCGCATCGTCGAGCTTGCCAACGCGTCGCTCGCGCTCGAGAACCCCGAGCTCGCGCGCGAGCGCTGGCACGGGATGCTGCGCCTGAACGGAGTGGACGCATGACGTCCCTCGGATCTTCGACACGCTCAGGGGACCAGAAAGCCTCACGGCCCGAGGCCGGGTCGCTGCCCGAGGCCGGTTCGCTGCCGGAAGGTGGGTCGCTGAGCCTGTCGAAGCGTCCCGATCCCCGGCTCTCGATCAATCAGGCGACCATCAAGCACGCCGACCTCGAGACCGCGCTGCGGGTGACGGCGGATGCCGGCATCCAGGCGATCGGTCTGTGGCGCGAACCCGTGAACGAGGTCGGACTCGACGTCGCTGCCCGGATGCTCGCCGATTCGGGGCTGCGCTTCACGACGCACTGCCGTGGCGGCTTCTTCACCCTTCCCGCGGGCCCGGAGCGCGTCGCCGCACTCGATGACAACCGCCGAGCGATCGAAGAGACAGCGACGCTCGCCGCGGCCGGTGCCGACGGGTCGACGGCCGTGCTCGTGCTCGTCGCCGGGGGGTTGCCCGCCGGTTCGCGCGACCTGATCGGTGCGCGTGACCGTGTGCGCGATGCGATCGGAGAGCTCGCCGTCGACGCGAAGGCGGCGGGTGTGACGCTCGCGATCGAGCCACTGCATCCGATGTACGCATCCGACCGTGCCGTCGTCTCGACGCTGGGTCAGGCGCTCGACATCGCGGCGGACTTCGACGCCGATGTGGTGGGAGCCGCCGTCGACACTTTCCACATCTGGTGGGACCCGCAGGTGCTCGAGCAGATCGCACGCGCCGGTCGCGAAGGCCGCATCGCGACCTACCAGGTGTGCGACTGGAAGACCCCGCTCGCCGCCGACGTGCTGCTGTCGCGGCACTACACGGGCGACGGCGTGATCGACTTCGGCTCGCTCACCCGCGCCGTGATCGAGACGGGATACGACAGAGACATCGAGGTCGAGATCTTCAACGCCGACATCTGGGCGGATGCTCCCGAGAACGTCGTGCGGCGCACGGCCGAGACCTTCGGCGCCGCGGTCTCGCCGCACCTGCGCTGACGGCCTTAGCGCGTCGACCCGTGCCTGTTGCGTGCCGCATGCAGGACTCGGGCACGGATGCCGGACCGGAACACGGTTTCTCGTCCTGCATCCGTCCCTCGGTCCTGCAGACGGTGCGGGGTGTGATCCCGGACGGGCCGGGGGGGTCGGACCGGAACCGGACCCAGCCGGGGGCGGGGTCAGGGTGCGGGGTGCCGCATGCAGGACTCGGGCACGGATGTAGGACCGGAACACGGTTTCTCGTCCTGCATCCGTCCCTCGGTCCTGCAGACGGTACGGGGTGATCCCGGACGGACGGAGGCCAAGACCGGGGACAGCCGGGGGACACGAAGCAAGCCGGACGCAACCCCCGAGACACTGACGCAGCCCCTTGAGAGGATGAACCCATGACAACGATCAGACCAGGACTCTGCTCGGTGACCTTCCGATCGCTGAGCGCCGAACGAGTCGTCGAGATCGCAGCCGAGGCACGACTCGAGGTCATCGAGTGGGGTGCCGACGTGCATGTGCCGGCCGGCGACGTCGAGCAGGCCGCGCGAGTGGCGAGAGCGACGTCGGATGCCGGGCTCGTGTCGTGCTCCTACGGTTCGTACTTCCGCGCCGGCGCCGACGAGCCGATCACCCCCGTGCTCGACACTGCCGAGGCTCTCGGGGTCGGCCGTGTGCGCGTCTGGGCAGGATCGATCGGATCCGACGAGGCCGCACCGCAGGACTGGGCGTCGACGATCGCCCGACTGCAGGATGCCGTCGACGAGGCGAACGCCCGCAGCATCTCCCTCGCGCTCGAGTTCCACTCGGGCACGCTCGCCGACACCGCGCCGACGACCCTCCGCGTGCTCGCAGAGGTCGCCAGGCCGACGCTCAGCACCTACTGGCAGCCCACCGTCGGTGCCTCGGTCGAGACGGTGCTCGACGAGTATCGTGCGATCGCCGACCAGGTGACCGCCGCGCACGTGTTCTCGTGGTGGCCCGATCACGATCGGCTTCCGCTGCGGGCCCGGGACGCCCTCTGGACCCGATTCTTCGGAGAGGCGCAGTCCGCGCCAACGCCGCCGAGAGACGCCCTGCTCGAGTTCGTGCCCGGTGATGATCCGACGATGCTGCGCGGCGAGGCCGCGACGCTCCGCTCGTACCTCTCGCTCTAGCGCCGACATGCTCCGCAGCACTCAGGTCGGCGCGGCCGTCGGCTGCTCCCCGGCGTCGCTCGCACCGCGCAGTAAGCTCAGGGCATGAGTCAGCAGGAAAGCCCTTCCCGGGTGCGTCAGCCGCGGCACTCGCGAGGTGCAGCCCCCACGCTGCACGACGTCGCCCGTGAAGCCGGGGTCTCGCTCGCCACGGCATCCCGCGTTCTGAACGGATCCGAGCGCAAGGTCGCCGAGTCCTTCCGTGAGCGCGTCGAGCAGGCGGCGGCCGAGCTGGGCTACACGGCGAACGCCTCTGCACAGGCCACCGCTCGCGGCAGCTCGCCCGTGATCGCGCTGCTCGTCGCCGACATCGCCGACCCCTACTTCGGCCTCATCGCGGCCGGCGTCGCCCGTGGAGCCGACGAGCAGGGTCTTGTCGTCACGATCGCGATCACCGAGCGCGACCCGGCCCGCGAGGCGCGCATCGTGCGCGCGCTGCGCGGACAGCGTCCCCAGGGCCTGATCCTCGCCGCCTCGCGCACGAACGAGCCGACCGACTCCGATACCTCGCGCGAGCTGGCGGAGTACGCCCGGTTCGGCGGGCAGGTGGTCACGTTCGGGGCCGGCAGCGCAGAGAACCGGCACGTCGAGATCGACAACCGTGCCGGTGCCGAGGCGCTGGGCCGCCGCATGGCATCGCTCGGCTACCGCTCGGCCATCGCGATCGGAGCGGCCGAGGGAGTGCTCACCTCAGACGAGCGTCTCGCCGGATTCCACGCAGGCTTCGAGTCGGGTGGAGGATCGGTTGATCGGGTGATCAGAGGCGACTTCCGTCGCGAATCGGGTGTGCAGGCGATGTCGTCAGCGCTCGCCGAGGGCGTGGAGCCGGGCACTCTCGTGTTCGGTATGAGCGATGTCGTCGCGATCGGCGCGATGTCGGCGATCCGCGACGCGGGTCGCGAGATCGGCTCCGACATCGCTGTCTGCGGTTTCGACGATGTGCCGTCGTCGAGCGACGTCACCCCGGCGCTCACGACCGTGCGGGTGCCGCTCAGCGAGGTCGGCTACCAGGCCTTCCGCGCGACGGTCGACGTGGACTGGCAGCAGGCGGCGCTGCCGCTCGAGGTCATCGTGCGGGCGAGCACACCCGGTATCGCCTGATGGCCCGCATCGTGCTGGCGCCCGACAGCTTCAAGGGCACGATCACCGCGGCGGATGCTGCGGCATCCCTCGCCGAAGGCTGGTCGTCGGTCGATCCTTCCGCGACGTTCGTGCACCGTCCCATGGCAGACGGCGGAGAGGGCACCGTCGCCGCGTTCGCCGCGGCCGTGCCGGGGGCGCGACGGATGCCGGTCGTCGTCGATGGGCCCGCGGGGATGCCGCTGGAGACCAGCTGGCTGTTGCTGCCCCCATCCGCGGGCTCTCCCGGCGGCACCGGTGTCGTAGACCTCGCCTCGACCTCGGGCATCGAACTGCTCGACGAACTGCGCCCGTGGGACGCCGACACCACCGGATTCGGTCAGGCGATCGCCGCGGCCCTCGACCACGGCGTCACACGACTGGTGGTCGGCATCGGATCGAGCGCATCGACCGATGGCGGCACCGGGATGCTGTCAGCGCTCGGCGCACGATTCCTCGACGCCTCCGGTGAGCCGGTCGCCCGCGGTGCCCGCGGGCTCGCCGACATCGCATCCGTCGACCTGACGGCTCTGCGCACCGCGCCTCAGGTGCGCGTGCTCACCGACGTCACGAACCCGCTCATCGGCCCGCGCGGCGCTGCGGCGGTGTTCGGACCGCAGAAGGGACTCTCCGGCGACGACATCACGCAGGTGGATGCCGAGCTCGCCCGACTCGCCGACCTGGCTGGCCTCGACCCCGCTCTGCCCGGCACCGGAGCTGCCGGTGGCACGGGCGGTGCGCTCGTCGTCTGGGGAGCGACGCTCGCGCCCGGTGCTGCCGAAGTGGCAGAGCTCATCGGACTCGCGGATGCGATCGCCGACGCCGACGTCGTCATCACGGGGGAGGGGTCGTACGACGGTCAGTCCGGCGACGGCAAGGTTCCTTCGTTCATCGCGGGCATCGCGGCATCCTCCGGGGCCGCGGCACTGCTCGCGGCCGGGCGCATCACCCAGGATTCCGATGTGGCGCTGTTCGCGGCATCCGCGTCTCTCACCGATCTCGCCGGATCGTCGGATGCCGCTCTCGCCGACCCCGCCCGATGGCTGCGCGCGGCCGGAGCGCTGCTCGCCCGGTCTGTCTGACCGGTCGCCACCAGCCGCATCCGCTCTCCGGGGCGGGCCTCGCGCAGCATCCGCCACATCCGCTCTCCGGGTCGGGCCTCGCGCAGCATCCGCCGCATCCGCTCGCGCTCGTCTGCGGTGGTCAAAAACGCATCCGAGATCGTTGGTTCGGGTGGTTCTTTGGCCCCGCACGTCCGTGCAACTGCGGGTGGTGGGCGGTCACGGTCTTCGGTGGTCAGTAGCGCATCCGAGATCGCGGTGTGCGGTGGTTCTTTGGCCCCGCACGTCCGTGCAGCTGCGGATGGCGGGTGGTGGGCGGTCACGGTCTGCGGTGGTCAAAAACGCATCCGAGATCGTTGGTTCGGGTGGTTCTTTGGCCCCGCACGTTCGTGCAGCTGCGGGTGGTGGGCGGTCGCGGTGCGCGGTGGTCAAAAACGCATCCGAAACCGCTGGTTCGGGTGCGTTTTCGACCCCGCACGCGCGGGGTGGGCGCTTCGACCCGGCCCGCGCATGGTGTCGGCCAGCGGGGTCACTTTCGCATCGCGGATGCTGGGCGGGGTCAATAGCGCACCCGGATCGGCCGTTTCGGATGCGAAAGTGACCCCGCATCCACGGAGTGCGGGAGGCGAAGAAGTGCTGGCGACCCCGGACGCACGTCTGCCCCCGCACGGGGCGACGTACGGGGGCAGAAGACAGGCGGAACAGTGGCCGGGTCAGCCGCCGAGCGCCGCCGACACCACGGCACGAGCCTCGGCCTGCACCTCGGCGAGGTGCTCGGGGCCGCGCAGGCTCTCGGCGTACAGCTTGTAGACGTCTTCGGTTCCCGACGGGCGGGCAGCGAACCAGGCGTGCTCGGTCTGCACCTTGAGGCCGCCGATCGCGGCGCCGTTTCCGGGCGCGTGCGACAGCTTGGCGGTGATGTCCTCGCCGGCGAGGGTCGTCGCCGAGACGGCATCCGGAGCCAGCTTGCTCAGCGTCGACTTCTGCGCCGGCGTCGCCGGGGCGTCGACGCGCTGGTACGCCGACGAGCCGAAGGCCTGCTCCAGCTCGGCGTATCGTTCCGACGGCGTCTTGCCGGTCACGGCGATGATCTCGGCGGCGAGAAGGCACAGCAGGATGCCGTCCTTGTCGGTCGACCACACGGTGCCGTCCTTGCGGAGGAACGATGCTCCGGCGGACTCCTCGCCGCCGAAGGCCACCGAGCCGTCGAGCAGGCCCGGGACGAACCACTTGAAGCCGACGGGCACCTCGAGGAGGCGGCGTCCGAGCGATTCGGCGACGCGATCGATGATCATCGACGAGACGAGAGTCTTGCCGATCGCGGCGTCGCGCGGCCACTCGGCGCGGTGCGAGAACAGGTAGTCGATCGCGACCGCGAGGTAGTGGTTGGGGTTCATCAGCCCGGCGTCGGGGGTGACGATGCCGTGGCGGTCGGCATCCGCGTCGTTGCCGGTGAGGATGTCGTAGTCGCCCTTCTTGGCGACCAGCGAGGCCATGGCCGAGGGGGAGGACGGATCCATGCGGATCTTCTCGTCCCAGTCGAGCGTCATGAAGCGCCAGGTCGGGTCGACCTCGGGGTTCACGACGGTCAGATCGAGGTCGTAGACCTCCTTGATGAGCGCCCAGTACTCGACGGAGGCGCCGCCGAGCGGATCGGCACCGATGCGGACTCCGGCATTGCGGATCGCGTCGATGTCGATGATGGTCGCCAGGTCGCGCACGTACGCGTCGCGGAAGTCGTAGCCGGGGAGAGCATCCCAGTCGATGTCGGCGAAGCTCTCGCGCTTCACGTCGACCAGGCCGCCGGCGATCAGCTCGTTGGCGCGGCCGGCGATCCAGCCCGTCGCGTCGGTGTCAGCCGGTCCGCCGTGCGGCGGGTTGTACTTGAAGCCGCCGTCACGAGGAGGGTTGTGCGAAGGGGTGACGACGATGCCGTCGGCGCGGCCGGCGTCATCCGGCGCGAGGGCGCGGTTGTAAGTGAGGATCGCGTGGCTGAGCGCGGGTGTCGGCACCCACGCGTCGCGCGAGTCGACGCGGAGGTCGACGCCGTTCGCGACCAGCACCTCGATGGCGCTGCGCTCGGCCGGCAGCGACAGGGCGTGCGTGTCACGACCCAGGAAGAGCGGGCCGGTGATGCCCTGCGCCGCGCGATAGTCGACGATCGCCTGCGTGGTGGCGAGGATGTGGTTCTCGTTGAAGCTCTTGGTGAGCGACGACCCGCGATGACCGCTCGTCCCGAACGCGACCCGCTCGGCGGCGACGCCAGGGTCGGGGACGCGATCGTAATAAGCGGCGATCAGCTCGTCGACATCGATCAGGTCGGATTCTTCGGCTGGTAGGCCGGCACGGCTCGTCATGCAGACAGTCTGCCCCCATCTCGGCATCCGCGCATCTTCTGGGCGCCCACTGGTGCCCTAAGGTGAAACGCGTGACTGAACGCCGCACCTACAGCTATCTCGGCCCCGCCGGAACATTCACCGAAGCGGCACTCGAACAGGTCGCCGAAGCGCGAGGCCAGGAATGGCGGTCGGTGCACAACGTCGGCGAGGCCCTCGCAGATGTGCTCGAGGGGCGCAGCGACGCGGCCATGATCGCGATCGAGAACTCGATCGAAGGCGGTGTCTCGACCACGCAGGATGCTCTGGCCACGCTGCCCGGCCTGCGGATCATCGGCGAGTACCTGGTGCGGGTCAACTTCGTGCTCGTCGCTCCTCGGGGCACCACGCTGTCGGACGTCCGGGTGATCGCGGCTCACCCCGTCGCCTACGGGCAATGCCACGGCTGGCTCGGCGCACATCTGCCGACGCACTCGCACGTGCCGGCGGCGAGCAACGTCGCGTCGGCGGTCGGCATGCTCGACGGCAGTCTGCCTGCGCAGGCGGCCATCGCCGCTCCCGGCGTCGTGAGGCATCTCGACGTCGACGTGTTGGCCGAGGGCATCGGCGACAATGCCCAGGCCGTCACCCGTTTCGTGCTCGTCACCCGCACCACCTCGGCTCCGGCGCCGACCGGCGCAGACAAGACGTCGCTGATCGTGGAGCTCCCCAACGATCACCCCGGTTCTCTCCTCGAGATGCTCGAGCAGTTCTCGACCCGCGGCATCAATCTCTCGCTCATCCAGTCGCGTCCGATCGGCGACGAGCTCGGCCGCTACCGGTTCGTGATCGACGCCGACGGGCACATCGAGCACGAGCGCATGGCTGACGCTCTGCTCGGCATCCGTCGTTTCAGCCCCCGCGTGGTCTTCCTCGGGTCGTATCCTCGGGCCGACCGGCAGATCGTGCAGTACCCCGAGCGCTACGACGACGACGTGTTCGTCGAGGCGCGCGATTGGCTGCGCGGCATCCTCAGCGGCGAACCCGAGGACTGAGACCGCCCCGGGTCAGGCCGTGATCGTTCCCGATCGGTTCGGGGAGGTCGGCGAGGCGAGGGTCAGGATTTCTCACCATCGGCACGCCAGGATGCTGACAGAGCAGTGAGCGTGGCGACCGCCGCGGCGGTGTCCTCGCGGCTGCCGCCGGCGCGCCCTGCGGCGAGGCCGGCGAGGTAGGCGCTGAGCGGTGCTGCCGGGCGGGCGACGCCGTGCGCGACGTCGCGGGCGAGATCGAGGAGCAGGCCGATGTCGACTGCTGCGCGGTCGATGTCGAGGGCGGTGCAGGCGGCGGCGGTCCAGTCGTCGAGGGCCTCGACCGGGAGATGCGGGGGCTTGTCGGTCATGTCGTCTCCTCGTCCTGTGCGCGGCCGCGCGGCGGTATCTGCGCCGCTGCGGTCTGTGTCTGTGCGTCCGTGGTCTGTGTCGGTGCCGCTGCGGTGTGTGACTGCGCCGTTGCGGTCTGTGTCTGTGCCGTTGTGCGGGCACGTTCGAGATCGTCCCACGTGTCGACGTCCGTCGCCAGGTCCCCCGCGGGCAGCGCGGTGAGGGCGAGGCCCGCGAGCAGCGACCGGATGGAGGCATCTCGGCCGCCGTCGGGGAGGGCACCGAGAGCCCTGCGCAGCGCGTCGGTGCGATAGAGCCCGATCAGCCACTGCATCCGTCCGGATTCGTCGGCCAGGCAGATGCCGTCTTCGCCACGGGCGAGGGGCGGATGCCGACGCAGCAGCGCGACCGCCTCCTCGGCGTGCGGCAGATCGGCCGCCAGCACGAACACGTCGGCGCTCTCGGTGCTGGCGAGCCCGGCAGCGATGCCCGCGACCGGGCCGCCGAACTCAGGGGTCTCGCGGGTCCAGACGACCGTGCCGTGCACGGGCGCAGGTGGACCCACGACGACGATCGGGTCGCAGCCTGCGAGGGCCGCGATGGCCCGATCGAGCAGAGTGCGGCCGCCGACCTCGAGCAGCGGCTTGGCGGCGCCGTCGAGTCGAGACGCCCGCCCCCCGGCGAGGATGATCGCCGCGGTAGCGGAGCTCGCCGGGGTTGCTGCGTCGGCTGCGTTGGCGGGGTTGGCTGAGGTCGCTGCGTTGGCGGGGTTCGCCGCGTGGGCTGAGGTCGCTGCGTTGGCTGCGCTTGCCGGAGTTGCCGGACTTGCTGGACTTGCTGAGGTCGCCGCGTTGGCCGCGTTGGCCGCGTCGGCCGAGGTCACGAGAGCAGCATCACGTCGACGAGGTCTCCGGCGGCGACCGCTGACACGTCGGCGGGCACGACTGCGTAGGCATCCGCTCTGGCGAGACCTGCGGCGAGATGAGAGCCGGACGATCCGTCGGCGGCCGCCGGGCTCACCGACCACGCGGCGGGGTCGGATCGGTCGAGCGCCACCGGCACATACTGCAGTCGCCCAGCCGGGCTGCGCCACCCGGCTGTGGTCGCGAGGCGGATCGTCGGGCGCTGTGCTGGTTCGCGCCCCTGCAGACGGAGCAGGGCAGGGCGCACGAATGCCTCGAACGAGGCGGCGACGCTGGCAGGGTTGCCGGGGAGACCGAAGATCAGGGCGTCGTCGATGCGTCCGAAGGCCTGGGGTCTGCCCGGTTGCATCGCGACCGCGGTGAACTCGACGCGATCGCGCAGCACGTTCTTGACGACCTCATGGGCGCCGGCGCTCACTCCGCCCGAGGTGACGACGACATCGGCATGACCGGCGTGCAGTGCACGGTCGAGGAGGCTCGTGAAAGCGGCATCCTCATCGGCCACCGTGTCGACCGAGATGACGTCGGCGCCCGCCTCGGCGCACATCGACGCGAGCAGCACCGAGTTCGACTCAGGGATCTGCCCGCGGTCGAGGTCTGCGCCGGGGGCGGCGAGTTCGGTTCCCGTCGAGATCACGGCGACCCGAGGGCGACGATGCACCTGCACGGTGTCGACGCCCGTGGCCGCGATGGCCGTCAGCTGCAGTGGCCCGAGCACCGTCCCTGCCCGCGCGACGACGGCTCCGGCGCGCAGCTCCTCCCCGCGGCGGCGGATGTGGGCGCCCTCTCGGAGAGGAGCCGTGGTCACGACCGCCGCGGCATCCCAGGCCTGCAGTCCGTCACGCGTGTGCTCGAAGGGCACGACGGTGTTCGCGGTGCGGGGCACGGGAGCGCCGGTCATGATCCGCGCGGCCAGCCCGGGGCGCAGCTCGGGCTCCTCGGCGGAACCCGCGGGCAGGTCGGCGATGACGCGGAGTTCGGCAGGGCGCTCGGCCGTGGCGGCCCCGACGTCGGAGAAGATGACGGCGTACCCGTCCATCGCGGAGTTGTCGAACAGCGGCACATCGACCCGGGCGCGCACGGCGGCGGCGAGGGTACGACCGGCTGCTCGCACGATCGGCACCGTCTCGGGGGTGAGCGGTCGGGCGGCGACCAGCACCTTCGCCTGCTGCTCCTCGACCGTCAGAACGAGCGGGGGAGCGAGTGAGGCGGCGTGTCGCATGAAGTCAGCGTACGACGGTCGCGGGGGTGCCCCGCGACCGCGTCGCCCCTCTGCCCCTTGTTTCCCCGCTCGAAGGTCAGTGCTCGCGGAACATCGGCCAGCCGCTGCCTGGCAGCATGTGCGAGTGCAGCGCGCCTTTGGCCGATTCCAGGTTCGGGTAGGTGCCTGTCGCGGCATCCGATCCGGCCATGACGACGGTGTATCCCTCATCATCGTGTCGGATGCTGCCGACGACCCCGTTCGTGCCGTAAGCCACCCAGAGTGCCAGGGTCTTGGTCGTGCTCATCATCGAACCCCTTCCGTTGCTGGTGACGCTACGCCCCGGCGCACCGGAATACCAGCCCTTGTCGGAGGGTGGGGACGTGCCATTGCGGGGTCACTTTCGCATCGCGTGCCCGAGCGGGGTCACTTTCGCACCGCAAAGGCGCGATTCGGATGCACAAGTGGTCCCGACTGGAGCTGCGGGTGCTCTCGGCGCCCCTGAGCGGGGTCACTTTCGCATGGCGTGGGTGGGCGGGGTCACTTTGGCATCGCACAGACGCATTTCGGGTGTGAAACTGGCTCCGTCTGCGAGCTGGAGGCTGAAGACGGGCGGAGGCAGAAGATGGGCGTGCAAGAGGGGACAGTCATCGGCGGGATGATCTCGCCCGACGGATGCGGTCGAGCAGCGGTGCTGCGTCGCGCGCCAGGTCGAGCTGGGTCACGCGGATGACGATCCATCCGAGGTCTTCGAGCTCGCGCTGTCGCTGAATGTCTCGCCTCCACTGATCACGGCTCGTGCGGTGACCGTCACCCTCGTACTCGATGGCGATCTTGAGGTCGGGGTAGGCCAGGTCGCTCCGCGCGATGAGAAGGCCGCTCTCATGGACCTCGTGCTGCACGACGGGTTCAGGCAGGCCCCCTGAGACGATGAGCAGCCTCGTCTCGGTCTCCTTCGGCGATTCCACTCCTTCACGCGCGCGGGACAGCCCATCACGGACTCGGCAAGAGCCCGGGAAGCGCCCCCAGGCCTGCAGACGCTGCTCGATGTCGGTCACGGTATGTGGCGGACGCCCCGCACGCAGCCCCGGATAATTGTCGGCCTCGCTGATCAGGGCGTCGAGCGCGATGACCACCTGATCCTCGGTCAGCGCCGCGGCGCACATGAACAGAGCTGCGATCGGATCGATGATCGGGATTCCGTCTACCCGCCACGGAACGGTGCGCCCCTCTGCCCGGCGTCGACCGGCGACGCCGCTGCGCCGGACGCGCGCCGAACCCGTCGCCACGACGACGACGATCGGCGCATGTACGCTCCAGATACCGGGATACGGATACCCCCACACGTGCATCGCGGACTCCCCGCCGATGAGTTGACCACGCTGCAGGCGGGTCGCAAGAGCGGCGACTCGATCGAGCGGCGTCTCCGCAGCCGTGACCGAGCGCACTCCGCGGAAGGGGCGGTCGAGATCGCGTGCGGAGACGCGGCCCCGACCTATGCCCGCAGCGGCGGCCTGCTGCACGGTGAAATGTCGCCCGAGTTCGTCAGGTAGGAGTATCCGATGGCGCATCCGATCAGGCTTGCTGAGAGATGCGTCGTTCACGCCCCGCGATCTCCGGGATGCCGAGAGATGTGGAGAAGTCGCGCCTGTAGACAGCATCCGCGAATGAGTGGACAGGCGCGATCTCACCCCGCGAGCGGGGTCACTTTTGCATCCCGCGCCGCGAGCGGGGCCACTTCTGCATCCCGCGCCGCGAGCGGGGCCACTTTTGCATCGGAAAGCGGCGCTTCGGATGCCGAACTGACCCCGCATCCGCGCGACGCGACCGCGCGACGGCCCCCCGCGCGACGGCCCCCCGCGCGACGGGCACCGGCCCCCCCCGCGCGACGGGCACCGGCCCCCCCGCGCGACGGGCACCGGGCCGCGACGGGCCCGCGCGTGCTACAGCGCGGCGGCGATGAGCTCGAGCGTCTGCGCGCGGCCGGCAGCGGCGTCGCGAGGCTCGGACTCGTAGGCACCGGCGACGGGCGAGAGCATGACCTCGTCGACGCCGTACTTCGCGGCGAAATCGCGCACTTCGGCGGCGACCGATTCTCCGGTGCCCACGAACCACCGTGAACGGGCGGCCTCGACGACCTGGTCGGTCGCGGCGTCCGATTCGGCGGCGAGCGCCTCTTCGACCGTCTCGAGCGCGATGAGCGGCTTGTTCAGACGCAGGCGCGACATCATGCGCAGCTGCGGCAGGGCGCGTGCCTCGGCCTCCTCTTGAGTCGGCGAGGCGACGACGTTGACAGTGAGGAACGTCCGCGGCTCGGGGTGCTCTTCGCTCGGCTGATAGCCGGTGCGATAGAGGTCGAGTGCTCGTTCGAGTCCCTGACCCGAGAAGTGGTTCGCGAACACATAGGGCAGACCATGGGATGCGGCGAGTTGGGCCGAGTAGTCGCTCGACCCGAGCAGCCAGACCTCGGGGCTTCCGGTCGCGGCGGGTGTCGCGTGCACCGTGTACTCGCCACCCGACGTGAAGCGCACTGTCGCGCCCTCACCCGAGACGAGCGCGGAGATGTCCTGCACGTTGCGGGGGAACTGCTCGACGTCGCTCGTCGTGCCGGATCCGCGCAGCAACTGGGTGATGACCGGGTCGCTGCCGGGGGCGCGGCCGAGGCCGAGGTCGATGCGGCCAGGGGCGATGGCCTCGAGAGCCGCGAACTGCTCGGCGACGATCAGCGGCGCGTGGTTCGGCAGCATGACGCCACCCGATCCCAGACGGATCTTCGTCGTGCGCATCGCGGCGGCGGCGATCAGCACCGGGGGAGTGGTGGATGCCACGGCCGGCATGTTGTGGTGCTCGGCGAACCAGTAGCGGCGGTAGCCGAGGCGGTCGGCGGTGGCGGCGAGGTCGAGGGAGGAGGAGATCGCCTCGGCACTGGTCTGGCCGGTGCGAACCGGGACGAGGTCGAGGACGGAGAGCGCGGTGGAAGTCATCCCCGAATGCAACGGCGAGGGCGGGCGGGGCATTCCCGCTCGCCGACGACGCCAACGGAGGGGCAGTACTTTAAAGGCATGGATGCCGAGATCTTCTATGTGCTCGTCGGTGCTGTCGTCGTGGCGGCGATCGCCCGATGGCGCGGATGGCCGGCTCCGCTGCTCGTCACGGTCGTCGCCCTCGCGGCATCCTTCCTGCCCTTCGTGCCCGAGGTCGAGATCGACGGGCACCTGCTGCTGAACCTCGTGCTGCCGCCGCTGCTGTATTCGGCGGCGCTCGACGTGTCGTTCGTGGGCTTCAAGCGCAGCCTGCCGCAGATCCGCCGGCTCGGCGTCACCCTGGTGCTGCTCACCGCGGTGGCGGTCGGGCTCGTGGCGTGGTGGATCCTGCCCTCGCTCACTCTGCCGGGTGCGCTGCTGCTCGGCGCCATCGTCGCGCCGCCCGACGCCGTCTCAGCCGCCGCTATCGGCCGCAAGCTCGGGCTTCCGCGCCGCATCATGACGGTGCTGTCGGGGGAGAGCCTGATCAACGACGCGACCTCGCTCACCCTCTACCGGGTGTTCGCGGCGATCGTCGCGGGCGCGACGCTCACCGTCTGGGACGGCATCTGGCAGTTCCTGCTCGCGGTCGGCGTGGGCGTCGCGGTGGGGCTCGTGTTCGGCATCGTGCTGCACCAGCTGCGCATGCGCATCAGCGACCCGGTCGTGATCGGCACGTTCGGCCTGCTGGCACCGTTCGGAGCGTATGCGATCGCCGAGCACCTGCTGGGCTCGGGTGTGCTCGCGGTCGTCGCGATGGGCCTCTACGTGGGATACAACTCGCCCCGCACCGACTACACGACGCGTCAGCAGGAGGCGCCGCTCTGGTTGTCGGCCGACCTGCTGCTCGAGAGCTTCGTGTTCGCGTACATCGGCCTGCAGTTCCCGCGTGTGCTCAGCGACCTCGGCGGCGAGGAGGTCGGTCGCATCCTGCTGCTGTCGGGGGCGGTGCTCCTCGTGGTGCTGGTCGTGCGCCCGCTGTACGTGTACCCGGCGAACGGGTGGGCCAACTTCCAAGACCGCAGACGGCTCGAACGCTGGGATAGGACTGTCCGATCCGGTGCCTTCGACGAGCGACGGCGGGACTCGAAGCGCTGGAAGCACTACAGCGCCGAAGAACTGCGGTCGAAGATCGTGCGCGATCGTATGGCGGGCCTGCAGCTGACGTGGAGAGACAACGCCGTCATCTCGTGGGCGGGCATGCGCGGCGTGGTGACGCTGGCCACCGCGCTCGCCGCGGCCGACCTCGCGGCTCTCGACACCGAACCGTCGCACGCGATCGTCGTCGTCGCGTACGTCGTCACTGTCGGCACACTGCTGCTGCAGGGCCTGACCCTGCCGATGCTGATCCGCGGGCTCGGCATCGCCAGCGACGTCGATGAGGAGGAGGACGAGCGCGCGATCGCCGACATCAAGGCGAAGAGCCGCGAGGCGGGCAAGGCCTTCCTCGACGAGAAGCGCGTCGAGTGGGTCGACAAATACGGCACCGTCGACATCGGCGTGTTCGACGCGTTCACGAAGCGCATGACCAGGGTCGAGAAGGCCGCGGACGAGGCGCAGGAGGTCGAGGAGGCGGTGACCCGCCCCTCCTACGAAGACCTCGCAGCGCTCACCCGCGGCTGGTTGCAGGTGCGCCGCGACATCCTGCTCACAGAGCGCGACGCCGGCAACCTCGACGAGGAGGTCATGCGCGAGCTGATGGCCGCGATGGATGCCGAGGAGCTCGCCCTCGACACCCGCGCCGCGACGCGTCTGCAGGGTCGCGCGTAGCGGCAGACAGACGAGCGCCCCGCCCCTGAAGGGGCGAGGCGCTCGCTCTGCGAGACGGGGGTCAGCGGGTGCCGATCGGCTCCTTCTCGGATGCTGCGGCATCCGCCTCGGGTGCCTCATCGTCTGCCGAGTCGTCGGCGAACGGCAGGCCCTCGCGCGGGGCGTTGTAGAGCTCCTCGTCGAGGATCCCCTCTCGCTTGGCGACGATGGTCGGCACGAGCGCCTGACCCGCGACGTTGACCGCCGTACGGCCCATGTCGAGGATCGGGTCGATCGCGAGCAGCAGTCCGACGCCCTCGAGCGGCAGACCCAGGGTCGACAGCGTCAGTGTGAGCATGACGGTCGCTCCGGTCGTGCCTGCCGTCGCAGCCGAGCCGACGACCGAGACGAGCACGATCAGCAGGTACTGCACGAGGTTCAGCTCGATGCCGAAGAACTGCGCCACGAAGATCGCGGCGATGGCGGGGTAGATCGCGGCGCAACCGTCCATCTTGGTCGTCGCGCCGAACGGCACGGCGAACGAGGCGTACGAGCGGGGCACGCCCAGGTTTCGCTCGGTCACGCGCTCGGTGAGCGGCAGGGTGCCGATCGACGAGCGGCTGACGAAGGCCAGCTGCACGGCCGGCCAGACGCCGGAGAAGTACTGCTTGATCGACAGGCCGTGCGTCTTGACCAGCACGGGGTAGACGACGAAGAGCACGAGCGCGAGACCGACGTAGATCGCGATCGCGAACCAGCCGAGCGAGGCCAGCTTCTCCCAGCCGTACTTGACGACCGCAGCGCCGATGAGGCCGAACGTGCCGAGCGGGGCGATGCGGATGATCCACCACAGCACGCGCTGGATGACCTTGAGCAGCGACTCGGTGAACGCGAGGAACGGCTCGGCCTTCTTGCCCGCCTTGAGCGCCGCGATACCGACGGCGACCGCGATCACGATGACCTGCAGGATGTTGAAGTTCACGCTCGACGAGAACGTGCCGTCGGTGGCTCCGGGGTTGGTGCTGACGCTGAGCCCGAGGAAGTTCTGCGGGATCAGCCCGAGGAGGAAGTTCCACCACGTCCCGACTGTGTACGGGTCGCCGGGCTCGAGACCCTCACCGGCGCGGTTGCCCGGCTGGATGACGAGACCCAGCGTGATGCCGATGGTCACGGCGATGAACGCGGTGATCGCGAACCACAGCAGGGTCTGCCCCGCGAGGCGCGCGGCGTTCTGCACACGGCGCAGGTTCGAGATGCTGGCGACGATCGCGGTGAAGATCAGCGGCACGACGGCTGCGCGCAGCAGCGTGACGTACGAGCTGCCGATCGTGTCGAGGGTGGCGGAGAGCCCGTTGGGGTTGTCGGCGGTGGCGCCCGACTGGCGGGCGATCAGGCCGGCGGCGATGCCGAGGACGAGGGCCGCGAGGATCTGGAAGCCGAACGAGGTCAGCAGCTTCCGGACGGGACCGCGAGTGTCTGGCGCCGTCGTGGGGCGGGCGGTGGTGCTCATGGGATCGGGGACTCCAGAATCGGTGCGCGCCGTGTGCGCGCTATCCGTCCACGCTAGGAGTCACGCCGGAATCCCGAGGCCGAGATGACGAAGGATGACGGATGCCGCGGCATCCGTCATCCAGCGTCGATCAGGATGGCGTGCGTCAGCCCGCGCACTTCTCGAGGTTGTCGGTGAGGATCTGTGTGGTCAGAGCCTTGTCGTCCTGGCTGGACTGCTTGTCCTCGCCGTTGGCGATGTAGGTCAGGGTCTCGTCGCTCAGGTCGGAGTCGACGAGGGCTTCGGCGAAGCAGGTGGCGACCTCGTCCGTGACGGCATCGCCGAGCCCCTGATCCTCGTAGACCTTCTGGATGCCGTCGGCGACGTCTTCGACCGCTGGACGGGACGTTCCACCGCAGGCGGCGAGCGAGAACGCGAGTGCGGCGATGGGGAGTGCCATGAGTATGCGGGAGGGTGTGCGCAGGTTCCGGTCGTTGAGCTTCATGCCGTCGACGCTATCGGCGCACAGAAGATTCATAGAAGGGGTTGCGCTCGGCGTGGTGTTCGTGATGCACGCCGGGTCGCGATAGCGACGTTCTGCCAGGCCTGACGGCTCTCGCGTCAGCTGCGTCGACGCTCGTTCGGCGCGACCACCGTCAGTTGGGGAAAGTACGTGAAATAGCGCGCGGCGTCTCGCGTCAGCAGGCGGTAACGACGCTCCACCGCATGCGCGCCGATGTAGAAGTCAGGAAGCGGTGATGTGCGAGATCCACGCCGCCGCCTGTATTCGAGAAATGCCGCCGCTGCGGCGAACGCCGCCTCGTACGGAAGATCGTCTCGTTGCACATCTAGCGTTCCGAGTGCTCTGTCCAACGCAGCGGCTGTATCGAAGCGAACAGAGAGCTCCGCATAGATGATCGGGTTGATGATCAGTCGGCCTGCATCGCGGGCTGCAGCGAGGGCGGAACTCGACCAATCAGCCCAGTCGGGGTCGTCGGAGAAGACGTCCAGCAGGACGTTCGTGTCGACGAGGGTTGCGACGTCACTCGCCACGCGTGAGTTCCATCACCTCAGCGGTGGTTCGGCCTGCGCCGAGGATGCCGCGAACACGCAAGACCGCCTGCTCGCCGCGAGTCAAATCCTGGGCTCGGATGATGCGCAGCACGCCGCCGTCGTCGATCACATCGACCTCGTCGCCCGTTTCGAAACCGAGTCGGTGACGCAGTTCGGCGGGAATCGTCACCTGCCCCTTGCTGTTGAGTCTCATTCGATCCTCCTCCGATCACGTGTATTACATGGTACGTCCGCAACGTATTACGCGCGAGTGTCCACCGGCATTCGGCTCGCGTCGCCTGACGCTACGCGAGCACCAACAGATCGCCGACCTCGCACCCGAGGGCGTCGCAGATCGCACGCAAGGTCGAGTACCTGATCGCCCGAGCACGGTCGTTCTTGAGAACCGACAGGTTCACGATGCTGACGCCGACGCGCGCGCTCAGCTCGGTCAGCGTCATCCCGCGTTCCGCGAGCAGCTCGTCGAGGCGACAGTGGATGCCGGTGAGCTCGTCGTCGCTCTCCGCCGGGCTCATACGAGGCCCCTCGTATCGTCCTCGAGGGCCTCGTTCGAACGCTGCAGGCGGATGCCCTGACGGAATGCGGCTGCGATGAGGCCCACCGCGACGCCGGTCGCGAAGAGCGGGACGATCGACCAGAACTCGATCGGATGCACTGGTTCGCCTGAGCCGAGCCCGACCGCGGCAGACACCCCGTTCAGCCCCAGTTTCTCGAGCAGCAGGATGAACATCGGAGCGAGCACGAGGGTCCAGCCGATCGCGTCGAAGGCCCGTGCGTTGCTCCGCACGAAGAAGCGTCCGCGGAGGAAGTTCCAGGCGACGAGCATCACGCCGACGATGACGATCAGCGGGGCGAGCGCCCACAGCACGAGCGAGCCGATGATCGCTGCGGTCGAGGCGGCATCCACTCCGGTGGCGAACACCATCGCCTCCTGAGCGATCCCCTCGACCGACGCGGCTCCCGAGCCGACGGTCGCGTCGATCGGCTGCTCGTCGATGGGGATGGACCACGCGATGCCCTGATCTCGGAAGGTTCCGAGCACGCGCAGCACGGTGCTGATCGCCGTCACGACGAGCGCGGCCGCACCGAAGAGGATGACGGTGATCGCATCGGCGGTCTGGGAGCGGGTCGCGGTCACAGTGCCCATCAGACGAGCCCCTCGGTGTCGCGCTGCAGGCGGTCGCCGACCGCGAAGACGGTGCAGATGAGGGCGACCACGAACGCTCCGAGAATGAAGGTGAACGGCTCGACGCTCATCACGGCGTTGTCGATGCCGTTGTCGGTGATCCGCGCCACCGTGGCGTTGGCGAGCATGTTGTCGAAGAAGCGCACGGCCGCGAAGCCGACGAGTCCGGCGATGCCGGCTGTCGCGACGAGAGCGGTGTTGCGGCGGCTGAACACGCGGTCGGTCAGCACGCTCCGCGCCAGCAGGATCAGGCATCCGATCACGATCACGATCGTCAGGATCTGAGCGATCTGGCCGATGATGCCCGGCACCGCGGCGATCGCCGGCAGCTCGGGGGCCGTGATCACGGCGCTGTCGACGCCGACGGGGATGCTGGTGCCGGTGCTCAGCGGCAGGTCTACCGACGTCTTCGAGCTGATGAACTCGACGAGCACCGGCACGTCCACGCCGCGGGCGAGTTCGATGATGCGGAAGACCGAGAACACGGTGATGTAGGCGGCGATCAGAGCTCCGGCGATGCAGAAGCCGACCAGGGCTCCGCGGTCGCCGCGAGAGATCGGGCGGGTCTTCGTCGAGGTCATCATCCACTCCTTATCGAGAGTCGTTATTACCGATAATCGTTAACATAACGACTGTCGATAAGTGAGTCAACCCCGGCCGCTCGAGAGCGCCGTCACCGACCACCGTGGCGCTATGCCGACGGCGAACACGGGCATACAGCATCCGCACGGTGGTTACTCTCGATGTACAGGCGCGGAGACCCGTCGAGGACTCAGCGCTTCGCCCCGTGCGAATAAGGAGTCACAGCATGTTCGAGAGATTCACGGACCGAGCCCGTCGAGTGGTCGTCCTCGCCCAAGAAGAGGCGAAGATGCTCAACCACAACTACATCGGCACTGAGCACATCCTGCTCGGCCTCATCCACGAGGGTGAGGGTGTCGCAGCCAAGGCGCTCGAAAGCCTCGGCATCTCCCTTGACGCCGTCCGCGAGCAGGTTCAGGACATCATCGGTCAGGGGCAGCAGCAGCCGACCGGGCACATCCCGTTCACGCCGCGCGCCAAGAAGGTGCTCGAGCTCAGCCTCCGCGAGGCTCTGCAGCTCGGCCACAACTACATCGGCACCGAGCACATCCTGCTCGGCCTCATCCGCGAGGGCGAGGGTGTCGCAGCCCAGGTGCTCGTCAAGCTCGGCGCCGACCTCAACAAGGTCCGCCAGCAGGTCATCCAGCTTCTGTCGGGTGCTCCCGGACGCGAGCCGGCAGCCGTCGGCGCGCAGTCGAACGACACCCCGAGCGCCCAGGGCGGCTCGCAGGTGCTCGACCAGTTCGGTCGCAACCTGACCCAGGCCGCGCGCGACAACAAGCTCGACCCGGTCATCGGTCGCGAGAAGGAGATCGAGCGGGTCATGCAGATCCTGTCCCGCCGCTCCAAGAACAACCCCGTGCTGATCGGCGAGCCCGGCGTCGGCAAGACCGCCGTCGTCGAGGGCCTCGCCCAGGCGATCGTCAAGGGCGATGTGCCCGAGACGCTGAAGGACAAGCAGCTCTACTCGCTCGACCTCGGCTCGCTCATCGCCGGTTCCCGCTACCGCGGTGACTTCGAAGAGCGTCTGAAGAAGGTCACCAAGGAGATCCGCACGCGCGGCGACATCATCGTCTTCATCGACGAGATCCACACCCTCGTGGGTGCGGGTGCCGCCGAGGGCGCGATCGACGCGGCCAGCATCCTCAAGCCGCTCCTCGCCCGAGGTGAGCTCCAGACCATCGGCGCCACCACGCTCGACGAGTACCGCAAGCACTTCGAGAAGGATGCCGCTCTCGAGCGCCGCTTCCAGTCGATCCAGGTGAACGAGCCGAGCCTGCCCCACACGATCAACATCCTCAAGGGGCTGCGCGACCGCTACGAGGCGCACCACAAGGTGCAGATCACCGACGGCGCGATCGTCGCGGCATCGAACCTCGCCGACCGCTACGTCTCCGACCGGTTCCTGCCCGACAAGGCCATCGACCTGATCGATGAGGCCGGCGCACGCCTGCGCCTCAGCATCCTGTCGAGCCCGCCCGAGCTGCGCGAATTCGACGAGAAGATCGCCAAGGTGCGCGAGCAGAAGGAAGTGGCGTCGGAAGACCAGGACTTCGAGAAGGCCGCATCGCTGCGCGACGAGGAGAAGAGCCTCCTCGCCGAGCGCCTGCGCCTCGAGAAGCAGTGGCGCTCGGGTGACGTCGCGACCCAGGCGGTCGTCGACGAGGGCCTGATCGCCGAGGTGCTCGCACAGGCCACCGGCATCCCCGTCTTCAAGCTGACGGAAGAGGAGTCCTCGCGACTCGTCTTCATGGAGAAGGCGCTGCACCAGCGCGTCATCGGTCAGGAGGAGGCCATCGCGGCGCTCTCCAAGACGATCCGTCGTCAGCGTGCCGGCCTCAAGGACCCGAAGCGTCCCTCCGGTTCGTTCATCTTCGCCGGCCCCACGGGCGTCGGAAAGACCGAGCTCGCCAAGGCGCTCGCCGAGTTCCTGTTCGACGACGAAGCTGCTCTCATCTCGCTCGACATGAGCGAGTTCGGTGAGAAGCACACCGTCTCGCGTCTGTTCGGTGCCCCTCCCGGATTCGTCGGATTCGAAGAGGGCGGCCAGCTCACCGAGAAGGTGCGCCGCAAGCCGTTCAGCGTGGTGCTGTTCGACGAGATCGAGAAGGCCCACCCGGACATCTTCAACTCGCTGCTGCAGATCCTCGAAGAGGGTCGTCTGACCGATGGTCAGGGCCGCGTGATCGACTTCAAGAACACCGTCATCATCATGACCACCAACCTCGGTGCACGTGACATCGCCGGTGGTCCGGTCGGATTCCAGATCGAGGGCGTCAACTCGACGAACTACGAGCGGATGAAGGGCAAGGTCAACGAAGAGCTCAAGCGCAACTTCAAGCCCGAGTTCCTCAACCGTGTCGACGACATCATCGTGTTCCCGCAGCTGTCGAAGGACGAGCTCGTGCAGATCGTCGATCTGTTCACGAAGCGCCTCGGCGAGCGTCTGCTCGACCGTGACATGACGATCGAGCTCTCGCAGGCCGCCAAGGAGCGTCTGATCGAGATCGGGTTCGACCCGGCACTCGGTGCCCGACCGCTGCGCCGCGCGATGCAGCACGAGGTCGAGGACCGTCTGTCCGAGAAGATCCTGCACGGCGAGCTCAACCCGGGCGACCACGTGAAGGTCGACTCGAAGGACGGCGAGTTCCTCTTCGAGCACGGCCCCCGCGGCGAGAAGGTCGCGGTCGGCGTGAACACCGGCGGAGCGATCTCCGGCACCCCCGACCTGGCGGTCGCCAGCGGGGAGTGACCTGATCACAGAAGGGGCGGATGCGAACTGCATCCGCCCCTTCTGTGTGTCTGGGGGTCACTCAGCACTCCGGCATTCCGGGGCGGCTCAGGGTCTCGGGAGGTGACGGGTTCTAGGCTTGAGGTGTGAGCGAGTACATCGTCCGGCCGGCGCGCAGCGCCGACATCATCGGCATCCGCAACCTTCTGCAGCCGATGGTCGAGCAGCGCATCCTGCTCGGCAAAGACCTCGCCGTGCTCTACGGCGCAGTGCAGGAGTTCGTGGTCGCCGAGGCTGACGGCGAGCTGATCGGATGCGGTGCGCTGCACGTGTTCTGGGAGGACCTCGGCGAAGTGCGCACCCTCATGGTGCGCGGGGACTGGTTGCACCACGGAGTCGGCGGTGCGATCGTCGGCGCGCTCGAGGAGCAGGCGCGCGGGCTCGGCCTCAGTCGACTGTTCTGCCTGACTTTCGAGGTCGAGTTCTTCGGTCGGCGCGGCTATTCGATCATCGGCGAACAGGTCGTCGACCCCGACGTCTACTCGCAGCTGCTGCGCAGCGGCGATGCGGGTGTCGAGGAGTTCCTCGATCTCGCCCACGTCAAGCCGAACACGCTCGGCAACACCAGGATGCTGAAGAGCCTCAACTAACCTGAACTAATGCCTCGTCACTCCGCCGCCGTGTATCGCCGCCGGCGATTGGTGACCCTCGTCGCGGCGATCGTGTTGGTCGCGGTCGTCTGCGTCGCGGTGTGGCTGCTCATGGCACGCCCGTGGGCGAATGCTGCCGAGGCGACGCCATCGCCGAGTGCGTCCGCATCGGACTCGCCGACACTCGATCCCACCGCATCCGAGTCGACCGCAGCCGAATCGCCGTCGCCTGAGTCGCCGTCGCCCGAGTCGTCGGCGGAGGAGACTCCGGGGATCGTCGCGTGCGAGGCCCGGGACGTCGAGGTCGCGGCCGTGACCGATGCCGACACGTACGACCCGGGCGTGCTGCCGCAGCTGTCGATCTCGCTGACCAATCGCGGATCCACAGACTGCGCGATCGACGTGGGGTCGACGACCCAGAGGCTCACGGTGTCGAGTGGATCCGACGTCTGGTGGACGTCGACCGATTGCCAGGAGAATCCGAGCAGCATGGTCGCGACGCTCACCGCAGGCGCGACCGTGACGAGCAAGGTGCCGGTCATCTGGGATCGCACTCGCTCGAGCGTCGAGACGTGCGCCGACGAGAATCGTCCGCGCGCGCCCGGGGGTGGAGCGTCGTACCACGTCGCCGTTGAGATCGGTGGCTTCAAGGGCACGACCACGAAGCAGATCCTGCTCTATTGACGCCGAGACTGGCCAAACGTCTCGAATACAGTCCTGCACTCAGTTTCGGGTGACACTGCTCATTCTTTGGGATACCATTGAGGTGACCCTCGCAGAACTTGCGGCGCATGCCATCCCCAGTGGCGTCGAGCACAGCGTCCCCAGCGCTTCGACATGCCGCCCCGAGGGTCCGTGGGCCCTCTCGAGTACCCCAGTCCCCAATGGATGACTCGAGAGGGCCCCTTTCCATCTCCACTCCCGTTTCGGCGCACGTGTCGGCATCCGCTGAATATGCTGGATGCATGGCAGCGAAGAAGTCGAAATCCGCGAAGAGCAAGCCCGCACCCGAGGATTTCCGGTCGGACGCCCTCGCTCAGGCGCTGGAGAAGCAGGACATCGCTGCGGTGGCCCTGGCTCTGCGCCACGGCACCACGGTCGTGCCACTCGTCAAGCCCGGCGCTCGTGATAACCCACTCGACAGCGGAGAGGTCTGGACCTATCGCGACCCGACGTCGGGCGATCTGGCGCTGCTGCTGTTCAGCGATGCCAAGAACAAGCCGGCGAACCTGCCTCCGGGCGTCGGGATCTACACAGCCGACTGGCTGCGGAAGTTCCTCGGCGCCCACCCGATCACGACCGTGTTCCTCGACATCGCGGGTCCGCATCCGATGCAGGCCTCACCTGAGGAGCTCCTCAAGGCGCTCGACGCCTGACTCCTGCCCGTCCGGGTGCCGCATGGTGGGGCGGTTCGCTCGCGTGCTTGGCTCTCGCGCGCCGGTGCGGCGCGATGCGGGGTCACTTTCGCATCGCGATCGGCCGTTTCGGGTGCGTTTTTGACCCCGTCTGAGGTGTGGGCGCGGCGGGCGGCCGCGCGGGGCTCGACGGCCTGTGCGGGGCCACTTTCGCATCGGCCGCCCGTGCGGGGTCACTTTTGCATCGCGATCGGCCTTTTCGGGTGTCAAAGTGGCCACGTCTGGCGGGGGGCGTGCGAAAGTGGCCACGTCTGGCGGGGGGCGTGCGAAAGTGGCCACGTCTGGCGGGGGGCGTGCGAAAGCGGCCCCGTCTGGCGGCGCGGGGCGTGCGAAAGTGGCGGTCTGGCGGGGCGAGGGCGTGGCGGTGCGTTGTCGACCGGCTGGGTGCGTGCCCGAGGCGCCGGCTCAGAACGGCGGGATGTCTGCTTCGCTGCGTCGGGTGGTGTTGCGGGCGCGCACGTCGTTCAGCGCCGCGCGCAGGGTCTTCGAGCGGTCGTCGACCACCTGGTCGTAGCCGAGTCGCGCGGCCTCTGAACGGCGCTGCGCCGACTGGGTCACGGGCCGGATCTCGCCCGCCAGACTGAGCTCTCCGACGGCGGCGACCGTGCGCGGCACCGAGATCTGCTGGATGGACCCGGCGACGGCGATCGCGATCGCCAGGTCGGCGGCCGGTTCGGTGAAGCGCACACCGCCGACGGTCGAGACGTAGACATCGAGATTGCTGGTCTTGATGTGCGCCCGTCGCTCGAGGATCGCCAGCACCATCGCCACACGTGAGGAGTCGAGGCCGTGCACGACACGACGGGGATTCGGCGCCGTCGTGGTGATCGTGAGCGCCTGCACCTCGACCGGCAGAGCCCGACGGCCTTCGAGCGAGATGGCTACGCACGTGCCGGGCTCGGTCGCGCCCTGAGACAGGAAGAGGCCCGAGGGATCGGGAACCTCGGAGATGCCCGCACCGGTCATCTCGAAGCATCCGACCTCATCGGTGGGACCGAAGCGGTTCTTGAGCGCTCTGATGAAGCGCAGCGAGGTCTGTCGGTCGCCCTCGAAGTGGCAGACGACGTCGACCAGGTGCTCGAGCACGCGGGGACCCGCGACGGTGCCGTCTTTCGTGACGTGGCCGACGAGGATGACCGGCAGCCCGCGGTCTTTCGCCACCCGGATCAGGGTCGCCGCGACCTCGCGCACCTGACTCGGCTGACCGGCTGCGCCGTCGATGAGCGACGACGACACCGTCTGCACCGAGTCGACGATGACCAGCTGCGGCGCCACCTCGTCGATGTGCCCGAGGATCGTCGCGAGGTCGGTCTCGCTCGCCAGATAGAGCTCGTCGTGCAGAGCTCCGGTGCGCTCTGCGCGCAGGCGCACCTGGGCGGGAGACTCCTCGGCGCTCGCATAGAGCACGCGACGCCCCGATCGGGCCGCCTGGGCTGCGACCTCGAGCAGCAGCGTCGACTTGCCGACACCCGGTTCGCCGCTGAGCAGGATGGCCGCACCGGGCACGATGCCACCGCCGAGCACGCGGTCGAACTCGCCCACCCCGCTCGTGCGACGGGGAGCGTCTTCGGTCGTGATCTGCGTGATCGGTCGAGCGGCCTTCGCCGCGGTCGGCGCGAGAGGAGTGATGCGGCTCAGGATGCCGGTCTGCGCACCCTGCTCCTGCACGGTGCCCCACTGCTGGCACTCGGCGCACCGGCCCACCCACTTGGCCGTCGTCCAGCCGCATTCGGTGCAGACGTATGCGGGAGGGGCAGGTTTTCGGGTGGCCATGCAGCCAGGCTATCGCCGGGATCAGACATCCCTATCGGTTCGGGCATTATTCACGGCCCAACCCCTCGATGTCGCGCAGCGGCCACGGGATACTGGAGTCATGGCCAACGGCGGGCCCGTCTGCGGGCCGATCTCGACCTTCTCGCGAGTGCGGATCCTGCACGCGCTGTTCGAGGGCGGATCGGCGCAGAACGACACCGCGCAGACGCGTGCGGAGCTCACGATCGGCGAGCTGTGCGAGGCCACAGGGCTGCACCCCAACACGGTGCGCGAGCACCTGCAGCGCCTGATCGAGGGCGGCTACGTCATCCAGGCCAGCGAGCACCGCACCACCCGCGGCCGTCCGCGCACGCTCTACAGTGCGGCGACCGGAACAGCGGATGCCTCCAGCCCCATCGCCCGCAACAAGGCGAAGGCGGCTGCCGTTCGCGGCGATCTGCTGCGTCGAGTCCTTCCTGCGTCGGCATCCGCTCTGGGTCGTGACGCGACCTATCAGCTGGACGCCCTGATCGAACACTTGGAGGAGAGCGGCTTCGAGCCCGTCGTCGACGACGAGCAGCTCACTGTCGATCTCAGCCCGTGCCCGCACGCCGCGGGTCGCGCCGAAGACCGTCCGATGCTGTGCTCCGTGCACCTCGGCCTCATGCAGGGGGTGCTCACCGAAGCCGGTGGGCCGCTCGCCGCAGAGGCCGTGCGCACCTCCGCCCTCCCGGCGGATTGCACCGTGCAGCTGCGCCTGACGGAGATGACCGCCGCCTAGGCGAGCATCTGTCTTATTCACGGTCGGCGGCCCATCGGGGGCGGCGGACCCGTCGTTAGCGTGGCACCCGGCGCACAGAAGAACCGGCGCACAGAAGAACCTGGGCGCGGAAGAAGGAGTGGCTCATGGAATGGCTAGACCCGCTGGTCCTGTCTCGATGGCAGTTCGGTCTGACGACCGTCTACCACTACCTCTTCGTGCCTCTGACGATCGGCATGGCGCTCGTCGCCGCGATCTTCCAGACCGCGTGGGTGCGCACCGGCAAGGTGCAGTACCTGCACCTCACGCGCTTCTTCGGCAAGATCTTCCTGATCAACTTCGCCATGGGTGTCGTGACGGGCATCGTGCAGGAGTTCCAGTTCGGCATGAACTGGTCGGACTACTCCCGCTTCGTCGGTGACGTCTTCGGCGCCCCGCTGGCCTTCGAGGGGCTGCTCGCGTTCTTCTTCGAGGCCACGTTCATCGGCCTGTGGATCTTCGGCTGGGACAAGCTGCCGCAGAAGCTGCACCTCGCCACCATCTGGTGCGTCTCGATCGGCAGCATCCTGTCGGCGTACTTCATCATCGCCGCCAACGCGTTCATGCAGAACCCGGTCGGGTACGTCTTCAATCCCGAGACGAACCGTGCCGAGCTCACCGACTTCTGGGCGCTGCTGACGAACCCGGTTGCTCTCGCCGCCTTCCCGCACACGATCTTCGGTGCGCTGATGTTCGCCGCCGGTGTCGTGATCTCGGTCTCGGCCTGGCACCTCGCCCGCGGACAGCACTTCGACACCATGCGCATCTCGCTCAAGTTCGGACTCTGGGCGATGATCGTCTCGACCGCCGGCGTCGTGCTCACCGGTGACCAGCTGGGCCTCGCGATGTATGCCGCGCAGCCCATGAAGATGGCCGCGGCTGAAGCGACGTTCAACACGGTGTGCGGGCCGGATGCCTCGTTCAGCCTCTTCACCCTCGGCACCCCGGACGGCAGCTCCGAGCTGTTCAGCATCCGGGTGCCGTATCTGCTGTCGCTGCTGTCGACGCACACGTTCGACGCCTGCGTGCACGGCATCAACGACCTCAACGCCGAGTACGCCACGACCTTCGCCGACACGGGCCTCACCGAGTTCGCGCCGGTGCTCTGGGTCACGTACTGGGCGTTCCGCTGGATGATCGGCCTCGGCATGGCCGCCGCGCTCGTCGCGGTCGTCGGTCTGTGGGTCACCCGCAAGGGAGCCAAGAACCCGCCGGCCCCGTGGATGTGGAAGCTCGCGATCTGGTCGTTCCCCCTCGCGCTCGTCGCCAACATCATGGGCTGGGTCTTCACCGAGATGGGCAGACAGCCCTGGATCGTGTTCGGCCTGATGACCACTCAAGACGGCGTCTCGCCGGGAGTCAGCGGCGTCGAGGTCCTCATCTCGCTGATCGCCTTCACCGCGATCTACGCCGCGCTCGCCGTGGTCGAGATCCGCCTCATCATCAGAGCGGCCCAGAAGGGCCCTGACACCGAAGAGCAGCCCCACGAGGAGACGGCCCAGCTGCCGTCGGTCGTGTACTGAGAAAGGGATCAGTCATGGAATACATGTGGTTCTGGATCGTCGCCTTCCTCTTCGTCGGCTACTTCGTGCTCGACGGGTTCGACTTCGGCGTGGGCATGTCGCTGCCGTTCCTCGGCAGGAACGACGTCTCGCGTCGCCAGGTGATCAACACGATCGGCCCGATCTGGGATCTCAACGAGACCTGGGTCATCGTCGCCGGCGCCTGCCTGTTCGCGTCGTTCCCCGAGTGGTATGCGACGCTGTTCAGCGGGTTCTACCTGCCGCTGCTGCTGATCCTGCTCGCGCTGATCTTGCGCGGCGTCTCGTTCGAGTACCGGCACCAGCGCGAGAGCGCCCAGTGGAAGCGCGGCTTCGACCGGATGATCGTGATCGGCTCTGCCGTGCCCGCACTGCTGTGGGGTGTCGCCTTCGGCAACATCGTGCAGGGGGTGGCGATCGACGAGAGCCACATCTACGTCGGTGGCTTCTTCGCCCTGCTCAACCCCTATTCGCTGCTCGTCGGCGTCACGACGCTGCTGCTCTTCTTCCTGCACGGCGTGCTGTTCGTCTCGCTCAAGACCGACGGGCAGGTGCACGCGGATGCTCGTCGCCTGGTGAAGCTCGCCGCCGGCCCCACGGTGCTCGCTGCCGCCGGCACCGTGATCTGGACCATCGGCATCGCCTGGGGTCGTGAGGCTCCACTGATGCTGATGGTGGTCGGATGCGGTCTGGTCGCCGCGCTCGCGCTCATCGCCTCGGTGCTGTTCTCGCTGCGTGGTCGCGACGGGCGGGCGTTCACGGCGGGAGCTGTCACCGTGGCATCCGCCGTCGTGATGCTGTTCGCCGCGCTGTTCCCCTACGTGATGCCGTCGACGATCGACCCGGCCTTCAGCCTCACGATCGAGAACGCATCGAGCACGCCGTATACGCTGACCATCATGAGCTGGACCGCCCTGATCGCCCTGCCGCTGGTGCTCGCGTACCAGACGTGGACGTATTGGATCTTCCGCAAGCGCGTCACCCGCAGCTCGATCGAGGGGGCTCCGGCGCACGCGTGAGACACGGCTTCTGCTCTGGTCGCAGTTCGCGCCGCCTTCCTGATCGGGGAGCGGCACGAACTGCGACCGGAGCGACCTCTCTCGGGTCTGTGGCGTGGGAGGTGTGCTCGTGAAGCCGGTAGACATCCGGTTGATCCGATATGCCAGCGCCGCCCGCGGGTTCCTGCTGCTGTCGGGCGTTATCGGCGTCGCGCAGACGGCGGTGACGATCGCGTTCGCCTGGATGCTGACGGATGCCGTCACCGGCGCGCTCGCCGGACGCGATGTCGCCACCTCGCTGCTGTGGCTGCTCGGTCTCGCGGGGCTTCGGGGCGTGCTGATCGCCGCCTCGGATGCCGCCGGAACCCGCGCTGCGGCGAAGACCGGGATGCAGCTGCGGGCCGCGCTGATCGCCGCGGTCGGTCGCCTCGGACCGGGGTGGCTCGCCCAGCGCAATCAGGCTGGGCTCGCCGTGACCGCCGGGCACGGGCTCGAGGCGCTCGACGCGTACTTCGCCCGATATATCCCGCAGCTCGTGCTCACGGTCGTCGCGACGCCAGTGCTGGTGGCGGTCATGTGGTGGCAGGACTGGCCGAGCGGGCTGACCGCGGTCATCACGTTGCCGCTGATCCCGCTGTTCCTGATCCTCATCGGCATCGCCACCCGCACGGTGCAGCGCAAGCAGTGGCAGACGCTGCAGCGTCTCGCGGCGCGCTTCGCCGACACCGTGCAGGGCCTCTCGACGCTGCGCCTGTTCGGACGAGAGCGCCGCGCCGCTGCGCAGATCGAGCAGACGGCCGACGACTACCGCCGCGAGACCATGAAGGTGCTGCGGTTCTCTTTTCTCTCGGGCTTCTCGATGGAGTTGCTGGCCTCGATCGCGGTGGCTCTGATCGCGGTGGCGGTCGGGTTCCGTCTGCTCTCGGGTGATCTGTCTCTCGAGGTCGGATTGTTCGTGTTGCTGCTCGCGCCCGAGGCCTTCCTGCCGATCCGCCAGGTGGGGGTGCAGTTCCATGCAGCCGCCGAGGGGGTTGCGGCGACGGAAGACGTGTTCGAGGTGCTCGACCTGGCGGAGGACCTGGTGGACTCTCGGTCGGCCGGTGTTCACAACTCAGGAACGAATGCCGCGAAGGGGATCATGGCGGGGTCGGAGGGGCACGATTCGGGTGCTCTTCCTGAGTTGCGAACGGCGAATGCGCGAGAACTCGTCATCTCCGACCTGCGGGTGCGCGATCTGCCGCCGGTGTCGTTCACCGCCGAGCCCGGCACCATCACACTGATCGAGGGGCCGAGCGGGGCCGGCAAATCGAGCCTGCTGGCCGCCCTGCGCGGCGCCGTCGAGTTCGAGGGGGCGGCTGCGGTCGGCGGGGTGGATGTGAGCGAGCTCGCGCCATCGGAATGGCTGGCGTGGAGCGGGCAGCGCCCACAGCTGAGTCGCGGCACGATCGCCGCGAACGTGGCGCTGGGCGATGAGACCCCGGATGCCGACGGCATCCGCCGTGCCCTGGATAACGCGTGCGCGAACGACGTCGACCCGGCGCTCGAGCTGGGTGTGCAGGGCAGCGGGCTCTCTGGGGGACAGGCGCAGCGGGTCGCGGTCGCGCGGGCGCTGTATCGACAGGCGCAGCGCCCCGATGCGGTGCTGGCGCTCGATGAGCCGTCCAGTGCCCTGGACCCGGAGACCGAGCAGCGTCTGTGGAACTCACTGCGTGCGAGGGCGGATGCCGGGGCGACGGTGCTGCTCGTCTCGCACCGTCGGTCGGCACGGGACGTGGCCGATCAGCTCATCGAGCTGGGGGTGAGCGTGTGACCCTTCGACAGGCTCAGGGACCCGGTGGGGCGGCGGACCAGGGACCCGGTGCGGCGGCGGATCAGGGATCCGGTACGGAACAGACTCAGGGACCCGGTTCGGCGGCGCGCGTGCGCGGCATCCTTCGTCTCGCGCAGCCGCCTCTGCGTCGCTTCCTTCCCGGCGCGATCTGGGGCTTCCTGTCGGCGGGGGCCGCGGTGAGTCTGCTCGCCGTGAGCGGCTGGCTGATCGTCAGCGCGTCGATCGTGGATTCGCTCGTGCCGCTGTCGATCGCCGTGGTGGGCGTCCGGTTCTTCGCGGTGTCGCGCGCCGTCACCCGCTATCTCGAGCGGCTGAGCGGTCATGACGCGGCGCTGCGTCAGCTCGCATCGACCCGCGCCGACATGGTGCGGCGGCTGACTCCGCTGTCGCCTGCCGGACTCGGACGCACCGACCACGGCCGCGTGCTGTCGGCTCTGGTCGACGACGTCGAGAATCTGCAGAACCTGCCGCTGCGCGTGGTTCAGCCGCTCGCGGTGGCGGGGCTCGTGGCGCTCGGTGCGGTGGGGTTCCTCGCGTTCGTGTCGGTACCCGCTGCCCTGACCCTGGCCGCCTGTCTGGTGATCGCCGCAGCCGCGGCGATCGGCCTCGGATGGTTGTTCGGGTCCCGCGCCGAGGCCGCGGTCTCACGTCGCCGCGGCGACCTGTCGGCCGCGCTGACCGACTACTTCGGCGCACTCGACGTGCTGCTCGCCTACGGTGCCGAGCCGCAGGCCCGCGAGCGGATTCGACAGGCGGATGCTGAGCTTCGCCGGGCCGTGAGTCGCGCCTCGCTCGCGCAGGCGATCGCAGCCGGGATCGTGTCGGCGGTGGCGGGTGCCGCATCGGTCTGGGCGCTCGCCGTCGCTTCCCCGGGGTTGACGACCGGAGCGATCGACGGCCCCTGGCTCGCGGTCGCCGTGCTCGTGCCGATGGTCGTGTTCGAGGTCTTCGGCGCGGTGCCGATCGCCGCGGCATCGTGGCGGAGTGTGCGGTCGAGCGCCGAGCGCATCGTCGACGTGCTTCCGTCTGAGGTGCCCTCCGAGCTGCGGTCCGACGACGGTGACGACGCCGAGATCGACGGCGTGCCCGCGCTGCGACTGCGAGATGTGCGGGCATGGTGGCCGGGCGGGATGCCCGCGCTGCGCGGAGTCGACCTCGATCTGCATCCGGGCGAACGTGTGCTCGTGTCGGGGCCGAGCGGTGCGGGCAAGAGCTCGCTGGCCGCAGCGCTCGTGGGATTCCTGCGGGTCGAGGGCCAGTACTCGGTCGGCGGGCGGAATGCCGCCCTGCTGTCGGGGGCGGCGCTGCGCCGCACGATCGGGCTGTGCGAGCAGAGTCCGCAGCTGTTCGACGAGGACATCCGGCAGAACCTGCTGTTCGCCCGCGACTCGGCGACGGACGACGAGCTGCTCGCAGTGCTCGACCGGGTGGGGCTCGGCTCGTGGGCGCGCGAGCGCGGGGGATTGGATGCGCGTGTCGGCGACCGTGGTGGCCTCGTGTCGGGCGGTCAGGCGCAGCGCATCGCCCTGGCTCGCGCGCTGCTGCGCGGCTTCCCGGTGCTCGTGCTCGACGAGCCGACGGCGGGCGTCGACCCCGATGCATCCGATGCCCTGCTGCGCGACCTGCTGCAGGCGGCGGGGGAGCAGTCAGTGCTGCTGATCTCGCACGTCGCCCCGCCGGCGGGAACCGTCGACCGGATCGTCAGGTTGCAAGACGGGCGCACGGTCTCGTTGTAGTCGGGTCTGCCGGGTGGGGTGGCGAAGGTCGTCTGCAGAGTGGGGTCGGTGTGGGCCGTTTGCAGGATGCTGGCACGGATGTCGGGGGGAAAACCGGTTCTGGTCCTGCAGGCGTGCGTCGGTCCTGCAGGCGGTGCGCCGAGGAGATCGGGATGACGTGCCGGGTGGGGTTGGTTGGGGTCGTTTGCGGGATGCTGGCACGGATGTCGGGTGGATAACCGGGTTCTGGTCCTGCAGGCGTGCGTCGGTCCTGCAGGCGGTCGGCCGAAGGTGTGGGCGGATGCTCCCCGGACGAAGCAGACCGAGACCCGTCTCAGACGTTGAGGTCGGCGCGCGGCTCCATCACGATCCCCTGGGCCTCGAACACGCGGCGGCGCTCCTCGATGCGTCGGTGCAGTTCGATCTGCGCGTCGTCCACCAGCTGCGGGTCGAGGTCCACCGTCGCCGGGCGCGGGTCGCCGTGGTTGGCCTCGATGTAGGCGTCGAGCTCGGGACCAGACGTCCATGACGTGATCAGGGCGTAGCGCGGGGCGGTGCCGCGGTGCCAGACCGCGTGCCAGAAGCGCTGGGTGTCGACGATGATGCGGGAGCCCTCGCGCAGCGGCAAGCGGATCTCGGTCGCGGGGTCGAAGCGGTCGGAGCGCAGCAGGAGCAGCGAGTCGGTGTCGTCGGAGAGGTTGTAGTAGCCGCGCACGACCCATCCGGTGCCGTCGTCGTTGAGGCGGTTGTTGTCGTCCTGGTGCAGGTTGTAGACAGCATCCGCGTACTCATTGGGCTGCAGCTCGATGACGCGGCAACGGCCCACTCCGGCGCCGGGTTCGAGTGCGCGCCGCTGCAGAGTCGGGGCGACCGCGACCTGAGACTCGACCCAGACACCGTCCTTGTCGGTGCGGGGCGGGGTGTGGTTCCAGAAGCCGTTGCACTCGATCGCGCCGGCATAGCTCGCGAGCGGGGCGAAGCGGGTGACGCCGGATGAGCGCCAGCCGATGTACTCGAGGTCGAGCCACTCGGCGGGATCGGATGCCTGGTCGTGGTCGTCGAGCACGACGTAGCCGGTCTCGGCCAGCGCCTCTGATGTGATGAAGCCCATTGCGTCCCCTCCGTGAGCATGCCTTAGGCCATCCTAACCAGGACGCCAGGCGGACGCCGGGGGAGGGGTGGGGTAAAACCGGACGGGTTGCCACGCGGCAGGGGGTCCTGTCCCTGACGAGACCCTCCCTGCCGTCCGAAACCCCTGCGTCGGTCGACCTGTGCTGCCGAGACCCGCCTTGCCGAGCGAGACCCATGTGCAGACCGCGGGTCTCATTCGAAGATTAGGGTTTCAGTCGAGGATCAGGGTCTCGGTCGAGGATCAGGGTCTCGGTCGAGGATCAGGATCTCAATCGAGGATGCCGCCGATTCGCGCCGTGGCGCGGGTTGTCGTAAGCTAGTCCGCGGTGACGTGTCCGAGCGGCCGAAGGTGCAACACTCGAAATGTTGTGTAGGTTAATCCCTACCGTGGGTTCAAATCCCACCGTCACCGCCGCTGTGATGTCGCAGGACATCGTGAACGGTTGAACCCCCGGTTTCGGGGGTTCAACCGTTTTTGCGTTGGTAGTTCTTTTCTGGGTTGAGGGTGAATTCGGCGAGGAGTTCGCCGGTGGTGAGGATGATGATCGTGGCGTCGTCGTTGTGGACGAGGCAGATGATTTCGGTGCGGGTGTGGGCGCGTCCGATGCCGAGGTGGAGGAGTCTTCCGTGGTGGCGGAGGGTGATTTTTCCGTCGTTGTCGATGGTGTCGTAGCGGACGCGCCAGATGTTCGGGTCGTCGGGTCGTGCGGGGTCGGCTTTCGGGATGAGTTCGTAGGCGAACGTGGGGGTTTTGCGTCCGAGGGCGCGGTGTGGTCGGACGGTGTTGTAGTAGTCGCGGAACGCGTCGAGGGTGTGTTGCAGCTCGGTGATGGTCGCGGCGGGGTGGGCTCGGAGGTGGTTCTTCAGCGTCTGCCAGAACCGTTCGATCTTGCCTTGTGTGGTGGGTTTGAAGGGTTTGCCGTTCTTTTGGATGATGCCCAGGGTGGCGAGGAGAGTTTCGAACGCGTTGCCGGCTCCGTCGCCGCGCCCTCTGCCTCCGCGGGCGAGGCGGGTGGTGTAGACCATGCCGTTATCGGTGAGCGTTGCGGCGGGATACCCGTGCTCGTGGGCTGACGCGGTAAACGTGTCAGTGACGGTGTGTCCGGTGATGCGCGGGTGGGCGCTGAGATGCAGCAGATAACGGGAATGATCGTCGATCCAGCCGATCACTTCGACGTCCGCGCCGGTGCTGAGGGACACGTGGGTGAAGTCGGATTGCCAGAGCTCGTTGGGGCGGTCGGCGGTGAATCGGCGCCAGGACGAGCGGGGACGCTTCTGTGGTTGCGGGCTGACCTTGCCCGCTGCGGTGAGGATCCGCCAGATCGTCACCCGGGACAGGGAGATGCGTTCACGGGCCAGGTGCTCGCTGATCGTGTCCGCCCCGGCATCGACGCCGAGGGCGATGAGTTCATCTCGCAGTGCGAGGACTCGTTCGCGGATTCGGTCGGGCGTTCGAGTGGGTGACGAGCGGGGACGCCGCGAGCGAGGCTCGTACGCGGCGTCGCCTTCGACGAGCCACCGGTGATGGAGCTTGTGGACCAGCGTTTTGGAGACGCCGTATCGCGCGGCCACCTCGCCGTAGGAGAGCTTCTGGATCGTCACGGCTTTGATGAGGATCTCGTACTTGGCCACCGTTCACGATGTCCTGAGACACCACCACTCCACCAGACCAGCCGTTCACGATGTCCCGAGACACCCGTTCACGATGTCCTGAAACCAGACACCACCGTCACCGCCACCACGAAGGCCCCGACTCCCCTTGTAACGACTGGGATTCGGGGCCTTCTTCATAGCCCGGATGCGCCGTGCGGTAACACAGCAGTAACAGTTCCTTGACCATGGTCATAGCCGCCGGATCGTCTCGTGCGCGTCTGTACACCCAGACCTGGTCGACGGCAGAGGCGGCTTCCGACAACCATCCGCGGGGCCGTCGAGATCCAGCAGTCACCTGGCGGAGTGGTCTTCCACCGCTCGACCGAGCGCGCGCGGAGCACCATCACTGATCCCCAGTTCGACTTCGTGAGTTCCAATCCGTCCGGCGTCCGATTCGACTTTCAGACGGATGCGGAGTGGGTTGAGCTCGAGGCGGCCATCGCCCGCGGAGTCCCTTTTCGGTGCTCCCATCATGGACTCGTTCATTGGTGTCGAGATCGATGGCGTCAAGATTGCACCTCTGAAGTTCGACGCCCAGACGGTCCTTTCGCTGGATGCGTCCGATCAGTCCATTGTCGTGCCCGCGGGTCCCTCGCGCATTCGGGTCGACCTCGGTGCCGATTCGACGCGCCGCCGAGTGCGCATATGGCTACCCACGAACGCTCGCGTCGCAGTCATCGACTTCGGCGTCGCCCCGCGCGCTTCCCTGCGAGCAAGCGATGCCGCGGGTCGGCGGTGGACCGATCACGGCAGCTCTATCAGTCAATGCGCGGATGTCGACCTCCCGATGGATGCGTGGCCGATTGCGGTCGCTCGTCACAACGACGTTGAACTGGTCAGTCTCGGTCTGGGTGGCCAGTGCCACCTTGATGCCGCTATGGCTCGCTGTATCGTCGACACCGCGCCAGATATCGTGAGTCTCGAGATCGGCATCAACATCGTCGGGGGAGTGACGATAACCGAGCGTACGTTCCTACCGGCGCTCCACGATTTCGTCGACATCATCCGCGCAGAGTTGCCACTCGTCCCAATCGTGCTGGTCAGTCCAATCTACTGCGAGCAGCTCGAGTTCGAACCTGGGCCACTCGTGATGGGTGAGAGTGGAAGCTACTTCCGCGCACAGAGCGGTGCGGCTATCGGCGGATCTCTCACCCTCGGCAGAGTCCGAGAGATCATGAAGCTGCACGTCGAACAGCGGACCAGCGCGGGCGACGACAACATCCGGTACGTCGATGGTTTGGAGCTCTTCAGCGCCGAGGACGCCGCACCTCCTACCGGATGCGTTGCCCCCTGACGCAGAAGGCTACCGCCGGATCGCGGATCGGTTCTCAGTCAAGGTGTTCACGTAAGCCATCTTGCGAAGGCGACGGGTACCAGCTTGTGACTACGAGCCGCTCGCGCGGGCTGCTCGTGAAGTGTGACGTGGTGATTGAGAGCGTCGTAGACGCAACTCCGTCCACTCCCGTGGTCTGGCAGGCATGAACTGATCGTCTGAGCTCGTCGACCTGTACTGACAGGTACGCGGGCGGGCTCCCATTACGAGTGTGAGTCGAGGAAGTTTCGACCATGTAAAGATGCGACCATTACACATCTGATGTCTTGTTCCTCAGACATTAGATATGTAACGTCGGGCTCATGACCTATTCAGACCCCGCAGAGACACGATCGTGCTGATCTCACCATCGGAGCAGGAAAAGCTTCTCCTCGCTGTTGCGGGAATCGTCGCGAGAGATCGACACGGCAGGGGTCTGCGCCTCAATCATCCGGAGTCGGTCGCCCTGCTTGCGACCTGGGTGATCGAACGCGCCCGAGAGGGCAGCTCTGTCGTCGAACTCATGTCCGAGGGGCGAACCGTTCTGACCCGCGCAGATGTGTTGGAAGGTGTGGCGGAGATGCTCACCGACATTCAGGTCGAAGCCACCTTTCCCGACGGTCGCAAGCTCGTGACCATCCACGATCCTATCGACTGAGCAGGCGACGACAACATGGTACATATGCAGGAGTCAGGGCCCGGAGCGATCCGCGTCGCACCGGGTACTCACACGCTCAACTCTGACCGTCACGACGACGAACGAAACTCAATCGTCTTCGTCAACTCGGGCGACCGGCCGATTCAGATCGGTTCTCACATCCATCTTCCCGACGTCAACCCCGCACTCGAGTTCGATCGTGCGACGGCTCTCGGCCACCGTCTCGACATCCCATCGGGAACCTCGCAGCGTTTCGAGCCGGGGGCATCGCGCCGACTACCTGTCGTCCGGCTGCGAGGTCGCGCTTTCGTCGCGGGTATCAGGATCGTGGATAGGAGAGCTCATGAGTGAAATCGACCGGCGCCGCTACGCCTCTCTGTACGGGCCGACGGTCGGAGACCAGGTCCGGCTCGGCGACACCGACCTCTGGATCGAGGTCGAGCAGGACTTCACCTTCGGAGGCGAGGAGGCCGTGTTCGGCGGAGGAAAATCGATCAGGGAGTCCATGGCGCAAGGAACGGCGACCCGCGCCGACGGAGCTCTCGACACCGTCATCACCAACGTCATCGTGCTCGACTGGTGGGGAGTCGTTCGTGCTGATGTCGGATTGCGGGAGGGCCGCGTCGTTGCATTGGGGCGCGCGGGCAACCCCGACATCGCCGACGGCGTGCACCCTGAACTGCTAATCGGTCCTTCGACGGACGTGATCGCGGGAGAAGGGAAGATCTTGACCGCAGGGGCGATCGATTCGCATGTGCACCTGCTGTCGCCGTCACAGCTGCACGAGGCCTCGGCTGCCGGCATCACCACTGTCGTCGGTGGGGGCACGGGTCCCTCGGAGGGCTCGAAGGCGACAACGGTGACGGCCGGAGCGTGGCATCTCAAGGCGATGCACCGGGCACTCGACGACTACCCGATGAACGTGCTGCTTCTCGGGAAGGGCAACACGGTCTCGTCGGCGTCACTCGCCGAGCAGGCCCTGGCTGGCGCCGCAGGATACAAGGTGCACGAGGATTGGGGCGCCACACCTGCAGCGATCAATTCCGCACTTACCGCGGCCGACGAGTTTGGGCTTCAGGTTGCGTTGCACTCCGACTCTCTCAATGAGGCGGGCTATCTTGAATCGACGGTCGATGCTATCGGCGGCCGCTCGATACACGCCTTCCACGTCGAAGGCGCGGGTGGTGGGCATGCTCCCGACATCTTGAGTATCGCGGCCATGGAAAATGTCCTTCCCGGGTCCACCAACCCGACCCTGCCGCATACAGTCAACACTGTCGCAGAGCATCTCGACATGCTCATGGTCTGTCATCATCTGAAGTCCTCCGTGCCTGAAGACCTGGCCTTCGCCGAGTCGAGGATCCGGGCGACCACGATCGCTGCCGAGGACATCCTGCACGATCTGGGTGCGCTGTCTATCACCTCATCGGATGCCCAAGCTATGGGGCGGATCGGAGAGACCATCACACGGACGTGGCAGGTGGCGCATGTCATGAAGCATGCCAGGGGCAAGCTGCACCAGCGGGAGCGGGCGGACAACACCCGCGCGTGCAGATACGTCGCGAAGTACACGATCAATCCTGCGATCGCGCACGGCATCGACCGTGTCGTCGGGTCGATCGAGCAGGGCAAGATCGCCGACCTCGTCCTCTGGGATCCTCGCTTCTTCGGCGTGCGTCCGTCGCTCGTGGTCAAGGGAGGCGCCATCGCCTGGGCGGCCCTCGGCGACCCGAACGCCTCCATCCCAACCCCTCAACCCGTGCTGATGAGGGAGACCTTCGGCGCGATCACCGGCGCTGATCACAGCATCACTTTCGTGTCCCCCGCAGCTTCCGGACTCGCGGACGAGCTGGGGCTCCGACGTCGTATCGACATCGTGGATCCGACGCGGGATGTCGGCAAGCGAAACATGAAGAACAACGACGCCATGCCGCGCATCGACATCCGAGCAGACACTTTCGAGATCGCCATCGACGGCGAGCCCGTGCGCCCGGCGCCCTCGGAGCTCCTCCCGCTCGCGCAGCTCTACAACCTCTTCTGATGGCCTATGTCTGCGGCCTTTCTCACGTTTCTCCTGAACGACTCTCGGCTCCCGGCCGGCTCGCACGTCTCGTCCTCCGGACTGGAGCCTGCGCTCGCTGCCGGCATGCCTCCGAGCGATGTGTTCGCGTATATCGACTCCAGGTTGCGCGCGAGTGCGACGGTGGAAGCAGCGACTGCTGTGGTCACCGCACATGCAGTCCGATCGGCTGGTCCCAGCGAACTCGAGTCGTCATTGTCCCGAATCGAGAGGGAATGGGTCGCGCGGACCCCGGTCCTCGACGTCCGGAAAGTCTCCCGTGGATTGGGACGTGGTCTGCTCCGGTTCTCGCGCGTCCTCTTCCCGTCTGCAGATCAGCGACGACGACTCGATGCCTTGCCGGTCCTGCCTCCGCGCGCCATGGTGACGGGGACGTTCGCAGCGCTCGCCGGCATTTCCGCTCACGATCTGGTGCGTTCCGTCTTCTACGACGAGGCGATGGCCGTGGTGACGGCATACCTGAAGCTCGCGCCGGCCGATCCCTCCACCGTGATCTCCGGCGCCGTGCAGATCTGCGCTGACCATGAGAGCCGGATCGAGTCGCTCGTCGAAGTGCGCGATCCCCGATCCATCCCGTCCTCTTCCGCCCCGCTCCACGAACTGTGGGCGTTCCAGCACTCCCGAAGAAAGCAGAGGCTCTATCGTGCATGAATCCACCCCTCGAACCACCCTGAGGCTTGGGGTAGCAGGCCCCGTCGGTACCGGGAAGAGCTCTCTCATCGCCACGGTGTGCAGAGCCCTGTCGGGTGAACTCCGACTGGGTGTCATCACGAACGACATCTACACCGACGAGGACGCGCGCTTCCTTCGTTCCGCCGGTGTCCTGGAGCCGGAGCGTATCCGTGCTGTCGAGACCGGGGCATGCCCGCACACTGCCATCCGCGATGACATCACCGCGAATCTCCTGGCAGTCGAAGACCTCGAACACGACTTCGCTCCTCTCGACGTCGTACTCGTCGAGTCCGGCGGTGACAACCTGACGGCCACGTTCTCGCCTGCTCTGGTCGACGCCCAGCTGTTCGTGCTCGATGTCGCGGGAGGTGGCGACGTCGCCCGCAAGGGAGGACCGGGGATCGCCCGCGCGGACCTGCTCATCATCAACAAGACCGACCTCGCTCCGCACGTGGGAGTGGACGTCGAACTGATGCTCAGCGATGCAGCGGTCGCGCGTGACGGGCGAGTCGTCCTCGCGCTCTCCAGGCACGACGACGACTCCGTCCTCGCGCTCAAGGCCTGGGTGCTCCGTACGCTCGGTGAGTTGCGATCGGGAGCCCTCGTGCCGCAGGACCCCGGTCCGATGGCCCCGCACTTCCACGCCGATGAGGACGGCGACCACGAGCACCCGCACAGCCATGATCACGATCACGCGCACACCCATGTCGAAGGCGACGAACACGAACCCCGTGCGGTGCGCGACGAGTGACCACTCGCATCCGCGTCGCGCCCGGCGAGCAAAGAGCGTCGGTCGCACTCGAGGGAACGCTGCTCGTACCGCGGCTCATCGAACGAGGTCCGCGACATGTGCGCGTCGCCTTGCTCAGCGGCGGCGCGATGCTGCTCGGAGGGGACTCCGTGCGCATCGACGTGAGAGTCGATGACGGGTGCGATCTGGAGATCATCGACGTCGGCGGCACCGTGGTCTATCCGAGCGATGGAGCCGAGTCGGAGTGGGTCTTCAGCGCCGTGATCGGAGACCGTGCCTCGCTGCGATGGGACGCGCACCCCATGGTCGTCTCCGACCAGGCGCACGTGGTGCGCCGCTCCGAGGTCCGTCTGATCGGTTCGGCTCGTCTGCATCTGCGCGATGTCATCGTTCTCGGCAGGGCGGAGGAGCTGGGCGGAATCGTGCACTCCTTCCTGCACATCGAGGACGGCGAGGGGGCGATCCACGTGGAGGAGTTTCGCGTGGACGGACAGCGTCCCGATCTGACCGGCACGAACGGATGGAGGGTCGTCGACTCCGTGCAGATCGTGGATCCCACCGCCTCCGGCGTGCAGTCGACCGATGATCACACGACAGTCATGGACTTCGGTGCCGGGCGGTTCGGCGCGCGGTGGCTCGGCACCGAACTCCATCTCTCACCCTTCGAGAACACTCGTCCACTATGACCGGCACGCCTGAGGAGGCCGCAGATGTCCATAGACCAGATCGCTCCCACTGACTCCCGCCGACGTGAGGTGCGCGACCTGATGCCCGCCGTGGTCATCGTCGTCGGGCTCCACCTCGTCGGTTGGGGCGTGCTTCTGCTGGCCGTCGTCCCTCAAGGCTTCGTGATGGGCTCCCAAGCAAGCGGAGCCACGGTGTTCGGCGCTGCGCTCGGAATCGCCGCCTACCTGCTCGGGATGAGACATGCTTTCGACGCAGACCACATCGCGGCGATCGACAATACCACGCGCAGGATGGTCGAACTGGGCAGGCCGTCATCGTCGGTGGGACTGTGGTTCTCTCTCGGGCATTCCTCCGTGGTGCTCCTGATGTGCATCGTCCTCGCTTTCGGCGTCCATGCGGCCGGCGAACTCCTTCTCGACGAGGATTCCGCATTGCAGACCTTCACGGGTTTCTGGGGGCCGACGTTCTCAGGAGTGTTCCTCCTTCTCCTGGGCGTGCTGAACCTCATCGCGTTGCGGCGTCGCCGTCGGCGCGATGTCTATTCGGTCCACTCGGTGGGCGGGCCGGTGACCCGGGTTCTCGAGCGGGTGGGCGCGAAGATCGACAACCCTCGCCGGATGTACCTCGTCGGAATGCTCTTCGGGTTCGGGTTCGACACCGCGACGGAGGTGGGCCTGCTCATCCTCGCCGGCACGTCATCGATCTCAGGAGTACCGTGGTACGCGATTCTCGTCCTACCCGTGCTCTTCGCCGCGGGGATGACGTTGCTCGACACGGCGCAGGGGGCTGCCATCGGCCGAGCGTACAGAGCCACGGCGAACACCGGCGCTCTGCGCAACCATGCCGTGCTCCTGACCCTCGTCGGCATCGTCGTGGCATTCGTCGTCGGAATCGTCCAGCTCGTCGACGTCGTTCTCGCCGCGGTCGGTGAGCCTGCGTGGGGCATCGACGTGTCCTATCTGGGTATCGGTCTGACGGCGGCGCTGCTCCTGATCTGGGGCCTTGCCTCGCTGCACGCCCGGGCGGCCCGCCGTCGCTGAGTTCGCCGCGGGGAGAGGGGCCTCGACCAGAACAGAACCGGGTGGGTGTCTCAGGGACACCCACCCGGTTCTGTCTCGTGGAGATGCTTACTGGAGCATCGGGGTCAACTGCGCGACGGCGGAGTTCAGTTGCTCTTCCGGATCACTGCCGTAGGCGATGTTCTTCAGAGCGGTCTCGACGATCTGGCTGTACTGCGAGAACGCGACCGTCGGGGGACGCGGCTGGCCCCACTGGGTCAGCTCTTCGAAGAACAGCGCACGAGGCGGCTCGTGGAACTCCGGGATCTCGTCGTACACCGATGTCAGGTTCGGCAGGCGGCTCTCGGCGATGCTGTGGTTCTTCGCGCCGTCGCCAGTGCTCGCCCACACGACGAACTCCGCAGCCTCATCGGCGTTCTTTGACTTACTGCTCACGCCCAGCGTCACTGCGCCGGTGTGCACGATCGGCGACTTGATGTACGGAAGGGGCGCGACGCCCCACTCGAAGTCCACGCCCTCCACGGCGGAGATGCCCAGCGACTGGAAGATGTCGAAGCAGGCGATTCCGTCGGCGAATGCGTTCGGACGGCCGGTCTTCGAGGTGACGGCAGTGTCGCCGTTGAAGAGCGACTGGTAGAACTCGGCGGCCTCGATGGCCTCCGGCGTGTTCAACCAACCATCGACTTCGTCGCCATCGGGAGACAGGGCGTAGAACGTCTTGTACGCACTGGAGTCCTTCGGCGCGTCCGGGTCGCCGGCACTGCGCAGGTACAGCAGGTCGCTGTACACGGGGCCAGGTGTACCCGAACCGAGCTGTGTCGGAGCGAGGCCGTAGATGTCGGGATTCTCCGGCGTGCCTTCCTGGCACTGCATCATCGCCTCGTGAGCCTCAGCCCAGGTCCAGCCGTCCTCGAGCGTCGTGGGAACTTCGATGCCGGCTGCGTCGGTCAGCGTCTTGTTGTAATAGAGGACGAGTGCGTCCTGGATGACGCCCATCGAGTAGATCTGGTCGTCGTAGGTCACTTCCTTCAGCGTCGCGGGGAGGACGTCGTCCTTCCAACCGTCGGGGAGGTACTCGTCCAATGGGAGCAGAACACCCTCGGAGGCATAGTTCGCGGTGTTCGGCATGTCGTACCCGTAGATGTCGGGCGGATTGGCCGAGGTGCTGAGCACGCTCACCTTGTCGGCGAACTGGCCGAAGGGCACTTCGGTGAGGTCGAACTGGACTCGGCCGTCCGTGTACTCGGTGTAGGCCTCCATCTGTGCGTCGGTGGGCACGTTGTCCGCCGAGCGGATGACGGTGAGCGTCACCGTCCCGTCGGAGGAGGTCGAACCGTTGTCGGCCGAGCATCCGCTCAGGACCAGAGCCGTTGCGGAGATCGCGCCGACAGCGAGAAGGGTGACACGCCGTGCGCGTCGCTGTGGTGCAAGGGAGTGCATTCGTCGCTCCTTTTCAGCTGGCGCATCGTCACGCCAGAAGTGGTGGCGATGCGTCTTCGCATCGCCGTGCAGTCGAGCCCTACCTCCCCTCTGACAGCGTGCGGAACATCAGATCGTTGAAGAGTGTCGCGTCGGCGCCGAGTGCCACGTGACAGTTCGCGGCGCTGCGCGCACGATTGTCGACGTCGACGATGGTCTTGCCGAAAGACAGGGGGCTCACCGTGTCGATTTGCACGCGGTACGGCGCGACATCGAGCACCGCGGGGTCGAGAAGGTAGGCGATGCACAGCGCATCGTGCACCGGAGCCGTGTCTGCTGCGCCGGTGGGCAGGATCTCGTTGTACCCCGTGATGCGTTGCTCGATGATGGCCGCAGCGGCGACGGCCGCCGGGGTGCCCGTGGCGCGCAGAGCGCGTGTCTGGTCGAGCGAGACGATCGCTTCATGCGTGGCGTCGAGCGGCACCAGCACCAGACGTTCGAAGCCCGCCTGGAACACGACGTCGGCGGCCACCGGGTCATGCCAGATGTTGGCTTCGGCCGCCGGGGTGACGTTGCCCAACGCGTGAGCGCCGCCCATCAGCACGACCTCATCGACCGCGTCGACGATCCGAGGATCGAGAGTGATCGCCGCGGCGATATTGGTCAGCGGTGCGACCGGTACGAGGGTGACTCGCTCGGTGGCGGCGCGCAGCGTCTCGACGAGCCATTCGACGGCCGGCGTCGCGCGCACATCACTCGTGCGTGAAGCGATCGGGAAGTCGTGGGGATGGACGATCGTCCTGTCGCTGTCGGCGTAGTCGGGAAACAGGAAGGGGATGGGCGCGTAGGGCTTCCCCAGTCCGCGATACACCGGCACATCGGAGTGGTCGATGTGGTCGAGCACGCGGAGGGTGTTCTCCGTCGTGGTGTCGACATCGTGGTTTCCCCATACAGTCGTGCACGCGATCAGATCGAGGTCCGGGGAGAGGCCCGCCATCATGATCGCGATCGCGTCGTCGGTCCCTGTGTCGACATCGAGGATGAGTCGTCTGTTCATCTGCTTCACCTCGTTCGAGGGCGGGTGGTGAAAGGTGCGCGGCCGCGATCGGCTACGACCGCGCACCGGTCTTGTCAGGCGCTGAGGCGCTTGATGGCGTCGACGATGAGATCCCAGAAGGCGTCGAAGTCGAGCTTCGTGGCAGCCAGGTTGTTGAACGGCTGTCCGCCGGTGCCGGTGAAGTCCGTCACCGTCTCGCCGTAGGTCCACTGACCCTTGGTCTCGACCGCGATCCACGCCTCTTCCGAGTGCACGACCTCGGGCGCGATGACACGGGCGACCGCGCATGCATCGTGGATGGGCGGGTACGGCATCTTCCAGACCGACTCGTAGCCGGCTCCGAAGAAGTCGAGCCACTCGTCGACGACGCGCGAGAGGTCGGTGCCGATGGCACGGATCCGATCGCGGACCTCGGGGGTGGCGATCGCCTGGTGCGTGAGGTCGAGCCCGACCATCGTGACCGTCCAGTCGGCGGCGTACACGGCTGCTGCAGCCTCGGCGTCGGCGAGCACGTTGAACTCGGCCGCGGCGGTGGCGTTTCCGATGGTGTAGCCGCCGCCCATGTGGACGACCTCTTTGACCCGACCCACGATGCGCGGCTCGAGACGCATCGCCAGGGCGAGGTTGGTCAGAGGTCCGGTGGGCACGAGGGTGTACTCGCCGGGCTCGCCTGCCATCACGAGGTCGATGATGAGCTGTGCGGCAGAACGCGGATCCAGTTCCATCGAGGGCTCGGGAAGCTCGGGTCCGTCGAGACCGGTGACACCGTGCACCGATCCCGCGTCCACGCTGCCGTCGGTGATCTGTTCGCGCACGAGCGGGAACTCGGCACCGCGAGCGATCGGGATGTTCGTCGCTCCCACGAGCGTGGCGACGCGCATGGCGTTGTAGGTCGTCTTCTCCAGCACCTGGTTTCCGGCGACGGAGGTGATGGCCGCGAGTTCGATCTCAGGGTTGCCCTGAGCGAGCAGAATCGCGATCGCGTCGTCGTGCCCGGGGTCGACGTCGAGGATGATCTTCTGAGGCATGGTGCCGAACTCCTTGATTGTAATAACGATTACGCACGAGCCTCGACTAAGCGGGGCGTCATTGCCGTGGGCCACCCGGCCCGTGGGCGTTGTGGTGGGGTGGCTCGACTGTACATGTCCAACCTCTGATGTGCAAGACATCTGTTCTCTGTTTTTGCGTTGGAAGCGAGAACGATTACGCTTGCGCCGAAGCGGCGATGGCTGCGCGATCGACGATGAGCAGGCGGAGATGGACATGCTGTATGAAACGGCGGGCTGGATCGGGATGATCCTCGTTTTGAGCGCCTTCGCGATGCTGGCGAGCCAGCAGCTCGACAGCCGGAGTGTGGTCTACCACTCGCTCAACGCCACGGGAGCCTTCCTCATGGTGCTGAGCACCGTCGCCAGCCAATCGTGGCCCGCGGTCGTGCTCAACTCGGCATGGAGCGCCATCGGCGTCATCACGCTCGTGCACATCCTGGTGACCCGACGCCGCGCCGCTCAGAGCGCGATGATCCCCGGCAACGCGCCCGTGCTCCAGGAGGCCGTGGGCCGAGCGGTGTCGGAGCGGTGATGCGCGCTCCGACACCGGCGGTCGAACGGTCGCCGGCGTCAGCCTCGGGGGACCAGTGTCGTGCGGGGCGCGTGGGGGAACATGGCCGTGTCGAGCGCGCACAGATGCGTGCGCATCTCGGTCGTCGCGGTCGCGGAGTCATGGTTCGAGATCGCGCTGAGCACCTTCCGGTGCTCATCGATCTGCGCGGTCCGATCACGCAGATCGAGCATTCCGCGCTGATTCACGAGCGCCCACAGCGGGTGGGTCTCGACGCTGACGAGCTGCGACACGATGTCGGCGAGCACATGGTTGCCGCAGGTGGGGGCGAGATCGGCGTGGAAGCGCAACCCGAGCGCGACGAAGTCGGCGATGCGCGTCTGATCATGGGCGATCGCCGCGGCCTCCTCCACATTTCTCTCGAGCCTCTCCAGCTGCGCACCGGTGATGCGTTCAGCGGCCAGGCCAGCAACCAGGGGCTCGATCGAGAGCCGCGCTTCGATGAGATCGCGAGGCGGCGAGTCGAGCGGGGACCCAGAATCGGACGCGACCGCAGCGAGGCGCTTCACGAAGGTGCCGTCGCCGTGGCGGACCTCGATCGACCCGACCAGCTCCAGCGCCAGGAAGGCCTCTCGGGCGGTCGCGCGCGAGACTCCGGCGTCGGCGGCGATGTCGCCGTGCGAGGGGAGGCGGTCGCCCGGAGCGTAGTCTCCGTTCGCGATCGCCGAGAGAAGATCTTGCGCAACGGTGAGATAGCGACGTCGCGAGGGAGAGTCCGGTGGCATGTATCGACCGTAGCGCCTCGCGAGGTCGTGCCAGCGCACGCGAAGCGTAGGAGGAGGACCTGATGGTATTGCGAGTACTCATCGCGCCGGACTCGTTGAAGGGGACGGCCACAGCTGCGGAGGCTGCGGCGGCGATCGCGTCAGGATGGCGAGCGATCCGACCGGAGGACGAGATCGAGTGCCGACCGATGGCAGACGGGGGCGAGGGCACACTCAGCGCCTTCGAGGCCTCGGTGCCGGGTGCGGTGCGTCGCTGGACACAGGTGAGCGGCCCGCTCGAGGGCGACGTCCTCGCCTCCTGGATCGAGCTGCCTGACGGGGCTGCGGTGATCGAGCTCGCGGAGTCGAGCGGCATCACCCTTCTCGACCCGCTGTCTCCGATCGAAACGCACACCTACGGGTTCGGCCAGGTGATCGACCATGCGCTGGAGCAGGGGGCCGAGCGGCTGGTGCTCGCGATCGGTGGGAGCGCCTCGACCGACGGCGGGGCGGGAATGCTGACCGCCTTGGGCGCCCGTCTTCTCGATGATTCCGGTGAGCAGATCGCGCGCGGCGGCACCGGGTTGGCCGACATCGCCTCCCGCGACATGTCGCACATGCGCCCGCTGCCTCGAGGAGGCGCGGTGGTCCTCAGCGATGTCGTCAATCCGCTGTTCGGTCGCCGGGGCGCAGCCGCGGTGTTCGGCCCTCAGAAGGGGGCATCACCCGATCAGGCTCAGACCCTCGATCGAAACCTCCGACGGTTCGCTCGCGTCATGGCGCGCTCGGGCGACGCGCCGGGCGCCGGTGCAGCGGGTGGAGCCGGGTACGGCCTGCTCGTGTGGGGTGCTCAGATGTCGTCCGGCGCGGACGGTGTCGCCTCGGCGCTGGAGCTCTCTGCCGCAATCGCTCGTGCCGACGTCGTGATCACGGGCGAAGGGCGGTTCGATCATCAGACCGCTGGTGGAAAGGTCGCTTCGTACGTGGCGCAACTCGCCCCTGACCGTACCTTCCTAATCGCAGGGCGCATCGAAGCCCCTACTCGACCGGCCTTCCAGGACGCCGTCGCCCTCGACGACCTCGCGGGATCGTCCGAGAGTGCGATGCTCCATACGCTTCGCTACCTGTCTGATGCAGGAAGCGCGCTGGCTTCCCGGGTCGCACTCTCTCGCGCGACCCGCGATGAAAGGAAAGAAGATGAAGGTACTCGTCCCTGACACCATCTCACTCGACCTCGATGCGGATGTCGATGTCGTGAACTACGTCGTCGGCGATCCGCTGCCTGCTGAGCATGCCGACGCGGACGTGCTCGTGGTCTGGCAGAACCCGCAGCACCGTCTGGAGGAACTCGCCACCGCGCTCACCCGCGTGCGGCTCGTGCAGACGTTGGCCGCAGGTCCGGATGCGGTGATCGCCGCGGGATTCGCTCCGGAAGCGGTCATCGCATCCGGACGCTCCCTTCACGACACCACGGTGGCAGAGCACGCGCTCGCTCTCACGCTCGCGCTCGTCCGTCGGCTCGACCTCCTGCTCGGCGAACAGCGTGAGGGCAGGTGGGCGCACGGCTTCGTCGCCGTTCAGCAGGCTCCGCAGACGCAGGGGCTCTACACATTGTCAGGCGCCGCGGTGACCATTTGGGGCTTCGGCTCGATCGCCCTCGAGCTCGCGCCGCTGCTCACCGCGTTAGGGGCCGACGTCTTCGGCGTCGCGCAGTCCGACGGCGAGCGCGGCGGGTACCCCGTCGTGGCGGCGGAGCGACTCGACGAGCGTCTGGCCGTCACCGATGTGCTCATCTCGATCCTGCCTGCCTCGAAGGAGACCCTGCGGGCGATGGACCGCGAACGGTTCTCGGCTCTCAAGCAGGGTGCGGTCTTCGTCAACGTGGGCAGAGGAGCCACGGTCGATGAATCCGCGCTGCTCGGAGCGCTGAGAGACGGTTCCCTCCGAGCCGCAGCCCTTGATGTCATGCAGGTCGAGCCGCTTCCGGCTGACAGCGAGCTCTGGACGGCGCCGAACCTCATCCTCACTCCGCATGTGGCGGGCAACAGGCCGCGGGGTGCGACCGCGTTGGTGCGCGCGAATCTCACCGCGCTGCGGAACGGAAGCCCCGTGCGTAATTCGATTTCGCGATGAATAGATATTAGACATCTAAAGTGTTGCAACACAGACGTCAGATGTGTAATGTGAGGGCATGCGCAATGAAGCCACTCACCGCCGCCGCTACCTCGCGGTCGCGCAATCGCTCCTGAACGCGATCGCGCGCGGAGATTATGCATCGGGTGACCGGCTTCCGTCGCATGCCGAGGTGGCAGTGGAGGCAGGAGTCTCCCGAGCGACAGCCCGCGAAGCGCTCCTTGCGTTGGAGCTCGTCGGAGCGGTCGAGGTTCGCCACGGCGACGGCACCTTCGTGCGCGGTCTCGCCGGAGACACCGAGCAGGTCATCACCCCATTGACGTCTCTGCCGCGCGAACTGATCGAGAGCCGGCTGCACATCGAACCGACCGTCGCGGGCCTGGCGGCGCTGCGCATCGACCAGCACGACATCGAGACCCTCGTCGCAGATCTCGCGGTGGCCAGGGAGATCATGGACGACGACGCGAAGGCGCCGCAGTTCATCGCCCTCGGACTGCGTTTCCACGCGCATATCGCATCGTGCGGCGGGAACCAGCTCCTCGCCGAGATCGTCTCCCAGCTCGTGAACGTGGAGTCGCATCCGCTGTGGGCTCTGGTCAACCAGCAGGTGATGAGCGCCGCCGAGGCCCGGCGACTCCAGGTGGAGGAGCATCAGCGCGTACTCGACGCGATCGTCGCCGGTGACTCCGCAGCAGCGATCTCCGAGATGAGCGACCACCTGGGGGAGCTCATCCGCACGGTCTTCCCCCATGGCCCCAAGCCCCGCACCCGCACCGAAGTAGAAAGCAGCACGACCGATGAGCACTGAGATCCCCGCCGACATCGTCATCCACGACGGCGTCATCGTCAACGCGACCGGTCGCCGTCGCGGCACGGTCGTGATCCGTGACGGACGCGTCGCCGAGATCCTCGAGCCCGGCATGACGGCGCCGGCCGCGCACCGCGAGATCCAGGCGGAAGGACGCCTCGTGATCCCCGGCGGAGTCGACCCGCACTGCCACATCGGTCAGGAGCTCGGTGAGTTCCCCATGCTCGACGACTACCGCGAGGCGACGACGGCCGCACTCTGGGGCGGAACAACGACGGTCATCGACTTCGCGATTCCGACCCCCGGAGAGGCGCCTCTGCACGCCGCTCACGCTCGGCTGAAGCTGGCGGACAGCGCGCGGTGCGATGCAGCCCTGCACGGCGCGGTGGTCGACTGGGATTCCACCACGGCGGCGCAGCTCGAGTCGATGGCCGAGATGGGCATCCTCACGACCAAGATGTTCACCACCTACCGCGATGGCGTCATGGCAGGGCCCGACACCATCGACGCCGTCATGAAGACACTCGATCGTCTCGGCGGCATCGCTTATGTGCACGCCGAGTCCAACCACGAGATCGAGGATGCGGTGAGCGCGGCGGTGTCCGCCGGACGAGCGGGAGCCAGGCATCACGCCGAGACCCGACCGGAAGACGCGGAACTCGCAGCCGTACGGGCCGTGATCGATGTGGCTGAGCGCACGGGAACGGCCGTGTACTTCGTGCACCAGACCACGCCGGAGGCCGTCGACCTCGTCGCGCAGGCTCGCGCCCGCGGAGTCCGCGCTTACTCGGAGACCTGCCCGCACTACCTGGTGCTCGACGACTCCGCCTACGCGACCGAGGTCGCGGAGCGATTCGTCTGCTGCCCGCCGCTGCGTTCCCGTGCCACCGTCGAAGGACTCCTCGCCCGAGTTCTCGCGGGTGATGTCGACACCATCGGATCCGACCACTGCTGCTACAGCACGGAGCAGAAGCTGCGCCATGCGCATGACGTCCGTGAGATGCCCAACGGGATGCCGGGTGTGGAGAGCCGCCTCACGGTGACGTTCGACGCGCTGGTCGTGCGCAACGGCATGCGGGAAGAGGACTTCGTCGCCCTGGTGTCGAGCAATCCGGCCGCACTGAACGGATTGCGGACCAAGGGGTGGGTCGGTCCGGGCGCAGACGCCGACTTGGTCGTGTTCGACCCGGAGCTCTCGAAGCCGATCACCGCGGCCGGCAGCCACATGGCCACCGACTACTCGCCGTACGAAGGCCGTGAGTTCACGGGCTGGCCTGTTGTCGTGGTATCCCAGGGGCGGGTCGTCGTCGATCAGGACGGCTTCCACGATCCCGGTGCCGTGGGGCGTCCGCTTCGTGCCGTCGCCAGCCTCGACGGCACGCACGGCCTCACCCGAGTGGGGCGCTCGCCCCAGCTCGAAGCCGATCATCCGTCGAGGGGGACGCTCTGAACCTTCGACCACTGAGATTTCTTCCCTGACACAGAGGAAGATGCGGCGAAAGCAGCCGCGCTGAAAGCGAACGGCCCGACCGTTCTAACCCATCACCGAAGAATCCGGCACCCCTCGCCGGATCGAACAATGGAGTGTTGATGCGTACTACAGCAGTGTCACGACAGCGCACCGTCAGGGCAGCTGCGGCCATCGCCGCGCTGACCATGGGCGTGACCGTCCTCGCAGCATGTTCAGCAGAAGGAGGCGGTCGTGGTGAAGCGACCGACGACTGCCCGGACGGAACGGTCGAGCTGACCGTCCTCCGCGCGACCGACAACGTCCCCAGCGATGAGCAGCTCGCCGCCTACACGGACTCCGTCAACGGGTGCGTGACCTTCGACGTCACCGAGGTGCCGTTCGGACAGCTTGCCGACAAGATCAGCATCCTGGCGCCGTCGTCGAACGCCCCGGACATCCTCGGATATGACAGCCCCGACACCAGTGACTTCGCGTCTCAGGGCATCCTGCTCGCACTCGACGAGTACCTGCCCGACGGTTGGAAGGACGATGTCCTGCCGGCGACGCTCGACGAGTTCACCTACGACGAGCAGGTGTACTCGATGGGCGTCCAGCAGGATGCACTGACGCTCTTCTACAACAAGACGATGACAGACGCCGCCGGCATCTCGGTGCCGTCGACACTCGAAGACGCATGGACCTGGGAAGAGGCACGTGGGGCGTTCCTCTCCTGCCAGGTCGGAGAGCCGGGCAACGCGGACGTGTACGGACTCGCACCGTCGCGTATCGGCGACGGAACGCCGGGCGCGATGTACCGCGACCTGCTGTTCCTGCGCAGCGCGGGCGACCCCGAGGCTCCGGAGGACTCGTCGGCGTACAAGACGTTCTTCGCGCTCTCTCCCGACGGCACCGAGGCCGAGGGCTGGCTGAACACGCCGGAGGCCGTCGAAGCGGCGACCTTCTACCAGAGCCTGTTCCAGGGGCCCGAGGCGGTCACGTCGAAGACCGGGCGCCCGAACGCCTTCATCGACGGCAAGGCCTGCTTCGACCTCGAGGTCAACGAGATCATCCAGAACGTCCAGGATGCGAATGTCGACTTCGAATGGGGCCTCGCCCCGATGCCGTACTTCACCACCCCGATCGTCCACACCGGAGCGATCACCATCGGGGCGGGCGCCAAGTCGAAGGAGCCGGAGGAGGCTGCCAGGGCCGTTGTCGCGATGAGCTCCGGCGCGCTGGTCGAGGAGTACAACCAGGAAGCATTCCGCATGCCGACCCTCACTTCGGTCTATGACGCGCTGCCCGAGTTCCATGAGGTGCCCTACGACCTCATCCGCGACGAGCTGCTCGAGTGGGGCCAGCCCCGCCCGCCGACGCCCTACTTCAGCCAGTACAACCAGATCGTGACCGACGCGCTCCGGGACATCGCCTACGGCGGAGACCCCAAGAGCAAATTGGACGCAGCTGCCTCGCAGCTCGAGTCGGTCCTGCCTCAGTAAGGAATACCTGCCATGACCACCCTCGTGACCCGCGACGGGGGGAAGGCAACGAAGAAGCGGGCGCGGCGAGTTCTGCTCGTCGCGTCCGCCTTCCTCGCCCCCTTCCTGATCCTGTCGATCGTCTTCCAGTACGGCCCGCTGCTCATGCTGGTCCGCGACAGTCTGTTCTCCTACCGACTGACGAATCCGGATGCGCGGGAGTTCGTCGGGCTCCAGAACTTCATCCGAGCGTTCACTGACCCCTCGACAGTGCAGTCGCTCATCGTGACCCTGCTGTTCGCGATCGGTGTCGTCATCCTGACCGTCCCGCTCGCCTTCCTGCTCGCGAACTTCCTCAACAGCAAGCTCCCCGCGCGCGGCTTCGTGCGGACGCTGATTTTCCTGCCGGTCGTCACCTCGGCGGTCGTCGTCGCGACGCTGTGGACGTTCCTGCTCAACAACAACGGCCTCTTCAACTCGATGCTGGCGATGTTCGGCCTCGGCCCCTTCGACTTCCTGACGGACAAATCGCTCGCGTTGCCCGCCATCATCGTGATGAGCGTCTGGCAGCAGATCGGTCTTGCGACTGTGATGTACCTCGGTGGTCTCCAGTCGATCCCCGGGGACGTCGTCGAGGCGGCCACGCTGGACGGCGCCAGTGCGTTCAAGCGTCTGATCACGATCACCATCCCGCTCATGTCGCGCACCACCGTGCTGGTGGTCGTGGTGATGACCGTATTCGCGCTGCAGTCCTTCGCGCCCGCATATGTGATGACGGCCGGGGCGCCCGAGGGCACCACGAACACGCTCGTCTATCACATCTACAAGACGGCGTTCAATCTGCAGCAGCCGGGCTTCGCCTCCGCGATCTCGGTGATCCTGCTCGTGATCGCGATCGTCATCAGCCTCGTGCAGATGCGACTGCTCCGTACCCGATGGGACTACTGATATGACAACCGCAGCGATCATGACGAAGGCGAACCAGGACTACCGCCGTCTTCGTATCCTCCGCGGCATCGCGTCGGTGCTCATCGTGCTGATGATCATCGTGATCTTCGCCTTGCCGTACGTGTGGATGCTCTCGTCCGGGCTCAAGACCCAGGCGTCGATCTTCTCCGACACCAGCCCCATCAGCTGGCGTACTTTCATTCCGACCGACGTGACGTTCGATAACCTCGTATCGCTCTTCGTCGATCGGGGAGTGGGGCGGGCTCTGATCAATTCGGCGATCGTCGCCGCGGCGCAGGTTATCGGAGCGCTCATTGTCTGCACCCTGGCTGCCTACCCGCTCACCCGCATGAACTTCCGCGGACGCGGCGTGATCTTCGCGCTCATCCTCGCCACGTTCATGCTGCCGACCGAGGCGCTTGTCGTCCCGCTCTACCAGCTCGTCGCGGGAATGGGGCTTCAGGACACCCTCGCCGCCGTGGCGTTGCCGTGGATCGCGAGCGCGTTCGGGCTCTTCCTCCTGAAGCAGTCCTTCGAGCAGGTCCCCGCCGAGCTCGACGAGGCGGCCATGCTCGATGGCGCGGGTCACTTCCGGACGTTCTTCTCGGTCATCCTGCCCGTGGTCCGTGCCGACCTGGTCACGTTCGTGCTGCTCATCTTCCTGTTCTCCTGGAACGGGTTCCTGTGGCCGCTGGTCGCGGTGCAGAGCACCGAGAACGTGCTGGTCCAGGTCGCGATCGCGCAGTCCGTCTCGCCGGGCGAGCTGCCCAACTGGGGTCTGACTTTCGCCGGTGCCACCGTGGCCACCATCCCCCTGATCATCCTCTTCATCTTCCTGCAGCGCCTGTTCATCCCCGGTCTCGCGCGCACCGGTATGAAGTAGACCGTCGATCCCGGTCCGACCCATTTACACACCGCACAAGGAGAGAGCAATGAGACTTCAAGGCAGAGTCGCCGTCGTCACCGGCGCCGCATCGGGAATCGGGCGGGCGATCGCTCGACGGTACGCCGCGGAAGGTGCGTCGGTCGTCGTCAGCGACGTCCGATCCGAGCCGATCTACGACGGCACGAGCGGGCGGCCGACCGCGGAGGAGATCGTCGAGTCGGGGGGAGTCGCCGTGTATCAGCAGTGCGACGTCTCGCGCACCGATCAGGTGGAGGCCCTCATGCAGCGCGCGGTCGACGAGTACGGCCGGATCGACATCCTCGTCAACAACGCCGGGCTCGTGCAGTCCTCGACGATCCTCGGAACGTCCGAGGACGACTGGGACCGCCTGATGGGCGTCAACCTGCGCGGACAGTTCCTGTGCTGCAAGGCGGCCCTCTCGCGGATGGTCGAGCAGGAGCCGATCGGCGAGGTGCGCGGCCGCATCATCAATGTGGCCTCGCAGCACGGCATGGTCGGCCCGCCCGAGTTCTTCGCCTATGCCGTGAGCAAAGGCGGGATGGTGCAGATGACCCGGCAGCTCGCCGTCGACTACGGCCGGCTCGGCGTGCTCGTCAACGGCATCGCGCCGGGACGCATCGTCACCGGAACCCATCCGGGTGAGATCGACATGAGCGACCCTGTTCTGGAGTACTCGCGTTCCCGGACGCCGTTCCACAGGCTCGGACGCCCGGAGGACATCGCGGGGGCCGCGCTGTTCCTCGGCTCCGACGACTGCAGCTACATCAGCGGCCACAACCTCCTCGTCGACGGCGGATGGATGGCGTACTGATGATCTCGGAGTCCTCGAGCGCCGGGCCAGAGCGCGACCTCGTCGGGTACGGACGCCACGCGCCGCGGGCCATATGGCCGAACGGGGCGAAGATCGCCGTCAACATCGTGGTGAATTATGAGGAGGGCTCCGAGTACTCCTACGCGATGGGCGACGGGGAGAACGACATCCTCGGCGACTCCTCCTATTCGTTCCCCGCCGACATCCGGGATCTCGCGCAGGAGTCCATGTACGAGTACGGCAGTCGCGTCGGGGTCTGGCGCCTGCTGCGGTTGTTCGCCGAGTTCGGCGTCCCCGCGACGTTCTTCGGCTGCGCGGTGGCGTTCGAGCAGAATCCCGAGGTCGCCACGACCGCGCGGGAGCTTGGCCACGATCTGCTCGGGCATGGTTGGCGGTGGGAGGAGCACTGGCGGTTGAGTAGGGACGAGGAGCGCGAGCGGATCGCCCGCGCTGTCCGATCCTTCGAGCAGACCTGGGGGGCAGCGCCCGACGGCTGGTACTGCCGATACGGCGCATCGGTCAACACGCGCGAGCTCGTCGTCGAGCATGGGGGCTTCCTCTACGACTCGGACGCATACAACGATGACCTGCCGTACTACGTCGACGTCGCCGGCGCCTCGCAGCTGGTAGTGCCGTACTCGCTCACCTACAACGACGTGCAGGGGAGTAAGACGCCCGGCGACTTCCGCGATTACCTCATCCGAGGGTTCGACGAGCTCTGGCTCGAGGGGCAGCGTGGTGCGCCGAAGATGATGTCCGTCGGCCTGCATCCGAGACTGATCGGTCAGGCGGGACGGACGTCGGCGCTGCGGGAGTTCATCGAGCACGCGCAGGCGCGCGGAGACGTCTGGTTCGCGCGCCGAGGCGACATCGCGCGGTGGTGGTCCGACAACCACGAGGGATTCGCGCTCGTAGACCTCGCCGACCCGCGATCGTGACGTCGACGCCCGGGGATCTCCGCGACAGGGAGCGACGGCTCGATGCGGTGCTCGCATCGCTCTCCCTCGACGCCGCGGTGATCACCGGCGTGGGCACGGTCGGTGGCCACGCCGAGCTGTCGTGGCTGACCGGCCACGTCCCCGACCACCGCGGTGCGTGGGCCCTGCGCGTGGTGGGCGAGGCGACGACTCTGGTGATCCCCGACGGCGGACCCGAGCCGACCGATGACGAGTCGTCGTCGATCCGCAGCCCCGAGGACGGCCGCTGCCCGCAGGCGCAGATCGCCGCAGCACTCCTCGACGGAGCGCGGATCGGTGTCGCCGGCACAGGGAGCACGATCGCCTCGTCGTTCCCCGCGGTCGTCCTCGACATCGGGGCACACCTGGCCGGACTCGCGCGTGAGGTCTCTCCGACGACGGCGACCGCGCTCCGGGAGCATGCAGAGGTCGTTCGACGCGCGCTCGCCGCAACCGCGACGGTCCTCGTGCCGGGTGTGAACGAACTCGACATCGCCGCGGCGACGGCGTCCGAACTCGCGCGCGGCGGCTCGGTCCTCCAGATCATCCACGCGTCGGTCGATCGCTTCCACGCGCAGCGTCCGTCGGCTCGTCGCGTCGCCCCGGGGTCGATCGTGACGATCTTCGCCGAGAGCGCCCCCGCCGTCGGGGGGTGGGTCGAGGGCGGGATCGTCGTCCCTGTGGACGGCGCCGACACGGCGGCCCAGCGCATGATTGAGGCGCTGGACGCAGCATTGCGGGCGGGCATCGCCGCCGCGCGGCCGGGACGGACTCTGGGCGAGGTCGCAACAACTATGGCGCAGCACCTGCGCGACGTCGGAGAGCCGACGATCGGGTGGGGGCACTCCACGGGCTCCGATCAGGGGCCGCTGGTCGTGCGGCACGATTCCGTCGAGACGATCCGGGCAGGGGACGCCCTGTGCCTGCATCCTTCTGTCCGCGCGGCCGACGGCCGTTCGGCCGGGGTCGCGACCACGGTGCTCATCGGCACCGACACCACCGAGGACCTCATCCCCGCCGCCGTGCGGGATGCGATCCGTGCAACGGCGCGGGCGTGACGCCCGCACCTCTGAGAGGAGTCATCATGTCGGAGCAATCCGTCGCCATCATCACCGGTGCCGCGAGCGGCATCGGTCGAGCACTCGCTGTGGCCTACGGCAAGGCCGGAGTCCGCACGGTCGTGGGCACCTTCCCCGGTGACCCGCACGACCCCGAGGAGACGGTGGCAGCCGTGCGCGCCGTCGGCGGCGAAGCTGTCGTACAGGAGGTCGACGTGCGCTCGAGCGCGATGGTGGATGCCTTCGCCCAGCGTGCGCTCGACGAATGGGGGCGACTGGACATCGCCGTCGCGAACGCCGGCATGGTGCGTCTCGCGGCACTCTCCGATCTCGATGACGACGCATGGAACGACACCCTCTCCGTCGACCTCGGTGGCGTGGTGCGGGTCTTTCGCGCGGCGGCCGCACGCATGCCGGACGGCGGAGCTCTCGCCGGCGTCTCCTCGATCTCCGGCGGGGTGTACGGATGGCCCGATCACGCCCATTACACCGCGGCGAAGGCGGGAGTGCTGGGCCTCTGCAAGGCGCTCGCGGTCGAGCTCGCGCCGCGCGGCATCCGGGTGAACTCCGTCATCCCCGGAGTCATCGAGACCGCGCAGACCCAGGACGCCGTCAACTCCTTCGGCGTCGACGGGCTGGCGGCCGCGGGGCCGAAGATCCCGGCCGGTCGGGTCGGGCGCCCTGAAGAGGTCGCCGAGGCACTCCGCTTCCTCACCTCTCCGCTGGCGAGCTACATCACGGGGCAGCAGCTCATCGTGGACGGCGGCCTGACCGTGCAGATGCCGATCTCATGAGCCGCGTCATTGTTCTGGGGTCGCTGAACGAGGATCTGGTCGTCGAGGTCGACCGGGCCGCGGCGCCGGGGGAGACGATCCTCGCCCGCTCGCTCTCCCGCCACCCCGGTGGCAAGGGCGCCAACCAGGCCGTTGCGGCGGCGCGCGCGGGAGCGAACGTACGGATGCGCGGTGCAATCGGCGCCGACGACGCCGGAGCTCGACTCGTCGGCAACCTCGAGGCCCAAGGAGTCGACACGTCCGGCGTCTCCCGCGGTTCCCGATCGACGGGACTCGCGATCGTCACCCTCGACAGTACGGCGGAGAACTCGATCGTCGTCGTCTCGGGGGCGAACAGCGACGTCACCGGTGTCGAGGGCGGCGACGTCGGGCTCGCGGACGCTGTCTTCGTGACCCAGCTCGAGATCCCCCTCTCCTCGGCGCGCCACGGTCTCCGGGACGCGCACGAGGCAGGCGCACGCACGGTGCTCAATGCCGCCCCGGCCGCGGACGTCCGAGAGCTCATGCCCTACGTCGATGTCCTGGTCGTCAACGAGACGGAGGCTGTCGCCCTCGCCGATGACGAACCCGATGCCGCCCGGGCCGCCGAGCGGCTGAGCGCGGAGCACGATGCCGACTTAGTGCTCACCCTCGGTGCAAAGGGCGCACTGATCGTACGACGCGGCACTTCTCCGCAGCGGATAGACGGAGTGCGCGTGGACGCCGTGGACACGACGGGAGCAGGGGACACGTTCGTCGGCGTCCTGGCCGCCGAACTCGCGCACGGTCGCACGCTCGCCGAGGCTGCGGACACCGCCAACATCGCCGCGGCGCTCGCCTGCACCGCCGTGGGGGCCCAGGCGGCCATGCCGAACCTGTCCGCGATCGCCGCTTTCCGCGAGGCGAGCACGGCACGGGGAGGCGCGCGCGCCTAAGGTGGGGGAAGCACACGACGGCGGAGACGGGGCGGCATGCGCAGCACGGTGACACTCCTCGAAGTCGCGGCCGCTGCCGGAGTGTCCGTGGCCACCGCCTCGCGGGCTCTCGCGGGCAAGGATCGTGTCTCCGCGGCGACCGTGGTCCGTGTGAAGGCCGAGGCCCAGCGACTGGGCTATCGGGTCGACCCGATAGCTCGGGCGCTCCGTGAGGGATCGACCCGGCTGATCGGCATGGTCGTCCCCGTGATCGGCAATCCCTTCTACTCGCGGCTTCTCGACGCGGTGGAACAGGTGTCGCACGCGCACGGCTTCGAACTGCTCGTCGCCGATTCGCACGCGGATCCGACGGAGGAGGCGCGACGCCTGCGGGTCCTCGCCGGGCGCAAGGTCGACGGGATGCTCCTCGCTCCGACCGTCAGCGCCGCGGCGCGTGAGTCGACCGTCCCCATGCCGGTCGACGTACCCCTGGTGCAGATCGACCGCGTCGTCGGTCCCGCTGCTGCGGACTTCGTCGGAGTGGACAATGCGCTCGGCATCGGGATGCTGGTGGAGCATCTCGTGAGCTGCGGCGCACGCACCATGATGTACGTCGGTGCGGATGACGTGAACAACAGCGGGCGGGAGCGGTGGCAGGCCTTCGGCGCCCATGCGGAGATTCACGGCGTCACCACGCCGCCGCCGGTGCGCGACGGGTTCGACGTGAAGACCGGCGTCGCTGGGGCCGAGGCGATCCTGCGGATGCCGGAGCGTCCTGATGCTGTGGTGGCCGGATCGGATCTGATCGCCTTCGGCCTCATCTCACGACTTCGGGAAGGCGGTGTGTCGGTGCCGGAGAACATCCTCGTGACCGGTTTCGACGGCACTGACATGGCGCAGCTGTTCTATCCGACTTTGACGACGGTCGTGCAGCCGATCGAGGCCATCGCCTATGAGGCGGTGCAGTTCCTGCGGTCGAGGATTGACGGTTCGGATGCGCCGTGGCGCAGCAACCGCATCGCCCCGGCGTTGCGGGTCGCCGGCTCCACGACACGGTAGGAGCGGATCCGGAACGCTGGAGCGTCACCTCACGCGGGGTGCGTGTCCTGATACGTGCGCAGCGTGCTAGGTCCGAACGCGTCGGGGAGTACCTCGTCGATCGTCTTGATGCCGCTTAGCGTGTCGAGTAGCATTCCTTCGGCGGAGTGCTCGAACAGCAGCTGACGGCAGCGTCCGCACGGCATGAGCACCGCGCCGTCCCCGTCGACGCAGGCGAAGGCGACGAGTGAGCCGCCGCCCGTCATCACGAGGTTCGAGACGAGAGAGCACTCGGCGCACAGACCCACCCCGTAGGACGCGTTCTCGATGTTTGCTCCCGTCACGATGCGGCCGTCGTCGACGAGCGCGGCCACCCCCACGGGGAATCTTGAGTAGGGCACATAGGCCCGGGTCACCGCCTCGCGTGCGTGTGTGCGGAGCGTGTCCCAGGTCGAGGGGGTGATCTCGGTCATCGTCATGATCCTCTTCATCGTGTGGTGGTGGTGTGTGACAGGGAACGGGTCGAGCCGCCGACCCGTAGCGTCGGAGCAAAGGTGGCGTCGGTCGGAGCGGACGCCTTCCCCTCAGAGATCCGTCGGGTGAGCATGTCGACGGCGGCGAGCGTGATCGCCTCGAGTGGCTGGCGCACGGTCGTAAGTGCGGGCTGGACGACGTTTGCGAACACCGTTCCGTCGAAACCCGTCACCTGCGTGTGGTCGGGCACGCGGTGCCCCGAACGCTGGATCTCGCCCAGGGCGCCCAGGGCGATCAGGTCGTCGGTGCAGACGATCGCGGACGGTAGGTCAGCCAGCGACCGCACGGCGTCGCGACCGGTCTCGATGGTGAACTGATGGCGATGGACGCCGATCACCTCGAGCCCGAACGCGGTCGAGGACTCGAGGAACGCCGCGATGCGTTCCTCGCCCGTCGTGGTCGCCGTATCGGTCCCGACCAGGAGCACGGATCCGGAGCCGATCAGGGCGAGGTGTTTGGCGACCAGCCTCATACCCTCGACGTTGTCGACACCCGCGAAGTCGGCGATCCCCGACTGGGCGCGTCGGTCCAACTGCACGAGGGGAGTGCGGGAGGCCGTTTCGCTGATCGCCGCCGCGGATTCATCGTGCACGGCGGGGACCACGAGGATGCCGTCGACCCGTCGCGACTCCAGGAGACGCAGGCGCTCCGCTTCGGCGGAGGGATCCGCGTGAGAGTCTCCGACGATCAGCTGGTATCCGAGGTCGTGCAGCCGGGACTCGGCGGCGCGGATGAGTTCGGCGAAGAACGGATTCTCAATGTGGGGGACAAGCATCCCGATAGTGGAGGAGCTCCCTTCCCGGAGAGCGCGACCGATGGCGTTGGGGGCGTAGCCCAGGCGCTTCGCCACCGCCGTCACATGCTCGACGGTCTGCGGCGACACACGTCCGCGGTTGCGCATGGCGCGCGATGCCGTCCCGATCGACACCCCCGCGGCCAGGGCGACGTCGTTCAGAGAGACCGGCTTCATATGCGTTCTCCTTTCTCGCGTCGCACATGTTTGACATGTCGGAAACTTCATTCTACGATCCGATACGGCCAATGCGTAATCGATTACGCTGGCCTATCGCGTCGGCATCTGCGACGTCCATCCCGCTGTCGCGACGGAACCGGTCACGACACCCTCGAAGGAGAGAAACACCCCATGGCTCAGAAGATCATCCTCGACTGCGACCCCGGCCACGACGACGCGATCGCGCTGATGCTCGCGCACGGCAACCCCGATATCGACCTCGTCGCGGTGACGACGGTCGGAGGGAACGCGGTCCTCGAGAAGACGACGAAGAACACCCTCGGCATCCTCACCATCGCCGGCATCACAGGCGTCCCGGTCGCCGCGGGATGCGTGCGACCCCTCATCCGCGAGGGCGAGGACGCCGACGTGCACGGAGAGTCCGGCCTCGACGGTGTCGTCCTGCCCGAGCCGATCATGGAGCTCGACCGACGCCACGGCGTCGACCTCATCATCGACACGATCATGGAGGCGGAGCCGAAGACGATCACGCTCGTCCCCACCGGCCCGCTGACGAACATCGCGATGGCCATGCGCAAGGAGCCACGCATCATCGAACGCGTGAAGGAGGTCGTGCTCATGGGCGGGGGCGTCCACGTGGGCAACTGGTCCGCCGTCGCGGAGTTCAACATCAAGATCGACCCCGAGGCCGCGCACATCGTGTTCGACGCGCCGTGGGAGGTCACCATGATCGGTCTCGACGTCACGCACCAGGCCCTCGCGACCGACGAGGTCGTCGCGCGGATCAAGGCGCTGAACACGCCGCTGTCTGAGTTCGTCCTCGGGCTGTTCGGCTTCTTCCAGGAGGCGTACCGCGACGCGCAGGGCTTCGAGTTCCCACCGGTGCACGACCCGGTTGCCGTCGCCCGTGTCATCGACCCGAGCATCGTGGGCACCGTCCGCGCCCCCATCCGCGTCGAGATCCACGGCGACTACACGCTCGGAATGACGGTCACGGAGCTGCGCCCCGCGCACATCCCGGCCGACTGCAACACGCGGGCGGGGCTGACCCTCGACGCCGACCGCTTCTGGGACCTGACGATCGACGCGATCGAGCGCCTCGGCAAGGCAGCCGCGAATGGCTGATCAGCGGGATGAAACGCTGAAGCCGAACACGGAGGTGATCGTGTCGCGGCAGATCGTCACGATCGCCCACACGAGCACGGCGGCGCTCATGGTGGCGCTCCTCCTCGCGTGCTTCGCGTTCCAGCTCAACGCGTCGATGCTGTCGCCCGCGCTCAAGGGCATGGAGACCGACCTCGACGCGACGACCGCGCAGATCGGGCTTACCCAGACCGCGTTCTTCGCGTCGGCGGCGGTGTTCTCGCTGTTCCTGCCGCGTCTGGCGGACCTCCGCGGGCGCCGCAGAGTGCTCACCGTGATGCTCGTCGTGACGGCCGTCGGCTGCGTCGTCAGCGCGATCGCTCCCAACGTCGCCTGGCTGTTCGTCGGACGGATCATCCAGGGCGTCGCCGGTCCCACGGTCGTGATGTGCCTGATCCTCCTGCGCACTCACGTCACGAACCCCCGCCGCTACGCGACCCTGCTCGGAGTGATCACCTCGGTCAACGGGGGCATCGCCGGAGTGGACGCGATCGCCGGCGGGTGGCTGGCGGAAAACTTCGGTTTCGAGGCGATCTTCTGGGTCATGGCGGTCGTCGCGCTCATCGCCGCCGCCGCGCTGCGGTTCATGACCAATGAGTCCACAGTGGTCGACCCGCCTCCGATGGACTGGCGAGGGGCGCTTCTGCTCGTCATCGCTGTCGGTGCTCTCTACCTGGCCTTCGATCAGCTCGCCGCCCTGGGAGACGCCAACCCGGTGCTCATCGGTGTTCTTCTCGTCGTGGCCGTGGCAGCGTTCCTCCTGTTCTGGCACGTCGAGTCGCGGCTCGAGCATCCCCTGGTCACCACGGTCTACCTCAAGCAGCGCAGCACGTGGGGTCTGCTCCTCACCACACTGCTGACGTTAACCGGGGTGTTCGCGGTGATGAACCAGATCGTCCCCGCGATCGCGCAGGACGCAGATGCGGGGGCCGGCCTCTCGGCGTCGATCGCCCCGTTCGTCACGCTGACCCCGTACGCCCTCGCCGGCCTCGCGATGGGGCCGCTGTCGGGCTACCTCGCCGGCCGGTTCGGGTACAAGCGCGTACTTCAGATCGGACTGATCACGAGCATCGCGGGTGTTGCGCTCACACTGACGCTGGTGGGTACCGACAACCTCGTGCTGCTCGCCGGAGCGTCGATCTTCGTCGGCATCGCCTATGCGGGCATGGTGAACATCATGCTCAACGGCCTTTGCGTGGTGCTGTCACCTGAAGACAACCCGGGCTACCTGCCCGGCCTGAACGCGGGGGCGTTCAACCTGGGTGCCGGGCTGTCGTTCGTCGTCCTCCCACTCGTGCAGACGGTGTTCGGCGGGCCGGACGACACTGGAGCCGGCTACGCCGCCGGCATCCTCACCGGTGCGGGGATCCTCGTGCTGGCTTTCCTCGCCAGCACGCTGATCCCGCGCACTCCGGCGGGCGCTCAGCTCCGACAGCGCTCGGTGAGGCGCATGTCTGCGGCGTTCGCCCCACCACCGCCATTAACCCTCAAGTTAAGGAGAACTCCGCGATGAGTAGGTCAACAGTCACGGCGCCGCCGGTCATCGATATCTTGAATCGCGTTTCGGGCAGCGTCGCGATCATCGGCTCCGCTAACGCCGACATCACCGTACGCACGTCCACGCTGCCCCGACCGGGTGAGACTGTTGCAGGAGCGCCAGTCGATGTCCTCCCCGGAGGGAAGTCTGCAAACCAGGCTGCTCAGGCGTCGTTGCTCGGCGCGGCGGTGGCGTTCCTCGGGGCTATCGGTCAAGACGCCTACGGCGACCTTCTCGAGGCGTCGCTGATCGAGTCCGGCGTCGACATCACCCACCTCGACCGCATCGCCGAAGCTTCGGGTACTGCGGTCATCACGGTCGACGATTACGGTGAGAACACGATCGTGGTGAGTGCAGGTGCGAACGACGCCGTCGACGAGTACTTCGTCGACACTCGTGCGATCGTGATCCGCGACGCGGTCGTAGTCGGGCTGTGTCTCGAGGCCCCGCTGAGCGGGGTGCTCGCTGCCGCGCGCCTCGCATCTGAACACCACTCGCAAGTCCTCCTGAATCTCTCGCCGTTTCGCGAGGTTCCCGCCGAACTGCTCCAACTGGTCGACGTCCTGGTGGTGAATGAGACCGAACTGTCGGATCTGCTCGGAGAGCCCGTCGACGTCGACGGGCTGCTCTCCGACCATTTCGTGCAAGAAAGCGTCGCCGTGCGCCTCGCCGTCGTCGGTGTTGCGCGCGCAGTGGTGACTCTAGGAGGGCGGGGAGCGTTGGTCCTCGACGGTCACGTCGCTACGCCGATTCGCGCCATATCGATCACTCCTGTCGACACGACCGGGTGTGGGGACTCGTTCTTCGGCGCGATACTGGCGGCGCTGGCTTCAGGGGCTTCCCTCGTCGACGCCTGTCGCATGGCGACCGTGACGGCTGCCGTAGCTGCAACTCGAAGGGGAGCACAGCGGAGCTATGCGGATCGGTCCGAGCTGAGAGACCTACTCGGCCACTGATCGGGTTGACTCATGGAGCATCGCGATGGACTGAGCCGTTTACGTGCGAGGTCATGGCGTCCCCGGAGGCCACGTGTTCCTGTCTGAACTCGCGCCCTGGTGTAACACGCAGCTTCAGCGATCTGCAGCGCGTCGCCCTCGCGTTTCAGGTGGCGGGGCCTGACCCCGGCTCCGAGGCGATCCTGTCAGTGCGACCTCTCCGCTTTACTTGTCGACGAGCGTGATCTCGAACGAGTAGCGATCGGGGGGAGTAGGCGTGGTGGCCGTATTCCACGGCCCGCCCCGAGTTGTCGAACGCCGTGCGCGACATCGTCAACAGTGCCGCGTTCTTCGGAAGGCTCCGAAGCTCGCTTTCCCGTGTCGTGGCGGCGCGCGCTCGATCCTCTGCTTCGCGACGCGCATCGTGACGCCGCGCATGCGCAGCAACTGGTAGGGACACATCGTCTCGAGGGTGCTGATCCTCGTGTTCATCGCGTTCATGCAGGGAACAACCGCACCCGGGACGTTCCTGATGATTGCCGCGATCTTCTCGCTGAAGATGCGCGGTCTCATGGTCGGAGCGAGCCCGTTCGTCCTGTGGGTCGTCAACGCCATCATCCAGCTGGTCTCCCCCCCTGTCGCAGCCCTCGGCTTCGGAACGTTCCTCGCCTTCGCCGCAGTCGGAGTGTTCGCCATCTGGTTAGTAGCGACCGCGGTCCCCGAGACGCGCGGTCACACGCTCGCGCGACTCGAGGAGATTCCGCACTCGCTGGAGCTGAGTTGGGCCCGCATCAGAGGCCCCACCAATGCGCCTGGAGGCGTTGCATCGACGATAAAGACTTTGTTCGATGCCTGCTTCCGGGTGGCGTGGGGATGTCGTCGTGCTCCCGTGGGGACGGGGTTCGCGCTGATAGTCCGGATTGGGGGTCTTATCGCGGCCAATGGGCCAGACGTTGAAGTGAGATGGGGCTGAGTAGGTATCTGGCGTCTGAGCAGTGCTCGAGCGGGATCGCGAGGGTTCGAGCGTCTGCAAAGTAGCGAGGTCGTCCGGAGGCTGACCGATACGCTTCGACGGTGAACATGAAACCTCTCGGCGTCGGATCACAGCAGGCGTACAGGCATGCGCAGGTTACTCACGCCACGATGACCACCCAGTCGTACTGCCAGTGGAAGTACAGTTCCCCGACACCAGGGACAACCTGGGGCATTCAGTGCCGATATCGGCTTTGATGGATCGCATGAAGAGGCCTGTGCTGTTCGGAGCGTCAGTGCTGATGATCGGGTTGCTCGCCGGCTGCGTCGCGCAACCGGACCGCACCCCGGAATTGAGCGAAACCGCGAACGCGGAAGACGCCCTGCCTGCGGAGGTGGATGAGGTCGGCGGTTTGCAGCTGGACGAGTCCACCGTTCGCTTCGCGGGCGAGGAGGAGGGCTGGCGAGTGTTCATCGGTCGGTCCGTTGAGGTCGATGATGTGACCTCGTATCGCTTCGTGGCCGTCCCAGAAGACGACGAGAGTCAGGGCCTGTGCGGGGACTCGCTCCCCGCTCGGGTGAACGTTCTGGATGGACCCTCGTTCTGGTTCACAGGTGACACGGGAACGACACCCGATGGATTCGAGCAGCTCTCGCCGAGCGTGTACTGGAAGCCGGCGGAGTAGACACGAGAGCCGCGAGCCGCTCAGGTGCGCTCGGTTGCTGGGGGTCTCTGATCGGAGTGCCCCAGCAACCGAGCGCAGCGGAGCGCACGAAATCCGCGAGATTCCGCGGAAGTCGGATCGGGGGTCATAAGCAGTGCGGACCCGCCATGGCTTATGACCCCGTGCTGGCGCGCCGCTTCGCCTGCTCGATCAACTCGTCGATCGTCACGTCTGCGTCGACGTATGACTGGGCACTCCCCAGGACTGCCGGATCCGGCTCCAGTCACTCGGGACCCAGTCTCCCCACCGTGTCTGCGGCATCATCATGTCGCCGGATCAACTCGAGCGTCTCTTCGGTCGTGAAGGTCTTTCCTCCGCGTTCGGCGAGAGCCTCGATCCGAAGTGTCTCCATACCATCTCGGATCTCCTGGAGACGTGCGAGACGCGCCTGGTCTTCTGGGTCGGTCACGGTGTCTCCGTTCAGGTGCTCAGGTGGTCGCGATATCAGGATTCAGGTCTGACGTTCCCGTCGGTTCTACATCCCGCGCGGGGTCGATCTCGCGCGTGCGCATGACAGCGTCGACGCCGAGAAGTCCTGCGAAGCGCGCGGCATCGCGCCCACCGATGATGCGGTTGAGCGCGAACTTCGGCGGGAACTGGTCGAGGACAGAGATCTCCTCATCGAAGTAGTCCGTGGTCATCATGGCGAAGATGCGCGTGGTGTCCAGGGCGCGGAAGCTGTCGATCGACAGGATCGATGTCGTCACGCCGCCCCAGATGAGGCGGTCGAACTCTTTCTGGTTGGTCCAGTGCTGGCGTATGCGCTTGGCGATCCCTGCGGACTCGGATGACTCGCCGACGTAGACCTGCCGGTACTCGTCGAGCACCATGATGTAGACCCCAGGCACGCCAACCCATTCAGTGAGATCTGTCACCTCGACCATGTCCGGGTGACCGTCGAGCGCCAGCTGCAGAGTGGCTTCGAACTCGACCGGGTCGAGCGAAGCGAAATGGGCCATGTTCATGTCGAAGTTCGCCAGCACGTCGGCCTGGTGCGCTTCGCACCACTCGTCGGTGAGGATGCGGTGCTCGTCGTCGTCGAAGTAGCGACTCTGCCGGTCCCATGCCTCCGGGTTGGCATCCCGGGACCCGCGAGGCATCGAGGATCGCTTGTTGATCGTGGCGTATGTGTCGCGTGACATCTTCAGGCCGAGACCGACGTTACTGCGCACCTTGGTGCCGAAGTGCGTGGCTCTCTCGATGCCGTCAGCACGAGGCCGACGCTTGCGCGGTATCGCGATGTTGACGCCCCATATCTTCCGGGCGAGACGCGTCTGCCAGTGGTGCCAGATGAGCAGGTGACCGGAGTCCGTCAGCGCATGCAGGGACGCATTCGCGTTGGGACCGATGCCGACGTTGAATATCCGTTCAGGATCGAACTCGAGGTGCTCACCTTCGGGTATGAGGCCGGCGCTGGTCAGCTCGAACGGGTCAGCGTCGCGCACGAGATAGCCGGACTCTTCGAGCTCGCGACGCACCTCCTGCGCCCCCTTGGACGACTGAGCCCACACGAGTGTCTCGCGGGGTGTGACGGTGATCTCGAGGTGCATGCGGGAGCGCCGCTCAGAAGACGCGGATGCGGAAGCGATCCGCCGCGGTCTTCAGGTCGTCGTCGGTGACGAGGATCGGCTCTGCGGCCAGAGTGAGCACATCGCGGGCTTCGGGATGATCCAGCCATATCGCCTTGCACCAGGCGGCGCCGTGCTTACTGCCGAAGTGCACTCCGAGCGGAGTGGTGCCGGTGTCGAGAGTGAGGCCGTGCAGGTGCTCGGCGATGCGGGTGGTGACGTGACGCTTCTCGCTGCGGAGCGTGCCGGTGGTCAGGTGGGTGACGTTGAAGCTCGCCAGCAGCGGCCCGATCGCACCCTCGATGGCGGAGATGGAATCGGGGTGCTCGACGTCGACGAGCCAGCCGGGATCGGGGAGTACAACGGGGATGAGCCCGCGGTCGTATCGCCAGCCGGCGGGGATGGCGCCGAGACCCATGAAGTCGCGCTCCGACCACTCGCGAGCGATCTCCTCGATGTACTCCTCGAGGGAGACCCCGGCGAACTCGGCATCCTTCGTGAGCGTGTCTGTCGCGCCGTTGGCGCGCTTGAAGCCGGAGAGCACCTCGGCATAGGCCGCAGCGCTTGTCTCGGCGACGTAGAAGGTCTGACCGGGCACGTCGTAGCGGCCCCAGGCCTGACGCCACTTCGCAGCAGCGTCACGGGGCGCGCCAGACAGCGCGGGGTAGTCGTTCTTCCCGATGTGGAAGCCGTAGGCGCCGGGGTCCGAGATGAGTCGGAGGCCGGTGACAGAGCAGGTCCGCGCAGTCGTCACGCGTCGGCGGTCCCGGCGATGAACGACTCGACCGCGTCAGCGACCTCACCATGACGACCCTCGCGGATCGCAGTGATCGGGGTGTCTTCCCGCAGGTGCGGGTTTCCACCGATGAACCACTGGCGGGCGACGTGATCACCGTCAGCTGCAGACAGGAGACTCCACTGACGGTGAGCGAACGTCAGACGGTTCGACGCGTCCGAGCGCGGCTCGGGACCGTCAGCCTTGGCCCAGCGGATCGGGAGCTTGCGGTCCTTGGAACCCGCGAGCCCAGCAACGAGCGTCGGGCCGAGGGCCGCGTTGAGCTCGCGCACGATGTCGTGGATGTCCATCCGCATCGTGCGGCTGTGCGCTGTGGTGGGGGTCAGGGTTTCCATGACTTTAGGATACCTCTGATCTACCCGCTAAGCCACCCTAATTACACCCATCCATTACCGGTGTCGACTGGATACCCGTCGTGGCTGAACCGGGCTACTGCCGCGTGCAGGTGCCGGCGTCCCAGATGACGTCGCCGTCGGACACCTCATTCATTGTCACGTTGAAGCTGGACCCATCGACCGTTGCCCGCAGCTCAGCCGTCCCCGCTTCACCGCTCGGGGCAGTCATTGGCATCGAAACGAAGCCTTCGTCCTCGGGCTTGGTGGCAGGAAGCTGCACAGCGAAGTCGGGGCCTGTTACGAGGCCTTCCTCCTCGTCGATTGATAGCGGAGATATCCAGTCGAAGAACCCGGTCAAGAACTCGCTCTCGGTTTCGAAGGAGAAGGCTTCGTCCTTCACGTGCATGGTGAAGGGTGCCACGCCCCCGCCGGTGGCCGTGGGCTCTGTACCGGTGCATTCCCATGATCCCTGGAGGTAGTCGAAGGTGGACCGAGATTGCGCAGCGCACCCGCTGAGAGCCAGTGCGGCACCCAGGGTCAGGGCGGTCAGGGCGAGGGGTTTCCGGGACATGGCGTTCCTGTCTGATCGAAGGTCACTCAGGACTATGACGTCACGAGAGGGCATTGGTCACCTCGCGAAGTGAGTCGATGAGCTGACGAGCAGCCTCTGGGATCGGCGCCGCTACTGGGTGTCGGAGCGAGCACTCGTCGTCCACCGACATCGAGATGAACCCGATGAAGTGGTCGACGGGGTCGCGGTGCCGGGAGGGCAGCATCTCGCCGTCGAGGCTCTTGCACGACGCGCACTGGTGGGGGCGTGGGGAGAAGCGATTGCGGATGCTGCGCTGGGCGCCGCACGACGCACACCGCCAGCGACCGCACGTTCGGCACACGCCGTCCGGCGGCAGCATGCGCACGATCTCCGCGAGCTCCTCAGGTGAGGGGGTGTTCGGAATACGAGTGATGGGCATGAGCGCTCCTTCGGGTCGGAGTGCCGGCGGCGAATAGCCAGGCATCAGGTGAGTCTGTACGGTGAGGGGCATGCAGCTGCTCGAGCTACCCGACCCGCTTGGCAAGAAGCCGTCGATGTGGGTGAACGTCGACCACGTGGTTAGCGTCATGCCGATGTATCGAAATACCGGAACGGCGATCACAGCTGAGGCCGAGGTGAAGCTCGAGGGGATGCCTCTGCGTTCTTTTGGATGATGCCCAGGGTGGCGAGGAGAGTTTCGAACGCGTTGCCGGCTCCGTCGCCGCGCCCTCTGCCTCCGCGGGCGAGGCGGGTGGTGTAGACCATGCCGTTATCGGTGAGCGTTGCGGCGGGATACCCGTGCTCGTGGGCTGACGCGGTAAACGTGTCAGTGACGGTGTGTCCGGTGATGCGCGGGTGGGCGCTGAGATGCAGCAGATAACGGGAATGATCGTCGATCCAGCCGATCACTTCGACGTCCGCGCCGGTGCTGAGGGACACGTGGGTGAAGTCGGATTGCCAGAGCTCGTTGGGGCGGTCGGCGGTGAATCGGCGCCAGGACGAGCGGGGACGCTTCTGTGGTTGCGGGCTGACCTTGCCCGCTGCGGTGAGGATCCGCCAGATCGTCACCCGGGACAGGGAGATGCGTTCACGGGCCAGGTGCTCGCTGATCGTGTCCGCCCCGGCATCGACGCCGAGGGCGATGAGTTCATCTCGCAGTGCGAGGACTCGTTCGCGGATTCGGTCGGGCGTTCGAGTGGGTGACGAGCGGGGACGCCGCGAGCGAGGCTCGTACGCGGCGTCGCCTTCGACGAGCCACCGGTGATGGAGCTTGTGGACCAGCGTTTTGGAGACGCCGTATCGCGCGGCCACCTCGCCGTAGGAGAGCTTCTGGATCGTCACGGCTTTGATGAGGATCTCGTACTTGGCCACCGTTCACGATGTCCTGAGACACCACCACTCCACCAGACCAGCCGTTCACGATGTCCCGAGACACCCGTTCACGATGTCCTGAAACCAGACACCACCGTCACCGCCACCATGAAGGCCCCGATTCCCTTGGAAACACTGGGATGCGGGGCCTTCGTCATGCGTGCGCCGTATACAGCGGTAACGCAGCAGTAACGCGAGCGGAATCGGAATTGCAGCTGCTGATCGACTCAGCGCGGCCGGCGCCATCGCTACGGTCGCCGCCACGGATGACGCCGCGCTTCGGGGGCCAAGGCCTTTGGTCCGTCGTTGTCGCCGGAACGGCCTCTTCTACCGGCACGCGGGCAAATGCGATGTTCGTGAAGCCGAGCCGATTCAGGTCGCGGACGGTTTGCATTGGCGTCAGCCCGTGGCTCCAGCTGCCTTGGTGATGGCTGCTCGCACTTGGTCCCGGAGTTGGCCGTCGGCAAGCGCCTGGGTGATTAGGGGGTTGGGTGCTCGACGAGTGCATATGTCCATCTGCTCGAGGATTGAACGGGGCACGCCAGGTCGCGGCCCACTTTCCGCTCAGAGAGAAGCTGCGCGCCTCGGAAATCGCGATCGACCTACGGACGCCTTCTGTCTGCCTGAATCCCACGCGAATCGCGGTGGCGCGGTTTGGGCGCGCAGTTGAGCCGATTTCCGCGGAGCGGTCTCAAGCGATACGCTCGACTCATGAGAGTGAGAATCATTATCATTAGTGCGATCGCTGCGGCGACGCTGGGACTTGCCGGGTGCGGCGCGGCATCTGCCCCCGCTTCGAACGATGCGGCCGGTGTGGATGCCGGCGCCGACGTTGGCTTCCCGCTCACGCTCGAGAACTGCGACGCCGATGTCACGATCGAGCACTCGCCGCAGCGCGCGGTCTCGCTCAATCAGTCCGCCACCGAGATCATGATCGCGCTCGGGCTCGAAGAGCGCATGGCAGGCACCTCGTACGAGACCGACCCGATCGGCGAAGACATCGCTGACGCCTACGCCGAGATCCCGCTGCTGACCGACGGGCTCCTCAAGCTCGAGACGTTGCTCGAAGCCGAACCAGACTTCGTCTACTCCTCCTTCGCATCCTTCCTCACCGCCGAGAACGCGGGAGAACGCACCGAACTGCACGACCTCGCCGTGCCCACCTACCTCAGCGAGTTCGACTGCACCTATCACGTCGCGGTCGAAGGCGGGGCGACCTTCGACATGCTCTTCGAGGAGATCGAGACCATCGCCCAGATCTTCGACGTTCCGGAGCACGGTGAAGAAGTGGTCGCGGCCCAGCAGGCGACCGTCGACGAGGGGCTCGATATCGCGGAGCAGATCGAGGGCACACCGAAACTCGTCTGGTTCTACTCGACAGCGGCATCCGCATCCACGCCATCGGTCGCCGGTCCAGGCGGCTTGCCGCAGACCGTCACCGACATGCTCGGCGCCGAGAACCTCTTCAGTGACGCCGACACGAAGTGGCCCGAGGTCAGCTGGGATGAGATCGCCCTGCGCGATCCCGACGTGATCATCCTCGGTGACCTCACCCGCGGATACCCCGGCGACACCGCCGAGGAGAAGATCGACTTTCTCAAGAGCGATCCTCTGACCTCGACCATGGATGCCGTCATCAACGACCGCTTCATCATCGTCCCCGGCCAGTACATGGACCCATCGATCCACAGTGTCCAGGCGCTACCGACCGTGGCTCAGGGGCTCGTCGATCTGGAGGCGAAGTGATGCCGGACGGGATTGAAGACCTCATCCGCCGCTGGGATGACCAGCAGTCCGCGTACATCACCCACCGCGAACAGCGCTTCGAGATCATGCTCGACGTCATCGCCCACGTGTGCGAGACCGCGCCGGGCCTGGATCCCGACGGCTCAGGACTCACCGCTCTCGACCTCGCCTGCGGGCCCGGAAGCCTGTCGCAGCGGATACTCGAGCGATTCCCCCGCGCGCGAGTGATCGGGATCGACTACGATCCCGTCCTACTCACCCTCGCCGGCACCTGGCTCGGCGCCCGCTACGGCGAGCGATTCACGGCTCTCGACGCCGACCTCGCAGCACCCGGATGGGACGCAGGATTGCCGGAAGGCGCGGCCCACGTCGCCGTCTCCTCGACGGCGCTGCACTGGCTGGAGCCCGCGCAGCTCGTCGCGCTCTACGCCACGCTCGGCGAACTGCTGCCGCTCGACGGCGTCTTCATGGATGCCGATCATCTGCGCTTCGATCCGGCCGCCCAGCCCCTCCTCAGCGCACTCTCCGCCGCTGACGACGAACGAACCCAGCACGCCGCGCACTCGCAGGGCGTGCAGACCTGGGACGAATGGTGGGCGGATGCCGTCGCGCTGCCGGAACTCGGTGGGCGCAAAGCCGCGCGGGACCGACGGTTCGCGGATCGCCCGCCGACGCCGCACGCACCGCTCGAGCTGCACCTCAGCGCGCTGCGCACGGCCGGCTTCGCCGAGACGGGCGTCATCTGGCGCCACTTCGACGACGTCGTCGTCCTGGGGCGGCGATGACCGAGGTCACCGAGACGTGTGCCGCGATCGACAGCACGACCCGGCATCCGTCTGTGGCAGCCCGACCAGGAACGGGCGTGACCGCCCCCGCCGGCGAGGCGACTCACCCGGCCTCCGGCGCGACAGCGGCCCCGGCCTCCGACGACCGCGTGCGCCAACGGCTGCAGTCGTCGGCCGTTCTCATCCTCTTCACTGCGGCGCTCGTCGCATCGATCATCGCGGCGACCTTCGTCGGCACCGCGAGCATCGGACCGCTCGATGTCATCGGGATCGTCCTCCGGCACCTCGGTCTCGAGGCACTCGCCCCGGCGCCACCCGTCTCGCCGCTCATCGACGCGCTGATCTGGGAATCACGCCTGCCACGGGTGCTGCTCGCCGCGACAGTCGGACTCGGGCTCGCGGTCTCCGGCGCCGTGCTGCAGTCGATCACCCGCAATCCTCTCGCCGAGCCGTACTTGCTGGGCGTCTCGTCCGGCGCCTCCACCGGCGCCGTCGCTGTCATGATCCTCGGATTCGGCTCCGGCGCCGTGAGCCTCTCGACGGGTGCGTTCGCCGGCGCGATCGTCGCCTTCACGATCGTGCTGCTGCTGATCGGAGGAGGCCGCGTATCCAACCCGGCCCGCGTCGTACTCACCGGCGTGCTCGTGTCGCAGTTCTTCTCAGCCGTCACTTCTCTCGTGCTCATGCTCAACGGCGACGCCGACTCCACCAGGGGCTTCACCTACTGGCTGCTCGGCTCGCTCGGCGGCGCGCGATGGGAGCCGCTCATCGTCGCATCCATCGTCATCGTGATCTGCGCCGTCGCCTGCCTGCTGTTCGCACCGGCCCTCGACGCCTTCACCTTCGGCTGGGACACCGCCGCCTCGGTCGGTATCAACGTCACCCGCGCGAGGGTGGCGCTGATGATCCTCACGGCGCTCATGACTGCGGCAGCTGTCGCGGCATCCGGGGCGATCGGGTTCATCGGCCTCCTCGTCCCGCACATCGTCCGCCTGCTCGCCGGTCATGCGCACCGGATGCTGCTGCCGCTTTCAGCGCTGGGAGGAGCGATCTTCCTCATCTGGGTCGACATGTTCGCACGCTCGGCGTTCGCTCCGCACGAGGTGCCGGTCGGCGTCATCACCGCGCTGCTCGGCGCACCGGTCTTCGCCCTGGTGCTGCGCAAGGCGGCCAGGCGATGACCGCGCTCACGGCCCACGGCATCGTCTGGTCGGTGGGCGGACCCGCGATCCTCGACGGTGTCTCGCTCGAGGCCCGCTCGGGGGAGATGCTCGGCATCCTCGGCCCGAACGGCGCCGGCAAGACCTCGCTGCTGCGCATCCTCGCAGGCCTGCGCCAGCCGGATGCGGGCACGGTCACCCTCGACGGCCAGGAACTTCGAACTCTGAGGCGACGAGCCGTCGCCCGACGCCTCGCGATCGTCGAGCAATCCCCGGAAGTGCATGACGACATCACCGTGCAGGAAACCGCGGCCTTGGGGCGCACGCCGCATCGCGGCACGTTCGCGGCCATGGACCGCGAGGATCGTGCGGCGATCGAACGCGCACTCGCGCTGACGGGTATGGGGCCGTACCGCTCACGCACCTGGCGCAGCCTGTCGGGAGGCGAGCAGCAGCGCGCGCAGCTCGCACGTGCACTTGCGCAGGATCCCGACGTGATCGTGCTCGACGAGCCCACGAACCACCTCGACATCCGATACCAGCTCGACGTGCTCGCTCTGCTCTCGTCGCTGGACATGACCGTCATAACGGCGCTGCACGACCTCAACCTCGCCGCGCGGTTCTGCGACCGGGTCGTGGTGCTCCACGACAGCGGAGTCCGGGCGGCCGGGCCGCCTGCCGACGTCCTCACCTCGGAACTGCTCCGCGGAGTGTACGAGGTGGACGCCGTGGTCGAGACGTCGCCCCACACCGGATCGCCGATGGCGACGTACCTCGGCGCGATCGCGAGCCGTGCGGCGGCGCGGTGACAGGGAGGGTGCCGGTCATCGCCCTCACCGGACACCTCGGTGCAGGTAAGACGAGCCTGCTCAACCATCTATTGCGCACCCCAGGCGCCAGGCTCGGCGTTGTCGTGAACGACTTCGGCGCGCTCAACGTGGACGCTGCGCTCGTGACCGGGCAGATCGACGAGGCCGCGGCGATCTCCGGCGGTTGCCTGTGCTGCCTGCCCGATGCGGGTGGGCTGGATGCGGCGCTGGAGAAGCTCGCGCATCCCCGGCTGCGACTGGACGCAATCGTGGTCGAGGCGAGCGGTGCCGCCGATCCCGTCAGCCTCGCGCGACTGCTGCGCTTCAGCGGTGTCGAGCGGATCAGGCCTGGCGGCATCGTGGAGGTGATCGATGCGGTCGCACACTTCCAGACGGTCGACACCTGGCCGGACCCTCCGTTGCGTTACGCAGCGGCGACCGTTGTCGCGATCGGCAAGACCGACCTACTGCCTTCGCAAGAGCGAGAAGATCGGGTGAAGCTCATCGAACAGCGTGTGCGGGCACGCAACCCCACCGCGCAACTGGTCATCGCGCGGGAAGGGCGAGTCGACCCCGCGCTCGTGTTCGACACCGCGACCATGGAGGATCCAGAGGAGCAGCTTCCGATCGCGCGGCTGCTTCGCGAGGAGAATTGTGGACATGACGATCATGAGCACGCCCGCGCCGCCTCCATCGCGCTGCCCCGACCAGTGTCTCCGGGCGCCCTGATCGATCTGTTCGAGCAACCACCCGCCGGTGCGTACCGGATCAAGGGTCGGGTGCGGGTGCTCGGGCCCAAGGTGGACCGCGGCTATGTCGTCAACGTGGTCGGGCGGATGATCCATATCGCCCCGTTGGCGGAGCCGCCCGAGGTGGGGGAACTCGTGGCGATTGGCATGAGTCTTGACGTCACGGCTGTTGAGCGACGGCTGCGGGCGCTGGCCGCCACGTCAGCGGACCGCCCGGACGCGGCCGGGCTGCGCCGGCTACGGCGATACCGTCGGCTCAGCGATTGACCTTGCGGTCCGTCTCATCTGCCGGCGTCGAAGCACCTGCGTGATCACAGCGAGGTGCGGGAACTCGATGAGCATGCCCAGGATGATCGCCGCGTGAACGACCGGCTGATCGGGGAGGGCGATCGTCGTCATAGCGAGCATCAGAGGAGCGTTGCGCGCCGAGGTGGTCATCGTCAGCAGCGCGTGCTCGGGGTGGCGGAGTCGGAATACGTGGGCGATGCCTTCTCCGAGCGCAAAGGTGATGGTGAAGAAAAGGCACACCACGAGCAATACGCGCACGAAGGAACCAGGATCCGCTAGGACAGTGCCGACGTTGCCTGCGAAGATCGTGACGATCACGGCTGCGATGACCGACGGTACGACCCGATCCATCGTTTCGACGATCCGCTCCCGGCGTGCGGCGGGCAGCGCGAGCTGCAGCAGGAGGCGCAGCCCGAGGCCGATGGTGGCCGGCAGCACGAACCAGGTAAGCAGAGTCGGGCCTACGACGCCGGAAACTGTGGACTCTGTCTGCGGGCCGGTGAGGAGAGTGAGCCAAACCGGGAAGAGGGCCAGCTGCAGAGTCAACTGCAGGGGGATGAGCGCCGCTCCGGTCGCCGTGTCGCCGCCGGCGAGGCGCGTGAATCCGAGGAACCAGTCGGTGCACGGAGCCAGGCAGTAGAGCAGCACACCGAGTCGCAGGGCGTCGTCCGGCAGCAGCACGGTCAGGACGACAGCGACCAACGGAATCAGCAGAAAGTTCATCCCGACGGCGAGCAGCACGGTTCGCGGTGCGCGCCTCAGAGTGGGCAGCCCGTCAAGTCGCACGGTGAAGAACAGCAGGCCGACGAGTAGCAGGATCAGAGGATCCACGAACTCGCCGATGCTCTCCGCGGCCCCCGGCGTCACCACCCCGAGCAGGCTCCCGCTGAGGATGGCGGCCAAGAACAAGGCGGTCGCGGCGCCGGCGCGCCGAGGTGGCGTCAGCAGGCGCATTCCACCCCGCAGCAGGAGAGGTCATCGGTGAGCATGCCGGCAGCGCGCCAGGCATCGAGCGCGCCGGTGTCTTTTCCGGCCCTTTCGCCGATGACGCGGGCGATGTGGGCGAATCGCTGTCGGAACTTGTACACGAAGCAGAACTTCAGACCGCCATGGCGGATTGCCGGCCCCGACAAGAACAACCCTGGAGTGATCGTCGACTGATCGTCCTCATCGAGCTCCGGCCAGCCGTCCGATCGTGGCGCGAATAGATGTTCGACCGGGCCGAGTCCCGGTCCGTACCCCGTCGCGACGATCGGACGGGAGTCGACGCGTAGCCGGGATCCATTGTCCAGGCTCACCACCCACTTCGTTCCCTCGCGCTTGATCCCGCTGGCGTGCGCGCCGACGAGCGCGAGCCGACCCGTGCTCAGTGCCCTGGCGAGACGTGCCCGTGAACGAGGGGCGAGTCGGAAGGAGGGGTCGGAACCCGCCCCGGCATCCCAAGGAGTCGCTCCGTCGACGACGGTGACACTGGCGCCGCCTTCGACGTGGTGGCAGGCGATGTCGATCCCGGACTCGTAACCCCCGATCACCACGGAGCGATCCTCGCGCGGTTCCCAGGCCGCAGCTGCGGCCGCGCGGTCGCTCAAGCCGCTGCCGGAGAGTCGCGGATCCAGTGGTTGATGGAACTCACCACCAGCCCAGACCAACGAACGCGCAAGTACCGGGCCCCGCGGGCACGCGATCTCGAAGCCCTCCGCCTTCCGGGTCACGGCGGTAACCTCTGTCCTGTCCAACACGGGCACCCTGAAGTGCTTTACGACGCCGCGCAGGTACTTCGCGTACTGCTGACCGGTCGGGTAGTCCACACCGAGACTGAAGGCCGGCGACGTCTCCGGATGCACCGCGTTCAGGTCAGTGGCCCCGAAGCCGTTGCCGGTGAACGAGGGGGTGAGGAAAGTCTGTGCGGTCGGCCAATCGATGAATGTCTGCCCGATCTGGCCCCGTTCAAGCACTCCGAAGGTCAAGTTCTCCACAGCAGCCAGCGCGAGGGCGGTGCCGATGCCAGCCGGGCCAGCACCCACGACGAGGGCATCAAGGATCTTCGGGTTCGCAGACATGAACTCACCATCTATTGAGAATCGTTCTCAATAGGCTACGGCAGAACCTGCGCCGCAGCGAATCGCGCCCGTTCGGCCTGCCGCAGCGGCGGGGTGACTAGGCTTCGGCCGGATCGCCAAGTCGAAGCGTGGCGTCGACACCAGAGACAGTGCTGTCCACGACTGCGCGGTAGTAGTTCCAGCGCATTCGCGAGGCGGCATCACCACCATCAGCGAAGGGGCGGATGAACTCCTGCCCCATTCTGTGGACCGCGGCCGAAGCCGTGGATATCGCCTGAAATTCCGACATCATGGTCGCGTGGTCGCGCGGCCCGTCGCCCTCGTGCTGGAGACGGTCATCGCTGATCGAGATGGTGAGCATGGCGTTGTTGAGCAGCACCGCATAGGCGATCTCGGAGCGGCCTCCGAAACCGGCGCGCTGCAGGGCGGATATTCCTGCGTCGAGGATGGGCAGTACCGCGGGGAGCGTGGGGCCGTGCATGAGCATCCACTTCGCCGTGCCGGGATACTCCGCGGCGCGAGGTCCGGCAGACCACAGCAGTCCCCGAAACCAGTCCTGCCACGGCAACTCCGGCGCGGGTAGCTCAATCCGCTCGAGCATCCGCTCGACGACCCGCCTGCACAGCAGATCCTTTCCGCCTACGTGATGGTAGATCACGGACGGAGCCACACCGAGCCGGCGGGCGAGATCTCTGATCGACCAGCTCATTAGATGCGACTCGCGCGTGAGGTCCGCTGCTGAATCGACGACGAGAGTAGGGGTCAGTCCGACGTGAAAAGGCGCGGGGTCGGTCATGTCGACGATGTCTCCTTGAGGGACTGGACCATAAGTCTCAGACCGTTGAAGTTAGGTTCGCCTTACTTGTGCGCTGGGGCCAAATAGAACACTGTTCATACTACTATGTGATAATGGTTCTCAATAAGCTTCAGGAGGTTAAGCGCATGGGCGAGCAGAGCCACGAATGGACCGTTCGAACGGTGGAGGAGTCCTTCTTCGCGCCGGTGCGCAGGAGTCTCGCTGGCATCGTCGTCCTGAGTATGATCGGGGCGCTCAGCGGTGTCGTTCCGTTTATCGCGATCGTCGAACTCGCCCGTACGTTGCTGCCGGCGTTGTCGGGCGGCAGTGTCGACGCCGCCCGAGTGTGGATGATCGTCGCCGTTGCTGTGGTGGCGTTGTTCGTGAGTTTCGGTTCGGCATTCCTGTCTGGTCTGGTGAGCCACTTCGCTGATGCCGAGTTGCAACTGACGCTGCGACAGCGAATCGTGCGTCATCTGCAGGAGTTGCCGTTGGGGTGGTTCGACCGGCGTACCTCGGGGACGGTACGGAAGCTCGTGGAGAACGACGTCGTCGCGCTGCACCAGCTCGTCGCCCACGCGATCCACGACGTCGTCACCGCGGTCACGGTCCCGGTGGCCAGCCTCGCCTATCTGTTCGTGGTGCAGTGGCAGTTAGCCGTGGCGGCACTGGTTCCTCTGTTGATCACCGCGATCCTCTACCCGCTGCTGATGCGTGGCGGGGCGGAGAAGTACCGGCAGTACGACGAGTCAACCGAGGCGCTTTCTGGGGCGACTGTTGAGTTCGTCCAGGGGATCGCCGTGGTCAAGCGATTCGGGCACATCGGACGCAGCCATCAGCGATATCGGGACGAGACCAAGAAGTATGTGCGCTTCGTCGGCGAATGGACACGTGAGACGGCGGTGATGTTCACGGTCATCGAGATCATCACCTCGCCGGTGGTGGTGCTGGTCTGGCTGCTCGCCGTCGGCGTCTGGCTGGTAGGTGCCGGCGCCGCGGCTCCGGTCGACGTGCTGCCCGGCCTGCTGCTGGGGCTGGGGCTGACTGGCCCGCTGATGAAGCTCGGATCTTCGGCGCAGTTCCTGCGCAATGCGACCAAAGCGCAGCAGTCTCTGTCTGAGTTCTTTGCGCTCGATCCCGTGTCGCGCGTAGATGCCCCGCTCAGTCCGAAGGGTCACGAGGTCGCGTTCGACGCCGTCTCCTTCAGTTACGACGGTGAGCACCAGGTGCTGCATGAGATCACCGCGGCGTGTGCGCCCGGCACGGTGACCGCGTTGGTCGGTGCGTCCGGCTCCGGAAAATCGAGCCTTGCCAAGCTCGTGCCGCGCTTCTACGACGCTCAGGACGGCACGCTTGCGATCGGAGACGCCGACGTGCAGCGGATCACCGCGACCGAGCTGTACCGCCAGGTCGGTTTCGTGTTTCAGGACGTGCAGTTGCTGCGGGCGAGTCTGCGCGACAATATCCGCCTCACGCGCCCTGCGGCCACTGACGAGGAAGTGGAGGACGCGGCTCGGGCGGCACAGATTCACGAGCGGATCCGGCGGTTCGATCGCGGATACGACTCCGTTGTCGGAGAGGACGCGAATCTCTCCGGCGGTGAGGCGCAGCGAGTCACCATCGCCCGGGCTCTGCTCGCTGACACGCCGGTGCTCGTGCTGGATGAGGCGACCGCGTTCGCTGACCCCGATTCGGAGGCGTCTATCCAACGCGCACTGTCGACTCTTGCCGCCGATCGCACGGTGCTGGTGATCGCGCACCGGCTGCACACAATCGCCGGCGCAGACCAGATCCTCGTGCTCGAAGAGGGCCGAATCGTCGAGCGTGGCACGCACGCCGAGCTTGTCGCGGCCGAAGGAAGGTTCGCTCGAATGTGGTCCGACTATCAAGCCGGCCACGCGCGCTCTCTCCCGGAAGGAGTCCAGCCATGATCCGCCGACTTCTGCGTTACTCATCACCCACCGCACGCCGTCTACTCATCACCGAGTTGGTGTTCATCGTTGCCGCTGCGATCCTCCAGGGCCTCGCGTTCCTTCTGCTTGTGCCTCTGCTGCGCGCGCTATTCGCCGGCGACACCGCTGCCGCGGCGTCCTGGCTGATCGCGATCGCCGTCGTCGGAGTCGGTTATGTGCTCGCGGCGTGGGTTGCCAGCCAGTTCGGCATGAAAACGAGCACGGCGTTGCTCGATTCCCTGCTCACTCGGCTGGGCGACCGGCTGGTGGAGCTTCCGGTGGCGTGGTTCGGTGCGGACCGCTCCGGCCTCATCTCCGGCATTGCAACCCAGGGCGCGATGTTCGTCTCGAACATGCCATATGCGATCCTGCGGCAGATCCTCACCGGGTTCATCACTCCGGGCACGGTACTGATCGGGATGTACTTCTTCGACTGGCGTCTCGCCCTGACGATGACCTTCATGGTGCCTATCCTGATCATCGGGTATCGGTGGTTGCGAGGAACGATCGGCCGGGGCGACGCGATCCACGCGGAAGCCGTGGACGACGCATCCAACCGGGTCATCGAGTTCGCCCGCGTACAGCCCACCCTGCGCACCGCCGGACACGGCTCGATTGCAGACCGGCTGGTGGACGACGCCCTGCAGAACCAGCACCGCGCCTACCGAGGACTGCTCGTCACAGGCGGAGCCGGTATCGCGACCTTCGCGGGCATAGTCCAGCTCTCCCTGACATCGCTCCTCGTCGTCGGGGCGTATCTCGCGGTCGGCGGCACCGTCGACATCGCAACGCTCATCGCGCTGCTCGTGCTCGGTGTGCGCTTCAACGAGCCCATCGTCGCCGCTGGCGATCTCGGGGGTGGCGTCGCCGTCGCTCGCACCACCCTCGACCAGCTTGACCGGCTCGCCGCCGTGACCGCGTTGCCGGAACCGGCAGAGCCCGCCGAACCAGCGGATTGGAGAATCGAGTTCGCGGACGTGACCTTCGGCTACGGCGGTGACACACCGGTGCTGCGAAACATCTCGTTCACGGCTCCCGCCGGTGGTATGACCGCGCTTGTGGGGCCGTCGGGTTCAGGGAAGACGACGATCACGAAGCTCGTCGCCCGCTTCTACGATCCCGAGGCGGGGACCGTGTCGATCGGTGGCGTCCAGCTTCCGCATCTCGGCACTGCCGTGGTCGAATCCGCGGTCGCCCCCGTTTTCCAGGACGTCTATCTGTTCGACGACACGATCCTGAACAACGTCTGGATCGGCAATCCCGATCTCAGCCGGGAGGAAGCAATCGCCGCGGCGACCCGCGCCAAGGTCGACGAGATCGCCGCACGACTTCCCGACGGGTGGGATGCCAGGGTCGGGGAGGGCGGTTCCAACCTGTCCGGCGGTGAGCGTCAACGGGTGTCGATCGCGCGAGCGCTGTTGAAGGATGCGCCGATCGTCTTGCTGGACGAAGCGACCGCGGCGCTGGACATCGGCAACGAGATCGCGATCGGCGAGGCCATCGATGCTGTTCGATCCGACCGGACGATGATCGTCATCGCCCACCGGCTGCAGACGATCATGACCGCCGACCGCATCATCATGCTCGACGGAGAGGGCGGCATTCGCGAGACCGGAACCCACACGCAGTTGCTCGCCGCCGGCGGCGCGTACGCCCGCTACTGGACCGAGCGCGTCGACGCTGCCGGTTGGCAGCTCGCCCCACACGACTGAAGCACCCACCCCGAAAGGACCCGATTCGATGACCGACCACACCCTGTCGTCCCCCACAGCAACGCCCGCTCGAGTGAAGGCTCGATCGCCATTCTCTGTGCGATTCTCCGCCCGAGATCTGCTCAACGTCGCGATCTTCGCCGTCATCTACTTCGTGATCGTGTTCACGATCGCGATGCTGGGCATCATCAGCCCCGTCGTGATGCTGCTCACCCTGCCACTGTCCGCCATCGCTGCAGGCATCCCCTACATGCTGTTCCTCACCCGCGTCCGGCATGCGGGCATGGCGGCTCTTTTCGGTCTCGTGGTGGCGCTCCTGTACCTCATGATGGGGCAGCCGTGGCAGAGCACGCTCGTCACGATCGGAGTGTCCGCCCTCGCCGAACTGATTCTGTGGGCTGGCGACTACCGGTCGAAGTGGGCGACGATCTGGGCCTATACGGTGTTCACCGCGTGGTCCGTCGGTCCCTGGGTCCCGTTCTTCCTCGACCGCGACGCCTACCTGCACTCGTCGAGCATGGAGGGCATGGGTCCGGAGTACGTCGCCGCTTTCGATCAACTCGTCTCGGCGCCGATGGTCCTCGGAATGGTCGTCGCGACCGTCGTGTGCGGATTCCTCGGCGGGTTGCTGGGCACCAGAATGCTCGGCAAGCACTTCCAGAAAGCCGGCCTTGCCTGAGAGCGAACCCCCCACGGCCGGCACGCCGCGCCAGGGCAGTCTGGATCCTCGGATGAAGATTCTGCTGGTGCTGGCCTGCAGCATCGCTGTGATGAGTCCCGGCGGGCTGCGCTTCGTCCCATTCGTCCTGCTCCTGGGAGTCGGGCTCGCACTGTCAGAACGAGAATGGACGCGCGCGGTCGGGCTGACGGCGACCGCGATCGTGATGTGGGCGCTGGGCTGGGTGCTGCCACTCTGGTGGCCGAACGCGTTCACCGCGATCGTCGCGATCGTGTGCATCTACCTGATCCGGTTCGTCGCCGCTATCGGCATCGGTATGCACCTGATCGGGACGACCTCCCCGACTCAGCTCGCCTCGGCATTGCGCGCCTGGCGGATTCCACGTCCGGTCTCGGTGACCCTCGCTGTCATGCTGCGGTTCTTCCCTGTGGTGAGCGCCGAGGCCGCGTCGGTGATGGATGCGATGCGGTTGCGGGGGCTCGCAGGGGCGAACGGGTTGCTGCGCCACCCAGTCCTCACCCTGGAGCGGTTCACAGTGCCGATGATCGCCGCGAGCCTGCGCGCCAGCGAAGACCTCTCGGCCTCCGCCGTTCTCCGCGGGCTCGGCTCTCACCGCGTCCCCACGGCCATGCACCCGCCGCGCTTGGGAACTGCCGACCTCCTTCTCGTCCTCGCTGTCGCCGTGCTCGCCACGGCGGCCCTGATCCTTCCGGCGCTGCTGACATGATCCGTATCGAACACACCAACTGGACATACCCCCACGCCGAACAGTCGAGCCTGCGGAACCTCGACCTGCAGATCTCCGCTGGCGAGTTCGTCATCCTGTGCGGCGCGTCAGGATCCGGCAAATCCACTGCCCTGCGGCTCATGAACGGTCTCGTCCCGCATTTCCACGACGACGGCACGCTCACCGGCACTGTCACCGTTGGCGGGATGATCACCGCTGACACGGAGCTCGATGCGATCGGCCTCCTCACCGGAACGGTGCTGCAGCATCCCCGGCGTCAGTTCTTCACCGACAGCGTCCCGGAAGAGGTCGCCTTCGCGATGGAGAACTTCGGCGTCGCACCCGAGGAAATCCGCAACAGAGTCACCACAGCGGTCGCCGACCTCTCCGAGGGGGTGCCGGTCGGGCAGCGGCTACGGGATCTGTCCGGAGGGCAGCAGCAGCAAGTCGCGATCACCGCCGCGACCGCGCATCGTCCCCACCTCCTCCTGCTCGACGAGCCCAGCTCCAACCTGTCGGCCGACGCCGTGCGCAGGTTGACGGCCACCCTGGCAGAGCTCAAAGCCAGGGGAGTGACGATCGTCGTCGCCGAGCACCGTCTTCGCTACCTGGAGGATCTCGTCGACCGTGTGATCGTCATGCGCGACGGGGCGATCGACGTCGAATGGACCGCCGCTCAGTTCCGTGCAGTGCCGGATGACGAGCTTGCGCGGGAAGGGCTGCGGGGAGTCGTGGCCGCGGTCCAGCTGCCCGTCCTCCCGGCCGCGGGGCCGAGCATCGCCGGCGGTATCGACGCATCCGATGTCCCGGAAGGTCAGCTCGAACTGGAGGCGATCCGCTGTCGCCTCGGCGGACGCGTCGTGCTTGACATCGACCGGATCGCTTTCGCCGCGGGCACCGTCACCGCGATAAGGGGTGTCAACGGTGCAGGAAAATCCACCCTCGCCCGGATCGTGACCGGGCTGCAGCGCAGCACCGGCGTCGTGCGTCTCGACGGAAAAGCGCTGGGTGCAAGGGCTCGGCAGCGGGCGAGCGCGATCGTCATGCAAGACGTGCAGCGACAACTGTTCACTGACAGCGTTCATGCCGAGATCGACCTCGCCGCCCTCCACACCCGCGCACCTCAGACGGAGGGGATCCTCGCGGCCCTCGACCTCGCTGATCTCGCCGAACGGCATCCGCTGTCTCTGTCCGGCGGTCAGCAGCAGCGGCTCGTCGTCGCGGCCGTCCGCGTCGCCGGCCGCAGAATCGTCGTCTTCGATGAGCCCAGCTCCGGGGTTGATCGCCGCCACCTGCAGTCCATCTCCGACCAGATCCGCCGGGTCGCCGAGGACGGATCCATCGTCCTGCTCATCAGCCATGACGACGACCTCCTCGCTCTCGCCGCCGACCGCCAACTCACCCTCACCTCTGCCGTCCCCGAGCCAGTGTCCGGCGTTGTCGCGGAGGCCACACAGAGCATGTCTTCGAAGGAGACCAGATGACGTCGCCGATCGCCGAAACGGCAACAGGACAGACGACATCGCGCCCGCAGATTCCACTGCTGCTGGGAGCCGTATTCCTCATCTACCTCGGGCAGATGACACTCAACCCGATCATCGCACCCCTATCACGCGAGGTGGGACTTGCCGAATGGCAGATCGGGGTCACCATCAGCGCGGCTGCAATCATGATCGTCCTCACCAGCCAGTTCTGGGGACGCCGCTCCCAATCCTGGGGTCGCAAGCCCGTGCTCGTCGCCGCCTTCTGCCTCGCGGTGGTCACCATGGCACTGTTCGCACTGCTGGCCTGGCTCGGCATGACCGGCGTGATCACCGGAACACTCCTCTTCGTCCTCTTCGTCGTGCTGCGCGGGATCGGTTTCGGCACCGCGATCGCCGCAGTGCCGCCTACCGCACAGGCCTACATCGCCGACGTCACGACCGATGAGAGCACTCGAGTGAAGGGCATGGCCGCGGTCGGCGCCGTGCAGGGCATCGCGATGATCGGCGGCTCGATCGTCGGCGGACTCCTCTCGGCATTCGGGCTCGTCAGCCCGCTCATCGCCGTCCCCATCCTTCTTTCTGCCGGCCTCGCTCTCATCGCCTTCCGACTTCGCCGTGAACCTCGCCACGAACTCATTCAGACACCGGTACGCATCAGTCCGCTCGACTCGCGCGTGTGGCCCTTCCTGCTCGCCGGATTCGGAATGTTCACCGCACTCGGGTTCATCCAGGTCATCACCGGGTTCATCGTCCAGGACCGTCTCGGACTCGACGCAGCAACCACCGGCCTAGTCACCGGCGGCGCGCTCCTGGCCGCGGGCGTCGGCATGGTCCTCGCGCAGACCGTCATCGTCCCTCGCAGCGGTTGGAACCCGGTGACGCTGCTACGCGTCGGCGGCGTGATCGCACTGACGGGCTTCCTGCTGTTGATCATCGACGCAGGTCCCGTGCTGCTGTTCGCCGCCATCCTGATGGTCGGACTCGGTCTGGGCATCGCGATGCCCGGGTACACCGCCGGCCCCACCCTCGTGGTCGGCAGAGAGGAGCAGGGCGGTCTCGCCGGAATCGTCGGTGCGACCACCGGGCTCACTTTCGTCATCGCCCCTACGGCCGGTACCGCGCTCTATGGCGTCTGGGCGCCGTTGCCCGTCATCACCGCCGCCGCGATCATGCTCATCGTCACACTCTTCGTCCTCGCCCATCCTCGATTTCGACGCCTCCCGTCTCAGGCGTCGTCGAGCGATGACTATCCCACCCACGTACTGAGAGAAACGGATCAGTCATGACCACGTCCACGCACGACTCGATGCCGACGCAGCACGAAGAGACCGTCTACGAAAGGCTCGGCGAGTTCCACGACCTCTTCATGGAACCGACGTGGGCTCGACTGCGACCCCACATGCAGACAGTGTTCGGCCACCTCGATCGTTCCGCAGCTGTCGCTGAAATCGGCGCAGGAACAGGGCTCGGCGTCAGAACACTCGCCGCCGTATCCGACACCCAGATCTGGGCGCTGGAACCAAGCCTCGTCATGCGCGCGACGCTCACCGCGCGCATCGCCGACGACCCGGAACTGTGCGAGCGCGTCACCATTCTGGCTGGACCAGCACCTGCATCACTTCGGGACCTTCCCGAGCGGATCGATGGAGTCGTTTGCGCAAACATGCTGGGTCACCTCGACGTCGATGAGCGTCATGCCCTTTTCGCCTGGCTCGCCGCGCACCTGAGCGAGACCGGGACCTGCCTCGTCACCACCCAAGAACCCGCCGGCTCCACCCGTGGCAGCCGCATCGCCGAGATCTCCGAAGCCCGCTCGATCGGCTCATACGAGTACCGCGCTACCTATCTTGAAAGCGGGGAGACCGGTTCTTTCTCGACTCGATATGAGGTGTGGGATGGCACAACCCGGCTGCGTGCAGAAACCTACACCGGCCGGTGGCACGTACTATCCGCTCAGCAACTCGGAGCAGAGCTCGCAGGTACCCGGCTCGCGATACAAGCCATCGAGCCGGGAATCGCGCTCATCCGACGGGCCTGAAAAAAAGGAGGACCGGCGGAGATCCGCCGGTCCTCCTCATCTTCGATGAGTCAGTGCTCGTCGTAGTGCTCGCCGTGTGCGGCGTGCTTGTGTCCGTCGTGGACGAAGTCGACGTGGTCCCCGTGCTCGACTGTCTCGTGCCCGCAGTCGGCGCCGTGGGCGTGGTCGTCGACGGTGTGCTCCGCGACGGCTTCGTGCTCGTCGTAGTGGTCCCCGTGCAAGGCATGGTGATGGGTGCCATGAACGTAGTCCGTGTGGTCGTCGTGCTGCACGGCCTCATGGCCGCAGTCCGAGCCATGCTGGTGCTCGGTGATGGTGTGCTCGGCGTGGATATCGGTAGTGCTCATGATGCTTCTTCCTTGGGGGTTGTGTCTTCGAGGACATGGGCGATCGCGTCGTCGACAACGTGCGCGATGTGATGGTCAGCCAGCTGATACGCAGCCTCGCGACCCGTGCGGGAGACCGTGATGATGCCCGCCTGACGCAACGTCTTCAAGTGCTGCGACACCAACGGCTGCGACATCCCGCTTCGCACGGCCAACGCGCCGACCGTGGCTGGCTCGGTCGCGAGCAGACGCAGAAGCAGAAGCCTCGACGGCGACCCCAGCACTTTGAAAAGTGCCGCGGTAGCTTCCAGGCCTGCTTCTGTCTCCATGTGTTTAGCTCACCACACACATAAATAAATCGCAATATGTTTATACTGTTGAGAACAGTTCTCGTGTCGTCTCATTTCGCTGGCCAGCGCACGCCGACCTGACCCCACGGGTTCAAGAGGTCGCTCGCCCCGTCAACGCGGTGGGTGTCGGCAGACGGCAACGTCTCGGTAGCGTTCTACTGCACCTTCCTTCGGAACTACGAGTACCGAGAATTCGACCATCCGCAGTCGCAGAGATTTAGTGGCGGGCAGTCGATCCATGCCGCACGAAAGTGATGGACTTGAGAATGAACGGATCACCCGCTCGCTTGGTGGACGCCGCATCATGAGGGGTCGCCTGCGCGTTGCCTGTCTGCGGAGTTGAGCGTGAGTGTAACCGTGAGTCCGCCCTCGGGGCGCGCTTTGATCGTCAGATCGGCTTTGGCCTGCTGTGCGATGGCGTGGACGATGGCGAGTCCGAGTCCTCGGCCGGCGTCGGGGCCTTGGACTCGCTCGGTACCTCTTACGAACGGCTCGGTTAGTGTGGGGATCTTCTCGGGGTCGAGGACGGGCCCGGTGTTCGCTACTGAAACGTGCACACGGCTTCCCCCGTCGGTGACGTTCACCCAGACTTCCCCTCCAGGATGGTTGTGGCGTACGGCGTTGCGAACGATGTTGTCCACGGCTTGTTGAATGAGCGCTTCTGGGACGTCAGCGTAGGCTTCCGATTCTCCCGACCGGTGGATGGTGATGTCGGCGCTGTGGGCGGTTGGCTCGGCGGCCCCGACGACGGTCGCGGTTAGTGCGGTGAGGTCGACTCGTGTGGCGGGTGGTGAGCTGTTCTCGGCATCGGCGAGGTCGAGGAGTGCGTCGACAGTTCGCAGACTCCTGGTGTTGAGGCCCCGGAGGTCCAGCGCGAGTTGTCGCAGTTCCGATGTATCAGCAGAATCGTCACTCAAGGTCACATCTATCATGGTTTGGGCGATCGAGATCGGCGTGCGCAGTTCGTGCGACACATTGGCGGCGAAGCGTGAGTGTGCGTCGACGGATCGTTGCAGGGCATCGAGCATGCGGTTGAGGGTGACGCCGAGGTTGTCGATCTCGTTGCTTGCTTCTGACACCTCGACCCGGCGACTAAGGTCCCCCTTCGCGACACGTCGGGCCACCTCGTCGATCGACTGCAGCGGTCGAAGCACGCGTCCTGCCACGATCCAGCCGACTCCCGCCGCGCCTGCAGCCATGACGATCGACGTAAGGAGCAGGACGATGAGCAGTACCCAGAGAATGTCGGTGAAGTTCAGGACCACTGTCGAGTTGGCATCGAACGGCGCGGGGGCGGTCACAAGCGGCGCGTTGGGATCGGCGCTTTCGGGTAGTGGGGATTCGATGGTCTCGGGGATGACATCGGTGATCGGGTAGATCCCGGTCGGAATGATCCGGATCAGCACGTAGACCACGATTGCTGCGAGAGCGACGGAGCCTGTGACGAGTCCGGCGAAGATGATGGTCAACCGTGCGCGAAGCCCGGGTCGTCGTCGATACGACGGGGCGGTCACGGGAGGTCCGTGTCTGGTGCTTGGAAGACGTAGCCGAAGCCCGAGCGTGTTTGGATCACAGGAGGGTCTCCCAGTTTTCGGCGGAGGGATGAGATCGTCACCTTGATGGTGCTTGTGAACGGATCCGCTTGCTCGTCCCATGCCCGCGCCAGGAGGTCCTCGGCGCTGAGCACATCGCCAGGGATTTGCATCAGTTCTCGGAGCACAGCGAACTCCTTGGGGCTCAGCCGCACATAGCGGCCGGCGCGATAGACCTCGCGGCGCCCCACATCGATCGTGACGCCGAGGGCCTCCCATCGAGGTGGACGGACCGGTTCCGCGCGGCGGGCCAAAGCCCTTACTCGAGCGACCAGCTCAGGGAACTCGAACGGCTTAGAAAGATAGTCGTCTGCTCCGAGCTCGAAGCCTCCCACTCGGTCGTCGAGACGTCGGGCGGCGGTCAACATGAGAATGCGTGCGCGATTCCCGGTCTCGATCAGACGACGGCACACGTCGTCGCCCGAGATGACAGGCAGGTCTCGATCGAGCAGGACCACGTCTACGTCGATTCGGTCGAGAAACTCCAAGGCCGCTGCGCCGTCGCCAGCGATGTCGGCCGCGATGGCGGCGTTTCGCAGTCCGCGTCGGATCGCGTTCGCCAAGAGTGGTTCGTCTTCAACGATCAGTACTCGCATGGCTTCCTCCTGGCGTTCATCTGACCACAGATGTGGTTGGGAAAAGGTAAAGGGATCCGCTTACCGCCGCCGAACGGTCGTGCTGTTTCGCTGGAAGCACCTTCGAGGACACCCACGGCCTCGACTCGATGAAGGGACTTCACATGATCGCATCATCCAAGCGCCGGGCGTTTGCCCCGATAGCTAGCTTCCTGCTCATAGCGGGAGCGCTCGTCGGATGCAGCGCAACGGAACCGACTGATCCCACTCCGACGGAGCGATTCGCGACCCAGGCGGACTACAACGCGGCGTTCGAGGCGTGCATCGCGAAGTCGGGCATCACACTTCCCGACTCGAAGGATGGCGGGTTCGTGCTCCCCGAGGGCGAGGCAGCACAGACAGCGCTGCAAGGGTGCATGGAGGAGCTCGGGACTCCGCCAGGACAGCCCGATGACGCCACCTACGAGCGCCAGAACGCGGCCTACATCGCCTGCCTCCGAGAAGGTGGAATCGACATCGCCGACCCAAAGCCGGGAGAGCCAGCACCATTTCCGAACGACCTTCCTGCTGAACTCGCCAACAAGTGCGCGGCGGTCTTCGAAGGGAGCGGGGAATGAGCGAGTCTGGTATCGCCTCCGCGACCCGTTCACGCCGGTCATACGCTCGACGGGCCACCGTCGCTGCTGCCGTCCTGTTGTCACTAGTGGTCGGCGGCGGGCTGGTGTGGTCGGCGGTCACTTCGCGCGACGATTCTCCCGCGGCAAAGCCGACGGCTGCCACCACGGCGGTGATGAAGGGAACGCTTCAGGGCGAGATCATCGCGGCCGGGACCTTCGCGTATGCGGATCGTGTACCGATAGTCGCTGGACGGGACGGCGTGTTGACAGAGTTGGCGGCGATCGGTTCGACGATCGATCGCGGCGGGGTGCTGTCGCGGGTCGATAATCTGCCCACATTCCTCATGTTCGGGGCCCTTCCCGCGTGGCGCAGCTATGAGGCGGACATGGGTTCGGGGCCGGACGTGCGGCAGTTGGAAGAGAACCTCGCGGCCCTCGGCTTCTTTAGCGACGCACCCGACGAGAACTTCCGCTGGGCGACGACCCAGGCCATTCGGGCGTGGCAGAAGGCCACCGGTCAGGAGCAGACCGGCACGATCTCGCTCGGCATCATCACTTTCCGCAGCGGACCGCAGCGGGTCGCCAGCACCGAAGCGAAAGTCGGCGACCGCGTCGGGTCTACACAGGGCGTAGCAACGGCGAGTTCGCTCGACAAGCGGATCTCTATCCAGCTCAACCCTGCGGACGTCTCACAGATCGACGTAGGTGGCACGGCCTCGGTTCAGCTGCCCGACGGGACCCAGGCGGTTGGCGTCGTCGAGCGGATCGATCCCCCCACGACGGCGAAGGGTGCTGATGGCGCCGACAAGACGATCGTGCCGGTGACCGTGTCGCTGGCCGATGCGGCGGCTACGGCGAACATCGACAACGTCTCGGTGACCGCCACCCTCTTCGGTAAGAAGCACGAGGGCGTCTACTACGTCCCAGTGACGTCACTGATCGGACTCGATGGCAACAAGATCGGCGTGCAGCTCGTCCAGAAGGACGGATCGATCACCGAACTGCCGGTGAAGACAGGGGTGCGCGCCACGGGGAACATCGAGATCTCGGGGGATGGCGTGCGCGAGGGTCTCACCATCATCTCCGGTGCATCGTGAGTACGCCGATGATCGACCTGCGGGATGTTGAGCGCTCCTACGGCCACCCGGCTGTCTACGCGTGCAGGAAGGTCGACCTCACGGTCGAGCGCGGGGAGCTGGTGGCAATCGTCGGGCCGTCCGGCTCGGGGAAATCGACGCTCCTCAACCTCATTGGCGTACTTGACAGGCCCACGGCCGGCAGCGTGCAGATCGATGGATACCGTGTTGATGACATGTCCGATGCGGAGCTGAGCGCTGTGCGGGCGCGTCGCATCGGGTTCGTGTTCCAGCAGTTCCACCTGACGGACGGAGCAAGCACGCGCGACAACGTCGCCGACGGGCTCCTCTATCAGGGCGTATCCCGTGCGGAACGACGTCGCCGGGCAGTCGAGATGCTCGAACGCGTCGGGCTGGGGCATCGCATTCATCACAAGCCGCACCAGCTGTCAGGGGGAGAGCGGCAACGGGTGGCGGTGGCGCGTGCGCTGGTCGGCGGCGCTCCGCTGATCCTCGCTGACGAACCAACTGGAAATCTCGACAGTCGTTCGGGCGACGCGGTGATCGAGCTGCTCCGAAGTCTCAACGACGCGGGCACCACGATCGTCATGATCACTCACAATACGGAGCTTGCGGCGAGCTTCGACCGTCGAATCGAGATCCTCGACGGCTCCATCATCGCCGACACGGCATGGAAGAAAGAGGCGATCGCATGATCAATGTGAGCACCGAGGAGTTGCGCCCGTCCCGATTGCGGGCGACGGATGCACTCGCGCTCGGCATGGCGGGAGTGAAGACGAGGCCGATTCGTGCAGTGCTATCTGCTTTGGGGATCGCCATCGGCATCGCGGCGATGGTTGCGGTGCTCGGGATCACCTCGTCGAGTCAGGCGCGTGTCAATCAGCAGCTCTCCGAGCTCGGAACCAACATGCTCACCGCGGAGGCAGGGCGCAATCTGCTCGGGCAGCAGACCACCCTCCCCGAGTACAGCGTGTCGCAGGTACTGCGCCTGCCGGGCGTGACTGCGGCGTCGAGTATCGCCGTGCTCCGCGGGGACGTGTTCCGAAGCGAGTTCATCGACCGGAACTCCAACCAGGGTATCCAGATCGCCGTAGCGGAGTCGACGCTTCCGCAGGTCGTCGGTGCCTCCGTGATCGATGGACGCTGGCTGAACGACGCGACGGCCACCACACCGGCCGTCGTGCTCGGATCCAAGGCCGCAGAGCGCCTCGGCATTCAGAGAGCCGGCGATCTCATCCAGGTCGGTGGGCATCAGTTCCGAGTCGCAGGGGTGCTGGGGCCTGTCGCACTCGCTCCAGAGATCGACACGATGGCGCTCATCGGGCCGGAGATCGCCCGAACGACATTCGGGTGGTCCGGGAAGCCGACCAAACTCTACGAGCGGTCGACAAACGAAACAGTCACACGCGTCGCGGGCCGCCTGGCCGCGACGATCTCCCCGCAAGACCCCAGCGGCGTGAAGGTATCGCGACCCTCCGACGCACTATCGGCACAGCAGGCGACCGAGTCTGCGTTCACCGGACTCCTTGTCGGGCTCGGTAGTCTCGGGTTGGCGGTCGGAGGAATCGGAGTGGCCAACACGATGATCATCGCGGTGATCGAACGCCGCCGAGAGATCGGACTTCGCCGCGCACTCGGAGCAAAGCGCGGCCACATCAGAACTCAGTTCCTTCTCGAGTCGCTGATCCTCTCTCTACTGGGAGGGTGCGCGGGCGCACTAATCGGGGCCGTGGCCACCGTCGTCGCTGCACGGTTGGCCGGATGGCCAGTCGAGATTCCCCCGCTCGTGGTTCTCGTCGCTGTGGGGTCCACCGTATGCGTCGGCGCCGTCGCTGGCCTCTACCCGGCCATGCGAGCGGCACGAACGCCGCCCAACGCGGCGCTGGCAAGTGCCTGAGTGAGTTGGATAGCTGCCGTCCGACTACCGGAAGCAGTCTCGTGAAGTATCGAAGAATCGCAAGGCTGTGTCTGCGAGAAACCTGACGCTACCGAACAGGCTGTGGCAGGTGGACTCCAGCGAGTCCGAGTCCATGACCGGAGCACTGCGACAGTTCGCAGGATGGTGAGACGGACGGCGGCCGATTCCGGCCGCCGTCGTCTCCTGTCGAAGGTAGCGACGAAGGTGCTCCCTCTCGGGTGCTCGTCAGGAGCCGTCGCGAAGGTCGCCGAGCGTCGCCGCCGTGTACGCGACGGCGTCGAACCGCACGTCGCAGCCGTTTCCCATGGGGCTCTGCGCCTCGAGCCCGACAGCGACCTCCTGTTCTTCGGCCCCCAGCGCGAACCCTCGCACGAAGTCCCACCGTCTGCCGTCGACCGATGCGTGGAAGGCGTAGACCGTTCCGATGCGTGCGATGCGCAGCCAGACCTCGTCGCCCTCGACGACGAACGCGTTCGCGTCGTCCGAGACTCCGCGCGTGACGACCGATACGACCATGGGCTTTCGATCGGGGGAGAACTCGAAGCAGAGCTTGGCCCACCGCGTTTCGTCGGCCCAGACGATCAGCACGCCGGCATCGAACGTGTCGGTGAAGTCGACGTGAACTCGAGCGGTCAGAGTGAAGTCGCCCTCAGCGGGACGCCCGGTCAACGAGACCGCGTTCAGCTGACTCTCCGCGGCCACGCTCCCGCTCCCGCTCGGGTCGACGAAGAAGTCGCTGTGCGGCTTGGCCGTCACCAGGACGCTGTCTGCCTCTACTCGCCACGGCCAGTCCTCGGAGGGGTGCAGAGGGAAGGGGACGCCAGGGAGATCGACTCGAGTGTTCATCACACCATTGTGGCAAAGTCAGGACTCGCTCAAGCGGGACTTCCCCGACCGGCCGGAGATTCGCGTGGTCCACGAAACGATCTACCTCGCCCTCTACGCCCAGGGAAGCGGTGAGCTGAATCGGCCTCGCAGAGATCGGCCGATCGGTAGCGTCGCTCAGCCGCAGGATTCGTACGGCGGCTCTTCGAGCGTCGTCGCCGTCACCGCCCAGATGGTGTCGGTCCCGGCCGTGTAGGTCAGGAAGACGGAACCGGCGCCGGCCTGCGACTCGACAGCGAGATACCGGCGATCGCCGACGCTCTCGATCTCGGACGCGTCGGGGTATGCGGCCAGGGCCTGGTCCACCCGGGAACCGACACCGATCCCCTCGGCCGTCACCGGTCCGACGGGCGACCCGCCCTCGAGGTCGGCGGGCGAGGCGGACACCTGCACGAGGTCGACCACCGGCGGGTCCTGTTCCGAGGGTTCGGGGCGCTGGAGGATGAGCGTGTATCCGTCGGCCTCAGCGGACGCGAGCCATGGGCAGGCTTCGACCGGAGTCGCCCCCGCCGCCGTCACTGCCCCGTCGTAGGGCGTGCCCAGCTCGACCTCTCCGATGCCCGACGGGCTGACGTCTGCGGCCGACGCGCTGGGCGACGCGCTGGGCGAGGAACTCGGGGCCGGATCGGCGGATGCAATCACGGTCTGCGTGACCGTCGGGGTCGGTGACGCGGGAGCGGCGCACCCGGCCAGAAGCGCACCGGTGACGGCCATCCCGAACAGGGGAGAGAGGATGCGTGCACTGCGAGCGCGGGGTCGTCTAGTGTCGATATCCATCCTTCGACGCTAACGGCGCTGCTGCGCATCGCCCGCCGATTCTCACGGGATTGCCAGATGCCGGCTCTGATCGGCGATCACATCACGTGGAGATCAGCACGAAGAGGATCGAGGCGCCCCCGAACAGAACCGCGAGCATCGTCAGCGACAGCAGCATGCCGCCACCGTGTGGTTCACGCAGCGATGCTCCGGTGAGATACGCGCTCAGTCTGACCTGACGGCGTCGTGCGGCGACCCAGATCGCGCATGCGGCCAGGATACCGACGATGCCGGGAACCAGGCCGAACGCCGCGAATGACGCAGGAAGGCCGGCGGGCAGGATCCGCAACGAGATCAGCGAGCCGACGGCGATGGCGAGCGCGGAGCGTCGCCAGGCCAGCTCGGTGCGCTCGGGCTGGAGGCCGGGATCGAAGAGCGTCGGCTCGGTCACCGCCAGACCACGCCGGCGATGACGAGCAGGCCGACGGCGAGGACGACGACCCCCAGGATGACGGCCGAGACGGCTCCCGGCAGGGGCTTCGACTGGCGCAGAGCTCTCTCGGTGCGCATCCATTCCCACCAGGCGAGCGGTGCGACCGCAGTCCCCGCGATGATCAGCACCAGCGAAGCGGCCAGTCGGAATCCCGGATGCAGATCGAGGCCGAGCACCTCGAGTGCCACCCCACCGGCGATCAGCGCGAGGGCCGTGCGCGTCCAGGCCAGAAAAGTGCGTTCGTTCGCCAGCGAGAAGCGCGGATCCGGCTCCTCGCCGGTGCCGTACACGGAGGTGGGGAAGCGTCGCATGCTGTCATCGTATCGGCGTCGGTGGGGGAGTACCGGGACGGTCGTCTCGGAGACATTTTGCGACTCTCTTGCCTTCAAACGTTTGAACTGGTTATCGTCCTGTGCCCGCTCTCAACGAGGAGAACCACATGACATTCACGAGCACGACAGAAGCGATCGCCACCGTCAGGCCGTTCAGCTGGCGCGACAAGGTCGGATACCTGTTCGGAGACTTCGGCAACGACTTCCTGTTCCTCCTGGCTTCGAGCTACCTGCTGATCTTCTACACGAACGTGCTCGGGCTGAACCCGGCGCACGTGGGCACGCTCTTCCTGCTGGTGCGTCTGCTCGATGCGTTCACCGACGTGGGGTGGGGTCAGTTCCTCGACCGGCACATGCCGTCGGCGGCCGGACGGTTCCGGCCATGGATCATCCGCGCGGCGGTTCCGCTGGTCGTCGTGAGTGCGCTGCTGTACGCACCGTTCGCCGCAGACTGGGACTACACCGTCAAGCTGATCTGGGCGACCGTCACGTACATCCTCTGGGGTTCCGTCTTCTACACGATGGTCAACATCTCGTACGGCTCTCTCGCCTCGGTGATGAGCGAGGTCCCGGCCGAGCGGGCGTCGCTCTCGGTCTTCCGCGGCGTGGGAGCCAACCTCGCAGGAATCTTCGTCGCGCTCGTGCCGCCGCTCTTCATCTACGCGAACGTCGACGGTGTGTCGCAGGTGCTCCCTCCTGCGTTCTTCGCGACCGGCATCGCGTTCTCGGCGGCGGCTCTCATCTTCTACGTCCTGTGCTTCTCGCTCGTGCGAGAGCGTGTGCGAGCCGTGCCAGGCCGAGCGAAGGTGTCGTTCGCCACGCTGCTGCGCTCGCTCGCCGGCAACCGTGCACTCCTCTCTCTCATGGGCGGCAACCTCATGCTGATGCTGTCGTCGCTCCTCACCAGTTCGGTCGGCGCATACCTCTGGCTGAACTACTTCAACAACGGCGCGCTCTCGGGAGTCGCCGCGCTGGCCAACGTGCTGCCGGCGCTCATCGCGGCGCCGTTCGCGGCCTCACTCGGTCGGCGATTCGGCAAGAAGGAGATGCTGGTGGTCCTGCTCTTCGGGAGCGCGGCGATCTACCTCGTGCTGTTCTTCCTCGGCATCACCTCGCCGTGGGTGTTCATCGCGGTCAGCGGCGTGGCCGGCTTCGGCGTCGGCATGTTCAACCTCCTCGTCTGGGCGATCATCACCGACGTCGTCGACCACCAGGAGGTGCGCACCGGTCAGCGGGACGACGGCACGGTCTATGCGATCAACACCTGGGCGCGCAAGCTCGGGCTGGCGCTGGCCGGCGGCCTCGGCGGGTACGCCCTGGCGATCATCGGCTACCAGGCGGGCAGTGCCGTGCAGTCGGCGGGCACCGTGCAGGGCATCTACACGATCGCCACCCTCGTGCCCGGCATCCTGTATGCGGTCGTCGCGCTCATCCTGCTCTTCTGGTTCCCCCTCGACCGCCGCACTGTCGAGGGGAACAGTGCCGAGCTCAGCAGCCGCCGTGCGGTCGTGGTGGAGTGAGGCCATGAGCAGGCCGACGTTGAAGGACATCGCCCGCAGAGCAGGGGTCTCGATCTCGACGGTGTCGTATGCACTGAACGACAAGAGCACCCTGCCGCTGGCGGAGGCCACGAAGAATCGCATCCGCACCATCGCACACGAGCTGGGGTACGTCCCCAACGGCCTGGCGCGGTCGCTGCAGGCGCGCTCGAATCGCACCATCGGCGTGCTGCTGAACAAACCCTTGACGACACCTCGGTACGCCGAGATCGCTCAGGGGCTCAGCGTGGGGCTGGCGCGCCGTGGCTTCCATCTCGCGCTGCTCGACGGAGAGTCCGCCGACCGGTGCATCGACGATGCGCGAGGTGGGCTGCTCGACGGACTGGTGTTCATCGGGCACGACGATCTCGAGGTTCCGCACGAACTCGCCGTCGACATCGCCGGGCACGGCATCCCCTTCGTCGCTCTCGACTGCGGCCCCGCCCGGGCGCCCCACGTCTGGTCGAGCGTCGACTTCGACTACGCCGAGGGTGTCCGTCTGCTCGTGCAGAGCCTCGTGCTCGACGGCGTCACGCAGATCGTCCACCTGCGGCCCGATGTGACCTCGCGAGCGGATCGCACGAGGGTCGATACGCTCGAGGCGCTGGCTCGGCAGAACGCCATCGAGGTGATGGCGATCTCCACCGGCATCACCGACGAGACACTCGCTCGTCTGGATCGCGAACCCCGGCGGTCTCTCGAATACACCACGGAGCTCATCGGACGACTGGATGCGGCTCTTGACCAGGTCACGCAGACCTCCACGACGGCGATCGTCTGCTCGTGGGGCGTCGACGCCGAGCCCGCGTATTTCTGGACCATGCAGAACGCTCCCCACATGCGGGTCGCGGCGCTCGCCGGTGGGTCGCTCGACCCGCGTCTCTGGCCGCGCCTCACCTACAGCCGCCTGCCGCTCGCGGCAGCGGGAGAAGCCTGCGCCGGCCTCATCATCGATGCCAGCACGTCGAGGGACTCGCCGACACGCGTGCTCCTGACCCCGACCCTCGACTCCGGCGCCGCGGACCCGCTCGCAGCGCTCGACTGACCGAACACCTCCACGAAGGAACAGGATGCCGAAACCCAACATCATCTTCATCATGTCCGACGACCACGCGGCTCACGCGATCTCCGCGTACGGCAGCCGGGTCAACACCACCCCGCACCTCGACCGCATCGCCGACGAGGGCATGCGGATGGATGCCGTCTATTGCACGAATTCCATCTGCAGCCCGTCGCGGGCGTCGATCCTGACGGGCACATACAGCCATGTGAACGGCGTCTCGTCGATCTGGACGGAGATGGACTACCGCGTGCCGACGTTCATCGACGTGCTCCATGACTCCGGGTACAAGACGGCGATGTTCGGCAAGTGGCACCTCGGTGAAGAGGGCATATCGCGCCCGCGGGGATTCGATGCCTGGAAGGTGTTCCCCGGACAGGGCGACTACGTGGACCCGCAGATGATCGACGAGAACGGCGTCTCGACCGTCGAGGGATACGCCACCGACATCGTCACGGATCTGTCGCTCGAGTGGATCGACGGCCTCGAGTCCGACGAGCCGTTCTGCATGATGGTCCACCACAAGGCGCCGCACCGGCCCTGGGTGCCCGACACGAAGCACTCGCATCTCTACGCGGATGGCACGATCCCCGAGCCGGAGACCTTCTTCGACGACAACGCGAGCCGCAGCAAGGCCGTCCGGGGCGTGCACATGACGATCGCCGACGACATGGGTGGTGACGACCTCAAGATCGACATGCCAGACGAACTGCGAGGACCCGAGAATCGGGAGGCTCGGATGCGGTGGAAGTACCAGATCTACATGCGCGACTATCTGCAGTGCATCCAGTCGATCGACGACAACGTCGGGCGCCTTCTCGATCACCTCGAGGAGAAGGGGCTCGCCGAGAACACCCTGGTGGTCTACACCTCCGACCAGGGCTTCTTCCTCGGAGACCATGGATGGTTCGACAAGCGGCTCATGTACGACCAGTCGCTCCAGATGCCGATGCTGATGCGCTGGCCGGCGGCGATCGAGGCGGGGTCGCGGTCGGAGGCGATCATCACGAACGTCGATTTCGCAGCCACGTTCCTCGACATCTGCGGTGTCGATGCGACACAGGCGCTGCCCACCTCGCAGGGGCGCAGCTTCGCCCCGCTGCTCCGTGGCGAAGAGGTCGCGGACTGGCCGGATGCCATGTACTACCGCTACTGGGAGCACGACGACCCGATTCACGCGGCGCCCGCCCACTACGGCATCCGCACGGACTCGTACAAGCTCCTCTATTTCTACGGAGCGGGACTCGGGGTGCCGGGAGCATCGGAGGAGGTGTACGAGCCGGAATGGGAACTCTACGATCTGAAGGCCGATCCCGAGGAGATGCGCAACGTCGCTGGTGACCCCGCGTACGCGCAGATCAAGGCCGAACTCGAGGTCAAGCTCGCCCAGTATCAGGAGCGATACGACGACGAGCCCTATGTAGGCCCGGAGACACCCCGGCCCGAGTGGGGTCCGTACGACCACGAGATGTTCGGGCGGCTGCAGGAGTACATCGCGCTCACCCGTTCGGCCAGTTGAGACGAGGACTGCCGACGAACCGCAGGGCAGGGTGTTGACCCATGCCGTGTTGAAATGGTGAACTGAGCGACCGGCGACGACAGCGTGAGAACGGAGCAGCGATGTGGTTCGAATCCTGGAACGATGTGCTTCGCGTGATAGCCGTGGGAGCGGCGGCCTATGTCTTTCTCATCGTCACTCTGCGCGTGACGGGAAAGCGCACGCTCAGCCAGATGAACGCGTTCGACTTCGTCGTCACAGTCGCACTCGGGTCGACCTTGGCGACCATTCTGCTCAGCAAGGACGTCTCGTGGACCGAGGGCGCGTTCGCCCTCGCGTTGTTGACAGCGCTGCAGTTTCTCGTGGCGTGGACCGCGGTGCGGTGGTCGGCACTGCGCAAGGCGGTCACCGCGACGCCCGTAGTGCTTGTCACAGACGGCGTCATCGACGACACAGCCGTCCTCCGGAGTCGGCTCACGCGGTCCCAGCTGATGCAGGCCATCCGCAGCGGAGGGTACGGTGACCCGGCGCTCGTCGGCGCGGTGATCCTCGAACCGAACGGCACCCTGAGCGTGATCGGCAAGGACTCCCTCGGAGCCGGTTCAGCTCTACCGGGTCACAGGCATGAGTCATGAGACGGCCGCTCAGGAAAGGGGCTCTTCATGGCGTGGAGCACGAGAGAGGTCGCTGACCTCGCCGGAACCACGGTGAACACCGTGCGGCACTATCATCGGGTGGGCCTTCTCGAGCAGCCGAGCAGGTCGTCGAACGGGTACAAGAGCTATGAGGTGAGCCACCTCGTGCAGCTGCTCCGCATCCGTCGTCTGCGCGAACTCGGGGTTCCCCTCGATCAGATCGATCGTGTTGCCGCCGGTGACGATCGTGCCCTCGCGGCGCTGGAGGACATCGACGCTGAGCTCGCCGTCACGATCGAACGTCTGCAGCAGGCTCGCGTGGAGATCCGCACGGTCATCGACGGAGCGACCACGACGGATCTGCCTCGGGGTTTCGAGAACCTCACCGCACGACTCACCGACACCGAACGGTCGCTGATGCTCATCTACTCGCAGGTGTACGACGACGAGGCGATGCGGGACCTCCGGACGATGCTCGAATCCGATCCGGCCGACGTGCGTCGCGATTTCGATGCGCTGCCGCCGGATGCCGACGAGCAGACGCGGATCCGCATGGCCGAGAGGTACGCGGTCGGACTCGCCCATGATCTGACGACCTATCGGTGGCTGCAGGATCCGCTGGCGCATCACCGGGGGCGACCGCAGATGACGTGGGAGGCGGTCGCGGAGTCGATCGCCGCGCTCTACAACCCTGCGCAGCTCGATGTGATCGCTCGCGCGCATGTCATCGCACTGGCGATGATCGCCGACGGCTGAACGGAAGCGACGATTGCGGGCGCCACGATTGCGGGCACCACGACCTACAGACGCGGGAGCACGGTCGCTGCGATCACCGTGTTCATGATGACGGCGTTCATCGTGCGCACCACGGCGCTCGAGGCCGCCGCAGCACCCCAGTCCCCGTCTTCGAGCTGCTTCGCCCGCGTGTAGACGTCGCTGCCCCAGGGAATCTCCGCGTGGAACTGGGGGAGCGTGCCGCTCGCTGACAAAAGGGCGATGCTCGCTGCGGTGCGCGGGTCCGGAGCGTCGCCGTCGATGAGCGCGGCTCGCACTCTGCGGATGAGGCCGGCGCGACGTTCACTGGCGAGCGTGAGCTTGGTCGTCGGGAAGAGCCCGAGGACCTTGCCTTCCGCGCGGTGCAGGTCACCGCGCGCGACGACACGGTCGAGGACCGGGCCGCGCAGGTGAGGGCCGATGCCGGCGAGAACCGCCTGGACGTCCTGGGGCTTCTTCGTGAGCGACGTCAGCGCCGATGCGAGGAGCGGGTCGGGCGCATCATCATCGCCGACGGCGCGCACCCGGGTGAAGAGTCCGTGCTCCTCGGCCTCGACCCGACCGGCGAGCGCCAGGTCGGCCAGCACGGCACCGCCGAGCACGTAGAAGAGGATGTTCTCTCCGGCGATGGTGCCCGAATCGGGCTGGAAGAGCAGCAGCAGGGTGTCTTCGACGATCAGCGGTTCTTCCGACATGGGTGCGCCTCCGGTCTGCGGCGTCGCGGCCGCGACCTGTCGTCATGGTCGTCACGAGCGCCCGTAGACAGACAGTGAAGACCCTGTTCCGACCACAGGGTCAAGGAGGTCGGGCGAGCGGCGAACCCGCGCTTGACCCTGTCGTGGGCACACGGTCTTGACTGCTCTCAGACATCCGCGGCACGCACCCGTCCGCGGCATCCGACAGAAGGAGATACGACCGATGGACAACCCCTATCCCTGGTTGCAAGACTTCATCAACCAGGTTCCCGAGATCCTGCAACCGATCATGGTCGCGCTCGTCGCCGCCGTGCCGTACATCGAGGGCGAGGGCGCCGCCGCGTTCGGCATCATCGCCGGGATCAACCCGATCGTCGCTGCGCTCGCCGCCATCACCGGCAACGTGCTCTGCGTGATCGCAGTCGTGCTGCTCGGCTCACGGATCCGCGGCGGCGTCGTCGCGCGTCGCGCGACACGATCGGCGGCGGCCTCGTCTGCGGCAGAGGGCGGCGGGGCGGGAACGGCGACGTCGACGATCGCCACGGCGACGGCATCCGACGCAGACCCGGTCGCCTCGTCCGCGACGGCGGACGAGGACGACACGACGCGGCGGGGGAAGGGGCGCACGAAGCTGCGGCGCTGGCTGGTCAGGTTCGGCGTCCCCGGCGCCAGCATCCTGGCACCGATCGCCCTTCCGACGATGCTCACCGCTGCCTTCTTCGTCGCATCAGGCGTGCGCAAGGAGTGGGTCATCCTGTGGCAGATCATCGCGATCGTGCTGTGGACGGGAGCTGTCGCGGCTGCTGCTACGGGGCTGCTCGCGCTGCTGGGCTGGTGAGGCGGCGCCTCTGCCCGAGCAGTGCTTCGACATCCTGGGGGTGAGGGACTACGGTGCAGAGCAGCAGCCCCACAGAGAAAGAGGTACGTCGCGTGGCACGTATTCTGATCACCGGATCCACCGAGGGCATCGGCCATGCCGCTGCCTCCTCGCTGCTGCACGACGGCCACGACGTCGTCGTGCATGCACGCAACGACGACCGTGCGCAAGCGCTGCGAGACCTCGTGGCTCGGGGAGCGTCACCAGTCCTGGGAGACCTCGCCGACCTCGACCAGGTCAGGCGTCTCGGTGATCAGGCCGCACGGCTCGGACCGTTCGATGCGGTGATCCACAACGCAGGTGTGATCGATGGAGCAGCGTTGCTGCCCGTCAACGTGGTCGCTCCCTACCTGCTCACGGCGGCGGTGCCCGCAGCACGCCTGATCTACCTGTCCAGCAGCATGCATCGCGGCGGTGAGGCCGACATCGCCGGCGCGGACTGGGCCGGCGCATCGAAGACCCTCTCGTACTCGGACAGCAAGCTTCTCGTCACCGTGCTCATGGCCGCAGTGGCCCGGCGGCGGACAGACCTCATCTCGAGTGCGGTCGATCCGGGGTGGGTACCGACGAGGATGGGCGGGCCTTCGGCGAGCGACGACCTCGCCCTCGGGCACGTGACTCAGGCCTGGTTGGCGACGACGCACGATCCCTCGGCTCTCGTCTCCGGAAGGTACTGGCACCACCAGCGTGTCCAGACTCCACACCCCGCGGTGCACGACGAAGCGTTCCAGGACGAACTCCTGGCGGCGCTGGCCGAGTACACCGGCGTGACTCTGGCCCCGGTCAGGTCGCAGCGGGGCGTGCGGCCGTAGAGGTCTCGGCGGCCCAGGAGGCCAGCAGCCGCAACCGCTCGGCGGACGGCGAACCCGGTTCGGCCGTGTAGATCAGCAGCACCTGGCCGGGCTCAGCGGTGATCGCGAGCTCCTCGTACACGAGGGTCAGGTCGCCGACGACGGGGTGACGGAAGCGCTTGGTGCCCGATCCGTGGGTGCGCACGTTGTGCGCAGCCCACAGGGTGCGGAACACCTCGCTGCGGGTGGAGAGTTCTCCGACGAGATCTTGGATGCCCTTGTCGTGGGGGTCGCGGCCCGCTTCGGCCCGGACCACGGCGACGCACATGTCGGCGAATGCATCCCAGTCGGGGTAGAAGTCATGGGCCGCTGGATCGAGAAACTGGAACCGCGCGAAGTTCGGCGTCCTTCCTCCGTCTCCGATCAGTGGCGAGTAGAACGCTCGGCCGAGGTCGTTGAAGGCGACGAGGTTCTGTCTCTGATCTCTCACGACGGCGACCGCATCTGTGATGGAGGCCAACGCCCATTCGAGGCTCGGGCGGGGCGGGCCCGGCTTGGCGCTGCGCCGGCGGTGCCGACCGGAGGAGGGGATGCCGTCGGCATTGCGTGCCAGGTCGAGCAGATGCGCGTGCTCTGCGTCGGAGAGCTGAAGGGCGCGGGAGACGGCATCGAGCACGGCCCCGGATGCTCCGGCGATCGCACCGCGTTCCAGCTTGGAGTAGTACTCCACGCTGACCCCGGCGAGAGTGGCCACTTCGCTGCGTCGCAGCCCTTCGACGCGCCGGTTCGACCCGGCTGTCAGCCCGACAGCCTCCGGCGACACTCGCGCACGGCGAGTCATGAGGAACTCACGTACCTCTTCTCGATTCTCCATGTCAGTCAGGGTAGGTCGTCGCCCCGCCATCAAGGAATGCCCTGTCGGTACACCCCTCGTCAGGGACTCCCTCGCTCACCAGGCGGGGCTGACCATGGAAGCATGCATTCCTCGTCCTCACCTGTTCAGAGCACCGGTCGCCGCCTGTTGCCGTCCCTGCTGCTGCTGTTGACGGTGTTCGGTCCGATCTCGATGGACCTCTACCTTCCTGCCCTTCCCGCACTGTCCGCTGAGCTCGGGGCGGTCACCTCGGTCGCGCAGTTGACGGTGACCGCCTGCCTGATCGGCCTCGCCGCAGGGCAGCTCATCGCTGGCCCACTGTCTGATCGGTTCGGGCGTCGGGGGATCCTCCTGATCGGGATCGTGGCGTACATCCTCACCTCCGTGCTGTGCGCGCTCAGCCCGACGATCGAGCTGCTGATCCCGGCTCGTCTCGTGCAGGGCCTCGCCGGCGGCGTCGGAATCGTGATCGCCACCGCCGCCGGTCGCGACGTCTTCGAGGGCAAGGCGCTCATCCGCTTCTACGGCCGTCTCACCGTCATCGGCGGGTTCGCGGCCATCGTCGGACCGCTGCTCGGCGGTCTGCTCAACACCTTCACCGATTGGCGGGGCCTGTTCGTCTTTCTCGCCGTGATCGGGGTGGCGATCCTCGTCATCACCCTCCTGGTGTTCGGAGAGACGCTACCGGCCGAGCAGCGCACCCGTGGCGGGTTCGGAGAGACCCTGCACGCCTACCGCACTCTTCTGAGCGACCGCGTGTTCCTCGGCGCGGTATTGAACCAGGGCTTCCTGTACGCGGCGTTGTTCGCCTATCTCGCGGGCTCGACCTTCGTGCTCCAGGACATCTATGGGCTCACGCCGCAGTGGTACGCCGCCGCGTTCGGTCTCAACTCCGCAGGGCACATGGTCTTCGGATACCTCGCCGGGCGCACCGCGGAGCGCTGGAGCATCCCGGGCACTCTCGCACTCGGAATCGTCGTCACCGGGTTGGGAGCACTCGGGCTCCTCACCGCGGGGCTGACGCCTCTGCCCCTGTGGATCGTCATCGTCTCGCTGTTCGCACTGTCGAGCGGCGTGGCGATCACCGCGCCCCCGGCGACCACACTCGCGCTCTCCGACTACCCCCAGATGGCCGGAACCGCATCGTCCCTGCTCGGCATGGTGCGGTTCGGGTTCGGGGGGATCGCTGCCCCGTTCGTCGGAGTCGCCGGCGCGCTCAGCATCCTTCCCCTCGGAATCACCACCGTGGTGACCGTGCTGCTCGCCGCCGCTGCGTGCCTGCTTCTGGGTCACCGCCGTGACCGTACCGACGGCGTCCAGCCGCGAGACGACGCGCTGCGCGCCATCTCGGCCCACTGATTCCCACACCCACCCACACAACAGAGGAGAAGGCAGCCATGATGACACAACGAGTCCTCACCTCAGCCGCAGTGGTGCTCCTGGTGGCGGCGCTTGCCTCGTGCGCGCAGGCTCCGATCACCGGGCCTGTCGATACGCCCACGACCACGTCACGACCGGCGACGACGCCCACGCCGACAGCCGCGCCGGATCAGGGCGCGTCTGACCAGATCGTCGGCACCGTCGTACGTTTCACCTCCGAACGCACCAGTATCGACGTGACGATCGGCGACGACAGTCCCGGAGTCCGGGACTTCCTCTCCATGCTCCCGCTCGAGCTGACGGTCGAAGAATTCGCCGATGCGGAGAAGATCGCGTACCTGCCGCGCGAGCTGAATTACGAGGGCTCGCCGGGCTCCGACCCCGAAGACGGCGACCTCATCTACTACACGTCGTGGGGCAACCTCGGGTTCTACTACGACGCGACCGGAATCGGATACTCCGATGCCACCCTCCACCTCGGCACCTACTCCGCCACCGAGGAGCAACTGTCGCTGCTTGAAGGCGGCCCGGTGACGATCACCATCGTCGACTGACACCCCAAAGAAAGAGAAACAGCATCATGCGCGCAACACTCATGTACTCCGCCGGTGACGTCCGCGTCGTCGACGTCCCCGAGCCCACCATCGAAGCACCCACCGACGCGATCATCCGTGTCACCTACGCGTGCGTCTGCGGGTCGGACCTGCACCCGTACCACGACCTCGGCGACACCCCTGAGGGTCGTCACATGGGTCACGAGGCCATCGGTGTCGTCGAGCAGATCGGCGACGACGTCACCACCCTCGCCGTCGGCGACACCGTCATCGTTCCGTTCGCTTGGTCGGACGGCACCTGCACGTACTGCCGGGACGGAATCACCACGTCCTGCGTGCACGGCGGATTCTTCGATGCAGCACCGTCGGCCACGCAGGCCGAGAAGCTCCGCATCCCGTATGCAGACGGCACCGCCGTCGCGATCCCTGCGGGCACCGACGACGCTCTCATGCCCTCGCTGCTCGCCCTGTCTGATGTCTACCTCACCGGCTACCACGCAGCCATCCGCGGTGGCGTCGAAGCCGGAAAGACCGTCGTCGTCATCGGCGACGGGGCCGTCGGCCTCTCCGCGGTTCTTGCAGCGAAGCAGCTCGGTGCCGAGAAGATCATCCTGATGGGACGCCACACCGCGCGCACCGACCTGGGCCGCGAGTTCGGAGCGACTGACGTCGTCGCCGAACGTGGCGAAGAAGGCGTTGCGAAGGTGCTGGCGCTGACGGACGGTGAGGGCGCTCACGTCGTGCTCGAAGCCGTCGGGCACATGCCCGCCTATGAGCAGGCGTACGGGGTCGTCCGTCCCGGGGGAGTGATCTCGCGCGTCGGCGTCCCCCAGTACGAAGACGCAGCGGTCGGGTTCATGTCGCTCTTCGGAAAGAACGCCACGCTCACCGGCGGGCCGGCCACAGTCCGCGCTTACCTCGAGGCGGCCATTCCGCAGGTCATCGACGGCACCATCAACCCGGGCAAGGTCTTCGACCGCGAACTGCCCCTCGACGACATCGCCGAGGCCTACCGGTTGATGGACTCCCGCGAAGCGCTGAAGGTGCTCATCCGTCCCTAGGCGCGAGTGCCGCAGAGGCCGGATCGCGAGCGACCGCGCGGTATCTTCGGATCATGCGTTCAGACCGTGCGGTGACCCTGCAGGACATCGCCGACCGGCTCGGTGTGTCACGCTCGACCGCATCATTCGCGATCACGGGGCGCGGGCGGGTGTCCGATGAGATGCGCCAGCGGGTGCTCGGAGTCGCTGCCGAGCTGGGATACCGCCCGAACGCCGTCGCCCGAAATCTCAAGGGTTCCCGCACGGGAATGCTCGCTCTGCGCCTCCCTCCTGACAGCACGGCGATGTCGTACTACATGGAGGCGACCTTCGGCATCGTCGAAGAGGCGGATCGTGCGGGGATGATCGTCTTCATGCTGCCCACCCGGCTCGGCCCCGAGCAGGTCAATCAGCTGCCGGCCGACGCCGTGATCGTGCTCGACCCTGATCTGCAGGATCCTGTCGTGCGCACGCTGCTCGACGGCAGGATCCCCGTCGTCACCGGCGAGCCTGTTCCGGCGGGGCTTCCCGAGCCGCGTGCGACGGTGACGAGCGAGCATGAGCCTGCGGTGCACGAGCTGATGGATCATCTGCATGAGCAAGGCGCACGTCGCCCGGCGATCCTGTTCACCGCGTTCCAGGGAGACTGGGCACTCACGGTGCGTACAGCCTTCGAGTCGTGGTGCATCGAGCACGACGTTCGTCCTCGTGTCTCGGAAGTCGCCCATCCGGCAGCGCCCGAGGTCATCCATGATGCGGTCTCGGCCCTCCTGGCCGAAGCCGACGACCCGGTCGATGCCATCCTCGCCGTGACGGACGGCACGGTGCTCAGCGTCGTCACCAGTGCGCAACGCCTCGGGCGGCGCGTCGGCGAAGACCTTCTCGTCGCGGCGCTGGTCGATTCCGAGGTGCTGGCTCTCACGCAGCCGTCGATCACGGCCATCGACCTGCATCCTCGCGAGATCGGGCGTCGGTGTGTGCGCGCGGCGCTCGACGTGATCGATCAGGATGCCGCGCAGGAGGCACCGGTGAGTGCCGCACCGCTGCGCACTGTCGTGCCGATCGTCGTGAACCGGCGCGCGTCGACCCTGGGCAGCGCGCTCGCAGAGACCTCCTGAGTCGGGAATCCCGCTCGGCATCTCGCGACGAGAGGCGAGACGCCTGACCTGGTCTCCGATATATAGGTTGCGGATGCTTTATCGATATTGCTACGGTGTCACCACCTGCCGGATCAGCCCGACTCCGGCGGCGGTGACGACGATGTCACACCTGACGCAGGAGCCCACATGTCTCAGCTCTCTCCCGATGCATCATCCGTAACACCGACCCAACTGACCGCTCAAGTGACCCGCGGCCGCTTCAAGCGGGTGCTCGGTGTCCCGTCGCTCGTGCTCTTCGGCCTCGTCTACATGGTGCCGTTGACCGCGTTCACGACCTACGGCATCGTCACCGAGCTCACCGGCGGCCGAGTCGCAGCGACCTACATCATCACCCTCGCAGCGATGGCGTTCACCGCGCGCTCGTACGCACGGATGTCGATCGCGTACCCGTACTCCGGCTCGGCGTACGTGTACACGCAGCAATCGTTCGGCGGCGCCCTCGGCTTCCTCGCGGGGTGGGCGCTGCTGTTGGACTACCTGTTCCTGCCGATGATCAATTACCTGATCATCGGCCTGTACATGGGGGACACCTTCCCAGGCGTCCCGACGTGGGTCTGGATCGTCGCGGCCATCGCCCTGGTGACCGTCCTCAACATCGTCGGCATCGTCTCCGTCGCTCGCGCCAACTTCGTGATCATCGCCGTGCAGACCGTGTTCATCATCACGTTCATCGCCTTGGCGGTCGCCGCGGCGGGCGGGCAGGGTGTCGACCCGCTCGCCCCTTTCACGGGTGACGGAACGGTCGACGGCTTCCTGCCGCTGTTCCAGGGCGCGGCGATCCTCTGCCTGTCCTTCCTCGGATTCGACTCCGTGTCGACGCTCGCCGAAGAGGCGAAGGACTCGCGCCGAACGGTTCCCCGAGCGATCATGATCGTGACGATCGGCGCGGGCCTGCTGTTCATCCTGCTCACGTACCTCGCCCAGATCGCCTACCCCTCGAACGCCTTCGAGACGGCAGACACCGCGAGCATCGAAGTCGTCGCCTCGTTCGGGCAGCAGTGGGTCTCGGTGCTGTTCATCGCCGGATTCGTGGCAGGCTGCGTCGGCTCAGCGCTCACCGCCCAAGCCTCCGTCTCGCGCATCCTGTTCGCCATGGGCCGTGACGGCGTGCTGCCGCGAGCGGTGTTCGGCCGTCTCAGCGCACGGTATGGAACGCCGGTGATCCCCATCGTCATCGTCTCCGCCGTCTCGCTCTGCGCGCTCTTCGCCGACCTGCTCACGGTGTCGAACATGATCAGCTTCGGTGCGCTCATCGCGTTCTCCTGCGTCAACCTCTCGGCCATCAAGCACTACTTCGTCGACCGCGGCGAACGACGCGGATGGGATGCCGTGAACAACCTCGTGCTGCCCGGCATCGGCTTCGCGCTGACCGTGTGGCTGTGGACGAACCTCAGCGGCTCGACCTTCTTGGTCGGTGGAGCCTGGCTGGCCGTCGGTCTCGTGCTGCTGCTCATCGTGACCCGGTTCTTCCGCCGCGCAACGCCGACCCTCGACCTCAAGGAGTGAGCATGGTCGACACGATCATCATCGCCGCCCGCGTCCGCACGCTCGACGGCGCAGGCGACCTCGCCGCAGATGCCGTCGCCATCACCGACGGCACCATCACCGCCGTCGGACCGCGCGCCGAGATCCTGCCCCTCGCCCGACCATCGACCCACCTCATCACGCATCCACAGGCCACGATCATCCCGGGCCTCGTCGACGCTCACAGCCACCCGATCTACAGCCTCGGCATCGTGCGCGGCATCTCCTTGGTCGGCGTGCGCACGTATGCCGAACTGATCGCAGCCCTGGAGAGGGGCCGTGAGGCCCAGCGCGGAGAGGAGTGGTTCTCGGCATGGGGACTCGACCCCAGCCCATTCGAAGGGCGCCCGATCAGCAATGCCGCGCTGCACGACGTGCTCGGCCCCGAACGGCTCGCCTACGTCAAGATGTTCGATGCGCACTCGGGCATCGCCTCGGCGTCGGCTCTCGCCCTCGCCGGGATCGACACCCCGGTCGCCCACCCCGACGGGTCGGGCGCGGCAGGCGACGCGTCGGGTGCGCTGACCGGCCACGTCATCGAGTTCCCGACGATGGAGCTCGTCGAGAAGGCGATGCCCCCGCACACGTTCGACGACCGAGTCCTGCAGCTCAGAGCCCTCCTTCGCGACATGGCGGCGGTCGGCATCACGTCTGCGCACGTGATGGATCTGCAGGATTCCGACGCGCTCGACCTTCTCGCAGCGATCGAGTCTGACGGCGATCTGCCGGTGCGGCTGCGCATCTCGCCCTGGTGCCAGCCCACGACGACCGACGCCGAGGTCGCCGACCTGATCGCCGCCCAGGGGCGGGGAGGGCGGCGCTACCGAATCGAGGGCGTGAAGTTCTTCATCGACGGCACTGTCGAGGGTGGGACCGCCTGGCTCGCGCAGCCGGACTCCGACGGGGAGGGGCGGGCATCCGCCTGGCAGCCGGCAGAAGCGTACGCCGCCAGAGTGCGACTGTTCGACGCCGCGGGGGTTCCCACTGCGACGCACGCGATCGGTGATCAGGGCATCAGGTTCGCCGCGGAGATTCTCGCCGCGCTGCCCGCCGGGGGCGTGCCGCACCGTATCGAGCACATCGAGACAGTCGATGACGATGTGATCGACCTCATCGCTCGCAGCGGGATAGTGGCGAGCATGCAGCCCACGCACTGCACGCACCACGTGCGCGGCGACGGAAGCGACGACTGGTCACGCAGACTCGGGCCCGAGCGGGCCGGACGCGCATGGCGCACCGGAGATGTTCGCCGCAGCGGTGCCGTGCTCGCCCTCGGCTCGGACTGGCCGGTCGCGGCGTTCGACCCGTGGGAGATCATGGCGGATGCTCGGCTTCGCAGGTCCGTGAGCGCCCCGCGCTCCACCGTGGTGGGAGCGGACCAAGCGCTGACGGCGTCGGAAGCGCTCGAGGGATACACCACGCACGCGCATCGCGCCGTGGCATCCGACGCTGGTCGTATCGTCGCCGGCGCGACCGCCGACCTCGTCGTCGTGGATGTCGATCCGCTCGAGGCGTCGCCGCAGGAGCTCACGAGCGCCCGCGTGCTCCTCACAGTCGTCGACGGCGTCCCGACGCACCCGATCCCAGAGAGATGATCTCCTCATCACCGGGCGAGCCATACCCCTCTCGCCCGCGTGTCACATGACCGCTCCCCAGCGCATGTGAGCACACGGGAGGGCTGCTCCCCGGCCCTCCCCCCGCGACGGGATCCCACCCGTCGCACTGAAGGAGGTGGCTCGTTCCCGCGAGTCACCTCCTTCTGTCGGTATGCACTCCGGCGAGGTCTCAGTGGTCTCGCCCGGCGAAGTGATCGCGAACCTTCTCAGCGCGCGTCATGAAACGGCCGTGTCGGACTCTTGTATGTAACAGCACTCCTGGGCGCGACGTCGCGCCCAGGACGCGGTGCACTCTGGGGTCAGTGCAGCGGTGCCGTTCTCGCGTCAGCGGGAAGGACCAGCGGACCGGGATGGGGACCTGTGATGGGCTATCGCTTACGCAAGCCGAGCACGGACAAGACGTACAGTCGAATCGCCACGCCCCGCCGCGGCGCGATAGCTCGGCTTTCGGGAGTGCTCGCTGTCGCGGGGATTCTTATGGTCGGCGCGAGTTTCGGGCCGACAGGCGCCCTCACGGCTACCGCAACCGTCCCGGGAACGCCGGGAAGCCCGCAGCCGGGTACGCCGGTGTACACCGAAGACTTCTCGAATCAGAGCGCGGCGATCTCAGCGATCAACATACTGAATTACACCGGCGGTGTTGCCGCTGCGAACTCCACCTACACGGCCTCGCCCCAGTACACGCCGTCAGGAAACCAATGCAACGGCTGGATCATCAGGGCAGTGACTCTGGCGCCACCGGCCTCTGACCAAGGCTGCTCGAACAACCTCACAACGACATGGCCCACGCTCACACAGATGGCGCAGGCGTTGGGAGTGGCGCAGGGCCAGAGCGCCGCGCAGGCGGCGACCAACCAGGCGCTTACGTCGTACACGAATGCACGGAACGGGGTGATCGGTGCGGGGACGCAGTTCCGCACGGTGAACACGATCCCCGCGATCCCCGGCCATTACTACGCGGTGTCTGCATACTTCGCAGCGGTCAACTGTCCGGCGGCGGGCGGTGCGAATCAGCCCAAGGAGACCTTCAGCCTGATCGTCAACGGCAACCCGATCGTGCTCAGCACCGGCCTCAACCCGTGCACCAATCCCACTGACTTCGCCGTTCAAGTCGCGAAGCTGCAGTCCGCGGCGTACCAGATCCCCGTAGGCACGACGGCGAATCTGGGGTTGTCGCTGTTCAACGCTACGGCGAGCGGGGCTGGCAACGACGCAGCCTTCGACTTGCCGCAGATCGTGGACGTGACCCCGCAGCTCGATAAGGCTTTTGCCCCCTCCGTCGTCCGCAACGGCGCGACGTCACAGTTGACCCTCACCGTCACGAATACGAGCGACCTGATGGCCAAGAGCGACTGGACCATCACGGACACGCTGCCCGCGAACCTGACCTTCGCGGCGGCGCCGAACATCGGCGGCACCTGTCAGCAGCTCGCTGGCACCGTGCCGTACACGGCAACGATCGATCCGGCGACGAACACGGTGTCGGTGACCGGCGGTGACCTTGCGCTCGGTCAGGCGTCGTGCACGATCACGGTCGATGTCACCTCGACGGTCAATGGCACGTATATCAACGGGCCTGCCAACATCACGACGAACCTGAACCCGCCGACCGATGCGTCGCTCGAGGTCATCCAGCCGTC
>NZ_JBIUWV010000007.1:0-251800 GCF_044743635.1 Microbacterium sp. NPDC087589
ACGCCGCCTCGGAAGACTCACGCCCATCGAGTTCGAGATAATCAACACACCGGCCGCTCACGCGGCCTGAAAACCCAAACAAGACGAGTCAACCAGATCGTCAGCAGTCCCCTGAGCTTCCCGGTCCTCATGACCGGTGCTTCATGTCAGCACCCCGGCCGCAACAAGTACGGGCCCCTCCGCGCAGTGAAGCAGCACTGCAAGGTCTTCGACCGCAACACGCGGTATCGCCTCATGGGCGACCAGGCCTACAACTATCACGACGTCGAGAATTTCCAGAACGAGATTCGTAAGCTCGGGTTCCGCGGCGTCTGGAACTTCGGCAGCCGCGACCAGAAGCGCTCAGGGATTCATGGATACATCGAGGATGCCGTCGCCGCGGACGGGTACCTCTACCTCAAGTGGACACCGAAGGACGCGCTGACCGCGACCACCGACTACGAGAATCGTCGCATCACGAAGGAGACGTTCAAGGCGCTCATCAGTGCTCGACGCCAGTACGCGCTCACCCCGCACGGACGCGCAGATGAGGATGGTTTCCAGCGCTGGACCTATCCGTCGCCGAAGGGACTCATGCTGTTCGATCCGGCGACGGGCGAGAAGCTGAAGCGCACGCCGACGCTCAGCAAGGGCTCCCTCACCATCGGGCCCGACAGTCCGGGGAGTCTGCGCATCATCAAGCACCTGTCCGCGGTGCAGTATTACACCGAGGAATGGCATGCCTGGTTCGGGCTCCGCAACCGCGTTGAGGAGAACAACGACTGGTTCAAGAGTGACGAGGCCACCGACATCGGCAACCCGAAGAAGCGACGGGCTCGCGGATACGCGTACAACTTCCTCGTCGCAGGCACCGCGGCAGCAGTGAGCAACATGCGCCGCATCGTCAACCACCTCGAGGCCGAAGCCCTCGAAGTCGTCGACCGTCCCACCCTCCGCGCGCGCCGACGACTCGACATCGACGGCAACCGACTCGAGCACGCCATCGCGGCCTGACCCACGAAGCTGGGGGTGCTCATGCTGAGCTCGCGCAGCTGACCTCTGGCAGGTAGCGCGTCCACGCATGGAAGAGCCCCGACTCGTGAGAGTCGGGGCCCACGCGCTGTTGCTACAGAGGGATCGACGCACCGAATGCGTCGAGCTCAGCGGCACCTGTCTCCAGGATCACGGACAACTTCTCGACTCACTGCCTGGAGATCTGGTCTGCGCGCATGGTGCCCGCAGAGCGACTCTGGCATGTTGTGTCCCGCGGTCGGCACTCGGCTGTCCGCCACTCACCCAGGGGGGTAAATATGCGAAAGACAACCAAGTTCCTGTCGGTTACCGCGGTTGCTGCCGCGCTCATCTTCGGATCGGTCGTGCCGGCATCTGCCGATGCGACAGAAGCGTACGTCGGCGACTGCGGTGGGCCCACCGCACCTACGAACAAGTTCAAGATCAACAGCTACGGCGATTCTGCCTGGCTCACCTCGAAGAACGGCTCTTACCTCACGAGCATCCAGTACGCGCCGAATACGGGCGTGTACCACACGGCAGGCCGCAAGACGAAGTCGTACAGCTACGTCTCGTACGGCGCCGGGAAGACGTTCCAGTACTTCACCCGCGCCTGCCTGTAACCGGAGGTGGCGGTCGTGAAAGGAAACCTCTGGCCTGTGGCCGCGGCACTCATCGTCTTGCTCCCTCTCGCAGGGTGCAGCGCCTCTGAGGAGTCAATCGACGCGATGCCGAAGCCACCTGTCATGCAGTCCGCAGAGAGAGATGGCCAACTTCAGGCTGCCCAGGAACAGGCTGAGGGACTCTTTCACGACCGCTTCCCCGACCAGCCCGTGCCGGAGGCGAGCCTGATTCGTGCGGTAGCCCCAAGCGAATGGTCCGAGACGACAGCCACGTGCATGACCGAGGCAGGGTTTGAAAGCCACGTGAAGTCGGGGTATGTGGAAACCGCCTCGTTTCCCGCAGAGCAGGAGCTAGCGCAAGCAATTGCTGTCTACCAGTGCCGCGTGTCCTACCCCATCGATCCCGCGTACCAGCAGCCGTACACCGCAGAAGAAGCCACGTACCTGTACCGCTATCTCGTGGACACCGTTGTCCCGTGCCTCGACGGCGAGGGATACACGGTGCCTGACGTGCCGAGTGAAGGTACGTTCGAAGATCAACTCAACTCCGGCCAGGAGTGGAATCCGTTCGACTCGCTGGATCCTGGCTCCGAGGAGAAGTACATGGCATTGATGGCGGCCTGCCCGGCCAAGCCTGCAGGATTCCGCGGAAACTGAGTCGCCCAAAGGAGGAACACCATGACACCGACGCTGCGCCTCGACAGGGTGGGCGTTCGTCGGCGCGGACGGGTCATCCTGAATGACGTCTCCATGGAGTGCCAGCGGGGCACAGTCACATCGATCCACGGCGCGAACGGGGCCGGGAAGTCGACACTTCTGGGTGTGGCGACCGGATTGATGGAGCCAAGCTGGGGGACCGTGCAGAATCGAAGCACCAGCGCCTCCTACCTGCCAGAGCGGTTCAATCCTCCATCCGGCATGAACGTTGCCACTTACATGAAGTGGGTCGCTGGTACCCGGGGGCTCCAGCGCCGCGCTCGCGACCGGGCTGTCTCGACAGCATTGAATTCATTGGGCTTCACGGGCCCGTGGGGACCGTTGCGACTGCTGTCGAAGGGGAATCTGCAGCGGGTCGGGATTGCCAGCGCTCTCATCGGAGCAACCGGGCTCATCGTGCTCGACGAACCGTTCACCGGGATTGATGCCGCAGGTACCGATCTTGCCACGCGAGCGATAGATGAGGCCCGTGCCATGGGGAGCACCCTGCTCGTCGTTCACCATGGTGCAGTCCCCTTTGCCGCTTCGCAGTCCCTCTGGCTCGAGGAAGGGAAGCTCACGCCTCGGGCACCTACCCGTTACGTCATTCACGCGTTGACCAACGATTCCCTGCCGGCGCTTCCTGACACGACGATGGTCATGCCCGCCTCGATGGGGCACGCCGTCATCAATTCAGCTTCTGACACAGTTGAAGCCACGCTCCGAGCAATTCTCAGCGCTGGGTGGGTCGTGGAAGGAGTGGAGCGGGAGTGAGGTCTACTCGTTATGTTCTGCGCCGGAATGTTGTCCGGCTGACGTGGCTCGGGCCCGCAGCGGGGTACCTCATCGTGGTGGTCGCGCTTATGCCGTACTCGGCGCCACTGCCGAGTATGTTGCCGATCCTTGGGATCGGATCCCTCTTCGTCGGCGCCTGGGTGTCGGTGACGACTATTGACGGCGATGACCCCAGCCAGAAGAGTGTGGTTGCGCTCGCGAGCGGAGGACGCGTCCGAGCTCGAGCGGGTGAGGCCTTGGCATCCTTCCTTTTCGTGACCGGATTGTCCGTCCTCGGATTGACGGCCGCGTTCGTCCGCGCGTCGCCTGCGCCGACTCCTGATGCGATAGTGCCTCAAGTCTCCGGCTGCCTCCTGGCTCTCACTTCGTCTGCGCTCGTCGGTGTCGCTCTCGGTTACCTGGGTGCCTGGCCAGTCCTTCAGCGCACCCCACTCACGCTGGGCGTCGTGTTCCTGGCCGCGGTCGCGCTCATCATCGTGCCGATGTCCCCGATGAACACACTGTTGAGGCGAGTGGACGACCATGTCGACCTTCTCGGAGTGGTTGCAGCGTCGGCCGGCATGCTCTTGATCGCCGCCGCGTGCTTCGGCGTTGGCAGCCTCCTCGTCGTGCGTCGGTGGCGACTCACCTCACCTAGTTGACGCCGGCGCCCTTACCGCGAGCACAGGAGCGTGTCGGAAGCGGCCGCCGGAATAACGGGAAACGACGTCTCCTACGGCCGACAACACCATGCGAACTACCATCCTCAGTTTCCGCCTTCGACTCTTTCCTCGACGCGGAAACAGGGTTGTCGATCTGCGAGTTCGAGACAAGTTCACTCTGCGGGACGATATCGAGCGGCCGCCCGACGATCCGTGGGTTTCTTGGCGATCCGCTCCGTTCGCTTCTCCTGTCGGGCCTGGGACCGAGGGGTACACACTGCGCTGGTGCAATCAGCCTGGTGGTCTACGTCGGAAGATGATGGACAGCACCTTCCGTGCGTTCTTCCCCCGTGGGCCTGTACCGAGAACCGCCACCCACATGATGGGCATGATGACGACGAGAGCGAGCAGCGACAACGGTCCGCTTGCCTCAGTGAGCAATGGGGCGATGTCGAACATCGCGTCTCCCAACTAGTGCGGAGCCCAGGACAAGGCACTGATGGTTGACGGGGATGCTAACGAAAGTTCGAGCGTGGCTGATGAGATCGACGACAAGTCGGGCCTCCGAGAGCCTGCCTGGGGACTCGAGGTATCCGTCTCGTTCGTTCTCGCCACTTCGCGTCCAGCGCGCCTGGCGCTTTCCGCGACACCGGCCGGGTTCCCGCCCGCTGCCGGTGTCCTGCCACCGCCGTGACGAATCGCCTACGGTGGTGTGTCGAAGGGCGAATCGCCCATCGACTATTGTTCCGCGCCGGCCTCTAGCCTTTGCGGATTCGCTCCCGGCCTCTAGCCGGTCGCGTCAAACTGTGCGGACTCAATCCGCCCATGTTCCCTTTCGGACTCCACCCGTGTGGGAGGAGTGTTCTCATCCACCTGGGACAGGAACGTCCCCCACAAAGTAGCACACACATACGCATCTGGTGTGCCGCCCACTTCGCACCATGCGAACCTAAGTTCGTGAACATGTGACGAACTACAGGATCTGAGACAACCATCGCGCGCCCCTGTCTGAGGCGGAGTTAACCTCGGCCGACGTCGGTGCGACCTCCGACACCCAAGCCTGCGGATGCACCGTGTAGCTGCGCGCTATTACCTGGACGACACGAAGCTCGAGATCCTGGAAGCGGATCAGAAGTGGCTCGACAATCGTGGCCTCATCACGCGCATCGGGCTCATCTGCCTGGCCGCGAGCATCGCCGTAGGGCTGGCCGGGTCCATCGCCGCATTCCCCCTAGAGGTCCCGCCGGCTCCGACCCCGACCCCCTAGGACGATTGCGTCTTTCGTGTCGATGGGTTCAGTCCGCGGCGAAAGCGCCCGCTCGTCATGTCCGAGGCTCCCGCTACCGTTCGAGAAACACACGAGGGAGGCGCGATGCACGTAGGGCATTCATCACTAACCGAAGACGATCAGGCACTGGTTGCCGACCTTCACGACTGGCTGACCGGCAACCGGCAGGTGGAAGGCCTGTTGAACGACTACGTGTTCCGCGGCAACGTGCCCCCGTGGTACTCCGAGCTCCTCTCCAACCTCACTCTGCTCTGCGGTGGCGACATGGTCGAGGCTGCATTCGTCGATGTGGACGTGGACACGTACATGGTCATTGTCCGGGTGGTGACGACACATCGGATCGTTGAGGCACGGGCCACGGGGCGTCGAGAAGCCCGGGACCTCGAGTGCCGTGCCGTCTCCCGTCGCGGCGTCAGCGAGATTCGCACAGAGGAGCCATTCGGTCTTGTCGACCGTGACGAACGACGCACCTGGCCCGGTGTCTTCGTGCTGACCGTCACCGTCGAAGGCTTCGATGAACCGTTGCGCCTTGCGCCTAGCAACCAGTCGAGCTTCGGAGCCCGCCAGCCTGACATGAACGCTCTGACACGCTCATTCCTTACCAACCTCGACGGGTAGAGACGGAGTGCGATAGGGCGAGGCCCCTCTTCGGCATCAGGGAACGCGGAGTTCTCGGATTGGTTCACGGCGGCTCGCAATCGTGGCTGGCACAAGCGCAGCGAGAAGTGCGGTGATTAGCGTGAGGATGCCGAGCGCCGCGGTGAACGCAAGCCCGGGCCATGGATCCCCGGAGGCGAATAGCATCACCCCGGAGAGCACTGACCCCACGAGGATCCCGGTGAGTGCGAGCATCCCCGTCTGAGCGAGCAGGAGACCGATGATGAGGCCGCGGGTGGCACCGAGGGCCCTACGCCGTCCGAAGTCCTTCCTTCGCATCATGACGAGGCTGTACAGGAGGACGGCGACGAGCATTCCAGTCAGCCCGAGAAGCGCGACGACCAGTCCCCGCGAGAATGATCCCAGTTGCCCTTCAATGAGCCCGCGAAGATGCGCGAGGGCTTCGCTGGTCTGAACGGTGATCTTCGTCGGGTCATCGGCGCCGAGGACAGAGACAACTGCGTCGCTGACCGGAGCCACCAACTGTGGAGAGTCGGCGATGACGATCACGACGCTCAGCACCTCATCACCCGAGGGCGTCGGTTGAGGAACAAAGACGGCCGGTTCGAGCCCCCGGAGGAAGTCGGGCACGTCGAGGATTCCCGCCACGCCGTAGGCGGCCCCGTTCGTGAGCGCCACCCCGCCGACACCATCGGGCATTCCGAGTTGCTCGAGTGCGGCCGCGGAGACCCACGCGGTCGACCCTGGAACCGCGATCCTGGACGGAACACCGAGACGCTCAAACTGAGACCCGAAGGCAAGACGCACCGGGACCTTGACGCCGTCGGGCACGGCCGAGTTCGTCGCGTCCACCGCCTGGGAGAACCCCGCCGCCCACTCGATGCCTTCGATGCCAGCGAGACGATCCATGACGCTGCTCGTGACGCCCGCACCCGCCTCGGCACGCACCGTGATGGAGCGGGTGCCTGCTGAGTCAATGGAACCGAGAACCTGCTGCTCCGCGCCCACTGTACGACCAGTGGTGAGCATCACGGTCAGGATCGTGCCGACGACCATGAGCACCGTGACAGCAGACGCTACCGGTTGTGAGCGCGCGGATGCGGCCCCCTCTCTGACTACGGCCCACATCAGAGGCGAATCTCCGCGTCGCTGGCTGCCGCGACACTTGGCGAATGGGTGACGACGATGACGGCATTGCCCGCGTGCGCGTGCCCTCTGAGCGCCTCGACAACGAGTTCACTGGTCGTCGGATCAAGGTTGCCGGTTGGTTCGTCGGCGAGTAGCACTCGTGGCGCGTTCAGAAGCGCCCGGCACAGTGCGATTCGTTGAGCCTGCCCGCCGGACACCTGGCCGGGTTTACGGTTCGGCGGGAGGTCGACCCCGAAGCGTTCCAGCAGATCTCGCGCTCTTCTCTCAGCGGCAGCGCGTGACTCGCGCCGGTAAAGAGCCGTCTCCGTGACGTTGTCGAGGATGCTCCGCGTCGCGTCCAGCGCGGCGTCTTGGAACACAAAGCCGAACTGCTGCGCGCGAAGGCGTGCTCGAGGAGCGTCCCGAGCGCTTGCAGCATCTTCGCCGTTGACGATGACCTGCCCAGCCGACGGGCGGAGCATCAATCCCAGTAAGTAGAGCAGCGTGGACTTCCCCCGTCCGGACGGCCCGGTGATGGCGGTCATGCTACCGGCAGAGAACTGCGCCGACCATCTATTCAGGACCAGCGAGCCGGGCACGTAACCGAAGTCGACGTTCCGCGCCTCTAATGGCACTCTCAGGTCCGTCATCAGCCTGACTCTTCCGTTGCCGGCACGCGCACCCGCAGACCCTCCGGCGCGCCCGTGATCACCGACATGCCTTTGGCTGAGGCTACGACCTCGACAGGCACTCTGTTGTCGTCGCTGTCGATCACGGCCGTGTCATTGGTCGCAGTCGTGACCAGCGCTGCGGACGGCACAACGAGCCCGTCGACCTGCTCGACGGTGACAATCTTGGATGGGAGCGTGGCCTGCCCCGATATGGGCACCTGACCACAGGAATCACCGCACAGCACCGCCCCCTCGGCTCCCGCCACGGCGATGGTCACTGTGCCGTCGTCCGCGTTCCTCTTCTGCTCTCCTGCAACGCCCGGCCACACCTGACCGTCCGGTGCCGTGACCTCGACGGAGCCTCCTGCCGGAATCATCGCTGCCTGCGCGTCCGTCACGGGGATCCAGAATGCGGGCGCCGGAGCCAAGCCGAGAATTGCTGACTCTCCACCAGAGAGGGTCAGCCCTCTCGCGATGAGCTCTGGATCGAAAGCCACACGCGACGGGAGCTGGGGAAGGAAGACAACATCTCCGAGAGCAACCACACCAGTCTTGTCCACGCCCAGCGACCCCTGCCACGACGTGATGGCCGTGACTGTTCCTCTCCCCGCCTTGCCGTCGATGGCGCCACCGTAAAGGCCCAGGGATGCAAGCATCTGCTGCAGTTGGCTGACATCCGCACCGGTAGCCTCCGCACCGATATCTCGGAACATCGGCACCTCGCCTTGTGCTGCGACCACGGGCCGGAGCCCGACTGTGTACAGGGTCGCCCCCTGAGCAACCTCAGCGCCCGTCTCGACGGTCATCTCAGTCACGATGCCCGTCGCCTGATTGGCGGCGACAGGGACCTGACTCCATGCAGCGACAGTGTTCAACGCGATGGAGGTACCGACTGACCCTGCCGTCACCTCGACGTAGGTGTGCTCCGTTGAAGCGAGCGGGTCATCCGTCGGGCGCAGGACCGCCAGCGCTGCCCATGCGCCTGCTGCGCCCAACGCCAGGATCGTGACGCCGGCCACTACTAGCCAGGGCCAGCGGTGCACTCGTCCCTCTATTGCCACGGCAGCTGCCCTCCACTCGCGTCGGCTCTAAGCGAGCGTATGAGCCGAACGCGGCTGTTCCCCAAGTGACGCTAGGTCCTGGCGCGAATCCTGTAGTCGTGGCCTAAGGAGGGGGCGACGAGCAGGCGACACCCCCTCGTTCACAGCCGTCACTCCGATTCGAAATGTCGGTGGCTGCCCTTTGCACTTCAGTCCGCACTATGCCGAACGCAGATCAGGGCAGGACGAACCCAAACAGGAGCACTGCAACACCGGCGCTCGCTGCGACGATGGCGACCAAGGTGGCAATCATCGACGTTTGCAACCACCAGATGCTCTTGCGGACCTCAGCCCGTTCCCACGCCTTGACCTTGTTCAAGCTGAGCGATTGAATCTTCGGCCAGCCGAAGGATGCCCGAAGGCTCCCGCCGACCGCGACGAGCGTCGCGACGAGAGCTGCCAGAACAACCCAGCCGCCCTGTATCCGCTGAGATTCGCTGGCCGTGGCCAAGACCTCCGGGGACGTCAGCAGCGACGCCGCGGCGACAGCAGCCCCGGAGAGCCCCAAACCGTTACGCCACTTCTCGGCAGCCTTGCGCACAACAGGCAACTGGTTCGCCTGCATTGCCTTGACGCGTTCATGGGTCGCAATCTGTTCCGTCGTGGGGCGGCGGATCGCGGTCACCTTGTACGTGCTGCCGGTCATGATGCCTCCAACTCGAGTGTCCACATCTGGCCGCAGCCGGGAACTCCAGCCGGGCGGCCCGAGTGCGCGGCGGAGCAGGTGCACTCGATCATCAGTACCTCCGATGACTCGGACTGGGCGACGAGGTCCGATGTGTCGCTCGGGACACCTTCGCGTTCGATCTCGAACTTCACCTCCCCCGCGCAGTACGGGCATGGTCCTTCGACCACCCAGGTCTTGCCTCCGTGGCCCTCTTTCACGGTGAACGCGAGGTACAGCTCGTCGTGGAAAGGCGCTGAGGGGTCTTGGCCCCACGCCGAGGCAATGTGCGGCATCATGAGCGGCCCCGCTCTCGCTGTCGGCCCTGCTGGCGCAGCTGCGCTTCTGCTGCCGCATGAAGATCCAGTTGAGGACGCCCGTGAGCGAGTAGCTCCACAGCGATTGCGTAGTCCTGGATCGGCGTATCCTTCTTCTGCGATTCGGTCCACGGGCTCGAGGAATGGGTGAGTACGAGGAAGTAGTTGTGGTCATCCGGGTCCCAGCCGCCCTGCCGGCGAATGCTCCGGCACATGACGGTGTCCAGGTTCACAGAGTTCGAGCCCGGCAGGAGGTTGATGGCGTTGCGGCCATCAGGCAGGTCGAATGCTGTCGCGCCGGCCGCTCGTTCCTTGACCGTCGGCTGTTGACGGAAGATCTGTGTGATCTCTTCGAGTGTGTGATTTCGATACAGCTGTACCTTGATGCGGCCGGAAATGTAGTCCCGGCGGCTGCGGCGCACCGCGGGATCGAAGGCGAGTGCCACGCGAAGCTCGCGGTCGAAGGTCTCCTTCGCGAACTCCTCCGGGATGGGGACAGAAATCACCTGGTAGGTGTCGCGTTCGATTTCGCCGTCGTGAACGAAGATCGCGCGGGGACCGTCGCTTTCGAGCACCTGAGAGGCGTCGGGTACCCCGTACGCGCTGTGGATGATGGCGGGCATGGGGTCAGGCGGCAATGCGGACAGCGCGGTGAGCGCCCGCAGGCGGTTCGCGCTGGCGTCCGGATAGCGCCTGGCGATCTTCGCCACCTCATGTGCGACGAATGGAGCCGCAAAGCTCGTACCGGCGACAGCGCTGAACAGTCGCCCGCCGGGTTGGGCGGTGAGGGTCGTCGTAGCGATGTTCGCGTCTTTGGTAAGCAGCACACCAGTGGCCTGATCCCAGGACCAGCTTCCGCCGTGACCGCTGAACTCCGGCTTGTGGCGACCGGTGACCGTGGGGCCAGTGCGGGAGAACGGAGCGGGCTGGCCGATGTCAGCGATGCGCACAGCACCCCGGGACGCAGTCGTGTCGGGGGCGTCAGAGTGTGCGACAGACCCGACGGTCAGCGCCAGCGCGGCCGCGCCCGGGGACGCGATTCGAGCGGAAGGGTCGTGGAGATACGTCGGGTAGTCAGTCTTCCAGTGCGTGCCATCGGGAAGCGCAGTGAGGTTCCCGGCGCTCAGGACCACGACGAGGTTGAGCTCTGGCGACTGGGACGCGTCAGCGAAGACGTCCTACGAGCGCGCTCGCGCGGTTGCCGTGACAACGTACTCCGCAATCTTCAACACCTCGCCCAAGCTCATCGACGCGGACGTCATCGTGTTCGACGACGCTCACGCCGGTGAGCAGTACGTGTCCCACGCGTACACCGTGGAGGTGTCCCGGGCGAAGCACAACGACATCTACACGGCGGTCCTCGAAGCCGTCCGCTCGACCCTGTCCCCGGATCGCTACAGCCAGCTCATCATGAACAACCCGGGTTCCGGCACCCGGGAACTCGTCGATGCCCTGTTCCTCGCGCAGCACGAGGACTGGATCGAGCCTCTCAGCAACGCCCTGAACCTGTTCGGGAAGAAGGACGACAGCGCAGCCCGGAGCGCCATGTTCGCCCACAGGGCCATCGACGGCCACCTGTCCTCGTGCACTCTGTACCTGGCGTGGAACAGGATGGAGATCCGGCCGGCGACACCGCCGACGTTCGAGAACAGCTTGTTCACGAACGCGAACCAGCGCATCTATCTGTCCGCGACCATGGGCGCGGCCGGTGAGCTGGAGCGTGCATTCGGCCGGCCGTCTATCAAGAAGCTGTCCCTCCCGCCCGAGGCGCCAACGCCACGATCCGGGCGACGTTTCCTCGTCTTTCCGCATCTTGTCGACGGCGTGGACCCGGAGGCGTTCACCAAGGAACTGCTGGCGAAGATGGGCAAGGCTGTGATCATCGCCCCCAGCGACCATGAGGCTGAAAAGGCAGAGGAGGTTCTCGTCCCTGACGGGTGGAGCGTGTTCCACAAGGGGGACGTGGAGGAGAGCTTCGATGCGTTCGCATCCGCCACCGAAGCCGCCGTGGTCCTCGCCAACCGGTACGACGGCATCGACCTGCCTGGTGACGCCTGCCGAGCGGTGAGCCTGTACGGCTTCCCCGGCACCACGAACCTGCAGGAACGCTTCTACAAGTCCCGTGCCCGTTCCAGCTCGGTCACGGACGAGCGAGTGCGCAGCCGCGTCGTGCAGGGGATCGGCCGTTGTACCCGACACCGCAGCGACTGGGCTCTCGTCGTCATCGCTGACTCGGAGACGACCACCTACCTGTCTCGCCCCGAAGTGACGCGCGCGTTCCCTCCGGAGCTGCAGGCAGAAGTGCTCTTCGGCCTCGAACAGTCGGAGACAACGCCCGCCGAAGTTCTCGAGAACATTGACGCATTCCTCGAACAGGGCACCAATTGGCGAGACAACGCCGAGAAAGACATCACCACCAACCTCACCTCCGTTCAACAGGTTGTGCCAGCGGCCGCTGACGCCCTGGCCAGCGCTGCACGCTATGAGGTGGAATCGCTGGAAAGCCAGTGGCACGAGGACTGGAAGACCGCGGCCGACAAACTGCACGAAGCCGCGACCGCGCTCGGTAGTGCCCAGGACGCTCGCGGCTACCGGGCGACGCTGCTGTTCCGGGCGGCCGTGCTCATGGACAAGGCCGGCAGGCTGAGGGAGGACCCCGCATTGGCGAGAGCCGCCGACACCCTCGCAGACCAGGCAGTCCGGGCAGCGACCCCTGCCACCTGGATGAACTCGTATCTGCCTTTCGCCGGGAGGACCGCGATGGCGGCGAGCCCGGCGTTCACCAGCGCCGTAGTGAGGCTGTCGGCGTACATCGGCGATGTCGGCACTCCTGCCCGGCTGTCGCAGATCATCTCCGAAACCATCTCCGGCCTCGGCGCCATCGACCACGGCACGTATGAGCCGGCGCTGAGCGCTCTCGGAAAGCTCGTCGGCGCAGACGCCACCAAACCGACCGGTGATGCCCGAACTGACTCGCAATGGTGCTGGGATGACCACCTCTGGCTCAGCCTCGAAGCGAAGAGCGAGCACGTGCCGGAGGGACTCATCGGTGCGGAGGATGTGCGGCAGGTCAACGGACATCTGGGGCTTGTGGCCCACGACCGCGGCGTTGCAGCGGTCCCCACGGGAAGCGCCGCGGTGATGATCTCACCGCGCACTCTCGTGAACCGGACAGCCATGGCTCTCGCCGAGCCGGGCACGTGGCGAGTCACTCCTGCGGACGTTCTCGCGCTGGCCGTCGACGTGCAGCGTCTGTGGTCTCACCTTCAGACGCTGCGAACGATGGATGTCAAAGCGCGGCGCGCGCCGGTCGCAGAAGCATTGAAGAATGCTCGGCTGACACCGGAGGACATCGTTGACCGCCTGACTCTGACGCCTCTGGGCGACGAGAACAGCGCCAGCGAATAGCCCCACCACCTGTGGCCCCGGCTGTCTCGCAGCCGGGGCCACACGTGTGCGTATCGAATATGGAACCAACCGGCGACTGCCGGACATTTCGAAGTATGGGGTCCACTGATCTAGTCGCTCTTCGAGAGCAGTGCTTCGCCCTCATCGAGGCGCACTTCAAGCGACCGGACGTCAATCCGGTCTGGCTCGCCCAGGAGCTGTACGTGTCCCGAAGGCAACTGGACCGGGCATTCGCGGGTGGTCCCGGAGTCGCGGAGATCCTGGGACGCCGACGACTGAAACAGGTGGTGATCATGGCCGCCCGAAACCCCACGGTGGCGATGTCGGTCATCGCCGTCCATTGCGGCTACAGCACGTACGAGTCGTTCCGTTCACAGTGCCACCGGTACCTGCACAGGACCCCTCGTCAGGCGCGCCGCGACCTCAGCGTCACCCTCGCCGCCTGAACCGTGCTTCTCACACGCGTCATAGACTCGATGAAGGTCTGGATGTCGACCGGAGTGCGTGAGGTGAGATCGTGTCGGAACCGGGTAGATCCACGGACGGCGAGCTCCTCTTCCGACTATCCCGCGGTGACGAGCCGGCGTATCGGCTACTACACGACCGCCATCAGGCGCCGGTGTTTCGGATGTCGCTCGTGCTGATGCAATCCACGTGGGATGCCGAGGAGGTCGCCGCCACCGCATTCTTCGAACTCTGGCGCAAACGCGACAAGGTCCGCGTTGTGGACGGCTCAGTACTGCCGTGGTTGCTCGCGACGACGTCTTTCGCCGCCAAGAACAGTCAGAGAAGTCGCCGCCGGTACCAACGCCTGCTTCATCGGATCCCCCACGACAACCACGTGCCCGACCATGCCGACGAGGTCGCACAGGCGATGGATTCCCTGAAGATCTCGCAGAGCGTGCGCGACGCGCTCCTGCAGCTGAACAACCGCGAAGCGAGCGTCGTGATCCTCTGCGTCATCCAGGAGATGCCGCTTGCAGACGCCGCCGTCGTCCTCGGCGTGCCTGAAGGAACAGTGAAATCACGGCTATCTCGAGTGAAGACCCGCCTGCGGGGAGCGCTGGAGCAGTACGCTCCGACATCAGAGGAGGCCCGCGCGTGACAGACCGCATGCCGCATCATCGCGAAGTCCAAGATCTGCTCATCGAGCAGATGCGCCGCGACCTTACCCGCCCGAAATGGTGGAAGACCATCTGGGGCCGTGCCGCCATCGCCGGCGGTGTCCTCGCTGTCGCCGGCACAGGTGTCGCCGCTGTGGTTCTGCTCAAGGAGAAGCCCGTGAGCGAGACCAGCGTCGTCCACTGTCTCGAAGGTCCGTACCGCAACTCCGACGGCACGCTGTCTGGTGCAGCAGCGAGCATCGCCACACCACACGGCGTTGTAGCCATCACGGATGCTGAGGCCGTCTGTGTGCAGATGTGGGAAGGGGGCGCCTTCGAAGACCACGACCCGTTGGTCGCAACACCTTCCCCCGCAATCGCGCCCACGGAGTTCACCACGTGCGTCACCGACGAAGGCGAAGCCGCGGTCGTGCCCGGGGTCATCGAGTGCTCAGTGCTGAGACTGCATCCGTTCCAGAGCTGACATCATCCCCATGTTCCGGTGGGGCGATACACGATGGACGATGTCTTCGCGGCGAAGGATCCGAGGGTGGCGCAGTACGGCGTGCAGTTCAGCAGTGTGCCGGTATAGCTCGTTCCGTCGTATTGCGTCGACCAGCAGTTGTTGAGGCCCTCAGCGGAGCGAACGTTGTTGTTCCATGTCGATGCGATGGTCGGGAAACCGAACGAGACGCCGTAGCACCCGGTGCCGGAGCCGTAATGGATGAGTACGGTGCCTGAGCGTGATGTGCCCGTCCACGCTTTCCCGACGATGACTGTCGCAGCTGCCGCGCGTGAAGCGAGATTCGTCTCACCGACCTGCTCGAGGTCGCCGGGCGCACCGTCTTCGATGAACTGTTCGGCTTCCTCGACAGAGGCGAAGCAGGAGATCACCGTCGGGGTCTCCTCAGGCATCGGAGTGCCTTCTGGGACAGCGACGCCGGCGACGGTGCAGGCAGCTGGTTCAGCGGCTGCGAGGGCAGAAGTGGGGGTGGCGAAAGCAAACGTTGCGATGACTGCAGCGGTCGCGAACCATGGGCGTAGGGACACGGGAAGCTCCTCCGATAGGGGTTGGATTCGCTTCGGTATGTCCAACCCGTGTTCGGGGGTTCCGGCGTGACCGGAGGGTTCTGCTGTGGTGCCGCGGAATTACGCGGGAGCGTCAGATAAACCTGGCGGGATTCCTGCATTCCAGGTGGGGACGGAGACACAGAGTTTGAGACAGCTCTTCATGTGTTCACGCGGGGTCGCCAATCCTGCTGCTCGTCGCATGTCACGATGACGTGGCAGCGTCACTCGAATCGGCGGTGCCACTCTGCGATGGCGTCGAAGGTGTAGTAGACGACGCCTTCGAAGAGGATTGCGCTCGGGGCACACCCGCTCCAGCGAAGAAGACGCAGACGCGCTCGGCTGATCCCGAGATCGTCAGCGAGCATCCACTCCGTGCGTGCGTTCTCCGCGAGGCGCAGACGCTGTGCCGAAGGATCACGGACGACATAAGCGTTCGAGTTGAGCAAGTGAGACATGGGACTCCGATCTGAGGGAACGGAAGCCCTATGCGCGAGGAGGAATCAGGATGAGGGACATCAACACCGGCGGCAACGTGTACGGGGGAATCCACGTACATGACCAGCAACAGCAGTATGTCCCGTACGAGCAGTGCAGTGACGAGCAGCTCAAAGTCGAGAGCGCTCGTCTCCGCGGGGGCCGCAACCACCTGCAAAAACGAAGGCTCATCAAGCTCGCTGCTTTCGGCACGCTAGGCATCGGCGTCGGGTTCCTTGGTCTTTGGCTCCTCAACACCGTCGATACGTCACTTCCAGGGATCGTCGGCATCGTGATCGCCGGACTCACGCTTTACTTCTCGTATGACGCGTGGGCAAGGCCCAAGGACCAGGAGGCGGGCTATGCGAGTTCGCTCCGACACATTCGACAGATCCAGCAGCACCGCGACGATCCGAGGAAGAAGCGAAAGGACAGGTAGAGCGCGGTGAGCGGTTCGGTCCTCCCGGAACCCTATGAACCAGTGACCTCCGACGTCGCCCTGTGGCGGAACGCTCTCATCGAACTCTCTACGCTGGAGAACGTTCGACCGGAGAGTGGTCTGCTGCAGCAGATTGACCTCGGACCCGTAGAGCTGGAAGTGACGCTCACCACGGGCCACCAGCTGACGGTGCCCCCACGGCATCGCGGGACGAGATCGCGGATGCCGTCTCGAACGTTCTCGGCGAAGCGGTCGCCGCGAACCCGAACCCAGAGTGGGCCCCACCGTTCCAGACGGAGAACTTCTGGTGGGCGGAGACGTTGTACAACTTCGGTATCCTCGCCCCGAACGGCACTGTCATGAAGCCCGATGTGCTGTTCCACCGCATCTCGCGACGCAATGGTGTGGCGACGATTGAGGCCAGCGACGACCACCGTCGGGTGACTGTCGACTTCGACCTGACGGCCGATGCTCCACCTGTCGACGTGGTCACACACGTCCTCGACGCTCTGACCAGCTCTTCGTCGACGTGATTCGAACGGTGGGCGCCTCGATACTCATCGAGGCGCCCACCGCTTCCGCGACTCAGCTGGCAGCAGCCCCGAGCATCTCCTGGAGGCCTGGGTAGGCGGCGTTGTCAGCCAGCACCCGCTCGTAGTCCTTCCGAGCCATCGCCTTCTTACCTTCCGCGAGGTACGTGTGCCCGCGCGCAACGAGTGCGAGGTGCCTCAGCTCGACGGGTCGTGACCGAGGCCGCAGCGCCTCTTTCAGCGCCTCCCGTGCAGCCTCGAAGTAGCCCTGCTCTCGAAGCGCCGTTCCCCGTTGGATGAGAAGGAAGGTCGCAGCGACATCGTCGTTGCTCAGGCCGTTGGTGAGATCGACGACATCAGCCCACCGCTCAGCCTCGGCATAGAGCTCCGCCAGCGACACCGCGGCGACGGTGGTCGGATCAAGACTCTCCACGACGGCGGTGGCACGTGGGAGGTTCCCGCTCGCCTGTTCAAGTTCTGCGACAAACAGCCCCATCGCCTGCCGGTCCCAGAGCATCTCGGCGGTCACTCCCGTCGCCACCGGGATGCTGATCTCGGGGTTCTCGAGGTACTTGATGATGAACGGGTCCCGGGACGGGTCGTAGCCCGTATCAAACAGCCATCCGAGGAGGACGCGGGCACGCTCTGCATCCTTATTGGGTCCCACGACCCGCAGGATCTCCACCATCGCCGCGGTGGCCGCAGCAACAGGGTGCTGCTGCCCCACGGCGTGGATAGCAGTCGCATCCGGAGTGCCCGAGAGCTGCTTGAAGAGCTGCTTCTCCCACGCCGGAGCGGTGAGCCCGGGCTTGACCTTCTTGGGCACGGGAGCGCGAACGGGTTGCGGTGCCCGCGCCGGCGGTCGAGCGGAGGAAGCGCGCTTCTTCGTCGATGTCGTGGACGTGTGCGAGACGCCGGTGCCCGGAATCCCGATGGTGCGCGTCGTGCGCCCATTGGTATTGACGCTCACGCGCGCACCGCGCACACCCGCAGACAGCCCGACGTTCTTGCTCGAGACGTTCAAGCGCACGCCGGGCGCGATCTTGATGGACTTACGGACCTTGAACCCCATGGTCGCCCTCACTGATTGTCATGTCTTCAGATGCACCCTACTGGCGGTCGGTCGACGGCACCTCTAGAGCGCAGTGATGGGCAGCGTCATCTGGACGGTCGCGGTCTCCACGTTGCAGTCCACGACGATGTGCTTCGCTTCGTTGCGAAGCAGAACCGCTACGACTCCGTGCCCGCCCATGTACTCCTGCAGATCACCGTCTGCCATGACGGTCATGTCCGTGGGATGGACGTTCTGCGGCTTCAACACCACGAGCGCGGCGTCCCTGTTCCAGAAGGACTCAAGGTGCAGAGCCTGCCACTGGTCCGGATACGAATCCTGGGCCGCTCGAATCTCTGCGAGTCGTGCCTCGACCGCGTTCACGGCAGCTCGAATGGTCGGCTCGAACGGTTGCATGGTGCCGTTGTCGGTCATGCCGCAAGGCTATCGAGGGGTACCACCGCTAGCCCGAGGCCTCGACTACAAGATTGAGGACCAAAACGGTGTGCCGCAGGGTACTTATCGACGCCCCACAAAGGGCGAAGAACGAGCCAAGCCCATGACCCCTACGACAGACAGTGTCGGCGCCCAGAGTCGCATCCTCCTCCGCGCACTCGACATCACGGTGGAAACTGACGGCCAGCTCGGCGGCGACATCGCACGGACGAGGGAGGCGGCCGAAGCCCTGCTCTCCGAGTCGGCCGGCGGCCCATATAGTGCGCGTCTGCGCGCCGCGCTCCGCGTCGGCGAGCACAACGTTCTCAGCCGTCGTGACCAGGACGCTCTCGCCGTGGTGCACAACCGTCTGCTCGTCTGAATAACCCGCGAACCTCATACGGTCGAAGCGTTTGGCTACCGAAAGGAACGCACATGTCGACACTGTTGAGCGGCGGAAACTGATGGGCTCGAGTCGAGGAGAAAGGTGCTGCCCAGAATGTGGTCTACTGGCGCGTGATCGCTTGGGAGAGCGTGGAGTCGACCAACTTCGATGAGAAGCCCGGGCTAGTCGCGTGGATCAACGGGCGTGAACCGATCCGCTCCGACTACTTCAAGGAACGCGTGTTCGGCGACTACATCCACACCGGCTACGTCGATGAACTTCCAGAAGATGCGGTGGTGAACAGCTGGTCCTCAGTTAGGCATGGGAGGCGTGCGTGAATCCTTGCGCACCCCCGAGCCAGCCAGCACTCGCCGAGTGCCTAACTACTGGTGTGCCGGGACTCGGGCGAGGGAGCGCAGAGCATCATCTCTAACAGCTTCCGGAAGCAAGACTGACGGCTCAGCCTGCGCACGCTCCGGCAGGCGGCGAAGCAGCGCCGTCAGGATGTCATCGACCGAACGGAGCATCCATGGCAACACGAACTCGTAGAAGATATGTGGGTCAATCAGATGACCGTCGGTGAACACCTGCCGAACTCCGTAGTTCCGCTGATCAACGAGCGTGTCCAGCGACTCCCGTACTCGTGACCCGACGTCGAAATGGAAGGCCAATCCCACTTGGTCAGCTCCGTGCTCGTCTCTGAACGGGACGATGGATGGCGCAACATCGTGAATCTCGTTGCGTATGACCCGCATGGCGTGATTAAGGCGCTTCGCGTACCCGTCCGCACTCCAGAGAGCCCGGAGCTCAGGGAACTGATCAATAGCCCGCTCGCACCACGCATGGTTCTGCCACTTGATCCGCTGAGGTTCGGTCTCTGGCTGCTTCAAGCACTCGTTGACTACACGTGCGAGAACATCATGGAACGCGACCATATCCACGAGGGCGTGGGTGAAGGTGAGCGAGATCTCCTCCGCGATGTCCTCCGTCGCCGGCTCGCTCGTCAGAAGGGCGATGCGATCCCGGGCCGCAAACAGCGAGCGTGCACGACTCAGCACAGTCAGGAGTCGGGCCGCAGTTACACGACCATCCCCGCGACGAACGAAACCCGCGAGTGACGGAATGTGCGCCTCCGCCATCTGCTGGTAGAAGCGTGTCGGTGTGGCCGTGAAGCTCCATGAATCTAGCTTCGCGGTGATGAACTCTCCGGCAGCCCGGAGGTAGAGGGCGACCAGCGCCAGTGCGTCGGCCGGCCCTGCGACCTGACAGTTCCCCCTCTCCAACAGTCGAGTGTCGAGGAGGGAGGCGCGTTCTGTGATCAGCAGATCGGCGCCGACCTCCTGAGCCACGGTAATGAGTAGAGCATCGCGTTCATCTGCCGCAGCCCGCTCTTGTCCAAGGATCATTCTCGCTTCGAAGACCTGGCCCTCGAAGAGAGCGCCACCCGTAACCCTCTTGGTGGTGGCTGTCGTGATCTCGTACGGGACCAACTGGTCGTCTGTCTCCATGACGACTGTCCAGCCGATTGCTTCCCCGCCGCCGAACAATGAATCCATCGGCCGACGCTCGACCCCATCCGGCGGGCCATCGTCTCCATAGAGCGTCATGGTTATCCGCTCGCTCAGAATCAGCGTTCGAAGCAGGATGTCGGGAAGGTCGTCGCTCTCTTGGACCCTCACCCAGGCTGATGCGTCCACGAGGACCCTCAGCGCTCGCGCCGCACGGCCATCGCGAAGCAGCGGATCGTCGCTGGCGTGGTGTGCTCGAAGCTGGAACGGCGGGTTCACTGTCTCCGCATGCCTCTCGCTCGATCACGACCAACTTCGCCGGATATAGAAAAGGCCGGTCAGTTTTTGGCCTGACCGGCTCTTTCAATTTACGAACAGATTGGGCTGAATAAACGAATACAGCCCGCTGTGCGCGAGGGGGGACTTGAACCCCCACGTCCATAAGGACACTGGCACCTGAAGCCAGCGCGTCTACCATTCCGCCACTCGCGCGAGTATGTCGGGCTCCGAAGAACTCAACTTCCCAAAGATATCACGCGTTTCGCGTGTCGATGAAACCGAGGCCAGCGCCGGGCGCAGGACCCTCGGCGCACCGGGCTCAGCACCCTCGGGAGGAGAACTGCCCCTGGGGAGGAGGATCTCCTCACTTTCCTCCTCCCCGGGCGCAGTTCTCCTCCCGAACGGCGCACCCACGACCGCCGCGAGACGCCATCTCAAGCCCGCACACCCCTCCCCACTCCCCCGGATTCTCGGCGTTTTCCCGCCTCGCGACGGCGTTCACCCAGCACACCTGGCTACGATGTCCCTACCGGTCGGCATGCCAGAGGAGCCCAGTGGGACTACTTGACAGCTTTGAGAAGGGTCTCGAGCGCGCTGTGAACAGCGCCTTCGCGAAGACCTTCCGCAGCGGCATCCAGCCCGTGGAGATCGCTTCGGCCCTTCGGCGCGAGGCGGACACCAAAGCGGCTGTGGTGAGCAGGGACCGCATCATCGCGCCCAATAACTTCGTCGTGCGCCTCAGCACAGACGACGCCGAGCGGATGCAGGGGCTCGGCGCAGCTCTCACCGATGAGCTGCACGCACTGCTCACGAAGCATGCGAAGGCCCAGGGCTACAGCTTCTCGGGCCCGCTCTCGATCTCCCTCGAGGGCGACGACAAGATCGCGACCGGCACGATCAACGTCAGCTCGGGCACGGTCGAAGGCCGCGTCAACTGGCAGGCCGTGATCGACGTCGACGGGCGTCGCCATCCGCTCACCCGCGCACGCACGGTCATCGGGCGCGGAACGGATGCCGACATCACGATCGCCGACGCCGGATCCAGCCGCAAGCACGTCGAGGTCCTGTGGGACGGCGAGCGCGCCATGATGCGCGACCTCGGCTCGACCAACGGCACCAAGGTCGACGGCCAGAAGGTGCGCGAAGCGGCGATGCCCTCCGAGACCACCCTGACCATCGGACGCACCGATCTGGTGTTCCGCATCGTTCCCGTCGCCACTCCGTCACGCCCGCCGCGGCCGCGCGACGACGACGCGACCCGCGCGTTCGGAGCCATCTCGTGAGCACTCCCAGCGAGCTCGTCCTGCTCCTGCTGCGCATCGGCTTCCTGCTGATCCTGTGGTTCTTCGTGTTCGGGGTCGTCTACTCGCTGCGCGCCGACCTGTTCGGCATGAAAGTGCGCAAGCTCCCGGCCGAGGCCGCCGCGGCGATGCCCGCCCCCACGCAGGCACCCGCCGCAGCCCCCGCATCTCGCCCCGCGTCTTCGAAGCCCAGCACGGGCCCCGCGACCGTCGCGACGGCCAAGCGCCTCGTGATCACCTCCGGGCCGAAGGCGGGGCTCGAACTCCCCCTCGGCACCGAGACCCTGACGATCGGTCGCTCGAGTGAGTCGGCTCTCGTGATCCGCGATGACTACACCTCCAGCCATCACGCGCGCCTGCTGCTCCGAGGAGACAGCTGGGCCATCCAGGACCTCGACTCGACCAACGGCACATACGTCGCCGGCCAGCGGGTGACCGGCGGTCCGGTCGGCCTCTCCCTCGGCACGCCGATCAAGGTGGGCGCCACGACCTTCGAGCTGCGAGCCTGACCCCGGCATGGTCTTCGAAGGCTCGAGCGCCGCGATCTCCCACACCGGGAAGGTCCGCTCCAACAACCAGGATTCCGGATACTCCGGGGCGAACCTGTTCGTCGTCGCCGACGGCATGGGCGGCCACGCGGGCGGCGACGTCGCCTCGAGCATCGCGATCCACCGGCTCGAGCCGCTCGACCAGCCCTACACCTCGGTCGAAGACGCGCAGGCCTCCCTTCAGGCCGCCGCGACCACGGCAGCCGGCGATCTGATCCGTGCCGCGAAGGACCGCCCAGAACTCGCCGGTCTCGGCACCACGCTCAGCGCCGTCATCATGGTCGACGACTACGCGGTCATCGGCCACATCGGCGACTCGCGCATCTATCTCTATCGCGACGATGCGGTCACCCAGATCACGGCCGATCACACCTTCGTGCAGCGGCTCGTCGACTCGGGTCGCATCACCCCCGAAGAGGCGCGATACCACCCGCGCCGTTCGGTGCTCATGCGCGTGCTCAGCGACATGGACGCCGACCCGGAGCTCGACATGTTCGTCATGCACACCCAGCCGGGCGACCGCTGGCTGCTGTGCTCCGACGGGCTCTCGGGTGTCGTCGACGAGGCGCACATCCTCAAGGCGATGCGCATGGGCATGGCACCGGGGCGCACCGCAGACAATCTGCTCAAGCAGGCACTCGACGGTGGCGCGCCCGACAACGTGACGATCGTCCTCGTCGAGGTCGGCGGACAGCACGCCATGCACTCCGGCACCGCGACGATCGTCGGATCGGCGTCGAACCCCGCCAACATCACCGTGCCGCCCGTGCGCGCACCGCGCGGCAACTGGCTGCATCCTGTTCGGCAGGCGGCGAACGAGCCCAGCCACTTCGAACCGGCCCCCGAGTACCTCGAGGAGCTCATCGAAGAAGACCGCCGGCGTGCCAAGCGCCGCCGGCTCGGCTGGATCGCCGGCATGCTGGTGGTCGTCGCGATGCTCGTGTTCGCCGCCTTCGCGGCCTATAGCTGGACCCAGACCCGCTATTTCGTCGGCGCCGACGAAGACAGTGTCGTGATCTACCAGGGCGTGCAGCAGAACATCGGCCCGATCACGCTGTCGACGCCACTGCGCGACACCGACATCCTGCTCGCGAACCTGCCGCCGTACCAGCGCGATTCCGTCGAGCGCACGATCACCGCCCGTTCCTTCTCGGATGCCGAGGCGATCGTCACGCGGCTGCAGGCCGGAGCAGACCGGGTGACCGGCGAGACTCCCCTGCCGACTCCCGCGCCCACCGCGACGCCCACGGAGGATGCCGGATGACCGCCGACGTCACGGCCGACACGAGCGTCATCACGGCCCTCAAGAAGATGCGGATGCCGCAGACGCAGCGCAACCGCGAGTTCTGGCTGCTGTTGTTCGCCGTCGCGATCAGCGGCGCGTCCCTCACCCTCGTGCAGCTCGGCGCCCTCGGCCTGATCGACCCGATGATCCTCGCGATCGGTGGTGGACTCGCCGTTCTGGCATTCGCGGTGCACTTCGTGCTGCGCGCCGTGGCCTCCGCAGCCGATCCCTTCATCCTGCCGATCGCCACCCTGCTCACCGGACTCGGCATCGCGATGATCTACCGCATCGACATCGCCGAGTCGCTGACCGGATGGAACGCGTACTCGACCAAGCAGCTCGCGTGGACCGCGATCTCGCTCGCGGGCGCGATCGCCGTCGTGATCCTGCTGCGCAACTACCGGGTGCTGTTCCGCTACACGTACATCTTCGGCCTCTCCGGCATCCTGCTCCTGCTGCTGCCGTTCGTGCCCGGCCTGCGCATCCCCGACGCGAACGCCCAGGTGTGGGTGTCGCTCGGCGGCATGTTCGCCTTCCAGCCGGGCGAGCTCGCCAAGATCTGCCTCGCCATCTTCTTCGCCGGCTACCTGGTGCGCACCCGCGAGAGCCTCACGTCGGTGGGCACGAAGTTCCTCGGCATCACCTGGCCGCGCATGCGCGAGCTCGGACCCGTGCTCGTCGTGTGGGCGATCTCGCTCGGCATCATCGTGATCCAGCGCGACCTCGGCACCGGAACCCTCATCTTCGGCATGTTCGTCGCGATGCTCTACGTCGCCACCGGCAAGACCAGCTGGGTGCTGATCGGCCTCGGCCTGGTCGCCGCGGGCGTCGCGGTCGCCACCCAGATCCTCAGCTACGTGCAGGGCCGGTTCACGAACTGGCTCTTCCTCTTCGACTCGGAGAAGGTCGACCCGGACGTCGCGGGATTCCAGCCCATGCAGGGCCTGTTCGGCCTCGCGCACGGCGGTCTGCTCGGCACCGGCTGGGGACAGGGTCGTCCCGAGGTCACCCCGCTGGCGCACAGCGACTACATCATCACCAGCCTCGGTGAGGAGATCGGCCTGATCGGGCTGTTCGCCATCCTCTGCCTCTACATGGTGTTCGTCAGCCGCGGCGTGCGCATCGGGCTCGCGGGCCAGGACGACTTCGGCAAGCTGCTCGCGATCGGCCTCTCGTTCACCATCGCGCTGCAGGTGTTCATCATGGTCGGCGGTGTGACCAGACTCATCCCACTCACCGGTCTGACCACCCCGTTCCTCGCCGCCGGTGGCTCGTCGCTCGTGGCCAACTGGCTCATCGTCGCGATCCTGCTGCGCATCTCCGACGGTGTCCGCAGCCAACCCAGGGCGGTGATCGGCTGATATGACGAAAGAGCTCCGCCGTCTCAGCATCGTGATGCTGTTCATGTTCCTGTCGCTGTTCGCGGCGACCAGCTGGATCCAGGTCGTCGAGGCCGATTCCCTCGGGCAGAACCCGAACAACAGGCGCACGCTGCTCGACAGCTACGAGATCCAGCGAGGATCGATCATCGTCGACGGCGTCGCGATCGCCTCCTCGACGCCCTCGGACGACCGCTACCAGTTCCAGCGCGTCTACACGGATGCTGCGATGTGGGCGCCCGTCACCGGGTACTTCAACCCCGCCCTGCAGTCGGCCACCGGTATCGAGCGGGCGATGAACGCCGACCTCTCCGGCACCGGCTCGAGCGCGTTCTTCGCAGAGATCGAGCGGATCCTCTCGGGCCAGCCGCAGAGCGGATTCAGCGTCGAACTGACTCTCGACACCGCTGCGCAGCGAGCGGCCTACGAGGGCCTGCAGGGACTCAACGGCGCCGTCGTCGCGATCGAGCCGAAGACCGGACGCATTCTCGCCTTTGTGTCGACGCCCGGCTTCGACACCAACCAGCTCGCGACCCATGACGCGGATGCCGCGAACGCGACCTACGATCAGCTCGACGAGGACCCCACGAAGCCGCTCTCGAATCGGGCGATCGCCGGTGACCTCAACCCGCCTGGCTCGACGTTCAAGCTCGTCGTGGCCGCGGCGGCGTATGAGTCGGGCAACTGGACGCCCGACTCGACACTCCCGAACCCCGCGCGGTACACGCTGCCGGGTTCGGACAACACGGTCGCCAACGCCTGGGGCGGCACGTGCGGCAGCGGTGACACCGTCACCATCGCCGAGGCCATCCGGTTGAGCTGCAACATCCCGATGGCGCAGCTCGCGGTCGAGCTCGGAGACGACGCGATCCGCGAGATGGCCGAGAAGTTCGGCTTCAACCAGAGCTTCTCGACGCCGCTCGAATCCACGCCGTCGAGCTACCCCCGGGCGCTCAATGACCCGCAGACCGCACTCACCGGATTCGGCCAGGGGCAGGTCACCGCGACACCATTGCAGATCGCGATGGTGGCGGCCGGCATAGCGAACGACGGCGTCGTCATGAACCCTCGCCTGGTCGACACGGTGATCGGCAACGACCTCTCGGTCATCCGTTCGTACGAAGACACACAGTTCGGCCAGGCCACCGATGCGACGACCGCCGAAGAGGTCGCGGCGTCGATGGTCGCCAGCGTCTCAAACGGCGCTGCGCAGGGTGCAAGAATAGACGGGGTCGATGTCGCGGGAAAGACAGGCACGACCGAGAACGGTAACAAGCCCTACACGTTGTGGTTCACCGGTTTCGCACCGGCGGACGACCCGGAAGTGGCAGTAGCGGTCCTCGTCGAAGACGGCGGCGGACAAGGGCAGTCAGGATCCGGCGACACCATCGCCGCTCCGATTGCAAAGAAGGTCATAGAGGCGGTGCTGGGCAGATGAGACCGACGCAGGGTGTGTCGTTCGGTGGTCGCTACGAGCTGCAGTCGCGTATTGCGATCGGCGGCATGGGCGAGGTGTGGGAGGCGACGGATCACGTCATCGGCCGCACCGTGGCCATCAAGATCCTCAAGGACGAGTACATGGGGGACCCCGGGTTCCTCGAGCGGTTCCGCGCTGAGGCGCGCCATGCCGCACTCGTCAACCACGAGGGCATCGCGAGCGTCTTCGACTACGGCGAGGAGAACGGCAGCGCCTACCTCGTCATGGAGCTCGTGCCCGGCGAAGCGCTCTCGACCGTGCTCGAGCGCGACGGCGCGCTGAGCGCCGACAAGACCCTCGACATCGTCGCGCAGACGGCATCTGCTCTGCAGGCCGCCCACGCAGCCGGTCTCGTGCACCGTGACATCAAGCCGGGAAACCTGCTGATCACGCCAGACGGCCGCGTCAAGATCACCGACTTCGGCATCGCCCGCATCGCCGACCAGGTGCCGCTGACGGCCACCGGTCAGGTCATGGGCACCGTGCAGTACCTCTCGCCGGAGCAGGCCTCCGGGCACCCGGCGTCTCCTGCGACCGACACCTACTCGCTCGGCATCGTCGCGTACGAGTGCCTCGCAGGCAAGCGCCCGTTCACGGGTGAGTCGCAGGTCGCGATCGCGATGGCGCAGATCAACGAGCAGCCTCCGCCGCTGCCGCCGACCGTGCCGATCCCGGTGCAGAACCTCGTCATGGCGATGATCGCCAAGAAGCCGGCTGACCGACCCTCGTCGTCCGCGACGGTGGCACGCGCCGCGCAGGCGCTGCGCCGCGGCGACCTGAACTCCGCAGCGATCGCCGTGCCGGCCATCGCGACCGGCGGCGTGGCATCCGACGACGCCACCCGTCTGCTCACCGCATCGGGCGACGACGGCACGACTCGCATCCTCCCCACCACCGCTCAGCTGCCCACCGGCGAGCAGGCCGATGAGGACGCCGAGAAGCCGAAGAAGAAGCGCAGCCCCTGGACGTGGCCGCTCATCGCACTGATCGCCCTGCTGGTGGTCGTGCTCGGCGGAACCGTGTTCGCGCTGATGAACCCGGGCGACCCCGAGCCCGCGCCGACACAGTCCGAGACGACCTCGCAGACGCCCAAGCCGACGCCCAGCGACACCGAGACGCCCGAGCCCGAGCTGGTCGACGTCGATGCTCTCGGCCTCGTCGGCATGCAGTGCGAGGCCGCGCAGGCCGCGGCGGTCAACGCCGGACTGCAGGCCGAATGCACGGTGGGCAACACAGTCGCCCCGAGCGCGAATCAGGTCGGAACGGTCGAATCGGTCCAGCCCGGCGGCAACGTCCCCGAGGGTACGACCATCATGCTGACGACCTTCAAGGAGCAGGTGAAGGTGGGCAAGCCCTCGGGCACCCCGACCATCGCCGGCACCGCCACCGAGGGCGAGCCCGTGACGCTCAACTGGCCGAGCTTCGAGTGCCCCTCCGGCACCCCGGCGCGGTCCGCCTTCGAGGTCACGCTCACCAACGCGACCTTCGAGGGCGGGAACTCGGGCGAGTCCATCCGCAGCTTCGGACCGAGCGTCCTCTCGACACAGATCATCCCCGGCACGGCTGGACAGACGATCACGGCCACGTTCCGCGTCTTCTGCGGAAGCGACATGCCGTCTGAGCAGTCCGACGCCATGCCGGGCGTCGCCATCCTGCCTGCCTCACCGGATGCCGGTGAGGGTGACGCAGACGGCGGCGACTCAGGCGAATGAACCGCTCTCGCCCTAGGCTGAGAGCATCCACAAGGTCGTATCAGGGGGTCAGTACGTGTCGACAGAGCCACGGGTTCTCGCGGGTCGCTACCGCGTAGACGAGCTCATCGGGCACGGCGGCATGGCGAAGGTGTACCGCGGGTACGACCTGACGCTGGGCCGCGCGGTGGCGATCAAGATCCTCGACCCCGAGCTCGCTCGCGACACTGCGTTCCGCACCCGCTTCCGGCTCGAGGCGCAGTCGGCCTCGCGCATGTCGCACCCGTCGATCGTCCGCGTCTATGACGCCGGCGACCCCTCGACCACCGACAGCAGCACCGATGAGCCGCCGTACATCATCATGGAGCTCATCAGCGGAACGCTGCTGAAGGACATCATCGCGAAGGGGCCGGTGCCTGTCGAAGACGCCGTGCGCTATGTCGACGGCATCCTCGAGGCGCTCGACTACTCGCACCGCGCGGGCGTCGTGCACCGCGACATCAAGCCGGGCAACGTCATGGTCACCGACAAGGGCCAGGTCAAGGTCATGGACTTCGGCATCGCCCGAGCCGTGTCCGACTCGTCGTCGACGGTCGCCGAGACCACGCAGATCATCGGCACCGCCGCGTACTTCTCGCCGGAGCAGGCCAAGGGTGAGCCGGTCGATGCCAGGGCGGACCTGTACTCCACGGGCGTGGTGCTCTACGAACTGCTCACCGGTCGTCAGCCGTTCCGCGGAGAGTCACCGGTCGCAGTCGCCTATCAGCACGTGAGTGAGACCCCCGTGCCTCCGACCGAGGTGAACGAGGACTCCCCCGGTGCTCTCGACCCGATCGTCCTGCGCGCACTCGCGAAAGACCCGTACCAGCGGTATCCGGATGCCGCGCACTTCCGCGCAGCGCTCGACTCTGCGGTCTCCGGCAATGCACCGAGCCGCAAGGAACTCGGCGCGCTCACCAGCGAGCTGTACGGCCCGAGCCCGCGCGCCGCGCAGGAGACCGCCCGATCGCTGCGCCAGCTGAGCACCGACACGACGATGGCTCGCACACAATCGGGCCCGCCTGTCGCGTGGATCTGGGCCGGCGTCGCGCTGCTCGCGGTGCTCCTGGCATCCGTGCTGTTCTGGGTGTGGACGCTCAGCATGCGCCCGGATGACGTGCCGTCGAGCGCTCGCGTCGTGCCGGACCTCGTCAACGTCTCATCCGAGCGTGCACAGGACGATCTCGGCGAGCTCGATCTGACGTCGAAGCTGGTGCTCGAGTCGAGCAACGACATCGTCGAGGGCAACGTGATCCGCACCGACCCCGAGAGCGGCACAGCCGTCAGCGAGGGTGATTCCGTCACCATCTACGTGTCATCCGGCAAGGAGACCGTGATGGTGCCGATTCTCGAGGGTCTCTCGTTGACGGCGGCCAAAGACGCCCTCGCTGCAGCCGGTCTCGAACTCGGCACAGTGATCCAGCGCAACGACAAGGGCCTGGCAGCAGAGACGGTGATGGAGGCGAGCGAGGCCGCCGAGAGCGAAGTCGCGCCGCAGACCGTGGTGAATCTCGTGGTCGCCAGCGGCCGCGTGACCCTCACCGACGTCACCGGGTGGACGATGGATGCCGCGCAGGCCGAGCTCGAACGCATCGGACTCACGCCGAGCCCGGTCGAGCTGATCGACTGCACGCCGACCGAGCCACCGACCGTGTCGTCGATGTCGGCCGCGCCGGGCGATGTCGCGATCGGCTCGACCGTCGAACTGCGCTACTGCGTCGCCGCGTCCGACTGACCCGCTGCACAGCGGTCGAGACGACACGTCAGTGACGCTTCGTCTCCCCCGCCAGCGGGTGCAGGTTCGATGACAGCGCCACGGCGTCTGCGTCGCCGCAGAGTTCGAGCCAGTTGGCGAGCAGACGGTAGCCGCCTTCGGTGAGCACGCTCTCGGGGTGGAACTGCACCCCGAGAATCGGCAACCGGGTGTGCGCGAGCGCCATCACGGTGCCACTGTCGGTGCGCGCCGTGACGACCACGTCAGGCGGCAGCTCCGACTCCGCGAGAGCGAGGGAGTGATACCTGCCCGCATCGAACGGCGAGGGGATGCCGGCGAAGAGAGCCGAACTGTCATGCGCGACGCGCGACACCATGCCGTGCATCAGCTCTGGCGCCTCCGACACGGCGGTGCCGAACGCCGCGCCGATCACCTGATGCCCGAGGCAGACCCCGAGGAGCGGCATCCGCATCCGCGTGGCGAGGCGCACGGCATCGATCGAGACCCCGGCATCGGCCGGAGCGCCCGGTCCGGGCGAAAGCAGCAGCGCATCGAACGCGGGCAGCATCCCCTCGAGCTGCGCGGCGTCGATGGCATCCGCTTCGATCAGGGTGACGTGCGCGCCGAGTTCACGCAGGTATCCGACGAGGGTGTGCACGAAGCTGTCGTGGTTGTCCACCACGAGCACGCGCGTCATTCGAGGTCGACCTCACCAGGGGTGATCAACGGGCTGACCCAGGGGAAGACGTACCAGAACAGTCCATAGAGCACGGCGGCGATCAGCGCGAGCAGGATGAACAGCTTCACCCACCACGGACCGGGAAGGATGCGCCAGAGTGCGGCATACATGAGTCGTCTCGTTCCGTTCGGCTAGATCGACGGCGCAGCCGGCGGAGGCGGGAGGTCGGTGAGGGCCTGGGGCGGGCCTTCGGCGCGCGGCTGGAAGCTCTCGAACACCCCGTAGGCGACGATGCGCTCGGCCAGCGAATACAGCGGAGAGCAGGCGGTCAGCGTGATGTACTTCTCGCCGGTCTCGACTCCGGGCATCTGCGGCACATCGAGCAGCACCTCTGTCTGGGTCGGTTTGACGTACTCGAGCGTTCGGAACCGATAGGTGAACCAGCCGTCGGGAGTCTCGACGACGATCGCGTCACCGACCTGCAGCTTGTCGAGCTGATTGAAGGGCTTGCCCCACGTGGTGCGGTGGCCGGCCATGGCGAAGTTTCCGACCTCACCGGGCATCTTCGAGTCGGTGTACACGCCGATTCCGAGGTCGTCGAGAGTGCGTGCGCGGCTGGTGCCGCCATAGATCCCGACGTTGTAGTCGGCACCGAAGCGCGGGACCTGCATCTGTGCGAACCACTGCGCGTCGGCGGGCACTGCAGGGATCACGGGCTCGTAGTAGGTCGTGCCGTCCTCCCCCTCGACCAGGGGTGGTGGCTCGGGCGCCGGACCCTCGGCGAGCGTCTGAGACATGGCCGCGCCCTCGTCGTTCTTCTGCGCCGCGATGATGATGTCGCCGATCCACATCTGCCACGCGACGAAGAGGAGCACGAGCACTCCACCGGTGAGCAGCAGCTCACCGAGGACGCTCGTGAAGGTGGCGCGCGACCGGGGGCGACGGCGGTGTGCACGTCGCTCCCCCGAGACGACGGATGCAGTCATGGCCAGATCTTATCCGTCGGACCTGGACACCAGCCGTCTGGCCCTGCTTTTCCGCGCGATATGACACTCTTGGGTACACTGTGGGAATGGCACGCGACCGCAAGACCGAAGAACCCGAAGCTCCGCGCAGCGAAGGGGAAGCCGCACCCAACGCCGTGTGGTTCAAGCCGGTGATGATCGGCTTCATGCTTCTCGGTCTGGTGTGGATTCTCGTGTTCTACATCTCAGGCATGCAGTTCCCGATCCCGGGTCTCGACAACTGGAACCTCGCGATCGGCCTGGGCATCGCCCTGATCGGCTTCCTGATGACCACTCGCTGGCGCTGACGCCGCCGCTTTCTTTTCGAAGAAGGCCCCTCTCGCTCCGGCGAAAGGGGCCTTCTCTCGTTTTCGGCGAGCGAGAGTTATCCACAGGTTATCCCCACCCTGGGGAGAATTACACCCATGTTATTCACAACGGTTGACAACCCTGTTAACAACTCTTGATCAGGAGTAAACCGTCGTGATCAGGAACGGTGCCAGGAAGGCGACGATCAGCACGAGCGCCACGACCACCGCGGAGAGCAGCAGAATCTGCAGCGTGCGCTGGTCTCGCCTTCGGGTTCTCGTGAGGATGAACGCGATCAGCGCACCGATGATCGCTCCGCCGAGGTGCGCCTGCCACGCGATGTTCTGAGAGAACACGAATCCGACGACGAAGTTGATGCCGAGGATCACGAGGATCCCCGTCACATTCGCACCGATGTGCCTGCCGATGATGAGCAAGGCCGCCATCAGGCCGAAGATCGCCCCGGATGCGCCGACCGTGGCGGTCCCCGGCGCGAGCAGGGCGACCGCGACCGATCCGCCGAGGCCGCTGATCAGATACAGCGCGAGGAAGCGGACCCGACCCAGCATCGGCTCGAGACTCTGCCCCAGCATCCACAGAGCGAGCATGTTGAGTGCGAGATGCAGGAACCCACCGTGCACGAAGACGGCGGTGAGGAGTCGCCAGGGCTCGAACGGCATGAGCGACAGGTTCGGATACAGATATCCCGCCGCGAAGAGCAGCTGGCCCGTGATCGCGTCGCCGATCCCTGGGATCAGCTGCACCAGGCCGATGAACGACGTCACCGCGAGCAGCGCGTAGGTGACGATCGGCTTGCCGCTGCGCACAGTTGCGGTCGCGGAGTTGCGGCCGCCCCAGCGGCGCTCTGCGCGCTTCTGGGCCGGAGTGCGACCCTTGCGCTGCTCCGCCATGCACTCGGGGCAGATCACTCCGACGGGCGCCTGCGTCTGGCACTCGGGGCAGATGGTGCGCAGGCACCGCTGGCAGAGCACGAAGCTCTGCCGATCCGGATGCCGGTAGCAGAAGTTGTCGCGGTTGTCCGCGAACTCAGGCGTGGTCATCCGGATCGGCCAGCGTCGGCGTCAGGCCGCGACGATGTCGATCGACTGCAGCACGACGGGCTCGATGGGGCGGTCGCCCGCGGCCGTCGGCACTGCGGCGATCGCGTCGACGACAGCCTTGGAGGCGTCGTCGGCGACCTCGCCGAAGATCGTGTGCTTGCCCTGGAGCCAGGGCGTGGGGTCGGTCGTGATGAAGAACTGCGAGCCGTTGGTGCCCTCGGGCTTGCCCGTGATGGCGTTGCGACGGAGGCCCGCGTTGGCCATGGCGAGGATGTAGGGCTCGTTGAAGTTGAGCTCCATGTTGATCTCGTCGTCGAAGTTGTAGCCGGGGCCACCGACGCCCTGTCCGAGCGGGTCGCCGCCCTGGATCATGAAGTTCGGGATGATGCGGTGGAAGACGACGTCCTTGTAGAGAGCGCCCTCGCCGGGCTTGCCGGTGGCGGGGTGCGTCCACTCCTGGGTGCCGTCGGCGAGACCGACGAAGTTCTTGACCGTCTTCGGGGCGTGGTCGCCGAAGAGGTTGATGACGATGTCACCGTGGTTGGTGTGCAGGGTTGCGACATGAGAAGCGTGAGCCATGCGTCCATTCTCGCAGAGCTTCCCATGAGTTGGCCCGCGTCTAGCGCTGTTCGCCCTTCGACGCAAGGGTTCGGCGATTCCCTCGCCCCATCCAGGGTCGCGTGGCAAGATGGGGAATCCGTACTCCAATCGACAGGAGAGCATCGTGAGCATCAGCCGCAAGCGGAAGAAGGAGCTGCGTCGTCTTCAGAACGACGCCAACCAGCTCTGGGAGAACCAGCAGGTCCTGGTCGGCCACGCCGCCGACGTCGCCCGTGAGGCCGGACGCCAACTCGGCCACTTCGGCCGCGAGCAGGTCGGCCCTGTCGTGCAGGACACGTACAACCGTCGCGTCGCCCCGGTCGTCGACCGTGGCGTGCGGTTCGGCCACCACGTCGTGGACGACAAGGTCGTCCCGATCGTCGGCGGAGTCGTCGGAACCGCGCTCACCGCGTGGGACGTGGCGAACGCCAAGCGCGAGGGTGTCGTTCGCAAGGTCCGCAAGGCCACCAAGCCCGAGCCGAAGGGCCCGAGCGTCGGCTCGATCGTCGCCCTGATCCTCGGAGTCGCCGCCGCAGCCGGTGTTCTGTACGCCGCGTGGCAGGCACTGCGCGCGGACGACGAGCTCTGGGTCGCCGACGACCCGCTCTCTGCACCTGACGCGTGACCTCGACATCGCAGCCCCCGGCCTCCGAGCCGGGGGATCTGCATGCCCGGGTGAGGGATGCCGCGGCCGCACGCGGTCTCGACATCGAGATCCGTGAGCGGCCGGCCGCCAACAGCCTCGTCGAAGCTGCGGAACTGCTCGGCATCCTGCCCTCCGACATCGTCAAGACCCTCGTCGTCAAGCGCTCGGACGACACCTACCTGTTCGCGTTGGTTCCGGGCGGCAGGTCGATCTCGTGGCCCAAGCTGCGGGCAGTGGTAGGTGTGAACAAGCTGCGACTGCCCGAACCGGATCTCGCCCTCGCGGCGACCGGCTACGAGCGCGGAACCATCGTGCCCATCGGCAGCACCACCGAGTGGCCCGTCTTCGCCGATGAGTCGATCGTCGGACAGCAGATCGCCATGGGAGCCGGTGCCCACGGGTACAGCCTCTTCGTCGATGCGGACGACCTCATCGCCGCCTACGGAGCCACGGTGGCCGACATCTCGGTTCCCGAAGAGGCGCGCGACTGATTCAGAGGATGCCGGCCATTCGCAGTGCGATGTCGACCAGCTTCACCCTCTGCAGTTCTTTCACGGCCTTGAGTGGGAACCACTCCGCCATGTCGGTCGATCCGTCGGCCTCGAAGGTCAGCTTCCCGCCCGTGACCGACGCGCGGTAGACGATGCGCAGCGTGTGCAACGGCTGGTCTGAGTCGTGCACCCGCTGGCCGGCGGGGATCACCCGTGAGTGGATGCCGAGCAGCTCTCCGACTTTGACCGTATAGCCGGTCTCTTCGCGAAGCTCCCGCCGCACGGCGTCTTCGGGTGCCTCTCCCGCCTCGAGACCACCACCGGGCATCGTCCAGGCGAGTCGGCGCCCCTCGGTCCAACGCGCCAGAAGTATGCGTCCGTCGTCATCGGTGACGACCGCGTATGCCGCGACCCGCATGTCCATGACCTCACCCTAGCCGCCGCGGAATGACGTCGAGCGCTGTGTGTCGAGTCGTGGTCGCAGAGGATGGCCGGATCAATCAGGAATCGAGAAGCACAGCCTGCCGTGGCATCCGTAGTGTGATGATCATCGCAGATCACGCCGAGAAAGGAACCCGTAATGGCTGACAACGAGAAGAACTTCAGTGCTGAGGAACGCGAGGCCATGAAGGAGGCCGCGGCCGACAAGCGCAAGTCTCGCTCTCGGGCGAAGAAGAGCCCTGAAGAGGTGCGCGCCGAGGGCGTCGCCGACCTCGAGGCGGCAGTGGCGAAGCTGCCCGACGACAAGGATCGCGAGTTGTCGCTGGCGCTGCACGCCCTCGTCACCGAGGTCGCTCCCGAGCTGATGCCGCGCACCTATTACGGCATGCCCGCATGGGGAAAGGACGGCAAGGTGCTCTGCTTCTTCCAGCCGGCGAGCAAGTTCAAGGTGCGCTACGGCACCTTCGGCTTCGAGCCCATCTCGAACCTCGACGACGGCACGATGTGGCCGACCGCCTACGCGCTGCTCGACCTCACCGCTGCGAACCGCACGCTGCTCACCGAGCGCATCCGCCTCGCCGTCAGCTGAGTCGCCGTTCCCTGGCGAAGGCGCGAGCAGTAGCGTGGATGCCGTGAGCACACTGCCGTTCCCCGCCTCCGTGTACGCCGCCCGACTCGACCGCGCCGCATCTCTCGCCGCCGACGCCGGTCTCGACGGGATCGTCGTCGGCCCCGGCCCCGACCTGCAGTATCTGGTCGGCGTCGAAGGCGACACGATCGAACGCCTCACCGCACTCGTGCTCGGACCAGGACTCGCTCCCACGATCATCGTGCCGCGGATGGAGCTGGCGAAGGTCAGGACCACCGCGGTGGGGCAGCTCGGACTCGCGGTGTCCGACTGGGTCGATGGCGAGAACCCCTACGACCTCGTGGCCGAAGCCCTCGGCTCCGTCTCGAGGGTGGGCGTGTCCGATGCGCTTCCGGCACTGCACGTCATTCCGCTGGCCGATCGCGTCGACGTACGCGCCGAGCTCGCGACGCCGGTGCTGCGTGAGGGTCGCATGATCAAAGATGCCGATGAGGTCGCCGAGCTGCGCCGCGCCGGTGCCGCGATCGACGCCGTGCACAGGCGCGTGCCCGAGTGGCTGCGAGCAGGGCGCACCGAGCGAGAGGTGGCGGCCGACATCGCGGAGGCCATCATCGCCGAGGGGCACCGCACCGTCGAGTTCGTCATCGTCGGCTCGGGTCCGAACGGCGCCGACCCGCACCACGAGGTCTCGGACCGCGTGATCGCCGACGGAGAGATCGTGGTCGTGGACATCGGGGGAGCAGTGCCCAGCGGCTACAACTCCGACAGCACCCGCACCTACGTCGTCGGGACCCCTGACCGCGATGCGGCCGATCGCATCGCGCTGCTCGTGCGTGCTCAGCAGGCCGCGGTCGACGCGGTACGCCCCGGAGCGACGGCCGAGGAGGTCGACGCGGCGGCGCGGTCGGTGCTGGCCGACGGAGGGCTCGGAGAGGCCTTCCTGCATCGCACCGGTCATGGGATCGGCGTTTCGGTGCACGAGGAGCCCTACATCGCGCCCGGCAACGATCTGGTGCTGCGCGAGGGCATGGCTTTCAGCATCGAACCCGGCATCTACTTCGCGGGCGAGTGGGGTGCACGCATCGAGGACATCGTCGTCGTAACCGCCGACGGATGTGAGCGCCTGAACGTCGCACCCCACGAGCTGCGCGCTGTCTGACAACGGTCAAGCCCCTTTTGTCCGCGGTGAGGGTTGCCCGAGACTCTCCTCATGGCATCCGCAGATGGCGAGCGCACCGACCCCGCCGTCGGCCCGCAGAAGACGGCCGACGGCCACCATGTCGTGATCGACGGGCGCAAGTGGCGGGCTACCGACCCGACGATCCCGGAGGGGTTCCGTCGGGAACTCGTCGACGAGCTGATGGCGGCACGCAGAGGCGTGAAGGCACAGGATGCCGACGCGCGACGCCGCGTGCAGGATGCGAAGACGGCCCTCGGTGAACGCGGATCACCATGGTGGGAGGAGCGCGGCGGTGAGGCCTTCGATGAGCGGATCGCAGCGGCGCTGCGTGCGCTCACTCGGAAGCGTTCTGAATCGTCGATCTGTCCGAGCGATGTCGCCCGCGCTGTGGGCGGTGAGACCTGGCGTCCCCTGATGCCGGACGTCAGGCGCGTCGCGGCAGAACTGGCGGACCGCGGAGAGATCGTCGTGATTCAGAAGGGCGATCCCGTGAGCATCCGTGAAGCCAGAGGTCCGGTGCGGATCGTCCGCGGCCCGGAACTCTGACCGCGGTCAGAGCGCGTCGTAGTCCCCGCTGTACGGGAAGTCGACGTCGCCCGTGTCACGCGGATCGTACGCGACGCTCGAGACGCTGATCGTCACCTGCGTGCTCGGCGTGATGAGAACGCTGATCGCCCTGTTGCCCACCACGACCATGTCGACGAAAGTCCCCCCGGTCTTCGCCGCCGCTTCGATGAGTCGTCGCAGCTCATCGACGTCCTGGTCCTGCGCAAGCAGGAACCGGGAGCCGTCGAAGACTATCTCGGTCTGGACCATCGTCTCCCCGTCGCTCATGCGAGCACGCTACGGGCTCGCGCACGAAGTGTGAAGGGGGGTTGATAACTAGACGGACTCCTGAGAGGGAACCGCGGCCGGAGTTGTTAACAGGGTTGTTAACACCTGTGGAGGAATGCGGGAGGAGCTAGTTGAGGGCGGCGGTCTCGGCGATCAGGTCGAGTCGATCCAGGAGCAGCTGCCCTGTTCCGCCCATCGCGGCGATGGCGTTCGCGGTGACGATGAACGCCACCAACGCGAAGAAGATGACACCGGGGAGGCTGCGCCGAGACGTGAGCGTGATGACGAAGGCGACCAGCGCCCCCAGGATCGCGACGGTCTGGCCTGCGACCGAGGCGAACGCCATCCGCAGCGCGGAGTCGACGGTGAGGGGTCCGTAGCTGTTCATGGATGCGGAGAGTGCGATCGGGATGACGAACAGACTCAGGATCAGCACGAGTCGGCGTCGGGCGAACCAGCGCGGGGGCCGGGCCACCACCTGAGAGGAATCCGTCACCGATGCACTCATCCCACGATCGTAGCTGCCGAGCGCTCGCGGAGGGAGAAACGAGAAGGCCCCGCACGATGGCGGGGCCTTCTCGAACTGTCTCAACACAGTGTGGAGCCTAGGAGATTCGAACTCCTGACATCCTGCTTGCAAAGCAGGCGCTCTACCAACTGAGCTAAGGCCCCGTGAGGGAATTTCTTGAGTTGAGAGTGGGCCCACCAGGACTTGAACCTGGGACCTCTTCATTATCAGTGAAGCGCTCTAACCGCCTGAGCTATGGGCCCGTCAACCTCCGAAACTTTACCGGAGATTTCTGGAAATACCCAATCGAGGGCAGGGGCACCGGCGCGCCCCTGCCCTCGATCATGGTCAGCGCCCCGGGCGGATGGTCACGCTTCCCGCTGAAAGCGAGACGTCGATCGCGTTCCGGGTGCCGGATGACTGATCGACCTTGGCGTCGAGCGATCCGGCGCTGACGTCCTGGGTGATCGAGTACGACTCGTCCGGAACGGTGAGATCGACCGATCCCGCGCTCACGTCGATCGTCGTCTGCGACGGGGCACGCCCGGTCAGCTCGACGTTGAGATCGCCCGCCGAGACGCTGAGATCCGCCTCGTCGACACCGTCGAGCAGCGCGTCCGCACGGCCGGCGCTCATATCGATGCTGAGGCTGCCTGCGGCTCCTTCGACGTCGAGCGCACCCGCGTTGACGGTGACGTCGAGAGCGCCGAACTCACCGACCACGTCGAGGCTGCCCGCATCGAGGGTCAGGTCGGCGTCGAGCTGCGCGTCGAGAAGGTTCTCCGGGAGAGTCAGCACGGCCGACTGGTCGTCACCGAACCAGCTGCCGAACCACCATCCGAAACGGAACTCCGGACTGCGCACCACCAGCTCGTCGCCGTCGCGCTCGAGAGTCCATGCGGGGCCACGGGCGTCGGTGACCGCAAGCCGGGCCTCGTCGACGTCTCCGAATTCGATGCGCATGTTGCCCGCGTCCACATCGAGGTCGATGCCCTCGATGCCCGATGCGTCCTCGGTCAGCACCGAATCACTGCCCTCCGCAGAGCCCACCATGCTGCCGGTCGCCGCGAAGGCGGCAGAACCTCCTGCGCCGAGGAGCGCGATTCCGCCGACGATGGCCGTCACGATCATGATCGCGGTCGTTCCCGATGAGCGTCCAGCGTCGGCGGTCGCGGCCTGCGCCTGAGCAGCGGCAGGTGCCGGAGTCGGCTCGTGGCCCTGAGGCGGAGAGGCCGGCGGGGGCGTGAGCGGAGTGTGTCCGCCCTGGAAGTCGTCGTCGTTCGTGGTCATCGTCCCAGTCCTGTCTGTCCGGTCGGCGGCGTGCCGCCCGTGTTCTCGATGTGTGCAAGGGCCGCCAGCACGCGCCGGTTGCCCGACTCGCCCTGCTCGAAGCCCAGCTTCTGGAAGATCGCGGTGATGTGCTTCTCGACGCTCGCCTCCGAGAGGAAGAGCAGGCCGGCGATGGCCTGGTTCGACTTGCCTTCGGCGATGAGCGACAGCACGGTGCGCTCGCGCTCGGTGAGACGCTGCATGCGATCATCACGGTTGCGGCGGGTCAGCAGCTGAGCCACGACCTCGGGGTCGAGCACCGTGGCGCCCTCCGAGATCCGCTGCACCGAGGCGAGGAACTCCGAGACATCGGCGACTCGGTCCTTGAGCAGATAGCCCAGCGGCCCGCCCTGTGCGGCGATGAGGTCGGACGCATACCGTTCCTCGACGTACTGCGAGAGCACGAGCAGCGGCAGCGCAGGATTCGTGACACGGAGTCCGAGCGCCGCGCGGATGCCCTCGTCGGTGAACGTCGGCGGCAGTCTCACATCGAGGATGCAGAGCTCCGGATCGGTCTCGATCACGGCTTCGGTGAGACCGCCGGTGTCGGGGAGAGCCGCGACCACCGTGTCGCCGGCGTCCTCGAGCAGTCGCACCAGTCCTTCGCGCAGCAGGACGGAGTCCTCGCAGATCAGGATGCGCATGGCACGTTCACCTCCAGGCTGGTCGGCCCGCCGACGGGGCTCTCGAGGCGGAAGGTCCCGCCGGCTGCCAGCACGCGGTTCGCGATGCCGTCGAGGCCACCGCCTGGTTGCACCTGTGCGCCGCCCATGCCGTTGTCCTCGACACGAGCCCAGAGGACTCCACCGTCACGGAGACGAACGGTGACCCGCGCCTCGCTGGCTCGCGAGTGCTTCGCGGCGTTCGTGAGCGACTCGGCGATCGAGAAGTACACGGCGGCCTCGGCCTCACGGCTGCAGCGTCCGTCCATGCGCACGTCGAGACCCACGGGAATGTGCGACCGGCCTGCGAGAGCGGACAGCGCTGCATCGAGGCCTCTATCGTCGAGGACGGACGCATGGATGCCACGGGCGAGCTGTCGCAGCTCGGTGATCGCCGCCTTGGTCGAGGTGTGTGCCTCGGAGATCAGCTCTTTCGCGGCATCCGGATCGTTGTCGATCTTCTGCTGCGCGAGGCCCAGGGTCATTCCGACGGAAACGAGGCGCGGCTGGACCCCGTCGTGCAGGTCGCGTTCGATGCGGGTGCGCTCGACATCTGCGGCGCGCACCGCGCCCTCACGCTGAGCGGTGCTGGTGCGCACTCGCTCCGTGAGCTCTGCCTCACGGCTGCGAACGACGATGGCGAGCGAGAGCACCCGGTTCAGGAGTGCCAGGCCGATCATTCCGGCAAGGCAGGCTGCGATGCCGAGGATGCCGATGAGCGGGGCCCATGCCGGATCGATGCCGCCTCCGCCGAACGGGCCCACCACGGCATCCGCCCCGGTGAGGGGTGCGAACGAGATCGTGATCGACCACACCAGGCCGAAGGCGAGGCGCAGCACGATCCAGCCGAGCACAGCGGTGATCGCGAAGTTCGCGAGGGCCCGCCACATGCGGCCGTCGATGGCCTGACGCCCGAGTGAGCGCAGCCACCCCACGAATCCGGGCCGATCGCGCGGACGCCATCTGAGCGGCGTGATCGGTGACCGGTAGAGGGCGCTGACCCGCGCCACCTCGAACCAGCCCACGCCGAACAGGGCGTAGACGAGTCCGACCAGCAGCACGATGCCGACGCCCGCCGCGAAGAGCAGGCCGAGGCCGGTGCCGAGGAGTCCGGAGAGAGTAGCGAAGATGAAGCCGCCGATGACTCCGATGCCTGCGAGGTGCAGGATCGTGAGCACGATGCGCAGCGGCGGCTTCGTGGCCGTCGCCGGTGGTGGCGTGGCAGTGTGTGTCGTCATGGTTCAAAGGTACGGCGGCGCCGATCGGGCCGACACCGAGGCAACCAGACACCCGGCTTCGGGTTTTCCCTACTCCATCGCAGAACGGAAAAAGGGGCGGATGCCGCAGCATCCACCCCTCTTCGAATCCGGAGGATCAGTTCGACATGAAGCCGACGAGCAGACCGCCCGTCACCTTCACGGCGACGTTGTAGATGCCGGCGACGACCGCGCCGAGCACCGTGAACACGATGAGGTTCAGAATCGATACGACGGCGGCGAACGCCATCACCTGCGGCAGACCGGCCACCTCGGAGATGCGCACCGAGTTGTCGGTGATCGCACCGATGATCTCGTCGGCCTGGGTGAGGAGTCCCGTCGCCTGGAGCACCAGGAAGATCAGGAAGAACGACACCATCGTGACGATCGCGAGTGCGACCGCTCCGAGGAACGAGAGCTTCACGGCCGACCAGAAGTCGACGTAGACGAGACGCAGGCGCACCTGCTTGCCACTGGTCTTGCGCGTGGACTTCTTCGCCAGCTTGTCGGCTACTGTGCTCATGCGTCTGCTTCCTCAGGGTTCTCGTTCGTCTCGGGGGCGGTGGACTCGGAGTCCACCTCAGCCTCATCCGATTCGTCTTCCTCGGTGAGGCCCCGCTCGCCGTTGCGCGCGATGGCGAGGATCCGGTCGGCTTCCGTCGTCCGTGCGAACACCACTCCCATGGTGTCTCGGCCCTTGGCGGGCACCTCGGCCACGGCAGAGCGTACCACCTTGCCGCTGGACAGAACCACAAGGACCTCGTCGTCGGCAGAGACCATCAGACCACCCGCGAGAGTGCCCCGATCGTCGTGGAGCTTGGCCACCTTGATGCCGAAACCACCGCGTCCCTGGACACGATATTCCTCGACGGCCGTGCGCTTCGCGTACCCGCCGTCCGTCACCACGAACACGAACTGACCAGGGGCTGCGACGGATGCCGAGAGCAGGCTGTCGCCCTCACGGAACTTCATGCCCTTGACTCCGGCGGTTGCGCGTCCCATCGGCCGCAGCGCATCGTCGGTCGCGCTGAACCTGACCGACATGCCACGGCGGCTGATGAGAAGGATGTCGTCCTCGGCGTTCACCATGAGCGCCGAGACGAGCTCGTCCTCGTCGTTCAGACGGATCGCGATGACGCCGCCCTGGCGGTTGGTGTCATAGGCATCGAGGCGCGTCTTCTTGACGAGACCGTCGCGCGTCGCGAGCACCAGGTAGTCGGCGACCTCGTAGTCGCGGATGTCGAGCACCTGCGCGATGTTCTCATCCGGCTGCAGCGCGAGCAGGTTCGCGACGTGCGTTCCCTTGGCGTCCCGCCCGGCCTCGGGGACCTCATAGGTCTTCGCGCGGTAGACGCGCCCCTTGTCGGTGAAGAACAGCAGCCAGTGGTGCGTCGTCGTCACGAAGAAGTGCTCGACGATGTCATCAGCCCTCAGCTGGGCGCCCTTGATGCCCTTGCCGCCGCGGTGCTGCGACCGGTAGTTGTCGCTTCGCGTGCGCTTGATGTACCCGGCACGGGTGATGGTGACGACCATCTCCTCCTCGGCGATGAGGTCCTCCATCGAGACATCGCCGTCGAAGCCGTGCAGGATGTGCGTGCGACGGTCGTCACCGAAGCGGTCGACGATTCCCGTGAGCTCTTCGCGGATGATGTCGCGCTGCAGCGCCTCATCGGCCAGGATCGCCTGGTACTCGGCGATGAGTCGTTCGAGCTCGGCCGCCTCGTCGAGGATCTTCTGCCGCTCGAGCGCCGCGAGGCGACGGAGCTGCATGTCGAGGATGGCCTGGGCCTGGTCGTCGTCTATCTCGAGGAGCTTCTTCAGGCCCTCGCGAGCGTCTTCGACCGTGGCGGAGCGGCGGATCAGGGCGATGACCTCGTCGAGCGCGTCGAGCGCCTTGAGGTACCCGCGCAGGATGTGCATGCGACGCTCGGCCTTCGCCAGGCGGAAGCGCGTGCGGCGGACGATGACTTCGAGCTGGTGGGTGATCCAGTAGGTCACGAACCCGTCGAGCGCCAGCGTGCGCGGCACGCCGTCGACGATGGCGAGCATGTTCGCGCCGAAGTTCTCCTGCAGCTGCGTGTGCTTGTACAGGTTGTTGAGCACGACCTTCGCGACAGCGTCGCGCTTGAGCACGACGACGAGGCGCTGACCCGTGCGGTCCGAAGACTCGTCGCGGATGTCGGCGATGCCGCTGATCTTGCCGTCACGGACGAGGTCGCCGATCTTCACGGCGACGTTGTCGGGGTTGACCTGGTACGGCAGCTCGGTGATCACGAGGCAGGTGCGGCCCTGGATCTCCTCGACGTTGACGACCGCGCGCATCGTGATGGACCCGCGGCCGGTGCGGTACGCCTCGTGGATTCCCTTGGTGCCCAGGATCTGAGCGCCTGTCGGGAAGTCGGGGCCCGGAACGCGCTGGATCAGCCCGTCGAGGAGCTCCTCACGCGGGAGCCCGGGGTTGTCGAGAGCCCAGAGCGCAGCATCCGAGATCTCACGCAGGTTGTGAGGGGGGATGTTGGTCGCCATGCCGACTGCGATTCCGACCGAGCCGTTGACGAGCAGGTTCGGGAACCGGGCGGGAAGGACCGTCGGCTCCTGGGTCTGACCGTCGTAGTTGTCCTGGAAGTCGACGGTGTCTTCTTCGATGTCGCGCACCATCTCGAGCGCGAGGGGAGCCATCTTGGTCTCGGTGTATCGAGGCGCCGCGGCTCCCATGTTGCCGGGGGAGCCGAAGTTGCCCTGACCCAGTGCGAGCGGGTATCGCAGCGCCCATGGCTGCACGAGACGAACGAGGGCGTCATAGATCGCCGAGTCGCCGTGCGGGTGGTACTGACCCATGACCTCGCCGACGACGCGGGCGCACTTGGAGAACGACTTGTCGGGGCGGAATCCGCCGTCGTACATGCCGTAGATCACGCGGCGGTGCACAGGCTTCAGGCCGTCGCGCACGTCGGGGAGGGCACGGCCCACGATCACGGCCATCGCGTAGTCGAGATAGCTGCGCTGCATCTCGGACTGCAGATCGACCTGGTCGATCTTTCCGTGGTCGTGTGCCGGGGGCTCGGGGCGTACGTCGTCAGTCATGTGTCATTTCCTGGGTTGCTGAGCTTGTCGAAGCATCCGGACCCCGTCGACAAGCTCAGGGACCCAGATCTCCACTAGATGTCGAGGAAGCGGACGTCCTTGGCGTTGCGCTGGATGAAGCTGCGTCGGGATTCGACGTCCTCACCCATCAGCACGCTGAAGATCTCGTCGGCTGCCGCGGCATCCTCGATGGTCACCTGGCGGAGCGTCCGCGTGGTGTGATCCATCGTGGTCTCCCACAGCTCCTTGGCGTTCATCTCGCCGAGACCCTTGTACCGCTGGATGCCGGCATCCTTCGGGATGCGCTTGCCGTTGTCGAGGCCGAACTTCAGCAGCGCGTCGCGCTCGGTGTCGCTGAACACGTACTCGTGTGCGGAGTTCGACCACTTGAGGCGGTACAGCGGCGGCATCGCGAGGTACACGAAGCCCGCCTCGATCAGTCCGCGCATGTAGCGGAACAGCAGTGTCAGCAGCAGCGTCGTGATGTGCTGACCGTCGACGTCGGCATCCGCCATCAGCACGATCTTGTGATACCGCGCCTTCTCGATGTCGAACTCCTCGCCGATGCCCGTGCCGAAGGCCTGGATCATCGCCTGGACCTCGCGGTTGCCGAGCGCCTTGTCGAGACGTGCGCGCTCGACGTTGAGGATCTTGCCTCGGAGCGCGAGGATCGCCTGCGTGTGCGGGTCGCGTCCTTGCACCGCCGAGCCGCCGGCCGAGTCACCCTCGACGAGGAAGATCTCGCTGATCGACGGGTCTTTGCTGGTGCAGTCCTTGAGCTTGTCGGGCATCGCCGCAGACTCGAACACGCTCTTGCGTCGTGCGGTCTCGCGCGCCTTGCGAGCGGCGAGACGTGCCGTCGCGGCGTCGAGCGCCTTGCGGATGATGTTCTTCGCCTGAGCCGGGTTGCGGTCGAACCAGTCGCCGAGCTGATCGCCCACGACCTTCTGCACGAACGCCTTGGCCTCGGTGTTGCCGAGCTTGGTCTTCGTCTGACCCTCGAACTGGGGCTCGCCGAGCTTGATCGAGATGACGGCGGTCAATCCCTCGCGCACGTCGTCACCGGAGAGGTTCTCCTCCTTCTCCTTGAGGATGTTGTTCGCGCGCGCATACTTGTTCACCAGCGTGGTGAGTGCCGCGCGGAAGCCCTCTTCGTGGGTACCGCCCTCGTGCGTGTTGATCGTGTTCGCGTAGGTGAAGACGTTCTCGGTGTACGAGGTGGTCCACTGCATCGCGACCTCGAGCGAGATCTTGCGCGCCGTGTCCTCGGACTCGAAAGCGATGATCTCGTCGTTGACGACCTCGGCATGACGCACCTTGTTCAGGTACTCGACGTAGTCGACCAGCCCGCGCTCGTAGAAGAAGACATCGCCGGGCTGCGTGGTCGTGGTCACACCGGCGTCTTCGACCTCGTAGGCCGAGGAGGCGCGCTCGTCGAGCAGCTCGATGCGGAGTCCCTTGTTCAGGAACGCCATCTGCTGGAAGCGCGTGCGCAGGGTGTCGTAATCGAAGTCCGTCGACTCGGTGAAGATCGAGGCATCCGGCCAGAACGTGATGCTCGTGCCGGTGTCGTCGGTCTCCTCGCCCTTGATGAGCTTCTGCTGCGGCACTCCGCCGTCGGCGAAGCTGTGCCGCCACACGAAGCCCTTCTGCTTGACCTCGACATCGAAGCGGGTCGACAGGGCGTTCACGACAGAGGAGCCGACGCCGTGCAGACCACCCGAGACGGCATAGGCACCGCCGCCGAACTTTCCGCCCGCGTGCAGGATGGTCAGCACGACCTCGACCGTCGACTTCGACGGGTCGGAGGAGTGCGGGTCGACCGGGATGCCTCGGCCGTTGTCGATGACACGCACGCCGCCGTCCTCGAGCAGCGTCACGTAGATCGTGTCGGCGTAGCCGGCCAGAGCCTCGTCGACCGAGTTGTCGACGATCTCGTAGACCAGGTGGTGCAGGCCGCGCGGACCCGTGGATCCGATGTACATGCCGGGTCGCTTGCGCACCGCCTCGAGTCCCTCGAGGATCTGGATCGAGTCGGCACCGTACTCGCCGGGCTGCTTGATCTTGGGGGAGATCGATGTAGACCGCGTCTCCGCTTCTGCGGGAGTCTGGGTCGCTTCGCCCTGTGAGGGGTCAGGGGTTTCCCCGGTGGTCGATTCCGTCTCGTCAGCAGGGAATTCAGGCGTCATCAGAGGGCATTCTCCACATCGATATCACGAACTCCCATTCTAGCGGTCTTTCGACTCGAAATCCCGCTGGAAGGCCGTGTGTGGCCCTCTGAGCCTCCCGAACCCCCTGGACGGTGCCCTACCCGTAGGTATCGCGTGGGCCCCGTCCTGGAACGACTCTGGGACCCCATTTCCACGAGGGTACGTCCGGTCCGATGAACCGGAGGTTCTCGACGCCGGCATCCGGATACCGTCGACCGATCTCGGTGAGGATGGTGCCTCGCATGTACTGCAGGTTCTTCGCCCAGGCCGTCGAATCGCACTTCACAGTGAGCACTCCACGCTCGAGCGAGACCGGCTCGGAGTGCTTCGCCGTGTCGGTGCCCGCGAGATCGGCCCACTGCCTGACCAGGTCTTCACGGGCGAGAGTCTTCTGCCACCCGGAGTCACGGCTGAGCTTGTCGAGCACTGCCCCGAGGGGACCAGGATCGCGGCCGGGCGTGAACGGGGCGTTGTCATCGTCGGTGACGATCCGCCGCTTGCGCTTCCACGACTTCGAACTCGGCGCGAGACCGCGCAGTCGCAGATAGGTCGCGACGGTCTCGGGGGTCTCGGATGCCGGAACAGGTGGAGTGTCACTCATCGGGCACCTCCCTCTCGTCGCTGATGGTTCCGGCCGTGATCCTCACCACATGCGCATGGAGCACCTCGGGGATGTCCTCCTCAACCGCTGCGGTCACGACCACCTGCTCGTACCCCGACGTGAGCGCGGCGAGGCGCTGGCGTCTGTCGGCATCGAGCTCGGCGAACACGTCGTCGAGGATCAGCACGGGGTCGCCGGCGGGGGACTCGCTGCGCAGCAGCTCGGCCGAGGCGAGGCGCATAGCAAGAGCCACGGACCAGGATTCTCCGTGAGATGCATACCCCTTCACGGGCAGACCGCGCACCCGGAGGACGAGATCATCACGATGAGGACCGGTGAGGGTGAGCCCGCGCTCGAGCTCGTTCGAACGCTTGGCGAGCAGCGCGGCGTGAAACATCTCGGCGATGTCGCCAGAGGTCTCGGCCGGCGCATCGACGCCCTCTTCAGGGTCTGCACCGCGCACGGAGAGTGCCCAGTCGAGCTGGGGACGATGGTCCTCGCCCGCGATCGATGCATATGCCTCCGCGACCGGATGCTGCAGATCGGCCGCGAGTCGCTGACGCGCCGTGATGATCTCGGCGCCGAGTGAGACGAGCTTGTCGTCCCACACATCGAGCGTGCTCAGGCCCTCGCCCTTGATGCCCCGCGCACGCGCCGATTTCAGCAGGGCGTTGCGCTGCTTGAGCACACGGTCGTAGTCGGCGAGCACCGAGGACATGCGAGGGGTGCGCTGGATCAGCAGCTGATCGACGAAGCGGCGCCGCGAGGACGGGTCTCCGCGCACGATCTGCAGATCTTCAGGGGCGAACAGCACCACATGGGCATATCGGGGAAGCTCATTCGTCTTCGAAGGCGAGCCGTTGATCCGCGCCTTGTTGGATCCCTGCTTGTTGAGCTGGACCTCGATCAGGACCTTGCGTTCGCCGTGCGAGAGGCGCGCGCGGATGATGGCGAAATCCTGGCCTTCGCGCACCATCGGCGCATCCGACGACACTCGGTGCGAGCCGAGAGTGGCGAGGAAGACGACCGCCTCGGCGAGATTGGTCTTGCCCTGACCGTTGCGACCGACCAGAACGTTCGGGCCCTTGTGCAGAGCGAGATCCGCGGTCGCGTAATTGCGGAAGTCGACCAGGCTCAGGTGTTCCACAATCACGCTGTCAGCCTACCTTCGGGGTCTGACACCGCTGTCGCCGCGCGGACGCGCGCCCGTCGCAGGATCAGCGGAGCAGCAGGTTGGGCTGCAGCAGGTACTTGAACGAATCGAGTCCGGCCTGATCGACCGAGGTCTGGCTCGTGATCAGCACCGGGCTGAGCTTGTTCGCGTTGTCGCTCGAGGTGAACGTCACTCGGACGAACTCGCTCTTGACCGCTCCGAGCGCCTCGATGAGGTACTGCGGGTTGAGGCCGAGAGTGACATCGTCGCCACCGTTCAGGATCGCGTCGACGGATTCGGATGCACGTGCGTGCTCGCTGCCCGATGCGTCCATCGTGACGCTGTCGGACGTGAACGTGAAGCGCAACGGTGCTGCCCGATCCAGCACGAGCGACACGCGACGGACCGCTTCGACCAGGTCGGCGGTGTTCACGACCGCGTAGTGCTCGGTCTGCTCGGGGAACAGACGACGGACAGGCGGGAAGTTGCCCTTGATCAGCAGCGAGGTGACGGTCTTGTTGCCAGCCGTGAAGGCGATGATCTCGCGATCGCCGGCTCCGGAGAAGGCGATCTGGATCGTTCCTGCGTGGCCGAAGGTCTTTCCGACCTCGAGAAGTGTGCGTGCCGGAACCAGGGCGCTCGCCTCGACGGCTTCGCCATCCCACGGGACGTCTCTGAGCGAGACACGGTAGCGGTCGGTCGCGACCAGACTGAGTGTGTTCCCGGAGACCTCGAGCTGCACGCCGGTGAGCACGGGGGTGACGTCATCGCGCGATGCAGCGAAGCCGACCTGGGCGATCGCCGTTCCGAAGTCATCGGCAGGAACCACACCCGACGAGCCCGAGACCTCGGGGATGGAGGGATATTCCTCTACCGGCATGGCTGCAAGCGTGAATCGGGCGGAGCCGCAGGTGACCGTGATGCTTCCGTCGTCCTCGACGGCGATCTCGATCGGAGCGTTCGGAAGGCGGCTCGCGATGTCGGAGAGCAGTCGGCCGTGGACGAGGATCGTGCCGGGTGTGTCGACCGTGGCTTCGATGGTGGTCCGAGCGGATGCTTCGTAGTCGAAGGCCGAGAGCGTGAGTCCGGATGCGTCTGCCTCGATCAGGACTCCGGCGAGGATCGGCTGCGGGTTGCGCTGCGGAAGCAGCTTGACGACGAAAGATACAGCCTCGCTGAAGACATCGCGGTTGACCTGAAACCTCACTGGTGCTCCCTTGTCGTCGTTCTGAGACGTGTCGTCATCGGTCCTGCCTGTGCAGGGCTTCCCATGCTAGCCCCACAGTCGGGCGTATCCCTACGACCGGAGCAAACCTCCGGTTCGTCGGACTTTCCCCACCGTCTGGTGATCGGATCGCCCTTGAATTGAATTAACTCCTTAACGGTGTTAACACCTGTGGATACTGTGGATAACTCGGTGGAAAGCAGACGCGAGTAGGGAACTACACGGTTGTCAGTTGTGGAAACCCTGAGGAATCCGCGGGTGGACAGCTTCCCCTCCGTGAAACCGTCTCCCTCAGTTATCCACAGGTTCGGCGGTTTCACACACATCCGTCCCGATCTTGAGGCGAATCATCCACAAGTTATCCACATGTGCAAACTGGCATCGATCCAGCCGTTCATATGCCTCCCACACGCACGGAAAGGGGGTCATGGCGTCCTCTCGGAAGCTATGACCCCCTTTTTCGAGGTGTCGTGGACTCAGCGTCGACCGAGCTGCGTGGTGATCTCGGTCACCTGGTTGTAGATCGAGCGACGCTCCTTCATGAGTTCGCTGATCTTCTTGTAGGCGTACATCACGGTGGTGTGATCGCGGTTGCCGAACAGCTGCCCGATCTTCGGCAGAGACAGGCTCGTGCGCTCTCGGCACAGGTACATGGCGATCTGGCGCGACGTGGCGATCTGCTGAGACCGGCTCGAGCCGTAGAGGTCGTCGACCGTCAGCTTGAAGTACTGCGCGGTGGCAGTGATGATGTCGGTCGGCGAGATGATGTTGTCCTCTGCCGTATCGATGATGTCGCGCAGCACTGTCTGTGCGAGCGAGATGTCGAGAGCCGAGCGGTTCAGGCTGGCGAAGGCCGAGACCCGGATCAGCGCACCCTCGAGCTCACGGATGTTCGACGACACCACCGTGGCGATGTACTCGAGTACCTCATCGGGAATATGAAGTGCCTCGCTCTGAGCCTTCTTGCGCAGGATCGCGATTCTCGTTTCGAGGTCGGGGGCCTGTACGTCGGTGATGAGGCCCCACTCGAACCGACTCCGCATCCGGTCCTCGAATCCGGTCAGATGCTTCGGAGCCACGTCGCTCGTGATCACGACCTGCTTGTTGTGGTCGTGGAGCGTGTTGAAGGTGTGGAAGAACGCCTCCTGGGTCTCGGCGCGGCCCTGCAGGAACTGGATGTCGTCGATCAGGAGGATGTCGACGTCGCGGTAGCGGGCCTGGAAGGCAGCACCGCGGTTGTTCGCGATCGAGTTGATGAAGTCGTTCGTGAATTCCTCACTCGACACGTACCTGACCTTGACGCCTGCGTAGAGCGACTGGGCGTAGTCACCGATCGCGTGCAGCAGGTGGGTCTTGCCGAGGCCGGAGTCACCGTAGATGAAGAGCGGGTTGTAGGCCTTGGCCGGCGCTTCGGCGACAGCGACGGCTGCAGCATGGGCGAACCTGTTGGACTGCCCGATGACGAAGTTGTCGAAGGTGTACTTGGGATTGAGGCGTGACTCGTGACGCTGCTGCGTCGGCTGCTCCATCGGAGACTCGATGCGGATCTGCTCCTGGCGGCCGTAGTCCGCGACGGCGATGGGTGCCGTCGGCTGCTCGGCGAGCTCGTGATTGACGACCACTCGGTAGGAGGTGACCTCGTCGCCGATGTGAGAGAGAGCCTCCATGATCGGCAGGCGCAGCCTCTTGTTGATCTGCGCGGCGGTGAGATCGTTGGGGACCTCGAGATAGAGCGTCGCAGCCATCACACCGGCCGGAACTGCCAGGCTGAGGAATCCCTGGAGCTGAGGGGTGACTCTGTCATCCGCTTCGAGGAGGTCCTGCACCGTGGTCCAGATCGGAACGTCGGGCTGGGCAGGTGATGACATGACGCTCCGTGCTGAGGGGGCGACGGGCCGTCGGGATGACGCGCCTCGCCTGTGGATAACTTCGGATGCCACGGTAGTCACCACGGCTGTGAACGGCAACCTGCCCCGGGAAATCCGCGCGCGTGTTGCGCATACGTGCACGTCGCAGGTTGTGGATAATAGCTGTGCGGATCCTGGCAGGATCCGGGCCGAAGCGCGCAGATTTGCTCTGTGCGCCGTCAGGACGTACCCTTAATCGGTTGACTTATGCCTGAATGGCAGATCCCTATGTCTCCGGTCAAGATGATCCCGGTGGCAGCATTCCCGGAGTGATTTCATGAGCAAGCGCACCTTCCAGCCCAACAACCGTCGTCGCGCCAAGAAGCACGGCTTCCGTCTTCGCATGCGCACCCGCGCCGGCCGTTCGATCCTCTCGGCCCGCCGCGCGAAGGGCCGCACCGAGCTCTCCGCGTAGACCGCTGTGCTCGCCCGCCCGTTTCGTGTGACCCGCGGGAGCGACTATCGCCTGGTCGTTCGACGTGGATCCCGTTGTGGCGGAGCCAAAGTCGTCACCTCGATGTTGACGACGGGCGAGAGCAGAGCCGCGAGGTTCGGTTTCATCATCAGCAAGCAGGTGGGCACCGCTGTGGTGCGCAACACCGTGCGTCGGCGACTCAAAGCCGTATGTGCGGAGGCGCTTCCGCGGGTCCCCGAGGGCACGGATGTCGTCATCCGTGCCCTTCCTGCATCCGCGACAGCTACATACGCAGAGCTCAGCGCCGATGTGAACCGCTGCATCGAGCGCCTGGGGCAGGTTCGACCATGACGGCTCTTCCGGCATCGTCGATCGGCACCGCGCACATGCAGACCGGCGATGTGCTTCGCAGCATCCCGCTGATTCCGAGGAATCTCGTTCTGGGGTTCCTGGCCGGGTACCGCAAGGTGATCTCTCCGATGTATGGAGATGTCTGTGCCTATTACCCATCCTGTTCCGCTTACGCTGTAGGTGCGGTGCAACAGCATGGCGCGGTGAAGGGAGCGGTGCTCTCGGCATGGCGCATCGTTCGTTGCAATCCCTGGAGCCATGGCGGCGTCGACGACGTCCGTCCGCACCAACACTTCCGTTATGACCTGACCGCTCGCGGTTTCGTCGTCCCTGCCCGAAAGGATTGATCGGTGGGTCTTGACCTTCTGCTCGCCAGCGCAACACCTTCGCCGGAGCCTGCCTCCGGCGGCTTCGATCTGATCGGAACCATCCTCTGGCCCCTCAAGTGGGTCGTCGAGCTCGTGCTCGTCGCGTGGCACTGGCTGCTGACTGCTGTCGGTCTTCCGGCTGCATCCGGTCTGACCTGGGTGCTCTCGATCGTCGGACTCGTGATCGTCGTGCGCGCTGCGCTGATCCCGCTCTTCGTGAAGCAGATCAAGAGCCAGCGAAAGATGATGGAAATTGCTCCTGAACTGCGAAAAGTTCAGGAGAAGTACCGGGGCAAGAAGGATCAGCTCTCTCGCGAGGCGATGAGCCGCGAGACCATGGGTCTCTATAAGAAGCACGGCACGACACCGATGTCGAGCTGTCTGCCGCTTCTTGTGCAGATGCCGATCTTCTTCTCGTTGTTCAGCGTGCTGAGCGACGTCTCGAAGCATTACATCGCGGGCACTGGCGGTGTGGGTCTGCTGAATGCCGAGCTCACCGAGCAGTTCTACAAGGCAGAGCTCTTCGGTGTCGCATCGCTGCACGAGACGCTCGGCAACGCCGTGGATGCCGGCAACACCGTCGCTATCGTGATTCTCGTCGTGCTTGTCGTGCTCATGATCGCGTCGCAGTTCTTCACACAGCTGCAGATCATCTCGAAGAACCTGTCGCCTGAGGCCAAGACCGGCCAGGCGTACCAGATGCAGAAGATCATGCTCTATGTGCTGCCGCTCGGCTTCATCTTCTCGGGTATCTTCTTCCCGCTCGGTGTCGTCGTCTACTGGTTCATCTCGAACCTCTGGACCATGGGTCAGCAGTTCCTCGTCATCCGTGAGATGCCGACCCCGGGCTCTGAGGCAGCGAAGGCGCGTGAGGAGCGATTGGCTCGCAAGGGCAAGGCGATCGACTCGTCGGGCAAGGTCGTTCCCATGGCGGCCTATGAAGCAGAGCAGCAGCGCCTGCTCGAAGAGGCAGAGCGCGCGAAGGCGCAGACTCCGAAGCGCCAGCAGCCTGTGGGCAAGAAGCGTGCCAAGAAGAAGGGGAGCGGTTCGTGACCGACAACCTGACCGAGACCGTGGAGCCCACGGTTGCCGAGCTCGAGAACGAGGGCGATGTCGCAGCCGACTACCTCGAGGAGTTGCTCGACATCGCCGACATCGATGGCGATCTGAATCTCGATGTCCGGCAAGGCCGCGCGTATGTGTCGGTCGAGGCTGAGGGCGATGGACTTGCTGTGCTGTCGGCGCCCGACACGGTGCAGGCTCTTCAAGAGCTGACCCGCCTCGCCGTTCAGAACAAGACCGGTTCGTTCTCACGACTGATTCTCGATGTCGGCGGGTCTCGCGACGCGCGCCGCCGGCAGCTCGAGACGCTGGTCAACGCAGCCGCTGCGAAGCTGGATGATGGCGCGACGCAGGCGTCATTGCCCGCCATGTCGAGCTACGAGCGCAAGCTCGTTCACGACATCGCTGCCGATCAGGGTCTTGTTTCTGAATCGTACGGCGAGGGCGCTGACCGCCACACGGTTCTGCGCCGCCGTTGACGTTTCACGTGAAACATCCGGTCGGAATGCCGTCGTGAGTGGCGTTGAGATTGAGCCAGCCGTAGCGGTTGAGCTGTTCGGGGATCGGATCGAACTGGCTCGCCAGTTCTCGGCGGCCCTGACTGAGCACGGCGAGGAAAGAGGTCTGATCGGGCCCCTCGAACTCCCACGTCTGTGGACCAGGCACATTCTGAACAGCGTCATTGCGGCGCCCTTGTTCCACGGCTCTGTTGCGGATATCGGCTCTGGTGCCGGACTGCCCGGAATCGTGCTCGCGATCGCCCGCCCGGACGTGCGATGGACCCTCATCGAACCGATGGAGCGTCGCATCACCTGGCTGAACGAGCAGGTCGCGGAGTTGCACCTCGACAACGTGGAAGTGCTCCGCGCGCGTGCCGAGGAGGTGCGTCGCCCTGCGGGCTTCGATATCGTCACGGCGCGGGCCGTCAGCGCTTTGAAGACGTTGATCCCGCTCACCGCTCCACTTGTTCGTGACGGGGGAGAGCTGCTGCTGCTCAAAGGGATGAATGCCGGCAATGAGATCGACGCGGCGCAGAAGCAGATCAAGAAGTTCCGGCTCTCGGACGTCCGCGTCGAGGTGCTCGGTGAGAGCGTGCTCGCTGAGACGACGCGAGTAGTTCGGGCTGTCGTTCGATAGCTACCGGCCGAGGAATGGCGGTTCCTCGTCGTTCTTCATTGCTGTGGTCGGCGGACGCTGGCAGGTACGACCTGGGCTGATGCATCGCACGAGCGCGCCGATCCGTGTCCGCGAGAGAGTCAGGGGCGCAACTCGCGGTTGAAGGCGACTCTGCGTGAGAGTGGACGAACGACGCTTCTGACTCGAGTGTCCGTCGACGCGCTCGTATGTGGATCCTCTGCGATCCACCCCGCCGTGGTGTGTGGCCACGCGGCTCGCTCGCCTGTTCGATCGCCGACGAGGCAGGTGGCCAAGTCGCTATTGTTCCCGATCTTGCAATCGACGACCTGGGCCGGAGTGGGCTACCTCGGGTGACGCCCCTTGCGACCCTGGCCGTGGGTGGATGGCCACGCGGAGCTCTCGCTCCGACGAGACTGATCGCCGCCATGCCGTTCCTGTGGGTCGGTATGCGCGTACATCAAGCGTCGACAGGGCTGATGCCGGGCACCGGGGTGGTCATCAGTTGTGTTGACGTGTACATCTGCTGAGCTGAGTAGCTCTCCCTGCGGTTCGGGGGCAGAGAAGCCTCCGACGAGGGGAAGGCGTAGCTGGGACGACTATTGCTCTGTGTCTGCGTCGTCATGCGTCGGGTGTACTCAGGAATGTAGGCGGACGGTGTTTCACGTGAAACGTACCGTGGCTTCCGTGGTTCGATCCGTGTCGAAGGGACTTCCCCATGCACTCCAGTAGCTAAGTTCTGGAACAAGACGGGAAGGTGCTCACATGGCTGGGATCCCATACAGGTGAAGGGGTTTGAGACCATGTTTCACGTGAAACGCGCCGGTTGGGCGGCCGCTCCAGCACGAAACGAGTCAAAGTGCAGCGGTGGGTCGACTCAGCGGGAAAGTGGCTCCTGTGTGGGTTGGGCCGACCTGGCGGACTTTCCCCTTCACCGAGCTCTCGCGAGGCGCCGAGCGGCGGAGCGTGTGGGCATCGGTAGGTCCCGCGTACGGCACGCCCCCACCTGGCAGGGGATCGCATACTCTCGCCTGCGAGCTGGGTGTGAGCATGCGGCGGATGCGGCTTCTCGTGGCGGCAGGATCGAGAGAGCTCGCAGAGTCTCTGTCGCTGCCTCTGTCTCTGTCTCTCTCTCTGCCACTGTTCCTTTCCCTATCTCCCTCGGAGGTGAGGCGCGCGGGGGATGAGACAGGTGCTTCGCGAGGGAGAGCATCTCTTTCGCCGCAACGAATGGCTGCCCCGGGCAGGTGTGGGCTGTGTCACGTCCGCTGTGAGAGTGCGATTGGCCGCTGCGTCAAGATCCGGACTTAGGACCCCAAGATCGAGGGTCCTGGTGTTTCACGTGAAACATGAGGAGTCGTGGGCCTGTCGTTCGCGGTCAGAGATCGGGCACGGGACGGGACTGCACTGTGGTGGACCGGCGTCCACTCCGATAGCGATGTGGGCGTCATGGTCCGGGGAATCAGCAAGCCTGAAGACGTACGAGCACGGGCTGGACGAGGGCTGAACTCGTTCAACGACTAACCAGCCGCAACCTGATATCGCGCGCAAGGGGCGTGGACGCCCGATCCCTTCGGTGATCCGGAGGGGGAGCAGTGAGCCGTCTCAACGTGGGATGCCGAAGTGGGGTGGCTTCGCGCTGCGCACACACAGAAGAGAGTCGCGTCGGCTCGCCCTGCATCGGCACCGTGGCGAGCCGGCTATCGATCAACGCCCGCTGTGCCGCGGCACTCACGCCCAGCGTGCGTACTGTCGAGTGAGGTTCTTTGGCTGAGGCGAGACCGAACAATTCGCGCGTGGACGCGGTAGAAGGAGGTATCTGGCGGTGATTCGTGTGCATGACGTTGGAAGATACGAGCGTTTCACGTGGAACATTCACGCTGGCACAAGCCGGATGGTCTGATGCGATACGGGGACCTCCAGGGTGGGCAGGGTACGGCGTGGGGCACGATGAGGTCACGGAGAGACCCGTGATCCGCTCAGTTCAGGATCCAGAGGACATGTCTTGCCAGTGGCTCGTGTGGGACAGGGGAGCTCCGACACACGCGTGAGCAGCAGGCAGTCTCCATGAATCTCGCCACGGATGCCGCGCGTTCCGCAACAGCGCGTCGATGCCGCTGAAATCTGGAGCGGAGTGGGCTGACACCAGCTCCGCTCGCCGTGATCCTGAGGTGGTTCAGCAGGGCGGCGAAGACGGTTCGGCAGTGAATCCGAGTGGGACATGTGCGCCGCTACGCCGAGGATTGGTGGGTCAGCGGCGAGAAGGCTGGCGTCGATGCCCTCGCTGCAACGCGACGATGGGTGATGATCCTCACGCGGGGCGTCGCACGTCGTCGCGGATGTGTCCCTGCGAGGGTGCGTCGCCGGTGGGCAGTTGGCCACGGAGGTAGGCGTCGCTGCGGAGCCGCGAGGATCCGCTCACATGTTTCACGTGAAACAGGCCTGTCGCGACCCTCCTGTTGCGCCACGGAGTGGGGGAGGGGAGGGGCCGGCCCGCGCGCAGCTATGGCGTGACGCGGGTAGGGATAGATAGTGAGCGCGTAGAGACCCCCGAGCGGCGCGCCGAATCTGCGAGCCTGAGAGATACACCGAGTAGAGCGAGCATCCGCCCACTGAGCACGCAGTGCGGGAACCAAGAAGGACCGCAGAACCGAAGATCATGGGGACGGTAGTGAGCACCAGGGCGATGCTCGTCAATCTGGATCAGCCCCCTCACGCTGGGAACCCGGGGGGACACCGTGTCCACATCGCGTGCCCGGTGTCGCTTTTGCGCACGGGCGGCGCGCGCGTCTCGCCCACGATCCCAGGGCAGCGTCGACCGCCGATCAACCCGAACACACGGCTGATGCGCTGTCAGACCATCGGTTCCACGTGAAACACCGATATTCTGACTGCATGGTTCGCCTACTCATCACCGGCATGTCAGGCGTCGGCAAGTCGAGTGTTCTTCGTGAGCTGGGGGAGCGGGGTTACCCTGTCATCGATACGGACTACGGACCGTGGACGACGGGGTCGGGCCTCTGGGATGACGTGCTGATGGGCGCCCTTCTCGGGGAGAGCACCGAGGTGGTGGTAGCCGGCACCGTCGAGAATCAGGGAGACTTCTATGATCGCTTCGATCATGTGGTTCTGTTGTCGGCGCCTCTCTCGGTGCTACTCGACCGCGTGAGTGTGCGCACCACGAATCCCTATGGTTCAACTGCGGACGAGCGCGAAGAGATCAGGTCGAATCACGCTTCGATCGAGCCGCTGCTGCGTGCGACGGCGACGGTGGAGATCGACGCTACACAGCCACTTCATCACGTCGTCGATCGAGTCGAAGACCTGCTCCGTAGCCCGTGACCGTCTGGCCGGAGCCACCTCCGACACGGCAAGGTCCGTCGCAGCGATTAGAGTGGAGGACGGCCCCGAAAGGAGTGGATGTTTCACGTGAAACAGCCCGAAAAGGCATCACCGAAGGACTCTTTCGGGATGGATACGCCGCTCGCGCGCGAACTCGCCGACCTCTCTGCTCGACGCCGCGTGCTCGAGACGGTGAACATCGACTTCACCGGAGACACCCGCATCCTCACGGTCTCGAATCAGAAGGGCGGCGTCGGCAAGACCACCAGCGCCGTCAATGTCGCCTCGGCTCTGGCGGGTCTCGGCGCGAAGGTCCTGGTGATAGACCTCGACCCTCAGGGCAATGCGTCGACCGCTCTCGGTGTGCCGCACAACGCCGACACTCCCAGTGTGTATGACGTCCTGATCGAAGAGGTCCCGCTCGCCGACATCGTGCAGCAGAGTCCGGAGGACGAGAATCTCTTCTGCGCTCCGAGCACCATCCACCTCGCCGGCGCCGAGATCGAGCTCGTGGCCCAGGTAGCGCGTGAGCATCGTCTGCGACGAGCGCTCGACGACTACCTCGTCGACCAGCCGATGGACTTCGTGATCATCGACTGCCCTCCGTCTCTCGGACTGCTCACGATCAACGCCTTCACCGCGGCGAGTGAGGTCTTCATCCCTATCCAGTGCGAGTACTACGCACTCGAAGGACTCAGCCAGCTTCTCGGCAGCATCCAGATGATCCAGAAGCACCTGAATCCCGGGCTTCATCTCTCCACGATCCTTCTGACGATGTTCGACGGCCGCACCCGACTCGCGCAGCAGGTCGCTGACGAGGTGCGCACACACTTCCCCGATCAGGTGCTCGACACCGTCATCCCGCGCTCGGTGCGGGTGTCGGAAGCACCGAGTTTCGGTCAGACCGTGATCGCCTACGATGGGCAATCCGCCGGCGCCGTCGCCTACCGCGAGGCCGCTGTCGAGATCGCGTCGCGGACGGCGACGCAGAGCAAGGAGAAATGATGGCGAAGCGCACTGGACTGGGTCGGGGCATCGGTGCCCTCATTCCCACAGCTGATCAGTCCGAGCGTCCCGTGGACGTGTTCTTCCCCGGCGCCAATCTGCGTCCGGCGACGGATCAGGCCAGTGACCAGCCCGCCGCGGAGGAAGCCGACCTCGAGGTCGTTCCCGGCATCCACCTGATCCAGGTCGACCCGCAGAAGATCGTGCCGAACCCGCGCCAGCCGCGTACGCACTTCAATGCCGAGGATCTCGCGGAACTCGTGCACAGCGTGCGCGAGTTCGGAGTGCTGCAGCCGGTCGTCGTGCGCAAGAACAGCGATGGCGACTACGAGTTGATCATGGGGGAGCGGCGCACCCGCGCCGCGCGCGAAGCGGGCCTCGAGAAGATCCCCGCCATCGTCCGCGAGACTGCCGATGAAGACCTCCTGCGCGACGCACTGCTGGAGAACCTGCACCGCTCCGAGCTGAACCCGCTCGAAGAGGCATCGGCCTACCAGCAGCTGCTCGAGGACTTCGGCATCACTCAGGAGGAGCTGGCCACTCGGATCGGTCGATCGCGTCCGCAGATCAGCAACACGATCCGTCTGCTCAAGCTGCCCGTGCCGGTGCAGCAGCGCGTAGCCGCCGGTGTTCTCACGGCGGGTCACGCTCGTGCGATCCTCAGCCTCGAGTCGCCGGAGGCGATGCAGCGTCTCGCAGACAAGGTCGTGAACGAAGACCTGTCGGTGCGAGCCACCGAGGTCGCCGCGAAGAACGAGCCTGCCGGCCCGGCTCGCTCGGCGGCGAAGGCGACCCCCGGTGCCCGCCGTGCGTATCTCGACGAGGTCGCCGGCAACCTCGGGGATCGCCTCAACACTCGGGTCAAGGTGTCACTGGGTGCACGCAAAGGCCAGGTCATTATCGATTTCGCCTCGATTCAGGACCTCAACCGCATTCTCGCCGAACTGGGCGAGTCGGGATATGGCCCGGCGTGATCTACGCACGTTCAGCCGCGTGTTCGCCTAGACTCGCGACATCTCGACGATGAGGGGGAAGGCCATGTCCGGAGTACAGGATCCCGCGAAGTTCCAGCGACGAGTGATCGCGGTGAGTATCGCCGCAGCACTCGGCGGATTCCTCTTCGGCTTCGATACGGCCGTGATCAACGGTGCTGTCGATGCGCTCGCGGGTGACGTCTCAGGATTCGACCTCGGGGTCGGTCTCAAGGGCTTCGCGGTCTCGTCGGCCCTGATCGGCTGCGCGGTGGGAGCCTGGTTCGCCGGCCCGATCGCGAATAAACGCGGTCGGATCCCGGTCATGGTCTTCGCCGCCGCCATGTTCCTCGTCTCGGCCATCGGCTCGGGTCTCGCGTTCAGCGTCGTCGACCTCATCATCTGGCGTGTCATCGGCGGCCTGGGTGTCGGCGCAGCATCCGTCATCGCTCCCGCATACATCGCCGAAGTCTCGCCCGCCAAGGTTCGCGGGCGTCTCGGCTCCCTGCAGCAGCTCGCCATCGTCACCGGAATCTTCGCCGCCCTGCTCTCGGACGCGTGGCTGGCCGGGCTTGCCGGGGCCGCTGATCAGCCCCTGTGGGGCCTCACGGCCTGGCGGTGGATGTTCCTCGTCGAGACGATTCCCGCACTCGTCTACGGGATTATGGCGTTGCGTCTGCCGGAGTCCCCGCGCTATCTCGTGCGCAAGGGTGATCTGAAGCGCGCCTCGGAGGTGCTCGAGACCGTTACAGGTGCCGTCGATGTCGAGGCCAAGATCGCAGAGATCACCAGCACGATCGACACAGAGCGCAAGGAGTCGCTGCGCGATCTGCGCGGCAGCCGTCTGGGGCTGAAGCCCATCGTCTGGGTAGGCATCCTGCTGTCGGTGTTCCAGCAGTTCGTCGGCATCAACGTCATCTTCTACTACTCGACGACCCTGTGGCAGTCGGTCGGTTTCGACGAGTCGAGCGCACTTCTGACGTCCGTGATCACCTCGGTGACGAACATCGTGGTGACGATCATCGCGATCCTGCTCGTCGACAAGGTCGGGCGTCGCATCATGCTCCTGGTCGGTTCGGTCGGCATGACGGTGACTCTCGGCCTGATGGCGCTGGCCTTCTCGTTCGGCACCCTCGACGCCGAAGGGGCGGCGACGCTGCCGGACCCGTGGGCGACGGTCGCACTGGTCTGCGCCAACGGATTCGTGGTCTTCTTCGGAGCCACCTGGGGTCCGCTCGTGTGGGTGCTTCTGGGAGAGATCTTCCCGAACTCGATCCGCGCAGGCGCCCTCGCTGTCGCCGCGGCGGCCCAGTGGGCTGCTAACTTCTTCATCTCGACGACGTTCCCGATCTTCGCGGAGATCGGACTCACGTTCGCCTACGGCTTCTACGCGTTCTTCGCTCTGGTGTCGTTCTTCTTCGTGTACTTCAAGGTGCCGGAGACCAAGGGCAAGGAGCTCGAGGAGATGACGGACGAGTTGAAGGTGGAGCGCCGGGGCACTCGGAAGGCGTCGTAGGCTGGAAGCATGACCGAGTCCGTTCCGCGCCGCGCCAGCCTCGAGGTGCTGCGAGCTGAGGCGTCGGACGAACTCGCCGTGCTGATCCAGGAGAGGCTTCTCGGCGGAGAAGACCCCTGGGACTTCATGGAGGAGCTGCCGAGCGTCGATGAGCTGGTCGTGTATCTGTTGCGCGCCGACAACATCACGGCCAACGACGGCGTGCGCCCGAATGAGGCACGCCACTATCGGGTGCTTCGCCAGATCGCGCTGGAGTACCCGGAGCTCACCCCGGCGGTCTGGGGGCTTCTCGACGAGAAGCAGCGCCACCGTCGGTGGGATCCCTCGGTCGCCGACCGCTCCTGAGGACACGACACGATGCCTCGGATGCTCGTCGGCTACGACCCCAGCTGGCCGGAGCAGTTCGAGAGGATCGCGGCAGAGATGCGCAGGCTCGGGGATGCCGACTGGGTGATCGAGCACATCGGTTCGACGGCGATCCCGGGGATGCGCGCCAAGCCCATCATCGATCTGGCCGTGCGCGTCGTGGGACGCCCCGACGACCTGGAGGCCCACAGTGCGGCGCTGGAGGCCGCTGGGTGGCGCCTCGGCAGCGCCGTGCGCACGCATCCGGTGATGATCCTCGAAGCCGACGGCATCCGCACCGCGATCGCGCACTTCTTCACTGCGGAGGAGTGGGATGCCGTGCATCAGCGGCTGATCAGGGACTGGCTGCTCGCACACCCGGAGGATGTGGAGCGGTACTCCCACGCCAAGTGCGACGCCGTGGCTGCCGCCGCACGCGGGACGTCTGCGTACAACGCCGCGAAGACTCCCGTGATCCAGGAGATCGTCGACCGAGCCCGGGCAGCACGGGGACTTGCTTCGGTGCCGGTCTCCGACAAGTAGGCGGAGGAGCTGTCCCGATCGGCGGACGTCGCCACGATCTGCGTGCGTTCTGGCTGCACCCGTCCGCAGAACGGGACGGGGGAGACCGGAAAGGGCCGCCACTCCCGGAGGAGTGACGGCCCTTGTCGACGCCGGATCAGCCGATGAACGCGGCGAGATCCTGCTCGAGGGCCGGCTTCGGCTTGGCGCCGATGATGGTCGTCTTGACCTCACCGCCCTGGAACACCTTCATCGCGGGGATCGAGGTGATCTGGTACTTCATCGCCAGCTGCGGGTTCTCGTCCACGTTCAGCTTGAGGATGGTGATCTTGTCGGGGTTGTCGGCCTGGATCTGGTCCAGAACGGGGGCGACCATGCGACACGGTCCGCACCACTCGGCCCAGAAGTCCACGAGGACGGGACCTTCGGCCTGCAGAACGTCCTGCTCCCAGGTCGCCTGGCTCGTAGCCTTTGCACTCATCAGAGTTCTCCTTGTTCGAGGTTCGCCTGCTACAACAGCAGACGCGGTGAAACTGTTCCCTGCCGGTCAGGCGGTGATGATCTCGGCGGCCTCCGCAGCCGGGAACTCGACCGAGGCATCCTCGAGATCCGCGAGGAAGTGCTCGGCATCGAGGGCCGCGACCGTCCCTGAGCCCGCGGCCGTGATGGCCTGACGGTAGGTGGGGTCGATGACGTCACCGGCGGCGAAGACACCGGGCACCGAGGTGACCGACGAGCGGCCGTCGACCCAGATGGTGCCCTCTGCGGTGAGCTCGAGCTTGTCATGCACGAGGTGCGTGCGCGGGTCGTTGCCGATCGCGATGAACAGGCCGTCGAGCGAGAGGTCGCTCAGCGTGCCGTCGACCGTGTTGCGCAGCTGCACGCCTGAGACGGAGTCGCCACCGAGGATCTCGGCGACCTCGCTGTTCCACACGAACTCGATCTTCTCGTTCGCGAAGGCGCGCTCCTGCATGATCTTCGAGGCGCGCAGCGAGTCCTTGCGGTGGATGACGTAGACCTTCTCGGCGAAGCGGGTGAGGAACGTGGCCTCTTCCATCGCCGAGTCGCCGCCGCCGACGACCGCGATCGTCTTCTCCCGGAAGAAGAAGCCGTCGCACGTGGCGCACCACGAGACGCCGTAGCCCGAGAGGCGCTCTTCGCCCTCGATGCCGAGCTTGCGGTAGGCCGAGCCGGTCGCGTAGATCAGCGACTGGGCCTCGTGCACCGTGCCGCTGCCCAGCGTGACCTTCTTGACGGGGCCGGCGACGTCGAGCTCGGTGACGTCGTCGTAGACGACCTCGGTGCCGAACTTCTCAGCCTGCTCCTGGAACTTGGCCATGAGCTCGGGGCCCTGGATCCCCTCGGGGAACCCCGGGTAGTTCTCGACCTCGGTGGTGTTCATCAGCTCGCCACCGACCTCGACCGTGCTCGCGATGAGCAGCGGCTTGAGGTTCGCGCGCGCCGCATAGATGGCGGCGGTGAATCCGGCGGGGCCGGAACCGATGATGATGACCTGACGCATGTGCTCTCCGTCGTAGATGCTGAGACGCCGAAAGACGTTCGACTGCTTCAACCAATGGTAGCCGCGCGACATTCCCGCGCGAGGGGGCTCAGCGGCCCGGCAGGAATCGTCGCAGCATGGATCCTGCGACCTTGAGCTCGGGCGCACGCAGCAGGGCGAGGATGCCGATGTAGACGACTACGACGGCGACGCCGATCATGCAGGTGCCGAGGGCGCCGAAAAGCTGACTCTGGAGAGTCCAGCCGGCGTCGCCGCCCAGGAGGAGGAAAACACCCCAACCCGCGGCTCCCGCCGGGATCGCGGCGAGAGCGAACCGGCCGATCGACAGCATCCACGAGCCGATCTGCAGCCCGCCGATCTTGCGGTGCAGCATCCAGATCGCGAGGAGCGTCTGGGCCGTGCTCGCGATGGACTGGCCTAGGGCGACCGCTGCGGCGAGCAGGCTTGGGGGGAGGATGTCGGCGGCGTACAAGAACGATGCAAGCAAGGCAGTGCCGACGACGAGCGCACACTGGAAGATCGTGAACCAGAACGGTGTACGGGTGTCGTCGTAGGCGTAGAACGTCCGCTGCACGATGAACAGGATCGTCAGGGGCAGCAGTCCAATGAGGTACGCGATCAGCACCGGGGCTGCCTGGAACGTCTCGTCGATCGACCTCGTGAACACGCGTGACGCCGGAAGAATGGCGGCCGCGACCGCGGCGATCGCGGCCATGATGAAGAACACCAGCGTGCGGATGCTGCGGCTGATGTCGGCACGCACCTCATCGTCGCGACCGGCAGCTGCGTGCTCACTGATCTGCGTGAAATACGGGGTGCCGATCGAGAGCACGATCACGGAGTACGGCAGCATGAAGACGAGCCAGGCGTTCGCCATCACCGTGGTCGAAGCGTTGGTGCCGGACACCGTCGTAGCGATGCTGGTCTGGAAGAACCCCGCCGCGATGCCGGCGAGAGCCATCAGCAGGGTCCACCCGGCCAGTCGTCCCACAGTGCCGAGGCCCGCGCCTCGCCAGCGGAAGTCGGGGCGCAGCGAGAGACCGGTGCGCCGCCAGAAGACGAGCAGGACCAGCGCCTGCAGCACGATGCCCAAGGTGGCCGTGCCTCCGAGCATCGCGGTCATCTCGGGCGTCCAGGCGGCGGCTCTGGTGGGCACGTTGCCGAACAGTGCTCCGAGCGCCAGGAAGCCGATGATGGACACGACGTTGTTGATGACGGGCGCCCACGTGAACGGGCCGAAGATGCGACGCGCGTTGAGTGTCTCGCCGAGGAGCGCATAGATGCCGTAGAAGAGGATCTGCGGCAGGCACCAGTAGGCGAGGGCCGTCGCGAGTGCGCGCAGCTCCTGCTGCTTGTCGGAAGTGGCAAGAGCGACGAGTCCGGGGGCGGCAATCATCGCGATCGCCGTGCAGATGAGGAGCACCACCACGCCGAGTGTGAACATCTTCGAGATGAAGGCCCCGCCGCCGTCCGGCTTCGCAGTGGCCTTGACGATCTGGGGCACGATGACAGCTGTCAGCACACCGACCGAGATCAGTTGGAAGACGCTGTTGGGTAGCTGATTCGCAACCGTGAAAGCGTCGGCGGCCTGGGAGATGGATCCGAGTACGCCGACGAGCACGATGCTTCGGAGGAGACCCGTCACCCGCGACACCATCGTGCCGGCCGCGATGACTGCGCTGGCGCGCCCGAGACTACTCATTCATCTCCTCGACGGCATCCGAGTCGGATGTCGTCTCCTGGTCGTTCTCTGCGGCGGCCTCGCGGCGCCGGCGGCGGATGGTGCGGATGATGCCGAGGCCGAGGAGCAGCACGATGAGACCGCCGAAGACCCCGAGACCGATGGCCTCCCATTCGGCCCGCACCGAGACGCGGACGCTCTCAGGCTGACTGATGGGCACGCCGGTGGGGCTCGAGAGCGACAGCGTCAGGGTGACCTCGCCGCTGCCGACTCGGGCCGACACCGGGACCTTGACTCGCGTCGTGGTGCCGGGCTGGATCGTCCACGGCGTCACCGACTGCACGTCGAGACGCGGGTCGCTCGGCTTGACGCTGAGCTGGATGTTCACCGGCCAGGGCAGATCGTTGCGCACCGAGAACGGCAGGTCGGCGTTGGCAGAGAGCAGCTGGATGGTGCTCGCCGGAGGGATGTCGACGGCGTTCAGCGTGTCCGCCGTCGCGACATTCACGTCGGAGACGGCCTCGTCGAACCCCTTCTCGGTCAGGCCCACGGCGGTCGCCCGCATGATCTGGATGCGCTTGGGGCTCAGCAGCACCTGACCGTCGTCGAGGATGGACGAGAAGTCCCCGAGCACAACCTCGCTGTCGAGCATGCCCCGCAGTGCCAGGGCACGCGATTGGTCTTGCTCGGTCGAGAGCGTCGCTGTGGTGGCCGGGACCGAGAAGACCTCGGAGAGACCGAATCCGGGAGAGTCGACCGACGCGACGGCCTCTCTGAGCGCCTCGGCCGTGCGCGTCTCGTCGCGGTCGAGTCCGATCAGGAGCGGCGTCGTCGGATTCGACTGGCTCGACAGAGAAAGATGCGCGCTCGCCTCAGCGAGCCGCTGCTGACGCGCGGCGGTGTCGTCTTCACCTGCGGCCTGCGAGAGGGCATCGGATGCCGCGGCGGCGGTGACCAGCACGCTGCGGCCGCCCACGCCGGCGTGCGCACCGACGGCGCCCCCGACCGAGGAGGACGACAACACGGTGACCGCGCCGTTGCTCACGTACGTCGAGAACACGTCGAGGTCGGCGGCGGACACATCGCTGCGCGGCCACAGGATGCCGGGAGTCGCGCCCTCGATGGCGGTGAGTTCGGCATCACCGGGCAGCACGGGGCCATCGGTGGGCTGAGGTGTCGGTTCGTCACTGGGGGTCGGGGCCGGCGTCGGCTCAGCGCCTTCCGAGGGCACCGAGCCCTCTGACGGCAGCGAGGCCGGAGTCGGCGCGGGAGTGGCAGTCGGGGTGGGAGTCTCGTCTGCGGGCTCAGTGAAGTTGCTCGGGTTGAGGAACGGCGCGAGCGTCGTGGGCTGCAGGAGCCCGGGAAGGCCCGCTTGCGCCTGCGTCGTGGCGTCGGCATCGCCGAACTGCAGAGCGAAGCGCTCGTTCGGCAGTGCGTCGAGAAGTCGCAGCCATTCGCGGGCGCTCTCCGGAGCGGAGGAGCCGAGCACCCTGATGGCGGCAGGGATCGCCGGGTCGATCGCCAGGATCGCCGACGTCCCGCGCACTCCCTCGACCACCGCCGTGAGTGCGCCGTCGGGGGCGGTGAGAGCGCTGAGCTCGTCCGCGGTCAGGAGGGCACCGTCGTCGGGTGTGGCCGTGACCGGCACCATCACGGCGATGGGCGGGTTGGCCGCAGCGGCCACGACGAGCACCGTCGTCGACGTCACCGATCGCGCATCGTCCTGAGCGTCGGTCTGCGCTCCGCTGAGGGTCGCGCGCAGCGGGTAGACGCCGGGGGCGAGATCGCCGAGGACCTCGGGCGGGAGGGAGAGGCTCGTGGTCTCGGATGCCTCGGCGTCGACGGGCGCGGTCGTGTCTGCGCCGAGCTGTTCGAAGCCGCCAGCGGCGTCGGCGTCGTCGAGCCAGGTCGTGATCGCGGCCTCGTCGGCGAGCGGAGTGCGGTTGAGCTCGACCGTGACGCGACCGGACGAGAGCTCGGACTCGGAGTCGTTCTGCACGGTGATCGATGCCGTCGTCGCGGCGCCAGGAGCCACCGTGCCACGCACTCCCGCCGAGACGAGCAGGTCGACCGACGAGCTCTCGGACTCGGCATCGGTGGCCGCGAACGCGCCGGGAGCGCCTGCGCCGGCCAGGCCGAGCACGATCGCCGAGATGACGGATCCGCGTGCCAGGCGGTGCAGGCGCGTGCGGAGGCCGTTCTCGGAGGTGGTCGCGGTCATGAAGGTCTTCCTCGAACGCCGGGGATCCCAGGCTGCTCGTGAGTGCTGACCTTGTGATTCTAGGCGGCTGGCTGAATGAGAACCCTGAAGACGCGTAGAGTGACGGCCGTGTCCGACACCCTCGCCCCCACGCCCGATCCGCTCCGCAGCACCGCGCTCGCCGCAGATCTCGACGACGCGGATCTGCGTTCGGAGCCTCTTCGTCGGCTCTGGGGCGAAGAAGAGGACGACGCACTCGCCCGAGGCATGCGGGAGCCGATCCTGCGCGCGATAGCCGATGACGACGGCGTGCTCGCGACTCTCGGCAGGCTGCTGGTGCTCGGAATGCCGCAGCCGCTCGCCGCTGTGACCGAGGCTCTACCGAGAATCGGGGCCGACGGCCTCGCCGCTCTCGGCCTCGCACGGATCGAGGGGAGCACGGTGGTTCCCACCGCCCTTCTGCGGCCGCAGTCGTTCGTCGACTCCGACGGCATCGGTGAATGGTGGATCGCCAGCGACCTGGATGAGGTGGCGCTCGACGGTGCGCTTCCGGCAGACCATGTGCTCGGAGTCGGCGGAGCGTCGCGCACCCTCGCCGAGATCATCATGCCGATCGAGGTCGACCGCGCTCTCGATCTGGGCACGGGCTGCGGCATCCAGGCGCTTCTGGTCGCTCGCCATGCAGGTTCGGTCGTGGCCACCGACATCTCGGCGCGAGCGCTCGCCTACGCCGAGTTGAACGCCCAGTTGAACGGCGTCTCGAACATCGAGTTCCGCCTGGGGAGCATGTTCGAACCTGTAGCGGGGGAGGCCTTCGACCTGATCGTCTCGAACCCGCCGTTCGTGATCACCCCGCGCGCGGAGGGCGTGCCCGAGTACGAATACCGTGACGGAGGCCTCGTCGGCGACGCGCTCGTCGAGCAGTTCCTGCGTGCGGTTCCGTCGTTCCTGACCCCGGGAGGTGTCGCGCAGCTGCTCGGCAACTGGGAGTCGCGCGCGGGTCAGGCATCGCTGACCGGGCGCTCCGGTCTCGACCGTCTCTCGTCGTGGGTCCCCGGCGGCCTCGACCTGTGGGTGATCCAGCGTGAAGAACTCTCGCCGCTCGGGTACGCAGAACTGTGGATCCGAGATGGGGGAACGACGCCGCGAGACGCCGCGTTCACCCCGCTGCTCACGGCCTGGCTCGACGACTTCACGGCCCGAGGCGTCACGGCGGTCGGATTCGGCTACATCCTGGTGCGCCGGCCGGTTGCCGACGGCATCCCGCTGCGCCGTCTCGAGCGGGTGACGCAAGCCGTCTCGAACGTGGGCGGTGCACTGCGCTCGGGCCTCGCGGCCCATGACGTGCTCGCGGCAGGAGTGCCCGCGACGCTGCTCGTCGCGCCCGATGTCACTGAGGCACGCCATCTGCTTCCCGGAAACGACGATCCGAGCATCATCGAACTCCGACAGGGCGGTGGATTCGCTCGCACGCTCGCGGTCGATCCCGCGCTCGCCGGATTCGTGGGAGCGTGCGACGGCGATCTCACCGTCATGCAGATCGTCTCGGCCCTCGCCGACCTGTTCGGGGTGCCGCTCGTCGACCTGTGGGCCGACCTCGAACCCCGCATCCGACAGCTCGTGCTCGACGGCCTGCTGGTCGCGGGGGAGTGATGCAGGAATACCGCACCGCATCTATGCGTTCGAATACACCATGAAGGCTTTCGGATTCCTCTCCTTCGGGCACTACGCAGACGTGCCCGGTTCGGCGACCCGCACTGCGGGAGACATGCTGAAGCAGACCATCGAGATCGCGGAGGGTGCAGACGAGATCGGCGTGAACGGCGCCTCGGTGCGCGTTCACCACTGGGCTCGACAGGCCGCCTCGCCCATGCCGCTGCTGTCGGCCATGGCTGCGCGCACTCAGCGCATCGAGGTAGGCACCGGCGTGATCGACATGCGGTACGAGAACCCGTTCCAGTTCGCCGAAGAGGCGGCAGCCCTCGACCTGATCGCCGACGGGCGCATCGCGCTCGGCGTGAGCCGTGGGTCACCCGAGACGGCACTGCGCGGATACGAGACCTTCGGCTTCCACGATGAGGAAGACCCCGAACGGGGCAGCGTGATCGCGCGCGAGAAGTTCGACCTCTTCCTCCGCGCGATCGACGGCGAGGGTCTCGCTCCCGGCGACCCCCGCATGGTCGGCGCCGGCCGCTACCTCGCGATCGAGCCGCAGTCGCCGACTCTGCGCGACCACATCTGGTGGGGCTCCGGTTCACGGGCCACGGCTGAGGAGACCGGCCGCAAGGGCCTCAACATGATGAGCTCGACGCTCCTCACCGAGGCGACGGGAGTGCCGTTCCACCAGCTGCAGCGCGAGCAGATCGACCTCTTCCGCGCCGCGTACAAGGAGGCCGGTCACATCGGAGCACCTCGGGTCTCGGTGAGCCGCAGCGTGTTCCCGCTGGTCTCCGACATGGACAGGGCGTACTTCGGCCTGCGCAGCGAGGAGAACGCCGACCAGATCGGCATCATCGACGGCTTCCGCTCGACGTTCGGCAAGACGTATGCGGCCGAACCCGACGTGCTGATCCAGCAGCTCCTGGCCGATGAAGCTGTGATGTCGGCGGACACTCTGCTGCTGACGATCCCGAACCAGCTGGGCCCCGCCTACAACCTGCACGTGCTCGAGTCGTTCGCGACGCACGTCGCTCCGGCGCTCGGCTGGAAGCCCAACACAGAGGGCCCGGTGCAGGGCGATCCGGTCTGAGAACCGACCGGTACACCCGATCAGAGGGGCGGATGCTGACAGCATCCGCCCCTCCCTTGTCACGATGCGCCGGTCCGGCGGGATGGACGACGCCGCACGTGGCGCGGAACGCGACGCCGGTAGCGTGGAGGCATGAGTTACGCAGGAGAGTCCTCGATCGACGCGCGCGTCCGGGCTGTCAACGCCGATTTCGACCGTCGCCAGACGCGGCTGTTCGTCACGTTCGCGCTGATCGAGGGCCCGGTGCTGCTCCTCCTCGCTGTCGCGGTCTACGGCTTCGAGCTCATAGACCCCGAGATCGGGATCTGGTTCATCGTCGCGGTCGCCGTCATCGGCGGGTTCCTGATGAGCATGCTCCTCATGCGGCTGATGCAAGCGAGAGTTCGCGCGGTCGCGCAGGCCAGGGGCGAGAACCCGCTGTTCTGAACCTTCGCCCCCTACGCGCGTTCGACGCACCCGGCGCCGACGGATGACACCCGCACCCCGGTACGCTGGAACCCATGCTCAACATGGCTGACGGCCTCGCCCGTCTCGGTGCCCTCGCCGAGAATCCGGTCGTCCGCACCCTCGCCGAGGCCTTCGAGGCAGCGGGCTTCGACCTCGCCGTGGTCGGCGGCCCCGTCCGCGATGCGCTGATCGGCAGGCCGACCCACGACCTCGACTTCACGACCAACGCGATGCCGGACGACATCCTGCGCATCGTCAAGCCGATCTCGACCGCCCAGTGGGACATCGGCCGCGCGTTCGGCACCATCGGCGCACGCGTGCAGGGCGAGCAGGTCGAGGTCACGACGTATCGCGCCGATAGCTACGACGGGGTGACCCGCAAACCGACCGTCGAATTCGGCGACACGATCGATGCCGATCTGCACCGACGCGACTTCACCGTCAACGCGATGGCGCTGCTGGTTCCGGCTGTGAAGCTCGTGGATCCGACCGGGGGAGTCGAAGACCTCATCGCGGGTGTCCTGCGCACACCCGCCGACCCTCACGTGTCGTTCGGCGACGATCCGCTGCGGATGCTGCGTGCTGCGCGTTTCAGCGCCCAGCTGGGTTTCCGCGTCGACGACGACACATTCGACGCGATCGCACAGCTGCGGGCGACCCTCGAGATCGTGAGCCCTGAGCGCATCCAGTCGGAGCTCGTGCGGCTGATGCAGACCGATGACCCCGTGCGCGGCACCCGCGTGCTCGTCGACACGGGGCTGATCGAGGAGTTCCTGCCCGAGGTGAGCGCTCTGCGACTCGAGGTCGACGAGCATCACCACCACAAGGACGTCTACGAGCACTCGCTCACGGTGCTCAGCCAGGCGATCTCGCTCGAGCAGACTCGCAACCCGGGCGCAGAGCCCGACGTCGCCCTGCGCATAGCGGCGCTGCTGCACGACATCGGCAAGCCCCGCACCCGCAAGCTCGAAGACGGCGGCGTCGTCACCTTCCACCACCATGACGTCGTCGGGTCGCGCATGGCACGCAAGCGGCTGCAGGCGCTGCGGTTCGACACCGACACGACCGAGGCTGTGTCGAAGCTGATCGAACTGCATCTGCGGTTCTTCGGCTACGCCGAGGGAGCCTGGACGGATGCCGCGGTGCGCCGCTACGTGCGCGATGCGGGCGACCAGCTCGAGCGACTGCACATCCTCACCCGCGCCGACGTCACCACGCGCAACAAGCGCAAAGCGGGGCGGCTCGCCTCGGCGTACGACGACATCGAGTCGCGTATCGCCGCGCTGCGCGAGCAGGAGGAGCTCGACTCCATCCGCCCGGAGCTCGACGGCAATCAGATTCAGAGCATCCTCGGCATCGCACCGGGGCGCGAGGTCGGCGAGGCCTATCGGTTCCTGCTCGAGCTGCGCCTCGACGAGGGTGTCATCGGAACGGATGCCGCCGAGCAGCGCCTCCGCGAATGGTGGGCCGCCAGGGCCTGAGCTCACCGAGCAGCTCGGCTCCCTGACGGCCCGCGCGTGGCGCGCCCATGAGGGGGGTCCCCCCAGTCGAACTCCCCCTCACGGCGAAGAGCCTCATAGGCTCCTCTGACGCAGACGTCCGAGGACGTGTGCCGTGTCGCGCCCCACGCGCGACCGAGGTCGCGTCGCACGAGCGGCGATCACATCGCCTTTCGACCCACAGCGACCTCCCGAACATCTTCTCGGCTCCCGTCGACGCCCCTGACCGCGGCGGGGGTCTCCCGCATCAGCCCGACGCGTTCTGTCCGTTTTCCGTCGCTATTCCGACTCGTCGATCTCGACCGTCGCGTGCGCGGCTCGCCAGCGGGCGGGAGGAACCCCGTGCACGTCCTGAAAGGCGCGTCGCAAGCTGCGCGGACTGCTGAAGCCGCTTCGCCGAGTGATCTCGGTCGCCGTGAGGCGCTCCACTCCGAGCGTCAGCATCGCGGCCACCCCGACGCGATGATCGCGGATCGCATCCTGCACCGAACGTCCGTCGCGTGCATACGCCCGCTGCAGCTGGCGTGCCGAGACGTGCAGCGCGTCAGCGAGGGCGTGCAGCGTGAAATCCATCGAGTGGGCCTGCTCCGAGATCGCGAGATCGGCGCGCTCACGCAGAAGATCGAGTGGATGCCCGGCTCGGATGTCCTGATCGGTCGGGTCGTCGGGTCGGCTGGGCGAGTTGTCGACGACGAACTCGCCGTGCATGACCTCGTCGATCTCGGATTGGCCGTCGAAGCTCTGTCGGGATGAGAGGGCGCTGCGCACCCGGGCCACCGATCGGAGCCGAGAACGAAGCTCTCGCAGCGAGAACGGTTTGGCGAGATAGTGCGCGACGCCCAGCATCCGCATCTGCGCGACGCTGCTCGCCCGGCGATCCGCGGTGACGGCGATGACATCGACATCGTCGCCGTGATGCGTGCGCAGCAGGCGCAGAACATCGATTCCCGAGATGCCGGGAAGCTGCAGGTCGAGCAGGACGACGTCGGGACGGTCGCCCTGCACCATCTCGACCGCAGCCTCGCCGGAGGACGCGATGCCCGTCACGACGAAACCGGGGGTCCGCTCGACGAACATCCGATGCAGCTGCGCGACCATCGGGTCGTCATCGACGATCAGTACGCGAAGCTCAGCCATCGCCAGACCTCGAACGGCGCGACGGGGTCTGTTCGCATGATCCCTCCGATCCCGACGATGCACCTCGCTCATCTGCATCGATCTGGTGGGCCGAAGTGTGCGCCGCGAGGGGTCGCCTCGGGTGTCACCGCGCCCCGCGGCGTCGCACGGGTCGCGAGAGGCCGTCAAGGTCGCACCAGCAGGTGTCTTCGTGCATATTACGGACTCTGGGCCGAAGTGCCGGTATACCAGTTAGGGCACCTGTGCGCGGGCGGAATATCGCGGGTTCCGCCCGCGGCATCCGGCTCCTACACTGGGGTAACGCTCCACCGACGACGAATGGAGACGCTGTGGTCGCGTCGTGGCAGGTGTCACGTGATGGTCCTCCTGAGGCCTCTCGTCTGCTGATCGAGCGTGCACATGAAGAACTCATCGCCGGCAACCTCGACGATCATCGACTGCAGCAGGTGCGTCCTCTCGTCCGGGAGTCATGGGTGCGCTCATGGAGAGGTCGGGTCGGACCCGAGGAGGCGCCGCGGATCGAGCTCGTGACTGAGGAGCTCGAGGAGTACCGCCTGGCGCATCCGCTGGCATCCGCCATGGACATGATCCGCGCGCTGCTCCTGCCCGGCACCCCCGAGGAGTCGGGGGTCGTCGTCGCCGTGGGCGATCAAGCCGGTCGGCTGCTGTGGATCGAAGGCGACCGCCAGTTGCAGTCGCTGACGGAGGGCATGGGATTCGTCGCCGGTGCGAACTGGGCAGAGGATGCCGTCGGCACGACCGCCCCCGGCACCGCGCTCGAGCTCGATCAGTCGGTGCAGATCCGCGGAGCCGAGCATTACAACCGACTCGTGCATCCGTGGTCGTGCACCGCAGCGCCCGTGCGCGACCCCGAGACGCGGCGGGTGCTCGGAGTGATCGATGTCACGGGCGGAGACGACGTCGTCTCGACTCAGGCGCGGCTGCTGGTCGATGCCACGGCGCGCGCGGTCGAGTCCGAGCTGATGGTGGCGAGGCTCCGGGCGCGCAGCGACGCACCACGCCCGACGACCTTCTCGTCTCGCGCCAAGCCCACGACTCGCGCGACGCTGCACGTGCTCGGGCGAGACCGAGCGCGCCTCGAGTCCGAGACCGAGCTCGAGGAGTCGATGATCGAGCTCAGCGCTCGCCACGCCGCCATCCTGCTGATGCTCGCGGTGAACCGTCAGGGCCTGTCTGCCGAGCGCCTGAGCGAACTCGTCTACGGACCCGACGCATCAGCCGACACCCTGCGCCCTGAGATGGTGCGCCTGCGCAAAGTGCTCGAGAAGCACGCACCCAGCCTCGTTCCCGAATCCCGGCCCTATCGGCTGACGGTGCCCCTCGAGACGGACGCGCACGATGTGCTCTCGCTGCTCGACCGAGGCGCGCATCGTGTCGCCCTCACCGCCTACCGGGGGCCCGTGCTTCCCGAATCGACCTCGCCGGGGGTGGAGGAGTTCCGTGAATCGGTGAGAGCGGCGCTGCGCGAGGCGATGCTCTCGGAAGCGAGCCTCGACGTGCTCCTGGAGTACTCCGATATACCGGAGGGGCAGGGGGATGCCGCTGCTCTCCGTCTCGCTCTCGAGATGCTGCCGGCCCGGTCTCCGAAGCGAGCCGGCCTCGTCGCACGCATCGAACGCATCGAAGACCGCTGACGCGGGGTCATTCGGCTGACGGCTCCCCGCTCGGAGGTGTACACGCCGACCATATGCCCGCCATCCGGGGAATCATCAGCCGTTCGAGCGGTTGCAGCCCGTGACCGCCCTGCAACCGTTCGCAACGTTGCGCATCGGAGCGCAACCTCCGCCGACCTACCGTCGGAGGACAGCCGCAGCACCGACGCCGTGGCCCGTCGAAGGAGTTCCGATGACGATCGTCGAAGAAGACGTGTCCACCGCCCCCGCATCCTCCGCGTACGCTGCTCCCGGTCAGCCGGGCGCTGTCGCGACCTACCGTCCGCGGTACGGCCATTACATCGGCGGCGAGTTCGTGGATCCCGTGAAGGGCCAGTTCTTCGACAACGTGAGCCCGGTCAACGGCAAGCCCTTCACCGAGGTGGGCCGCGGAACCGTCGAAGACATCGACCGTGCCGTCGACGTCGCCTGGAAGGCCTTCGCGAGCTGGGGCAAGACCAGCCCCGCCGAGCGCTCGGTCGTGCTCAACAGGATCGCCGACCGCATCGAACAGCACCTCGAGGAGATCGCCGTCGCCGAGACGTGGGAGAACGGCAAGCCGGTGCGTGAGACGCTCGCCGCCGACATCCCCCTCGCGGTCGATCACTTCCGCTACTTCGCCGGCGTGCTCCGGGCGCAGGAGGGCGGCATCAGCCAGCTCGACGAGAACACGGTCGCGTACCACTTCCACGAGCCGCTCGGAGTGGTCGGCCAGATCATCCCCTGGAACTTTCCGATCCTCATGGCCGTGTGGAAGCTCGCTCCCGCGCTCGCCGCAGGCAACTGCGTGGTCATCAAGCCGGCCGAGCAGACGCCGGCATCCCTGCTCTTCCTCTTCGACATCATCGGCGACCTGCTTCCGGCCGGCGTCGTGAACATCGTCAACGGATTCGGCATCGAGGCGGGCGCACCGCTCGCGCAGCACAAGCGCATCCGCAAGGTCGCCTTCACGGGTGAGACCACGACCGGGCGCCTGATCATGCAGTACGCGTCGCAGAACCTCATCCCTGTGACGCTCGAACTCGGGGGCAAGAGCCCGAACGTGTTCTTCGAGGACGTCGCCCGCGACACCGCCGACCCGTTCTACGACAAGGCGCTCGAGGGCTTCACGATGTTCGCGCTGAACCAGGGCGAGGTCTGCACCTGCCCGTCGCGGGCACTCATCCAGCGGTCGATCTACGACGGCTTCCTCGCTGACGGTCTCGAGCGCGTCGGCAAGGTCGTGCAGGGCAACCCGCTCGACCCCGCCACGATGATCGGCGCCCAGGCGTCGAACGACCAGCTCGAGAAGATCCTCAGCTACATCGACATCGGAAAGCAGGGCGGCGCGCGACTGCTCACGGGTGGCGACCGCGTCGATCTCGGCGGTGACCTCAGCGAGGGCTTCTACGTCGCACCGACCGTGTTCGAGGGCACCAACGACATGCGCATCTTCCAGGAGGAGATCTTCGGCCCCGTGCTCTCGGTCACCTCGTTCGACGGCTTCGACGACGCGATCTCGATCGCGAACGACACGCTCTACGGTCTGGGTGCCGGCGTCTGGAGCCGCAGCGGCGACACCGCGTATCGCGCGGGCCGTGCGATCGAGGCCGGTCGCGTGTGGACGAACACGTATCACCAGTACCCGGCGCACGCTGCGTTCGGCGGGTACAAGCAGTCGGGCGTCGGGCGCGAGAACCACAAGATGATGCTCGACCACTACCAGCAGACCAAGAACCTCCTGGTCTCGTATGCAGAAGGCCCGATGGGCTTCTTCTGAGTTCGACCCCGGGCGGGCGCTGCACCCTCAGCGTCCGCCCGGAACGAGCTGCCCTCGAACCACCCCAGGAAGGCGCGGACCATGGTGAGCATCGGCACCTATCAGCGGGTCGACGTGACGGATGCCGCGGCATCCCTCATTCGCGACCTCACGGTGCAGCACGGACCCTTGATGTTCCATCAGTCCGGCGGATGCTGCGACGGCTCGTCGCCCATGTGCTACCCGGTGGGGATGTTCATCACGGGGCCGGGCGATGTGCTGCTGGGTGCGCTCGACGTGGGGCTCGACGCCCCGGTCGAGGTCTTCATGTCGGAGTCGCAGTTCGAGTACTGGAAGTACACACATCTGACGATCGACGTCGTGCCTGGTCGCGGTGCGGGATTCTCGGTCGAGGGCCCGACGGGCATGCGGTTCCTGATCCGCTCCCGGATGCTGAACGACGCGGAGCTGGAGTACTTCGGGTTGCCGGGTTCGGCGGGCTGACGGAAGTCGGTGTGCCGCGGCTCTGTGAATTAGCCTGACTTAAGGCTATTATTCGACGATGCAGACCGTACCGCTGAGTGAGGCCAAAGATCATCTGTCGCGTCTCGTGGATCAGGTGGAACGTGAGCACGAGACGATCGAGATCACCCGTCACGGGCGGAGCGCTGCGGTACTGGTGAGTAAAGAAGCACTCGACTCTCTATACGAGACGCTCTTCTGGTTCTCACAGTCGGGGACTCGCGAGGACGTCGATGATGCGCGCCGTCAGTCCGCGGCGGGCGAGTTGCGAAGTGCTGAAGAGACGATGAAGCGATATGGAGTTCGGCCCAGGTGAACTGGGTCACCTCATTCGCCGATTCCGCATGGCGGGACCTCGATGGACTGCCGCCGAAGATTGTGCAGGCGATCGTGGAGTTCGCCGTCCATACATTGCCGGAGAACCCGTTGCGGATGAGTAAGCCTCTGCTCGAGGACTTCGAAGGGTTGCAGTCGGCGCGCCGCGGCGACTATCGGGTGTTGTTCTACCTGGAAGAGCCGAACCAACTGATCGTCGTGCGCGCAAGGCACCGACGCGATGCGTATCGACCACCCGCACCCCACACCACCTGACGTGTGTCACGCCGAGGCCGTCAGTACGTAGTTCGAGGATAGTGACCTTCGGCGCTGGAGGCGACTGGCAGCGGAGTTCTCCTGGTTACCATGGGCCGATGTGGTGGACGGATGAGGAGTGGGCTGAACTCGTGGACCCTGAGCTCTGCGGGATGTGCGCCGACGCTCATCTGTCGGAGAACGAGCACAGCATCCTCGTGGCCTCGACCGAGATGACGCACATCCGATTGGTGCGCAACCAGGCGCATCCCGGCTACACCGTCGTCATCCTCCGCGAGCATGTCACCGACCTCGGTCAGCTGCATACGGACCAGCTCGGCGCGTTCTGGCGTGATGTCCAGCGGGCGGGTCGAGCTGTCGCGGCAGCCTTCGACCCGCGGAAGATCAGCTATCTGGTGATGGGGCATCGCGCTCCGCATCTTCACTGCCACGTGTTTCCGCAGCATCTCGCGGACGACCCTCTTCGGAACGTGAACATCTCTGATGGCCCTGTGTATCTCGGCGACGCAGGGATGGCCCATTCTGTGGCGGCAGTGCAAAAGGCCTGGCACGCGGTCGCCTGAGACCAGGAGCGGTCTGCGGCCAGTTGGCTGGGAGAAGCACGCCTGGCTTGAGACACGCCGTCGGGAGGGCAGCCAACCGTGAAACGGCCAGCCAACCGGGACGAATGTGAGGGACGGCTTTCGGATCAGCGGGGGAGGCGCGGCACCGCGTCGACCAATGCCCGCGTGTACGGGTCCTGCGGGGCATGAAGCACGGATGCCGTCGCACCCTGCTCGACGACGCGACCGTGCTGCAGCACGACCGTGCGGTCGCACGCCGAGGCGATGGCCGTGAGGTCGTGCGACACCATGATGAGCGACAGGCCGTTCTCGCGACGCAGCCGATCGAGCAGTTCGAGCACCTGCACGCGGGTCGTGACGTCGAGTGCGCTGACCGGCTCGTCGGCGAGAAGTACTCGCGGGCGCGAGACCACCGCCCGCGCGATCGCGATGCGCTGGCGTTGCCCGCCCGAGAACTCGTGCGGGTAGCGGCGGGCGGTGTCTGCGGGAAGCCCGACCGATTCGAGGGATTCGGTGATGCGGCGCTGCGCGTCGGCGCCGGAGGCGAGGCCGAGTGAACGCAGGGGCTCGCCGATGATGCGGTCGATGCGCTGCCGAGGGTCGAGTGACGAGTACGGGTCTTGGAACACCGGTTGCACGCTGGCGCGGAAGCGACGCATCTGCGCGCGGCGCTTCGACAGGCTCAGCGACCCCGTGTTCAGCGGCTCGCCGTCGAACAGCACCTGTCCCTCTCGCGGTGCCGAAAGCCCCAGGAGCAGACGCAGGATCGTCGACTTGCCGGCACCCGACTCGCCGACGAGACCGAGGGAGTCGCCGTCGTCGAGGCTCAGGGAGACGTCGTCGAGCACCTGACGGGATCCGTAGGCGAAGCCGACGTTGCGCAGCTCGAGAAGGCTCATCGCTGGCCCTCCGCGGCGTCGAGGAACGCATCGAGTGCACGCGCGCTGTCGACCAGCATCCGCGTGTACGGCTCCGCGGGGCTCTGCAGCACCTGCGCGACCGCACCCTCCTCGACGACCAGCCCGTCGCGCAGCACCACGATGCGATCGACCATGCGCGAGACGACGGCGAGGTCGTGGCTGATGAACAGCAACGCCATGCCGCGCTCGGCGATGAGGCGCTCGAGCAGGGTGAGCACGGCATCCTGCACCGTCACGTCGAGCGCTGTCGTCGGCTCGTCGGCGATGAGCAGCTGCGGCCGGGCGGCGAGGGCGATCGCGATCGCCACGCGCTGGCGCTGACCGCCCGAGAGCTCATGCGGGTAGGCGCGCGCGATGCGCGGATCCGACAGGGCGACCTCGTCGAGAGCACTGGCGACAGCCGAGCGAAGCTCCACACCCCGCAGCCCGAGATGACGACGCAGCGGCTCAGCGATCTGCCGACCGACCCGCATCAGCGGATCGAGCGCGGTGAGCGGCTCCTGGAACACGATCTGGGCCACAGGTCCGCGGAGCGGCCGCAGCTCGGCATCACGACTTCCGACGACCTGGTGTCCGTCGAGCAGCACTGAACCGGAGGCGACGAGCGCGTCGGGCAGCAGGCCGGTGACCGCGAGTGAGGTGAGCGACTTGCCCGACCCCGATTCGCCGATCAGGCCCAGGCGCTCGCCGGCCTCCAGCGAGAACGAGACATCACCAACGAGGGCGCCGGATGCCGAACGCACAGTGAGGCCTGAGACGTCGAGAATGCTCATCGGCTCCTCCTGCGGGTCGGGTCGGCGAGGTCGCGCAGGCCGTCTGCGAGGAAGTTGACCCCGAGCACGAGGGCGATGATCGCGATTCCGGGAGCGATCGCACCCACCGGTGCGGTCAGCACGGTGCCCTGCGCCTCCTGCAGCATCCGACCCCATGACGCGTTGGGCGGCGGTGCGCCGAGGCCGAGGTACGACAGGCTCGCCTCGGCGAGCACGGCGGCACCGAACTGCAGCGCGAGGCTGACGGCGAGAGTCGGCGCGATGTTCGGCAGCACATGCCGGAATACGATGCCGAGCACGCTCGTGCCGCTGGTGCGGGCCGCCGTGACGAACTGCTCCTGCAACACGCGGCGCGAGAGGATGCGGGTGAGCCGCGCGACGACAGCCGACATCGCGAGACCGATCGCGAGCACCGCAGACCACAGCGACGCTCCCTGCACCGCGACGACGAGCATCGCGAGCAGCAGCACGGGGAAAGCGATCACGACGTCGAGGCCGGCGGAGAGCGTGTCGTCGACCCAGGGGCGGGAGAACGCGGCGACCAGGCCGACGATGGTGCCGAGCACGGCGGCGATCGCGACCGAGCAGGTGCCGACGATGAGGGCGATCCGCGCGCCCCACATGAGCTGCGAGAGCAGGTCGCGGCCGAGTCGATCGGTGCCGAGCAGGTGCAGCGCGCTCGGGCCGTCGAGGCGGCTGCCGCTGGTGTCGGCGAGCGGATACGGCAGCCAGAACAGCGAGACCAGGGCGATCAGCACGATGATGCCGGTGAGCACGAGTCCGATGAGCAGGGTCGCCTTCGGCCGACGCCGCTCGGGAACGGAGCCGGTGATCAGCTGCTCGCCGACGCGGCTCATCGGTTGCCCGAGACGCTCGTGCGCAGACGCGGATCGATCAGGCGCTGCACGATGTCGGCGGCGAATCCGACCAGCAGCACGAACAGGGTGCTGACGACGAGGACGCCCTGGATGACCTGGAAGTCGTGCTGCTCGATGGCTGACAGCAGCAGACTGCCGAGCCCGGGGAGGGTGAAGACGCTCTCGACGACGACCGCGCCGAGCAGGGTCGTCGACAACTCGATGCCGAGGATAGCGACGACGGGCACGGAGCCGTTGCGCACACCGTGACGCAGAAGTGCCTCGGCGGTGCCGGAACCCCCGGCCCGTGCGGTGCGCAGGTAGTCGCTGCCGATCACGTCGAGGGTGGCCGAGCGCACGTATCGGCTGAGGGAGGCGCTCATGACGATCACGATCGTGATCACGGGAAGCGTGAGCGAGCGCAGCGCATCCGCCGGATCCTCCCAGTCGTCGCGCGGGAATCCGCCGGAGGGCAGCAGGCCCAGTCCGAGCGCGAAGACCCAGACGAGCACGACGCCCACCCAGAACACGGGCACCGCGACGCCGAGCTGCGCGAAGCCCGAGAGCGCGATGCCGTACCAGCGGTCTGACTTCACCGCTGCCGTGATGCCGATCACGAGCGAGACGACCAGCGCCACCGTGAAGGCGATGAGAGTGAGAGGAAGAGTCACGGCGAGGCGGTCGGCGATATCGGGCCCGACCGGGCGAGAGCTCAGGAACGACTCTCCGAGATCGAAGCGCAGCAGCTGCCCCGCCCAGGTCGTGAACTGCTGCAGCAGCGGCTGATCCGAGCCGACCTGCGCGCGGGCGGCGGCGATCTGCTCGGGGGTGGCGTTCACCGAGAGCAGGGCGTTCGCCGGGTCACCGGGAAGCAGCCGCAGCAGCACGAAGATCGCGATCATCGCGACGATGAGCGAGATCACGAGGAACGCGAGGCGGCGGATCAGATAAGCGAGCATGACTGTTCAGGATGAGGAGGGGGATGCCTACGCGCGGCATCCCCCTCGCGCGTCAGGACTTGACGATGTCGTAGGCGAAGAACTGGGAGTTCAGGCCGTTGACCGGGTAACCGCTGAGGTCGCTCGAGGCGACCACGATCTGCGGGTAGAGGTACAACCATACGCTCGCGGCATCCTCGGCGATCTTCTCGTTGACCTGCTTCAGCAGAGCCGTCTGCTCGTCGGTCGTGGCGGCCTGCTCGGCCTCGGCGACCCACTGCTGCACCTGGGCGTCGTCGTATCCCCAGTAGAAGTCGGGGTTGCCGTACCAGACCACGTCGCGGTCGTTCACGTGCTCTTGGAGCGTGGCCTCGAAGTCCTGCTCCTTGAACACCTTCGTGTACCACTCGTCGGCGCTGATCGTGTTGATCTCGACCGTGATGCCGACCTCGGCGAGCTGCGACTGCAGGAACTCCGCCACCGCGGGGTGCGGGTCGTAGCTCGGGGTGTCGAGCGTGAACGTGAAGCCGTCGGCGTAGCCGGCCTGGGCGAGCAGATCCTTCGACAGCTCGACGTCATAGGGGTTCACCGAGGTGAGGTCTTCGTACCAGGGGTCGGTCGGCGGCACCATCGAACCGATCAGCGTGCCGTAGTCGCCCCAGATCGACTCGAGGAGCTTCTCAGTGTCGACGGCCGAGTAGATGGCCTTGCGCACGAGTGCGTTGTCGAAGGGCGCGACGCGATCGTTGAAGGCCAGCAGCTCCTTCGTGGTCGAGGTGCCCTCGCTGATCACGTAGTCGTCGCCGGAGAACTGCGCGAGCGAATCGGGGCTCTGCACGCTGGTGATCACGTCGATCTCGCCCGTGGCCAGAGCGTTGTTCTCGGCGGTCGCGTCGGTGAAGTACGTGTAGACGACCTCGGCGTTCTTGGCCGGCTCGCCCCAGTAGTCGTCCCAGCGCTCGAGGGTCAGGGTCGAGCCCTTCTTCCATTCGTCGAGCGTGTAGGGGCCCGTGCCGTCTTCCGATCCGGTGATGTCGCCGGCCTCGTCGTTCACGACCCAGACGTAGCTGAGGTTGTAGAGGAACGAGATCGACCGCTGCGACAGCGTGAAGACCACGGTCTGGTCGTCGGGGGTCGCGATGTCGGCGATGGTCGTGAAGCTCGACTTGCGGGCCGAGACCGAGTCCTCGGCGGTGACGGCCTCGACGCTCGACTTCACGTCGGCGGAGGTGAGCGGGTCACCCGAGTGGAACGTCACGTCGTCGCGCAGCGTGATCGTGTAGGTGAGTCCGTCGTCAGAGACCTGCGCGTCCTCGGCGAGAAGCGGCTCGACCTCGCCGTCGTCGGTCAGCCGATAGAGGCCTTCGTAGACGTTGCCGGTCAGGGCCTCGGTCACACCCTGACCGCCGCCCTGGATGTTGCTGAGGTTGGTCGGCTCGTACAGCGACCCGATGAAGATCGTGGCGTCTTCGCTCGAGGCGTCGTCGGTGGCTCCCGAGGCGCAGCCGGCCACGAGCGCGAGCGCGGCGACGGCGCCGAGCGCGCCGAGAATTCGGGTTCTTCTCATGAGTGCTCCAGGGTGAGAGTGTGCGGCGTCACGCCGCGTAGATGTCGAAGCCGTCGCGGAAGACGACGTTCTTCTCGCCTGCTCGGATAGGCAGGGGGAAGCGGTTGGATGCCGGCGGCAGCGGGCAGTTGTACTGGGCGCTGAATCCGCACGGCGGCACGAAAGCGCGGTTGAAGTCGAGGGTCACGGTGCCCTCGTCGTCTCGGAGCTCGACGAACAGGAAGCGGCCGGACCCGTAGGTCTCGGAGCCGTTGGTCTCGTCGCCGAACACGAGCAGCAGCGTGCCGCCGTCGTCGAAGGCCGCCAGGGTGTACTCGCGGCCGTCGAGCTCGACATGGATGTCGCCGGGGACGACGAGCTCCCGGGTGCCGCCGTTGTCGCGGATGTGTTCGAACGACACCCGCCGGTCGCCGGACACCGGGGTGAAGTGCCCCTCGAGCACCCACGCGGGGTCGTACTCGTAGGTGTCGGTGCGGTCGAAGGCGCGGATCGCGGGTGACTCGGCATCCCACAGGCGCAGTCCGTGCTCAGCCTCACCGGTCTCGATGTTCGTGCGCTGGATCGGCGTCACGGTCACCGTGTCGGATGCCGCCTGCTGCTCGGCATCCAGATCGGGTGCCTCGCCCGTCCAGCGGGTCTCGATCAGGGCGAGGTTTCCGGTCGCCGCGGTGACGGAGGCACGGCGCTCGGCCTGCCACTGGGTGTGATCTTCGCGTTCAGACATCACCTTCCATTCTCTTGCATGCAGAAGAGGGTGGGGCCGAGTCCGTCACTCTGGGTAATGCGCGACGTCACGGGTGACAGGGCTTTCGCGGGGATGCACGAATGTCGCGTCAGAACGGGGCTGCAGGCCCCCATTCCGCACGTTTTTGGACGCGATACAACGCGTTCGGTCGAGTCTCATCCGCGCAATGGAATGCAACGTATGCCGGTATACCATTACTCATATACGCGCAGAGTCGTCAGTCCCCAGCTGACCCGCGCGTGGACGGTTCGACCGTCCTGCGGAGGGAGTGTCAGATCTCCTTCTGATCCCGAGGGGGGATGGGGTGGGAACGCTGATCCCCAGTCAGCACCCACCCCCACAACCCACCCTCGGGGGTTCGCGTTCAGAAAGATCTGGACCAGAACCAGAACGCCGCGAAGCCGATCAGGACGACGACCGGCAGCCACGGGAAGCTGCGCTTCAATCTGCGTCCTTCGTGGGCGACGCCCGGCGGCGGCGACAGCAGGCCGACCGGCGGAGCGAACGGAAGACGCTCGTTCGAGGGTCGGGCTGAGGTGGCCGGGGAAGCGGATGCTGCAGCCGACGGATTCTCGACAAGCAGACGCTCGTCTCTCCAGCGCTCCCACTGATCGAGCTTCGTGATCAACGCGCCGACGGCACCGAACAGCCACGCCCAGGTCGCGGGGTCGAGCGTCGACACCCTGCGCTGCGTGTAGAGGAACATCCAGTCGTCGACGATCTCGACGTCGAGCTCGGCGGCGTTGTCGATGAACCGGGCCATGATGTCGGGGCTGAACAGGTACAGCGCGTCGCGCTCGTACCCCTCGGGACAGTAGAGGGTGAAGTACTCGTCGAAGTCGCCTTCGAGCGACAGCCGCTGCTCCTTCTGGAACGACGCGGGCAGGTTCGACCCGAATCCGTTGTTGCCCTTGGCATCGAGCACGATGTTGGGCAGCGGCACGTCGAGCTTCACCGCGACATAGCCCCAGCGGTAGGTGGTCGAGCTCTTGCCCCGCTTCACCGTGTACTGGTAGTTGCCGAACTCGACGAACCGCGGCGACGTGCCGCGAACGAGATCGGTCGACATGCGCGAGCCGCCGAGGCTGAAGATCATCCCCGGCAGCGCGGGCGAGGCGACCCTGCCCTCGTACGACATGCCGTTCGCCTGCGCGAAGCGGTGCAGGCGGTAGCGGGTCACGCGCGCCCGCCGCCAACCGATGACACCGCCGATGCCGATCACGACTGCGATGACGCCGAAGATCACCAGCGGGACAGCCGCGAACCCGGATCCCCCGGGTGTGGAGACCATGCTGACGATGGTCATGAAGACCACCGGGACCACGACGAGGGCCATGAGCGCGATGACGACGATCGCGAAGATGGTCGTGCCGCGCGTGCCGCTGGATCCTCGGGCGCGCAGCTCGGCGGCGAACGCGGTGACCGCCTTCGGATCGACCGGCTCGGTGAGAGGAGCAGCGTCGAAGGTCGGCCCGGTCTGCGGCTGCGGGGTCGTCATCGATTCACCTCGTCGGCATCCCAGGTGAGGTCGGCGTTCTCCCGGATCTGGAACGCCTCGAGCCTTCCATCGGCGCAGATCGCAGCGACCAGCTCGGCGGGCCCGGCCACGATCGTCGAGTCGTAGTCGATCTCGCTCACCGTCACCCAGGCGTGGTCGTCGGGCCACAGGATGCTCGGAGTCTGGGCCGACGGCTCGAACCCGTGCTCCTCGGCCGGGCGGTCGCGCCAAGGGACGTCCAGAATCCAGTCCGGGCTGGCGAAGGCGCTGATCGCTCCGCCGAAGAGCACGTGATCCCGTTCAGGCAGACGGAACCGTGGACCCTCCGAGATCTCGCGCGCCAGGATGCCCTCCTGCCAGGTCTGCTTGCGGAAGACGTTGTTGAACGGATCCTTCACGCTGCGATCGAGCATCGCCTGATGATTCGGGTCGTCGCTGAATGTGAGGAACGCGCGGGACGGGCCGTGGCCCATGTGGCCGACCAGAGCGCCGCGGCCCTCCCAGAGCGCCGCGAAGCCGGCATCCGGAGTCGTGGTGTGAGCGATGAGATGCGAGGCGATGGATGCGAGCATCTCGGGTGCCAGCTCGCCTTCCGTGGGGGCAGTGAACTCGCGCCCGTCCGGAGAGATCCGCGTGCGCCAGTCTCCGTCCACCGGGGTGCGCACGATGCGCTGCCACTGCGCCAGCGGGTGCAGCGTGGTGCCGAAGGCGGAGGCCGTCTCGGCCCAGGTCGCAGGTGCATCGATGAAGTGATCGAGGAGGGACTGTCGCTCGGCCTCGGGCATCGCGTCGTACTCGTCATAGGTCGGCACCGGCCGATCGGGCAGCGAGCGGACAGTCGCGGGGTGCAGGATGCGGGCATAGGCCGGGAAGCCGTGCGGCACGACGGCGTGCATCGACGCTTTCCATGGGTCGTCGAGGCGCTCGCGCAGCCAGTCGCCGGCCGAGGTGTCAGACATCCAGTGCATGCGATCCACGGTACCTGCGAGATATCGGATCATCCCTGCGCGCGGCGGAGGTGGCGGAACATGTGGGGTCGCGAGCGGGTCGTGGAGGTCGAGAAGCGCCAGACGAAACGCCGCGGGCGTCGGGGCGCGGAGAGGTTTCGTCTTGCTCGGTCTGCCCGGCGAGAGGCCCGGGAAGACGCTTGCCGGAGCGGCTTCACCGCCCCGAGAATGCCCTCCATAATCGGAGGGTGAGCTCGATTGCAACCATCCCCTCGCTCGACGGCCGCCGGTTCCGGATGGTCTCCTCCACCACCTCGGCGGTCGACCCCGAATCGCCCAGCGAGTTCGTCTATCGGGAGAAGGACGGCGCGATCTGGGGCGACTACTCCGGTGACACCGTCACTTTCGGACGCTTCGTCGGCACCCGCACCGGCGACACCATCTGGGTGTCGTTCGTGCACGTGCTCGTCTCCGACGGCGCCGTCGTGACCGGAGACGGCGAGAGCCAGCTCGAACTCACGGATGACGGTCGCATCCGTCTCGTCGAGCACTACGAGATGCACGGACTGCCGCAGCTGAGTGTCTGCGAAGAGGCAGCAGCCGCCTGATCAGCGCGGCGGGAGCATGTCGCGACCCGGCGTCGCCGGCGTCCATCGCGTCATGCCCAGCGGTGTCGCCAGATCGCGCTCCGGCAGGTCGCTCGGCAGCAGGAACGACCGGCGGATCACCTCGTCGAGCACGACCACGCTGACGACGGTGCGCACCTCGGGCAGCTGCGCGATGACGCCCGTCGTGAACTCGTGCACGCCGCTCACATCGACGGCGCGGATGAGCAGCATCGCGTCGTGCTCGCCCGTGGTGATGGCGCACCACTCGACGTCGGGCATCTCGAGCACGCTCTCGCGGAACGACGCCCAGGCCTGCGGGTGCACGGTCACGAAGACGAGCGCGCCGATCGAGAGCCCTGCCTTGGACTGGTCGACCCGGGCGCTGAATCCGGTGATGACGCCGTCCTGCATGAGCGTCTCGACGCGCGTGTAGGCGTTCGCGCGGGAGATCCCCACTGTCTCGGCCAGCGCGGCGATCGAGATGCGACCGTTATCACGCAGCGTCTCGAGGATTCTGTATCCGATGTCGTCCAACGGGGCGGCACTTCGTCCAGATTGCTTCACGGCTTCGTCGCTCTTGGTGGACACAATGCTCCTCATGGGCGGGGTCTTGGACAGACTGTGATGACGTCTGCATTCTTGCTGGACACATAGTCCCATACAATGCGAATCTGATCACCGGTCGTCCACCCGGCGTCGACCGAACCCGATGAAACTCCTCGCCCCTGGAGGCCCCTATGTCGTCACGTCGCAGCACGTCCGTCATCGCGATCGGAGCTGTCGCGCTCTTCGCTCTCGCTGGTTGCTCCGGTGGCAACTCGGCGAACGACGGCGGAGAGTCCTCCGGTTCCGATTCGCTGGTCATCGACACCGCGTTCTCGATCGAGACCGCCGACCCGGGTCACACGTACGATCCGACCGGCAACATGATCGCCAAGGCGCTCTACGAGACGCTGGTCGACTTCGAGGGCTCGGATGTCTCGACCCCCGTGCCCGGCCTCGCATCCTGGGAGCAGAACGACGAGGCGACCGAGTTCACGTTCACGCTCGAGGGTGACCGTGTCTTCTCCGACGGCACGCCGATCGAGGCGAAGGACGTCGTCTTCACCCTGCAGCGCATCCAGGGCATGACCGACGCCAAGCCGAACTTCCTCCTGGGCGGCCTGACGATCACCGAGGTCGACGAGAAGACGATCTCGATCACCTCCGAGACGCCGCTGCTGCAGCTGCCCGCGATTCTCGCCAACCCGGCACTCGGCATCGTCAACTCCGACGTCGTGATCGAGAACGGCGGATCGATCGACGGCACCGACAGCGCACAGAGCTTCCTCGACGGCGAGTCCGCCGGTTCCGGTCCCTTCGTGCTCGACACGCTCGACCTCTCGTCGCAGGTCGTGCTGACCAAGAGCGACGAGTACAACGGCGACGAAGAGGCCGCCTACGGCCGCGTCGTCGTGCGCAACGTCTCGGAGAGCGCGACGCAGCTCGCCAACCTCAAGGGCGGCGACTCGATGGTCGCGATGGACCTCAACGGCGACCAGGTCTCGGGTCTCGGCGACGGACTGAACGTCGAGTCGGTGCCGTCCGGCCAGACGATCTTCCTGCTGCTCAACCAGTCCGAGGCCGTCGCGGGCGAGCTCGCGAACGTCAAGATCGCCGAGGCGATCCGCTACGCACTCGACTACGACGCGCTGCTCGAGCTCGCGGGTGCGGGTGCCGTGCAGGCGACCGGCGTGATCCCGCCCGGATTCGAGGGAGCCCTCGACACCGGTGTCGAGCAGGACCTCGACAAGACCGAGGCCGCTCTCGCCGAGGCCGGCTACACGGGTCAGACCCTGAAGCTGCAGTTCCCGAATGACTACCCGGTCGGCGGGGTGGAGTTCACCCCGCTCGCCGAGCGCGTGCAGGCTCAGCTCAAGGATGCCGGCATCGCCGTCGAACTCGCTCCGGCGCCGTTCGCCACCGAGCTCGACGCCTACGTCAACGGCACCGAGGGCTTCGGTCTGTGGTTCTGGGGTCCCGACTACGCCGACTCGGCGAACTTCCTCCCCTTCGCCCCCGGCCTGAAGGTCGGCCTGCGTGCCGGCTGGGCCGCCGAGGCCAACCCCGAGATCGCGGGCATCGCAGCCGGTGCCGCAGCCGCGACCGATGAGGCCCAGCGCAGCGAGGCCTTCACCTCGTTCGCCGAGGCGATGCAGGCCGAGGGTCCGTTCGTGCCGCTGATCGTCCCCGGCCGCAACATCGCCACGGCGGATGCCGTCACCGGCGCCGTCTACAACTCGGTGTGGGAGATGGACATCGCCGAGATCACGCCCGCCGGCTGATCGGGGCTGACTGATGACGACGGTGGCCGTGCGACGGCAGGCCCAGCGTCGCAGGTCACCGCTCGTCGGATACCTGCTGCGCCGGATCGGCACCTCGCTGCTCCTGCTCGTGGGGGTCACGATCGTGACCTTCGCGCTGACGAACCTCGTGCCCGGCGACCCCGTGTCGGCAGCGCTGGGTGAGGGAGCATCGCAGAACCCCGAAACGCGCGAGGCGTTCATCAAGGCCCAAGGTCTCGATCAGCCGCTCTTCGTGCAGTACTTCATCTACATGGGCAACCTGCTCCGAGGAGACCTCGGAACATCGCTGGTGACCGGGCGACCGGTCACCAGCGACCTCGCCACCGCGGTGCCGGCGACGATCGAGATCGCGATCGGCGCCATCATCCTCAGCCTCGCGGTGAGCGTCGTGCTCGGAACGCTCGCGGCCTACCGTCGCGGTCTGGTCACCGATCAGGTGATCCGCATCGTGACCCTGATCGGCCTGAGCGTGCCGACGTTCTGGCTCGCGCTCGTCAGCTTCTACGTGTTCTTCCTCGAGCTGCGCATCGCGCCCGGCTCCGGTCGCATCTCGCCGTCGATCACCCCGCCTCCCCGCGTCACCGGGCTCTACACGGTCGACTACCTGCTCAACGGAGACGGCGTCGGGTTCGCCGACGCCCTCGCACACCTGGCCCTGCCGGTGATGGTCCTGTCTCTCGTGACGATCGGTCTGCTGACGCGCTTCATCCGCACCTCGGTGCTCGAGGTGCTCGGCAGCGACTACGTGCGGGCAGCCCGCGCCAAGGGACTCCCCGCCATGCGCGTGATCCTCGACTACGTGCTCCGTGGAGCATCCCTGCCGATCCTCACCGTCGTGGGCGTCGCGTTCGGCTCACTGCTCTCGGGCACCGTGCTCGTCGAGTCGGTGTTCGCGTGGCCTGGCCTGGGCACGTACGCCTACAACTCCGCGGCGAACCTCGACCTGCCGGGCATCATGGGCGTCGGTCTCGTCGTCGGATTCATCTACCTCCTCATCAACTTCGTCGTCGATCTGCTCTACGGCGTCCTCGACCCGAGAGTGAGGATCGCATGAGCCGCATCGACTCGGCATCCGGCCCCTGGCGGTTCCGCTTCCGCTGGCCGCGCGCCTGGCGCACACCGCTCGGCGTGATCGGCACCGTCGTCGCCGGAGCATGGATCATCGTCGCCTTCACGGCGCAGTGGTGGGTGCCGTACGGCCCGAACGCCCAGGTGCTTCCTCGTCTGCAGGCGCCGGGCATCGACACACTGCTCGGCACCGACGGCAACGGGCGGGACATCTTCTCGCGTCTGATGACCGGCGCGACGGTGAGCCTTCCCCTGGCACTGATGCTCGTGATCGCGGCGATGCTCATCGGCACCGTGATCGGCGCCGTCGCCGGATACTTCGGCGGCTGGGTCGATGAGACGCTGATGCGCATCACCGATCTGTTCATGGCGTTCCCGACCGTCATCCTCGCGATGGTGGTGGCGGCATCCCTCGGCCCGTCGCTGTTCAACGCGGTGATCGCGGCGATCGTCGTCTCGTGGCCGCAGTACTCGCGAGTCACGCGCAGCATCGTGCTCGGGCTGCGCGGACAGAATTACGTGATCGCCGGTCGCCTGCTCGGCCACTCGCCGCTGCGGACGCTGTTCATCGACATCCTGCCGAACATCGCCGGCCCCGTGCTGGTGCTCGCGACGCTCGACATCGGCGCGGCGATCCTGCTGCTGTCGGGTCTGTCGTTCCTCGGCCTCGGAGCGCAGCCGCCCACCGCCGAGTGGGGCTCGATGATCTCCGCCGCCATGCAGAACTTCGACGCCTGGTGGCTCGGAGTCTTCCCGGGTCTCGCGATCCTCACCGTGGTGCTCGCCTTCAACTTCCTCGGTGACGCGATGCGCGACATCCTCGACCCGACGGCCGAGGTCACGCACGAGAAGCAGGCAGAGCACGTGGCATCGGCGAAGGGGGCGGCAGCATGAACGGCGCACCCGTGCTCAGCATCCGCGACCTGACGATCGACATCGGTCGTCCGCTCGTGCACGGCGTCTCGCTCGACCTCGAGGCCGGACGCATACACGGCCTCGCCGGGGAGTCCGGATCAGGCAAGACGCTCACGTCGCTCGCCGTGCTCGGGCTCCTGCCTCGGCAGGCACGCACCGGCGGATCCATCCTGCTCGCTGGCGAGGAGCTGGTCGGCATGCGCCGTCGGGCTCTCAATCGCATTCGGGGCAAGCGCATCGCGATGATATTCCAGGACCCGTCGGCGTCGCTGCACCCGCAGCTGCCGATCGGCCGACAGCTCACCGATCACATGCGCGTGCACCTCGGCCTGCGCGGCGAGACCGCGAAGGCGAGGGCGATCGAGCTGCTCGAAACCGTGCAGGTTCCGAACCCGGATGCCGCGCTCAAGCGCTACCCCCACCAGTTCTCGGGCGGGCAGCGGCAGCGCATCGCGATCGCGTGCGCTCTCGCGTGCGACCCCGAGGTGCTGCTGGCCGACGAGCCGACCACCGCGCTCGACGTCACGGTGCAGGCCGGCATCCTGCGCCTGCTGCGCGACCTGGCCACCGAGCGCAACCTCGCGGTGCTGCTCGTCACGCACGACCTGGGCGTCATGAGTGCGATCGCCGACGAGGTCGCCGTGATGAAGAACGGGCAGATCGTCGAGCGGGCAGACCGAGAGACGCTGTTCCGCGACCCGCAGCACGAGTACACGCGCACGCTGCTCGCGGCCCTGCCGGGGTCGAAGCTCGAGCTCGCCTCGCCGGAGCCCGCCCTCATCGATCCGGTGACGTCGGATGCGGTGATGCCGGATGCGGTCGTGACGGATGCCGTCGTGAAGGATGCCGAAGAGGAGGCCGCAGATGAGTGAAGTCGCCGTCCTCGACGCGCAGGGCGTGGTCGTTCGCTACCCCGGGAGCCCGCCGGTGGTTGCCGTCGACGACGTCTCGCTGACCGTCGCACCCGGAGAGACCGTGGCTCTCGTCGGCGAATCCGGCAGCGGCAAGTCGAGCCTCGCCCGCGCGGTCGTCGGCATCGAGAAGCTCGCCGGGGGAGAGGTGCGCTTCCGCGGAGCGCCCGTGAAGCCGCTCGGCATCCGTCGGCGCGACCTCGCGCTCACCGGCATCCAGATGGTGTTCCAGGATCCGTCGACGTCGCTCAACCCGCGGCGCCGCGTCGGAGACCAGATCGCCGACGGCATCGCCACCGCCCGCGCTCGCGGCGCCGAAGGGTCGACCGTCGCGGAGTGGCTCGAACGGGTCGGGCTGCCGACCGAGGTCGCCACTCGCTTCCCGCACCAGTTCTCCGGGGGCCAGAAGCAGCGTCTCGCGATCGCCCGGGCGCTCGCCGCACGGCCGTCGCTGCTCGTCGCCGACGAGCCGATCTCGGCCCTGGACGCCTCGACCCAGACGAGCGTCGCGGGGCTGATGCGCGACCTCGTCGCCGAGTCCGGTGCGGGGATGCTGTTCATCTCGCACGACCTCGCGGTCGTCCGACGCATCGCCGACCGCACATTCGTGATGTTCGCCGGACGGGTGCTCGAGGCGGGGGCGACCGACCGTGTGTGGTCTGCGCCGCAGCATCCGTACACGCAGGCGCTGCTCGCCGCGATCCCCGAGCCCGACGGCGCAGGACGCATCCCGGTCGCACCCTCGACGAACGAGCGCACCGTCTGGTCGGAGATCGCCCCCGTCATCGACTGACTGCGTCGGCTGTTCGTTCGGCTGTTCGGGTCTGCTCGGGCGTTCGGGTCTGCTCGGTTCTGCGCTCGCTCGGGTGGTTGGCTGCGCCTCGGGCGGAGATCTGCGCCTCGGGTGGTTGGCTGCGCCTCGGGAGGAGATCTGCGTCTCGGGCGGACGGATGAGCGCGAAGCATCCTCCCGTGGCGCAGTTCTCCTCCCGTCCAAGGCCCCCCGGCGCCTCAGCCTGACGGGAGCTCGCGGCGCTGGCTCAATACGGCCGGTGCGTTCGCGCCCGCCCCTGGGGAGGAGAACTGCCTTTGGGGAGGAGATTCTGAGCCTGATCCTCCGCCCGAGGCGCAGTTCTCCTCCCCGGCGAGTGGCCCGAGGCACCCCGATTGGATGCTGCGCGGCGGCCCTCGACACGTGGATCTCCGTCGTGTTGAGGGGAGACCCGCGCCGTAGAGTGGCACCCATGGCTGAGAACCTTGGCAATCTGCGAAAGCTCCGGGAGATCGTCGGGGCATACGTCGTCGCTCTCGAACGGCCCGAAGAACTGCTGCGGATCTGCGCAGACACCCCCGGTGATGTGGCGTCTGCGGTGGCGGCCGTGGCCGAGGCTTTCGAGGTGAGCGACGACGCGGCCCAGGCGATCCTCGACATGCAGGTCCGGCGCTTCACCCCGGAGTCCTTCGTGCAGATCCGAGCCGAGCTCGCCGAGATCGATCGGCGTATCGCGGACGCCACAGCCTGACCGGGAGCTCGCGGCACCGGTTGAACAGGGCGGATGCGTTCGCGTCCGCCCCTCGGGAGGCGATCTGCTCCTCGGGAGGACGTTTCGAGCCTGATCCTCCTCCCGAAGGATAGTTCTCCTCCGGAAGGGGCGGCCCGAGAGTTGGCACGAGATGCCCCCGGGAGGGCCCGAACGGATGCTGCGCCACGAGACCTCGGAACGCACTGCGGGCCGAGGCGATCGCCCCGGCCCGCAGCATCCGCTCGTGGATCAGAGAGGTGCGACGATGTCCTGCTCGACGTCCCACTCGGTGATCTCGAGCGAGGTCTCGATCATCTGGCCCGCGGCCTCGGTGCTGCCGCTCGTCGCCAGCACCACGTACTCGTCGGTCACCTCGAACACCACGTCGACCGGCACGCCCTGCGCCTCGGACGTGCCGCTCACGAGGTAGACGTCCTGACCCAGGCGGCTGCCGGTTCCGGTGACGGTGAACTCGCCGGTCAGCGCGCCCGCGGCCGTGGCCGGGTCGGTGCCGGCCGCCGTCGCCGCACCGCTGCTGAGCGCGGCGACGATCGGGTCGCTCGAGTTCGGGTCGGCGACCTGCCAGTCGGTCGTGGGCGTCTTGACCCAGGCGTCGTCGCCGATCAGGATCAGCGACCCCATGGGCGTGATCGTCTCGATGGCATCCGTCTCGGGGTTGTACCGGGCGGTGGTGTCCATGCCCAGGATCGACGTCTTGGCCTGGTAGCCGGCCGTGTCGGTCATCGCCTCGGTGATGCAGGCGCCGAGCGCGGTGCCGTCGACGGTCGCCCCCTCGGTCAGCTCGGGGCAGTCGGACTCGGGCGCGGTGGTCTCCTCCGCGGCCGCCGTGGGCTCTTCTTCTGCGGACTCCTCAGCACCTGCGGTGCACCCGGTGAGCAATACGGTGGCGGTCAGGACGATGCCGACCCCCCCCCACTTGTTGACGCGCATGGCGTTCCCCCTTCGGTCGCGTGCGCCCTGAACGTCAGCGCGCACGCGTTCCAGCATGCCAGTGCGCCGCAATACGCGTGGGGGCAGAGCGAAGGTTTCTCCGCTAGACTGTCAAGGTTGTCTGCCATCAGGCGCCCACTCGGGCGGCTCGGCGGATGACGATCACACACCCTCCTGCTTCCGGGAACGTCCCGGAAGCCGTTCTAGTCCGAAGGAGGTGGGTAAGTGACGCACCAGTACGAACTCATGGTCATTCTGACCCCCGAGATCGACGAGCGCCAGGTCGCTCCTACGCTCGACAAGTTCCTGAAGGTCATCACCAACGATGGTGGCTCGATTGACAAGGTCGACATTTGGGGCAAGCGCCGTCTGGCTTACGAGATCCAGAAGAAGAACGAGGGCATCTACGCCGTCGTCAACTTCACCGCTACCAGCGAGGCCACGCAGGAGCTCGACCGTCAGCTGAAGCTGAACGAGCAGATCATGCGCACCAAGGTCCTCCGTTCTGAGGAAGCTCAGGCGATGGTCGCGTTCGAAGCGAAGCGCACCGAAGAGAAGGCTGCCCGCAAGGCCGCCAAGGCTGCGAAGGCCTGAGTCCGATGGCCGGCGAAACAGTCATCACCGTGGTGGGCAACCTCACGGCCGACCCCGAGCTGCGCTACACGCAGAACGGACTGCCGGTGGCGAACTTCACCATCGCCTCGACGCCTCGGAACTTCGACCGCGCCGCCAACGAGTGGAAGGACGGCGAAGCGCTGTTCCTCCGTGCGTCGGTCTGGCGCGAGTTCGCCGAGCACGTGGCGGGTTCGCTGACCAAGGGCATGCGCGTCATGGCGCAGGGCCGTCTGCGTCAGCGCTCCTACCAGGACCGCGAGGGCAACCAGCGCACCGCTATCGAGCTGGAGGTCGACGAGATCGGCCCCTCGCTTCGGTACGCGACCGCGCAGGTCACCCGTGCGGCGTCGACCGGTGGTGGCGGCGGTGGCGGCGGACAGTCGCGCCCCGCACAGCAGCAGCAGGTGTCGGAAGAGCCGTGGTCAACGCCCGGCTCGTCGACGAGCGCAGATGCCTGGAGCACTCCGGGCAGCTTCGGCGACGACACCCCGTTCTGAAACAACTTCTGGAACCGGGTCCCTGAGCCTGTCGAAGGGCTCGGCATCCGTCTCATCATTAAGGAAAAACAATGGCTGGAAAGTCTAGCGGCGACCGCCGCAAGCCGCGGAAGGGTGGCAAGCCCACCGCTCCCGCGAAGTCGATCCGGGTCGGAGTCATCGATTACAAGGATGTCTCCACCCTCCGCAAGTTCGTCTCGGAGCGTGGCAAGATCCGCGCCCGTCGTATCACCGGTGTTTCGGTGCAGGAGCAGCGTCTGATCGCCACCGCGATCAAGAACGCACGCGAAATGGCACTCCTGCCCTACGCTGGCGCCGGCCGGTAAGGGGTATCGAGATGGCAAAGCTGATTCTCACGAACGAGGTCGCCGGGCTTGGTAGCGCCGGTGACGTGGTCGAGGTCAAGAACGGGTTCGCCCGCAACTACCTCATCCCCAAGGGCTTCGCTACGGCGTGGACCCGCGGTGGCGAAAAGCAGGTCGCTTCGATCCAGGCTGCTCGTCAGGCTCGCGCGATCCACGACCGCGACGAGGCCGTGGCACTGAAGAACTCCCTCGAGGCCACCAAGGTGCGCCTGGCCGTCAAGGCCGGCAACGAGGGTCGCCTCTTCGGCTCGGTCAAGACCGATCACATCGCGGATGCTGTCGCAGCCGCGGGTCTCGGCTCGATCGACAAGCGCAAGGTGCACATCCCGTCGGCGATCAAGTCGACCGGTGAGCACGAGGCCACGGTTCGTCTGCACGACGACGTGACCGCAGTCATCACGCTGCAGGTCGTCGCCGCCAAGTGACGACGTCGGCAGGTCACTGAGCCTGTCGAAGTGCGAACACCCCCTGTCCATCGGGACAGGGGGTGTTCTGCGTTCGCGGCCGGTCGGCGCCGCGGATCGTTCGGCGCAGTCGAATCGTTCGAGCTGTCGTCCGCGCTCGCAGAAGACCCGCTCGTGAAGATCGTGATCGCCGGCCACGCGACCGCACCGAGGACACCCCAGAGGGCGACGGCCGGAAGGCTGCGCCGGGTTGCCTGAGCGTTCACGTCGACTTCCCTCCCCCGAGAGCCGTCGTTCGTCGTCGATGCACACTGCGTCGATTGCCGGTGACGATACTCCCGGTATATCGCGATGTCTAGAGGGTTCCGCTCGAAATAGACGGCATCTCGCGCACATTTCGGAGGGTTGCTCAGTGTGACGCGCCCGGTTGAATCTCGGCTTGACTTTCCCCAGGTTCTACACATCCCCCACCGGATTCGATCAACCTTCAATGCGCGGTTGAACCACGTTCTCATCCACAGGCTGGGGAAACTGTAAACCCCAGGCCAGGCTGACAAATAGAACTCAATTTCAAGGTACTCCACCGAGTTATCCACATGTGTTCTGCACAGACTCTCCGGACTTGTTCGCACGCTTTCCACATAGTTATCCACAGAGCGTGTTGCGACCGAAAACCCCCGCTCGTAGCGTGGTCCGGCGACCCGATGTCGGAAGTGCCTGATTTGCTGTGCGGACGGTCCTTCTCGAGCTGAATCGCATCGAGTGACTGACGCAGTCGGCACCGAGCACACCGGAAGAACGTCGCATCGAAGGGAGCAGCGTGTCGATCGCCGACATCTCAGAGGAGCGCCTCGGGGGCAAGCGTCCACCAGAGCGCACACCCCCGCACGACACGCTCGCCGAACAGAGCGCGCTGGGCGGAATGCTCCTCTCGAAGGATGCTGTCGCCGATGTGATCGAGACGCTCAAGGGCGCTGACTTCTACATCCCCAAGCACGAGCTCATCTTCGAGGCGATCCTGTCGCTCTACTCGCATGGCGAGCCGACGGACGTCGTCGCCGTCACCGACGAGCTCATCAAGACCGGCGAGCTGAGCCGCGCCGGCGGTGCCGATTATCTGCACACGCTCACCTCGATCGTCCCCACCGCCGCGAACGCCGGCTACTACGCGGGCATCGTCTCGGAGCGGGCGATCCTGCGTCGTCTGGTCGATGCAGGCACCCGTATCGTGCAGCTCGGCTATGACGGCCAGGGCGACGCGACCGACATCGTCAACAACGCCCAGGCGGAGATCTACTCGATCACCGGCTCGGAGACCGCCGAAGACTACGTTCCGCTGCAGATCGCGGTCGACGCCGCGCTCGAAGAGATCGAGGCCGCCAGCGGCCGCGACGGCTCGATGACGGGTGTGCCGACCGGCTTCAAGGAGCTCGACGAGCTGACCAACGGTCTTCACGGCGGGCAGATGATCGTCGTCGCCGCGCGTCCTGCGATGGGTAAGTCGACGCTCGCGCTCGACTTCGCACGTTCGGCATCCATCGGCCACAACATCCCCTCCGTCTTCTTCTCGCTCGAGATGGGCAAGAGTGAGATCGCGATGCGTCTGCTGAGCGCCGAGGGGCAGATCCCGCTGCAGAACATGCGCAAGGGAAACCTCGACCCTCGCGACTGGACCACGGTCGCCGCGACTCGAGGACGCATCAACGACGCGCCCCTCTACATCGATGACAGCCCGAACATGACGCTGGTCGAGATCCGCGCGAAGTGCCGTCGACTCAAGCAGCGTGAGGGGCTGCGGATGGTCATCATCGACTACCTGCAGCTGATGACATCGGGCAAGCGCGTCGAGTCGCGTCAGCAGGAGGTCTCGGAGTTCTCGCGAAGCCTCAAGCTCATCGCGAAGGAGCTGCAGGTTCCGGTCATCGCACTGTCGCAACTGAACCGTGGTCCCGAGCAGCGCACCGACAAGAAGCCCGCGATCAGCGACCTGCGTGAGTCCGGCTCGATCGAGCAGGACGCCGACATGGTGATCCTGCTGCACCGCGACTCCGTCTACGACAAGGACGTTCGTCCGGGCGAGGCCGACCTGATCGTGGCCAAGCACCGTAACGGTCCGACGGCGACGATCACCGTGGCCTTCCAGGGTCACTACTCGCGCTTCATGGACATGGCGCCGGGCGGCGACTTCAACTGATCGATCGGGTCACCGTGCTCACCGAGCGCGCCGTCCGCAGCCGTCTCGCGAAGCAGCCGTTCGCCGCCGGGCCCTCGAGCTCAGCGCGTGAGCAGCGTCTCCCGGATCTTCTCGGCGACGGCCTCGCGCAGCGGGCGCACCGCGTCGGCATCCCACGACTCGGGGTTCGGGAACGACCACTCCAGCACCTCGCCGCTGGGGGGTGGATGGCAGGGTGAGCCCTGGCTTCATCAGCACCACGACATCGGCCGCATCGAGGTCGTCGCTCGAGACGGCGCGGGGTACCCGGTCGGTGATGTCCATGCCGAGCTCGGCGACCGTGGCGGCCACTGCCGGATTCACCTCGTCTGAGGGTGAGAGCCCGGCGGAGGTCGCGACGAAGCGGTCACCGGCCAGGTGCTGCAGCAGCGCGGCGCCGAGCTGCGAGCGGCCGGCGTTGTGCTGGCAGATGAACAGGACGGTCGGACTGGTGTCGGTCACGGGTTCTCCTTCTGATGGGATTCAGCTCGCGGCGAGACGGGGCGCGAGCTGGATGATCCGGCGCTCCAGCTCGTCATAGGCGGTGTCGAAGGCGTCGACCGAGCCGACGCGCACCGGGTCGGGGATCGACCAGTGCAGGTGACCCGAGACGCCGAGCTCTTCGTGCGCGTTGTCGCAGACGGTCACCACGAAGTCGGAGTCGGTCAACACGGCATCCAGAGCGCGGGGCGACCCATCGGGCAGATCGAGGGAGTGGCGATCTGCCGCCGCCACTGCGCCGGGGTCGATCCGCTCGGCCGGGTGCGTCCCCCCGGAGGATGCGGGGATGCTGCTGTGGGCCGACCACAGAGCGGCGGCCAACTGGGATCGGGCTGAGTTCGCGGTGCAGACGAACACGATTCGGCTCGCGCGCTCGACTCGACCCGGCGTGAGTCCGTGGAGTGCGGTGTCGGTCAGGTGGACGTAGCTGCGCCGCTTGTCGGCCTCCGACCGCGAGCGTGCCACGATCCCGACGGCTTCGAGCGCATTCAGGTGATGCGTGATGAGGTTCGCCGGAACCCCCAGTGCTACGCGGATCTCGGTGGGGGACAGATCACCCAGCGTCAGCAGGTCGACGATCCGCAGGCGGGACGCGTCACCCGAGGTCGTCGCCACCGCCGGTCTGGTGCTGCTGATCTTCGCGCTCGCCCGCACGGGCACGGCATCGGCGACGGCTGCCGCGGTCGGCGCCTACATCGGTGCGGCGTACTGGTTCACGAGCTCGACGTCGTTCGCGAATCCGGCTGTGACGATTGCTCGCATGTTCACAGACACGTTCGCCGGCATCGCACCCGGCTCGGTGGTCCCGTTCATCCTCGCGCAGGTCGTCGGAGCCGCTCTCGGCCTCGCGCTCCTGCTCGTCCTCTACCCGACGGCCGTCCGCACCGCTGATCGTGTCGTGGTTCCCCCGCACCTCGAAACCCAGCTCTGAAAGCATCGCCGGTCAGCGGGGATCGTCGGTCGATTCAGGGGAGGACGGGACGCCCCCACCACGGGGGAGGCGGCAGAAAGGGCGCCCCATCCGATGCCGTCAATGGACGGCACCCCAGCTGTCGCGTTACAGCGCGACAGAACTGTGTGGCAAGCGTGGCACCAGCCGCCTCGCCGCACAAGCCCTATCGATGACGGGTATGCGGCTGATCGGTGCAGTTCCCGCGGCCGTCATGTGCTCAGCTGGCGCGCCCCTCGCTACTTGCGAGGCGGGTTCCGCGGCAGCCACTCCTCAAGCGTCGTCTTGAAGATCTGTGCGCCCTCGACAGGGATGAGCGTGCGCTCCTCGATCACCGCTCCGTAGTACGGGGCGCTGTCATCGCGCACGACAGTGCGGGGGTCGCCACGGAAGGCCAGCGCGCGGCGTGCGAACTCGTCCATGCCGAAGGCTTCGGGTCCCGCGATCTCGATGTCGCCCATCGGCACTCCGACGGCTGAACGAGCGACTGCGGTGGCGACGTCGTCTGCGGCGATCGGCTGGATGAGCGCGCCTGGAAGGGTCACGGTGTCGCCCTCTGTGGAGATGTCGGCGATGCTGCCGACGAACTCGAAGAACTGCGTGGCGTGCACGAGCGAGTAGGCGATGCCGGAGTCGCGGATGAGCTTCTCCTGAGCGACCTTCGCGGCGAAGTATCCGATGTGCTGCGGGCGGTTCGTGCCGACGATCGTCAGGGCGACGTGGTGCTCCACGCCCGCCTCGACCTCGGCCGCGAGCAGGTTGCTCGTCGACGTGGTGAAGAACTCCATCACGTCGTCGGGCGCGAATGAGGGGGAGTTCGACACGTCGACGACGGTGTCGGCACCGATGAGCACCTCGTCGAGGCCTTCGCCGGTGAGCGAGTTCACACCCGTGTTCGGTGACGCGGCGACGGCTTCGTGGCCGTGCTCGGTCAGGTTCGCGACGACCTTCGAGCCGATGAGTCCCGTGCCTCCGATGACGACGATCTTTGCCATGTCCAAGCCTTTCGTGTGAGCGACGCCGGTGGTGGCGTCTGTCAGGGGTGACCGAGCAGCGGCCGAGGATGTGACGACCTCCGTCGTTCAGGCGGCCCCGGGGGCCTGCACGCGCCAATCGTGATACCTGGTGGGTGCGAGCGTCGCCGTAGCCTCGGGCAACAGGTCGCGCGCGCCGAGATGCGCTCCGAAGTAGGTGCCGAGCGGATCCGCGACCACCTCGCGGTCGTCCTGACGAGAGCGCAGGTCGAGCGAGGCGAGTTCCTTCAGGCTGAACACCTCGGGGCCGCCGAACTCGCCCGTGCCGAAGAGAGGCTCCGCGAGTGCCGCCTCGACGACGGCGCGCGCGACGTCGTCCGCGGCCATCGGCTGCGCGAGCACATCGGCGATGTGCGCCGCGCCCTCTCGCATGGCGTGGTCGGTGATGCTCCGGATGAATTCGAAGAACTGCGTCGCGTGCACCAGGGTGAACGGGCGACCGGACGCCGTGATGAGGCTCTCCTGCTGCTCCTTGGCGACGAAGTACCCGCCCTGCGCGCGCGCGAGCCGGTCGGTGCCCACGACGGACAGCGCCACGTGATGCGCGACACCCGCTGCCTGGCCGTATGCGAGCAGGTTGAGGGTCGAGGTGTAGAAGAACTCCTGAGCGCCGGCGCCGTCGGTGTACGACGAGTTCGACACGTCGACCACCACCGATGCGCCGTCCAGGGCATCTGCAAGACCCTCACCTGTGAAGGAGTTCACGCCTGTCGCTCGTGCGGCTGCCACCACGTCGTGTCCGCGGTCGTTCAAGATCCGGACGACCCGGGTGCCGATCAGCCCGGTGCCGCCGATTACCGTGATTCTCATGTCGCTCCTGTGGTCGATGGGGATCACGCGGGGGTCCGCGTGTACTTGTCTGACCGGGTAGCGATCACGGATGTGACAGCTCGCCTCTCTGCCGGCGAGAACCGCCGGGGCCGAGCAGCACCTGTCGCTCCGTCACACTTCGAGACGCTGCGCTGTCATACATCTCAAGGGCCGGGTCGGCCGGATGGTGGTGGCGCACGCTTGCCGCCGCTCCGTGAACGGGAGGAGAGTGGAGACGTGATCGCGATGAGCGAAGAGCACGACGGACCTCGGGGCGACCTCGATACCGCGCTGGCGGTGTTCGCCACCCATCGGCGACGCCTCTTCGGCATCGCGTACCGGATGCTGGCCACGGTCGCTGACGCGGAGGACATCGTCCAGGACACATGGATCCGCTGGCAGAACACCGATCGGTCGCAGGTACGGGAGCCTGCGGCCTTCCTCACGACCATCACGACTCGTCTGTCGATCAACGTGCTGCAATCGGCCCACGCGAAGCGGGAGACCTACATCGGGCCCTGGCTGCCGGAGCCCGTCAACACCGACGACGACCCGGCGCTCGGGGCTGAGCGCGCCGAGGCGCTGCAGTTCGCGATCCTGATGACCCTCGAGAAACTCACCCCGACCGAGCGCGCGGCGTACATCCTGCGCGAGGCGTTCGACTACCCGTATCCGCGCATCGCCGAGGTCATCTCGTCGAGTGTGGTGAGCGCTCGACAGCTGGTGAGCCGAGCCCGCGCGCATCTGTCGTCGGAGAAGCAGGCGACCGTCGAGCCGACGCACCAGCGGCGCCTGCTCGAGGCGTTTCTGACCGCGGCCCAGAAGGGCGACGCCCAGGAGCTCGAGAAGCTCTTCGCCGATGACGTGGTCAGCTACACCGACGGCAACGGCGTGAAGCTCGCCGCACGGATCCCCGTGATCGGCCGCGGGCGCGTGGCGAAGTTCGTCGCGGCGTTCGCTCACCACTTCTGGACGGGCAAGTCGGTGGACTGGGTGGAGGTCAACGGGCAGCCGGCCGCGACGCTCGCCGAGGGCGGCGAAGTCACCACGATCGTGACGGTCACGACCTCCGACCAGGGCATCGAGCAGCTCCTCTGGGTGATGAGCCCCGACAAGCTCCGGCACGTCACCGCGGTCTCCGCATGAGCCGCGGGCAGGACCCGGCGCGGCTGCGTCGGAGACATCGTGATGCGGCCGCTCAGACCACTGTCGCCGAATTGGCGGTCGCACTGGCTGAGGGCGATCTGTCAGGCATCCGTGCGGTGCTGCGCGCCGATTCGGTGCTGATCGTCGACAGTGGCGGTCGGATGCCGGAGTCGTCCGCTCTCGTCGAGGGGCGCATCGCGGCATCCGCAGCATTGGCAGCACTGATGACGACCGGGACCGCGGTCGTGATGGCCTCGATCAACAGCGCGCCCGGCTTCGTGATCGTGCGCGACGACAGAGTCGTCGCGGCGGTGTCGACCGAGGCGAGATCCGGGCTGCTGGCGACCGTCTGGGTCGTCTGCAATCCCGACAAGCTCAGGCACTGGAATCTCAGTGTCGACGGCTAGAGCGTGATGTCGGATGCTGAGACCAGCGGCCGCCACTCCGTCGATCGGGCAGTGCGCCGGGCGAGCACATCGGCATTGAGCAACGGCCCCACGTCGAGCCCCGTCACCCGGCCGACTTCGGAGATCGGAACCTGGAACGTGCGGAACGCACCCAGCGGCGGCGCAGCGAGCATGCCGTCCGGGCTCTCGACGAGCTCGGATTGATCGAGCACGAACCCGGCGGCTGACAGACCATCGGACGCCTGCCAGGCCGCGATCTTCCAGAACCGGAGCGGGATGCGGATGCCGCGATAGGGCGGATCGCCGTCGCCCAGCACAGGAGCGGTGAACACCGAGACACGCTGATCGGTCGTCTCGGCATACTCGATCACGTGGTCTTCCAGCCCGAGCCAGAGCTCCTTCGACTGGTTGAATCCGGCCGCCTGCGGGGCGGCGTTCGGATAGAAGAAGGTCGCCTCGGTGGCATCCCTCGCCTCCTCGACATCGCCCCATCCCGGATCGACCCGCCGCACGAGATGGCCGCGGTCGAGGTCGTTGCGCGAATAGACGTCGGGTCCCGTCTGCAGTTCGGACCGCACACGGGGGTCGAGCCGCCACTCGCCGGTGCGTGGTACTTCGCGCAGCAGCGCTCCGTCGATGTTCACGCCCGTCACAGCGGCCAGCCGACGGCGGCCGTCGAGCAGCACCGTGAAGCGTGGATAGGTCAGCTCCGTCGCATCCTGTGCCGGCCGGGGCAGGGGAACACGCGTCGGGAGGAAGTCGAGGTCGTATCCGTCTGCCATACCGTCATATTGCCTCGTGTCACCGACATCGCCATGGAGCTGCCGAACGCGGGAACGCCTCCTCTCGAGTGCGACTCGGGAGGAGGCGTTCGCGGTCAGCGGCTCAAGGGGTGGGCATGCCGCCGTTGACGTTGAGCGTCTCGCCGGCGACGTAGCTCGACTCGGCCGAGGCGAGGAACACATAGGCGGGTGCCAGCTCGGCCGGCTGCCCCATACGCCCGAGAGGCGTGTCCTCACCGAACTCCGGGAGCTTCTCCTGCGGCTGTCCGTCGCTCGGCTGCAGCGGAGTCCAGATCGGGCCCGGAGCCACAGCGTTGACGCGGATGCCCTTGGGCGCGAGCTGGTCGGCGAGGCCCTTCGTGAACGCGTTGATCGTTGCCTTGGTCGACGCATAGTCCACGAGGATCCCCGACGGCGAGTACGCCTGGATCGACGTGGTGTTGATGATCGTCGACCCTGCAGGCAGGTGCGGCAGCGCCGCCTTCGTGACCCAGAACATCGCGTAGACGTTGGTCTTGAAGGTGTCGTCGAACTGCTCGTCGGTGATGTCGGTCAGCGACTCCTGGTAGACCTGCTTGCCGCCGTTGTTGACGAGGATGTCGAGGCCGCCGAGCGCGCCGACCGCCTCAGCCACCAGAGTGCGGCAGTACTCGGGGTCGCGCAGATCGCCGGGGATCTGCGCGACGGTGGCGCCGGCGTCACGAAGGATGCCGGCGATGCGCGCAGCATCCTCCTCCTCTTCGGGCAGGTAGGAGAGCGCGACGTCGGCGCCCTCGCGGGCGAAGGCGATCGCGGTCGCCGCTCCGATGCCCGAGTCGCCGCCGGTGATGAGAGCCTTGCGACCGGTGAGTCGGCCGGTGCCGCGGTAGCTCTCCTCGCCGAGGTCGGCCGTCGGGGTGAGGTCGGCGTCGAGGCCCGGTTCGGGCATGTGCTGCTTCTCGGGCTCGATGTCGGAGTAGAGCTCGGCCGGGTTGACGAAGGTGTACTGGTCGCGAGACATGGTGTGTCCTCTCGATCGCTGGTCTGGGGGTATGTCCACAGCGTGCGCCGAGGTCGTGACGTAGGCCAGCGCCTTGCGTCTCGGGACTCAGGTCGCTAAGGGGGAGCCGGGTATGGTCCGACGCCGCGTGGGGAGGAGAACTGCTCTTGGGGAGGAGAGATTCGCCGGATTCCTCAGCCCGAGGGGCAGTTCTCCTCCCGAGAGGGCCGGCAGCCCGAGGCGCAGTTCTCCTCCCGAGAGGGCCAGAGGCGAGGGGGTCGACCAACCCCCGGCGCCCGGAGTAGCCTCGCCGCATGGCCCGACTCATCTACTCCATGATCACGTCGCTCGACGGATACGTCAGCGGGCCCCACGGGGGATTCGATTGGGCGCTCGATGAAGAGCTGCACGGCTTCATCAACCGGCAGTTCGCCGACGTCGGCACGTATCTCTATGGTCGGCGCATGTACGAGACGATGGTCTATTGGGAGACTGCCCACCTCGAGCCCGATCAGCCGCAGGTCGGCATAGATTACGCACGGGTGTGGCAGGCGGCCGACAAGGTCGTCTTCTCGAAGACGCTCGCCGAGGTGTCGAGCGAGCGCACGCGGATCGAGCGCACGTTCGATCCTGAGGCCATCGAACGCTGGAAAGCCGAATCCGACCGCGACCTCACGGTCGACGGACCCACCCTCGCCGCCGAGGCGATCCGCGCCGGCCTGGTCGACGAGTTCGGCCTGTTCATCGGCCCCGGGATCGTCGGGGGCGGCCAACCGTTCTTCCCGGGCGGTGTGCACGTCGATCTCGAGCTGCTCGACGATCGGCGTTTCCGCAGCGGGGTGATGTTCCTCCGCTACGCGATGCGGCGGTGACCGGTACGGTTGCCGAGATCAGGGGCGCACGCGAACGGTGCGGCCCTCGAAGGTGACCAGGTCGCCGTCGTGCAGCTGACGGCCCCGGCGACGATCGACCTCGTCGTTGACCTTCACGAACCCGTCGATCACGACCTCCTTGGCGTTGCCGCCCGAGTCGAGCAGCCCCGAGTACTTCAGGAACTGGCCGAGGCGGATCATCTCGCCGCCGATGGAGACATCGTCGATGCGGCCGGAATTCGTCATGACTGAAATGGTAGCCGCCGGATGCGGGTCGGCGCCGATCAGCCGAGCGCCCGCTGGATCCGTTCGCTGAGCCGGTCGGCCGCCTTCGCGGTCATCCGGTGCCGGGTGGGTGACTGCAGCGCGATCCTCACGTCGGATCCGCCCGTGGTCATGGGAGTCGCGACGACCCTCACGTCGGCGGGCCCGCCGAACAGCGTCCGTCGTGTGCTGAACGCCACGGAACGGCCATCGGCGACCCGCCACTCGACGTTCCTCAGTTCTGTCGTGAGCTGCTGCAGCACCCGCACGACGGAGTCCGCCTGCGCGGGAGTGTAGAAGTACGTGTGCACCGTGACCGGCATGGATTCCCCTGACGACAGCATCTTCGGTCTGCGATCCAGACCGTACCCACCTACACAGACCGCACGGTGAACGGATCATGATGCGAAAGTGCCGAACTCGTCAGAGATGCGTCGAGCCGCCGACCCCGAAGGGCCGGCGGCTCGAAGAACGACGCGGGTCGTTCAGTCGGCGATGTCGGTGCCGCCGACCGCGAAGTCGGCGCTGAAGTCGATGTCGATCGAGCGACGGTCGCTCGTGAGCACCGACGCGTCGTAGGGGCTGACCTCATCGTTGTCGGCGTCGAGGTCGGTGATCATGCCGTCGGCCTCGGCCAGCGCGGCGTCGACGAGTGCACGGATGGCCGCCTCGTCGAGGGTGCTCGTGGGGGCGGAGTCATCGTCGTCTTGCTCGGTCGAGACGATGGTGGCCGCGAGGTCGGCATCCACACGCACCTCGGTCTCGTTGCCGTTCGCCGCCGTCAGCTGCACCTCCCAGGTGCCGTCGCGCTTCGCGTCGATCGAGGTGACGCCGCCGTCGGCTGCGCCGCGGGCGGCATCCGCGATCTCGACGAGCTCGTCGGCCGAGTCCGTGCCGATTCCGGTGACCGGGCCTCCGCCCTGCGGCGCGCCCTGCTCGTCGTCGCGGTCGTCGTCGTCGCGGTCGTCGCGGTCGCCGCCCGGCTGTCCGCCGTGGTCATCGGCATCGCCGCGGGGGCCGTCCGAGACCGAGGGGCGGTCGTCGTCGTCGCCGAACTCGTCTCCGATCGCTGCTCCGATGGCCACGCCGCCGCCGGCGAGAACAACTGCGGCCGCGATTCCGCCGCCGATGAGCAGGGCGCGCTTGCGTCCGCGCTTCGCGGGGGCTGCGGGAGCGGATGCCGGAGCGTCGGTGTCAGCGGCGAGCGGTGCGACAGGCACGGTCTCGGCGTCGTGGGCCTGCGCCGGGGCAGGGGGCGCGGGCGGTGCCGGCGGAGTCGAGTTGGCGGGGAGGTTCTCGGGCGTCTGGTCGGGGTTCGGGTTCTTGTCGTTCATGTCTCGATGCTCTCCCGGCGGTGCTGAAGCCACCCTGAAGCGTCCTGAAGAGTTCTTCAGGAAGCGGTGACCGGCCCGGTTGTCGACCGGCCCGGGTGTCCCTGTGCTTCCCTGTGCTTCCCTGTGCCGTCTGCAGGGTCCAGGCACGGATGTGGGATGAGAACCGGTGTCTGCTCCTGCATTCGTGCTTCGGTCCTGCAGACGGATGGGATCTCGCCCAGGCCGGGTGTCGACGGGCCCGGGGGTCGACCGGCCCGGGGTCTGTGCCGTCTGCAGGATCAAGGCACGGATGTGGGATGAGAACCGGTGTCTGCTCCTGCATCCGTGCTTCGGTCCTGCAGACGGGACCGGGACCGGATGCCGAAGGAGGTTCGGCCCGCACATAGACCGGATGCCGAAGAAGGGCTCGACCTGCGGACGGGATGCCGAGACAGAGTCAGTCCGAGAGAGGCAGCGTCACCACGAAGCGGGCACCGCCCCTGCGCGAGGCGTCGACCGAGACCGTCCCGCCGCCGGCCACGGCGATGCCCTGCACGATCGCGAGGCCGAGACCGCTGCCTCCGGCATCCCGACTGCGGGCCTCATCGAGCCGCACGAAGCGCTCGAAGATGCGCTCGCGCTCGTCGGCGGGCACCCCTGCGCCGTCGTCCTCGACGGTCACGAACACCCAGGCGTCCTGCGGAATCACGCTGATCGCCACGCGTCCCGCACTGTGACGGGCGGCGTTGTCGGCGAGGTTGCGCAGCAGCTGGCCGAGAAGGCGAGGATCTCCGGTGACCCGGGCCGCCCGGATGCCGGACCCATCGACCTCCACCCCCCGCGACCGCAGCCGGCGCACCTCGCCGAGCGCGAGGTCGTCGAGGTCGATCGCCTCGTCGTGCGTTCCGCCGCCCTCGTCGAGTCGGGCGAGCAACAGCAGTGACTCGACGATGCCCTGCAGCCGGAGTCCTTCATCAGAGACGACCTCCGCGAGCTCGCCGATGCTCGTGGTGGTCGGGTGCGCCTGCGCGAGTTCGGCATGCTGACGGATCGTCGCGAGCGGTGAGCGCAGTTCGTGCGATGCATCCGAGACGAAACGGCGCTGAGCCGTCGCCGACGCGTCGAGGCGATCCAGCATCCGGTTCATGGTGGTCGCGAGCGCAGCGATCTCGTCCGACGACGGCGGCACCTCGACCCGCCGATGCAAGTGCTCGGCGGTGATCCCGTCGACCTCTTGGCGGATGCGGGTGACCGGTCGGAGGGCTCGTCCGACGACGAGCCAGGTGGTGACGGCGACGAGCAGCAGCAGCAGTGGCACGGCGATCGCGAGCAGCAGCGCGACCGTCGACAGCGTCTCGACCCCGTCTTCGATCGAGACCGCGAGCACGAGGGTGTCGTCGTCCTCGATGCCGTCGGAGACCACGAGCATCGGCTCGCCGCCGATCGTCAGGGTCTGCGCTCCGTCGGAGACCGGCAGAGCGGTCGATCCCAGTTCGTCGCGCCCATCCTCACTGGCGGCACGCACCGATCCGTCGCCGCCGACGATCTGCACGATCTCGTCGTCGAGAGAGTCGACGCCGCGCTCGCCGCCTGGGCCCCCTCCGGGCCCGTCGAATCGTTCAGCGAGCTCGTCGAGGCGCTGCTCGGCGGCACGCTCGGCGCTCGCGTGAATGCTGGAACTCAGGATGCCGTAGAACGAGAACGCCCCGATGAGCAGCGCGACGGCCACGACCAGGGTCGCGCCGAGGGTGGTCCTGGCGCGCACCGATCTGAACGCGCGTCTAGCCACCGTCGGCCGCCAATCGGTACCCGGCGCCGCGGATCGTCTCGATCGCCTCGCGTCCGAAGGGCTTGTCGAGCTTGCGGCGCAGGTGGCCGATGTAGACCTCGACGATGTTGGGGTCGCCGTCGAAGTCGTCGTCCCATACGCCGTCGATCAGCTCGCGCTTCGAGAGCACCTGACCTCGATGACGCATCAGGTGCTCGAGCACGGCGAATTCGCGGGCGGTCAGCGTGACCGGGGTCTCACCCCGCCAGACATGATGAGACGAGGGGTCGAGTTTCAGGTCTCCGGCTTCGAGGACGGCCGGGCGGGCGACGGCGCCCCGCCGCACGAGGGCGCGGATGCGGGCGACGAGGATCGCGAACGAGAACGGCTTCGTGACGTAGTCGTCGGCGCCGGTTTCGAGCGCCTCGACCTGATCCCACTCGCCGTCCTTCGCGGTGAGCATGAGCACGGGCGTCCAGTTCTCCTCGGCGCGCAGCGCCTCGCACACCTTCCAGCCGCTCATGCCGGGCATCATGAGGTCGAGCACGATCGCGTCGTATCGGGTCTCGCGCGCACGCCAGAGCCCGTCGACGCCGTTGTTCGCCACGTCGACCGCGAACCCCTCGGCCTCGAGTCCCCGGCGGACGGCGTCGGCCAACCGCACCTCGTCGTCAACCACCAGGATCCGCATTCCTCCAGTGTGGCGGGCGCACGCTGAATCCGGGCTGAAGCGAGGTCAGATGGGGCTCATGCGCGGGCTCGGGGTCTCCCTCTTGCGCCCTCGGGAGGAGAACCCTCCTACGGGAGGAGAGAATGCCGCTGAGACTCCTCCCGGGGCGCAGTTCTCCTCCCGGGGCGCAGCGCTCCTCCCGACGAGATCAGGCGTCGGTGCGGAAGCCTGCGGCCTTGTGTGTGCCGTCGCAGAACGGCTTGATCGTCGAGAGTCCGCAACGGCACAGCGCCACGGTGCGCCGCGTGACCTCGATCGGCTCGCCGTCGGAGGTCTCGAGCACCGCCGCGCCCCGCACCAGAAGCGGACCGTCGGGGTACGCCGTGATCGTCACCGCATCCTGCGCCTCGTTCATCGCGCGTCCCGCTCTCGCAGCGAAGACTCTCCGTGCGTCCAGGAGTCGAGCATGTGCCCGGCTGCCCAGCCGTCGACCGTGAGGCAGGCTGCTGCGCCGAACATGATGTCGGGCAGCAGGTCGGGGCGGTCCTCGGCCAGCCCACCCGCGAGGTCACGCGCTGCGATCTGCTCGTGCACAGCATCGGCCTCGACGTGCTCGTCGAAGTAGTCGGTCACGTCCTCAGCGAAGCCGAGTCGTCGCAGGCCGTCGGCGTAGAACCGGTTCGGGATCGACGAGGTCATCTCGAACGCAGCGAGATGCCCGACGATCGCTCCGACGAGACGGCGGTTGAGACCGAACATCGACATCGAGTTGAGCGAGGCGAGGGTGATCGCCGGCACGTCGTCGACATAGGCACCGTAGGTGTCGTCGAGGCCCGCCCCGCGCATCGCCCGCGCGAAGATCGTCGCATGCACGCGGTCGGGGCGCCCTCCGCCATACTCGTCGGACTGGATCTCGACGAGCGCCGCCTTGGGTCGACCGGTCAGGCGGGGGATCGCCCACGAGTGCGGGTCGGCCTCGCGCAGAGTGTAGATCGAGCGCTGCATGAAGAACTCGTGCATCTGTTCTTCCGTGGCCTTCTTCGCGACGTAGCGCGAGAGGCTCGGCCCGGTGTCGGCCTCGGCGAGGGCGAAGAGCGCGCGGCCGACGGCATCCACGGTCGGCTCCGGCAGCTCAGGGGCCGGCACAGTCGCTCGCAGTGCCCGCTCGAACGCGTGCTCGAGGAGTCCCCGCGTGGCGATCAGCGCCGGGTCCCACTCGAGGGCCGGATCGAGCTCGGACAGAGATCCGTACGACGAGGCGTACAGCACGAAGAGCGCGAGTTGAATGTCGTCGTCGCGCACGACGTCGTCACTGGTGGCGAGCGCGGCCTCGGCCCGGGCGCCGAGGTCGTCGACGTCGTCTCCGGTCAGTCGACGGATGATGCCGTCGCTGAGCGGGCCGCGGGCGGCGATGCCGTGGAGGGCGGACGGAATGAGGGCCGGTGCAGACATGCTCGAAGTCTCGCCCCCGATCCGCCTCCCGAGAAGGGTCTTGACGGCGACGCATCGGATGCGGAAGGGATGCGGACGGGCGGATGCAGCTCGCATCCGCCCGTCCGCCTCGCCGTCGCTCGATCAGCCGTGCACGGGGTAGTGGCTGCTGATCGCGATGCGGTTCCAGCTGTTGATGACCACGGCGAGCCAGGTCACGGCGGCGATCTGCTTCTCGGTGAGCACCCCCTCGACGTCGACTCCGCGATCCGCGAGGCGGCCGTGGTCGCCGATCAGCGTCACGTTCTCGGCGATCTGCAGGGCGGCCTGCTCATCGGCTGTGAAGTACTGCGACTCCCACCAGCCGGCGAGCACGGCCAGGCGGTCGGCCGTCTCGCCGGCCTTGACGGCATCGGCGGCGTGCATCCTGAGGCAGAACGCGCACCCGTTGAGCTGCGACGCCCGCACCTTGACCAGTTCGACGAGCAGCGGTGAGAGCCCGGCATCCTCTCCTGCGGCGACCGCTTGGGCGTTGAACTCGAGCATCGCCTTGTACGGGGCTGCATAGACCTTGCCGATGTTGACGTGCGACACGTCGTCTCCTTCGCTCACGGGGCGCGAGATGCGCCCGCATGAACACTGACGACGCAGCATCGGGATCTGTGACGTCGCCACGCCGCCTAGGCTGGAACCATGAACAAGAACTCGCTCTGGACCATCGTCGGCGTCGTCCTCGCCGTGGTGATCGCCTGGTGGATCGTCAGCGCGCTGTTCTCGATCCTCTGGTTCATCGCCAAGCTCGCGATCGTCGCCGTCGTCGCGGTCGTGGTGTTCCTGGTGCTGCGCGGATTGTTCAGCTCGAAGGCCGACTGACGGCCGCCGACCTCACATTTCGAGGTCGGGCTTCGTCGTAGGGGTATGAGACAACTCCACACCTACGCCCTTGCGTTCTCGGCCCTGCTCGGTCTGTTCGTCGGCGGGTGGGCCTACTTCGCGCCGCAGAGCTTCTACGACTCGTTCCCCGGGGTGCTCGGCTCATGGGTCTCGGTCGATGGCCCGTACAACGAGCATCTGATCCGCGACGTCGGGGCCATGTACCTCGCGCTCGCCGCAGCCAGCGTCGGCGGGCTGATCTGGCGAAGCGCGATCGTCTTCCGAGTGCTGGGCCTCGCCTGGAGCGTGTTCGGTGGACTGCACTTCGCGTATCACGCGTGGCATCTCGAGCACATGTCGCCCGCGTCGGCGACCGGCGAGATGGTCGCGCTCGGGATCAGTCTGGCGCTCGGGATCGTGCTGCTGATCCCCGATCGGTCGTCGACGCGCGAGCGATCCGCGCCCACGCGAGGTCTCTGAGGCTCAGGCGACCGGGGCGTTCGCTCCGACCCGATAGCGCGCCGCACGGTGCGTGTCCTGCACGCGGTCGCCCTTGCCCTGCAGCTTGTTGCGCAGCGTGCCCGGCGTGTACTCGTTCGGGTAGACGCCGCGCTCGCGGAGCACCGGGATGACGTGCTCGATCACGTCCTGCCAGGTGCCGGGAGTGACCGCGTAGGCGAGGTTGAAGCCGTCGATGTCGGTCTCCTCGACCCACGACTGCAGCTCGTCGGCGATCTCGACGCCCGAGCCCACGATGGTCGGGCCGAGGCCGCCGATCGCGTTGTGACGGCCGAAGTCTCCGACGGTCCACTCGCGTCCGAGGTCGGCCTCCTCCTTGAGGTGCTGCAGCACCGACTGGATCGCGTTGGATTCGACGTTTCCGACGGGCTCGTCCTCGGCATACTGCGAGAGGTCGACGCCCATCCAGCCCGACATGAAGGTCAGTGCGCCTTCGGGGCTCGCGTAAGAGAGGTACTCGGCGTGCTTCGCTGCGGCATCCGCACTGGTGGCACCGGTGATCACCGTCAGCAGCGTGTAGATCTTCGCGTCGTAGCGGTCTCGACCCGCGTCCTCCAACGCGTCGCGGATGCGCTTCACGGTGCCGGCGAGCACCTCCTTCGAGGGCGCGGCGACGAAGATCGCCTCGGCGTTCTCCGACGCGAACTTCACTCCGCGTGGGCTGGCTCCGGCCTGATAGATGACCGGGGTGCGCTGCGGCGACGGCTCGGAGATGTGGATGCCGGGGACGCTGAAGTGCTTGCCCTCGTGGCCGATCGGGTGCACCTTCGACGGGTCGGTGAAGATGCCGCGCTCGCGGTCTTCGACGACGGCGTCGTCTTCCCACGAGCCCTCCCACAGCTTGTAGAGCACCTCGGTGTACTCGTCGGCGTGGTCGTAGCGGTCATCGTGGGCGAGCTGATCGTGCTGGCCCATGTTGCGGGCGGCGCTGGGCAGGTAGCCGGTCACGACGTTCCAGCCGACGCGTCCGTCGGTCAGGTGGTCGAGCGTGCTCAGGCGGCGGGCGAACGGGTACGGATGCTCGAAGGCGGTGCCCGCCGTGATGCCGAACCCGAGGTGCTCGGTGACGGCGGCCATCGCGCTCACCAGCAGGATCGGGTCGTTCACGGGAACCTGCGCGCCGTTGCGGATCGCGGCCTCGTTGGTGCCGCCGTAGACGTCGTAGGTGCCGAGCACGTCGGCGATGAAGATGCCGTCGAAGGTCGCGCTCTCGAGCAGCTTCGCCAGATCGGTCCAGTACGAGATGGTGTTGTACTGACGTGAACGGTCGTCAGGATGCCGCCACAGACCGGACGACTGGTGGGCGACGCAGTTCATGTCGAAGGCGTTGAAGCGGATCTGGCGGCTCATGGGGACAAGCAAAACCTGCCGAGGTGGCCCGTGTCAGCCCCGGCGACACGGGGCGACACATTCGTCGGCCGGCCCGGCCGCATCCAGTCGGGTCAGTCGCGGTCCCGGTCGCCATCGATGGTCTTCGTGGTGGAGGTGATCGGACGCGGGTCGGGCATGATCGTCTCGACCTGGGGCTTGGCATTCGCCTGTGCTCGGCACCAGACCACGAATCCGACCGCCGTGAAGACGCCGTAGAACACGTACATCAGCCCGGTCGCGTAGAAGCCCGAGTTGAACAGCAGTGGCACACCCACGACGTCGACGGCGATCCAGATGAGCCAGAACTCGGTCCACCCCTTGGCCATGCCGTAGGTGGCGAGCAGGGAGCCGACGAAGGTCCACGCATCTGCCCACACCGGCTCCCACGAGCCGAGGGCGCGGAAGAGCGGGGTCAGTGCGATCGTGCCGATCACCATCACGAGCACGAGGCCGATGCGGGCGCTGTTCGGCGCCCAGCGCGGAGTGACCCGGCCGCCCGAGGACGCGGCCTGACGCCAGCGCACCCAGCCGTAGATGGCGACGACGATGAACATCACCTGGCGCCCGGCCTGACCCAGAAGATGGGGCAGCTCATGGTCGGGGTTGAGGATGGATCCGAGGAACACCGTGAGCAGCAGCAGGTTGCCGACGATGCCGACCGGCCACGCCCAGATCTTGCGCTGCATACCGCCGAGGGCGCTGGCGAGTCCGAACGCGTTGCCCACCACCTCGCGCACGAGCAGTACCTGCCCGCCGGGCAGCACCCACTGCGAGTTGAACGCGTCGACGAGCCAGAGGAAGACGTTCACTTCGTCTCGTCAGGGAAGGGTCGCTGGTCGAGCACCAGCTGCAGGAACGTGAGGTCGAGCCAACGATCGAACTTGGTGCCGACCTGCGGCATCCGTCCGACCTGCATGAAGTCGAGGCGCTTGTGCATGATGATCGACCCCGTGTTGCTGCTCTCGATCGCCGCGACCATGACGTGCTTGCCGAGCGTGCGGGCGCGATGGATGAGCTCGATCATGAGCGCCTTGCCGATGCCTCGACCACGCTGGCCGTCGCGCACGTAGACCGAGTGCTCGACGGTGTGCCGGTAGCCGCTGTGCGGGCGCCAGTCTCCGAAGGTCGCATAGCCGAGCACACCGGACTCGTCGACCGCGACGATCACCGGGTAGCCCTTCTGCTGTCGATCGCCGAGCCAGGCGGCGCGGTCTTCGACCGTGACCGCCTCTTCGTTCCAGATCGCGGTCGTGTTCAGCACCTCATCGTTGTGGATGGCGGTGATGGCCTCGAGATCGGCGGTCTCGGCATCCCGGATCTGGTGGTCGCTCATCGGGTCTCCTGCATCTGCGCTCGAATACGCACTGCACGACGGTAGCAGGATGCCGGGGCGTCGGATGCGGGAGACTGGCGTCATGTCTCTCGCTGAAACGGTTCGCGACCGCATCGTCCACGCGGTCGACGACGAGCAGCTGGGCGCCTACGGACTTCATGTGCTCGTCGGTCACGAGTCCGCACAGCACCGGTGGCGCAGCGACGATCGGGTGAATCTCTACTCGGTGTCGAAGGGAGTGAGCGCACTGGCGGCTGGCATCGCCGTCGACGAAGGCATCCTGTCGCTCGATACCCGCGCTGTCGACGTGCTGGACGTGCCCGAACTAGGTGCAGGTGCCGAAGCGGTGACGCTCGAGCATCTCCTCACGATGACGAGTGGAATCGACTTCGAGTGGTTCGGGGATCAGGAGGTGTCCTGGCCCGACCTCGCCTTCGAGATGCTCGCTCGACCGAGCAGGGGTGCGGGCGGGCACTTCCAGTATTCGGACGCCAGCACCTACGTCGCCATGAGAATGCTCGCGGCGGTCGTCGGGGATGTGCGGGAGTGGCTGATGCCCCGACTGTTCCAGCCCCTCGGAATCCACAACCCGCAGTGGATGAGGTGCCCCCTCGGCTGGATCGTCGGCGGAAGCGGGCTCGAACTGCGCACGGAAGAGCTCGCGCGGATCGGTCGGGTCCTTCGCGACGGGGGCCGCTTCGGGGACGACCGCATCGTGTCGGAGCGCTGGATCGATCGGATGCACTCCGACTGGGTCTCCACGGGGGCGGGTGGCCTCTACTCCTCCTACGGGCTCGCCGCCTGGCGTGGGCCGGGAGACGGCTGGCGCCTGGACGGGCGGTATGGACAGTACGTCTTCATCGATGACGCTGCCGATGCGGTCGTCACGATCACGGCGCACGAGGAGAAGAGCGATCAGCGGCTCGTCGAGATCGCGGCGGATGCCGTAGTCGAAGCCGTGTCAGGCGGGGAGGTGTCGGGTGGCTGACGGCTGATCCTCGGCGCTCACTCCGTGATCTCCTGCTGCGCGGGATTCCAGGAGGTGAGCTTGGCGGGGTTGAGCACGATCCACAGCTGGGTGATCACACCCGCCTCGACATGCAGGTTCATGACCGAGTGCACCCGCCCTTCGTCTCGGAAAACCAGGCCGAGCCCGTCGCCGAACTGCCGCTCCTCGACGGTGAAGTGCGGGTTCTTGGTCGCGATTCCGAGCAGGAAGCGCGCGACGTTGTCGGCACCGCTCACGACGTTGCGTGCCGCGCTGACCACGCCGCCGCCGTCGCTGCGGAGCTCGACATCGGGTGCCAGGAATCTCAGGAGGGCGCCGATCTCGCCGGTTCGCGTGGCGTCCTGGAATGCCCTCACGACCCGGTCGTGCTCGGCGCGGGGCACAGCGGTGGACCGGTTCTCTCGCACGTGACGACGAGCGGATGACGCGAGCTGCCGCACCGCGGCGGAGGAACGGCCGACCGCCTCGGCGATCTCGTCGAAGGGCACAGCGAAGACGTCATGCAGCACGAAGGCGACGCGCTCAGCCGGAGTCATCGCCTCGAGCACGACGAGCAGCGCAGTCGAGACGTCGTCGTCGAGGGTGATGCGATCGAGGGGATCTTCAGACGTCGTCGCTGTGCGCGATCCGATCGCTCCCGCGAAGAGCTCGGCCGGAACGGGCTCCGGCAGCCATGGCCCGACGTACTGCTCGCGTCTGCGCCGGGCTGAGCCCAGAAGGTCGAGCGCGACGCGGCCGGCCACCGTCGTGAGCCACCCGGCGGGGTTCGAGATCGCCGCGCGTTCACCCTCGGTGAGCCGGTACCAGCGCAGATAGGTCTCCTGCACGACGTCCTCGGCATCCGCCAGTGTTCCCGTCATCCGATAGCCGAGGGCGAGCAGGCGGCGGCGTTCACGGAAGACGTCGTCGAGGTCGTCGTCCATGGATGTCTCCTCCGGGTGTCGCGGTCGCCGTGCTTTCGCGCGGGTGCCTTCGCAGGATATGACGACGGAGCAGGGCGGAGTGTGAGGCCTCACGTTCTCGGATGCTGATTCGTCATCTTGTGCAGGAGGCGTGGACGTGCGCCCCGGAGGCAGAGAGGGAGTCGAATGAGGATCGCGGTCGCCGGAGGAACAGGGGTGGTCGGTCGGCACGTCGTCGAGGCGGCGCGCGACGCGGGGCACGACGTGGTGGTGCTGTCACGGTCGGCCGGCGCCGATGTGATCACGGGTGGGGGGCTCGACGCGGCGTTGCACGGGGCGGACGCCGTGATCGACGTCACGAACACGACCACGCTGTCGGCTGCGAAGGCTGTGAAGTTCTTCGAGACGGCGACCCGCAATCTGCTGGCCGCAGAGGACCGCGCGGGCGTCGGGCATCACGTCGCGCTGTCGATAGTGGGGATCGATGACATCGACGCCTCGTACTATGCGGGCAAGTTGGCGCAGGAACGAGCCGTGGCTGCGGGGTCGGTGCCGTTCACGATCGCTCGGGCGGCGCAGTTCCACGAGTTCGCGGGACAGGTGCTTTCGGGGATGTCCGGCCCTGTGGCGGTCGTGCCGAAGCTGCTCATGCGGCCCGTGGCGGCGCGCGAGGTCGGCGCGCATCTGGTGCGGGTCGCCGAGGCTGGGGCGGTGGGGCGCGCTTCCGACCTGGTGGGGCCGCGGGATGAGGTGCTGGTCGATCTCGCCCGGCGGCAACTGGCGTTCGACGGTGTGCAGCGGCGGGTGCTGGGGGTGCGGCTGCCTGGGGCCTACTGGCGCGGGTTGGCCTCGGGATCGCTGCGCGGAGGTGCGGATGCTGTGCAGGGTGAGGTCACGTTCGACGAGTGGCTGGGCAGCGAGGATCACGTGCGCGGGGAGTAGGCCTCGCCTCGGATCGAATGTCGGCATATCGACCGAGATTCGAACATATCTTCTAAACTTAAGGCATGTCTAGTCCCCGTCTGATGTCGTTGTTTGAGGCTATCGAGCGCCTCGACGATGTCTGGGCGGATGCGGAGAAGGGCACCGATCTGTCCCGGGACGAACTGCTCGAGGCGCACCGTGCGGTGAGCCAGGCGCAGCGATGCCTCGACGGGCTCCACGCCGAGCTTGCGGCGACGATCGCGCACGAGTCGCGATCGGAACTCGGCCCAGACGGGTTCGCAAAGAAGCACGGATACCGGAGTGCTGCGGTGATGATCGCCGCGAATACGGGCGGCTCGACGGGCGACGCCAAGCGACTCATCGCGGTCGGCCAGGCAGCGGCCCCGCGTACGAACCTGTTGGGTGAGGTCCTGCCCGCGCGGTATCCGGCGCTGGCGTCGGCGCTCGCCGCAGGAGAGATATCCATCGCGGCCGCCGCGCTCATCGTCAGCCTGCTCGAGCGCATTCGGATCAAAGTGGGGTCGGCTCGGGTCGAAGAGGCCGAGCGTCTGCTCGTGGCGCGCGCGGCGGGGATGTCCCTCGCCGACGTCGGCAAGCTGGTGGCCCGTGCCGAAGCCTGGCTCGACCCAGACGGCGTCGCACCCAAAGAGCGAGAGGCCCGCGACCGGCGTTCCCTGACGATGTTCGAGCGCGACGGCTCGCTTCACCTCGTGCTGCAGACCGACATCGCCTCGGGGGCACCGATCAAGGCTGCGATCCAGGCCTACGTGGCGGCTTCATTTCAGTCGCGGATCACGGCGACCGACCCCGATGCGCCGGATGCCGATCGTCGCTCCGTCGCGATGATCCAGGCCGATGCGCTGTCCGCCATCTGCGAGCATGCGATCGCCTGCGACAACGGCGGGATGCCTGCATCGGGTGCGACCGTCGTGGTGCGCGTGAGCCTCGATCAGCTCACCTCTGGCGAGGGCAGCGCGACGATCGACGGCAGTGACCAGCCCGTGAGTGTCAGCACGTGCCGCCGGATGGCCGCGGGTGGCGGGATCATCCCGGCGGTTCTCGGATCAGCGGGGGAGATCCTCGACTGGGGGCGCGAGAGGCGACTCTTCACCCGCGCGCAGCGGCTGGCTCTTGTCGAGAGAGACGGAGGATGCGCGATGTGCGGTCTTCCGCCGCAGATGACCAAGGCGCACCACATCAGGTGGTGGGCGCGAGACAGCGGACCCACCGACCTGAACAACGGAGTGCTGTTGTGTGAGTCGTGTCATCACCGAATCCATGACAACGGCTGGGACATCCGCATAGAGGGCATCGGGGCCGCGGCACGGGTATGGCTGATCCCGCCTCGAAGCATCGATCTTGCGAGGACTCCGCGCCTCGGGGGCCGGGCCCGTTATGACATCGCCGCCTGACGACGATTCTGCGGGGTGCGGTTCAGACGTGCACGGCGGCGGGGGATTCCTCGCCCTCGTGGAAGTTCGGCTTCTTGCCGATCAGACGCCCGATTCCCAGGATGATCCCGACGATGATCAGCCCCGCGATCAGGCCCGCGATGGCCGAGAAGAGGGTGTCGCCGATCCAGACGATGACGCCACCGGCCGGCTCGAGCACGTGCTCGATGCCGTGCAGGATGTCGGCACCGAAGTGCACGCCCACCTCGCCGAGGTTCACGAGCAGCAGGTGGCCACCGACCCACAGCATCGCGACCGTGCCGAGGATGCTGATGAAGCGGAAGACCGCGGGCATCGAGCGCACGATGCGCATTCCCGTGTGGCGGACGCGTGCGACCGGGTTCTTCGCCATCTTCAGACCGATGTCATCGATCTTCACGAGCAGGGCGACCGCGCCGTAGACGACGCCGGTCATCAGCAGGGCGATCACCGCGAGGATCGCGAGAGTGGTCCAGATGTCGAGACCGGCCTCGAGGTTCGCGAGCGAGATCAGCATGATCTCGGTCGACAGGATCAGGTCGGTGCGCACCGCGCCCCACACGAGCTTGTTCTCGTTGCGGTCGCTCTCGTCGGCGTGACCGTGCTGCACGCCGAACCACTCGAGCACCTTCTCGGCGCCCTCGAAGCACAGGTACGCGCCGCCGAGGATCAGCAGATACGGCAGCACCCACGGCGCGAAGGCGGTGAGCAGCAGCGCGATCGGGATGATGATCACGAACTTGTTGGCGAGAGATCCGAGAGCGATCTTCGCGACCACCGGCAGCTCGCGGGCGGGCGTGATGCCCTGCACGTACTGCGGGGTCACCGCGGCATCGTCGATCACGACGCCGGCAGCCTTGGCCGAGGCCTTCATAGCGGCGCTGAGGATGTCATCGACGACGGCGAGCAGTCCAACCGACATGTTCGTCTCCCTGGGGTGTGTGTGGCTGAGCAACTCTATCGACTCCTTTCAAACTCACAGCCCGCTCACAGTCCTACGGGACCAAAACCGGCACGCTCCTGGTTCTCCTCTATGACGCTGCAGCCAGCCGCGTCAGACAAGGAGTCAGATCATGTCGAACGAGTACAGCAAGAACCCCGCGGCGGTCAGCGACCTCACGCACCTGCAGTACGAGGTGACGCAGGAGGACGCCACCGAGCCGCCCTTCCGCAACGCGTACTGGAACAACCACGACGACGGCATCTACGTCGACGTCGTCTCGGGCCAGCCGCTCTTCGCGTCGACCGACAAGTTCGACAGCGGCACCGGATGGCCGAGCTTCACCAAGCCCATCGAGGTCGATGCCGTGACCACGCGCACCGACCGCAAGCTCTGGATGACGCGCACCGAGGCGCGGTCCACCGGCGCCGACAGCCACCTCGGGCACGTCTTCGACGACGGACCCCGCGATGCAGGAGGGCTCCGGTACTGCATGAACTCCGCGGCCCTGCGCTTCATCCCGGCTGACAGCCTGGAAGATGAGGGGTACGGTCGCTACCGTCACCTCTTCCCCACCACCCCCACCTCTGAGGAGCAGTCATGACCGACACCGGAACAATCACCCGCACCCCCGGAGCCGAGACCGCCGTGCTCGCCGGCGGCTGCTTCTGGGGCATGGAAGACCTGATCCGCCGCCAGCCCGGCGTGCTCGACACCCGTGTCGGCTACACCGGCGGCCAGAACGACCACGCGACGTACCGCAACCACCCCGGTCACGCCGAGGCGGTCGAGATCGTCTTCGACCCCACCAAGACGACCTACCGCGACATCCTCGCGTTCTTCTTCCAGATCCATGACCCCTCGACGAAGGACCGTCAGGGCAACGACATCGGCTCGAGCTACCGCTCGGCGATCTTCCCGCTCAGCCCCGAGCAGGAGGCCGTCGCGCGCGACACCATCGCCGATGTCGATGCCTCGGGTCTGTGGCCGGGCAAGGCCGTGACCACGATCGAGCCCGCGGGTCCGTTCTGGCAGGCAGAGGAAGAGCACCAGGACTACCTGATCAAGTACCCCAACGGCTACACCTGCCACTTCCCGCGTGCGGGATGGGTGCTGCCGAAGCGCGAGCAGAGCGCGACGGTCTGACGAAGGTCAGCTCGCCTTCAAGAAAGCCAGCGCCGCTTCCTTGAAGGCGCGGGATCCCGGAGCGTTGAAGTGATTGCGGTCCGGGATCTCGAAGAACTGCCCCTGAGGCGCAGCGGCAGCGAGTGCGCGTGAGCCCTCGATGATCGCGTCCTTCGACCCCGTCGCGAACAGGATCGGGCTGGCGGGCGCGTTCGACGGATCCGGGTCGATCGTCCGTGACGACCGCATCCCCTCGGCCAGAGCCACGAGTGCGCCGAGGTCGTTGCCTGGAACCCGCTCGGTCAGCGTGATGTAGTTCTGCGTCGTCGCATCCGACACGGGGGTGCCGTCGGTCAGGTACGCGCGCACCTGATCGAGATCGAGCCTCGCGAGTGGGATGCCGTCGGGCACCCCGCCGAGCACGGCACGCCCGATGCGATGCGGAAGATCACGAACGACCTCCCAGCCGACCCGCGCACCGAGCGAGTATCCGACGTAGAGAGCTTCGTCGACGAGGTATGCATCCATGACCGTCTCGACGTCGGTCGCCAGGGTGCGGATGCCGTAGGCGTCGGCCTGATGCGGCTTCTGACTGTGTCCGTGGCCTCGCTGGTCGAGTGCGAGCACGCGGTATCCGGCCTTGGTGAGCTCACGCACCCAGCCCGTGAGCACCCAGGTGTCGCGGGCGCTCGACGCGAAGCCGTGCACGATCACCACCACCGGAGCATCGATCTCGCCCCACGTGTACGTCGCGAGGCGAGTGCCGTCAGCCGCATACACCTGTTGGGGTTCGGGCATGTTGGTCAGGTCGGAGAGAGGAACAGCCACGGCATCCATTGTCCTCCTGCCGTCGCACACAGACCGGGGGCCGACACGCCAGATGTCGAGCGGATCCGCCGAAGCGGTCCGTCGTCTGGTGTGTCGGCCCCCGGAATGGTGGCAGCCGCGACTCAGAAGCGAGCGCGCAGAGCCTCGCCCAGCGATGCGTCGACGTTCGTCCAGTACTGGAAGAAGCGCTCGCGGATCGCATCGATCGTGATGCCCTGTCCCTGACCGGTCAGGGTCTCGAGGAAGCGCGCGCGCTGCTCGTCATCGAAGACCGTGCGGTACAGCGTGCCCGCCTGACCGAAGTCGTCGTCGTCGAGGTGCAGGGTCGCGGCGGCGCGCATCAGCTCGCCATCCGACTCCCAGCTCGCCTCGACACCGGCGGCCGGATCGGCGGTCGGGCCGCCGGCAGCACCGTACGAGTTCGGCGTGTAGACGCGGTGCTCGGCCGGGTTGAACTTGTACTGCATCTGGCCCTCGTGCATGTAGTTGCGCACCTCAGCCGCGTGCGGCTGGTTGACCGGAAGCTGGTTGTAGTTCGCGCCGATGCGATACCGCTGCGCGTCGGAGTATGCGAACACGCGGGCCATGAGCATCTTGTCGGGCGAGATGCCGGTGCCGGGCACCTGGTTGCCGGGCGAGAACGCGGCCTGCTCGATCTCGGCGAAGAAGTTCTGCGGGTTGCGGTCGAGCGTGAACGTGCCGACCTTGATGCGCGGGTAGTCCTTCTTCGACCAGGTCTTCGTCAGGTCGAATGGGTTGAAGCGGTAGGTCTTGCCCTCGTCGTAGGGCATGACCTGCACGTAGACATCCCACGAGGGGGCGTCGCCGTTCGCGATCGCGTCGAACAGGTCGCGACGGTAGTAGTCGGCATCCGATCCTGCGAGCTTCTCGGCCTCTTCGGCGCTCATCGCCTCGACGCCCTGCTTCGACAGGAAGTGGTACTGCACCCAGAAGCGTTCGCCGGCGGCGTTGACCCACTGGTAGGTGTGCGAGCCGTAGCCGTTCATGTGGCGCCAGCTGCGAGGCAGGCCACGGTCGCCCATCAGATACGTGACCTGGTGGGAGGTCTCGGGCGAGAGGGTCCAGAAGTCCCACTGCATGTCGGCGTCACGCAGGCCCGAGTCGCCGAGGCGCTTCTGCGAGTGGATGAAGTCGGGGAACTTCATCGCGTCGCGGATGAAGAAGGTCGGGGTGTTGTTGCCGACGATGTCGAGGTTGCCCTCGGGTGTGTAGAAACGCAGTGCGAATCCGCGCACGTCACGCCAGGTGTCGGGCGAGCCCTGCTCGCCGGCGACCGACGAGAAGCGCAGCAGCGTCTCGCTCTGAGCGCCGGGCTGGAAGGCCGCCGCGCGCGTGTAGGCCGACACGTCTTCGGTCACGGTGAAGGTTCCGAAGGCTCCACCGCCCTTGGCGTGCGGGTTGCGCTCCGGCACGCGCTCGCGGTTGAACGACGCGAGCTTCTCGACGAGGTAACGGTCGTGCAGGACCGTGGGGCCGTCTGCTCCGACGGTGAGCGAGTGGGCGTCGCTCGCGACGGGTGTGCCCGTCTGGGTGGTGGTCGATGGGTCGGTCATGTTCTTCTCCTTCTGCGCGCAGGAACGACGATGGCCCCGGGTGCCCGGGATCGGACGTCGGATGCTATTGCGCGGCGTTCTGGCAACTGGGGCACAGGCCCCAGAAGGTCACTTCGGCTGTCTGGACGGTGAATCCCCCCGCCGAAGACGGGGTGAGGCACGGCGCTTCGCCGACGACGCAGTCCACATCGCCGATGGCACCGCACTGGGTGCACACGATGTGGTGATGGTTGTCGTCGATGCGCCGTTCGTAGAGCGCCGCGGAACCTGCCGGTTCGATCCGACGGATCAGACCCGCCGTCGTCAGGTCCGCGAGGATGTTGTGCACCGACTGGATCGACGTCGTCGGAAGCACGTCGGAGACGGCACGGAAGACCCGCTCCGCATCCGTGTGGGCCATGGATTCCAAGGCCTCGAGAACGGCGACGCGGCCCGCGGTCGCACGCAGCCCGGCACCGCGAAGTGCCGAGTCGAGTGGTGTCTCCATGCCTCGACTCTACCGTTTCTTTGAGTAATTCAAAAGAACGGCGTGTCGGCCGCCGGTTGCATCCTGCATGCGCACCCGTAGCGTGAAGTGATGTCTACGAGACGCGCGGCGACGGTGCGCCTAGGGCTCTGGGGCGTAGTCAGCGAACCCGCCGACGACGCGGAATCTCGACCCGAGCTCTGTCTGGATCGCCTCGACAAGAGCGTTCCCTTCCGTTATCCACTGGCGCCCGATCTCGGGGTCGGGCCAGTGGATCGTCTTCTGAGGGTTGAGCGTGAACTGCCACTCGTCATTCCACGAGCGGATACGTGCCTGTAGGTCCCTCGATAAAGAGGGTGAGAATATACCCACCACCCGTTGCGAGCTTCCCCACTCCGGCATGATGACGACCACTACGCGGACCTCGCCGGGATCAGGTGTCACGACTCCGACGGCTCGAGCGGCAGTTCGAGGCCGTAGTTCCAGGTCAGGATCGCCGGCTGCTCGCGGTAGAAACTCAGCACCGACACCGATCCGGCGTCCAGCGTGATCTGAGCCCCGAAGCGAGGAGCGAGGCGTAGATAGACGGCGGTGAGGATGCGGAGGAAGTGCCCGTGCGCGACCAGCGCCACGTCGCCCTCGGTCAGGGCCGGTAGGACCCGGGTGAGCACGCGGGATGCGCGGGCCGCGACCTCTTCGACGGTCTCTCCCGGAGTCGCGCCGCGGATCACCCCGTGGGTGAATGCGCTCCAGTCGTAGCCGAGCTCCTCGCGGATGTCCTTCGTCGTGCGGCCCTCGTATCCGCCGTAGTCCCACTCGACGAGCAGCGGATCGATCTCGGCGTTCAGGCCGGCGAGCTCTGCCGTGCGCCGGGCACGTTCGAGCGGCGAGGACAGCACGAGCGAGAAGTCGTAGTCGGCGACCAGCTGTCCGGCGCCGCGCGCGAGATCCTCGCCCCGTGCCGTCAGCGGGATGTCCGTCAATCCCGTGTGCAGGCCGGCTCTCGACCACTCGGTCTCGCCATGGCGCAGCAGCACGAGCTTCCCCTGCGGGTTGTCGGGCGCGGGACGGTCGGGCAGCTGGTCGTACACGGGGATCGCAGGCACACCGCAACCGTAGCCCGACGTCGAGGCCCCCGGTCGCTGCGTGATCGGCCGGGATCGACCTCAGACGAAGGTGACGGTCTGCTGCAGTCGCGTGCGCACGTCGAACAGCTCGTTGCCGCCGATGGCACGCGCGCCGGGGACTCCCTGTCGCAGGACCATCGAGAGCGCGCTGCGACGTACGACCACGACGGGCACGCCGCGGCTGCTGCCGAGCGGGGTGACGGCCTGCGCCAGATCGTCGTCGGGGAGCACCATGATGAGTCCGCCGAACTTCACGCGGGCGGCCTTCGCGACGGTGCGCATGCGGGAGAGCGCCGAGGTGACGGGTGCGCGGGTGCCGAGGCTCGGGCCGGTGATCTCGCCCCGTCGGAAGCCGACGACTCCGCCGAAGTCCTCCGACATGATGCCGTACAGGCCGGACGGGCTGAGCACCACATGGTCGAGCTTGTCGTCGGCATCCGATCCTGTGGCGACATCGTGCCAGACCGTGAACCCCATGCCGAGGGCGCTCACGGTGCGGGCGGTCTCCTCTTCGGCGAGGGCATCCGCGAGCAGACGCCGCAGGTCGCGCGGGGCCGAGCGCACGAGCGCGGGGTCATAGGGGTCGGGGACCTCGACTCCGCGGCCGGCCCACTCGCGGATCAGCGAAAGGTAGCGCTCACGGCGCCACCCGCCGGGGTGGCCGTACGACCGTGCCCGGGGGCGCGTGTCGGCGCGGGCGGCCGACTGCGGTCGCCAGCCGTTCCACTCCGGTTCTGCGGGGATGCCGGGGTGCGCACCGGAGCGGCGGTCATAGGCCGCGCGGCCCTCGGGGGTGCCGATCAGCTCCCACGCCCGCTGCACCTGGATGAATACGGCGGCGTCACCACCCGTGTCCGGGTGGGTCTGGCGCAGGCGACGACGGTAGGCGCGCCGCAGCTCGTCGTCGTCGACGGCCGGGTCCACATCGAGGATCTCGTAGGCAGAAGCCGAGAGCGGGCTGTCGAACATCGCTCTCCTTCCGAGATCGCGGCATCCAGAATATCCGGATGCTGTTGTGGATCAGCCGGGCACGTCGGCCGCGGTCAGGCTGACACGTCCACAACGCGCTCCGCACCGATCACCGGCACCACAGAACCGGCGGATGCCGCCGCGATGTCATCGGCGAGTCGGTCGAGCTCCTGCGCGGGCGCCCACACCTCGAATGTCGCGAGGCCCCCGTACCGCGGATCGCCGAGCGTCGCTCCGTGATGGAGCACCCACTCCCGCAGGAGGTTGTCGTACCGCCCGGCATCCGCGTGCGCGACGTCGATCGTCACCTGCGTGAGGGACTGCCGATGCACGAGGGATGCGAGATCCAGGGTCTCCGAGACGGCTGAGGAGTAGGCGCGCACGAGCCCACCGGCACCGAGCTTCACGCCGCCGAAGTAGCGGGTCACGACGGCGACGACGTCGGTCAACTCGCGCCGCCGCAGCACCTCGAGCATCGGCACCCCGGCGGTGCCGGACGGCTCGCCGTCATCCGACGAGCGTGCCTGATCACCGAGCAGACCGGTGATCATCGCGGTGCAGTTGTGCCGCGCGTCCCACCACTGCTTGCGGATCCGTGCGATCACGGCATCCGCCTCCTCGACGGAGGCGACCGGCTCGACGCGCGCGATGAAGCGCGACTTCTTGATGACGAGTTCGTGCTCCACGGGTGCGGCGATCGTGGCCGGGTAGCTGCGGGACGAGATCATCGGCCTCAGACTACCCAGCGCACGCGCGCACTCGACGATCGACATCTGCTGCGCGTTGTAGGGGATGGCAGTAAACCGAATCGATTCGATATCCTGGTTCGACCCCCGATCATCCCCCAGTTCTGCGAGCCGCTCCTCTCATGGCCACCTCTCTCACCACGGGCCGCCCGTGGCGTGTCATCCTCTCGTTCTCGATCCCCCTTCTGCTCGGCAACGTCGTGCAGCAGATGTACCAGTTCGCCGATGCCGTCGTCGTCGGCCGGCACCTCGGCGTCGAGTCTCTCGCCGCCGTCGGCGCGACAGGCAGCCTGCTGTTCCTGCTGATCGGCTTCGCCTGGGGCCTGACGAGCGGTTTCGCGATCCCCATCGCGCAGGCCTTCGGCGCGGGTGACGGCGCGGCGGTGCGCCGCTCCGTCGCGACGGGTGTGATCCTGACCGGCATCACGAGCGTGGTGCTCACGATCGTCGCGCCGCTGATCGCGGCACCGACGCTCGCCCTGCTGCAGACGCCGCCGGAGCTCATGGCCGAGGCGACGGTCTTCACGCAGATCAGTTTCATCGGCGCCAGCGCGACGATGTTCTTCAACTACCTCTCGGCGATCATCCGCGCGATCGGCGATTCGCGCACGCCCCTGATCTTCCTCACGGTGTCGTGTGCGCTCAACGTCGGCCTCGTGATCCTCATGGTCGGTCCGCTCGCCTGGGGCGTGGGCGGCGCGGCCCTCGCGACCGTGGTCGCCCAGGCCGTGTCGGTCGCGCTGTGCCTCGAGTTCGTGCGCCGCCGGCTGCCGATGCTGCACCTGCGTCGGGCAGACTGGCGCGTCACCCGTGACGACGTCAGGGAGCACCTGCGCCTCGGCCTGCCCATGGGCTTCCAGGCGTCGATCATCGCGATCGGCACGCTCGTCGTGCAGGTGGCGCTGAACACACTCGGCTCGGATGCCGTCGCCGCCTACACGACGGCGTCCCGCGTCGACGGTCTCGCCGTGGCGTTCCTCTCGTCGCTGGGTCTCGCCTCGTCGATGTACACGGCGCAGAACCTGGGCGGGCGTCGCCCCGACCGCATCCGCCGGGGTGTTGTCGAGGGCACCTGGATGGCGATCGCCGCCGGCATCGCGCTCGGAGCCGTCATCATCGCGTTCGGCGCACCCCTGGTGCGGCTGTTCGTCGGCGAGGGTGCTGCAGCGGATGAGGTCGTCGACCTCGCGCATCTCATGCTGATCATCAACGGATGCGGATACTGGGCGCTCGGCGTGCTGTTCGTGCTCCGCGGGGCACTGCAGGGCCTCGGCCACACTCTCGTGCCCACCGTCACGGGGGTGATCGAGCTGGTGATGCGCGTGGGCGCCGCCATCGTGCTCGGCGCGATGATCGGCTTCGAGGGCGTCGCACTCAGCAACCCTCTCGCCTGGCTCGGCGCGATCGTGCTGCTGGTGCCGGCCTATGTGCGCGCTCACCGGTCGCTGGCCCGCATGCCCGTCGACCCGATCGAGGCCACCGAGACGTCGGCGATGGCGATCATCGGGCCGACGGACGGGTCGATGGTCGTCGATGCGGTCGTCACTCAGCCGGTGCGAGTGGTCAAGACCTCGCGGTTCTCGCGGTTGACGCGCCGCTGAACAGCGCGTCACGGTTGCAGAACATCATCCTTGAGATGGATGTCCAGCATGCCGACACTTCGTAGTGTTGGTAGTGCGGAGATTCCGCAGACCGGGGGGTCGTGATGACATCGTCAAGGGTGGCAAGCGAACTGGCATCGATTCTGGTGCCGATCGGAGTGGCGGGTGCTGTGCTCGCAGCGCTGTGTGCGCTCATCGCGGGAATCGCGATCATGCGCGGAGCGGCGGGTCTCGCCGGCGGAGCGGTGGGTCTGTGGATTCCGAGCGCGATGCTCAGCTCCACGGCATCGTTCGCGAATCAGTGGACTCCGCTGCTGATCTCCGGCGCGGCGCTCGTCGCGATGCTGGTGATCGGAGCCGTGGGTCGCGGCATCGTGAGCACCGGTGAGCCGGCACGCGAAGCCGCCCGCGCAGCGCGCGTCCAGGCACTCATCGACGCGCCGGATCCGGTGGCCGTGCCGCGCGGCTCGACGGCGACGCCGAGCACGGGCAGTCAGCCCGCACTGGCAGGTTGAGAGCCCGTCAGCGGTAGTCGCGATCGCGATGCTGGGCGGCCTCGTCGCCTGAGGTCACCCGCTCGGCCTCTCTGGCTCGCAGCTCGACGCGGCGGATCTTGCCCGAGATCGTCTTGGGCAGCTCGGGAACGAACTCGATGATCCGCACCCACAGATGCGACGACAGCCGGTCGTGCGCGTAGGCGAAGATCGACCGGGCGGAGTCGGCTTCGGTGCCGACCGCGTCGGGGCGCAGGCACACATAGGCCTTCGGAACCGCGAGCCGGGTCGGGTCGGGGCTCGGGATCACCGCCGCCTCGATCACGAGGTCGTGCTCCAGCAGCACCGACTCGAGCTCGAACGGTGAGATCTTGTAGTCGGAGGCTTTGAACACGTCGTCTGCCCGGCCGATGTAGGTCAGATACCCGTCGGCATCCCGCTGAGCGATGTCACCGGTGTGGTGGTAGCCGCCGACGCGAGACTCGGCGGTCTTCTCGGGATCGTCATAGTACCCGGCCATCAGCCCGACTGGGGGGTGGGCCAGGTCGAGCGCGATCTCGCCCTCGTGCTCGGCGATCTCTCCGGTGGCGGGGTCGAGCAGCACGACCGGGTACCCGGGCAGCGGGCGCCCCATGGATCCGACCTTGACGATCTGACCGGGGGAGTTGCCCACACAGGCCGTCATCTCGGTCTGGCCGAAGCCGTCGCGGATCGTGCCGCCCCACGCCTCGCGGACCCGGTCGATGACCTCGGGGTTCAGCGGCTCGCCGGCCCCCACGAGCTCGCGCGGAGGGTGGGTCAGCCGCGCGAGGTCGGCCTGGATCAGCATCCGCCACACTGTCGGCGGCGCGCAGAACGTCGAGACGTGGTGTGTGTCCATGACCTGCATCAGGGTGTTCGCGTCGAACCGGTCGTAGTTGTAGACGAAGACCGTCGCCTCGGCGAGGAACGGCGAGTAGAAGCTCGACCACGCATGCTTCGCCCACCCGGGTGACGAGATGTTCAGGTGCACGTCATCGGGTCGCACGCCCAGCCACCACATGGTCGACAGGTGGCCGATGGGGTACGAGACGTGCGTGTGCTGCACGAGCTTGGGGCGGTTGGTCGTGCCGCTCGTGAAGTAGAGCAGGGCCGTGTCCTCGGCGGGGGTGGCTGCCTCCGGCTCGAAGATCGTCGGCGCGGCGGATGAGTCGTCGAAGCGCGTCCACTCGGGCGGGATGCCCTCGCCCACGCCGATGCGCCGCACGTCGGCGTCGATGTGGGCGATGCGCTCGGCGAGGCTGCCGAGCGTGACGATCGCGCGGGCCCGGCCGTGCTCGACGCGGTAGGCGAGATCGGATGCCGAGAGCAGGGTCGACGTCGGGATCGACACCGCGCCGATCTTGGTGATGGCGAGCATCACCTCCCACAGCTCGATGGTGTTGCCGAGCATCACGATGACGTGGTCGCCTCGTCGGATGCCGAGGCCGGTCAGCCAGGCCGCGACCTGGTCCGAGCGGGCCGACAGCTCTCCGTAGCTCCACGACTCGAGACTGAGATCGGCCGACACGATCTGCACGGCAGGGCGGTCGGGCGTCTCGCTCGCGATCACGTCGAACCACTCGAGCGCGAAGTTGAACTCGGTGGGCGATGGCCAGACGAACCCTTCGCGCGTCGCCGCGTAGTCCGTCGCGTTCGCGAAGAGGAAATCGCGCATCTCTCTGATCGCGGTCGTGGCTGCGGTGGCGCTTCGGCTCATTCGGGGCTCCCTTGCTCGACGGACCAGTCCATCCTCGCCCACGATCCGCTCAGCGCGCGAGCAGACCGGCGCCGTCGCGGAGTTCGAACACCAGCTGCGTCTCGGTGCCGCGGACGACGGGGTGAATCGTGATGTGCTCGAGCACGATGTCGCGCAGAGCCGTGGCATCCTGCACGGCGACGTGCACGAGGAAGTCGTCGACGCCCGCGACGTGGAACACCTGCAGCACCCGGGGGATGCTCGCGAGTGCGTCGAAGAGCGCCGTGACCTTGGGGCCCGTGTGGTTCGCGAGGCGCACTTTGATGATCGCCTGCAGGGGCAGGCCGAGAGCCGCGCCGTCGACCCGGATGCGGGTGTCGCGGATGATCCCGCGCTCACGCAGTGCGCGCACGCGATGGGCGCACGTGGACTCCGCAAGGCCGAGCCCGTGCGCGAGCGCCTTGTTCGTGACCTCGGCGTCGCGGGTGAGCACGGCGAGGATCTCGAGATCGACCTCGTCGAGTTGTGCTTTCGCCAATGCCCGCACCCCCTTGTGGTCGTCTCCTTGCTCAGAATATCGAGAACGGCACAGAACGCGACGGATGCTGTCGAAGTTCTGCACATCTACCGTGATTCGGGCAACGTGGCAGGCATGACTGCACCGTTGCATCCAGACACCGTCGCCGTGCACAGCGGCCGATCCGATCTCGAGGGGCTCGGGGTCCACGCGCTGCCGATCGACCTGTCGACGACCAACCCGCTGCCCGACATCGAGCGCGGTGGCGACTCGTACGAGGCGATGGCGAGGGGTGGGCGTCCGCCCGCCGACGGCAGCATGGTCTACGCGCGACTCTGGAATCCCACCGTGGCGAGGTTCGAAGACGCCCTCGCCGAGCTCGAGCACGCCGAGGCGGCCGTCGCCTTCGCATCGGGCATGGCGGCGATGACCGCGGTGATCCTCGCGCACGGCCCCGCGGTGGGGAAGAACCACGTCGTGGCGGTGCGCCCCCTCTACGGCGGCACAGATCACCTGCTCGGCTCGGGCCTGCTGGGTGTCGAGACGACGTACTGCCATCCGTCGGAGGTCGCCGCGTCGATCCGCCCGGACACAGGTCTCGTCGTGCTCGAGACCCCCGCGAACCCGACGCTCGACCTCGCCGACATCGCCGCAGTGGTGGCGCAGGCCGGAGGCGTGCCGGTCGTCGTCGACAACACCTTCGCGACACCCGTGCTGCAGAACCCCCTCGACCACGGCGCGGCGATGTCGCTGCACAGCGCCACGAAGTACCTCGGCGGGCACGGCGACGTGATCGCGGGCGTGGTGGCCTGCAGCGAGTCGACCGCCGAGGCTCTCCGCCGGGTGCGCGCAGTGACGGGAGGTCTGCTGCACCCCCTCGGCGCCTACCTGCTGCACCGCGGACTCACGACCCTTCCGGTGCGCATCCGGGCACAGCAGGAGAGCGCTCGCCGCATCGTGCAGTGGCTGATCGACCGGCCGGAGGTCGCCGAGGTGTTCTACCCCGGACTCGACGACGACCCGGAGGGCATCATCCAGCGCCAGATGCGCGGCACCGGGGCCATGGTCGCGATGCGGATGCAGGGCGGGTATGCCGCGGCATCCGCTGTCACCTCGTCGACGGTGCTGTTCACGCACGCCGTGTCGCTGGGTGGCGTCGATTCGCTGATCCAGCATCCGGCCGCACTCACGCACCGGCCCGTGCCTGCAGAGGCGCGCCCCGACGCGGATGTGCTGCGACTGTCGATCGGCCTCGAGAACGTCGACGACCTGATCGCCGACCTCGCGCAGGCGTTCGCCGCACTGTCGCGGGCAGGCACGCCCGTCGCCTCGATGCCCGCGGAGCCGCTGGCCAGATCCTAGGGCAGACGGATCGTGCCGGTGGCGATGCGCTCGGTCGGCATCCGATCGCGGTTGTAGGTGATCTCGTCGTATCCGTGCGGGGTGGGCGAGCCGTCTTCATCGAGGCTCACGAACACGATCTTCTCGATCGTGAGGATGCGTTTGCGGGTGATCATGTTGCGGGCGACCGCGCGCATCGTGAGCGACGTGGTGCCGAAGTGCGTGGCCTGCAGGCCGATCTCGATCAGGTCGCCCTGCACGGCCGAGGCCTCGAAGTTGATCTCCGAGATGTGCTTGGTCACGGCGCGGTAGTTGCCGAGCTGCACGATCGCGTAGATCGCGGCCTCCTCGTCGATCCACTTCAGCAGGCTGCCTCCGAACAGTGATCCGTTCGCGTTGAGGTCCTCCGGCTTCACCCATTTGCGGGTGCGGAAGTTGATGCCGTCTTCGGACCACTGCCACTCGGGTGTCTTGTTCTTCGCCATGCTTCGAGGGTAAGAGCGTCGTGAGTCGGGGGTGTTACGTGTGCACATCCGTGCAGGTCGCCCGGCCGGTCTGCCTCAGGCGGATCTGCCTCGAGCGGATCTGCCTCGAGCGGATACCGCCCCGCGCACATCCTCGGCGACGGATGCTGGGGCCATGAGCGAAGACAACCCCATCCCGCAATTCGGTCCCGAGGCCAGAAGGGCGCTGTTCCACGAGCGCGTCCTCGTGCTCGACGGTGCCCTCGACGACGACAACGGCACGCTGCTCATGACGCAGCTGCTCACTCTCTCGGCCGAGGATCCGACGACCGACATCGCCCTGTGGATCCATTCGCCCGGCGGCTCGGTGCCGTCGATGCTCGCGATCCGCGACCTCATGACGATGGTGCCGAACGACGTGTCGACGCTCGCGCTGGGCCTCGCCTGCAGTGCCGGGCAGTTCCTGCTGTCTGCCGGAACGAAGGGCAAGCGCAGGGCGCTGCCGCACGCACGCATCCTCATGCATCAGGGGTCGGCCGGAATCGGCGGCTCGGCGGGCGAGCTCGAGACCCAGGCCGACGACCTGCGGCATATGCGCGACACGGTGCTCGGGTTGATCGCCGCCGACACCGGGCAGCCCGTGGATCGCATCTTCGACGACTCGCTGCACGACCGCTGGTACACCGCGGGGCAGGCGAAGGACTACGGCTTCATCGACGAGATCGTCGACTCGCTCGCCGACCTCATGCCGCGTCGACGGGCCCGAGTCGGACTGGGGGCGAGCGCATGAGCGGCTACACGATCCCGAACGTCATCGCGCAGCATCCTCGGGGCGAACGCGTGATGGACGTCTATTCGCATCTGCTCGCCGAGCGGGTCATCTATCTCGGCACAGGCATCGACGCCGGGGTGGCCAACGCGCTCATCGCGCAGTTGCTGCATCTCGACGCCGACAGTCAGGACGCGGGCGTGCAGTTCTACATCAACAGTGAAGGCGGCGACCCAGGGGCGGCGCTCGCGATCTACGACACGATGCAGCACATCCGCCCGTCGATCGCGACGACCTGCGTGGGGCAGGCGATCGGACCAGCCGCACTGCTGGTCGCTGCTGGGACGCCGGGGCAGCGAGCAGCGTTGGCGCACGCCCGCATCGTGCTGCATCAGCCAGCCGGGCAGTCGCGCGGCGCGATCCCCGACCTGATCCTCGCGGCCGACGAGGTCGTGCGCGTGCGGTCAGACATGGAGGAGATTCTCGCCAGGCACAGCGGGCGCTCGCTGAGCGAGCTGCGCGCCGACACCGATCGGGACCGCGTCTTCACGGCATCCGCCGCGGTGGACTACGGGTTGATCGACACCGTCCTGGGGGAGCGTGCGGTCTGAGCCCGGGCCGTCTGTTCCGGGCCGTCTGAGCCCGGGCCGTCTGCAGGATCGAAGCACGGATGCGGGATGATTCGGCCGTTCTGGTCCTGCATCCGTGCCGTGGTCCTGCAGTCGGTTGGGAGGACGAGGACGCACGCCGTCAGGCGGCGAGGGCGAAGGCCCCGCGGGTGACAGACACCGCAGCGGATGCCGGAGCAGTCGTCACCTGACGCAGCTCGTCGGCCACGGCGCTCGTCAGCTCGATCAGCGAGGTGTCGAGGGCTCCTGCGATGGCGGCGATCATCTCGCTCGACGGTTCTTTGAGACCTCGTTCGACCTCAGAGAGGTACTGGGGCGAGACTCCGGCGTTCCCGGCGGTCTCGGTCAACGTCTCGTCGCGGTCGTGCCGTCGGCGACGCAGTTGATCGCCGACCATCTGGCGCCACAGGGGCTCCGGGTCAGCCGGGCGGGGGCGAGCCGGTCGATCGGGGCGAGGTGCGCGGGGGAACGGGACGAGGTCGGCCATGCCTCACGATAAACCGCGGTCAGCGCACGATTCGAGCGGTTCTGCTCAGAGCAGAAAGCTCGTGTGCAACGTCGCTGGATGTCAGTACGAGTGCCGCTAGAGCGCTGCGGCGACGCCGGGGAGAAGTTTGGCGGCGATCGTGCCGAGCTGTTCCCGTTCGTCGGCGGTCAGGGGATCGAGGATCAATTCGCGGATCTGCGCCACATGAACGGGGGCCGCTGCGCGGAGCAGCTCGCGACCGGCATCCGTCAGCGCCGCGGTCAGCGTGCGCTTGTCGGTGCTGCATGAGGTGCGAGTCACCCAGCCGTGCTCCTCGAGCGAGTCGATCGCGTGACTGAGGCGTGAGCGGCTGAGTCCGGCGATCTGCGCGAGCTCGGTCATCGGGACAGCGCGGTCATCCTGGCCCGCCAACGTCACGAGGATCGCGTAGTGCGAGTGCTTGAGCCCTGTGTGCGCCTTGAGGGTGCGGTCGAGCACCTGCGGCAGCAGCTGCACGAAGCGGATGGTCGGCAGCCACGTCTGCATCTCGTCGTCGTCGAGCCGCCGATCGCTCATGACTGTCGTTTCGCTCACGCTGCGGAAAGATCGAGCGTGTGCGAGGTGTGGTCGCGCTTGGCCTCGAGATAGCGGTGGTTCGCGTCCGAGAGGTGCACGCCGGTGCGCACCTGCTCGGTGACGCGGATGCCGAGGGCCTCGAGCTGCGCCGCCTTGTCGGGGTTGTTGCTCAGCAGGCGGATGCTGTCGACACCGACCGCCCGCAGCATCTGCGCGGCCATCGTGTAGTCGCGCTCGTCCTCACCGCGACCGAGTGCCACGTTCGCCTCGTACGTGTCCAGGCCGGCGTCCTGCAGCGCGTACGCGTCGAGCTTGGCGTAGAGGCCGATGCCCCGACCTTCCTGGCGCAGGTAGAGCAGGAACCCGCCGTCCTCCGCGATGCGCTCGACGGCCTCGCGCAGCTGCGGGCCGCAGTCGCAGCGCTCGGAGCCGAAGACATCGCCGGTCAGGCATTCGCTGTGCGGGCGCACGAGGGGTGCGTCGCCGCCGTCGGCCGCACGCTCCATGGCCGCCCTCCAGTCGCCGAGCCCGAGCAGCAGGTGCTCTCGGCCGTCGATCAGACCGTCGAACGTGACGACATCGGCCGCGGTGGCAAACCCGTCGGCGAATCGCATCGGCACCCGCACCCGCGTGCGCTCGGAGGCGACCGGAACGACGGTTGAAGTTTCAATCATGTGAGGTGAAACGCCGGATGCCGGAGTCTATTCCCGTGAAAGGAATTCACTCAGAACCTCCCGAGCGCGCGCGTCGATCGGCGTCTCGATAGCCTCGCCTCATGAGCAATTTCGTGAGCGCCGCCGAACTGAACGAGCTGCTGAAGTCCGAGACACCCGTCCGGGTGATCGACGTGCGGTGGCGACTCGATCGGCCGGACGGCCGTGCCGACTACCTCTCAGCGCACATCCCCGGGTCGGTCTTCGTGCCGCTCGCGACCGAGCTCGCCACCCATGGAGAGCCGTCTGAGGGTCGTCATCCGCTGCCCTCCACCCGGACCCTTCAGGAGGCCGCGCGCCGATGGGGCGTCAACCAGGGCGATGTCGTGGTCGCCTACGACGATGCGAAGGGAGTCAGCGCATCACGAGCCTGGTGGCTGCTGCGCCAGGGCGGAGTCGATGTGCGCGTGCTCGACGGCGGCATCCGCGCCTGGACGGACGCCGGCTTCCCGGTCGCAGGCGACGACGTGCAGGCGGAGCCGGGCGATGTCGTCCTCGACGAGATCGGCGGCGACGCGATCTCGATCGACGAGGCCGCCTCGTTCGCCGACACCGGTGTGCTGCTCGACGTGCGCGCGTCCGATCGCTATCGCGGAGAGCACGAGCCTCTCGATCCCGTCGCCGGGCACATCCCCGGAGCGCTCAACGTTCCGATGGCCGCTCATCTCGATGCCGAGGGCCGGATCCTCGACACGCACACCCTTCAGGCGACCTTCGCAGCCGTCGGCGTCACCGAGGGCACACCTGTCGCGGCCTATTGCGGCTCGGGCATCACGGCGGCGCACACCGCTCTTGTGCTCGACGAGATCGGCATCGAGGCGAAGGTCTTCCCCGGCTCGTGGAGCCAGTGGTCGAACACGCCAGGCCGCCCGGTCGCCGTCGGCGATCAGCCGGGCTGAGTGGTCAGGGCCGAGCGGTCAGGCGCCTGGGGGGCGGGCGACTGAGGTCAGCGCCCGTCCGAGTAGCTCCAGGCGATGCCGAGCAGCCCCGGGCCGAACGCGCGTCGCACCTGATGCACGGACGTACGTCCTTCGAGCGACAGCGGTGCCGTCTTCGCGCCATCCGGGGTCTCGAGGCGCTCTTCGATGCGATCGGGCAGTGCGTCGGGATGGAACCGGGTCCACACCAGGAGCTCCCTCGTCTGCCGGGCGACGGCGTGCCCCGTCTCGCGCTGCGGCGGATAGTCGGGCGGGTAGGCGACCGACCATTCGACCATCGCGGTGCTCGGCGCGGTCAGCGGCACCTCCAGCTCGAACAGCACTCCGTGCACCTCGCCGTTGGGGTGCGAGTATCGCGCGGCGATGTGGCCTCCGGACACCGCCTCGATCATGGGTGCGGGGGTGCTGATGCCCGGCGTCATCTCCAGGAACGGGATCGACGCGACCGTGCCGACGGTCGACTGCACGATGCTGCGCGTGATCGAGTACGACACGTTGCCGGCGGCATCCACATCCGTCACGGAGTGCGTCGTGAGTTCACGCGAGGTGTCGGGGTACTCGGCGCCGAGTGCGGCGAACGCCTCTTTGACGGCCTCTTCGAGTTCCTGCTCGTCGAGGGGGAACAGGTTGGGTCCGAGGGGTCCGGTGCGGTTCGTCGTGCCGAGCAGATCGGTGAGCGTGCCGGGTTCGAGGTGCAGAAGGTGCTCGATCTCCGCGAGCGCGGCCATCGACTGCGCACCTTCGGGGCGGCGCGCGCCGGAGCGCCAGTAGCTGAGCGTCGCCATCGACACGCTGTTCCCCCGGGCGCGCAGCTGCTGGTGCAGCCGGGCGAGAGTCAATCCACGTGCATTGATCGCATCACGGAAGGACGCCGCGAATACATCGGCATATCGGCGGATGCCACTTTCCATACTCATCACAGCACCCCCTCCGGTATGTGAAGAATCGAGTTCTAGAGTGAGCTTACGACCACACTGGCATCGCGTAGGGGACGAGGTGCTATTTCTGGGGTCTATCGGCTGAGCAGTCGTGAGCAGGGTGCCCGACCTCGCGACCACTCGGCTCGACGCAGTGTCGCCCCCGTCGCTGCGTTCTGTCGCGGGGCCTGATGATCGATCTGGGGAGATCCATCGGGCCCCGCGAACACCTCTCCGGTGTCGGCGCCCACTCAGCGCCCCCGCGTAGACTGGGGGCAACACCCCCGGAGGACTTTCGATCTTCATGTCTGCCCCTGCCCGCGCGTTCACCGTGCGTCACGTTCAGCTGCTGCGCGCGCTCTTCGCCGCCGCCGCAGCCGTGATGATCACCTTCTCGCCCGATCACTCGGCGGCCGTCGGTCTCTCCGTCTTCAGCGGGTTCGTGCTCACGACCGGACTCGTGATGATCGTCGCCACCTGGCTCGTCTATCCCGCCGGCCGGCGCTGGCCCTCCGTCGTCTTCGCCCTGCTGAGCTTCGCCGCTGGCATGACCGCGGGTGTGCCCGCCTGGCGAACCGAAGACCTCTTCTTCGTCGTCGTGATCGCCTGGTCGGTCACGACCGGCATCCTCGAGCTCGTCGTCGGTCTGCGCGCACGCAGGGCCCGGGAGGCGAACGCACGCGACTCGATCACCCTTGGCGCATTCGGACTGCTGCTCGCCGTGCTGCTGATCGCGATCCCCGCCGGATTCGTGCAGCCCTACGCGATCGACGGAGCGGGAGCGTTCGAGCTGACCGGCATCATTCTCGGCGTCGGCATGTTCGGCGGATACGCGGCGGTCGTCGCCGTCTTCCTCGGCATCGCCGGCCTCACCCCGAAGCGAGCGGATGCGGTCGCCGAGGGTCGCGTGGACGAGAACGACCCCGCCCCTGCCGGGCACGGAGGAGAGCGATGAGCGACGACAAGCCCACCCGGCGTGACATCCTGCGCCCTCTGCATCTGCTGGGCATCGCCCTCGGCTGCGGCATCTTCGCCGCCGTGGTGACGCTCGTATCGACGGGCGCGTTCACCGCCCGCGTCAACAACGCGATCGCCAGCGGCACCTACGACGGTCTCACTCCGATCGCGCTCGGTCTCGTGGTGGGCGGCGGCGCGTTCATCGTCACGCTGCTGTTCCTCGCGATGCTGATCCTCGTGGTCGACCCCGCCGACGTCACCAAGACGGTCGACCGCCCCGTGCTCTTCGACCCCGAGACGTCAGACGAGACCGACTCCGACAAGCCGGGGCACACGTCCTCCTCCTGACATGATCCCGGGTTTCTGCGATCCGACCGGAATAGCCCAGGGCATCGACGGCTTGTCCCTGTAGTGACTGCCTCGATCGACCGCTCCTCCATCGGACTCAGGTCGGAACGAGGCCCCGTGCTCGGGGCGCTCATGCTCGCCACCGGCCTGATCGCGATCGATGCGACGATCCTCGCGACCGCGGTGCCGAGCATCGTGCGCGACCTGGGCAGCTATCAGCAGTTCCCCTGGCTCTTCTCGGTGTATCTGCTCGCACAGGCGGTCAGCGTGCCGATCTACTCGCGCTTCGCGGACACCGTCGGGCGCAAGCCGATCATCCTGCTCGGAATCGCACTCTTCCTGCTCGGTTCCGTGCTCTCGGGGTTCGCCTGGAGCATGACGGCACTGATCGTCTTCCGCATCATCCAGGGTCTCGGCGCCGGTGCCGTCGCCCCCATGTCGATGACGATCGTGGGCGACATCTACACGGTCGCCGAGCGTGCCAAGGTGCAGGGGTACATCGCATCCGTCTGGGCGATCTCGTCGGTCGTCGGCCCTGCTCTCGGCGGCATCTTCGCCCAGCTCGACGCGTGGCGGTGGATCTTCTGGGTCAACATCCCGCTGTGTCTGATCGCGGGATGGATGCTGCTGCGGCGGTATCACGAAGAGAAGCAGACGCAACAGCATCGCATCGACTATGCAGGGGCCGCGCTCCTGACCGTCGGACTCACCGGTCTGATCCTGGGCATGCTCGAGGGCGGCAATGCCTGGGCCTGGCTCTCGATTCCCAGCGCCGTCTGCTTCGGGCTGGGTGCGGCCGCGCTCGTGGCTTTCGGCCTCGTCGAGCGTCGCGCCGCCGAGCCGATCGTCGACCTGCGCCTGGCCGCGAGGCCGCTGATCCTCACGACCACGATCGTCTCGCTGGGCATCGGCGCGCTGATGACCGGAGTGACGAGCTTCGCGCCCGCCTATCTCGAGGGGTCCATCGGCATCGCGCCGCTGCTGTCGGGGCTGGCGGTCGCGGCGCTCACCCTCGGCTGGCCGCTCGCCGCCGCGAATGCGGGTCGGCTGTACATGCGGATCGGGTTCCGGCGCACCGCGCTCACGGGCATGTCGATCACGGCTGTCGCGGCCGTCGCCCTCGCGCTGGTCTCTCCCTGGCCCCACCCGTTCTCGATCGCGGCCGTCGCATTCGTCCTCGGATTCGGCCTGGGGTGGAGCGCCGCCCCGACGCTGATCGCTGCTCAGGCCTCGGTCGGGTGGGGGGAGCGCGGTGCCGTCACCGGCATGAACGCCTTCGCCCGGTCGGCCGGCAGCGCGCTGGGAGTCGCCGTGTTCGGCGCGATCTCGAACTCGGTGATCGCGCAGGGCGGGGGTCCTGATGATCCGACCACCATCATCTCCGCATCCGTCTGGGTGTTCATCGCCGCGGCCGTGGTCGCCGTACTGACCCTGATCGCTGCGGCGTTCATGCCGCGCGACCCCGCCGGCGCGCACTCCGGAGAGCCGCGCCCGTAGCGTTTCCGCGGTTGCGCTAGCGGTTTCCTGCTTGATTCGGTGCGGGGTCAATAACGCATCCGATTCGCCCGATAGCGGTGCTTTTTCGACCACGCACGGAGCGTGCGGTGCGATTTCGACCCCGCACGGAGCGTGCGCGGATGCGTTCTCGTCGCGCGCCGGATGCCTCACGCCCAGCGGGCTGCGGGGTCAATAACGCATCCGATTCGCCCGATTGCGGTTCTTTTTTGACCACGCACGGAGCGAGCGGTGCGATTTCGACCACGCACGGAGCGTGCGCGACTGCTACTTCGCGAGCTGCTCGGCGATGCCCGTGTACGACGCGGGGGTCAGCGCGAGCAGACGCTGCTTGGCGGCATCGCCGATCTCGAGTCCCTCGACGAACTCGGCCAGGTCGGCAGCGCCGACACGGTGCCCACGGGTGAGCTCCTTGAGCAGCGCGTAGGGGTCGGTGATCGACGAGCGACCGGCGACGACCTCGGCGCGGATGACGGTCTGGATCGCCTCGGCGAGAACCTCCCAGTTCACGTCGAGGTCGGCGAGCAGCACATCGCGCGACAGCGAGATGGCGTTCAGCCCGCGGCGCAGGTTGTCGATCGCGAGCAGCGAGTGGCCGAAGGCGACGCCGATGTTGCGCTGCGTGGTCGAGTCGGTGAGGTCGCGCTGCAGGCGGCTGGTCACGAGTGTCTGACCGAGCGATGCCAGCAGGGCGCCCGAGATCTCGAGGTTCGCCTCGGCGTTCTCGAACCGGATCGGGTTGATCTTGTGCGGCATGGTCGACGACCCGGTCGCACCGGCGACGGGGATCTGCGCGAAGTAGCCGAGCGAGATGTACGTCCAGATGTCGGTCGCGAGGTTGTGCAGGATGCCGCCGGCGTGACGCACCCGGTCATAGAGCTCGACCTGCCAGTCGTGCGACTCGATCTGCGTGGTCAGCAGGTTGAAGCCGAGACCCAGGCCCTCGATGTACTCACGCGAGATCGTGGGCCAGTCGGCGTCGGGGTCTGCCGAGAGATGAGCCGACCAGGTGCCGGTCGCGCCCGAGAACTTCGCGAGATAGTCGGATGCCGCGATCTGAGCGCGCACACGCTCGAGACGCCAGGCGAAGACGGCGATCTCCTTGCCCATGGTCGACGGGGTGGCCGGCTGTCCGTGGGTGCGGGAGAGCATCGCGGCATCCGCGTGCTCTGCTGCCAGTTCGCGGAGCTTGGCGATCACGACGTCGAGCGCGGGGAGCCAGACCTCTTCGACCGCGCGCTTCACGGTGAGCGCGTAGGAGGCCGAGTTGATGTCCTCGCTCGTGCAGGCGAAGTGCGTGAGCTCGGCGATGCCGTCGAGGCCGAGCGTCGACAGGCGGTCGCGCACGAGATACTCGATGGCCTTGACGTCGTGCTGCGTGACGGCTTCCTTCTCGGCGAGCCAGTCGATCTCGGCCTGGCCGAAGTCGCGGTACAGGGCGCGCAGGCGCTCCTTGTCGGCATCCGACAGCGGGTTCGTCTCGAAGAGCGAGCGGTCGGTGAGGGCGATCAGCCACTCCACCTCGACCTCGACCCTGGCGCGGTTCAGACCTGCCTCCGAGAGGAAGTCGGCGAGGCCCGTGACGGCGCCGCGGTAGCGACCGTCGAGGGGGCTCAGGGGCTGGGGCGGGAGCGAAGGCTGGAAAGTCAGGGGAGTCCTCCTGATCGGGCCCCGGGAGTGCGGGGCGTGCGGGGCTGGCGAAGAGCCGGCTCGAGCTGGCGGAACAGCCCGCGAGTCGCGGTCTCAATCATACCGAGCACCGAATCGAACATCTCGGCGCCGGCGTAGTAAGGGTCGGGCACGTCCTGGCTCTGGGCATCGGGGTCGAATGTGAGCAGCAGGGTGACCTTGCCCTCTTCGTCTTCATCGTGTGCCCATTCGCGCAGGATGCGCTCGTGCGTGCGGTCGAGAGCGACGACCAGATCGTTCTCCGAGAAGGAGGCGAAGGTGAACTGCTTCGCGCGATGCTGCGAGCCGTCGTAGCCGCGGCGGGTGAGCGAATCGATCGTGCGATGGTCGGCCCGTTCGCCCAGATGCCAGTCGCCCGTGCCGGCGCTCCGAGAGACGATCCGCGAGCCGAGGCCCTGTCGTTCCGCGAGATCGCGGAACACCACCTCTGCCATCGGAGAGCGGCAGATGTTCCCCGTGCACACGAAGATCACGCGGAAGGGATCCGGGGATGTCACCGTCCTATTCTGCCGGTCGGAGAGCGATCGCGCGATGCCGGGCGTCCCGGGCAAGGCGTGGTGCACCCGTTCTGCACGGCGCGCGCGATGTCGCGAACTCCCCACGATGCCTGTGAACGCGGGCCTCCAGCGCTCGGCGCGCGGCGCAGATCACGGATGCTGGGCGCATGTACTCCTTCGCACTCGCGCAGACCGGCGCGGCCGACACCGCCTGGGCCAGGGCTCAGGCCCTGGCCGCGCTCCGCACAGCAGTGGAGGCGCTCGACGACGTGCGCGCCTCGCTCGCCGTGCTCACCGCCGACACCGACTGGCACTCCGACGGGGTGCGCGCGATGCAGGACGCGCTCGAGGATCTCCGACGGAGAACACGCCCTGAGGCCTCCGAGATGCGCAGCCGAGAGTCCGAGGCCGAGCGGATCGACGCCTCGTGACCGGGCTGACGATCGACCACGGCGGTGCCATCTCGGTCGACCCCGACGCGCTGCGGGATGCAGCTCGACGCCTGGACGCCGTCGCCTCACGCTATGACGATGCGCACTCCGCGATCGTGCGCGCCCATCGGATCATCGTCGACACTCCGGGTTTCAGCGCGCACGTCGACACCGTGGGGTTGTGGTCGTCGGGGCAGCAGGTGGCTCGTCTGCACGCGGATTGCCAGGAGACCGCCAGCTCCACCCTGCTCATGGCCGATGCCTACGAGTACGTCGAGCTGAGAGCCGAGGCCGAGATGCTCGCGCAGACGGATCCGAGCACGGCGCAACAGCTGATGAGGCGGGCTGATCGGCTCGCCGCGGCGGATGAGCGGATCGCACCGCTCGCAGATGACCTCATCGCCCAGTGGCGGGGCAGGCGCTTCGACGGGCTCACGGGCAACGTCGTGACGCCAGGACTCTACGACCAGCTGTTCGTGACCGTGGCGACGCTGGGAGCCGTGTCGGGACTCGGCAAGGTGCGCCCCGGCGAGACTCTCGCGGGCAAGGCCGACGCCGTGTCGGTCGCCCCGGTGAAGACGTCGACGCCCGCCGGAGCGCCCTCAGGTCTCGCGGGAGCTCTCGGGCGCATGCCGCGCACCTCGGGAGCGCAGATCGCTGTCGAGAAGTACTCGTTCGCCGATGGCCGCACGAAGTTCGTCGCCTATCTGAAGGGAACGCAGAGCGTCGGGTGGGGAGGAAAGGAGCCATGGGACTCGAAGTCCAACGTCCAGCTCTACACAGGGCAGAGATCGGCGTCGTATCAGTCGACGATCGAGGCACTCCAGGCGGCCGGAGCGCAGCCCGGCGACGAGGTCGATGTCGTCGCCCACTCACAATCGGGAATGGTCGCCGCGCACCTCTCGATGGAGAGCGAGTTCGACGTCCAGGTGCAGATCACCGCGGGGAGTCCCGTGGAGCCGACGCTCGACGACGACCAGACCATCATCCAGGTGCGCCATTCCGACGACCCGGTCTCCGGCCTGGCCGGTGGAGGATCGCCCGAGGGGACCGGCTCAGACGACAGCGTCACCCTGTTGGCCGAAGGGACCCCGCTCGACACGGTCGGCGACCTCGCGGTCGACGCGCACCACCTGGACACCTACATCGACACCGCGAAGACCGCCGATGATCTGAGCGACCCTCGGATGGACGCGATGGACGAGTTCTGGAGAGAGCTCGACGCTGCCGAGGTCATCGAGCGCACCGAGTATCAGGCCGAGCGCGTCGAATGACCCATGCGCGGGATGCGCAGGGGCTGCGGGTCAGTCGCGGCGCCGCTTCTTGCTCTGCGGGCGCAGGATGAAGCCGAAGACGCCGTTGATCAGCGAGATGATGAGCGCCGCGAGCACGCCCCACCAGAAGCTGCCGACCGTGAGACCCCAGTCGAACCCGCTCGTGATCCAGGCCGTGAGCCACAGCAGGAACCCGTTGATCACGAACCCGATGAGGCCGAGAGTGAGGATGTACAGCGGGAACGCGACGATCTTCACCACCGTGCCGATGACGGTGTTCACGAGCGCGAAGATCGCGGCGACCGCGAGCAGGGTCAGCACGAGCTGCAGGGTCTCGCCCGGCGCGAACGCCGTGATCTGCACCTGCAGGGCGGGGATCAGCGTCACGACCCACAGGGCGAACGCGTTGACGACGACTCGGATGATGAAGCGCATAGTCCTCCCAGTCTTCCATGCGCTCCGCCGGAGGGCGGTGGAATCTAGACTCATCCTTGTGACCGACCCGATCCTGCCGCGCATCCGCCCCGCCATCGCCGCCCTGGCGCCCTACCGACAGGGCAAGCAGGCAGGCCCCGAAGCCTACAAGCTCTCGAGCAACGAGAACCCGTTCGAGCCACTTCCCTCCGTCGCCGCGGCGCTGCAGCACACCACGCCGATCAACCGCTACCCCGACGCAATGGCCGGTCGCCTGCGCGAGAGGCTCGGCGCGCGCTATGCAGTGGAGACCGAGCAGGTGCACGTCGCCGCGGGAAGCGTGTCGATCCTGCAGCAGCTGATCCTCGCCACCGTGTCGGTCGGCGACGAGGTCGTGTATGCCTGGCGCTCATTCGAGGCCTACCCGAGCCTTCCGCTCGTCGCCGGGGGCACCGGCGTGCAGGTGCCGCTGACGCCTGACGCCCGCCACGACCTCGACGCGATGGCGGATGCCGTCACCGACCGCACCCGCGCGATCATCCTGTGCACGCCGAACAACCCCACGGGGCCGATCATCACGAGCGACGACTTCGCGACGTTCGTCGAGCGGGTTCCCACCGACGTCCTGATCATCCTCGATGAGGCCTACGCCGAGTTCGTCACCGCACCGGGGGCAGTCGACGGTCTCGCGGAGCGCGTGTTCGAACGGCATCCGAACGTCGTGGTGCTGCGCACGTTCTCGAAGGCCTACGGGCTCGCGGGTCTGCGCATCGGATACGCGATCGGCCACGAGAAGGTTCTCGACGCCGCGCGCACCACCGGCATCCCGCTCTCCGTGACGTCGGCGGCCGAGAACGCCGCCATCGCCAGCCTCGATGCCGAATCCGAGCTTCTCGAGCGGGTCGCCGTGATCGTCGAGCGCCGCACCCGCCTGCTCGAGGGTCTGCGCACGCAGGGGTGGGACGTGCCCGACGCGCAGGGCAACTTCATCTGGCTGCCGACCGGCGAGCGCACGGTAGAGGTCGCTGCGGCCTTCGCATCGGCAGACCTCATCGTGCGACCCTTCCCGGGCGACGGCATCCGCATCTCGGTCGGCGAGGAAGCATCCGTCGATCGCGTTCTCGAGGTCGCCGCCACCCAGCTCTGACGAGCGCGGGGCGCCCTGTTCTCCGGTTTCCCGGCAGTTGCGAGGACGTCCTAGGTATGCGTGCCCGAGCATGCGCGCGGCGGTAGCGTGGCATCGTGACCTCGTCAGAGACTGAACTCGTCCGCGTCCTGGATCAGGATGGCCGCTTCACGCCGAGTCCGGCTGCTGAGCAGTATCTGTCGTTGATCGAGGCGATCAGCGACGCCGAGCTCGAGCAGTTCTACCGCGACATGGTGGTCATCCGCGCCATCGACACCCAGGCGACCAACCTGCAGCGTCAGGGGCAGCTCGCGCTGTGGCCGCCGAGCCGCGGTCAGGAGGCCGCCCAGGTCGGATCCGCCCGCGCCGCCCGCGCGCAGGACACGATCTTCCCGTCATATCGTGAGCACGCAGTGACCCGCATTCGTGGGGTCGACCCCGTGGACATCATCAAGCTGATGCGCGGCGTCTCGCACGGTGGCTGGGACCCGACCGACCCGAAGAACGGCAACACCCGGCTCTACACCCTCGTGCTCGGCTCGCAGGTTCTGCACGCGGCCGGATACGCCATGGGACTGAACTTCGACGGCCGATCCGGCACCGGCGACCTCGAGCGGGACGAAGCCGTCATCGTCTACTACGGCGACGGAGCATCGAGCCAGGGCGACGTGCACGAGGCGATGGTCTTCGCCGCGAGCTACCAGGCGCCCACCGTGTTCTTCCTGCAGAACAACCACTGGGCGATCTCGGTGCCTGTCGCGACCCAGTCACGCGTGCCGCTCGTCGAGCGCAGTGCCGGCTACGGCATCCCCAGCGTGCGCGTCGACGGCAACGACGTGCTCGCCAGCTATGCCGTCTCACGGGTCGCCCTCGACGAGGCCCGCAGTGGCCAGGGCCCTCGTGCGATCGAGGCGGTCACCTATCGTCTCGGCGCGCACACCACCAGCGACGACCCGACCAAGTACCGCGGCTCCGACGAAGAGCAGTCGTGGGCGCAGCGCGACCCGATCGACCGCATGCGCGCGTTCCTCGAGAACAGGGGAGCGGCAGGGCAGTTCTTCATCGATGCGGATGCCGAGGCCGCGGACGCGGCCGAAGACCTGCGTTCGCGCAGTGTCGAACTCGGAGCACCCACCGCAGACCTGATGTTCGACCACGTGTACAGCGAGCCGCATCCGCTCATCGCGGAGCAGAAGGCCTGGCACGCACGGTACGAGGCGTCTTTCGAAGGAGACAGCAAGTGACCCTGGAGACGATGCCCCTCAGCAAGGCGCTCAACTCGGGCCTGCGCCGGGCGATGGAGGACGACTCCAAGGTCCTGCTCATGGGCGAGGACATCGGCAAGCTCGGCGGTGTGTTCCGCGTCACCGAGCACCTGCAGCGCGACTTCGGCGACAAGCGCGTGCTCGACACGCCGCTCGCCGAGTCGGGGATCGTCGGCACGGCGATCGGGCTCGCGATGACCGGGTTCCGCCCGGTGATCGAGATCCAGTTCGACGGGTTCGTGTTCCCCGCGTTCGACCAGATCACGACGCAGCTCGCCAAGCTCACCAACCGGCACGAGGGCAGGCTCAGCCTGCCGATCGTGATCCGCATTCCCTACGGCGGGCACATCGGCGCCGTCGAGCACCACCAGGAGAGCCCCGAGGCGTACTTCGCGCACACTCCCGGCCTGCGGGTGGTGTCGCCCTCGACGCCGAACGACGCCTACTGGATGATCCAGGAGGCCATCGCGTCGAACGACCCGGTGATCTTCATGGAGCCCAAGAGCCGCTACTGGCAGAAGGGCGAGGTCGAGCTCGACGCCTCGGCCGCTCCGCTGCATTCGTCTCGCGTCGTGCGCACCGGCTCCGACGTGACGCTCGTCGGACACGGCGCCATGGTCACGACGCTGCTGCAGGCGGCCGCGCTCGCCGAGGCCGAGGGCACCAGCTGCGAGGTCGTCGATGTGCGTTCGCTGTCGCCGGTCGACTACGAGCCGATCCTGAGCTCGGTGCGCAAGACCGGACGCATGGTCTACGCGCAGGAGGCGCAGGGCTTCGTCAGCGTCGGCAGCGAGATCGCGGCGACCGTCATGGAGCGCGCCTTCTATGCACTCGAGGCCCCGGTGCTGCGGGTCTCGGGGTACGACACCCCGTTCCCGCCCGCGAAGCTCGAGGGGACCTACCTCCCCGACGCCGACCGCATCCTCGAGGCCGTCGATCGCTCCCTCGCCTACTGATCTCACCCCGATCTCGCCGTTCCGAAAGGACCGCACATGAGCACGCAGAACTTCAACCTCCCCGATGTGGGCGAGGGCCTGACCGAGGCCGAGATCGTGGCGTGGAAGGTCGCGCCCGGTGACACCGTCGCCATCAACGACGTGATCTGCGAGATCGAGACGGCCAAGTCGCTCGTCGAGCTGCCGTCGCCGCACGCCGGCGTCGTCGGTGAGCTGCTCGCCGCGGAGGGCGCGACGGTCGAGGTCGGCTCGCCGATCATCACCTTCGTGACGGACCCTTCGACAGGCTCAGGGACCCAGCCAGGTGCGGTCGGACCCGGCAAGATCGCGACCGCCGAAGCTCCCGCGCCCGAGGAGGGCGGTGGATCGGTGCTCGTCGGGTACGGCACCGGCGGCGGCGCCACGTCCCGGCGCAAGCGTGCTTCGACAGGCTCTGCAACCACCCGGCACGAGGTGCGCTCGTCGGTCGGCGTGATCGCGAAGCCGCCGATCCGCAAGCTCGCCCGCGACCTGGGGGTCGACCTTACGACCGTCACGCCGACCGGTGCCGACGGTGAGGTCACGCGCGACGACGTGATGACCCACGCCTCGCAGGCGAGCGTCTTCCGCAACATCGAGACTCCCGAGTGGGGCACCGTGCGTGAAGAGACGGTGCCTGCGCCGCACAATGCTCCCGCGGGCCTCGCTCGTGGGCTGTCGCCGGCCGCGGCATCCGCTTCCGGCCAGAGCGACGATCGCACCGAGTCGATCCCGGTCAAGGGTGTGCGCAAGGCCACCTCGTCGGCGATGGTGCAGAGCGCCTACTCCGCCCCGCACGTCACCGTGTGGAAGGAGATCGATGCGAGCCGCACGATGGAGCTCGTCAAGCGGCTCAAGGCCTCGCCCGACTACGCCGACATCCGCGTCTCCCCGCTGCTGATCATGGCCCGCGCCGTCATCTGGGCCGCCCGACGCACCCCGATGGTCAACGCGGCCTGGATCGAGACCGAGGGCGGCGCCGAGATCGCCGTGCGCCACTACGTGAACCTCGGCATCGCGGCGGCCACGCCCCGTGGCCTGCTCGTGCCGAACATCAAGGACGCGCAGGACCTCAGCATGAAGGACCTCGCTCGCGCGCTGAACCGGCTCACCCTGACGGCCCGCGAGGGAAAGACGAGCCCCGCCGACCAGCAGGGCGGCACGATCACGATCACCAACATCGGTGTCTTCGGGATGGATGCCGGCACGCCGATCATCAACCCCGGCGAGGCCGGGATCGTGGCCATGGGCACGATCAGCCAGAAGCCGTGGGTCGTCGACGGCGAGGTGCGCCCCCGCTGGGTCACCACCGTTGCGGGTTCGTTCGACCACCGCGTGATCGACGGCGACGGCATGAGCCGCTTCATCGCCGACGTGGCATCCGTGCTCGAGGAGCCTGCACTGCTCGTGGAGTGAGGCGGATCGTCCGGGGATACAGTGTCAGCAGAACCGCGACGATCGGCCCCCGACAGAACGGACTCTCAGCGGATGAAGATCGAACCGACGCCCATCACCCTCGGAACCTCCGGCCTCGGCCGGCACTCGGAGCCGGGGTCCGCCGAGGAGAGAGCGGCCGTCGAGGTCGCCATCGACCTGCTCACGAGCCGACACGGGTTCGTGGACACCTCGAACAACTACTCCGCCGGTCGCTCCGAGGCCGTCATCGGGATCGCACTGCGGGAGCTGGGGCTGGATGGTTCGCGGGTCATCTCGAAGGTGGATCAAGACCCTGAGACCGGCGTGTTCGACCGAGACCGCGTGCTCCGCTCGTTCGACGAGACGACCGCCCGGCTCGGGGTCGACCGGATTCCGCTGCTGCACCTGCACGACCCGTACTCGGTGTCGTTCGAGGACTCGATCTCGATCGGGGGTGCGCTGCAGGGGCTCATCGAACTCCGGAGCGCCGGCGTGGTGGACGCGATCGGTGTGGCTGCGGCTCCGGTGCCGCTGATGGCGAAGTACGTCGAGACGGGTGTGTTCGACGCCGTGCTGATCCACAACCGATTCACGCTGGTGGATCACTCGGCTGAGACTGTCTTCGCCGACGCCAAGGCGCGCGGCATGGCCGTGTTCAACGCCGCACCGTTCGGTTCGGGACTGCTCGTCAAGGGTCCGCATTCCGGCGCGCAGTACGCCTATCGGCCTGCCGGCGAGGAGCTGCTGGAGTGGACCGAGCGTCTGCAGCGCGTGTGCGCCGACCATGCAACGTCGATGGCTGCCGCAGCGCTGCGCTACTCGCTGCGGTCTCCGCTGGTCGACTCCACCGTCGTCGGGGTGTCGACACCGCATCGTCGTGCGCAGCTCGATGAGCTGGAGCAGACGGAGGTCCCCGAGGAGCTGTGGGACGCTGTCGAGAGCCTGGGGCCGGCGCCTTCCCCGGTGGACGACAGCGACTACGCCTGAGAGTTGCTGCTGTTCGGCTCAGCGCGCTGAGGCGCGCCTCGGATGCAGCTCCGCGAGAGTCGTGATCACCGCGGTGGTGGGGTCCCAGTGCCGCACGCTGTGGGCGTGACCGTGGACGTCGCCGCCGATGAGATCCAGCGCTGCCGCAAGGTCGGCGATGCGCAGCCGGCGGGCGAGGGCGACGTGCGGCATCCACTCGCCCGGTGCGGTGTGCGGGGCATCGTCACCCGGCCCGATCGCGGTGAGGATCGTCTCGCGGAGGCCGATCAGCTCCGCACTCGGAACGATGCTGCGGGCCAGCACGCGCCGCTCGCCGGAGCCGAAGAGCAGGGGAGCACCCAGCGTGACCGGGAACGAGGGGATGCCGGCGAGGGCGCGCGCATCCGGCGCCGGCAGATCGACCCGCTCGACCAGTGTGACGTGAGGGCGGTTGCTCGCCGACGTGTGCCCCGCGAGGCTCGACATGCCGCGTGCGGCGAGAGCATCCCATTCGGCCCGGACGGCTGCTTCGGCGGCGGGGTCGAGCAGCAGCTCGATCGAAGAAGGTGACTGTCGCTGTTCCGGTTCTCTCACAGGCCCTCAGCTCACGGCGCTGAGGCGCCGCTCGGCGAGCAGCGGCACGGCCACCTCGCGGGCAGCCCGACGAGCTGTCGCGACGGCGCCGATCGAGACGACCTCGGCGCCGAGTGTCGAGGCGAGGATCTCGGGTGCCGGCAGGTGCAGCTGCGTCGGGAGCACCTCGCGCGCGGCTGCGAGCACGGGGGCGATGCTCTCGGCGACCGCACCGCACACGATCACTCGGGCGGGGTCGTACATGCTGCCCAGCACGCCCACCACGCGGGCGAGGGTCGCGCCCACTCGGGACGTCGCGAGCATCGCGTCTGGATCGCCGGCGGATGCGGCGGTCAGCACCGCGCGGGGGTCGATGCGGTCGGCGCCCGCGAGCCGGCCGATCGCCGAGTCCGACTCGATCTCACCGCTGTCCACTGCGCCGCGGACCTCGTCCTGCAGCGCGTAGCGCAGGCCGAAGGCCGAGCCGACCCCGACGATGTGGTCGAACACGACGCCCTCGCCGACGCCGCCGTGCGCCCCGTGCAGCACGTGGCCGTCGACGACGACGCCGCCACCGAAGCGCTCGCTCGCGAGCAGGGCGACGTAGTCGCGGCATCCGATCGCCGCTCCGGCCGAGCCCTCGGCGATCGCGGCGAGCTGTGCGTCGTTCTTGATCTCGACGACGGGCGCCCAGGCGTCGAGCGCCTCGGCGAGGCCCGGGTTCGTGCGCTCCCAGAAGCCTTCAGGGTGCGGGGGCGAGACGCCCGCGCGATTCACGGGCGCGGCCACTCCGACGCAGATCGCGAGGATCGATTCACGCGTGACGCCTGCTTCGTCGATCGCGAGCTGCATCTGCCCGAGGATCGTCGCGCGCCGGGCGGCGGCGGACTGCGTCGGATCGAGGTCGGTGCGATGGTGCACGAGTGTGCGCTCGAGCGGGTCGGCGATCGTGACGGCGAGGTGGGTGTCTCCGGCATCCACACCGATGACGACGCCGAGATCGGATGCCAGGACGAACCGCCGAGCAGGGCGCCCTGCGCGGTAGCTTCCGGCGACGCGGGCGTTGGGAAGCTCGCGCAGCACGCCGGCGTCGACGAGGGTGTCTATTCCGTCGATAGCGGTGGATCGGGTCAGTGAGGTGGTCGCCATCGCCTCGGTCGCGGTGAACTCACCGGCGGTCCAGGCGAAGTCGAGGATCGCGCCGACACTGGCTCGTCCGGTGCCGAGACCTGCAGAGACTTCTGTCACGGGTCTTGACCTCACTCTCGTTCACATGAGACAGTACCGTTCATCGAAGTAAATTCGCTCACTAGATTTAGTCTGCGGATCTACCGGACGAAAGGACAACGGTGTCTCTCCAACCACCACGCCCGGCCCGGCTCGTCGCCGCGGCCGCCGCGCTCGCCCTGTTCGGCGCCGGCCTGACCGGCTGCTCGACCGCCGGCGGAACCGAGACCATACGCTTCACCTTCAGCAAACGCGAGGCGATCGAGTTCATGACCGAACTCGTCGCGCAGTACAACTCTTCGCAAGACAGGGTGCGCGTCGAGATCGACACGTCCGGTGTCGATGTCGTCTCGGCCAGCTTCGTGCGGGGCAACCCGCCTGACATCATGCTCGCCAACTACAACTACGAGATCGCCCGGTTCGTGCAGCGCTGCGCGCTCACCGATCTCTCCGGCACCGAAGCGGCCTCGACCATCCGCGACGACCTGCAGCCCCTCATGGAGCAGTACGGGTCGTGCGAGGGCCGCACGAGCGCGCTGCCGTACTCCGTGATGGGGGCCTCGGTCATCTACAACAAGGAGATCTTCGCGCAGCAGGGTCTCGAGGTTCCGCAGACCTGGGATGAGCTGCTCGCCGTGTGCGACCGGCTGAAGGAGGCGGGGATCGACCCGTTCTACGCCACGTTCAAGGACGACTGGACGGTCGCGCAGGGCTGGTACGACTACACGGCCGGCGGCTCGGTCGACGTGATCGACTTCTTCGACACGCTCGCGCAGGAGGGCACCGAGGTGGGGCCGGACTCGGAGGCCTCGTTCGAGAAAGACTTCGCAGAGCCCATGGATCGCATGATGACGCTCGTGAACGACTACACCAATGCGGATGCTGCGAGCCGCGCATACGGCGATGGCAACCTCGCGTTCGGCAAGGGCGAGGCCGCGATGTATCTGCAGGGGCCGTGGGCGTTCAGCGAGATCGCGAAGACCGCACCCGACCTCGAGCTCGGCACCTTCCCGCTTCCGATGACCGACGACCCCGCCGACCTCGGCGTGCGCGTCAACATGGACCTCGCGGCGATGATCCCCGAGGGGTCGCGGCACCAGGAGGCCGCACGCGACTTCCTCGAGTACCTGTTCCTGCCCGAGAACATCGAGGAGTACAACGCCTCGCAGCTCGGCTTCACCCCGACGAACGATGCTCCGGCGCCCGATGACCCCCGCGTCGAGGGAATGGTCGAGTACTACGACAACGGCCAGATCTATCAGGGACCCTCGGTGCTGGTGCCGCGGACCCTGCCGGTCTTCAACTACGCGCAGGCGATGGTGCTCGGCGCGTCCACGACCTCCACGTTGCGCACCATGGATGCCGACTGGGCCAGGATCGCTTTCCGCGCTCCGATCCCGTCGACCCAGGACAACGCCTCCGGTGAGGACTCAGCATCCGGCGAGACAGAGGAGTCCACGCCATGACGAACACCGCTCTGCCGGGCCCGGCAGCTCCCAACCCCGCGGCGTCGAACATCACGAAGCCCAACAGTCCGACGACCGACACCACGGCGATCGTCACCGGCGGCACCCGCAAGCTCGGCCGCCGTAAAGGACGCGTCGAGCCGATCTACTACCTGTTCCTGCTGCCGACCCTCGTGATCTTCACGCTCGCGATCACGGTGCCCGGCATCATGGGTATCTTCTTCAGCTTCACCGACTCCATCGGCATCGGCGAATGGAGCTTCAACGGGCTGACCAACTACATCGCGATGTTCAGCGACCCGGCCATCCTGCAGAGTTACCTGTTCACGTTCGGCTTCTCGATCGCCACGGTGATCGTCGTCAACGTCGTCGCGTTCATGCTCGCGGTCGGGCTCACCTCCCGCATCCGATTCAAGACGGGGCTGCGCACGATCTTCGTGATCCCGATGGTGATCTCGGGCATCATCATCGCCTACGTCTTCAACTTCCTCTTCTCGAACTCCATCCCGGCCGCGGGCGCAGCGACCGGCATCCCGTGGCTGTCGACCAGCCTGCTCGCGAATCCCGATCTCGCCTGGGTCGCGATCGTGATCGTGACCGCGTGGCAGGCGGTGCCGGGGACGCTGCTCATCTACATCGCCGGACTGCTCTCAGTGCCCGGCGAGGTGTACGAGGCGGCGAGCATCGACGGCGCGAACAAGAGGCAGCAGCTGTTCCGCATCACGCTGCCGCTCGTGGCCGGGTACGTGGTGATCAACGTGATCCTCGGCTTCAAGGGGTTCCTCAACGCCTACGACATCATCGTCGGACTCACCAACGGCGGGCCGGGCACCGCCACCCGCAGCGTAGCGATGACGATCATCGCGGGCTTCAACGGCGGCGACTACGCCTATCAGATGGCCAATGCGACGATCTTCTTCATCGTCGCCGTGCTCATCTCCCTGCTGCAGCTCTCGCTGACCCGCGGAAGGAACGCACTCTGATGTCGACGCAGACACTCACCACCATCCCCACCTCGGGCAAGAAGCCGCGCGTCCGCATGGAGCGCGTCAACTGGTCGGGCACCATCATCCTGATCCTGTGCGCGGTCACGGTTCTGCTGCCCCTGTACGTCACGATCTCGATGGCGTTCAAGACGACGGGCCAAGCGGTCGACGGCAACGCGTTCTCGCTCCCGGCGCCGTTCAGCATCGACGGGTTCGTCGAGGCGTGGAACCTCACGAAGTTCCCGGTCGGAGCCGGCATCTCGCTGCTGGTCACCGCGGGAACGGTCATCGCGACCATCGTGCTCGCGGCCTTCGCGTCGTATGCGATCGTGCGCAACTGGGACCACCGCCTGTTCCGCTACTCGTTCTTCTACCTGCTGGCCGCGATGTTCATCCCGTTCCCGGTCGTGGCGCTGCCCCAGATCCAGCTGACCGGCTGGGTGGGACTCGACAACCCGTTCGGCGTGATCATCCTCGCGACGATGTTCCAGCTGAGCTTCAGCGTGCTGCTGTTCACGGCGTTCCTGCGGTCGATCCCGATCGAACTCGAGGAGAGCGCCCGCATCGACGGTGCCAGCACGTGGCAGACGTTCTGGCAGCTGATCTTCCCGCTGCTCGCCCCGATGAGCGCGACCGTCGGCATCTTCGCCTTCCTCTACGCGTGGAACGACTTCATGATGCCGTCGCTGATCATCTCGGACCCGGCCATGCAGACCCTCCCGGTGCGGCAGAACCTCTTCCAGACCCAGTTCAGCAACAACTACAACGTGTCTTTCGCCTCGTACCTGATGGCGATGGCCCCCGCTATCCTGGCGTACCTGTTCACGCAGCGCTTCGTCATGGAGGGCGTCACGCAGGGCGCCGTCAAGGGCTGACGCTTCGACAGACTCAGCGACCCATCAGTCCCTGGGCCTGTCGGTCCCTGGGCCTGTCGGTCCCTGAGCCTGTCGGTCCCTGAGCCTGTCGAAGGGACCGACCCACACACCCCAGACCGCAACACGAAGGAGCACCACCCCTCATGACCGATGCGCTTCTCACCGAGACCCGCGACGACACGACGGCGGCATGGTGGCGACAGGCCGCCGTCTACCAGATCTACCCCCGCAGCTTCGCCGACGCGAACGGCGACGGACTCGGTGACATCCCGGGCATCGTCTCGAGGGCCGACTACCTGCGCGACCTCGGCATCGACGCCGTGTGGCTGAGTCCGTTCTACCCGTCGGCGCTCGCCGACGGCGGGTACGACGTGGCCGACTACCGCGACGTCGACCCGCGCCTGGGCACGCTCGAGGACTTCGACGAGATGGTCGCCGCGCTGCACGACCGCGGCATCCGCGTGGTCGTCGACATCGTGCCTAACCACTCGTCCGACCTGCATGAGTGGTTCCAGGAGGCGCTCGCCGCAGGCCGCGGGTCGGCGGCCCGCGAGCGGTACATCTTCCGCGAGGGAAGCGGACCCGACGGCTCGGAACCCCCGACCGACTGGACCGCTGCGTTCGGCGGGTCTGCGTGGGAGCGGGTGGAAGACGGCCAGTGGTTCCTGCACAGCTTCGCGCCCGAGCAGCCCGACCTCAACTGGGACCACCCCGAGGTGCGCGAGGACTTCCTGAAGACCCTGCGCTTCTGGTCGGACCGGGGAGTCGACGGCTTCCGCATCGACGTCGCCCACATGCTCACGAAGGACCTCACCGAGCCGCTGCCGAGCACCGCCGAACTCGAGCTGCTGCCGCACGACGGCAACCACCCGCTGCACGACCGCGACGACGTGCACGAGGTCTACGCCGAGTGGCGCCGGGTCTTCAACGAGTACGACCCGCCGCGCACGGCCGTCGCCGAGGCCTGGGTGAGCACACCCGAGCGTCGGGCGAAGTACGCCTCGGCCGAGGGACTGGGCCAGGCGTTCAACTTCGATCTGCTCGTCGCCGACTTCGACGCGACGCAGTTCCGCACCATCATCGCCGACAACCTGGCGCAGTCGCAGGCGACGGGCTCGTCGACCACGTGGGTGCTGTCGAATCACGACGTGACGCGGCACGCGACCCGCTACGGTCTGCCGCAGCTCGGCGGACGCACCGGAGTGAAGCAGGGTGTCGAATGGGTCGCCGCCGGTGGGCCCGAGGATCAGCTCGACCGTGAGCGCGGGCTGCGCCGGGCGCACGCCGCGACGCTGCTGCTGCTCGGCTTGCCCGGCAGCACGTATCTGTACCAGGGCGAGGAGCTGGGGCTGCAGGAGGTCGCCGAGATCTCGGCCGAGCAGCGTCAGGACCCCGCGTTCTTCCGCGGTGCCGTCTTCGACGGCCTCGGACGCGACGGATGCCGTGTGCCGCTGCCGTGGACGGCATCCGGCCCGTCGTTCGGATTCGGATCGGGTGACGCTCACCTGCCGCAGCCCGCGTGGTTCGCCGAGTCCGCGGTCGATGTCGAGGCTGCGGACCCCTCGTCGACGCTGTCGCTGTACCGCGAGGCGCTGCGTCTGCGTCACGAGCTGCAGACCGACGAGAGCCTCGAGTGGATCGAGACCGGACGCCCCGACGTGCTGCGCTTCGCCCGCCCGAACGGCTGGCAGATCGTGACGAACTTCGGCTCGGAGCCTTTCGAGCTCGGAACGGATGCCGCAGATGTCGTCCTCGGCACGGTGGTCGGCGGCGCCGTGCCGGCGGATTCGACCGTGTGGATCGCACCGGGTCTCGTCGGCTGAGCCGTTCCCACTGGGCCGTCTCCACTGGGCCGTTCGCAAGAAGAAAGCACGGATGCAGGACGAGAACACGGTTTCTCGTCCTGCATCCGTGCGTCGGTCCTGCAGGCGGGTCGGGCGACGACGCCCCGGAAGCCGATTTGATAATGGTTCTCATTAGCGTTTAGAGTGAGAGCATGAAGAAGCCGTTCGTCGCCCTCGCCCTCGCATCCGTCGCCGCACTCTCGCTGGCCGGATGCTCGACCACCCCCGCTGCGGGAGAGGGCGACGACAGCACCGTGACCGTCGTGGCGAGCACCAACGTCTACGGCTCGCTCGCCGAGCAGATCGGCGGCGACCGCGTCGATGTGACCTCGATCATCACCTCGGCCACTCAGGACCCGCACTCATACGAGGCCTCGGCCCGCGACCGCCTGACGGTGCAGAAGGCCGACCTCGTGATCGAGAACGGCGGCGGCTACGACGCCTTCATCGACACCCTGCTGCAGGACGCCGACCCCCACCTGGTCACGGCCGTCGAGTTCTCGCACGACTTCCCGGGCAACGAGGGCCACTCCGACGAGGAGCATGCCGAAGAGGAGCACGCAGAAGGTGAGCACGCCGAGGAGGAGCACGACCACGACCACGCCGAGGGCGAAGAGGGCCACGAGGGTCACGACCACATCGAAGGGTTCAACGAGCACGTCTGGTTCGACCCGCACACGATGATCCACGTGGTCGAGGCCATCGCCGATGAGCTGGCCGAGATCGACCCCGACGGCGAGGCGGAATTCAGCGCCAATGCCGAAGAGATCGTCGCCGATCTCGAGGGTTTCGAGGCCGACCTCGAGACTCTGAAGACGGATGCCGCCGGCGCGAACGTGATCATCACCGAGCCGCTGCCCGGCTACATCGCCACCGCGGCCGGACTCACCGACGTCACGCCCGAAGGGTTCGCCGAGTCGGTCGAGGAGGGCAGTGACGTCGCCCCTGCCACGCTGCTCGAGACCCTCAACGTCGTCGAGAGCGGCGATGTGGCGGCCGTGCTCACGAATGCGCAGACCGGCGGAGCCGAGACGCAGCGCGTCGAGGACGCCGCAACGGATGCCGGCATCCCGCTCGTCGCGTTCACGGAGCTGCTGCCTGACGGATCGTCGTACTCTGAGTGGATGAGTGACGCGATCCAGAGCCTCGCCGCCGCGCTCCAGTCGTGAGTGGGGCCCTTCGACAGGCTCAGGGACCCACGGGGCACGGCCAGGGACCCACGGGGGACGGCCAGGGACCCACGGGGGAGAACCCGGTGCTCGACATTCGCGGAGCCGCGCTCCAGCGTGGCGACCGCGAGCTGTGGTCGGGCCTCGATCTGACGGTCGACCCCGGGGAGTTCATCGCGGTGCTCGGGCCGTCGGGTTCGGGCAAGACCACGCTGCTGCGCAGCATCCTGGGCCTCCAGCCGCTGTCGGCCGGCGAGATCACTGTCGCGGGCGAACCCGTGCGCAAGGGCAACCCGCGCATCGGCTACATCCCGCAGCAGCGCTCGCTCGCCCCCGACACGAGCATGAGGGCCCGCGATCTCGTCGCGCTCGGGGTGCAGGGCAGCCGCTTCGGCTTTCCTGTTCCGCACCGGGGCGACAAGGCCAAGGTCGATGAGCTGCTGGCCTCGGTGGGTGCGGCACACTATGCCGACCGCCGCGTGGGACTGCTCTCGGGTGGTGAGCAGCAGCGACTGCGAGTGGGGCAGGCCCTCGCCGACGAGCCGACCCTGCTGCTGTGCGACGAGCCACTGTCGAACCTCGACCTCGCGAACCAGGTCGCCATCACCGACATCATCGACCGCCAGCGCCGCGACCGCCGAGCCGCTGTGCTGTTCGTGACCCACGACATCAACCCGATCCTCGGTCGGGTCGACCGCATCCTGTACATCGCGGGTGGACGGTTCGTGCTCGGCACCCCCGAAGAGGTGCTGCAGACCCGCGTGCTCACCGAGCTCTACGGCACCCCGGTGTTCGTGCTGCGAGCGGGCGACCGACTGGTCGTCGTGGGAGTGCCGGATGCCGAGCCCCACCATGAGCACGCGCACGACCACGACCACGGAGGTGCCGCATGAATGCCATGACCGGCATCGTGCAGGCCGTGGACTGGAGCGACGTCTTCTCGTTCCAGGACTACGGCGAGCTCGTCGCCCTGCTCGCGAACTCGATCATCGCGGGTGCCGTGCTCGGCATCGTCGGCGGACTGATCGGCGTCTTCGTGATGCAGCGCGACCTGGCGTTCGCCGTGCACGGAGTCAGCGAGCTGTCGTTCGCCGGCGCCGCCGCTGCCCTGCTGTTCGGCGGCAGCGTGGTCGCGGGCTCGCTCGGCGGTGCGCTCGTCGCGGCGATCCTGATCGGCATCCTCGGTGCCAAGGCGCGGGATCGCAACTCGATCGTCGGTGTGCTGATGCCGTTCGGCTTGGGTCTCGGCATCCTGTTCCTGTCGCTCTACGACGGGCGCAGCGCCAATCGCTTCAGCCTGCTGACCGGGCAGATCGTGTCGGTGTCGAGCCCCGACCTCGGCTGGCTGCTCGGCATCAGCATCGTCGTGCTGCTCGGACTGCTGCTGATGTGGAACCCGCTGCGCTTCGACTCGCTCGACCCCGAATCGGCCGCCGCCCGCGGAGTGCCCACCCGCGCCGTGAGCCTGCTGTTCATGGTGCTGCTCGGCCTGATCGTCGCCGTCAGCGTGCACATCATCGGCGCGCTGCTCGTGATGGCTCTGCTCGTGACTCCTGCAGCTGCCGCGATGCGCATCACGGCGGGCCCGGTCGCGGTGCCACTGCTCGCGGCGCTGTTCGGCTTCGTGTCGGCCGTCGGCGGCATCCTGCTCGCCCTTGCCGGCACCCTTCCGGTGAGCCCGTACATCACGACACTGTCGTTCACGATCTACGTCGTGTGCTGGATCATCCAGCGCGCGCGCGGCGGCGTACGACGCGTGCACGCCTGACGTTCCCAGGGCCTGATAAGGGCGGCGCGCCTAGAATCGTGGGTATGGCTCAGCGGAACACCTGGCAGCGCGATCGTGTGCGCGAAGCCCTCGCCGACGCGCGAGGGTTCGTCAGCGCGCAGAATCTGCACGCCTCGCTGCGCGACGACAACACAGGCATCGGTCTCGCCACGGTGTATCGGGCCCTCGCCGGGCTGGCCGCGGCCGGCGACGCCGACTCGCTGCAGAGCCCTGAGGGCGAGGCGCTCTACCGTGCCTGCACGACCCAGGGTCACCACCACCACCTGATCTGCCGCAACTGCGGTCTCACCGTCGAGATCGAAGCCACCGACGTCGAGCAGTGGGCGCACCGCACCGCGGCCCTGCACGGGTTCACGGATGCCGCGCACGTCGTCGACATCTTCGGGCTGTGCGCCTCGTGCACCAACAAGCGCGATGCCGAAGAGGCAGCGAACGCGTGACCACCCAGGCCGCTCCACGGTCGGTGCACTCGCACCGACCCTCTCGATCGCCGCGCTCGCCGTGGATCGGGGTGGCCCTCGGCGCCGCGATCGTGGCCGCGCTCTTCCTGGTCGATCGATTCCTGCCGACGCTGTTCACCGAGAGCCTGCCGAGCAGAGCTCAAGACGGGCTGACGCTCGCACTGAGCGTGCTCATCGAGGCGCTGCCGTTCGTGATCCTCGGCGTGCTGCTGTCGATCGTCGTGCAGGTGTGGCTGCCGGCCGACGTGATCCACCGCTGGCTGCCGAAGCGCGCGTGGGCCCGCCGGGCTGTGCTGTCGCTTCTCGGAATGCTGATCCCGGTGTGCGAGTGCGGCAACGTGCCGTTCGCGCGCGGCCTGATGATGCGCGGTCTGGCGCCGGCCGAGGCGCTGACCTTCCTGATCGCCGCCCCGATCGTGAACCCGATCGTGATCCTCACCACCCACGCGGCTTTCGGCTTCGACGACGGCATCCTGGTCGCGCGCCTCATCGGGGGCTACCTGATCGCCAACCTGATCGGCTGGATCTACAGCCGCCACCCCTCGCCCGACTCGCTGCTCACGCAGCGCTTCGTCGACACGTGCGACCGCGTCACCCACGAGCACGGCACGCCGGTTCGCCGCAGCCTGACGCAGTTCCTCATCGAACTGCGGGCCGTCATGCCGGCCCTCGTGATCGGCTCGGCGCTCGCCGGAGCCGTGCAGGTGCTGATCCCGCGCGAGGTGCTGCTGGCCATCGGCTCGAACCCGGTGCTGTCGATCCTCGCGATGATGGCGCTCGCGATGACCGTCGCGATCTGCTCGAACGTCGATGCGTTCTTCGCGCTCTCCTTCGCCTCGACCTTCTCGTCGGGCGCTCTCGTCGCGTTCCTGCTCGTCGGTCCGCTCGTCGACGTCAAGATGCTCGCGCTCATGCGCACCACCTTCACCACGCGCACGCTCGTCGGCATCGTCGGCGTGGTCGTGTTCGCCGCCTTCGCGATCGGGATCGGGGTGAACGTCTTTGTCTGATCACACGCACACCGCTGACGCGCCGTCGCGCGCCCGGGCACTCGCCACCCGCTGGCTGGGCATCGGCCTCGCCGCCGTCATCTCGGTCGTCACTCTCGGACTCGGCCTGACCGGCCGATTGAACCTCTACATCAGCCCCGAGTCGGTGTGGTTCACGTGCGCCGCAGCCGTCGTGACCCTTGCTGGCGCGATCTGGTCGTGCACTCTGCCGCTCGGCGAAGAGGGAGACCACGGCCACGATCATGGCGACGCGCACGAGGCGGATGTTGAAGCGTCGCCCCGCCGCTCCCTCGCCCTGGCCGGCACGGTGACCGGTGGTGTGGTGGCCAGTGGCGTCGTGATCGCCGCGCTCGTGCTGCCCCCCGCATCGCTGTCGGTCGAACTCGCGATGTCGAGAGTCGGCGAGCAGACCGCCCTGTTCGCCGGGGCCGACGACGTGACCCTGGGCGTGGCCGACACCGCGACCTTCGGTGTCGGGGACTGGGCGAGCGTGTTCGCCACGGCGACCAACACCGCGGCCTACGACGGCAAGACGGTCACGCTGACCGGCTTCGTCACCCCGACGGATGCCGACGGGGTCAACCTCACGCGCCTCGTGATCACGCACTGCGTGATCGACGCGCAGCCGGCGACCCTGCCCGTGACGATCGACGCCGGCGAGTTCGACACCGGTCAGTGGGTCGAGGTCGAGGGCACGGTCAAGGCGGATGCCGACGGATCGCTGCACGTCGATCCGACGACCGTCACCGCCATCGACGAGCCTTCGGACCCGTATGAGTACTGACGACGAGCGCCCTGGGGTTCCGCGTACCCGCGCCGAGCTGCGCGCCGCCCGCGAGGCCGAGGCGGCGGCTGCGTCCCGTTCGTCGCGCGAGGACGGCGGAGCCGACCGAGACGACACGCCGCCTGCGGCCCGCTCGACGGGCGGTGCGCGACCGATGCGTTCGACCTTCGTCCCGCCGGATGCCGACTCGACGACCACGTTCGCGGCTCGCTCCTCGGCCGACTACGTGCCACCCGCTCCCTCCACGACCGACTACACGCCCCCCGCGCCCGAGAAACCGAAGCCCGCGAAGGCACCCAGGCCTCCGAAGACGCCGAAGCCGGCGAGGGCTCCGAAAACCGCCAAGGGCCCCAGGCCCGAGAAGCCCGCCGCGTCGCGCGACAGCAGATTCCTGCTGGCGCTGGGCGCCGTGCTCGGCATCCTCGTGCTGGTGGGCGCAGGGCTCGGCGTGGTCAGCCTCACTCAGGGGCCGCGCATCACCGAGGTGCAGGTCGACCCGGCCGAGGCGATCGAGACGTCGGGCAGCCGCGTCATCCTCACCGCGAACCAGTCTCTCGCTGCGATCGACGAGTCGCAGGTGACGGTCGAACCCGCGGTGCCGTTCACTCTCGACGCCGCAGGCCGTGGCATCGGCATCCGCTTCACCGTTCCGCTCGACGACGACACCGAGTACACCGTGAATGTCGCTGATGCGGTCGGCGCCGGAGGCGGCCCCAGCGCCACGCTCTCGACGAGCTTCTCGACTCCGCCGTCCACGATCTTCCTGCTGCGTCGAGACGCCGACGGCGACGACCAGATCTTCCGCACCGACCTGACGGGCGAGCAGGCGCAGCCCGTCTTCGCGGCAGACAAGATCAACGACTTCCGAGCGACCTCGTCGCAGCTCGTCGTCTCGGTCGAGGAGGACGAAGGCTCGAAGCTGCTCGTGATGGACCGTGACGGCAAGAACACGCGCGAGCTCGAACTGCCCGGCGTCGGATACGTGGGCGCGATCCAGGTCTCCGACCGCGGCGGCCTGGTCGGCTACAGCTACTCCGACAAGGAGCTCAGCGACACCGAGGGGCGCGCGAGCGTGCTCGTGACGCAGTCGCTGAGCGGCGATGATGAGCCTGTGGTCACCGAGGTCGGTGACAAGGAGGCGAATGTCTTCGTCTGGCAGTTCGTGCCAGACAGCGCGGCGATGCTCTTCATCGACTTCGACGGTGCGCTCTCGCTGGTCGATCGCACGACTGACGCAGGCGTGCAGTCCCTCGGACTCGCGACCACCATTCAGGGCATCTCGCGCGGCACGTACACGGCGATCGTCGAACGGCTCGACGGCTCTGTGGTCGAGCTCAACCTCACCGACGGCTCGGAGGTGCCGCTCGAGGCATCGACTCCCGACTACGGTTCGGCGATCACGATCACGCCGTTCCCCGGCGGAACGCTGCGCCACGTCGTCTCGCGCGATGAGAGCGGACTGCCCATCGGTCAGGCGATCGTCCGTGTCGATGACGAGGGAGCCGCGACACCCCTCGTCGAGGTCGACTCGACCGACTCGATCCTGCAGGCCTGCGCCTCACCCAGCGGCCAGTACGCCGCGGTCGTGATCGCGCCCGATCTCGCCGACAACCCTTACGACCAGATGCTGCTGCCGCTGCCCGAGAACCTCGAGACGCACCTGCTCGACCTGCGCACGGGTGACGAGATCGTGGCACTCACCGGTTTCGACGCCTCATGGTGCCAGACGGCGCCGCAGTTCTGAGCGCATGCCGACGGATGCCCTGCACCGAGCGACCCGCGCCGAGCTGAGCGGGCTGCCGGTCGAGGTCGCCCCGCTGCTGCTCGGCGGAGAGCTGCGCACCGAGGTCGCGGGCTCCGAGGTGCGACTGCGCCTGACAGAGGTCGAGGCGTACCACGGTCAGGGCACCGGCCCCGATGCCGACCCCGGTTCTCACGCACGCATGGGCCGCACCGCGCGCAATGCGACGATGTGGGGCGAGCCGGGGCATCTGTACGTCTACTTGAGTCACGGCATCCACTCGTGTGTGAACGTGGTCTCGGGGCCTGAGGGGCAGGCCGGCGGAATCCTGCTGCGTGCGGGCGAGGTCGTGCACGGGGCGGATGCCGCGGCCGTGCGCCGTCGCGCGACGACCCCGCTGACGGCGACGGCACTGCGAGACCTCGCCAGGGGGCCCGGGCGGTTCGGCCAGGCGGTGGGGCTGCGGCATCCGCTTCACGACGGCATCGATGCGGTCGCCGGTGACGAGTTCGAGGGTGCCCGCGCTGAACTCTGGCTGCGGGACGAACCCGTCGCAGAGGTGGCGACCGGACCGAGGGTCGGGGTGGCCGGCGTCGCCGGAACCGCGGCGTTCCCCTGGCGATTCTGGATCACCGGCAACCCGACGGTCTCGCCGTTCCGCTGGGGGAGGGGCGCTCAGGCCGAGTCCTTCGGCCGCGCCTGAGACCTGCGCTCAGGCCGAGTCTCTCCAGACCACGGGCGTCGGCAGCATGATGCCCTCGCGCGGGCGCTGATCGTCGCGCAGCTGCGCGAGCACGGATGCCGCGGCTGCGGCCCCGAGCCCTTCGGCGGGCTGGTCGACGGTCGAGAGCAGCGGGGTGGTGCGGGTCGCCCAGGTGCTGTTGTCGAAGCCGACCACACCCACGTCCTCGGGCACACGACGCCCGGCTTCGCGCAGCGCCCACATCGCACCGGCCGCGACGGCGTCCGAGGCGGCGAAGACGCCGTCGATGTCGGGCGCGCGGTCGAGCAGTCGCGTCATCGCCGAGGCGCCGTCGGCATACGAGTACAGCGGCACCTCTTCGACGAGGTCGGGGTCGAACGCGTCGCCGAGCGCCTCGGTGAAGCCCGCGAGGCGGTCGGTGCCCGAGTCGCGGTCGAGGGCGGCGGCGATCATGCCGACCCGTGCGCGCCCCGTCGCGATGAGTCGGGAGGTCACGGCCTGTGCGGCGCCGCGGTTGTCGACGCCGACCCAGGCCGCATCGACGTCGGGCGGGTGGCCGACGTAGGTCACGGGCAGGTCGAGTCGCATGACGGCCTTGGTGATGGGGTCCTGGGCGCGGGCCGAGACGATGACGGCTCCGTCGACGAACCCGCCGTTGAGGTACCGCGCGACCCGTTCGGTGTCGCGCACCGAGTCCACGACGAGGCACACCATCTGGTAGTCCGCCTCGGAGAGGGTCTCGTTCGTGCCGAGCATGATCGCGCCGATGTTGGGGTCTTCGAGGAACAGCGCGTGCGGCTCGTGCACGATGAACGCGATCGCCTGGGTGCGCTGGCGCACCAGGTTCTGCGCCGCGGTGTTGGGCACGTAGCCGACCTCGCGGATCGCGTCTTCGATCGCCGTGCGCGCGGAGTCCGACACATACCCGCCGTTGATCACGCGGCTGACGGTTCCTCGCGAGACCCCGGCCACACGCGCCACGTCGTGCACGGTGCTGCGACGACGGGCGGAAGTACTCATGATCGACAGCCTAGCGACCGCGACTTGACGGGATTCACCGCGACATGCGACTATGTGTGCACGTTCACAGAAATCCCGATCGCTGCTTCCACGCCGCGAGCTGTGCACGTGCACACATGAATCGCAAAGGAGCGTCACTGAATGGCCGCCGCAGTGTCCGACCGCATCGCCACCCTCTCCGCAGGGCGCGGCCTCGTCTTCGGATGCGACTACAACCCCGAGCAGTGGGATCGCAGCGTCTGGCCCGATGACGTGCGGCTCATGCAGCAGGCCGGTGTCGGACTCGTGGCGATCAACATCTTCGGCTGGTCGTCGATCAACCCCGCTAGGGGAGTGTGGGACTTCACCGCGCTCGACGAGATCATCGGGCTGCTGCACTCGGCGGGGATCCGTATCAACCTCGGCACCGGCACCGCCTCGCCCGCGCCGTGGCTCACCGCGCAGCATCCCGAGATCCTGCCGGTCGGCGAAGACGGCACGGTCTTCACCCAGGGCGGCCGCCAGGGCTACTGCCCGAGCTCGCCGCTCTTCCGGGCCTACGCCGCCGAGGTCGTCACCCGCGTGGTCGACCGCTACGGAGACCACCCCGCCGTGTCGCTCTGGCACGTGTCGAACGAGCTGGGCTGCCACAACGCGCTCTGCTACTGCGACACGAGCGCCGAGGCGTTCCGCGGCTGGTTGCGTGACCGTTATGACGACATCGACGCGCTGAACCGCGCGTGGGGTACGACGTTCTGGAGCCAGCGATACAGCGACTTCGACGATGTGCGCGTGCCGGCCCAGGCCCTGTCTCTGCGCAACCCGGGCCAGATCCTCGACTTCCAGCGGTTCAGCTCCGACGAGCAGCTCGCGCTCTACCGCGCCGAGGCTGCGATCCTGCGCGAGCGCAGCGACGTCCCGGTGACGACCAACTTCATGGTGACCGCGCACATCCGCAACCTCGACTACTGGTCGTGGGCGGGCGAGATGGACCTGATCGCCAACGACCACTACCTCGACCGCCGCCTCGACGACGCGCGAAGCGAGCTCTCGTTCGCCGCCGACCTCACTCGCGGCCTCGCGCAGGGCGCGCCCTGGCTGTTGATGGAGACCTCGACCGGCGCCGTGAACTGGCAGCCGTACAACCTCGCCAAGGCTCCCGGAGAGATGCAGCGCAACATCGCCGCGCACATCGCCCGCGGTGCCGATGGCATCTGCTTCTTCCAGTGGCGCGCCTCGACCCAGGGCGCCGAGAAGTACCACACCGCCCTCGTGCCCCACGCGGGCGAGGACTCGGATCAGTGGCGCGAGGTCGTCGAGCTCGGCGGTCTGCTCGACCGTCTCGGCGAGGTCGCCGGCACCCGTGTCGTCGCCGACGCCGCCCTGTTCTTCTCGTGGGAGAGCTGGTGGGCCGTCGAGAACGAGGGGCGCCCGAGCGAGGCGCTCACCTACCTCGGTCAGGTGCACGCGGCACATGCGGCGCTGGCGGATGCCGGTGTCACCACCGACGTCGTGCGCCCCGGCAGCGACCTCGACGGCTATCGACTGCTCATCGTCCCGGCACTGCACCTCATCAGCGATGCGGATGCCGCGGCCATCGCCCGCGCGGTCGAGAACGGCGCGACCGCCCTGATCACCTTCTACAGCGGCATCGTCGACGAGGAAGACCGAGTGCGCACCGGCGGCTACCCCGGCGCGTTCCGCGACCTGCTCGGCATCCGCTCGGAGGAGTTCGCTCCGCTTCTTCCCCGAGAGGTCGTGTTCCTCACCGACGGCACGAGCGGATCGGTATGGGCCGAACGACTCAAGACGACGGATGCCGAGACCGTGGCGTCGTTCGCCGACGGCCCCGCCGCAGGTGGCCCCGCGCTCACCCGTCGCGAGGCGGGAAAGGGCGCGGCCTGGTTCGTCGCCACGCAGCCCGACCGCATCGCCTATCGGGATCTGATCGCCCGCCTCGCCTCGGATGCGGGCATCGCGCCTCACGCGGGCGCGAGCCGCGACGTCGAGGTCGTCCGTCGCTCCGGCGCGAACGGCAGCTTTTTGTTCGTCATCAACCACGGCGACTCGGCCGCCGAGATCGGCGCCACGGGGCACGACCTCGTCACCGACGCACCCACCACCGGCTTCGTCCCGGCAGGGGCAGTCCGCATCATCAAGGAGGATGTATGACCACCACGCTCACCGCTCCGGCGGTCGCCTCTGCGCCCCAGGCGCCGGGCCGCCGCCGACGGATTCCGCACAAGGGCGCCATCGCGTTCCTCATCGTCCCGTTCGGCGTGCTGTTCGCGCTGTTCTACGTCGTGCCGATCGCCTACGCGTTCTGGCAGTCGCTGCTCGTCGTCGAGCGCGACGGCACCTTCGGCAAGGCCGAGCAGGTGTTCGGCGGGTTCACGCAGTACGTGCTCGTCTTCCAGAACGAGGCGTTCTGGAGCTCGATGGGTCGGATGCTGACGTTCGGCGTCGTGCAGGTGCCGGTCATGCTCGGCCTCGCCCTGCTGTTCGCGCTGCTGCTCGATTCGCCACTCGTGCGAGGCAAGCGCTTCTTCCGCCTGGCGTTCTTCGTGCCCTACGCGGTGCCCGGTGTCATCGCCGCGATCATGTGGGGCTCGCTGTTCTCGCCCAACCTCTCGCCCTTCACCGCGATCACCAAGAACATCGACTTCCTCGGTGCCGACCTGGTGCTGTGGTCGATCGCGAACGTCGTGACCTGGGTCTACGTGGGCTACAACATGCTGATCATCTACTCGGCGCTGCTGTCGATCCCGCAGGAGCTCTATGAGGCGGCGATCCTCGACGGCGCAGGTCAGTGGCGCATCGCCTGGTCGATCAAGATCCCGCTGGTGCGCCCCGCGATCGTGATGACCGCGATCTTCTCGATCATCGGCACGCTGCAGCTGCTCGCCGAGCCCCAGGTCTTCCGCTCATTCAGCTCGGCGGTGACCAGCACCTTCACTCCGAACATGACCGTGTATGCCACGGCATCCATCCCGAACACCAACCTGGCGGCCGCCTTCTCGGTCGTGCTCGCCGTGACGACCTTCGTGTTGTCGTTCGGCTTCATGAAGTACATGCAGCGCAAGGAGCAGAACGCATGAGCACCATGTCGATCGTCGCCCCTGGGCGGGGCTCCCGCGGCAAGGCCCCGCGCGGAAAGGCCGCTCGCGAGTCGGGCATCTCCCGCACGGGCGCCATGCTCATCATGGCCGTGTTCACGGTCTACTTCCTGCTGCCGCTGTGGTGGCTGCTCGTCGCGTCGAGCAAAGAGACCGGCGACATCCTGACCACCGCTCCGCTGTGGTTCGCCGACTTCCACCTGCTCGACAACATCGCCGAGCTCTTCGCCTACCGCGACGGCGTCTATCTGCGCTGGCTGATGAACTCGGTGCTCTACGCCGCACTCGGCGGTGCCATCGCGACCCTGCTCGCCGCCATGGCCGGCTACGCGCTGGCGAAGTACCGCTTCCCTGGACGCGACCTGATGTTCGACATCGTGCTCGGCGGGGTGCTCGTGCCCGCCACCGCGCTCGCGCTGCCCCTGTTCCTGATCTTCAGCCAGGCGCAGTTGACCAACACGTTCTGGTCAGTCTTCCTGCCCTCGATCGTGAGTCCGTTCGGCGTGTATCTGGCGCGGATCTTCGCGGCCTCGTCGGTGCCTGACGAGCTGCTCGAAGCGAGTCGACTCGATGGCGCGGGTGAGATCCGCACGTTCTTCACCGTCAGCATCCGCCTGATGACTCCGGCACTGGTGACGATGTTCCTCTTCCAGTTCGTGGCCATCTGGAACAACTTCTTCCTGCCGATGATCATGCTGCGATCCGAGGACCTCTTCCCGGTGGTCTTCGGTCTCTACAACTGGAACAACCAGCTGAACCAGCTGCCGGAACTCCGCGGTCTCGTGCTGATCGGCGCTCTGCTGTCGGTCATCCCGCTGATCATCACATTCCTCCTGCTCCAGCGCTTCTGGCGCAACGGACTGGGCGCCGGCGCCCTGAAGTGAGCAGGCAGCCGCCCGGACCGACCGGGCGGCGCACCACCCGCACCACACACCCGCACCACCCCCATCGCATCCACGAAAGGATCGAAATGCAGCATTCGAAGATGAAGGCAGCCGCTGTCATCGCCATCTCGGCGTTCGCGCTCGCCGGTTGCTCGGCATCCGGCGGAGACAGCTCCGGCACCGGCGGCGACGCCGCCTCGTGCACCCCGGCGGACGGCGACGTCACGCTCGAGTTCACCTCCTGGATCCCCGGCATCGAAGACGTCGTCGAGATCTGGAACGAGGCCAACCCCGAGATCCAGGTCGACGTGCAGACCGGCCCGAACGGCAACGGCGGCACGTACCAGAACTTCTTCAACCAGATCAAGGCGGGCGACGCCCCCGACCTCGGCCAGATCGAGTACGACGCCCTGCCGAACTTCCTCGTGCAGGACGGCCTCGAAGACCTCAGCGCCTGCGAAGACGTGGTCGCCTCCGAAGACCAGTTCGTCGACTGGGCCTGGGGACAGGTGACTCTCGGCACCGAGGGCGTCTACGGCGTGCCGCAGGACACCGGCCCCATGGGTCTGTTCTATCGCGCCGACCTGTTCGAGCAGAACGGCATCGAGATCCCCACCACGTGGGACGAGTACCGCGAGGCCGCCGTGCAGATCCGCGAACTCGGCGGCTACATCACCAACTTCTCGCAGTCCGACATCAACCAGTTCGCGGGCTTCGCCTGGCAGGACGGCGCGCAGTGGTTCTCGAGCGACGACGAGGGCTGGACGGTCTCGCTCGCCGACGACGCCACGACCACGGTCGCCGACTACTGGCAGAGCATGCTCGACGACGACCTGGTCGCGACGGTTCCCGCCTGGACCGACGAGTGGAACAACGCCTACAACTCCGGTCAGGTCTGGACCTGGAACTCCGCCGTCTGGGGTGCCAACTCGATCTCGAGCGGCGCACCCGACACGGCGGGCAACTGGGCCGTCGCCGCGCTCCCGCAGTGGGAGGAGGGCGGATCCGCCGCCGGCAACTGGGGCGGTTCGTCGACCGCTGTGCTCAAGGGCAGCGAGCACCTCTACGAGGCGACGAAGTTCGCGCTGTGGCTCAACACGTCGGATGAGGCGCTGACCGCCCTCGCCGAGGCGGCCAACCTCTACCCGGCCACCACCGCGGGCCTCGACCTTCCGGTCTACGCCGAGGGCGTCGAGTTCTACGGCGGCCAGAAGATCTACGACGTCTTCGCCGACGCGGCCACCCAGGTCTCGCCCGACTTCGCGTGGGGCCCGACCATGACCCAGACCTACTCGGACGTGTCCGACGGGTTCAAGGCCGCGGTCTCGGGCAGCGGAACGCTGCTCGACGCGATCGAGAAGGGTCAGACGGCGACCGTCGACGCGCTCAAGGCCGCGTCGATCCCCGTCAAGGAGTAACACCTCTCGGAGGCCCGCCCGTATGCTCACGGGCGGGCCTCCCTTTTCGTCTGCGACCCGTCTGGAGCGGCAATGAGCGAACTCGTCCACCTGACCTCCGGCGGCGTCAGCGTCGTCGTCGACACGAGCACTGCGCGCCTGCTGCACTGGGGCGCGGCGCTGGATCCCGCCGACCTCGACTCGCTCGCGGCGTCGTCGACCGGATCGGTGACGTTCAGCTCGTTCGATGCTCCGCGCACCTTCCCGTTGCTGGCCGTCGAAGCCGACGGCTGGTCGGGCGCACCGGCACTGGCCTGGCATCGGGGCGGGTCGCACAGCGCTCCACTGCTGCGATCGACCGGGTGGCAGTCGACGGCGACGTCGCTGAAGGCGGAGTTCGCGGATGCCGCGGCCGGGGTCACCGTGGTGCTCGATCTCGCGATGGATGCCGGGGGCGTGCTCACCGCGCAGCTGTCAGTCACCAGCACTGCCGACGATGGCGCCGAGCCGTTGGATCTGCTGGCGGCCCGCATCCTGCTGCCGATTCCCGCGCACGCGACCGAGGTGCTCGACCACACCGGTCGCTGGACCGGCGAGCGGCACCCGCAGCGCGGCGCCCTGCGGCACGGAGCGCACCTGCGACAGGTGCGTCGGGGCCGCGGCGGGCACGATGCCCCCTATCTGACCGCGATCGGCACTGAGGGATTCGGCTTCCGCAGCGGCGAGCTGTGGACAGCGCACGTCGCGTGGAGCGGCGACCTCGAGGTCGGGGTCGAGCGGCTGCCCGAGGGCGCCGGGGTGCACGGCTCGGTGCTCGGCGGGGGAGAGCTGCTGCTGCCGGGCGAGATCCGGCTCGGCGCGGGCGAGACCTACGTGTCGCCGCGGGTGTTCCTCACCTACGGCGAGAGCGGACTCGATTCGGTGTCTGCGCGCCTGCATTCGACAGTGCGATCGTTCGCCGCGCACCCTGCGACGCCGAGGCCGCTCGTGATGAACACCTGGGAGGCGGTCTACTTCGACCACGACCCGGCGAAGATCGCAGCGCTCGCCGAGGCCGCGGCATCCGTCGGAGTGGAGCGTTTCGTGCTCGACGACGGCTGGTTCCGCGGGCGACCCGACGACCGCTCTGGCCTCGGCGACTGGTTCATCGACGACGCCAAGTGGCCCGACGGCCTGCGCCCGCTCGCCGATCACGTGCACGGCCTCGGGATGCAGTTCGGCCTCTGGTTCGAGCCCGAGATGGTGAACCCGGTGTCCGACCTCGTTGCGCAGCATCCGGACTGGGTGCTGCAGGCGTCGACCGACTCGACCACCTGGCGGCACCAGAAAGTGCTCGACCTCTCGAACCCGGATGCCGCGGCCCACCTGCTCGAGCGCATCGATTCACTGGTGTCCGAGGTCGGCATCGACTTCATCAAGTGGGATCACAACCGCGACCTGCATGCGGCGGTGTCGCCGCGCACGGGTCGCGCCTCGGTGCACGCCCAGACCACCGCGTTCTACGCCCTGCTCGATGCGCTGCGCGAGCGGCATCCGTCGTTGGAGATCGAATCGTGCGCGAGCGGCGGCGCCCGAGTCGACCTCGGGGTGCTGCAGCGCACCCAGCGCGTGTGGGCGTCTGATTCGAACGACCCCATCGAGCGGCAGCGCATCCAGCGCTGGACCGGCACGCTCGTGCCGCCGGAGCTCGTCGGCTCGCACGTGGGCCCGCCCATCGCCGAGACGACGCACCGTGCGGCGTCCCTGGCGTTCCGCATGACGACCGCGCTGTTCGGGCATGCCGGCATCGAGTGGGACATCACCCGGTGCACGTCGGAGGAGCGCGAGATGCTGTCGCGGTGGACCGCCCTCTATCGAGAGCTGCGGCCGCTGCTGCACTCGGGCATCACGGTGCGCAGCGACGAGGTCGACGATGAGACCCTGCTGCACGGCGTGATGGCCGGTGACGGCTCGCGGGGTGTGTTCGCGTGGGTGCGGCTGGGCGCCTCGGTCGACGGTTTCACGCCGCGGACTCGGGTTCCCGGGTTGCAGGCGGGGGAGCGGTACCGGTTGCGCGTGCGGGAGGAACTCGGATCGGTGTCGCGCCATCAGGTGTCCGACCCCGCGTGGCTGGAATCCGGGATCGAGGCCACGGGAGCGTTCTTCGAGTCGGTCGGTGTGCCTCTGCCGCTGCTGGCTCCGGGGGCCGCGCTGCTACTCGAGGCCGTGCGAGTGTGACGGAACAGTCCGTGCTAAACTGACTCTTTGTCTGCGCACACTCCTGTGCGTAGTTCGCGTGCTTCCCCCTCTTCGGCCGAGAGATCGGCGGTGTCGGGTGGCGCGCAGACAAGGGATCTTGGGTGAGGCCGTCCGGCCTCACGGTATAGAAGGAGTCACCATCATGGCAGCAGTGTGCCAGGTGACCGGAGCTGTTCCCGGCTTCGGTCACAACGTCTCGCACTCGCACCGCCGGACGAAGCGCCGCTTCGACCCGAACGTGCAGAAGAAGACCTATTTCGTCGCTTCGCTCGGTCGTAAGATCACGCTCAACGTGTCCGCCAAGGGCATCAAGGTGATCGATGTCCGTGGCATCGAGAACGTGGTCAAGGACCTCCAGGCGAAGGGTGTGAAGCTCTAATGGCCAAGAAGGCTCAGGACGTACGTCCGATCATCAAGCTGCGTTCGACGGCAGGTACGGGTTACACGTACGTGACGAAGAAGAACCGCCGCAACACCCCCGACCGCCTCGTGCTCAAGAAGTACGACCCGGTCATCCGTCAGCACGTCGAATTCCGAGAGGAGCGTTGATCAATGGCTAAGAAGAGCAAGATCGCTCGCAACGAGCAGCGCAAGGTCATCGTCGAGCGTTACGCAGAGCGTCGCGCCGAGCTGAAGAAGACCCTGGTCGACCCGAACGCCACCGACGAGGCCCGCGAGGCCGCACGCGTCGGCCTGCAGAAGCTGCCGCGTAACGCGTCGCCGGCTCGCGTGCGTTCGCGCGACGTCATCGACGGCCGCCCCCGCGGTGTCCTCACGAAGTTCGGCGTCTCGCGCGTCCGCTTCCGTGACATGGCACACCGTGGCGAGCTGCCCGGTGTCACCAAGTCGAGCTGGTAAGTCTCAGCAGACAAGCCTGAAGGGGCGAGGATCTTCGGATCCTCGCTCCTTTCGCTGTATCCGGCGGGCTTCGCCCCGCATCCGCCCCATTCCCTTCTGCCCCGGCATCCGCCCCACTCCTTTCTGCCCCGGTATCCGCCCCACTCCTTTCTGCCTCGGCATCCGCCCCACTCCCTTCTGACTTTTCTGCGCCTCGGGAGGAGAACTGCGCTTCGGGAGGAGCAATCTCGAGAATTCCTCCTCCTGAGGCGCAGTCCTCCTCCCGACGGATGCTCACGTGCGAGGGATGTGGGGGTGTGGGATGTGGGGGGTGTGCGGGATATGGGAGGTGTGGGATGTGGGGCTTGTGTGGGGGCCGTGCGGCGGCTGGCACAGGGTCGCGGGCGGCGTGACCTCTTCTGCACGGAGGCGGATCTGAGGCGGCGCAGCACGAATCGCGGATGCCGAGTCGATCAAGGATGCGGGCATCAGCGATCCTCGACGGATGAACCCCAGACAGGCGCTGACGCAGCGCGACGGCGTGGCCCGCACAGAGACCCTGACACGGCTCGGGGTCAGCAGGCACGCGCTTCGATCGTCTGTTCAGAGGGGTGACGTCATCGCTGTGCGCCGAGGGTGGGTCGCGCTGCCGGATGCCGACCCGATGCTGCTCGCGGCTGCCCGCCGTGGGGTGTTCCTGACTTGCGTCACTCTTGCGGCGCGGAAAGGGCTGTGGGTGCTCGGCGCCTCGCAGCCGCACGTCGCTGCGCCGGCGCGATCAGGCCACGTGAAGTTGTCCCGTGGCACGGTGCACTGGAACGAACCGGTGTTCCCGCGGGACCCGGACTCACGTGAGGACTCGCTCGAGAACGCCCTGATCCTGGTCGCGGGGTGCCAGCCGCACGAGAGTGCCCTCGCGACCTGGGAGTCGGCCTTGCGACAGAACCTCATCGCACCCGGCGTCCTCGAGCGGGCACCGCTTCCGCCGGCTGCTCGTCGTCTGCTCGCGGATGCGCGACAATTCGCCGATTCCGGGACCGAGAGCATCTTCCAGGTGCGGCTGAGGTGGCTGAGGATCCCCGTCGTGCCCCAGGTCTGGATACTCGGCCACCGGGTCGACTTCGTCATCGGTGAGCGACTGGTCATTCAGATCGACGGCGGTCATCATGTCGGTGAACAGCGGACGAGCGACATCGCCCATGATGCTCTTCTGAAACTGCACGGCTATCACGTGATCCGCATCGGCTACGACCAGTTGATGAGCCAATGGCCGCAGGTGCAGCAGCTGATCCTGACCGCGATCGGGCAGCGTCTGCACATCGCGGCCTGAGTCATTCGCGCTCCCGCATCCGCACCCCCGCATCCGCATCTCTCCCCGTACCCCCCCCCCCCCCCGCATCCGCATCCCCCGGGAGGAAGACTGCGCCTCGGGAGGACCGAATCCGGAGATCTCTCCTCCCGAGGCGCAGTTCTCCTCCCGAGGCGCAGCGCCGTGCGGGGGAGGCGCAGCGCCGTGCGGGGGAGGCGCAGCGCGATGCGGGGCGAGCCGCACGGTGTGGGGCGAGCCGCACGGTGTGGGGGCCAGGGGCAGTGCCATACGGGGGGCGAAGCCCGCTGCGAGCCGCGGAACGGCGGTGTTCGGCCGTCTGACAGGGCACCACAGGGGTCACATTCGTCACTTCTGCACCACGACACGCCGCCGAATACCCCAAAACCCGCGAAATGACGCGGAAATGTGGGCGGTGGTTGGTACATTCAAGGCGGTCACTCGACCAACGGAGGGCAGTCGCCCTTCGAACACCAACGATGCGACGGGAACCTCGTCGCTGGAGGATGACATGGCTGACAAGTCCATCACCAAGACCGAGCTCGTCGCGAGCATCGCTTCCGCCACCGGCCAGAGCCAGGCCACCGTCTCGGGTGTCCTCGACGCGCTGTTCTCCTCGGTCTCCGACGCTGTTGCCAAGGGCAGCAAGGTCTCGATCCCGGGCTGGATCTCGTTCGAGCAGGTCGCAACCGCAGCTCGCACGGGCCGCAACCCGCAGACCGGCGCCGAGATCAAGATCCCGGCCGGCCACCGCGTCAAGGTGACCGCTGGTTCCAAGCTCAAGGCTGCCGTCAAGTAAGACTGCACCTCTTCGAAGGCCGCCCCCGATCCGTCGGGGGCGGCCTTCGTGCTCCCGCCCCGATTCTGCGGCTTAGGCTTGAGGGGTGAGTGCCCGCGCCGTGCAGACCCCGAACCGCTCCGCGTATCGCGCGGCCGGAGTCGGAATCCTGCTCGCGACCGGATTGATCGGCGTGCTCATCGCCCTCGTGATCGGCGGAGGTGCGGCGCCACTGCTGCTGCAGGACCCAGGACCGTTCGTGCGCTGGGCCACCCCCATCGTCAAGCTCGTGATGAACATCGCGGCTGCGGCGATGCTGGGCTCTCTCGTGCTGGCGCTGTTCGCGTTGCGCAGCGAGGAGAAGTCGTTCGACACGGCCCTCAACACGGCCTCGGCCGGCGCGGCACTCTTCACGGTCACCGCGGGCATCAGCGGTTTCTTCACGTTCATGGCCGCCTTCAACCCGCAGCTGAGCGCCGAGCGCGAGTTCGGCGAGCAGCTCGGACGATTCCTGCTGCAGCTGCCGCTCGGTCAGTCGTGGCTGATCACCACGATCATGGGCTCGGTGATCACCGTGCTCGCGTTCGCGTGGCGCACATGGACGCCCACGCTGATCACGGCGCTCCTCGCCGCGGCATCCTTCCTCCCTCTGGCGACCCAGGGGCACTCCGGAGAACTCTCCGGCCACAACATCGCGGTGAACTCGATCCTGCTGCACACGATCGGAGCGGCGGTGTGGCTCGGTGGTCTGCTGCTCGTCGTGATCCTGCGCGACCGCTCGGGCGTGGGCACCGCGCGGCTGGTCAGTCGCTACTCGAGCCTCGCGATCGCCGCGTTCGCGGTCGTCGCCATCTCGGGCCTGGCGCGTTCCGTCGTCTCCTTCGGCGACATCTCTCAGCTCTGGACGCCCTACGGCACGATCCTGCTCGCGAAGGTCGTGCTCCTGGTGGGCATGGGTCTGCTCGGTGCCTGGTACCGCATCCGCCTGATCCCTCGCCTCGAAGGGGCGGGAGCCGCACGCTGGTTCTGGATGCTGGTGCTGTGCGAGGTCGCGCTGATGGGTCTTGCCTCGGGGGCCGCCGCCGCGCTCGCGCGCACACCTCCGCCCACCGGCGAGGAGGCCGCGTTCGTGCAGACGCCGGCTGAGAACCTCACCCGCTCACCGCTGCCTCCCGAGTTCACGATCGACCGCTGGTTCACGGCGTGGGACATCGACGTGCTCTGGCTGGTGGCGGTCGGCTTCGGTCTCTTCCTGTATCTCGCAGGGGTGCGCCGTCTGCGCCTGCGGGGAGATCGCTGGCCGATCCACCGCACCGTCTTCTGGGTGCTGGGAATGCTGATGCTGCTGTGGGTCACGGGCGGCCCGATCAACGCGTATCAGGAGTATCTCTTCAGCGTGCACATGCTGGGGCACATGATGCTGTCGATGGCGATCCCGCTGCTGCTGGTCTCGGGCGCGCCGGTCACGCTGGCTCTCCGAGCGATCCACAAGCGCGACGACGGCACCCGCGGCGGCCGTGAATGGATCATGTGGGCGGTGCACTCGCCGTTCTCGAAGGTGGTCACCCACCCGTTCGTCGCGGCGGGCATCTTCATCCTGTCGCTGTGGGCCTTCTACTTCACCGACCTCGTGCGCTGGTCGATGTTCGAGCACCTCGGTCACGAGTGGATGGTCGCCCACTTCCTCATCTCGGGATACCTGTTCGTGCTGAGCCTGATCGGCGCCGACCCCGTGCCGTACCGTCTGCCGTATCCAGGACGCCTCATCACGCTGATCGCGATCATGGCCATGCACGCCTTCTTCGGTGTCGCGATCATGATGCAGGAGGGGCTCATGGTCGCCGACTGGTTCGGGTCGATGGGGCGCACGTGGGGCCCTACGCCGCTCGAAGACCAGTACATCGGCGGCGGCATCGCGTGGTCGATCGGCGAGATCCCGACCCTGATCCTCGCGATCACGGTGGCGATCCAGTGGAGCCGCAGCGACACCAAGCTGCAGAAGCGCCGCGACCGGCATGCCGACCGCACGGGCGAGGCGGAGCTCGAGGAGTACAACGAGAAGCTCGCGGCACTCGCAGCGCGCGACCTCCGTCAGGCCGAGCGCGAAGCGCGCTGACCCTGCGCCTGCCGGGCGCTCAGCCGGTTGCTCAGCCGGTCGACTCCTCGCCGGGGGACCCGACCCGGATCGACACCTTTCCGTCCGGGAGGATCGTGATCGATCCGTTGACCTGGAACGGGACGTCTTCGGACACTTCTTGGACAGATCCGTCGAAGAGAGACCTGATCTCGACATCGACGTGTGCGACCGCATCCGTCGGTGGGATCTTCCAGTGTCCGCCGTCGGGAACGACGTTCACCTGGGGCTGAGCCGCGATCGACCACTTCGGCAGCGAGGCGAGACGGTTGGAGACCTCGAGGCCGAACGGGCACGCGGTCGGCTGCAGCACCTCCTGTGCGGTGCAGGCAGTGAGGAACTCCTCGACGCGCTGCTGCACCACGGCGACGAAGTCGGGGGTGGGCTCGGTCTGCACGTCGACGGGAGTCGTGGCGAGCGGGGTGTCTGCCAGGACGCCGACACCGTCGGAGTCGGCGATCGCCGTGTCGACGGTGACCGAGTACAGCCCCGGGGTGAAGACCAACAGTGGCAGAGAATCGAGGGGAGCGGCCTGCGCACCCGCGGCCGACACCTGGCGGCGGTCCATCTCGAAGCCGTTGACGGCGAACTGATCGGCGCCGCGCAGCGTGAGTTCGACCACGGCCAGAGGGCTCGTCGTGAAGCGCCAGTTGGGGGTGACGCCCGCCCAGCCGTCCTGCTCGACGGTGAAGGTGGTCGTGCCTGCGTAGCCGCTCGCCGTGTAGGACACGGTCACCTCGGTCTTGCCGGCGTCGTCGGGCTTCTCCGACGTCACCTCGACGTCGGTGAGCGGAGCGAGGGCCGCGTGGCGCAGCAGAGCCTCTGACGCCGTGGCTCCGATACCGGCGACCTCGAGCGTCTCTCGATCGATCGCGACGCCCGGCACGCGAAGGGCATCTGCCGCTCGCCCTTCGGAGAGCAGATCGAGATAGCGCACGACGAAGGCCGATGGGCCGTAGAACTGCTGGTAGAGGGTGGCCCCGCCTGCGCCGAGAGCGGCGACGAGCACGAGACCGACCACCGCGAGCATCGCGAGATCGGCAGCCAGGCGCGAGCGCCGGGGCGCCTTCGACTCGACCTGCTGCATGGCGTCAGTCTAGGAGCGCGGCCTGGGACGATGCCGTGCGCGGGTCGCCATGCGTCGAGCGCGATCGCTGTGTCCCTCGGATGCCGGGTGTGCGGCGCCACGTAGCATGGGGAGGCACGATCTCCACGTGCACTCCCGCCTCCCAGCCGTGTGAGAGAACCGTGTCGCTTCCCGCCCTGTCCGAAGAGCAGCAAGAGCTGTTCCGGCTGATCGAGGACACCAGCGAGCACGTCTTCATCACCGGCCGCGCGGGAACCGGCAAGTCGACCCTGCTGCAGTACTTCTCCTGGAACACGAAGAAGCAGATCGCGATCTGCGCACCCACCGGTGTCGCCGCGCTGAACGTCGAGGGCCAGACGATCCACTCGCTGTTCCGGCTGCCGATCGGTCTGATCGGCGACTCGGACATCGATCAGAACGACAACACGAGACGGATCCTCAACGCGATCGAGACGCTCGTGATCGACGAGATCTCGATGGTCAACGCCGACCTGATGGACGCGATCGACCGTTCGCTCCGGCAGGCGCGGGGCAAGCGCGGAATCCCGTTCGGCGGAGTGCAGATCGTGATGTTCGGCGACCCGTATCAGCTGGCTCCCGTGCCACCGCGCGGCGATGAGCTGCGCTACGTGAAGGACCACTACCGCTCGTTCTGGTTCTTCGATGCCAAGGTCTGGGCCGGCTCCGCCGGCGGCGAGGCGCCGGAAGAGGAAGAGGGTCTCTTCGCCGTCGACACCCGCGCCGAGCTGCACGTGCGAGAGCTCGTGCAGATCCACCGGCAGTCGGATGACGGCTTCAAGGCCATGCTGAACGCGGTGCGGTACGGCCGGGTCACCGCCGAGATCGCGGGAGTGCTCAACACGCAGGGCGCACGCACGCCACCGGATCCGGAGCCCGGGGAGGTGCCGATGATCACGCTCGCCACCCGCAACGACATCGTCAACACGATCAACAGCCGCCACCTCGCCGCTCTCCCCGGCAAGGAGCAGACCGCGAAGGCCGAGGTGAGCGGCGAGTTCGGCAGGGGCGAGGCATCGCTGCCCGCCGAGTCGGAGCTCAAGCTGAAGATCGGCGCGCAGGTGATGTTCCTCCGCAACGACACCTCGATGTCGGGTGAGCCGCCTCGGTGGGTGAACGGCACGATCGGCACGGTCGTGCGCATCCTCGGCGAGACCGTGCGCGTCGAGATCGACGGAGACGAGGTCGATGTCGAGCCCGCGGTCTGGGAACGCTTCCGTTATTCGTATGAGGCGAGCACGAAGAAACTGTCGCGCGACGTCGTCGCGGAGTTCACGCAGTTCCCGTTGCGTCTCGCCTGGGCCGTCACGATCCACAAGTCACAGGGAAAGACCTACGACCGCGCGATCATCGACCTCGGGTCCGGCGCGTTCGCACCGGGGCAGACCTACGTCGCGCTCTCTCGGCTCACGTCGCTCGACGGGCTCTACCTCTCGAGGGCGCTGCGCCCGAGCGACATCCGCGTCGACGAGGACGTGCGCCGCTTCATGCGCGACGCGTGGCTCGCAGCATCCACCCCTGAGGTCGGGAACGCCTGAGGGCTCTTTCAGGCGGCGAGGCGTGCGCGGTCGAGGTCCTCGAACAGCTCGGTGTTGAAGCGGTAGGCGAGGAGCACCTCGTCGATCACGCGCTCGCGCTCGGCGTCGTCCCACGGCGCTGCGTCCAGCTGCTCGCGGTAGACGTCCTTGAACGCCGACGGGTCGGCGATGTCGTCGAACAGGTAGAAACCGATGCCGTTGGTCTCGAAACCGAAGCGGCGTGCCATCACTCGTCCGATGAAGATGCCACCCGACAGGTCGCCGAGGTAGCGCGTGTAGTGGTGCGCGACGAAGCCTCCGGGCCAGGTCGCGCCCACCTGACGGATGCGCTCGACATAGCGCTGCGTGGTGGGCAGCGCGACGATCTCGTCGCGCCAGCCGACGCCGAGCAGGAACTCGAGGTCGGCTTCGAGCGCCGGAAGACGGGTGAGCTTGTCGCTGATGAAGACCGACGCCACCGGATCCTGCCGCATGCGGTCGCCCGCCGACTCGAGCGCCTCGTAGATGAAGTAGTGCTGTGCGACGAGCGCGATGTAGTCCTCGCGCGAGCCCTCGCCCTTGAGCAGGTCGGACATGAAGCCGGCACCCTCACTGCGCGAGTGCGAACCGGAGGAGCGCTCACGGAGGGCTGCGGAGAAGGAGAGGATCTCGGACATGTGCCAAGTGTAAGGGTTGCCTAACCTGGAGCGAAAGCCCGATATCCCACAGACTCACGCGTGCGGACGCGGCTCGACCCCGAGCTTCTCGCATGCGAGGTCGTAGAGCGCGACGACCTCGCGGCGCACGGCGGGCCGCTCGGTGATGGGGCCGGAGGGCCATGCGATGCGCAGTTCGGAGGCCGCCCCCGAGCGGGTGACCTCCCAGACGCCGCCGTCACCGTCGAGATCTGTCATCACGGCATCGGTGATCTCGCCGTGCTCGGCGGCGGAGAAGGCACGCGTGATGAGCAGATTGTCGTCGGTGTGGTCGCCGTTCATGTGGCGCAGGATGGCGGAGACGACCTCGGCGTCGAAGATGTGGGGCATGCTGATCACCCTAAAGGGGCGCCCGCGATGCGATCTTTCAGGAACGGCGTTCTAGACTCGGGAGACACGTCTTCCGGGGGTCCCCTTTCATGCAGCTTCTCTCGTCGCGCACGTTCCGCGCAGCAGCGGCCGGCGTCGCCGTGCTCGGGCTCTTCCTCACCGGCTGTACCGCCGAGCCGGAGTTCAGCTACGAGCCGCCTGCCCAGGTCGAGGGCGCGCTGCCCGACGACACCGTCGCAGCCATGGAGGCCGCCGTCGCCAACGCGCTCGCCGCGTCGGGGGCGTCGGGTGCTGTCGTGGGTGTGTGGGCTCCCTGGAGCGGCAGCTGGGTCGCCGGCGTCGGCACGCAGGGGCCCGGCTCCGATGAGGAGATCAGCACCGACATGGCCTTCCGCATCGCGGACATGACGCGGCTCATGACGTGCGATGTGCTCTACGGCCTCGCCGATGAGGGCGTGGTCGGACTCGACGACCCCGTGCCCGACTACGTCTCGGGTGTCGCCGACATGCAGGACGTCACGCTTCTCGACCTGTGCAACAGCACGAGCGGAGCCGGCTCGTCAGAGGCGACCGCACGGGCCGCGTGGTTCACGACTCCCGAGCGCGTGTGGGCACCGCTCGAGCTCGCGGCCTACGGCCTCGGCGCTCCGCGCGCCACGCCGAAGACGACCTACACCAACTCCGACGCCGGCTACCTGCTGCTCGGGCTCGCTCTCGAGCGTGCATCAGGCCTCACGGCATCCGAACTGATCGCCGAGTACGTGGCCGAGCCGCTCGGTCTCTCCCAGACGTCGCTGCCCTCGCCGGCCGCAGCTGCGCCCTCGACGGGGCCGGTCATGAACGGGCACTACCTGACGCCCATCGAGGGCGGATACAACTGTGCGGCCCCGACCGACATCACCACGCTGTCGTCGAGCACCGGGTACACCGACTCCGGCGTCGTGTCGACGATCGAGGAGCTCGGCCGGTACACCCAGGCTGAGGCAGCGCAGGAGCTTCGGACGAAGGACGAGCCGAATCGCTTCGGAGCCCCGTTGCCGCAGAGCCCCGGGGCGCCCTCATGGTTCCAGGCCACCGGAGGAGCCCTGCTCGTCGGATCGATGGTCGGACAGTCGGGATGGACTCCCGGATATCAGACGTCGGCGTTCTCGGATCCTGAGACCGGCTTCACGGTCGCGGTATCGCTGAACGACTCGACGACCGGTGGGTTGACCGCGATGTTCCTGGCATGGGAGCTCGCCGCGATCGCATCGAAGGCTCCCGCGGCCGCGGGAGAGACGGCCCCTGAGTTCGGGCTGCCGTTCACCGCCGAGCAGTACCACCAGGAGATCACCGACTCCGCGATCCCCTGCGTCGCACCGCCCGAGGGCTGACCTCGGAGGCGAGTACGCGCAGCCGGCTACCGCTCGGGTTCGTCGTCGGTCTCGACTCCGGGCCCAGGGCCGGGGCGCACAGCAGCGTCGGGGGCGACGTCGATGCGGGTGTTGCCGTCGTGCTCGGAGACCTCGATGCGGGGCGCGGCGTCGGCTTCGGTCGCGTCCGGTGCCGAGGTCAGCTGATCGTGGCGCTTCTCTTCGCTGGTCATGTCGGAGGTCATCCAGAGAACCTATGAAGTCGGTGCGCGCGCGGCGACGGGGTTGACATCCCGCGTCATATCGATATCTGCTCCTCGGGCGTCCGCGCGGTGAGCAAGCAGCTCAGGTCGTCATCGCTAGATTCGGCGCGTCACCATCGGACGGTGCGTCGGCCGGAGCGCCAGCCGGACACCGTTCTCCTTCTTTCAGTTCTCAGAAAAGAGCGGCTCTCATGTCCGGCACTCCACGCAAAGCACTCGCCGAAGCGATCGCCACGTTCCTCTTCGTCCTCACGATCATCGCGGCGATCAACAGCGAGAGCCCGCTGACCCCGCTCGCGATCGGCTTCACCCTCGCCGTGCTCGTCTTCTCCACCGGCCACATCTCGGGCGCTCACCTCAACCCGGCGGTCTCCGTCGGCGTCTTCCTCCGTGGCGGTCTCAGCGTCGTCGACTTCATCTCCTATCTCGTGGCGCAGTTCGTCGGTGGCGCGCTCGCCGCGCTGGTCAGTTTCGCAGTGTGGCCTACCGGCGGCGAGGCCCTGATCGTCGAGGTGGGCCCTGCCTTCTTCGTCGAGGCGCTGTTCACGCTGATCCTCGTCTGGGTCGTGCTCAACACCGCGACCTCGAAGGACACCGAGGGCAACTCGTTCTACGGCCTCGCGATCGGTGCGACGGTGTTCGTCGGCGCGGCGACCGTGGGGTCGATCTCGGGCGGCGGCTTCAATCCTGCGGTGGCGCTGGGCCTCTCTGTCGGTGGCTACTTCGACTGGGCCTCGCTGTGGCTCTATATCGTCGCCCCCGTGGTCGGCGCGGTCATCGCGGCTCTGCTCTTCCGCGTGCTCAACGCGGACGACGCGAAGAAGATCGGCGCGTAACCCTCGTCATCGAACGCCGCGCTCCGCGGCTGTTCCGGTCGCGCTTCGTGCCGCGAGTCGTCGACTGAGGCGGCACGAACTGCGACCGGAGCGCCGAAGGGCGGCATCCCGAAGTCATCCGTCCGGGGGATGCCGGGGGGGAAGGCTCGTCATAGCGTGGGTGCATGCTGATCGTCGAAGAACTCCACATGCTGCTCCTCCGGCCTGATGGCCGCGTCGAGAGCGCGGTGAGCGTGAACCGCCTCTACGGCGAGGTCGCCGCCGTCATCGTCGACCTCGCCCTGCACGGACGCATCTCGGTGTCGGACGAGAAGAACCCGGTCGTCGACATCGTGTCGACCGAACCGACCGGCAACCCGATCCTCGACACGACGCTGCAGCGCCTCGTGCCGCTGCGGGGCAAACGACTGCAGTCTCTCGTCGTGCGGCCCAAGCTCGATCCGCTCGAGGTCGTCGTCGAGTCGCTCGTCGTGCAGGGCGTCCTCGTGCGGGGAGAGCGCGGATTCTTCGGCTGGGGGTCGGCGCGCACTCCCGAATCCGACTCGACGCCTGAGCAGATGCTGCGCTCCCGGCTCGCCGCCGTGCTCGCCGGAACCGGCGCTCCGACGAAGGCCGATCTGGCGTTGCTGTCGATCCTGCAGAACCTGAACGCGGCGCACGCGATCCTGCGCGACGAATGCGGCGGAATGTCGGCGCGTGACCTCAAGAAGCGGATCGAAGCGCTCACCGCGGGGTCACCGACAGGGGATGCCGTGGCCAAGGCCGTCAACGACGCGATCGCCGCGGCCATGGTGGCCATCATGACCCCGACGCTCGTGGCAGCGACCATCACCTGACGACGGGGGACCGCTCAGCGCAGCACGGTCACGCGCTCTGCGAGTTCGTCGATCACGGGGTTCGGGTCGACGGGGTCGACGACCACGCCTACGACGGCCTCGAGGTCGAGCACGGGGTAGCGCGACGTCGCACCGATCTTCTCTTCGCTGCCGAGCACGTACGTCTGCGCACAGCGGGCAGCGATCGCGCGCTTGGTGACGGCGTCGTCGAGGTTGCCGGTGGTCAGGCCGCGCTCGGGGTCGATGCCCGTGGCGCCGAGGAAGAACAGCTCGGCGGCGAGGTGCTGCACGGCCTCCATGGCCAGCGGGCCGCTCGCGACCATCGAGAAGCGTGCGAGCTCGCCACCGATGATCACGACGCGAGCGTCGGAGTGTTCGGCGACCGCGAGGGCGATCGCCGGGCTGGGGGTGATCACGGTCAGGTCGGCGCCGTGCGGCAGCATCCGGGACATGGCGAGAGTCGTCGTGCCGGCGTCCAGCACGATCGTCGACCCCGGGGTGATCAGCTCGATGGCGCGGCGTGCGACGCGCTCCTTGCTCTCGGTGGCGAGCAAGGCACGCTGGTCGACGGGGCGATCGGCCGGCGGAATCGGCAGGGCGCCGCCGTACACCCGCACCATCTCGCCGGCATCGGCGAGCTCGCGGAGGTCGCGGCGGATCGAGTCCTCTGAGATGCCCAGCTCGACGGCGACGTCCTTCGCCACCACGCGGCCGTCCCTGCGCAGGATCTCTCGCAGGTGGTCTTTGCGCTGTGCGCCCAGCATCCGACTCCTCGGAATCTTGTTAGTTCACGAAGTTGCACGTTCTTGCACGGTTAAGGTTACAGTCTTCTCCATGACGAGTCCACTCCTGATCCTGATCGCCGGCCCCTACCGCTCGGGCACCGGCGGCGACCCCGCCCTCATCGCCCGCAACCTCGAACGACTCGAAGAGGCCGCGGCGCCGATCCACCGCCTCGGTCACGTGCCGATGATCGGCGAGTGGGTCGCCCTGCCGATCCTCCGAGGCATGGACGAGGCGGATGCTGCCGGCGGTGACGTCATGTATGAGACCGCGCACCGACTCCTGCAGCACTGCGACGCCGTGCTCCGCCTGCCGGGCGACTCGGCGGGTGCCGACAAGGACGTCGAGATCGCCCTCGAGCGCGGCCTGCCCGTGTATCGGTCTATCGACGAGATCCCCGCGCGTGAGGTCGCCGCGGCGTAGGCGACCCGCGTGGATAGGCTTTCGAGCATGACCGATGATGTCCGCAACGTCCACGACGCCCTCTCGCTGATCACCGAGCACTGGCAGCCACACCGTCTCACGAGCATCAACGACTACGACGTCAAGGTGGTCAAGCTGCAGGGCGAGTTCGTGTGGCATACCCACCCCGACACCGATGAGCTGTTCATGGTGGTGAGCGGACAGCTGACCATCCAGCTGCGCGACCGCGACGTGGTCTTGCACCCGAATGACGTGTTCGTCGTGCCGCGTGGAGTCGAGCACTGCCCGAAGGCGGAGGACGAGGTGCACGCGATCCTGTTCGAGCCGAAGGGCACGGTCAACACCGGCGACGCCGGCGGAGACCTGACGGCGACGCTGCAGGAGCTCGACTGACCGACGAGCTGCGCGTCAGATCCTGAACCGCACGCCGGCCAGGTGCTCGACGACGGCCCACAGTTCAGCGCCCACGTCGACCGAGCGCACCTGCGCGCTCGCGGCGACGCGCTTCGGCGCCCCGCGGAACTCCAGCAGCCCGCCGGGTCCCCAGTAATCGCCGCCCGTCGCGTCGGCGGCGACCGTCGCATGCACGATGGGCGCCGCGCCCGCGTCTTTGCCCTGCACGAGCGGGCGGCTGAGTGAGGCGAGAGCTCGCGCCGCTGCCGACACCTCGGCGAGGCCGTCGCGGTGCGGAGTCAACGGGTCGACCGCGTAGCCCGGGTGCGCACACAGTGCTGACCGCGCCGAGCCCCTCCAGCGCCGGTTGAGCTCGAACGTGAAGGCCATCAGCGCGGCCTTCGACCGGCCGTACTGGCGCAGCGACGGCCCGGCCCACGGCTGCTCGAGCGTGGCGGGGTCGATCTCGGCGAAGCGATGAGCCAGCGAACCCACTGCGACGACCCGGGCGTCGTCGGCGAGCACGTCGGCGAGCCGGGCGATCAGGGCGAAGTGTCCGACGAAGTTCGTGCCCACCATCAGGTCGAGGCCATCTACGGTGCGGCTGCTGCGATCGGCCGCCTTCACTCCGGCGTTGCAGATCACGCCGTCGATGCGCTCGTCGACGGATGCAGCGGCCTCGGTGATGCTCGCGAGCGAGCCGAGATCCATCGGGAGGATGCCGAGGTCGGCGCCGGGCGCGTGCGCGCGGATCGAGGATGCCGCGACCTCCGCCCGCTCGGTCGACCGGCAACCGAGCAGCACCCTGGCACCATGCCCGGCGAGGATCTCGGCGCACCAGTATCCGATGCCCGCGTTCGCCCCGGTCACGAGGATCGTGCGGCCGGTGAGATCGGGAAGCGCGAGCGAGAGGGGCATGCCCTCCAACCTAAGCGGAGATGTCGACCCGATCGGCCGTGCGGATCACGGTCGCGAATCCGCGCGCGGCGAGGATGCTCTCGGTGCGCTGCATGATCTCGTCGCCCGAGACGGCTGCGAGCCCGTCCTTCGCGGCGATCGCCGAGGTCGTGGTGGCATCCGTCACGAACTCCACCGCGAAGCCCAGGTCGGCTGCCATCCGGGCCGTCGTCTCGCAGCACTGCTCGGTGCGGATGCCGCAGACGACCACGCGCTCGACGCCGAGGCGACGCAGCTGCGCTTCGAGGTCTGTCGACGTGAAGGCGTTGACGGTGGTCTTCGTCACGGCGATCTCGTCGCCCTGCGGATCGAGGTCTGAGATCACCCGGACGAAGCCGCTGGCCGGATCGAACACCCCGCCGCTGCCCGGCTCCGAGTGCGTGACCCAGACGACCTGACCACCGACCGCGCGAGCGTGATCGACCAGCTGCGAGATGTTGTCGACGGCATCAGGGTTGGCGGTGGCCGCCCACTCATCCGGCCGCTGGCGGAAGGATTCCTGGGCGTCGATGACGAGCAGTGCAGTGGCGGTCGAGTCGCGGTTCATCAGATCATCTTCGCGGCCCGGAGCGGCGTCGGCCAGGCCGGGAGCGGTCAATCGTCGCGCGATTCCCGCCGACATCGGCAGTGACGTCGCATCCGACGCCGACGCCGACGCCGACGCCGACGCCGACGCCGACGCCGACGCCGACGCCGACGCCGACGCCGACGCCGACGCCGACGCCGATGTCGGACCGCTCAGGCTCGGCGCCAGAGCGCGACGATCAGCGCGGCGATCACCGTCAGCGCTGCGGCGGAGAGGAACAGCCAGGCGAACCCGCCGGTGAGGGCATCCGCCGATGAGGCGCCGGCCGCTTCGAGCGCGGATGTCCGCAACCCTGCGATCGTTCCGAGCACCGCGAGGCCCACTGCGCCGCCGATCTGCTGACTCGTGTTGACCAGGCCGCCGGCGAGTCCGGCCTCGCCGCCCTCGACTCCTTGGACGGCCAGCTGAGTAGTGGCGACGAAGGCTCCACCGAGGCCGACGCCGATGAGCAGGGTGGGCGCGAGGAGGTGTGCGACGAACACGGCATCGGACGGGGCGAACGCGAGCCAGACGAGTCCGGCGGCGAGCACGAGCAGCGATGCGAGGAGCACCGGCCGTGTGCCGGCGCGGGCGATCAGTGCGGGCACAGCTCCGGCGATCAGCACGAGTGCTCCCGCGAGTGGCAGCTGCGTGAGCCCCGTGGTGAGGGCGTCGTAGCCGAGTGCGGCCTGCATGTAGACCGAGAGAGCGAAGAACAGGGCCACCATCGCGGCACCGGCGAGCAGCATCACGATGTTGCCGAGTGCGAGGTCGCGGTTGCGGAACACCGACAGTGGCAGCAGCGGCTCGGCGCTGTGCCGCTCGACGACGATGAACGCGGCACCGAGCGCGAGGGCGACGGCGAAGAGCGCGATCGGCAGCGGATGAATGAACCCCAGCTGCTCGACCGCACTCAGAGCGCCGACCAGAGCCACGAGTGACGCGGTGATGGTGATCGCGCCGGCAGCGTCCAGGCGGCCGGAGACGCGCACCGTGTCGCGGGTGATGAGAAGCGGGATGGCGATGAGCACGACCGCACCGACCGGGACATTCACGAAGAACACCGACGGCCAGCCGAGAGAACCGGTCAGCACGCCGCCGAGCAGCACGCCGGCCGCGGATCCGATGCCGGCGACGGCGCCCCACACGCCGAGGGCCTTCGTGCGCTCGCGATCGTCGGGGAACAGCACGGTCAGCAGCGCGAGGGCCGAGGGTGCGAGCAGCGCGGCGGACGCGCCCTGCAACGCGCGCGCGGCGAGCAGCATCTCACTCGAGATCGCCAGGCCGGCAAGGGCCGAAGCGATCACGAACCCAGCGGTGCCGATCAGGAAGACCCGGCGGTGGCCGTAGCGATCGGCGAGGCGCCCGCCCAGCAGCAGCAGGCCGCCGAAGGCGAGCACGTAGGCCGTGATGACCCACGAGAGGGCGAGGGTGTCCATGCCGAGCTCCCCGCCGAGCACCGGCAGGGCGATGTTGACGATGGAGGCATCGAGCACGACGAGGAACTGCGCGAGCGCGAGGATGCCGAGGGCGAGCCAGCGGCGTGTGCTGCGCGAGCCGACTACTCGCGTGGGCTGGGTGAGGGCGGTCATGAGAACTCCTTCGTGATGGGTAGAGAGTGATTGAACACTCACTCTTTGGGGCAGAGAAAGAGGCCGATCACTCGGCCTGAATTCAGTCGGGGTGGCGGATGCCGCGGGTGAGCAGCTGGGCCCAGTCCTCGGGTCGTCCGTCGAGTTGCGTGGTGACGATGAGATGGCACAGCTGGCCGAAGGCTATGAAGCGCTGCACCTCGGCATCGCTTCCGCCCGACCGCGTCTTCGCGAAGGTCGTGACCCGGCCGAGCCCTGATCGCAGAGCGGCTCCGATCTCGGGGATGTCCGCGACCGACTGGGCATGCACCTGCAGCATCAGCAGTGTGCGGTCGGAGATCAGCTGCGCATACGCGTCGCCCATCGCCTCGAGGGCGCTGCCGGCGGACTGGTCGGGTGCAGCATCCGCTCCTTCCGCGATCGCGATGAGGATCGCCTCGAAGCAGGCGTCGAGTGCGGCGATGAACAGCGCCTCCTTGCCGGAGTACAGCTTGAAGACGTACGCCGGCGAGATCTTCGCCTCGCGTGCCACATCGGCGACCGTGGTGCCGTGGTAGCCGCCACGTGCGAACTCGCGCAGGGCCGCCGCTGCCACGAGGGGGCGGCGTGCGTCTGCCGTGGAGAGGATCGAGCTGCGCGTGGGAGACATATGAGTGACTGTACACTCACTCATTCGGAACGGCAACCGCGATACTGCGGCATCCCGCCCGTCTGATTCTTCGCGACGAGTTTGTGACGAATGCGCACCCCCGCACGTCTTATCTGTGAGCGACCGACACGCTCCCGGTGAGGCCGGAACGGTCTCGCAGCCGGCATCCGCTTTCAGGTAAGGAATCGACATGGCAAACCAGGACCAGAACACCCCCACCAGCCCCGCCGAGAAGGAGCTGGCCCAGACCGCTGCCGCGCCGAAGTCGGCCGCGTCAGGATCACGGGTCGACCGCTCTTCGACGTTCTCGACGACGCGCATCCCCGCCGACTCGGACGCCGCGGGCAAGACCACCATCGCCGAGGGAGTGGTGGCCAAGGTCGCCGGCATCGCCGCCCGTGAGGTTCCCGGCGTGTTCGCACTCGGCGGCGGCGGAGCACGCGCCTTCGGCGCGATCCGTGACGCGGTCAACGCGACCGACCTCTCGCAGGGCGTCAAGGTCGAGGTCGGCGAGACGCAGGCCGCCGCAGATCTGACGATCGTCGTCGAGTACCCCGCCCCGATCCAGGAGGTCGCGAGCAACGTGCGTGCCGCCGTCGCCGGTGCGATCAGCCGGCTCGTCGGTCTCGAGGTCGTCGAGGTCAACGTCGAGGTCAACGATGTGCACGTGCCCGGCGACGACAGCAACGAGAACGAGGAGTCGCGAGTCTCATGACCCCCACCACCACCGGCGCCCTGATCGGTGCGCTCCTCGCCCTCGCAGCTCTGCTGTTCGGGTTCTGGGGGTTCCTCCTCATGGCCCTGTTCGCAGGCATCGGAGCGATCATCGGGCGGATAGCCTCCGGCAAGCTCGACGTCCGCGGTCTCGCAGACGCGTTCACGGGGCGGCGCACCTCCTGATGCGCATCGACCAGAACCTCGCCACCGGTGGCGGCTCCTCGCGGGTCGCCACCGGAGAGACCACCGTCCCTGGGCGCATCGACGTGAGAGAGCGCGTCTACCGCACGGTCACCGAACAGGCGTCCGCAACCCTGATCGGTGTGCCGCGTGGTGACGTGAAGGTCGATGTCGCCGAACACCCCGGAGGAGTGACGGTGCGCATCGCGACGCCGCTTCCGATCCCCGATCTCGACGACACCGTCGCAATCTCCCAGAGCGTCCCCGTGCTCGACCGGGCCCGTCAGTTGCAGGAGCAGTCGCAGCAGCGTCTGACGGCGATCATCGGCCGGGACGTCACCCGCATCACCCTCACCATCACCGGTGCCACCATCCCAGAGAGGAGACGAGTGCGATGAGCACCCCTGTTCTTCGTCGCGTCGTCCGACGCGAGACGCATTCACCGCGCACCGTCGCGATGTTCGTCGCGGTCATCCTCCTCATCCTCGCTCTCGCCTACATCGGGCTCGAGATCGTGCTGAGCCTCGCGGCGCAGCCCGCGCTCCTGCTCGGACCGGCCGCGGCGGGCGGATGGCTCGTGGGCCTGCCCACCGCACAGCCCGCCGGCCTGGTGATCGCGGGAAGCGTCGTGCTGGCTCTGATCGGGATCGTCTTCGTGGTGCTCGCCCTCACACCGGGGCGTCTGTCGAAGCACACCCTCGAGTCCGGCGACCGCGCCGTCGTCGTCGACAACGGCGTGATCGCCAGCGCTCTCGCCCAGCACCTCTCGGAGGAGACGGGCCTGGCACGCGACAGCATCACCGTGGGGGTCGGCCACCGCAGCGTCGACGTCACCGTGCGTCCGGGTGTCGGCATCCCCCTCGACAAGAACGAGGTGCAGTCGGCCGCCGAGGCCGAGCTGCAGACCTACCGGCTGACACGCAGCGTCCGCACCCGCGTGCGCATCGAGCGTCCGAGCGAGAAGGAAGACGAGCTGTGAACAACACGAATCGTGCGCTGAACCGCACCCTGCTGCTCATCATCGGCCTGCTCTTCCTCGGTCTCGGAGCCCTCGGCATCGCGATCATGAGCTGGCCCACCGCGACCGACATCTGGACGTCGGGCGGCGAGGACGCCCGCTCCTGGCTCGACCAGGCGATCGCCGCCACCGCCATCGCGGGCGGGAGTCTGTCATGGATCGGCATCGGCGCGGTCGTCGCGATCGTCGTCGTGATCGTGCTGCTGGTCCTCGCGCTCACCAGCGTCTCGGGCCGTCGGTCGAAGACGGCTCTCCGCTCGTCAGGAGCGCAGAACCCGCTCGGCCGTGTCACCGTCACCGAGTCGTTCGTATCGGATGCCGTCAAGAACTCGCTCGCCACCCGCGACGAGATCCTCTCGGCGCAGGTCACGGCGAACGACATCCGCACCACGCCGGTGCTGCACGTGTCGGTCACGCCTCGGCAGAACACCGACCCCCGCGAGCTGGTCGACCACGTCGACCGACTGCTCGCCAACCTCGCCACCCTGACCGGCCGCGACACCGAGACGTACGTCTCGATCCACACCGGTCTGCGGGCACGGCTCGCTCACGACCAGCGTCGGCTGTCGTGATGCAGAGACTTATCGTCGGTCGCGCAGAGCAACGACGGTAAGACGACGGGAACCCTCCCGTCGTCACGATCACCCCTCACGAAAGGAGCTCCTCATGGGACTCGATGACAAGATCAAGAACGCCGCCCAGGACATCACCGGCAAGGCGAAGGAAGCGATCGGCAACGCGACCGACAACGACAAGCTCGCCGCCGAAGGCAAGGCCGACCAGGTCAAGGCCGACGCGAAGAAGGCCGGCGAGAACGTCAAGGACGCGTTCAACAAGTAAGACCCCCGGCGCGGGCGGGTGGGGCGGATCACGCTCCCCCCGCCCGTTGCTGTGCGTGGGGCCGGATTCCGTGGCATCCGTCGTTCTCTCCAGACATCCCGTCGCTTCGCCCCTGTCGCTCTCTCGGCCTCGGTGCGTACGGTCGAGTGATGACCGCCGCGACGACGACTTCGACCGGGGCGCGATACCGCGTCGAACTCCCGCGACCGACGGACCCGGTGCCCGCAGCCCTCGATCTGGGCGACGGCGCGGACACCGCTCGACGCATCGAGGTGACCGACCGGTACCTGAGCCGCGACGGCAGCCCCTGGATCCCGGTGATGGGGGAGTACCACTTCGTGCGCGATCGTCGCGAGGTGTGGGAGCGCGAGCTGCGCAAGATGCGCGCGAGCGGCATCGACGTGCTCGCGACATACGTCTTCTGGCTGGCGCACGAAGAGATCGAGGGCGAGTTCCGCTGGGACGGTGACCGCGATCTGCGGGCATTCGTGCAGACGGCTGCCCGGGTGGGGCTCGACGTCGTCGTCCGGATCGGTCCGTGGGCGCACGGCGAGACGCGGAACGGCGGCTTCCCCGACTGGCTGCAGGCTCGCGACATCGCCCACCGCACCGACGACCCCGACTATCTCGAGGTGGTGCGGCGCTGGTACTCGGCGATCGCGGGGCAGGTCGCCGACCTCGTGCATCGGCCCGATGCTCCGGACGCGCCGATCGTCGGCATCCAGATCGAGAACGAGCTGTACGACCAGCCTCAGCACCTGTCGACGCTGCGCACGATCGCCGAGTCGGTCGGACTCGCCGCGGCCCTGTTCACGGCCACGGGGTGGGGCGGCGCGCAGCTGCCACCGGGGCGCTTCCTGCCCGTCTACGCGGGATACGCCGACGGATTCTGGGAGGAGTCCGACACGGGGTGGCCGGAGTTCGGGCGTCAGCACTTCACGTTCAGCGATGTGCGGGACGACCTTTCGGTCGGCGCCGACCTGCGCGCCACCCCGGCCGACGCATCTGTGATCGGCGACCGCGGCACCAGCGACCCCTGGCCCTATGCGACCTGCGAGCTGGGCAGCGGCATGGCGACCGCCTATCACCGGCGACCGCTCGTCGACGCGGAGGATGTCGCGGCGCTCGCGCTGACCAAGCTCGGCAGCGGATCGGCCTGGCAGGGCTACTACATGTTCCACGGCGGACTCCACTTCGAGGGGGCGCTCTCGACCACGCAGGAATCGCAGGCGACCGGGTATCCGAATGACGTCCCGGTGCGCGACTACGACTTCTTCGCGCCGCTCGGGGCCGCAGGCACGCAACGTCGGCATTTCCATCAGCTGCGTCGCCAGCATCTGTTCCTCTCGGCGTTCGGCGACCGGCTCGCGACCTACCCGGCGCGAATCGGGTCGCAGGAGCCCGGCGAGCTGCGCTGGTCGGTGCGAGGCGACAGCGACCGCGGATTCCTGTTCGGGAACAACCATCAACCGGCGCTGGCACCACTCGACGCGGTCGAGGCTGTGCGCTTCGAGATCGTGGGGCCGGATGCCGCCGTGCGGATCCCGAGCGACCCGATCACCGTGCCCGCCGGCTCCTCGTTCTTCTGGCCGATCCGGCAGCCCCTCGGAGGCCTGTCGGCCGTGAGCGCGTCGGCGCAGCCGATCACCGAGATCCGCGTCGGCGACCACGAGGTGGTGTTCCTGGCCGCGAGCGATGGCATCGCGGTCGAGATCCAGCTCGATGCAGGGGAGTCGCCCGTCGTCCGGGGCGCGAGCGCGGCTGTGAACGACGACGGCCGACTCGTTCTCCGGCCCGACTCGGCGCCCGGCCTCGACTGCCGAGTGCAGGTCGACCGCACGATCTTCGTGATCCTCGACAGCGGCACGGCGGATGCCGTCTGGCGCGGCCCCGTGAACGGGATCGACAGCGTGGTGATCTGGCCGCACGGCGGCTGGTTCGACGACACCGATTTCGTGGCAGAGAGGCAGGGCGAAGACGCGGACGTGCTCGTCCTGATCGAGCGCGCCGACGGGGCAGGCGTCGAGTTCCGCCGCCGCATCGTCGAGGGGACCGACGCTCGTCATGGCCTGGAGGCGCCGGTCTTCGAGACCGCGCCGGTGTTCGCGCCGAGGGTCGGTGGACCCGTATCGCGCTTCGCCGCCCCGACGGAGGACGACTTCGTCGACGCCGCGACGGCCGAGATCCGCATCCCGAACGGGATCGGCGCCGACGCCGAACAGATGGTGCTGCAGCTCGATTGGGTCGGCGACGTGCTCCGGCTGCAGATCGGCGAGGAGCTGATCGCCGATCAGTTCTGGTCGGGGCGGCCGCTCGAGGTCGACCTCAGTGGCTGTCGTGACCTGCTGGCCGAGCATCCGATCCGTCTCACGGCTTTTGCCTGGAATCCCGCGACTCGCGTGCACGTCGACCCTCGGGTCAGGCCGGCGGTCATCGATCCCGTGCTGCGGGTGGATGCGGCGGCCCTGCTCCTGCGCCGCTACGCGCGGGTGTCGTGACGCGGACGCGAGTGCGCACGACATCGTGACGCGAGTGTGTGCGACCCCGTGACGGGCGCGCTCAGCCCTTGTGCTGGGCGCGGTAGGCCGTCGGACTCACGTCGTGCACCCGGCGGAACTGGCGCGAGAAGTAGAGCGGATCGGCGTACCCCACCGATGCGGCGATCTCGGCGATCGACAGGCTCGTGGCGTCGAGCAGCGCTCGCGCTCTGCCCATCTTGAGCGAGGTGTGGAACGCTGCCGGCCCGCCGCCGGTCGCCTGACGGAACAGCGCGCTCAGGTGCGAGGGCGAGAGGCCGACGAGGGCGGCGAGATCGGCCACCTGGATGCTGCCGTCGACGCGCGTCTCGAGGTAGCGCATCGCCCGCTCCAGTGGCGAGCCCTCGGCGGGCAGCGTGCTGTCGACCGTGATGCGCGTGAGCAGATTCCAGGCGATCCCCGATGCCGCCAGTAGGTGCGCGGGCGAGATGCGACGCTCGAGCAGCGTGACGAGCTCGTCGAACAGTGCCACCACCCGATCGACCGCGCGCAGCCGCACCACACGGGCGGGGCCCGCCGGCGTCGTCAGCTCTGCCGCATCCGTGCCTCGCACGTGCAGCCACCAGATCGTCCATGGATCGCGGTCGGAGCTGCGGTACTCGTGCGGAGTGCCAGCGGGGATGGCGATGCTCGCGCCGGGGCCGAGCGCGTACTCGTCGTCGTCGAACGCCACCACTCCCGCGCCACCGACGCAGACCAGCACGATCGTCTCGGATGCTCCGTGCGGACGCCGGCGCAGGTGGCCGGCGGCGTGGGGGAAGAGTCCCGCATCGGTGACGGTGAGGCGCCGCGTGACGGGCGCGGCGAGCGCGAGCTCGACCTGGGGACGCGGGACGACACAGAGCCGTTGATCGGCGAAGCCCTCCGCACGGTGCGCGGCGGTGCGGTGCGTTGTTTCGTCCATGTCACCCCTCGTTCTCACCATACCGATAGTCTCGGGGCGCTCCTAGCCTGGAAGAGCGGCCGACGCGGGCCGCCGAGTCCGAGGAGAACCATGACGGTCGATCTTCCCGCGGTGCCGCAGAGCCTGCGCGCCACGCTCGACGACGGCCGACCCGTCGCCTGGCGCGAACCGCTCACCATCGCGACCTACGAGGCCGGGGAGCCGAGCCCGTACCCGATGTTCCTCGACCACCGGGTCTATCAGGGGTCGAGTGGAGCGGTGTATCCGATTCCGTTCATCGAGAGCGTCGACCAGGAGGCGAGCCCGCGCGAGTGGGACGCGATCCACCTCGAGAACGAGTACGTGCGCCTCGTCGTGCTGCCCGAGCTCGGCGGGCGCATCCATGTCGGCTACGACAAGGTCACCGGCTACGACTTCTTCTACCGCAACAACGTCATCAAGCCCGCGCTCGTCGGGCTCGCAGGGCCCTGGATCAGCGGCGGCGTCGAGTTCAACTGGCCGCAGCACCACCGCCCCGCGACCCACCTGCCTGTCGAGACCAGCATCGAGACCGACGCCGACGGCACCGTCACGGTCTGGTGTCACGACCACGACCCGTTCGCCCGCATGTCGGCGCATCACGGCGTGCGCCTGCGACCGGGCAGCTCGGTGGTCGAGCTCGCGGTGCGGCTGCACAACCGCACGAGAGAGCGGCAGAGCTTTCTCTGGTGGGCCAACGTCGCAGCGCGCGTGCACGACGACTATCAGGCGTTCTTCCCCGAAGACGTGCGCTTCGTCGCCGACCACGCCCGCCGCGCGCTCACCTCGTTCCCGGCGGCGGACCGCCCGTACTACGGCGTCGACTACCCCGCGCGCGCCGCCGAGACACCCGGCGCCGATCGTATCGACTGGTACCGCAACATCCCCGTGCCGACGTCGTACATGATCGTCGACTCGAACCAGGACTTCTTCGGAGGGTACGACCATGCGGCGGGAGCGGGATTCGTGCACTGGGCCGAGCATCGCGTCTCTCCCGGCAAGAAGATGTGGACCTGGGGCGATGCGGCCTTCGGCCACGCGTGGGATGCGCAGCTGACCGACGCCGACGGCCCGTACGTCGAGTTGATGGCAGGCGTCTACACCGACAACCAGCCGGACTTCTCGTGGCTTCTGCCGGGCGAGACGAAGACCTTCACGCAGTACTGGTATCCGGTGCCCGCGATCGGAGTGGTGCACCAGGCGACGCCGGACGCCGCGGTGCACATCGACAGCGAGGGCGATGACCTGGTCGTGTCGGTGGCGGCGACCAGCCGCCGCCCGGGCGCGCGGGTGCTGGTCGTGTCGGCCGGTGAGACGATCGCGTCGCTCCCGGTCGACCTCGATCCGGGCGTGCCCGCGGTCGCGCGCACGCGCGGTCACGGTCGTGACGACCTCGAGGTGCGGGTGCTCGACGCCGACGGGCGCGTGCTGGTGCGGTGGGCTCCGGCGGTCGTCGCGTCCGCAGAACCCTGGGTCGCCGAGGAGCCACCCTCTCCGGAGGCCACCGAGTCGGTCGAAGAGCTGTATCTCACCGGTCTGCACCTCAGTCAGTACCGGCATCCGACGCGGTCGCCGATGCTTTACTGGCGCACCGCGCTCCAGCGGGATCCCGGCGATGTCCGCACCAACCTGGCGGTCGCCGATCGGCTCTACAGGCAGGGGCGCTACGAGGAGGCGCTCGCGCACGTGCGCACCGCCGTCGCCCGCCTGACCCGACGCAATGCGAACCCGGCCGACGCCGAGGCGTTCTATCTGCTGGGTCTCGTGCACGCTCGCCTCGGCCGGGTGGTCGAGGCGCAGCAGGCGTTCGGCAAGGCCGGGTGGGACGGCGCCTGGTCTGCGTCCGCCGGGTTCGCGCTCGCCCAGTCCCTCGCGCACCAGGGCCAGGATCGCTCCGCGATGCGCGTGCTCGACGAGCTCGATGCGGTCGCCGCGCACGATCCGCGCCGCATCGCGCTGCGGGCGATCCTCCTCCGTCGCTCCGGACGAGACGCCGACGCTCAGCAGATGCTCGACCATGCGCTCGTCGCCGACCCCCTCGCGGCGACCATCCGGTTCCTGGCCGGGCAGGAGATCTGCGACACCGGCATCCTGCTCGACGTGGCGCTGGAGCTGAGGGACGCCGGTGACACGGCATCCGCCCTGCTGCTGCTCGACCGGGTGCAGTCGGCAGCGGTGACGCCGAGTGGAAGTCTGGGACCGATCGCCCACTATCTCGCGGCGGGGATCCTCGACGCGGAGGGCCGGCCGGGTGAGGCCGCCGCGCACCGGCGCCGGGCCCGCGACGCCGACCACACCTGGGCCTTCCCCTCGGGACTCGACGCGCTCGACGCGCTCACCCTCGCGGTCGCCGCCGACCCCGACGATGCCACCGCCCGGATGCTGCGCGGGACCCTGCTCTACGCCGTCGGCAGACGCGTCGAGGCCGCGTCCGAGTGGAACGCGGCGATCGAGTCGGGCCTACGGCATCCCGTGTTACTGCGCGATGCGGCGCTCGCCGCCTACTCCGTGACGCACGACGACGATCGTGCCTGGGCCCTGTACGGGCAGGCGGTCGCCGCTGCGCCCGGCGACGCACGACTGCGATACGAACAGGACCAGCTGGCCCTGCGGCTGGGGCACGACGACGCCTCGAGATATGAGCGGCTGCGCCCGATCGAACCCCTCGTCCTGACCCGCGACGACTTCGCGATCGCCTATGTGCGGCTGCTGCTGGCCGTCGGCGAGGCCACGCGGGCGTATGCGATCCTCACCGGGCGCGAGTTCCGGCCGTGGGAGGGTGGCGAAGGCGAGGCGCTCGCCGCGTGGGATGCGACTCTGGTGGCGCTCGACCTGCCGATGGCCGATCCGCCGCCGAGCCTCGGCGAGGCGCGCAGCCCGTTCACGCCGCCCGCGGCACGCCACGAGTCGGGTGAGACGGACTACTTTGCGACGAGCCTGCCCGAACTGCTGCTGTTCACCCGGGGGACCGATGACGACTGACGAGGGAGCCGCGCGATGACCGAACGCTATCTGGGCACCGGACACGATTCGGATGCCGGGCGCCCGGTGCCGCTCGGCGTGCCCGCGCATCTGCCCGCGCGGCTGGCGATCACACTCTGGGACTTCTCCTGGTACACGAGGGCCGGGGAGGGGGAGCCCTACGACGACCTCGATCGCGCCTGCGCCGATGCCGCGGATCTCGGCTACAACTGCATCCGGATCTGCGCCGCGCCGCTGCTGCTGTTCGGCCACCCCGAGCTGTCGGGACTCGCGCGGGACCTCGAGATCGAGGGCCTAGGCGCCGCGCCCGACGGCGGGTACTACGGCCGAGGCACGCGCTGGTACGACGTGCCCGGCGGGTATCGGATCGACGTGCTCGAGCGTCTGCATCAGCTGCTCGAGGCGGCGAAGCGCCACGGACTCGTCGTCATCCTCGCCAGCTGGGAGTATCAGCAGTCGACGAGCTTCGCGCTGTCGTCGAGATGGTTCGAGGCGATCGACGCCGTGCCCCTCGCCGAGCGGTACGACCACTTGGCCGCCGCCTGGGGTCGGCTCATCGACTGGGTCACCGACCTCGGACTCCGCTCGCAGGTCGCGATGGTCGAGTTGCACAACGAGGTGGACTTCTCGATCCTCCCCGCGCTCGCCGGGTCGGGCGAGCGGGCGCTGTGGGCGCTGCGCAGCCGGCATCCTGATCTCCTGATCACTGCGAGCTACGGCAAGCCGCCTCACCTGGCGATGCACCAGGTGTCGGATGCCCTCGGCGCCGCGCAGTTCCACGTCTACAGCTACGGCGTGCTCGATGCGCTGCAGCAGCTCATCGACATCCGCTCCGAGCAGTCGGAGGGATTCCCGAACGCGATGCTGCGCTCGCTGCTGGTCGACGGTGCGCCCACCCCGGTCGAGTACGGCCGTCCCGCCGAGTGGAAGCTGCGGGCCACGGTCGTCACCGACCAGATGATCTACGGCTATGACTGGGTGGATCCTGGGCTGTGGGACGCGTGGCTCGATGAGCATTCCGGGCCGTATCGCCTGATGATGCGTCGAGAGATCGAGTCGCGGGTCGCGGCGGTGGCGGCCTGGGCGCACTGGAAGAAGGTGCCCGCCGTGGTCGGCGAGGGCTGGCTCGGCTACACGCCCCTGAACGCCTGGTACGAAGAGAGCGAGCACGGGCTCGAGTTCGCCGAATGCGGAGTGGATGCCGCGCTGCGCGCCGGAGTCTGGGGAGTCGTGCTGTGCTCGAATGCGGCACCGCATCATCCGATGTGGCAGCTGAGCGAGTGGCAGCGGAGCATGAACGAGAGGGTGCTCGCGAGCGGGGCATGACGCGCAGGTCGGCATCGCCGTCGCGGATGACCAGCCACCACCGTCGCTGCGCAGGACTCGCATCGGTGAAGTGCAGTGCGATCACCGTTCGCGCGTCGGGGACGCTCTGGTCATCGATGTTTCGGTGCATGTCCCAGAGCAGCAGCTTGGGGTCGAGATCGGCGTCGCCGAGCTCGCCGATCCATCGCACGCCCCATGCCGAGAGATGCTCGACCACCGGGCGCAACTCGGCACCCACCTGGGTGAGCACGTAGCGGACTTCGGCGCCCTGGGTGAGAAGCACCTCGACGGAGGCGCGATGCCGTGGGAGTACCTGCTGGTGACGGCGCGGGTGGTCTGACGGCCTCTACCGCCCGCGACCTCCGCGGTTCGAGGACGCCCGGGGGATGAGCGTGGGCAGGATGCGTCGGATCGCGTTCTGCGCCGGGTCTGCGAGCAGGGACTCGGATCAGAGGGCCGACCGGGATCGCCGGTCGGCCCGTCTGTCGTTTGTCAGCTGATCGCGGCGCGCAGCGCGGCGGCGGCGTCACCGACGTTGTCGGCGCTGTAGATCGCGCTGCCGGCGACGGCGACCTGTGCGCCGGACGCCTGCACTGCGGCGATGCTCGACGCGTTCACGCCACCGGCCACCGAGAACGCGACGCCGGACGCGGTGCCGTCGGTGAGCAGGCTGTCGAGCGAGTAGCCGTCCTGAGCCTGCTCGTCGAGACCGGCGTGCATCTCGACGAACTCTGCGCCGAGGCCGATGACCTGCTGGGCGCGGGCGGGCTTGTCGGCCACGCCGATCAGGTCGACGACGATGCCCTTGCCGTGCTTCTTCGCCGCCTTCACTGCGCCCGTGATCGTGCTGTCGTCGGCCACTCCCAGCACCGTCACGAGATCCGCTCCGGCGCCGAAGGCGATGTCGGCCTCGAGCTCCCCGGCATCCATGGTCTTGAGATCGGCGAAGATCACCTTGTCGGGGTGGGCTTCTTTGAGGGCGGTGATCGCCGAGAGGCCCTCGCTCTTGATCAGCGGGGTACCGAGCTCGAGGATGTCGACGTGCGCGGCCGCGGCGGAGGCCAGCTCCAGGGCCTTCTCGGTGCTGAGAGTGTCGATGGCGAACTGCAGTTTCATGGGTGTTCCGTTCGTTCTGCGGGGTGGATGGTGGGGCGGCAGCCGCTCATTCGAGGTTCGCGTGACGGGGCCACAGATCGTCGGCGCTGGTGCCCTCGCGCTGCCAGAGTGCGTGGAAGATCCCGTCGCCGATGACGACGACCGCCTGCTCGAACAGGCTCCCGGCGTACTGCTGCGAGGCATCGGCCGAGCGGTCGAGCTTCTGGGCGGCAGGCACCCGCACGACGACGTCAGCGAGCTCGGACAGCGGCGAGGTCTCGGCAGTGGTGATGGCGCCGATGCGCGCGCCGATCGCCGATGCGCGCTCCGCGGCGCGGACGATCGACTCGGTCGTCCCTGAACCGCTCGCGGTGAGCAGCAGGTCGCCGGCCGCGATCGCCGGGGTGGTGGTGTCGCCCACGACGTGCACGTCGAGCCCGAGGTGCATGAGGCGCATCGCTGTCATTCGCAGCGCGAGGCCTGAGCGTCCGGCTCCGAGCACGAAGACGCGGCGGGAATCGTCGACGAGATCTGCCAGATCGATGAGCTGATGCGCGTTCGCGACGCTGGTGCGCTCTGCGACGCGCAGCAGTTCGTTCGCGATGAGCGAGATGGCGGCGCCGGGCGACATGGTGGCGGTGAGGGGCATGAGTCCACACTTGCGGGCTTCTGCCCGCGGGGCGCTCCTGCCTCGGGACCGTTCCACCTATCCGAAAGGATGGGGCGGCTAGGGTAGGTGTCCATGAGCACTGAAGAGCATGCAGCGCAGGCGGCCTCACGTCGACTGGCCGCAGACCATGCGCTTGCTCTCGCCGAGCAGCGCGACCGCTACGCCCTCACCCTCGAATCGCTGCTCGCGACGCTGCGCTCGCAAAGGCTCGACGATCGGGCGGCTCGCACGATCGCGGTCGATGTCGCGGCCGGCGCCCTGGTCGGACTCCGAACGCTCAACGACGAGCAGGGAGCAGGACTCGAGCCGGTGACGGGCGCCTTCGAGCGTCTGCGCGGCGACCTGCGCCCGCTCGTGCGCTACAGCGAACTCGACGTGCAGTTCGTCGAGCCGCCGGCCAATGGACGGGCGCTCCCCGGGGTGATCGCACACTCGGCGCGGTCGATCGTCCGAAGCACCGTACTGGCGATCGTCGACCGCGGAGAGACGAGACGCGTGCGCATCCAATGGGATTGCGACGGACTGAACCTGCTGATCGCGATCCGCGATGACGGTCGGGGAGATCTGACGACGCATGACGATGCGCTGCGCCCGATCGCCGAGCAGGTCTCGGCACTGTCAGGCGACCTGTCGGTTGCATCGACGCCCGGATGGGGGTCGGAGGTCGGCATCCGCCTGCCTCTCGATCCGCCCGCCGAACCCGGCGAACTGCCGGACGCGATCGACGCGAGTCCCCGTGAGCGCGACGTTCTTCGTCTGGTGGCCGCGGGGCGTCGCAACCGCGAGATCGCCGAGACGCTCAACGTGAGCGAGAACACGGTCAAGTTCCACGTGTCGAACCTGCTGCGCAAGTCCGGAGTCGTGTCGCGCGTCGAACTGGCCGCCATCGCTCGTGGCTGACCACCCGGACGAGTAGGGGCGGGGCTGGTCGAAAGGATTGGGCGGAGGTCGTCGTGCCGCCACAGCCTCTTGACTCCCGCGCTCAGCGATCTAGCCTGACAGTCATGTGCCGCAACATCATCCCGCTGAACAATCTCGAGCCGCCGGCGACCGACGTCGAGTGCCACGAGGCCGCCGTGCAGTTCGTGCGCAAGATCTCGGGCGCGAACGCACCGTCGCGGGCGAACCAGGATGTCTTCGACCGGGCTGTCGCCGAGATCGAGCGCTCCGTTCGGCAGCTGCTCGACGGTCTCGTGACGACCGCACCTCCGAAGAACCGCGACGAGCAGCGCGAGAAGCGACAGGCGCGCTCGGCCGAGAGATACGAGGCCATCCGGGTCTTCCAGCAGGCGAAGCGCGCCGCGCGGGCAGAATGACGGATCGGGGAGCGATCTCAGAAGAATCTTCCTCCCCCTGCATCCAAAACCTCGGTTCTCGGAGAACAACTCCTATGAAGGGCCGCACAGGGCGGTCCGGGTACAGGAGGAACAGATGCGCAAGACAGTCGCCGCCGGCCTCGCCGTCGGAATGATCACCGCTCTCGGCCTGGCATTGCCGGCCAGCGCCGCCACCACCCAGGCAGCCCAGCTCTCGGTGCTGCACGCGATCCCCGACACCCCGGTCGACGTGTACGTCAACGGTGAGCTGACCCTCGACGACTTCGCCCCCGGCGACCTGGCCGGTCCGCTCGAGCTGCCGGCCGGCTCATACGAGGTCGCCCTCACGGCTCCCGACGCCGCCGACGCGAGCGCTCCCATCCTCGGACCCGCGACGATCGCGCTCGACGCAGGCGCGAACTACACCGCCGTGGCGCACCTGACCGAAGCGGGCGAACCGGGCCTCAACCTCTTCACGAACGACATCTCGCAGACGGCACCCGGTCAGGGTCGGCTGACGGTGCGCCACACGGCCGCAGCACCCGCGGTCGACATCCTCGCCGGCGGCTCGCCCGTGATCGAGAACCTCACGAACCCGAACGAGGCGAAGCTCGACCTGCCCGCGGGAACCGTGTCGGCCGCCGTGGCGCTCACGGGCACGACCGACCCGGTCATCGGCCCGGCTGACGTCGCGATCGAAGAGGGCGTCAACACGATCGTGTACGCCTGGGGCAGTGCCGAAGACGGCAACCTCGCGATCGCCGCACAGACGATCTCGGGACTCCACTCCAACCCCGACGGAGTGCCCTCGGGCACCGCGGGCTACCTCGCCCAGCAGGACGCATCGGTGACCACGCTCGTCTCGGCGGGTCTCGTCGCGCTCGCGATCTCGGCCGCCGTGGGTGCGGGTCTGATCGTCCGTCGTCGCCAGACGGTGCGCTGATGCTCCGAGGCACGCCGCGAGAGTCCGGTCTGCGCCGCGTCATCCTGACGCTCGGCGCCCTGGTCACCGCGGCGTGCCTCGTGGCATGCACACCGGGAGGGGCGGGCGCGGATCTCCCTCCTTCCACGGAGTCGCCCCCCACGACTCCACCGCCCGTCCCTCCCACTCCCACGAGAGACGTCGAGGTGCGGCCGGGTGCTCTCCCCACCCCGGCGGCATCCGTCGCTCCCGTCAGCCTGGCCATCCCGTCGCTCGCCGTCGACATGCCGGTGACGGACGTCGGGGTGGCCGACACCGGGCAGATGGAGCTGCCGGTCGACCCGGCCGTCGCCGGGTGGTACAGATACGGGGCGGATGCCACGAGCACGAGTGGCCGGATTCTGATCGCAGCGCACGTCGACGCGGTCGACTATCCGATCGGACCGCTCGCTCGCCTGCGAGACGTGCCCGCAGGCGAGACCGTGCGCCTCACCGCGGCCGACGGCACGAGTCGCGAGTTCGTGGTCGAGTCGTTGACCTATTACGAGAAGGCGGCGCTCCCGACTGCCGAGCTCTTCGAGCGCGGCGGACCCTCCGCTGTGGTCATCGTGACGTGCGGCGGCCCCTTCGACAGCCAGACGGGCCACTACCGCGATAACGTGGTCGCTGTGGCGGTCCCGCGATGAGGCGGGGTGATCACCATGGAGAGGAGACTCCGGGTGGATGAGACCACCGAAGCCGAGGCGGCGCTCGATCGCCGATTCGTCGCGGGCGACGAGCAGGCGCTCGCAGAGCTGTACCGACGCTGGTCGCCCGTCGTCTTCACCCTGGCGCTGCGCTCGCTCGGCGACCGAGGGGATGCCGAGGATGTCACGCAGCGCACCTTCGTGTCGGCCTGGAACTCGCGCGCCGGATACGACTCGTCGAAGGCTCGCTTGTCGACCTGGCTGATCACGATCGCCCGGCGCCGGATCGCCGACACGTTCGAGGCGCGGGCCAAGGTGCAGCAGCTGCAGGCCGAGATGGAGCGCCTCACCCCGCCGGACGCACTCGTGTCCGAATCGATCGATCTGTCCGAGACCCTCCTGCTGTCGAGCGAGCTGCAGCAGCTCGCGCCCGATGCGCAGGCGGTCATGCGACTGGCCTTCTACGATGACCTGACCCATGAAGAGATCTCACGCAGAATGGGGATGCCGCTCGGCACCGTGAAGAGCCATATCCGCCGAAGTCTTGCCCGAATGCGCGACCGATTGGAGGTGAACCATGTCACATCTCGATGACGAGAAGATCGCCCTGATCGCGATGGGTGAACCGGCCGGCACCGACGCTGACATGCAGCACCTCGTCGAGTGCGAGTCCTGCGCGGCTGAGGTCGCCGATATGTCCCGAGTGGCGCTCGTGGCGCGCTCCAGCGTCGTCGAGGGCGACCTCGAGGCCCCGCCGGCGGACGTGTGGTCGCGGATCCACGGAGAGCTCGGGTTGACCGCGGCGGTCGCTGCCGACCCCGCGTCCGTGGTTCCCGAGCCAGAGTCCGAGTCGATTTCCGAGCCCGAGCCGGCTTCCGAACCGGATGCGGCGGATGCCGAGCCGCCGCGGCATCGCGCTCGCACGCGCACGCGCTCACGTCGTCGCTCCTCGGCATCCGTCTGGATCCTCGCCGCGTCGATGGCGCTCGTCGTCGCGATCGGCGCCGGCGTCTGGGTCGCCCGTTCGCTCACGCCCTCGTCTGCCGTGATCGCCTCGGCTGAGCTCGCGGCCTTCCCCGATCACCCCGACGCGGTCGGGCAGGCCGAGATCGACGACGACGGCGATGGCCGGCGCACGCTCACGGTGACGCTCGAAGGTGACGATCGTCCTGACGGCGACTACCGCGAAGTGTGGTTGATCCGCGACGACGGCCAAGCGCTGATCAGCCTCGGCGTGCTGGAGGACTCGTCGGGCACGTTCCTCGTGCCTGACGGTGTCGACCTCGACGAGTATCGACTGGTCGACATCTCGTTCGAGCCCGTCGACGGAGATCCGGCGCATTCTGGCGATTCGATCGTGCGCGGCGAGCTCGACTTCGCGTGAGCGAGGGCACCTGCAGCGAGTGCGAGCGGATCAGTCCGCGGCAGGCGGGCTCGCGCCCCCGAACACGGCGTCGACGGCCATAGTGAGCGTGTTCGTCTCGGCCTCCAGAATGGACTCGTCCGACGGCAGCGCCCTCTCGAGCGCGAGCCCGGCGAGGACTGTGTTGAGGAACCGTGCGCGCTTGGCGTTGTCGCCCGGCGGCAGCGAGCCGCCCTCGGTGAGCACCGAGAGCCAGTGCTCGACTCGGCGCTGTCCGGCGCGCTCGTTCGCGAGATAAGCGTCACGGAGCTCCTCTGTGAGCTCCGGTTCCACGAAGGTCCGATGCAGGATCGTCGCTGCCTCTCTGGCCTGTTCTCCGACCCCGGACGGCGCCAGCACCTGACGCAGGCACGCGAGCAGCCGTTCTCTGGGTGAGAGCGCCTCGTCGTGGATGGGATCGTCCGGTGCGATGACCTCGTAGACGATGCGCAGCACCTCATCGAGCAACGCGCGCTGCGTGGGGAAGTGGAACCGCAGAGAGCCGGTGCTCACGCCTGCGCGAGCGGCGACCGCGCGCACGCTCAGCTTCGCACCGGGGGCCTCGCCGAACATCGTCAACGCCGCGTGGAGTATGCGGTCTCTGGTGTGCATGGTGCTCGGATCGACCGTCATCCTCTCATTCTCGCGGATGAACGTCAGCAATGCTAACACGGTGTGTTAGTGTTGCTCACGTTCACTACTAACACGCCGTGTTAGTCATCGAAAGGTCTCGTTGTGAAGCTCCTCCGCACGCCGGCTCAGATCGTCCGTGAGAATCTGCGCGTCTACCTCCTCCTGAACGTCCTTGCCTATGGCACGTTCGTGATCGGGTTCATCGTCGGCCTGATCTTCCCGGATCTCGTCGCCGCGCGCGAGCAGGCGATGCAGGACGACGGCACGGCGGCTCTGGTCACCTCGCTGCTCAGCAGCCCCTGGCTGTTCGCGCTCACCATCCTGGCGGTCAACACCCTTCGGCTCGGCGCGTTGACGATCCTGCTGCCATCGCTCGCGGTGCCGTTTCTCGGCCTCGCGACCTTCGCGGTCTGGTCGGTGACCACCGGAGTGACCCTCGTTCCTGCGACTCAGGAGGGCTGGGTCGCCCTGATCCCGCACTCGCTGACCCTGGTGATCGAGCTCCAGGCGTACATCCTGCTGCTGCTCGGAGCGTTCCTCCTGGGCAAGTACTGGTTGCGCCCGCAGGCGGCCCAGGCGAAGAACCGGCGTCAGGGGTATCTGCGCGGTCTCCAGCACATCGGTTGGCTCAGCATCCCTGCCCTCGCACTGCTCATCATCGGAGCGATCTACGAGGCCTTCTCGTTGCTGTACTTCGTGTACCCGCTGCAGCAGTGGCTGCTCGGGTAGCGCGAGTTCGGACAGTGCCGCGAGCTCAGGCGTGCGATCGCACCGGCGGGCAGCTACGCAGCTCGCTCCCGCACGGCGGGGCGAGTGAGGCGTGGGATCAGCGCAGGTGTGTTCTCCCGGTACTCGACGTAGTCGGCACGGTCGCCCCACTTCTTCTCGGCGCGTGCCTCGAGCAGCGGGATGCCGCTGACGCGGGTGAGCAGCAGGATCACGAACAGCGGCGACAGGATCGCGACCCACTGCCATCCCGCGAGCACGGGGGCGGCGGTCAGGAAAACGCCCACCCAGATGACGATCTCGCCGAAGTAGTTGGGGTGCCGCGAGCGCGACCACAGACCGGTGCGGATGAACTCGTCCTTGTTGCTCGGGTCGGCGCGGAAAGCGGACTTCTGGGCGTCGGCGACGATCTCGATGGTCATGCCGAGCAGCCACACCACGATGCCCACGACGGTGAGCCACCCGATGGGCGCGCGCGCCGCGGCATCCGTGCTGATCGCGATCCACGCGGCTGCCGCCGTGATCGACACCCACGCACCCTGGATCACCCACACCTGCAGGAAGCGGACGGGGGAGCCCTTGATCTCGTCGAAGCGGCCGTCGGATCCGGCCTTGTGCACGCGCAGGGCGAGGAACGATCCGAGGCGGGCGGCCCATAGGATCACCATCGCCGCGAGGATCCAGCTGCGCGCGTCGGGCATGGGCGTCAGCAGCACGAGGGCGACGGAGATGGCCAGGAACGTGAGGCTGCCTGTGAGGTCGAAGAATCGCTCGGTGCGCAGGATCATCGCCGGGATGAAGGCGAGGATCTGGATCGCGAATGCCGCGGCGACGGCGAGGGCGAACAGCGGGATGCCGCCGAGCGCCGCACCGCCCTGGCTGCCGGCGAGAGCCACGAGGGCTCCGATGATGAGCGCGACGATGATCGCGATCAGAGACGATCGCGACGACTTGGGCGTGGAGGTGGTGGGGGAGGACATGGTGTTCTTTCTACTTCTCAGAGGTACAGGTCTTCGACGGTGAGCGCGGCACGATCCAGCACGACGCTGCGCTTGAGCTTCATGGTCGGTGTGACCAGCGCGCGGTCGTCGAGGTCGGCGAAGACCACGCTGAACCGGCGCACCTGCTCACTGCGAGCCACGAGCGCATTGGCGGCGTCGATGGCCCGCTGCAGGCGAGCGCGCAGGGTCGGGTCGGTCACGGCGCGCAGGTCGGTCTCGGCGACGAGGGGGATGCTGACGCCTTCGGCATCCGCCCACGCCAGGGTCTGCTCGGGGTCGAGCACGAGAAGCGCCGAGAGATACGGCTTGCCCTCGCCCACCATGACCGCGTGCGAGACGAGTGGATCCGCTTCGACCGCGCTCTCCCACCGCGTCGGCACGATCGTCTTGCCGTTCGAGGTGACGATCACGTCTTTGAGACGGCCGTCGAGAATGAGCCGGCCCTGATCGTCGAGCCGCCCGAGGTCGCCGGTGCGGAAGAACCCGTCGACGAAGGCGCCCTCGTCATGAGCCGGATTCCGGTAGCCGCTGAAGACGCCGATACCGCGGGCGAGCACCTCTCCCTCGTCGCTGATGCGCACGGTGAGCCCGGGCAGGGGCGACCCCACGCTGCCCGAGGCGATGCGACCGGGCAGGTTGCCGGTGAGGGGCGCCGTCGTCTCGGTGAGTCCGTAGCCTTCGATGACGGGCACGCCGATGCCGCGGAAGAAGAGCGACAGGTCGGCGTCGAGCGCTGCTCCACCCGAGAGGATGTACCCGACGCGCCCGCCCATCACGGTGCGGAGGCGGCGGAAGAAGAGTGCGTCGAACAGGCGGTGCCGCAGGCTGAGCCCGCGGTTCTTCGGGATGCGGCGGCCGGCGTCGATCCGCTCGGCGCGGCGGCCCCAGGCGATGGCGGTCGCGTGGGCTCTCGCCCATACCTTCGCGAGGCCCTTGTCGGCAGCCTTCGTGGCGGCGGCCGCCTGGATCTTCTGCAGCACCCGCGGCACGACGACGAGGAACGTCGGGCGCAGTGTGTCGAGTGTGGCGACGACCGTCGACGGATCGGAGAGGTGCGCGATGCGCATGCCGCTGGCCAGGCAGATCAACTGAAGTCCCCGGGCCAGCACGTGGGCGAGGGGCAGGAAGATGACGGTGTTGCCCTGCTCGTTCACGATCTCGCGATATGCGGCGGCGATGTTGAGCACCTGCCCGAGGAAGTTGCGGTGCGTGAGCACGACGCCCTTGGGCTCGCCCGTCGTGCCCGAGGTGTAGACGATCGTCGCGGGGTCGTCCTGCGTGGCCGAGGTTCTGCGGGCTTCAAGCTCGTCGTCGGTGACGTCGACGCCGCGCGAGACCAGATCCGCGAGAGTGCCGGATGCCGCAGCATCCATCGTCCAGGCGCCGAGTGTGATCCGTTCGGTCTGCGTGAGCGCCGTCTGCAGAAGCACCGCGTGCTCCGTGGTGCCTCCGATCGCCAGGCGCACCCCGGCATCGGCGACGATGGCGTTCACCTGCGATGGCGATGACGTCTCGTAGATCGGCACGACGACGGCACCGGCGAACCAGGACGCGAGGTCGGCGACGGCCCATTCGTAGCGCGTCGGCGCCATGATCGCGATCGGGTCACCGGTCCGCACTCCCTGGGCGATGAAGCCCTTGGCCAGAGCGCGCACCTGGTCGAGGAACTCCCGAGTCGTGATCGGGCGCCACGCATCACCGGCATTGGCTCCCGTGACCTCGAAGGCGACGTGGTCGGGAGCTGCGGCCGCGCGTGCGACCAGCAGGTCGGTGACGTTGCGATACCCGTCGAGGTCGGCAAGCGGCGGGGTCGACGACTCGATCATCGGAACTCCTCTCGGGCGCGCGAGAACGGGCCCATCTGCTCCTGTTCGGAGCCGAGGAGGAATCGGATGGGAGGGGAAAACCCCCAGACGTGTCCGGGGGTTTCGTGGAGGGGCTGACGGGAATCGAACCCGCGCTATCTGCTTGGGAAGCAGAAGTTCTGCCATTGAACTACAGCCCCGTACCCGCATCCGAGGGGCGGGTGAACGCAAGCCTACCCGCCCGATCCGCCAGGGCCAAAGTGTCGGCGGCGTGTGGTGACTAGGCTGGGGCCGTGCTTCTCAGCGACCGCGACATCAGAGCAGAACTCGCCTCCGGCCACATCGGTCTCGACCCGCACGAGCCGGAGATGATCCAGCCGTCGAGCATCGACGTGCGCCTCGACCGCTACTTCCGTCTGTTCGACAACCACAAGTACCCGTTCATCGACCCGTCGGTCGACCAGCCGGAGCTGACTCGGCTGATCGAGGTCGACCCAGACGAGCCGTTCATCCTGCACCCCGGTGAGTTCGCGCTCGGTGCGACGTTCGAACAGGTCTCGCTGGCGGATGACATCGCGGCCCGACTCGAGGGCAAGTCGTCGCTCGGTCGCCTGGGTCTGATCACGCACTCGACCGCCGGATTCATCGACCCTGGCTTCACGGGGCACGTGACGCTCGAGCTCGCGAACGTCGCGACCCTGCCGATCAAGCTGTGGCCGGGCATGAAGATCGGGCAGCTGTGCTTCTTCCGGCTGACCTCTCCGGCCGAGAACCCGTATGGCTCCGGCCCGTACGGCAACCGCTACCAGGGACAGCGCGGGCCCACGGCATCCCGCTCGTTCCAGAACTTCCACAAGACGGACGTCGGCACGACCGATGTCGGAGCCGTAGGGGGCTGACATGAGCAGTGACAGCAGAGATCCGTACATCCGACCGGAGGATGCTGTCATTCCCCCGCCTCCCGCTGAGTCTGCGATTCCGGATGCGGTGATCCCGTCGCCTCCCGCGGAGTCTGCGATTCCGGATGCCGTCATTCCTCCGCCTCCACCGGAGGCGATGCTCCCGTCGACGCGCAGGTCGCGGCCGAAGCCGGCGATCCTCACGGGCGACCAGCCTGCACCGGTGGCAGACGACTGGGCGCAGCCGTCTATCGCGCCCGAGGCGCCGACATCGGGTGGATACGGTGCGTTCTCGGTCGTGATCTTCGTGTTCCTCATCGTGCTGCTCGGGGCGGCGATCGCGGGGGCGGTCTACCTCGGCACGAACGTGCCGTTCCCGTTGTCGGCCGGTGAGGCCGGGGTGATCACCGGTTCGCTGTGGCAAGGCTGAGCTGCGGTACGACCCCGCAGCGGAACGAAACATGCTGAGCGCAGAAACGCCCCGCCTGACCTGAGTCAGACGGAGCGTTCTCGACGATCGGATGCCGTCAGGCGTCTCGACCGCGGGTGAAGCCGGCGTCGAAGCCGCGCTCGTAGGCCTGCTGCGCCGCACGGGCGACACGGTGCTCGTTGTGGCGAGGTCCTCCGTGGCGGCCGTGCTCGTGACCATGGTCTGAGTGACCGCCGTCTGCGCGGCCGCCGTGCGCACGATCGTGCGCGTCTGCGAAGCGGCCGTGCCCCGGGTGTCCGCGGTGTCCGCAGCCGCGACCGAAGCCGTGCTCGGAGCTGAATCCGCGACCGAAGCCGCGGGGTCCGAATCCGTGGCGACGACCGCGTCCGCGGGGGAGCGGAGTCTCTTCGTCCCAGCCGAATGCGCGGGCGATCTGCTCGAGCGAGGTCAGCGTGGTCTCGAGGTCTTCGGCGCTCACGGCGTCGGTGACCTTCGCGCGGATGCCGTCGACGATGCCGCTGAGGCGTTCTTTGGCCGCACGGCCGTCGTCGGTCAGCATCCAGCCGTCGCCGTCGGCGACGACCCAGCCGCGCTCCACCAGACCGTGCACCTTGTGGGCGTTCAGGGGGCGACGGGTGGGGGCGGTGCCATCGATGAGGTTGAGGATCCGCCAGTCGCGGCGGCTTGCGTGCTCGGCCTCGAATGAGGAGGCGAACTCGGCCGCCATTTGGCGGTCGACGGCCTTCAGCCAGTAGCCGAAGGGACGGGAGGTGCTGTCTGTGCTCTGAGTGTCAGAGGTGTTCATGGGTGAAGTCCTTAGATGTCATGGAGCATGTGCTTGTCACTATGCATGTACATGTAGTGTGACATGCGATACGAATCCATGTCAAGTCGCATGTAAAGTTGAATCGTGAGCGCCGCAGAGAACGACCCCACCGAGGCCATAGCCCGCGCCCTGTCGCGGTTACGCGGACGACGTCCTGGCGAGCGCGGACGCGGCCCGCGAGGCATGGGGGGACCGCACGGCTGGCGCGGCGGGCCGCACTCCGACCACGCTGATCACGCCGACCACGCTGATCGCGCCGATCGCGCCGAGCGCTCGGACCAGGGGTATCGCGGGCACAGGCATCCGGGACACCCGGGGCACCCGGGCATGCCGCCCTGGATGAACGACCCGTCTGGGCGCTTCGGCGGACCGGCTCGGATGCGGATGCTCGAAGCGCTCGCCGCCGCATCCGCCCCGCTCAGCGTCAGTGATCTCGGCGCGGCGATCGGCGTCGATCAGCCCCGCGCGTCTCGGCTCGTGCAGCAGGGCGTCGCGCACGGATTCGTGCGCCGCGAGGCCGACCCCGACGATGCGCGGCGCACCCGCATCGCGCTGACCGACGAGGGGCGCACGGTCGCCCGCGGCATGCGGGGCGAGCGGCGGGAGGCTCTCGGTAGGGCGCTCTCGTCATTCACCGCGGATGAGCGCGATCAGCTCGCGATGCTGCTGAACAAGCTCGCCGACAACTGGGAGAGTTGAACCCTCTCAGATCGAGTTGCCGAGGGGGCTGGCGCTCGGTGACGGGACCCGTCTGGTGCCTGGTGCGGGGTGCCTGGTGACTGGTGCGGGGTGCCTGGTGACTGGTGCGGATTCTCGCTCATCGGCATCCCGGTACGTTGCGCCGATGTTCCGGAATACGCATCTGATCTGGGCTAAAAGAGGGTCGATTCGGGCCCTGAATGTCTGAGGCCGCGAGTTGGATGGAGGCATGTCATCCCGCAGCCGCGCTCTCCTCGATCAGGTCGTCTCCGACCTCGATCGAGCGCTCTCCGACGACGCTCTCGCGGGGCTGTCCGACGCCGAGCGCGTGGAGTTGCTGCAGGTGGCCGGAGCGGCGTCGCGACGCGTAGAGGCTCTCGTCGTCGAGACGCTCGCGACCGGTGACGCGACTGACTTCCCGCACACTGCCGGCTGCCGCACGCAGAGCGAGCTGCTGCAGCGCACCGTCCTGACCGACGTGGCCGGCGCGACTCGAGTGGGCAAGGTCGTCGATCTGGTCCGCCGCGGTGTGAGTCTGGTGTCAGGAGAGCGGCTGCCGGCGAGGTGGCCGGCACTGCGCGAGGCGATGCTCGACGGCGCCCTGGGCATGGCGGGCATGCTCGCGGCGACGCGGCCGATCGAGAAGATCTCCGATCGCATCAGCGTCGACGAGCGGCTCCGTGCAGATCGGTGTCTCGCCGACGCGGCGCGAGGTATCCGGCACACAGCGGCCGGCGAAGAGATTCACGGGCCGGCGCCGACCACTGACGAGTTGACGTTCCTCGCTGAGACGCTGGCGGCGCTGCTCGACCCCGACGGAGATGAGCCCGGCGATGAGCCGGCCCGCAGGCGCGGCATCACGATCGGTCGCCTGCGAGACGGGTTGCGGTCGATCAAGGGATGGCTCACCCCCGAGGTCGCGGCCCAGATCGAGCTGATCCTCGATGCCCAGAACAATCCGAAGGGCGATGGTCCGCCGAAACCGGGCGTGACGTTCTCCCGCTCCGAGGCGGCCGATGGCTCCGAGGCGGGCGATGGCTCCGAGGCGGCCGATCATTCCGAGGCGGGCGGGGAACCCGGAGCGACTGAAGACGGCGACCCGTTCAACTCGGATCCTCGCTTCGTCATCGATGGCCGCACGGCGGCCCAGAAGCGACACGACGCCCTCGCGGCTGCCGTCGCGATCGCCGCTCGGCACCGCGACATGCCGACTCTCGGCGGCGCGTCTCCGACACTGGTCGTGACCGTCGACGCGAAGGATCTCGCACAGGGCACCGGCCATGCGAGCGTCACCGGAGCATGGGGGCAGGTGCCTCTCGGCGTCGCCGCTCATGTCGGATGCACGGGCACGATCCAGCGCGTGCTGTTCGACGAGGGCCGCATCATCGGGATCACCACCACAGACCGGGTGTTCTCGGTGCATCAACGGCGGGCGATCGTCGCGCGCGATAAGGAGTGTCTGATTCCCGGGTGTCACGTCCCGGCGTCGTGGTGCGAGATCCACCACGTCACCGAGCACTCCCGCGGTGGGCCGACGCATACGGATAACGGTGTTCCGTTGTGCTGGTGGCACCATCGATCCCTTGGGACCTCAGGGTGGGAGATCCGGATGGACGGCGGCGTCCCTCACGTGCGTGGTCCCCGGTGGTGGGACCCGGAACAACGGTGGCGCGCCCCGCGTCTCAGCCTCGAGCGAGCGGGAGTCGGCAGTGCGTCAGCGTTCGCTCGCGCCGGATGATCGGCCTACGACGTGTGCGGCGGGGGCGCGGAGCCGCCTGCACCGGCGTCTGCTGCCGCCCCGAACTCCAGCGACTCTTCGTCGTCGACCGACAGCGACAGCACCACGGTCTCGACCGCCGCGTGGGCTTCGATCTGCTGTTCGATCGCGCGCAGGCTCCGGGCCACATCGTGTTCGCGGGCGTCGCCGGTCAGATCGGCCTCGGCGACGATGAAGAGCCGGTTCGGTCCCACGTACTCGATGTGCAGATACGTGATCCGCTGGATCTGCGGCGACGCGAGCAGCGCGCGCCCGACCCGATCGCGCAGTGCGGGCGACGCGTTCGAGCCCACGAGAAAAGCGATGTTGCGGCGGATCAGGATGATCGCGACGACACCCAGCAGCACTCCGACGAGGATCGACCCCACGGCATCCCACGCGGCGACCCCGGTGATCTGGTGCATCGCGATCGCACCGGCCGCGATCACCAGCCCGATCAGGGCGGCCATGTCCTCGAAGAACACCGCCCGCAGCGTCGTATCGCTGGTCTCGAGCACATAGTCCCAGGTCGACGATCCGCGATCGCGCGCCAAGCGCCGCGACTTCACCATCGCCTGAGTGAACGACGCGCCCTCGAGCACGAAGGCGACGCCGAGCACCGTGTACGCCACCACGGGGCTCTCGACGGGACCCGTCTCCGACAGCTCCTGCACGCCATGCATGATCGACACGATCGACCCGGCGGTGAAGATCCCGAACGCCGCGATCAACGACCACACGAACGCCGCGCGTCCGTATCCGAGCGGATGCCGCTCATCCTTCACCCGCGCGCCCCGCCGGTCGGCGATGAGCAGGAACACCTCATTGCCGGCATCCGCCCACGAGTGCGCCGCCTCGGCGACCATCGACGCCGAGGAGGTGAGCACCGCCGCGATCGTCTTGGCGATCGCGACGAGGATGTTGGCGAGAAAAGCGATGATGACCGTCACGCGGTCAGGCTACTCCCGCTGCTCCGACGCCGCCGGTCAGGCCCGCTGCGTCGCCTTCACCGGCAGCAGCAGCAGGAACCCGGCGATCAGCACCAGCACGATGCCCAGGATGCCGTACGACGTCGACCCCGACAGCACGATCAGCAGCGTCCAGGCGCCCGACGCCATCCAGCTCGCCGCGCGCCCGGTGGTCGCGTAGAGGCCGAAGATCTCGCCCTCGCGCCCGGCGGGAGTGATGCGAGCGAGGAACGACCGCGATGCCGCCTGCGCGGGGCCGACGAACGCGCAGAGCAGCAGGCCGCCGATCCAGAACACGATCGTGCCCGCATCGACCAGGAAGAACACCGCGAGCCCGGCGACCACCATGGCCGCGAGCGAGACGAGGATGATCCGCTTCGGTCCGAATCGGTCGTCGTAGCGCCCCGCGATGATCGTCGAGACGCCCGCGATGAGGTTCGCTGCGATGCCGAAGATCACGAGATCGAGGAACTCGAAGTCGAACACCTGACCCGCGATGATCGCTCCGAAGGCGAAGACGCCACCCAGACCGTCGCGGAAGACCGCGCTCGACAGCAGGAACCAGAACGTCTGGCGAGTGTCGGGGTTGCGGTACAGACCGACGACGTCTCTCACGAGCAGACCGTAGGAGGCGAAGAAGCCGACCTTGCGCTCGGGGCGTCCGAGCGATGGCTCGGGAACATTGAGGAAGATCGGGATCGAGAAGACGATCGCCCAGATCGCACAGGCGACCGCGATGATGCGGAACGGCAGGCCGCCGTCCTCGGGGAGGCCGAACCAGTCGAGCATGTAGAAGACGACGACGAGGACGAGCGCGATGATGCCGCCGATGTAGCCGAAGCCCCACCCGAGGCCCGAGATGCGCCCGACGGTCTTCGGGTTGGCGATGCCGATGAGCATGGCGTTCGAGTTGACCGCGGCGATCTCCCCGAACACGGATCCCGCCGAGATCAGCGCGACGCCGAGCCAGAACAGCGCAGGCGTCGGCTCGACGAACCACAGGCCGAACATGCAGGCGATGAGCGCTCCGGTGCCGATCCCGAGCCAGAGCTTCTGGCGCCCCGCGGCATCCGCTCTTTGGCCGAGCACCGGCGCGATCAGAAGGATCGCGATGCCGGCGATCGTCGAGCCGAGCCCCAGGCCCGAGGCGAGGTCGGCCTCGGCCGCCTCGCGGATCGGATCCTTCGCGTCGAGACCGGCGGTCTCCGCCGGAAGGAACGCCTCGGTCGTGAGATACAGCGCCGTGAAGATGAAGGTGAGGATGACCGTGTTGAAGGGCTGCGTCGCCCAATCCCACAGCGCCCACGAGTAGACCTGCTTCTTCGGGGCGGGAGTCTCGCCACGCAGGTCGAGGCCGATGACGCCGACGGCGCCGCTGTTCGCCGTCGCAGCGGGCTCGGGCACCTCGCTGCTCTGGGAGGAATCGCTCATGCTCGCAGTCTGGCGGCGCGCGGTGAACGGACGGTGACGGCGCGCCGCGGCGGGTGCCCTCCTCAGGGAGACCTCCCTCACGCAAACGACGCCGCGAGCATCTCGGCGAAGAGCTCCTCGGCGTCGCGGTCGACGCGGCGTCGGGTGAACCAGTCGCAGATGTTGACGCAGTCGCGGTGCAGCAGGTCGAGTCCCCGGGGGTTCGCGATGATGTCGACGATCTGCGGCAGGTCGATCACGCGCACGCGCCCGTCGTGCACGAGCAGGTTGTAGGCCGAGAGGTCGCCATGGGCGAAGCCCGCCGTGGCGAAGATGCGCATGAGGTCCACGACCTGCTCGAACAGTTGCGCGAGCTCGGCCCGGTCGCTGCGCACGGCCGCCAGCCGGGGAGCCGCGACCCCGGAATCATCGCCGATGAACTCCATCAGCAGCTCCGTGCCGTTCACCTGCACGGGATACGGCACGGGCGCGCCGAGTTCCCACATGCGGCTCAGCGCGTCGAACTCCGCGAACGACCACTGCAGGGCGGCGACGGCTCGGCCGTGCTCGGACTTCTTCGCGAGGGCTCGAGTGTCGCGGGTGTTCCTCGTGCTGCGTCCCTCGGTATAGACCCCCGAGCGGTGGAAGCTGCTGTGGTCGGAGTCGCGATAGCGCTTCGCGGCGAGCAGGGTACGCTGCCGCGGGTCGTCCGGCACGGCGCGTTCGAGCAGGAACACGTCGGCCTCCTTGCCGGTCTTGAGGATGCCGAGTTCGGTGTCGAGCGCGCCCGCGCTCGTCACGACCCACTCGGGCCGGGGGAGCGGCCCGCGCTCCGACGGGGTGATCGCCGGCCAGGTCGTCCAGCGCTGGTGCTCGCCGGGTTCGACGTCGGCGAAGGTGGGGACGGATTCGAACGGCGAGGCGTCGAACGTCGAGGCGTCGAAGGAGGGAGAAAAAGAAGAGGATGCTTCGGAAGAAGCGAAGAGATCAGACACGGTGTGGCTCCGGAAGAGGGAGGCCACGCGCGGATCAGGAGCGGGCGGCCTCGAGAGGAAGGATGTCGGCGAGGGGCGCGACGAAGACGGTGTTCATGTCTTCCACTCCTCTCGCTCGGGCCTTCCGGGAGACCCCGGTGCGTCGTCGAGCCTAGGGGGCGCGACCGGATGCTGTCCAGACCCTGGTTCGCCCGTGTCACCGCGCAGTCCGGACGAATGGTCGGATGCCGTGGACGCCGCGTCGGGCGCAGGCACGCCGCACCTGCGAGCGTGGAACCATGACGACGACCGCGCCCGTGCCCGTGACGACCGCCCGCACCCAGAGCATCCGCTACGGCGGTCTCATCGTGCTGATGCTGATGGGGTTCCTGCTCGTCACGGCTGAGTTCCTGCCCAACGGCGTGCTCACCGAGATGGCCGACGCGCTGGGCGTGACTCCCGGCCAGGCCGGTCAGACCGTCACGGTCACCGCGCTCGTCGGCCTGATCGTCGCGCCGACGGTGGGACTGATCTTCCCCCGCCTCGACCGTCGCTCGTTGCTCGTCTGGATGGCGCTCGCCGCAGCGGTGTCGAACCTCATCGTCGCGATCGCGCCCAACCTCCTCATCGTGCTGCTCGCTCGGTTCCTGCTCGGGGCCGCGATCAGCGCCTTCTGGGCGATGTCGATCACCGTCGCCGCACGCCTGGCAGGTCCGGAGCACCTCGGGCGCGGCGTCATGTTCACCTCCGCCGGGGTCTCGCTGGCGACGGTCGCGGGCGTGCCGCTGGGTGTGATGCTCAGCGAGATCGTCGACTGGCAGACGGTGTTCGCGATCGCGGGCGTGCTGATGGTGCTGCTGGCCGTGGCGCTGCGGTTCATGCTCCCGTCTGTGCCGGCCGAGCAGGGGGCGAGCATCCGGCTCCTCGTCGACACCCTGCGTCGTCCTGGCATCGGGCTCGGCATGGTCGGGCACGGGCTCGTCGTGCTCGGCCACTTCCTCGCCTACACGTACGTGCGACTCGCGCTCGAGCGCATCCCCGAGGTCGAGCCGTCGACGATCATCCTGCTGCTCGCCCTCTTCGGGCTCGGAGGCCTCGCCGGCAACCTCGGGCTCGGGTTCTTCATCGACCGCACCTTCGGATTCTTCGCGGTGTTCGCCCCGCTGGTGATCGCGGTGTCGGTGCTGTCGATGATCCTCCTGTCCGGTTCGGTGCTCGGCGTCGCGATCGTCGTGTTCGTCTGGGGCTTCTTCTTCTCGTCGTGGCTGCTCGTGATCAACACGTGGGTCGGGCATCGCACGCCTGACCGTCTCGAAGCGGGCGGCAGCCTCGTGGTCGTGGGGTTCCAGGGAGCGATCACGATCGCCGCGGGTCTCGGCGGACTCCTGGTCGACACCCTCGACGTGGAGTTCGTCTACGTGCTCGGGGCGATCGCGCTGCTGGTCGGCGCCGTGCTCTTCGGAATGTCGAACCGCAGGAGCGTCGCGGCGGCGAAGCGGGTCTGACAGGCGAGTCGGCGGTCGGTCAGGCCGGAACGGCAGTGAGCTGCGAGGCGCGCCACGTCGACGGGGTCATCCCGGTGCGGCGGCGGAACGCTCGGCTGAAGCCCTCGTCCGAGGCGTAGCCCAGCTCGCGCGACGTCTCGCTGACCGAGCGCCCCTCGCTCAGCATCCGCTTCGCCGCGTCGACGCGCACCTCGGTGACGTAGTCGGCAGGCGAGCGGCCGATCGCGCTGCGGAATCGCTCGGCGAACACCGACCGCGACATCGCGCCGACGCCCGCGAGGCGCTCGACCGTCCAGTCGCGGCCCGGCTGCTCGTGGATCGCCTCGACCACTCGGTCGAGGAACGGATCGTTCGACACGGAGGGCCAGCCTGCCGGCGCGCAGCCGTTCGCCGCCCACGCGCGGATCACCGAGAGCAGCACGGTCTGCGCCATCATCCGGCAGATCACCGGGTCGCCCTGGCGTGACGGGCATGTGGCGGGATTGGTGGGTCCCATGCTTCCGGCGAGTGCGGCCGCCGCAGGTTCCAGCGCGGCGAACGACATGACGGTGATCGGATCGGGAAGGAGCGCGGCGATCATCGCGGCGCTGTCGGAGAACTCGAGGTCGACGACGACGAGGTCGGTCACTCCGTCGGCTTCGAGGGCTATCGGTGCACGGCCGAGCGTCAAGAACGCATCTCCGGCGACCAGGTTCGCGCGCAGCGGCCGATCGTCCACCGCGACGATCTGCGCTGCGCGGTCGACGTCGAGGCGGCATCCGGTGGTCAGTGGCGGATGTCCGTGCACCGAGCCCGATGCGATGTAGACGAGGGTGGCCGATCCAGAGGGGATCGGCAGCAGCCCGCCGGCGACGAGTGGCACGCGACGAGCGATGCCGACGCGGAGGTCGACGGAGTCGAGCACGTGCCCGAGGGCTGCGGAGTCGACGGTCACCATGCCTTCGGCAACGCCCGGGAGCGCATAGCTATTCCGGATACGCTGGACGGACCCCCACCCGAGGAGTCCCGTGTTCCGCACACCCGACCGCCTGTTCCGAGTTCTCGCGATCGCGGAGGCGATCACCTGGACCATCCTGATCTCGGCGATCATCGCCCGCGCCGTCGGCGCACCCGGTGTCGTCGTCACGGTCGGCGGTGGCATCCACGGTTTCGTGTTCCTCGCGTACGCCGCGACCGCCGTGCTCGTCGCGCTCAACCAGCGCTGGCACCTCGGCGTCGCGATCCTCGCCGTGGTGAGCGCCATCGTTCCCTACGCGACGATCCCGATGGAGATCTGGCTGCACCGCACCGGCCGTCTGGCCGGCGACTGGCGACTCGAGCAGACGCAGGACCCGCGCGACGCGCGCTGGTACGACCGGCTCATGCGCTGGTTCCTGCGCCGCCCGTGGGTGCTGGCGATCCTGCTCGCCGTCGGCATCGTCGCGCTGTACGTGATCCTGCTGCTCGTGGGCCCGCCGGGCGGCAAGTGACCTCCGGCCCGCCTCTGACTTCTGCCCGACCTCAGCAGAGCGGATGCCGGGCGCGCGGCGTCACTGGATGACGACGGCGTTCTTGTCGATGACCTCGGCCATCGTGGTCTGCATGTCGCCGCCGGTGCAGTCGACGATCACGTAGAGCCCGACCCCCGTCGCGGTGAAGGCTCGCGCGGCGATCGCCCACTGACGCTCGGCCTCTTCGCCGACGACCTGCCGGTTCTCGACGTCGGTGTTGCCGCCGACCTGATAGCTGAACGACCCTGTCGTCGAGAGCGGGGTGATCGCGGCGGCGTCTGCTTCACCGAGGATGACGGCGAGCATGGCATCCGAGCTGACGCTGTCGTCGCCGGCCACCGTGGGCACATCGGGGATGAGGCCCTGCCAGAACTGGGCCGTGCAGGTGTCGTCGATCGTGCCGTAGGTCCAGCCGCCGTTGCCGTCGTCCGGCGCGACGACCTTCCAGCCGTCGTCGGCGATCAACCCGTCGCCCCACTGGATGTACGCCGCTGCGGGGATGTCGGCGCCGTCTGCGAAGGTCATGGTCGAGGGCAGGTCGCCGGAGGGCTCCTCAGACGGGATCGCGGTCGGCGAGGGCTCCGGCCCGTCGCCGTCCGGCGTGTTCACGGGGATCTGCGCGTACAGGCAGCCGCTGAGCGGCAGCACCGCCAGGGCGACCACCGACGCGGCTGCGAGGCGGACGAGCGGAGAAGCCTGCGAGATGCGCGTCATGCCGGTCAGCCTAGTCGTCGGCATGACGGCCTAGTCAGTGCGCCGTGGCGATGCCGACGGCATCCTGCACCATCACCGACGCGACCCGCGCGCCGGCTCCGGCCGCCACGATCAGCTGCTGCGGGCCGGGGATCGCGGCATCGCCGGCGGCGTACAGTCCCGGCACATCGGTGCGCCCCGAGCGGTCGGTGACGAGGTGCCCGTCGTGGTCGACGGCTGGCGTGAAGCCGCGGAGGAAGCTCAGGTCGGTCTCCCACTCGGGCCGCACGAAGCCGCCGTCGACCTCGACGACCGCGCCGTCGACGAGACGGATCGCCTCGATGCGCCCGCGGTCGCCGACGAGTTCGGAGATCGGATGACGCATCACGGCGACCCCCACGGAGACGAGCTCGGCCTCCTGATCGGCGGTCACCGTGTCGGCGCCGAGCGTGAAGACGGTGAGGTTCTCGGTCCAGCGCGAGATGAGACGGGCGCGGTCGGCGAGATCGGGCGTCTCGCCGATGAGGGCGAGTCGCCGCCCCCGCAGCTCCCACGCGTCGCAGGCCGCGCAGCTGAACAGGCTGATGCCGTAGAAGCCGCGCAGGTTCGGCACGTCGGGGAGCGTCTCGCGCAGTCCGGTCGCCAGCAGCACGGATCGAGCGGCGACCACGTCGGTCGGGTCCTTGCGGCCGATGGATGCCGTGAATCCGGAATCCGCTGTGCTGAGGTCGAGGACTCTCACTCGCGTGCGCACTTCGATGTTCGGGTACGCGGCGAGCTCGTCGCGGGCCATGCGACGCAACTCGTGAGGGGCCACTCCGTCGCGGGTGAGGAAGCCGTGCGAGTTCAGCGTGGCGGCGTTGCGCGGGCGATCCGCGTCGACCACCAGCACGCGCATGAGCGAACGGCCCAGGTTCAGAGCGGCGGAGAGCCCCGCAGGACCGCCGCCGATCACGAGCACGTCGTAGGTGTCCGTGTCAGCCGTGTGCACGCTCCCAGTCTGCCATCTCTGAGGGCCGACAGGTAAAGTTGAGCCGGGTTCTATCAACTTCATTTGACAGCATCCGGAGGCCGGAGTACAGTTGAGTCATCGCGACTCAGGTTTCCCTGATCGACCCGGATTTACAGACCCACACCAACCTCAGCAACAAAGGAGAATCACATGGCACGTGCTGTTGGAATCGACCTCGGTACGACGAACTCGGTCGTCAGCGTTCTCGAGGGTGGCGAGCCGAAGGTCATCGCCAACGCCGAGGGCTTCCGCACGACCCCCTCGGTCGTCGCCTTCACGAAGGACGGCGAGGTGCTCGTCGGCGAGACCGCGAAGCGCCAGGCCGTCACGAACGTCGACCGCACCATCGCATCGGTCAAGCGCCACATCGGCACCGACTGGTCGTTCGACGTCGACGGAAAGAAGTGGACGCCGCAGGAGATCTCCGCGCGCATCCTCCAGAAGCTCAAGCGCGACGCCGAGTCGTACCTGGGCGACACGGTGACGGATGCCGTCATCACCGTCCCCGCGTACTTCAACGACGCCGAGCGACAGGCCACCAAGGAGGCCGGCGAGATCTCGGGCCTCAACGTCCTGCGCATCATCAACGAGCCGACCGCGGCCGCTCTCGCCTACGGCCTCGACAAGGGCAAGGAAGACGAGCTCATCCTGGTCTTCGACCTCGGTGGCGGAACGTTCGACGTCTCGCTGCTCGAGGTGGGCAAGGACGACGACTTCTCGACCATCCAGGTGCGCTCCACCTCCGGTGACAACCGCCTCGGCGGTGACGACTGGGACCAGCGCCTCGTCGACCACCTGATCAAGCAGTTCAAGGAGACGACCGGTGTCGACGTCTCGGGTGACAAGATCGCCCTGCAGCGTCTCAAGGAGGCAGCAGAGCAGGCCAAGAAGGAGCTCTCCTCCTCGACCAGCACGAGCATCAACCTCCCGTACCTGTCGCTGACCGAGTCGGGCCCGGTGTCGCTGAGCGAGACCATCACCCGCGCGAAGTTCGAGGACCTCACCAAGGACCTGCTCGACCGCACCAAGAAGCCGTTCGAGGACGTCATCCGCGAAGCCGGCATCAAGGTCGCCGACATCGACCACATCGTGCTCGTGGGTGGCTCGACCCGCATGCCCGCCGTCGCCGAGCTCGTCAAGCGCGAGACCGGCAAAGAGGCGAACAAGGGCGTCAACCCCGATGAGGTCGTCGCCGTGGGCGCCGCCCTCCAGGCCGGTGTCCTCAAGGGTGAGCGCAAGGACGTCCTGCTCATCGACGTCACGCCCCTCAGCCTCGGCATCGAGACCAAGGGCGGCATGATGACCAAGCTCATCGAGCGCAACACGGCCATCCCGACCAAGCGCAGCGAGACCTTCACCACGGCAGACGACAACCAGCCGTCCGTCGCGATCCAGGTCTTCCAGGGCGAGCGCGACTTCACCCGCGACAACAAGCCGCTGGGAACGTTCGAGCTCACCGGAATCGCCCCGGCTCCCCGTGGCATCCCGCAGATCGAGGTCACGTTCGACATCGACGCCAACGGCATCGTGCACGTGTCCGCCAAGGACAAGGGCACCGGCACCGAGAAGTCGATCGTCATCTCCGGCGGCTCGTCGCTGTCGAAGGAGGACATCGAGCGCATGGTGCGCGAGGCCGAGGAGCACGCGGCCGAGGACAAGGCTCGCCGTGAGGCAGCCGAGGTCCGCAACCAGGCCGAGACGCTCGCGTACTCGATCGACAAGCTGATCACCGAGAACGACGACAAGCTGCCCGAGGACGTGAAGACCGAGGTCAAGGCCGACGTCGACGCGCTCAAGACGGCGCTGGCCGGCGAGGACGACGAGGCCGTGAAGACCGCGTTCGACAAGCTGAACCAGTCGCAGGGCAAGATCGGCGAGGCCATCTACGCACAGTCCCAGGCAGAGGGCGCCCCGAGCGCCGACGCCGCGGGCGAGGCTCCGGCCGATGACAGCTCCTCAGACGAGGACGTCATCGACGCCGAGGTCGTCGACGACGAGGACGAGAAGAAGTAATCATGACGGACAAGAACTTCGACGACAATCAGGTTCCTGAGCCCGCCGAAGGTCACAGCGAGGGGTCGGATGCTCAGGCATCCGGCCCCGCGCCGCACAACCCGGACTCTGATGAGGCCCGGGCTGCGGAGGGCTCTGACGACGCGGACTTCACGATCGACGACATCCTGAACGCCGACCAGACGGCCGAGGCCGCTGCGGGGGATGACGCGATCGCCGACGCCGAGAACGCACTGCTGAACGACCTCAAGCGACTCCAGGCCGAGTACGCCAACTACCGCCGACGCACCGAAGAGCAGCGTCAGGTCGAGATCGAGCGCGCGAAGGGCGAGGCCGCCAAGGGGCTCATCCCCGTGCTCGACGATCTCGACCGCGCCGCCCAGCACGGTGATCTGGTCGAGGGCACGCCCTTCGCCGTGATCGCCGGCAAGGTGCGGGTGATCGTCGAGCGTCTCGGCGTCGTCTCGTACGGCGAGAAGGGCGAGGAATTCGACCCGCAGCGCCATGAGGCGATCTTCCAGCAGCCCACGCCGGGCGCCGACAAGACCACGGTGCTCGAGGTCGTCGAGGTGGGTTACCGCCTCGGTAATGTCGAGCTGCGTCCCGCGAAGGTCGTCGTCGCCGTACCCGCAGAGTAGGTGATCGATGGCTAGCCAGGACTGGTTCGACAAGGACTTCTACAAGACCCTCGGGGTCTCGAAGGACGTCAGCGACGCCGATCTCAAGAAGACGTACCGCAAGCTCGCTCGCAAGTATCACCCCGACTCCAATCAGGGTGACGAGAAGGCGGAGGCGAAGTTCAAAGAGGTCAGCGAGGCGTACTCGGTGCTCTCGGATGCCGAACAGCGCAAGGAGTACGACGAGATCCGCGCCATGGGCTCGGGCGCACGCTTCACGGCGGGCGGTGCGGGCGCAGGCGGCTTCGAAGACGTCTTCAGCCGGTTCGGGCAGCAGGGGCGCGGGCAGCAGCAGTCCGCCGACTTCGAGGACATCTTCGCGATGTTCAATCAGGGTCAGGGCGGTTCGTTCGGCTCCGGTCGATTCGGGCAGACCTCCGGCGGATACCGTGGCTTCGGCGGACCCCAGAAGGGTGCCGACGTCACGGCGCGCACCACGCTCGACTTCGCCACCGCCGTGCAGGGTGAGACCATCAGCCTGCAGGGAGACGATGGCAAGCCGTTCAAGGTGAAGATCCCCGCCGGTGTCGCCGACGGGCAGAAGATCAGGCTCCGCGGCCGCGGTCGCCCCTCGCCGGATGGCGGGGAGAACGGTGACGTGGTGGTGCAGATCGCGGTGCGACCGCATCCGGTCTTCACCCGCGAAGGGCTGAACCTGCGCGTGGTCGTGCCGGTGACCTTCACCGAGGCAGCACTCGGCGCGACGATCGAGGTTCCCACGCTCAGTGGCGACACGGTCAAACTCCGTGTCGCACCTGGCACGCCGTCCGGGCGCGTCCTGCGCGTCAAGGGTCGCGGCGTCGCCACCTCGAAGGGCACGGGCGACCTGCTCGCCGAGCTGCAGATCGCGGTGCCGTCGCACCTCGACGAGGCGGCTCGTGAGGCGCTGGAGAAGTTCCAGTCGCTCGAGCCTGCCGAGAACCCGCGGGCCGATCTGATGGCGAAGGCTCGGCGCTAGAGGACCCCCGCAACAGAACGATGACGAACGCGAACACCGAGGAAGAGGTGAGGGAACATGGCTGACCAGCGCATGGATGCCGATACCCCGGTGTTCGCGATCGCCGTCGCCGCCCAGCTCTCGGGTCTCCACCCGCAGACGCTGCGACAGTACGACCGCATCGGGCTCGTGGTGCCCGGCCGCACCTCGGGTGGTTCTCGTCGCTATTCGACCCGCAACATCGAGCAGCTCCGTGAGGTCGCCCAGCTGTCGTCCGAAGGTGTCAGCCTTCCTGCGATCGCGCGTCTGCTCGATCTCGAAGACGAGAACCGGATGCTGCGACGCCGCGTCGCCGAGCTCGACGCCGCGCTGCGCGCCGAGCGAGACAATCGTCCGGGTATGCGTGTGTTCGCCGCAGGATCCGCCGGCGTCATCCCGGTGCCGAGCGGCCGCCGCATCCGTCGCTCGGCCGAAGTCGTGCTCTGGCACCCGGGCAGCGGCCGCAGCTGAGGCCCCGGGCCTGCCGCACGCGTCATCCCTGCGCGCGCGCCATTCATCCGCGCGCGGTATCGTTGCGACACGATGAGGATGACGCGTCGCACACTGCTGATGGGCGCCGGAGCCGGTGTCCTGGGAGTCCTGCTGGCCTCCTGCACACCCGAGCCGGCGCCGTCGCCCACGCCCGACCGCTCGCCCACTCCGAAGCCGACCGCTGGCGCGATCACCCCCGCCGCGTTCGCCCGCAGCTCGTGGACGACCGACCCGTTCGCGCTCGGCGCTGCGAGCTTCACCCCGGTCGGCACGCAGGCGAGAGCCCGCGAGGCACTGGCCGAACCGATCGACGACCGCCTCTTCTTCTCGGGCGAGGCGACCGATGCCGAGGCGCCGGGTACGATCGCCGCTGCGCTCCGATCCGGAGATCGGGCCGCCGACGAGCTTCTTCGCGCTGCCGACAGCGGTGAGCGCGTGGCGATCGTCGGCGCGGGTCTCGCCGGTGCCGCCGCCGCTGCCCGACTCGTCGCCGAGGGGCTGCAGGTCACGGTGTTCGAGGCGCGCGACCGCGTCGGCGGGCGCGTGCACTCGGTGGTCGACGACAGGGTGTGGCCCTTCCCTGCACAGCTGGGCGGCTGGTTGCTCGGCTCCTCTGACGACGTCCTGCTCGAGGCTCTCAACGCCCGCGACATGCGGACGGCTCCGATCGCAGGTTCGCTGTGGCGATCGGCCGACGGGGACGTCGAGCCGGTGCCGACCGAACCGGTGCAGGCGGCGATCGCCACCGCCCAGGAGGGGCCGACCGACTCGTCTCTCGAAGATGCGCTGACGGCGGCGGGCGCTGATCCTGAGGAGCCGGGGCTCGCGGCGCTGCTCGCCTCGATCGCGGCCGCATCGGGGGCCGATGCTTCCGATGCATCGACGTGGTTCCCCCCGCGGCTGCCTGATGACGAGATGGTGGCGCCTCTCGGCGACCTCACCCCGGCCATCGACGAGCTTCTCGAGGGCGCGAAGCTGAGCCTGTCGTCGCCCGTCAGCCGCGTGGCATACGACGACGCGGGCGTCAGCCTCGGCATCGCCTCGGGAGAGTCGCTGTCGTTCGACCGAGTCCTGATCACGGTGCCGCTCGGCGTGCTGAAGAGCGAGGGGCTGGAATTCGCTCCCGCCCTGCCCTTCGGCCATCGCGGGGCCATCGCCGAGCTCGGCATGGGACTCATCGAGACGGTCTGGCTGCGCTTCGACGATCCCCTGATCGTGTCGGCGCCAGAGACCGAAGACGGTGCTGAAGGTGATGCGGAGCGCGATGCTGAAGGCGATGTCGCAGCCACCGAGTCCGCTGCGACGGTCTGGCACGTCGTCGGCGGCGATGCGCTGATCCGCACCTGGATCAATCTCGCACCGGCCACCGGCGAGAACGTCGTGGTGGGCATCGTCGGCGGAGAAGCAGCCGGCACGTTCGCCGAGTTGAGCGAACAGAAGGCGCTCGAGGCGGCGATCGCCTCGCTCGCACCGTTCCTCGCCGCACCTGCCTGACCCGCACCTGCCTGACCCGCACCTGCCTGACCCGCAGCGGCCCGAACGGGGCTCAGACCTCCGGGCGATCCTGGCCGCGTCGTCGCATCCGACTGACGAGCACGATGAATGTCGCGACGAGCGCGAAGATCGCCAGCGCCACCGCGCTGGTGATCAGGAACTCGGCAGGGCCGGACACCTGTCGGGGGTCGAGGAAGTAGTACGGATACCACCCCACGGAGGGCCCGCGCCACATCGTGACGCCGCCCCACGCGAGGGGGAAGGTGAGTGCCGTCGGCACCACCCACCACGGCACGCCGCGGTGACCCGGGGTCAGCACCCAGGCGATGGCCGTGCACGCGGGCAGCCAGAAGTGCAGCACCTGATCAGACCACGGCACATCGACGCGGATGCCGCGGAGCCCTGCCTGCCACACGATCAGCGCGAAGGCGAGTCCTGCCGTGATGGTCCAGGTGAGCACGAGTGCCAGGGCGACGGTGAACCAGCGGGGATCCGTCGCCCGGATGAAGGCGAGCACCGCGCCGATCAGCAGCACCACCACGAGCGCGCAGTTGGACTGGACCGTCAGATACGCGAAGAAATTCTCGCCCGCGATCGATCGGGAGCTCAGGCCCCAGAACAGCCGGTGCACGAGCGCGACGGTGCACACTGCGGCCGTGGCCAAGCGCAGCACGCCGAACGCCGATCGTGCCCTCACTCTCGCCTCATGCCCCTTCCCGGCTGTGCGCATCGTCGTCCAGACGGCGCATCTCCCATCCGGCGAGTCTACGGAAGGCACGGCGAGGGAGGCTGCGACGACCTGCGCACAGGAGACGGAAAAGTCGTCTGAATAGCGTGGACGCAGGGATAGCCCCTGCTCCGCGCCTGGCGCGCGGTGTCCTGCCACGAAGGAACACCTCCTCATGACGAACACCACCGCCCCCTCTGCCGCCGCCTCGCTGGGACTGCTCGTCCTGCGCGTCGTGGTCGGCGCCGTCTTCGCCGCTCATGGAGCGCAGAAGATCTTCGAGTACACGATCCCCGGCACCATCGGCAGCTTCGCGGGCATGGGGGTGCCGATGCCTGAGATCGCCGCGCCCTTCGTCGCCTTCGTCGAGCTGATCGGCGGCATCCTGCTGGTGCTCGGCCTCTTCACCCGCCTCGCCGGCCTCCTCCTCGCGATCGACATGGTCGTGGCGCTGGTCCTCGTGCATCTCGCCGCAGGCCTCTGGGTGGGCGAGGGCGGATACGAGTTCGTGGCCGTGCTCGGTGCGGCCGCGCTGGCTCTCGCACTCACCGGCGCCGGGCGCTTCTCGCTCGACGGCGCCTTCCTGCGCGGCCGGGCTCCCGCCTGGCTCAGCTGACGGAACGAGGGGGCGTCCCACGGGGCGCCCCCTCTGTCGGTGTGTATCCTGTCAACAGTTAACAGGAGGTCACCGTGACACAGACCGTCAAACGCGGAGAGTCCCTCGGCGCGCAGGTGGCGCAGGTCCTGCGTCAGCGCATCGTCCGCGGCGAGCTCTCGCCTGGCGAACGCATCACCGAGGAGGCGCTCGCCGAGGAGTTCGCGGTGAGCCGGGGCCCGATCCGCGACGCACTCACCCAGCTCAGCTTCGAGAAGCTCGTCGAGGTGCAGCGCCCGCGTGGCGTGTACATCACCGGGCTGTCGCAGGACGACGTGGATCAGCTCTACAGCCTGCGCGGCGCTCTCGAGCAGCTCGCGCTCTCGCGTGCCATGAGAGTCGACGACGACGCACGGTGGGCTGCGATGACGGCCGCGGTCGACCGCATGAGCGAGGCCGCCGACAGGGGAGACCATGCGGCGTTCGTCGCCGCCGACCTCGAGTTCCACTCGGAGATCTACGTTCTCGCCGACCACCCCCGTCTGCAGGGCGCGTGGAGTCAGTACCTGCCGACCTTCGCATCGCTTCTCGAGGTGACCATCAACCACGACGACGATCTTCATGAGTCATCCGACGACCACGTGAAGCTCATGGACGTGATGCGCTCAGGCACTCCTGAGGAGGCAGCGGCGGTGCTCACCGCGCACCTCGACGGTGCGCGCGACCGGATGCTCAGCGAACTGGCCGACCGGCCGGCCTGACTGCAGCCGTCGTACGCTGCCGGACTCAGCTCAGTGTTGACTGTTAACAGTCAACACTGATACGGTCAGTGCGTCGACAACAAGGTCGACCCACGTAGAGGAGCAAAGATGCCCCGCACGCGCATCACCCGGACGGCCGCCGCTCTCGCGGCCGTCGCCGCCACCGCTCTCGTCCTGTCGGCCTGCACGAAGGTCGAAGAGGGGGAGGAAGCCGCGTCGACCTTTCCGGAGAACGACATCCGCCTGATCATCCAGGCCAACCCGGGTGGCGGATCCGACCTGTCGTCTCGTGCCCTCGCGACCGAGCTCGAGGGGATCCTCGGCGTCAGCGTGATCCCGGAGAACATGCCCGGTGCCGCAGGTGCTCTCGCCATGGAGTACGTCGGGGCGCAGGACCCGGACGGCTACGTCATCGGATTCGCTCCGGTCGAGATCGCGATGCTCAACACCACCCAGAGCGCGAACGTGCTGCCCGACGACTTCGACCTCCTGGGTCAGATCATGCTCGCCCCCGGCGTCGTCACGGTCGGTGCCAACAGCGGAATCGACACGCTGGAAGACCTCGTAGCGCAGGCGGAGTCCGGCGCGGTCACCGTCGCCAACTCCGGAGCCGGGTCGATCTGGGAGGCCGCCACGATCGGCCTCGGTGATGCGACCGGTGCCTCCTTCGCCCCGGTGCCCTACGACGGCGGAGCCACGGCTGTCGCGGCCGCCGCCTCCGGCGAGACCGTCGCCGCGGTGTCCGGCCTGGGCGAGGCTCTCGCGCAGGGCGAAGCCGTGCGCATCCTCGCGGTCCTGAACGACGAGCGCCACCCCGACGCGGAGGACGTGCCGACGGCCGACGAGGCGATCGGCGAAGACGTGATCTTCGGCGGATGGGGCGGCATCTACGCCCCGAAGGGCCTGCCCGACGACGTGAAGACCGAGCTCGAGGCAGCGGTCAAGGAGGCCGTCGAGTCCGACAGCTACCAGCAGTTCCAGAAGGACGCCGGCAACCTCGTGGTCTACCGCGACTCCGCCGAGTGGACGACGTTCGTCGACGAGCAGTTCGATCTCTTCAAGGACCTCCTGGGCTGACCGGCCCGGGAGTGCGGGGCCGGGCTCATCCCCGGCCCCGCCACCTCTGTCGTCGCACCTCAGATCAGGGAAGGAGCAGCATGTCCCACGCCGATGCCACGAGCTCGGATGCCACGAGCCCCGCCGCACACGACGAGCACGACGGAGCACGCGCGTCGAAACCGCTCGAGATCTGCTTCGCGGTCGTCGCGCTGGCTTTCAGCGCCGGCTATCTCGTCCTCGCGACGCAGATCCCGCTGCGCCGCGAGGCCGCAGCGGGCCAGATCGACGCCCGCTTCTGGCCCATGGTCATCGCGGTCACAGCGGTCGTCATCGCTCTCGTCCTGCTCGCCCTCGCTCTCACCCGCCCGGCATCCGGCCGTGAGGACCTCGACCGCATCCAACCCGGCGGAGTGCTTCGCGTCGCCCTGACCCTCGTGATCACCGGGGCATTCATCGCCGTGTGGTCGCTGGGCACCGTCATCCTGTTCGGGTACCGCATCGAGGTCTTCCCCGTGGCCGCCGCCGTGCTGATGGCCGCTCTCATGCTGCTCTACGGCCACCGCCGCTGGGTGAGCCTCATCATCTACTCGCTCTCCGTCACGGCGTTCGTCTACGTCGTGTTCGGGATGCTCCTGAGGATTCCCCTGTGAACGCGCTCATGGAGGGGCTGAACTCGCTCCTCGACATCTCGATCCTGCTCTACATGCTCGTCGGGCTCCTGCTCGGCTTCATGGTCGGAGCCTTCCCCGGCATCACCGCGACCATGGCCGTCGCGCTCGCCGCGGGGTTCACGCTGACTCTCGAGCCCGTGCAGGGTCTCGCGGTGCTCCTCACCATCTACGTGGCAGCCAACTTCGGTGACCGGGTGCCGTCGATCCTCATCAACACCCCTGGCACGCCCGCCTCGATAGCCACGACCCTCGACGGCTATCCGATGGCCAAGCAGGGGCGGGCCGGTCTCGCCCTCACGATCTCGGCGATCGTCTCGGCCGTCGGCATCCTCGCCTCGCTCGTGCTGTTCGCGGTCGCCGCCGTGCCGATAGCCAGCTTCGCCCGCGACTACTTCAAGTCGCCCGAGCTCTTCGCTCTCGTCGTCTTCGGCATCTCGATCATGATCGGCATCTCGTCGAAGTCGATGCTCAAGGGCATCCTCGCCGGTCTCTTCGGCCTCATGCTCGGCACGGTCGGGACGTATGCCGCGACAGCCGACCAGCGCTTCACCTTCGGCGTGCTCGAACTGGTCGAGGGCGTCAACTTCATCGCCGTGATCATCGGGCTGTTCGGCATCGCCGAGCTGTTCGACCAGCTGTTGACCCACCACAAGAGCAACGTGCGCCCCATCTCGAGCCTCGGTCGCTGGTGGCCGAACCGCTCGGAGTTGAAGCAGAGCGGTCGAGCCACCGCCGTCGGCGGCGCGGTCGGTCTCGGCGTCGGGCTGATCCCGGCGGCCGGCGGCGACATCGCCGGTCTCATCGGATGGGAGCGAGCGCGCAAGGTCTCGAAGCATCCCGAGATGTTCGGCAAGGGCTCGATCGAAGGCGTCGCCGCCTCCGACACGGCCTCCAGCGCCACGCTCGGCGGATCGCTCACGACCACGATGGCCCTCGGCATCCCCGGCGACTCGGTTATGGCCGTGATGATCGGCTCGATGATCATCTGGGGCATCACGCCAGGGCCCACGCTGTTCACGAACCGCCCCGACCTCGTGGTCTCGATCGTCGGCATCATGCTCGTCGCGACCCTGCTGTCTCTCGTGCTGAGCCTCGTGCGCATGAAGGGCATGGTCAAGCTGCTCGACGTGCCGCAGCCGTACCTCTGGAGCGGCATCCTGATCTTCTGCATCATCGGCACGTACGCGACCTCGAACAGCCTGTCGACCGTCGTCACGATGCTCGTCTTCGGTGTGATCGGTGTGCTGCTGAAGCGGATGCAGGTGCCTGCCGGCCCGATCGTGCTCGGCCTGCTGCTCGGCCCCCTCGCGGAGGAGAACCTGGCCCGCACGCTCGCGATCCTCCCGACCCGGCCGTTCTTCGAGGTGGTGAGCCCCATCGCGATCGTGCTGCTCGTGCTCGCCGTGCTCTCGATCGTCATGCCCGCGATCCGCGCCGCCCGCAGGCCGCGCGGCGAACGCGCCTCCCTCGAGGACTCGATCCTCCAGGCCGAGAGTCGCGAGCAGATCGAGAGGGCGCACGGCGAGCTCGCCGCCGACCCCGATCTGCTCACGTCGACCGTCCGCAACGTCGACGCACCCGCGCGGCGCCCGCGAAAGACCCGCAAGAACTCCAAGGAGAACGAGAAGTGACCCGCTACGACATCCTCACCGCCGTGCCCACCGCCTTCCACAGCGACGGGACGCTCGACATCGAGGGTTCGCGCGCGATCTTCCGGTTCGTCGCCGAATCGGGCAACGAGGGAGCATTCGTCCTCGGCACCACGGGAGAGTTCCCCGCGGTCGACGCCACCGAGTTCGCGGCGATCGTCGAGGCGGCGCTGGCCGAGCTCAAGGATCGGATGCGCGTCGTCGTGCACGTGGGTCAGCCGAGCACGTTCGAAGCCCTGCGCCTGGTCGAGATCGCGAAGGGGCTCGGCGCGACCGAGTTCGCGGCTCTCACGCCGTACTACCTCAAGGCCACCGATCAGTCGATCTTCGACTACTTCGCGGCGCTGTCGGCAGCGGTCGGCGACGGCCGACTCTACGTCTACATCTATCCGGCGCGCAGCGGCAATCCGGTGTCGGTCGAGCTGCTCGCACGTCTGGCCGCGTTGCCGAACATCGTCGGCGCCAAGGTCAGCGAGCTGTCGCTCGACGAGATCGCGGCGTACCGCGCCGCAGTCCCGGCCGACTTCGACCTCTACACCGGTGCTGATCGCGACCTGATCGCCGCGGTGCAGGTCGGCGCGCAGGGCGTCGTCTCGGGGGTCTCATCCGTCACCCCCAAGCCGTTCCGGGCGCTGGCCGACGCCGGTCGCTCGGGTGATGCGGCGGCGATCGCCGCCGCGCAGGCCGCGGTCGACGACGTGGTCTCACTCATCGGGGGAGACATGGCGCGCATGAAGGAGGCCTACCGGGTGCTCGACGTCGTCGACACGCACTGCCGCATGGCGATCGCCGAGCCGACGGATGCCGAGCGCGAGGCCGTCGCGCGGGTCGTGGCGGCGCACAGCTAGACGCACAGCTAGGCGCACAGCTAGGCGCAGGGCTTCGGCGCGAGTCCGAGGGCGCCTCACAGCCGATCCGGGCAGGATGGAATCATGTCCGTCAACCCGCACGAATCCCGGCCATGGCTCGACTCCTACGCTGAGGGCGTCCCGGCGGAGATCGATGCTCCGACCCAGACGCTGCCCGAGATGATGTCCGCGAGCATCGCGACGTTCGGTCGTCGACCGGCGCTGGAGTTCTTCGGCGCGGTGACCACCTACCGCGAGCTGGGGGAGCAGATCCTGCGCGCGGCAGAGGGACTCCGGCGTCTGGGCGTGCACAAGGGCGACCGGGTCGCGCTGGTGCTGCCCAACTGCCCGCAGCATGTCGTGGCCTTCTATGCGGCACTCCGTCTCGGCGCCATCGTCGTCGAGCACAACCCGCTCTACACGGCGAGGGAGCTGCGGCACCAGTTCGAGGATCACGGCGCGAAGGTCGCGATCGTCTGGGACAAGACGGTCGACACGATCGCGGACTTCCCCTCGGACCTGCGGGTCGAGCACATCGTGAGCGTCGACCTCACCGAGGCGATGCCCACCTCGCAGCGCCTGCTTCTGCGGCTGCCCATACCGAAGGCGCGGGCGTCGAGGGCGAAACTGACGGCCGCTCCGAAGACGCGTCGCGCGCTGGCCTGGAGGAAGCTGGTCGACCATCGTCCCCTGTCGCGCCGCGTCGAGGGCCCCACGCTCGACGACACCGCACTGCTGCAGTACACGAGCGGAACGACGGGCGACCCGAAGGGCGCGATCCTCACCCACGCGAACCTGCGCGCCAACGCGATGCAGGGTCGGGCGTGGGTGCCGGGGCTCGTCGACGGCAAGGAGACGTTCTACGGCGTGCTGCCGCTGTTCCACGCCTACGGGATGACGCTCTGCCTCACGTTCGCGATGAGCATCGGCGCGAAGCTCGTGCTGTTCCCGACCTTCGACCTCGGCCTCGTCACGAAGGCAGCGCGCACCAGCCCGCCGACCTTCCTCCCCGCCGTGCCTCCGATCTACGACCAGCTCGCGCGTGCCGCGTCACGCGGAACCATCGACCTCTCCACCGTCAGGTTCGCGATCTCCGGGGCGATGAGCCTTCCGGTCGCGACCGTGCAGCGGTGGGAGGAGGCGACCGGGGGCCTGCTCGTCGAGGGCTACGGCATGACCGAGAGCTCACCCGTCGCGCTCGGCAACCCGATGGGGCGCAGCCGTCGCCCCGGCACAGTCGGCGTGCCGTTCCCGAGCACCGAGATCCGAGTCGTCGATCCCGCCGACACCGACGTCGACATGCCGGTGGGCGAGCGGGGCGAGCTGCTCATCCGCGGCCCCCAGGTGTTCCAGGGGTACTGGGGTCGCTCGGGCGACACCGCCGATGTGCTGCTCGCCGACGGCTGGCTGCGCACCGGCGACATCGCCGAGGTCTCGGACGACGGCTTCGTGACCATCGTCGACCGCCTCAAGGAGCTCATCATCACCGGCGGGTTCAACGTGTCGCCCAGCGAGGTGGAGGATGCGCTCGAGGCGCACCCCGACGTGGTCGCCGCTGCGGTGGTCGGTCTTCCGCGCTCGAGCGGGGGCGAGGAGGTCGCGGCCGCCGTCGTTCTCCGTGACGGCGCGGCGCTCGACACGGGAGCGCTGCGAGACTTCTGCCGCACGCGACTCACCCCGTACAAGGTGCCCAAGCGCATCACCGCTGTCGACGATCTGCCTCGCTCGCTGATCGGCAAGGTGCTCCGCCGACAGGTGCGCGATCGGATGCTCGCAGACTGACCGAGGGACGCGTCGGCCGACTCGCGAGCCGATCGAGGTGGCTGAAATCGGTTACAGTGTGCCGATGGTCACGATCTACGATGTCGCTCGACTCGCGCAGGTCTCGCCGGCCACCGTCTCCCGGGTGTTCAACGGCACCAGCGTCTCTGCGGGCAAGGTCGAGGCGGTGCGCCGAGCTGCCGAACAGTTGCGCTTCACACCCAACCGCACCGCCCGAAACCTGCGACGGCAGAGCTCCGAGGTCATCGGACTCGTCATCCCCGACATCGAGAACCCGTACTTCACCGAGATGGCGAGAGGTGTCGAGGACGTCGCGTCGGAGGCCGGGTACTCGGTCGTGCTCTGCAACTCCGACTCGCAGGTCGAGAAAGAGGCGACCTACCTGCGGATCGCGATCGCAGAGCACATGTCGGGCGTGATCATCGCTCCGGCGTCCGAGCGCACGAGGCTCGACCCCATCCTCGACACGGGCCGTCCCGTCGTCGCCGTCGACCGCCATACCGTCTACGACATCGACGGCGTGATGATGGCCAATCGCGAGGCAGGGGCATCGGCTGCTGAGGGACTGCTCGCCGGTGGATTCCGCAGGATCGCGTACATCGGCGGTCCGGAAGGGATCGATACGGCCGCAGAGCGCGCGGCGGGCTGGCGCGCGGCGCTCGCCGTCGGCGCACCTGAGGTCGATGCCGACGAACTGCTGCGCTTCGCGACCTTCCGCGTCGACGGCGGGCGTGCCGCCATGGAAGAGCTGCTCGCGCTGCCGGAACGTCCCGACGCGGTGGTGGCCGGGAACAACCTGATCGGCGTAGGGGCGATTCAGGTGCTGACCGAACACGGCCTGACACCGCCCCAGGTCGGGGTTGCTGTGATCGGTTCGCTGCCCTTCACCACTCTGTCGCCCACCGCAGTGACGGTCGTGCGGCTGCCGGCGCGTCAGATGGGAATCACCGCAGCGCGGATGCTGCTCGAGCGCATCGGTGGCGACGACCGGCCGTCGCGCACGGTGGTTCTGCCGAACGAGGTCCAGCCGTCCAACCCGACCAGGGTTTGACGGGGCGCTCCCATCCCTTGCGGCATGAAATCGATTTCGCGTACAGTTGCAGAACACGTGCGATCAAGGAGGACGCGAGTCATGACCTACACCCTGCCGGCACCGGCATCCCGACCTGCATCCGCGCCCAAGACCGCGTACCTCATCGCCTCCGGTGACCTGCGCGAGGCCGCCAACACCGGCGGCTGGCCCGTGCAGGTCGAGCTCGAGGCCGGCGTCACCGGCGTCTTCGAGGAGCTCGGCTGGACGGTCATCCGCGCCAACGACGTCGACCCCGCCACCGGCCACGGCTTCATCTCGAGCCAGCGCATGGGGCTCGAGGTCTTCAAGAACATCCCGACCGATGCTCCGCTCATCGTGGCCGAGGCGGTGTGGCAGTACTCGCACCACGTGCTCGCGGGGCTGCGGACGCACGAGGGGCCGATCCTCACCGTCGCGAACTTCGCGGGCGACTGGCCGGGCCTCGTCGGACTCCTCGGCCTGAACGCCGGCCTCACCAAGATGGACAAGCCGTACGCCACGATCTGGTCGGTCGACTTCACCGACGACTGGTTCACGTGCGGCATCGAGGAGTGGACCAAGACCGGATCGATCACGCATGATGCGTCGCACGTGCGCCCGCTGCCTGAGCTTCCCGACAGCCCCGAGAAGCAGCTGGGCGAGGCGCTCGCCGCCGAACTGCGTACGGAGAAGGCCATCATCGGCGTCTTCGACGAGGGCTGCATGGGCATGTACAACGCCATCTTCGACGACGAGCTTCTGAACAAGACCGGCATCTACAAGGAGCGCCTCTCGCAGTCGGCTCTGTATGCCGAGATGCTCGAGGTCGGCGACGATGAGGCGGATGCCGCCTACGACTGGCTCATCGACGCCGGCATGACATTCCGCTATGGCGAGGATGCAGCGACCGAGCTGACCCGCGAGCAGGTGCAGTGGCAGCTGAAGATGTACATCGCCGCGCTCCGCATCGCCGACGACTTCGGGCTCGACGCGGTCGGCATCCAGTACCAGCAGGGCCTGAAGGACCTGGTTCCGGCATCCGATCTCGCCGAGGGCATCCTCAACTCGACCGAGCGCCCGCCCGTGACCTCGCGCGACGGCTCGCGCGTGCTGCACGAGGGTCGTGCGTTCCCGCACTTCAACGAGGCCGACGAGGGGGTCGCGGTCGACGCGCTCGTCACCGACCGGGTGTGGCGGGCGATGGGCCTGGTGCCCGACAACACGCTGCATGATGTGCGCTGGGGCGAGGACTTCGACGGAGAGTTCGTCTGGGTCTACGAGATCTCGGGCTCCGTGCCGGCCTCGCACCTCGGTGGATGGCAGAACGCCGAGGGGTGGCGCCAGGGTCATGTCTTCTTCCCCGCGGGCGGGGCCACGATCAACGGCGTCTCGAAGCCCGGAGAGATCGTGCTGTCTCGCGTGTTCATCGCCGACGGCATCCTGCAGGCCGACATCTTCCGCGCATCCGTCGTCGAGCTGCCGGACGCAGAGACCCAGCGCCGCAAGGACGCGACGAACCCCGAGTGGCCGATCGCGCACGTGGTGCTGCACGGCGTCTCGCGCGATCAGTTCATGGCTCGCCACAAGGCCAATCACGCGCAGCTCGTCTACGCACCGGATGCCGAGACGGCCGACAGGGCGCTGATCGCCAAGGCCGCGATGTTCGCCGGCATGGGCATCGAGGTCAACGTGGTCGGAGACGTGAACATCTGACCGGAGACCGACTGCGCACGTCCGGGAGGGGCGGGTGCTGCGGGCTCCGGCCGGCAGGTCATTACAGTGAAGGGATGAGCCCGGCGAGACGCGTGACGATCAGCGACATCGCGCGCCTCGCCGGGGTCTCGCCCGGCGCGGTCTCGTTCGCTCTGAACGGTCGCCCGGGGGTGAGTGCAGAGACGCGCGCCCGCATCCTCGAGGTCGCGGCGCAGCACGATTGGCTGCCCAGCTCGACGGCTCGCGCGCTGGCGGGTGCACGTTCCGGGGTCATCGGATTCGCGGTGAACCGACCTGCCCGCACTCTCGGTGCCGAAGCGTTCTTCATCGATCTCACGGCCGGCGTGCAGTCGGCTCTCGCGCCGCACCACCTCGCGCTGCAGACGGCGCTCGTGCGCTCGATCGACGAAGAGATCGCGACCTATCGGCGCTGGCGCAGCTCGCACCAGGTCGACGGGGTGGTCGTGATCGATCCCCGGGACGATGATCCGCGGATGCCGGTGCTGCGCGATCTCGCGCTGCCTGCTGTCGTCATCGGCAGCCTCCGCTCCGAGCCCGACCATCCTGCGACTCTGCAGGTCGATGACGAGCGGGTCGCGCACGCGCTGTTCGAGCACCTGGTCGGTCTCGGTCACCGCCGCATAGCGTACGTCTCGGGTCCGGCGGAGTTCCAGCACACCAGGCTGCGCGCCGAGGCTCTGTGGGAGCTGGCGGTCGAGGGTGTCGCCGGCACGGTGATCCCGACCGACTCATCACCGGCCGCAGCGTCCGCAGCACTCGCCCGGCTGCTCGCCGACGAGGTGTCGCCGAGCGCTGTCGTCTTCGACAGTGATGTGATGGCGATCGCGGGCCTACGCGCCGCGCAGGAGCGCCGTCTGGCCGTGCCCGCCGACCTGTCGATCGCGTCGTTCGACGATTCGACGGTGGCCGCGCTCGTACGTCCCTCGATCACGGGCATGACGAGGGACACCTTCGGGCTCGGAGCGGCTGCCGCGAACTTCCTGATCGACCAGATCGGCGCATCCGCGCCGCTTCCCGACCGCAGCGGCTCGGCGCCTGTGCTGTCGGTGCGCGAGAGCACGGCGCGAGCGCACTGAGGCCCGCCCTCGAACCGAGGTGCGGGCCGCGGGCTCGGGCTACTGCGCCCGGTGCTCGACCACCGTGTTCTGCGACTCGTACGACCACGGTTCGACGGTGGGGCGCACGAGCTCCGTGATGCCGCGAGCGGTGAGTGCGGACGGATCCTCGGCATCCTTCGACGTGACGAATGCGGGGTCGACGCCGGCCTCGCACGCATCGACCCAAGCCTGGAAGATCGAGCCGCCGGGGCTCATGGCGCCGCGACTCACGGGAGTCTCGGCGTCGTCCACCTCGACCACGATCCCGAGAGTGCGCGGCGGAGTCTCGTGTCGTTCCCGCAGCTCGGGAATCAGCTCGGCGAACCTGCGGCCGATCGGCTTCGCCTCGCCGTTCTGGTCGACCAGGCCCAGGGTGTACTCGAGCTCGGGGAAGTCCGCAAGACTGCGGCTCACGTCGTGCGAGCACCACCAGGTGACACCCCAGAGGTCGTCGGTCCTCACGACCGATCGCAGGGTGGCTTCGAGGAAGTCGGGGGTCTGCTCCGATGTCAGACAGTTCGACGGGGCGCCGACCTCCTGCAACCAGATCGGCTTTCCCGGTTCGGTCGTGAACGCACGGGCGAGTTCGATCATGTACTCGGCGTGACGGTCGGATGCCACGGAGCGGCCGCCGTACTTCTGGGCGGTGCCGTTGAAGATCCACGAGTGCACGGTCGTGATGTCGCCGAGGCGCGAGGCGAGCGCCGGGGTGAACCCGTGGCCGTCCATGTACCAGGCCGCGTCGTACTCGCTGTGCACGTGTTGCTGCCGAGGCGCCGCACTGTGCGCGGCATCCAGCAGCGTGGTGATCCAGTTCGCCGCCTCGGTCTCGGTCACCGGCCACGGGGAGGGATGGGTCCGTGCCGAGAACTGATTCGTCTCGTTGCCGAGTGTGAATCCCAGGAAGTTGTCGGCGTCGCCGAGTCGTTCTCCCAGGCGAGTGACGAGTTCGACCTGTCCGCTCAGGGCGTCCGGGTGCGTGAACATGTTCTTGTCGTGCCACGTGAACAGCCATGACGGGATGAAGTCGAAGCTCGACAGGTGACCCTGGATCACATCGACGCTCGCGTCGAGCCCGAACTCGGCGGCGACGTCGACCACCGCACGCACGTCGTCGACGGACTCGTCACGGATCAGCGTGCGGTTCGGTTGCAGCACGGTCCACAGGGGGAAGATCCGCAGGTGGTCGAGCCCCAGTTCGGCGAGCGCGGCGAAGTCGCGGCGCACCTCATCGAGGTCGAGTGACATCCAGGCGTGCATCCACTGGGAGCGGGGCGTGTAGTTCGCGCCGAAGCGAAGTGGTGAGGCAGACGACGGCATCGCTGTCCTTTCAGGGGTCGGTGCACAGACTCTAACGCGATTCTCCGAACGGTGCTATACCGCTTTAGTAAATTAGGCTGAGAAACCCGGCTTCGATGGAGACCACCGCATGCATGACGACACCTCGCTCACCGTCGGCCGCGTCAAGCGGGTGCTCGACGAGCGCATCCGCCCAGCCGTCCACTCCGCGTCCGTGCCTCTGACCATCGAGGTGAACGAGCTCGTGGCTGAGCCGATCAGCCCCGCCGAGGGGCTCACTCTCGAGTTCGCCCCGGCCTCCGTGCCGAGCATGTGGGGTCCTGCCTGGTCGACGACCTGGTTCAAGATCACCGGTCGCGTGCCCGCCGAATGGGCCGGTCGTCGCGTCGAAGCGGTCATCGACCTCGGATTCGACATCAACATGCCTGGATTCCAGTGCGAGGCGCTCGCCTACCGGCCTGACGGCAGCCCGGTCAAGAGCATCAACCCGCGCAACCAGTGGCTGCCGATCACCGAGACCGCGCACGGCGACGAGCCCGTCGAGCTGTACCTCGAGGCGGCGGCGAACCCGGTGCTGCTCGACTACCACCCCTTCCTGCCGACGCAGGAGGGTGACATCCAGACCTCTTCGCGCGAGCCGCTCTATCGCACCCGCCGCATCGACCTCGCCGTTTTCGAGCAGGAGGTGTTCGAGCTGTCCCTCGACCTCGAGGTGCTGTTCGAGCTGCAGGCCGAGCTGCCGGCGACCTCGCCCCGACGCATGCAGATCCTGCAGGCCATGGACGATGCCCTCGACGTGCTCGATCTGCAGCGCATCGTGCAGACGGCGTCCGATGCCCGCGCGCGCCTCGCGGGCGTGCTCGCAGCTCCCGCCGAGGCCAGCGCCCACCGCATCTCGGCGATCGGCCACGCCCACATCGACTCCGCCTGGCTGTGGCCGGTGCGCGAGACGATCCGCAAGGTCGCCCGCACCACGTCGTCGATGACGACGCTGATCGAGGAGCAGCCCGACTTCCTCTACGGCATGTCGAGCGCCCAGCAGTACGCGTGGCTCAAAGAGCACCGGCCTGAGGTCTACGCCAGGGTCAAGGCCGCCGTCGCCGAGGGGCGCTTCCTTCCGCTCGGCGGCATGTGGGTCGAATCCGACACCGTCATGCCGACGGGCGAATCGCTCGTGCGCCAGTTCTCCTACGGTCAGCGGTTCTTCGAGCGCGAGTTCGGCATCCGCTCCAAGGGTGTCTGGCTGCCCGACAGCTTCGGATACTCGCCGGCGCTGCCGCAGCTCATGCGCCGCGCCGGGTTCGAATGGTTCTTCACGCAGAAGATCTCGTGGAACCAGCAGAACGTGTTCCCGCACCACAGCTTCCTCTGGGAGGGCATCGACGGGTCGCAGGTGTTCACGCACTTCCCCTCGATGGACACCTACAACTCGCAGCTGAGCGGCATGGAGGTCGCCAAGGCCTCGCGCCAGTTCAAGGAGAACCGCGTGACCTCGCGGTCGATCGCTCCGGTCGGCTGGGGCGACGGCGGGGGCGGCACCACGCGTGAGATGACCGGCAAGGCGAAGCGCCTCGAGAACCTCGAGGGCAGCGCCCGGGTCGTGTGGGAGCACCCGGACACCTTCTTCGACGCCGCCCGCGCCGAGCTGCCCAACCCTGCCGTGTGGGTCGGCGAGCTCTATCTCGAGCTGCACCGGGGAACCCTCACGAGCCAGCACGCCACGAAGGCGCTGCACCGCTGGGCCGAGCACGCGCTCGTCGAAGCCGAGCTGTGGGCCGCGACGGATGCCGTGCGCACCGGAGCCGCATACCCCCAGGCCGAGTTCGACCGACTGTGGGAGACCGTGCTGCTGCACGAGTTCCACGACATCCTGCCCGGCACATCGATCGCCTGGGTGCACCGCGAGGCCGTCGAGGTGCTCACGAACGTGCTGTCGGATGCCGAGGAGATCTCGGTTGCCGCTCGGCGCTCGCTCGCGGGCGAAGGCGATCGCGAGCTGCGGTTCGTGCCGACCTCCGTCGGTGGCGGCGGCGGACGCGCGCTCGGGGCCGCCTTCGTCGAGGCGCCTGCCGCAGCATCCGTCATGCTCTCCGGGGAGGACGGCGGGTGGCGCCTCGAGAACGAGCTCGTCTCCGTGCTGATCTCAGCCGAGGGGCTCATCGTCTCGGCGGTCGACAAGGCGTCGGGCCGGGAGGCGGTGGCCGAGGGGCGCGCAGCGAACCTGTTCCAGCTGCACCAGGACTTCCCGAACATGTGGGACGCGTGGGACATCGACAAGTACTACCGCAACAGCGTCGACGACCTCACTGCGGTCGACTCGATCTCGGCATCCGTCGTCGACGGCGTCGCCTCCGTCGCCGTCACCCGGTCGTTCTCAGAGTCGACGATCGAGCAGACCATCACCCTGGCGCCCGGTCAGCGCACGGTGCTGCTGCGCAACGACATCGACTGGCACGAGACGGAGAAGCTGCTCAAGCTCGCGTTCCCGCTCGATGTCCAGGCCACGCACACCGAGGCCGAGACGCAGTTCGGCTACCAGTCGCGGGTGACGCACACGAACACGAGCTGGGAGGCGGCGAAGTTCGAGACGTCGATGCACCGGTTCGTGCTGGTGCGGGAGCAGGACTTCGGCGTCGCCCTCGTGAACGACTCGATCTACGGCTACGACACCTCGCGCGAGGTGTCGGATGATGCCGTCACGACCACGGTGCGACTCTCGCTGCTGCGAGCACCCCGGTTCCCCGACCCCGACACCGATCACGGCCACCACCAGATCGAGATCGGCTTCGTGGTCGGCGCGGATGCCGCGATCGCGACCGCCGAGGGCGTCCGACTCAACTCGCTGCCGACACTGGTGCGCGGCGCCCGTGAGGTCGCGCCGCTCGTGACCGTCGAGGGTGAGGGCATCGTGGTCTCCGGTGTCAAGCTGGCCGACGACGGCTCGGGCGATGTGATCGTGCGTCTGTACGAGGCGCTCGGCCGCCGTGCGGTCGGGTCGCTCGCTGCCGACTTCGAGCACAGTGAGGTCCGTGAGGTCTCTCTGATCGAGGACGCGCTGGACGAAGGGCGCGTGGGTGGAGAGCTGCGGCTGCGGCCGTTCGAGGTGCGGACGCTCCGCGTCGTGCGCTGAGGTCGGTCTTCCCGGGGACGGATGCGGCTGCCACCGGCTTCCATGGTGCAAGAAGCCCTGGCGCTGGGCGCCCTCCGACTGCATACTCGGTTGCACGACCGGCGATGGGGAGCCTCGACCGAAGGAGCACGAGATGGAACAGTATGTGTGGGTGCTGAAGGACAAAGAGCGTGACCTCATCCGAGAGCTCGAGCCGGATCGGCTGGCAGAGCTTGACGAAGACGGCCTGCTCGCTCTCCATAAGCGGATCCGGCGGGCTCGCAACAAGCACACGACCAACTATCGGCGTGGTGCGGCCGAGCGAGTCGAGCAGGCGGGCGGCCGCGGCGCGGCTGCCGCCGGTTCTGACAAGGCGCGTGGACGGGCGTACGTGTTCGAGGAGGCGCTCTCACTGATCAGTGCGGAGCTCGCTCGAGTGGCGCACGAGGAGGCGGAGGCGCTCAAGGACGAGCGCCTGGCTCGAGCCCGCGAGGGCAAGTGGAGTGGTCCCGGCTCTGACGCACCGCTCGACGAAGGCCTGTCGGCCGGCCGTATGCGAGAGCACCAGCAGACGACCGGCGGCGTGAAGCGAGACGTGTCGAGTCGCGCTCAGGGCGCTCGTCGACAGGCGAAGCGCGACTCGCGCTGACCGGCTGTCTGCACTGCGGGAGCACGATAGCGGATGGCGACCCTCGAGGATGTCCGAGAGATCGCTCTCGCGCTGCCCGGTGTGACCGAGCGCGTCGGCGGTCACACCGGCGAGCCCTCCTGGCGGCTGGCGAGCGGTCAGATCGCCTGGGTGCGCGGGCCCCGCAAGGTCGATCTGCGCCAGCTCGCGGATCTCGGACTCGTGTGGCCCGAAGGGCCTGTTCTGGGTGTGCGGGTCGCCAGCCTCGAAGAGAAGGAAGCGCTGCTGGCGGCAGAGCCCGAGGGCCTGTTCTCCATTCCGCACTTCGATGGATACCCCGGCCTCCTGGTGCAGCTCGACGCGGTGGACCGCGACCGATTGGCCGAGATCATCGCCGATGCGTGGCTCGTGCGAGCTCCGGTGCTCGTCGCGAAGCAGTGGCTCGCCGAGCGCGGCCTCGACTGATCAGGCCGCTGTCAAGAAGGGTCGTGCTGCGTCGAGGAAAGTACGAGGATCGTCGGCCCACAATCGGATGCGGTCGACATGGTGCACTCCGCCCTTCGGCGCGAGACCAGGGAGGCGGATCGCGACGGGGCGTTCGAGCTCGATCTCGACGTTGGTCTCGTCCTGCATCCGCTCGGCATACTCCGAACCGATGACCCGCGGCTGCTTGGGCTCATCGACCCGGCGGCTGATCGCGACCGACGCGATGTCCTCCCAGGCGATCGGCACGTCGAGCTCGAGTCCGCTGCGCACGCGGACGCCGTCAGGCCCCACCGAGTGCGGCCGCATGAGCATCGCGCACAGCAGTCCGACCATCCAGGTGACACCCCAGATGCCGAGCACCAACAGGGTGATGCGCATTGCCGGCCACTGATGCACGATGAGATCGAGGATCGGGATCTCGACGGCTGAGAGGCCGATGAAGATGAACAGCACCGTGAGCACGGGGCGGTGGTAGCCGATCCCCGTGCCGCCTTTCGGCACTGCGGGACGACGGGCGATCGCACGGGCGATGCTCGAGTAGACGCGAAGCTCGGCGATCCATGCGCGATGCAGGAAGTTGAGGATGCGCGCGATCGCGGTCGGTCCCGGAGCGGTCGTCTGCAGCTGTCCGGTCATGGCGCGACCTCGGGGGTGGCGGTCGCGCGGGTGTCTTCAGTGGCGGTGGTGGTTGCCGCGGTGGTTGCCGCGGTGGTTGCTGCGGTGGTCACGAGGTGCTCGAGGTGTGCGGTGACGGCTGACAGGCCTCGCTCGACGGCTGCGCGGTCTGCGGGGGCGATCACCGACAGCAGCGTCTCGTTGAGCTGTTCGTGCTCCCCGTGCATCCGCGTCATCGTGGCGGTGGCGGTGGCGGTCAGCTCCACCAGGACCGCTCGTCGATCGGTCGGGTGCGGGGTGCGGCGGACATGCCCCGACTTCTCGAGAGCATCGACGAGCCCGGTGATGTTGCGAGGGGTGACCTCGCAGAGTTGCGCCAGCGCCTGCTGCGTGGACGGCCCCGCGTGCTGGAGCACCCACAGTAGGTGCACACGGGCTGTTGTGAGTCCGGTGCCGTCGAAGGCGCGGGCCATGTCCCTCTGGAAGAGGTCTGCGATCAGCAGCAGGCGGTCGACGAAGAGCGGCTCCATGTTCATGATGCTACTACATTGTTACCTATATTCACTAGTTGCTCGGTCCTTCTTCACTCGCTCCTGCTTTGCTCTGTCCTGCTTTGCTCTCTCCTTCTTTGATCGCTCCTTCTTTGATCGCTCCTGCTTCATTCGCTTCTTCTTTGCGCTGTCCTGCTTTGCTCGCCCCTGCTTTGGTCGAACCTGCTTTGGTCGAACCTGCCTTGCTCGCACCTGCCTTGCTCGCACCTGCTTTGCTCTCTCCTGCTCTCTTCGGCTTTGCTCTCTCCTGCTCTCTTCTGTTTTGCCTCTTCTGCTCCCTTCTTTCTGGTCCCTTCTTTCTGCTCCCTCCCTTCTGCTCCCTTCTCCTCCTTGCTCGCCCCCTTCCTCCCGCTCCCTTCTCCTCCTTGCTCGCCCCCTTCCTCCCGCTCCCTTCTCCTCCTTGCTCGCCCCCTTCCTCTGTCTCTGCCTCCGCCTGCCGCGCGTTCTTGTCTGCGTTGTATTGGGAGATTGGAATATGGCGTTGAGCTGGGGTTATTCGGGGCGGTTTCGGGTCTCGAATGTCGGTGGTTCCGGGTTGACTGGAGGGTATGAACAGCACTGCGGAGCTTCTGGATCGGGTCATCGCTGACCTCGATGCGGTGCTGTCCGATGACGCGCTGGCAGGGCTGACCGATGCAGACCGGATCACGGTGTTGCAGGGCGCGGGGGCGGCGTTCCGACGTGCCGAAGCGGTCATCGTGGAGACGGTTGCGACTGCCGACATGGGTGACTTCCCTCATTCGGCGGGCTGTCGGGGCCTGAACGAGTTGTTGCAGCGGACGGTGTTGGTGGATGTGCGGGGTGCGGCCCTGGTCGACAAGGTGGTCGATCTGGTGCGGCGGCCGGTGAGTCTGGCGGGGGAGCGG
>NZ_JBIUWV010000008.1:0-245627 GCF_044743635.1 Microbacterium sp. NPDC087589
CATTTGACAAGTGCACGCTGTTGAGTTCTCAAGGATCGGATGCTCCCACGACCCAGTCATCACAACCAGGCCCGAAGGGCAACTTCTCTATCTTAGCCATCCCGTCTCGCTTGTCAAATCAGCGCGCCGTGCGGATCTTGGATCCGGTGCGCAGCCTGCGACAGCCGCAGATGGGGTGGATCTCCCATCCTAGACGCACGCGTCTGTTCTCACAAGTGAGTGGATTGGGAGGTGGTTCTCCGCTTGAGGGGGGTGAAGCTCTCGGCCTCTCCGCTTCCCTGTGGGGCGAACAAGTAATAAGTTACGTGGGTTCTGGGGTTTTGGCAAATCGGGCCACCACCCCCGGGCGTGTCGTCGCTCCTCTGGAAGGCGCTTTTCCCAGTCCAGCGCCGGTATTCATCACGGATCGCCGCCAGGAGTACGATCGCACCGTGAATGAGCCTGCGAATCACTGCCCTGTAGCCGCACTGCTGGACCGAGTGTGGGCAGACCTCGGCATCGACGCGGGGTTCGCCGACGCCGACGCTCCACCCCGTCATCCTGTGCCTCTTCCGTCGCGCCTTGCGACGGGTGAGCTGGCATGGGCGAGCGTCCGCGCCGCATGCCTAGCGTCCGGCATCGGCACCCTCCCCGACCCCGACCGCGTAGCCGTCGCCTATCGGAGTGATCGTGCTCTCACCGTCGAGGGCGCCTCGCCCGATGTCTGGTCGCCGTACTCGGGGTTCTTCCGCGCATCCGACGGGTGGATCCGCACTCATGGGAACTATCCGCACCACGCGACGCGCCTGCACGCCGCACTGGATCTGTCCCCCGGCGCCGATGCCGACGATGTGCGCAAAGCCATCCTGCCGTTGAGCGCTGCCGAGGCGGTGGATCGCATCACGGCCGAGCGCGGGCTGGCCGTGCGCGTTCAGCAGGAGAACCCGGAGCACGACGCGAAGCTGCGCGCCACTCCCCTGCTCCAGGTCGAGCGGATCGACCTCCCCTCTCGTGGTGGACGACACGGCGCGGGCACTCGGGACGATCGCGCGCCACTCGCCGGCGTCCGGGTGCTCGACCTCACTCGGGTGATCGCCGGCCCCGTGTGCACTCGCACCCTCGCGCTTCTGGGCGCCGACGTGCTCCGCATCGATCCACCGCATCTGGTCGAACCCGAGTGGCAGCACCTCGACACCGGTCACGGCAAGAGGTCAGCGCTGCTCGACGCTCGTACCGATCGGTTCGAGGAACTGCTCACATCGGCTGACGTCGTCGTTCTGGGGTATCGGCCGGAGGCCCTCGACCGTCTCGGGCTGTCGGCAGCCGCATTGCTCGAGCGACAGCCCGGTCTGGTCGTCGCCCAGCTCAGCGCCTGGGGCATCGAGGAACCGTCCCGTGCCGGGTTCGACAGTCTCGTGCAGGCCGAGGCCGGCATAGCCATGACCGAGACCCTCGACGGTGATCGCCCTGGCGTTCTGCCTGCACAGGCTCTCGACCACAGTGCGGGGTATCTCCTCGCGACCGCGGTCATCTCGCTTCTCGAGCGACGTCGGCGCGAAGGTGGAGGCTGGGTGGTGCGAACCTCACTGCGTCGGATTGCGGCCGAGCTCCTCGGGATGCCGCGATTCTCCCGACCGGAAGCGGGACAGGAGCTGGACCTCACCGCCCATACGTCCGCATTCGAGGTCGCAGGGCAGACCGTCGTCACCGCCTCATCAGTGCTTCCCGGCTTCGAGTTCGCAGCTCCCCACCGCTGGGGATCCGATCAGCCTCGCTGGTGAAGACGGCGGAACAGTGGCAGCGAGAGGCAGAGCGCGAGCGTCAGGACACCCCACAGCGCACACGCCGGCGGCAGCATCCGGTAGGCCAGATGCTGATACGTGAACCCGTCGGTGAACGGTCCGTACGCCGCGTATCCCACGACCCACGCCGTGATCAGCACTGCGGGAAGCGACAACCACCACGCGAGTCGGACGGCTCCTGGCACGGAGCGCTCAACGTCGTCGCGAGGATCGGCGCGACGCAGCCGCAGGATGGCCCAGCTGCCGATGACGAGGAGCCCGATCACGCTCGATCCGTGCTGCAGCCACTTGTACCCCGTCAACGGGCCCCACATGACGTCGAGCGCGGGAAGCGCATCCACTCCCCATCGACCCTCGTGCGTGAACAGATCCCAGACGATGTGCGTCAGGGCGCCCAGCACGAGCGAGGCCGCGAGCATGATCGGGTACAGCCGATTCTGCGCGCCGATGCCGACGGCCGCTCGCGCGGCCGCGATGCCGGACTCCGACCAGTCGGCGGGCAGTCGCCGAGCCAGCCAGAGCGGTGACAGCTCTCCGACCGCCGGGCGCAGCACCACGCGCCACAGCAGGAACAGAACGAAGGCGACCAGCGCGGTCCAGAGCACGTTGCCGAACGTGTGGGTGAACGAGTACTGGAGGCCGATGCCCCGGAGGAACAGGGGAAGGTCCGGGGTCATGGCACCGATCGCGATCGCGGCCGGCACGAGCGGGGTGCGGATGAAGGGCAGGGCGACCAGCGCGTGACTCGGCGTGAACGGCATCGGCTCTCTCCTGACGAGCTGGGTGGCGAGAAACGTGACGGCGGTCGTCCGAGAGCTCCTCAGACGGCCGCCGTCATGCAATCAGAAACGTATCTTCAGGCGACGAAGACTCCTGCGAGAGTCTTCTTGCCGCGGCGAAGCACGGAGACCCCGCCCGGCAGGGTCCCCTGCACGGTGGCCGAGTCGTCCTCGACGCGTGCGCCGTCGAGCGACACCCCGCCCTGGTTGATCGCACGGCGCGCTTCGGACAGGCTGGATACCAGCCCGGTGGCGACGAGCGCATCCACGACCGGTGAACCGGCGTCGACTGTCGCGTGCGGCAGCTCTTCCAGGGCGGTGCGCAGCGTCGACGCGTCGAGCGCGGTCAGGTCACCCTGACCGAACAGCGCGTCGGATGCGGCGATCACGGCCGCCGTCGCATCGATCCCGTGGACGGTCGCCACGACCTCGAGCGCCAGACGCTTCTGGGCAGCGCGACGGAAGGGCTCGGACTCGACGAGCGCCTCGTACTCCTCGATCTCGGCGCGGGTCAGGAACGTGAACACCTTGAGCCGCTCGATGACGTCGGCGTCAGCCGTGCTGAGCCAGAACTGGTACATCCGGTAGGGGCTGCACATCTCGGCATCGAGCCAGATCGCATTGCCCTCGCTCTTACCGAACTTGGTTCCGTCGCTGTTGGTGATCAGCGGTGTGCCGATCGCGTGCGCAGCGACCCCCTCGGCGCGACGGATGAGGTCGGTGCCGCTGGTCAGGTTGCCCCACTGGTCGGAACCGCCCGTCTGCAGGACGCAGTCGTACTGGCGGTAGAGCTCGAGGAAGTCCATCCCCTGCAGGATCTGGTAGCTGAACTCGGTGTAGCTGATGCCCTCATCCGAGTTCAGGCGCGCGGCGACAGCATCCTTCTTCAGCATCGTGCCGACTCGGTAGTACTTGCCGATCTCGCGCAGGAAGTCGATAGCCGACATCGGCGCCGTCCAGTCGAGATTGTTGACGATGCGCGCGGCGTTCTCACCCTCGAAGCTCAGGTAGCGCTCGACCTGCGCCCTCAGGCGACCCACCCACTCCTCGACCGTCTCGCGGGTGTTGAGCGTGCGCTCGGCCGTGGGACGTGGGTCACCGATCAGGCCGGTGGAGCCACCGACGAGGCCGAGGGGCTTGTGACCGGCGAGCTGGATGCGACGCAATGTCAGCAGCTGCACCAGGTTTCCGAGGTGCAGGCTGGCGGCTGTCGGGTCGAAACCGCAGTAATACGTGATCGGGTCCCCGGCGAGAAGGGCGCGCAGCGCCTCCTGGTCAGTGGACACGTGGACGAGGCCGCGCCACAGCAGTTCGTCCCACACGTTCTCGAACGTGGGGTCGATCGCCGGCGGGGCGGTCGTCAGAGCGGAATTCGACACGCGCCCCAGGCTATCAGCGGTCGGGGCACGCGAAACGCCGTGACCGCGGTCGATCAGCTGTGCGCAGCCCACCACACGAGGAAGGCCGCGCCCAACCCGATGACCCAGCTCACGAGACTGCCGACGAGGAAGTACTCCGCGCGCGCCCCGGTCTCTCCGTCGCGCGAGATCTCGGGGAAGCGGACGATTCCTTTGGCTGCCAGCATCGCGGCGAGAATCGGATACGCGGCGGCCAGGGTGAGGAGCATCACGAGAATGCGTTCGAGCGGACCGATCAGTCGACCGCCCTTGAAACCGGCTCGGGGATCGCGTGCGGGGACGGCGTCGGCTTCGCCCGCCTGCTCGGCCTTTTCTGCGTCCGCTGAGCCGGAACCACCCGCGCCGATCACACCGATCACACCGTCATCCAGGAGAGCGCCAGCGGCCACCGGATGCGAGACCGGGGCGTCGGAAGCCGTCGGCTGCGCGCCTGCGGTGTCGAGCGCCGTGGGTCGCCGTAATTCGGCAGGCCGCCACGTGTGCTCGCCGTCGAGCGCTGCCCGGACCACGAGATTGGCGGACTCCAGGAGGAACACCCCGGTGCCCACCGTGAGGATCGCGAGATCGAACGAGACCTCTCCGAACGGCGAGCGCATGCTCCACACCGAGCCGATCAGACCGGCATCCGCTCGGGCGCCCAGCCAGACGACCGATCCGATGCTCAACACACCCAGCAGCACGGCGGGCCAGAAGCCGAGTGGCGCACGCCTCGCGGATGGCATGCACCACACCCAGAGCGCCCCCACCGCGAGCCCCAGCATCATGGGCAGCAGCGCATCGCTCACGCTGCCGAGCAGAAGGAGGATCACTGCCACGGTGAGGTAGCCGACCCATCGATGCGGGGCGAACTGGCGGACGAGATCGGCTGAGCCCACGGCCAGCAGGATGAATCCGGCGACGATCATGCTCTCGCCCCCCTCAGCGCGGCCACGCCTTCGATGAGCGCGGCGCTGCCGGCGTTGCGCAGAGACTTCGAGACGCTGGGCTGCGAAATGCCCTCCTCGGCGGCGAGGTCATGCTGCGATCTGCCGACCAGGCGGCCGAAGGTCAGGCGACGTTCACGCTCGTTCATCGCCCCGACCAGCTCGTCGCGGACGAGGAGGTAGGCGTTCGATGAGGCGATCGTGCTGTCCATGACCTCATCCTGCCCCGGGGCTCCGACAATCCACGTGCGCGTGCGCGGTACGGTGCGACTCTCCCTCGCATGCACGGTCTCGATCGCGGCACGCGCCGCGTACCACCCTGGTCCGTCGGCGAGTTCGCCGTGCACGGAGTCGACAGAACGCACGTCGCCTACACCGATCCCGAATCGGAAGGCGATGCCGTCAGGAAGTGCGAGCTGGATCATCAGCAGCGACACCATCGCGTCCTCGAGTCCGAGGTAGACGCCTTGCTGCTCATCCCCTACCGTGGGCGTCAGCGCGTGGTGCGCGAGGGGCAGATGCTTCTCGACACGAGCGATGGTGTCATCGAGCACGCGCTGCGCCGCAGAACGATCATCGAGCTTGCGAGACCCCACGATGTCGGCGAGCACGGCGATGACCATGTGATAACCGTATCACGAATAACTTACGTTTATGCCCTATTTGGCTATAGTCTGAGAACATGCCTGAATCAGACATCATCTCCTGGTCCGAAGGGTCTTGGACCCACGCCCCCGCTCAGCTCGCCCCCGGCGACGACCACCTGGACGTGACCGCCGCAGAGGGCAGCGACGCCTGGCGACACACCGCCTACGGATTCGTGCACGATACCGAGCACGCTCTGCTCGCTCCCCTGGCGGTGGGCGAGGCGATGGAGGTATCGTTCCGCGCCCCCTGGGACGGGCAGTTCGACCAGGCCGGCGTCTTCGTGCGCATCGACGACGAGCACTGGATCAAGGCGGGCGTCGAGTACGCCGACGACCATCTCGGTCTCGGCGCGGTCGTCACCGACATCCGCTCGGACTGGTCGGTCGGCTATGTCGACGACTGGCACGGCAGCGAGATCACGGTCCGCGTGAGCCGTTGGCCGGATGCCGTGATCGTACGTGCGCGCGCCGACGACGGCGACTGGCGCCTGGTGCGGGTGGCGCCGTTCGACGGTGAGGCCACGGCATCCGCCGGCCCGTTCCTCGCCGGCCCCACGCGCTCAGGACTCGTCGTCCGCTTCACCCGCTGGACGCGCTCGACCGCCGACGTCGCGCTGCACTGAGCCGCGCGGCTTCACTCGACGGTTGACGGAGGGCCGGACGAATCACGGAGGATCTGTCGAAAATCTTCCGCTCATCGTCCGGCCCTCGGCTGATCGTCACGCGGGGTTCTCTCCTCCACGACCGGGGGCCGATCGAACTCATCCACATTTCGCGCGTCACGTTCGACGCACGGTCTGGCGCTGCGGCACGGTGGTCGGATGCTCTCTCCGAAAGACACCATCTCGAGCCTCGGCGGCATCGCCCGGGGCACCCGACTTCAGCAGTTCGGGATCAGCCGTCAAACGCTCGCGAATCAAGTGAGGGCCGGTGCGATCGTCAGGCTGCGTCCCGGCGTCTTCGCCGTCCCTCCGATTGCTCCGTCGCTTCGGGAGGCGATCGCGCACGGAGGTGCTCTGACCTGCGCGAGCGTCCTCAGAGCACACGGAGTCTGGGTTCTCCCTCCGGCCGACGGACTTCACGTGTGGCTCGCCCCGGGACAGCATGCGCTCTCGCACCGTGGTTGCACCTGCACCTCCCACTACTACTCGGGCGATCCTCCCCTCGGTGAGGCGAGCATCGAGATCGCACTGGTGCACCTGTACAAGTGCGCTGGCGCCGAGGCCTTCTACGCCGCATTCGAGTCCGCCTGGAATCTCGGCATGCTCTCGACGCGGAGCCGAATGAGGGTGAGAGCCGCGCTGCCGAATCGGGCTCGTTGGCTCGTCGATCTCGCGCAACCGGATGCCGACAGCGGCCTGGAATCGCTGTTGCGGCTGCGACTGCACCTACTCGGCATCCGACTCGACTGCCAGGTCACGATCCACGGTGTCGGAAGAGTCGACTTCGTCATCGCCGGACGGCTGATCATCGAGGCGGACGGCAAAGGCAACCACGAGGGAGAACTCCGACATAAGGACCTCGTGCGGGATGCTGCCGCGTCACTCCTCGGCTACGAGACGCTGCGGTTCGACTGTGCCCAGATCGTCCATGACTGGGCGACGGTGCAAGCCGCGATTCTCGGCGCTCTGGTCCGCCTCGAGGTGCCGTTGTGACAACGGACGACGGACAGTCCCTCGGACGGATCACGGACCTACGGACGGATCACAGAGAAACTTGCTCAGAACGTCCGCGATGCGTCCGTTCGTCCGCGAATCGTGCCCCATCCGAAGTCGGGTGTCCGAGATCCGGACGGCTGTCACCCGACATCCGCCGCGGCGTCCTGCTAGAGCCCCAGAGCGTGTGCGGCCGCCTGTGCCCTGGCGACCAGTTCGGCACGCTGCTCGGCGACCCGGACAGGGGCAGTTCCGCCGACACCGGTGCGGGAGGCCACGGATCCTTCGATCGTGAGCACCTCGCGCACCTCGGGCACCAGGTGGGGCGACACCGAGATCAGCAACTCGTCGGATGCGTCCTCGAGGCCGATCCCCTGCTCCTCGCAGGCACGCACCAACGCGCCGGAGATCTCGTGCGCATCGCGGAACGGCACACGGCGCTTCACGAGCCACTCGGCGACGTCGGTCGCGAGCGAGAACCCCTGGGGTGCGAGGGCGGCCATGCGCCCGGTGTCGAAGCGCAGCGTCGCGATCATCCCGGCGAAGGCCGGCAGCACGACCTCGAGGGTCTGCACAGAGTCGAAGACCGGCTCCTTGTCTTCCTGCAGGTCGCGGTTGTACGCGAGCGGAAGCCCCTTGAGCGTCGCCATCAGCCCCGACAGGTTGCCGATCAGCCGCCCGGACTTGCCGCGAGCGAGCTCAGCGATGTCGGGGTTCTTCTTCTGCGGCATGATGCTCGAGCCCGTCGAGTACCCGTCGTGCAGAGTCACGAATCCGAACTCGCGAGTGTTCCAGAGGATGATCTCCTCACTCAGACGCGAGATGTCGACGCCGATCATCGCCGTGACGAAGGCGAACTCGGCGACGACGTCGCGCGCCGCGGTTCCATCGAGCGAGTTCTCGGCCGGGCGGTCGAGTCCGAGCTCGGACGCGACCAGCGCGGGGTCGAGTCCGAGCGTCGAGCCCGCGAGAGCTCCCCCGCCGTAGGGCGAGACGCCCGCGCGGCGACGCCAGTCGACCAGACGCTCGAGCTCGCGCACGAGCGGCCATCCGTGGGCCTGCAGGTGGTGCGCGAGGAGCACGGGCTGCGCGTGCTGCAGATGCGTGCGTCCGGGCAGGATCGCCTCGGGGTGCGCCTCCGCCTGTGCGACGAGCGCGTCGATGACCCGCAGGAGGTCACGCGCGATCACCCGGGCGTGGTCGATCAGGTACATGCGCACGAGCGTGGCGATCTGATCGTTGCGGCTGCGGCCGGCACGAAGACGACCGCCGAGCTCTGGCCCGAGTTCGGCGATCAGAGCCTGCTCGAGAGCTCCATGCACGTCCTCATCCGAGGGGACGGGCCGCAGGGTGCCGTCGGCGACCTTGCGCGCCACGGCGTCGAGCCCCTCATGCATCCTGGTGGCCTCGTCGGGTTCGAGGTAGCCGGCGGCCTCCAGCGCTTTCGCGTGCGCGTGCGACCCCGCGATGTCGTACGGTGCGAGAATCCAGTCGAAATGCGTCGACCTGCTCAGCTCGACCAGCTCGGGAGACGGTCCGCTCGCGAAGCGGGCACCCCACAGCGCGCCCTCGTTCGTGCCGTCGTTCTTCGCGTCGACCATCATGCGTCCTTCTTGTCGAGCAGCCAGACGAGCAGGGCCTTCTGCGCGTGGAGGCGGTTCTCCGCCTCGTCCCAGACGACGCTCTGCGGTCCGTCGATGACCTCGGAGTCGACCTCGTAACCTCGGTCCGCGGGGAGGCAGTGGATGAAGATCGCCTCGGAGTCGGCGATCTCCATCGTCTCGGGCGTCACCTTGTAGCCGCCCAGATCGCGGATGCGCGCGAGCTTCTCCTCTTCCTTGCCCATCGACACCCAGGTGTCGGTCACCACGACGTCGGCACCCGCCGCAGCCTCGACCGCATCGGTGAACAGGGTGATCGAGCCCCCGGTCTCCGCCGCGCGGCGGTCGGCCGCCTCGACGACATCCGCACGCGGCGCGTAGTCGGCGGGTGAGGCGATGCGCACGTGCATGCCGGCAGTGACTCCCGCCAATGCGTACGAATGCGCCATGTTGCTCTGCCCGTCGCCGAAGAACGTCAGGGTCAGCCCCTTCAGGTCGCCCTTGTGCTCGCGGATCGTGAGGAGGTCGGCGAGCAGCTGGCACGGGTGGAAGTCGTCCGAGAGTGCGTTGACGACAGGCACCGTGGTACCGGCCGCCATCTCCTCGAGCCCTGCCTGCGCGTACGTGCGCCAGACGATCGCCGCGACCTGGCGCTCGAGCACACGAGCGGTGTCGGACGGGGTCTCCTTGCCGCCCAGCTGACTGCTGGCTGTCGAGATGATCAACGGTGAACCACCGAGGTCGGCGATCCCGACGGCGAACGAGACACGGGTGCGGGTGGACGACTTGTCGAAGATCACCGCGACAGTCTGAGGGCCTTCGAGGGCCTTGTTCGCCCAGCGGTCCTTCTTCAGCTCGATGGCGAGATCGAGGATCTCCGCCTGCTCAGCGGGGGTCAGATCGTCGTCACGCAGCAGGTGGCGGGTCATGCGAGGGCCTTTCCGGATTCGGCGAGGGATGCCTGGACGTCGGAGAGCGACGCGGCGAAGAGCTCACGGAACTCGGCGAGTTCGGCGTCTCCGATGGTGAGGGCCGGCGCGATGCGCACGGTCTCGGGGTTCGCGGCGTTCACGATGAGGCCGCGCTGTTGGGCGGCGGCGACCACGTCATTCGCGACGGGGGCGCCCAGAGCCACCCCGATCAGGAGTCCGCGGCCACGCACTCCTGTGACGAGGGGCGAGTCGATACCGGCGATGATCTCGCGGATCTCCTCGCCACGACGCGCGGCGTTGTCGACAAGACCCGCGCTCTCGATCTCGGTGAGCACTGCGTCGGCGACGGCGGTCGCCAGCGGGTTGCCGCCGAACGTGGAGCCGTGCGAGCCCGGGGTGAAAAGCGAGCTCGCGGAGCCATACGTCACAAGGGCTCCGATCGGGAAGCCTCCGCCGATTCCCTTCGCGAGCGTGATGGCGTCAGGGGTGATGCCTTCGTGGCTGAAGCCGAACCAGGCACCCGTGCGCCCTGCACCCGTCTGGATCTCGTCGACGATGAGCAGCGCCCCGTGCGTCAGCGTGAGCGACCTCGCGGCCTGGAGGTACCCCTCGGGCAGCTCGACGACGCCCGCCTCGCCCTGGATCGGCTCGACGATCACGGCGGCGACGCGGTCGTCCATCGCGGCCCCGAGGGCCTCGATCGTCGCCGGGATGTGCTCGACTCCCCCGGGCATGGGCTCGAAGGGCGCGCGCATGGCCGCCTTCGCCGTGAGCGCGAGCGAGCCCATCGTGCGCCCGTGGAATCCGTTCTCGAGCGCGAGGATGCGGGGCTTCTCCGTTCCGCCGTGCAGGCGAGCGAGCTTGAACGCGGCCTCGTTCGCCTCGGCGCCGGAGTTCGAGAAGAACACGCGCCCGTCGATCCCGGCACCGGCGAGGCGCTTCAACCGTGCGGCGAGCGCGAGCTGCGACGGCGTCGCGAAGTAGTTCGACACATGGGCGAGAGTCGCCGCCTGCCGCGACACGGCCTCGACGAACACGGGATGCGCGTGCCCGAGCGAGGTCACCGCGATGCCGGCGAGGAAGTCGAGGTGGCGCTTGCCCTCGGAATCCCAGAGGTACGATCCCTCACCGCGGGTCAGCATGGCCAATCGGGGCCCTGCGTTGAGGACCAGATCGCTTGCTGCGTCGTCCTGCCAGTTGCTCATGCCTTCACTCCTGCGCTTCCCATGACCACTTCTGTTCCGATTCCCTTGCTGGTGAAGAGTTCGACGAGCACCGAGTGCGGCACGCGTCCGTCGATGATCGCGGCGGCGTCGACGCCGCCCTCGATCGCGTCCAGGCAGGCCTTCATCTTCGGGATCATGCCGGACTCCAGGGTCGGCAGCATCTCGATGAGGGCCTCCGACGTGAGGTGCGACACGAGAGAGTCGCGATTGGGCCAGTCGGCGTACAGCCCGGGTACGTCCGTGAGGATGACGAGCTTGCGCGCCTTGAGAGCCACCGCGAGCGCGGCAGCCGCGGCATCCGCGTTCACATTCAGCGACTGGCCCGGGTGATCGAGGTCGGGGGCGATGCTCGAGACCACAGGAACGCGACCGGCCGCGAGGTGATCGAGCACCGGCGTCGGGTCGACCTCGACGACGTCGCCCACCCGACCGAGGTCGATCTCCTCGCCGTCGATCACGACGCCGCGGCGGCGCCCGCCGAACAGCCCCGCATCTTCACCGCTGAGCCCTGTCGCGATCGGACCGTGGGAGTTGATCTTCGAGACCAGCTGCGGGTTCACCTGGCCGGTGAGCACCATGCGCACGACGCTGATCGCCTCGGTGTTGGTGACCCGGTATCCGCCCTTGAACTCGCTCGGGATCTCGAGGCGCTGGAGCATGTCGGAGATCTGCGGTCCGCCGCCGTGCACGACGACCGGCAGCACGCCGACGTACCGCAAGTAGGCGATGTCCTGTGCGAAGGCCTCCTGCAGCTCGTCCGAGACCATCGCATTGCCGCCGTACTTGACGACGACGATCTGATCGCGGAACTTCTTCAGCCACGGGAGCGACTCGATGAGCGTCGCGGCCTTGACGGCGGCGACGTCAGGCGTGGTGTCCTGAATGTCGGTCATGAGGCGTAGGCGCTGTTCTCGTGCACGTAGTCGTGGGTCAGGTCGTTGGTGAGGATCGTCGCGGTCGCCTCGCCGACCTTGAGATCGATCACGAGGTGCGTGGCGCGAGGGGTGAGATCGACCTCTTCGCGCGGCCGATCGGGGCCGCCCTCGCTGCACACCCGGACGCCGTTCATCCAGACGTCGACGTCGTACGGGTCGAACTGCGCGTTGGTCGTGCCGATCGCGGCGAGCACCCGCCCCCAGTTGGGGTCGTTGCCGAAGATCGCGGCCTTGAAGAGGTTGTTCCGTGCGACCGAGCGGCCCACCTCGACGGCCTCCCCCTCGGTGGCGGCGTGCCGCACCTCGATGGTGATGTCGTGGCTCGCACCCTCGGCGTCGCTCTGGAGCTTCACCGCGAGCACCTGGCACAGCTCTGCGAGTGCCGCTGAGAAGTCCTTCAGATCGGGGGTCACCCCGGAGGCGCCGTTGGCGAGCAGCGTGACCTGGTCGTTGGTCGACATGCAGCCGTCGGAGTCGAGGCGATCGAACGTGGTGCCGGTCGCGAATCGCAACGCCGCATCGGCCTCGAGAGGCTCGAGCACGGCATCCGTCGTGAGGACGACGAGCATCGTCGCGAGGCCGGGAGCGAGCATGCCCGCACCCTTGGCCATGCCGCCGATGGTCCAGCCGTCCCGACTCACGACAGCGGTCTTCGAGACGCTGTCGGTGGTCATGATGGCCTCGGCCGCGACCTGGCCGCCGTCGGTCGACAGCTCGGCGATCGCCTGTTCGGTGCCCGAGAGCACCTTGCCACGGAAGATCTCGTCGCCTACGCCGATGAGGCCGGTCGAGCAGACCAGCACGTCGCCGGCACTGACACCGAGAAGCTCTGCCGCCTTCTCGGCGGTCTGGTGGGTCGTCTGGAAACCGAAGCTGCCGGTGAAGCAGTTCGCTCCGCCGGAGTTCAGAACGACGGCTTCGACGACGCGGTCGGCCACCACCTGCTGCGACCAGATGATCGGGTTGGCCTTGGCGCGGTTGCTCGTGAACACGGCTGCACCGACCTTGCGGGGGCCGCGATTGACGACGACCGCGACATCGGGCTTGCCGGTCGACTTGAGGCCGGCGGCTACTCCGGCCGCCTCGAATCCTGCGGGGGCGGTGACGCTCACGGCGCGACTCCGTTCACTGAGAGGGCGCGGGACTCTGGCAGTCCCAGCGCGAGGTTCATGGATTGGACGGCAGCGCCTGCGGTGCCCTTGACGAGATTGTCGACCGCAGTGACCACCGTCACGCGGTTCGCCGGCCGGTCGATCGCGAGGCCGATCAGTGCGGTGTTGGCCCCGAGCACGTCGGCGGTACGAGGGAAGTGCCCCGCAGGCAGCAGCTGCACGAAGGTCTCGTCACCGTAGGCGCCCTCCCATGCGGCGCGAATCTCCGCATCGCTGGCATCGCCGACGATCGGCGCGGTGGAGGTGGCGAGGATCCCCCGAGACATCGGCACGATCACCGGAGTGAAGGAGATACGGATGCCGTCGGGCGCCGCTCCGGATGCCGCCGCGAGCGCCTGGCGGATCTCGGGGATGTGCCGGTGGGTGCCGCCGACCGCATACGGGTTGGCGCTGCCGAGTATCTCGCCTGCGAGCAGGTTGGTCTTGAGGCTCTTGCCCGCCCCCGACGGGCCGACGGCGAGCACCGAGACGATGTCGCCCGCGTCGATCACACCGGCGGCGACGCCGGGCGCGAGACTCAGGCTCACGGTCGAGGCGTTGCAGCCGGGAGCGGCGATCCGCTTCGCGTCTCGCAGTGTCTCGCGCTGCTTGTTCCCGCCGACGAGCAACTCGGGGACGCCGTAGGCCCACGGCTCGTGGAAGTCGCCGCCGTAGAAGGCGTCCCAGGACTCGCGCGAGGTCAGACGATGATCGGCCCCTGCGTCGATCACCAGCGGGGTGTCGCCGAGCGCATCCGTGTACTGACCGGACTGGCCGTGCGGCAGAGCGAGGAAGACGATGTCGTGCCCGGCGAGCGTCTCGGGCGTGGTGTCCTGCAGGGTGAGGTGTGCGAGTGACCGCAGGTGCGGCTGATGCTGCACGAGCGGCTGACCGGCGTTCGAGTGCGCCGTCACGGTGCGGATCTCGATGTCCGGGTGAGACGCGAGGAGGCGCAGGATCTCGCCGCCCGCATAGCCGGATGCGCCGGAGACGGCGACGGAGTACGTCATTCTTCTACCTTAACGGTCGGACCCCGTGTCGAACGCGGGGTGCAGTGTCGGGAACCGGGGCGGCGACACCGGCACTCGACCGCCGTGCGTATGCAGGCAGAAGCGCAGGGTCGCCTAGAGTCGGCGGCCGCTGCGGCGTCGGCGCACGGCGATTACGCTCGGGACGAGCGTCAGAGGAGCGGTGGCGGCCGAAGGCATGCCGCGACGATAGCGCGCTCGTCGCGGCATGCGCAAATCCGGTCCGTCATGCAGAGACCGCGGTGCCGAACGGCGCAGCGAAGAAGGCGAGCTCGTGAGCGCTCGACGTCTCGAATGCCCGCAGCATCCGCGCTCGAACGCGGGCGGATGCCGCAGCGCCCGCCGCGGTGACATAGCCGATCGCCTGATCGGTCGCCGCCTCGAACGCGGGGTCGGCGTAGGTGGCGAGCCACGATGCGTACGGATGCCGTGGGTCACGGGCGAAGTCGCCGAACTCCCCCGCGTGCAGACGGCGCCCGAGATCGGTGTAGAGCCAGAAGCACGGCAGCACGGCCGCGATCAGCTCGGCGTAGTCGCCACCGAAGGCGACGGATCGCAGATGGTCGAGATACGCGACTGTCGCAGGCGCGGGCACGGCCGCGAAGGTGCCGAGATCCACTCCCTCACCGGGCGTCAGCCAGGATGCGTGCAGTTCGAGCTCGCCGACGATCGCCCCCTCGGCCGAATGCGCCCAGAACGCCTGCTCGTGGGGCGTGGGGGCGAGCCGCGAGGCCTCGGCGAGCACGCGGGAATAGTCGCGGAGATACAGCGCGTCCTGCGCGAGGTAGAACAGGAACGGCTCCTGTTCGAGAGTGCCGTCGGCCAGGCCGCGGATGAACGGGAGGCTGTCTATCCCCGACCGCACGGCGGCCGTTCGCTGCCACCAGTCCGCGCGGATCTGTTCCGCAGTCTTGGTCGTCTCGACCCCGCCGCGCTGCCAGAGACCCGCGAAGTGATTGATCGGCCCGTGACCGCGGCCGACGTGCAGGCCCCCGCTCTCGCGCAACGCCTCACGCAGCCACGCCCGCGACGAGGCGACGGCCTCGACGGGGCTCTCGCCGCGAGCGAGACGGGTGGCCAGCGCGGAAGACAGGGAGCAGCCGGTGCCGTGCGTGTTCGCGGTGCGGATGCGTGACCCCGGATACTCCGCCCGCACTCTCCGGGCAACGTCAACGAGCCCATCCGGCACATCGTCGCCGTCGAGGTGCCCGCCCTTGACGAGCACCGCCGCGTCGATACGCGATGACAGCTCCTCCGCCGCGGCGACCGCGTCGTCCCATCCCGAGATGGGTCGTCCTGCCAGCACCGCGAGTTCTTCGAGGTTGGGGGTCACGACATGAGCACGTTCGAGCAGCGAGCGCAGTGCGGCCTCGGCATCCTGATCGAGCAGCCTGTCGCCGCTGGTGGCCACCATGACAGGGTCGAGCACGACGATCGGCGGGTTCACGGCATCGAGCCAGTCTGCGACGGTGCGGATGACGTCGGCGTTCGCGAGCATCCCGATCTTCACCGCATCGACGACGATGTCGTCTGAGATCGCGTCGAGCTGCTGCCGGAGGAATATCGCGGGCGGCACGTGCACTCCACGCACCCCGACGGTGTTCTGGGCGGTGAGGGCGGTGAGCGCGGCCATGCCGTATCCGCCGTTGGCGGCGATCGACTTGAGATCGGCCTGTATCCCTGCGCCGCCCGACGGATCGCTGCCGGCGATGCTGAGCACCCGCGGCGTGCCGGATGCCCGCCAGCGGCGCACGAAGTCGCCCGCAGCGCGGGTCGGATCGTCCACCGCGCAGAGCGCCGACACCACGGCGAGTCCTGCGGCACCCGCATCGCGAAGCGATTCGGTGTCGTCGATGCCGACGCCACCGATGGCGACGCACGGAAGCGCCGTCGTCTCGACGAGGGCACGAAATCCCTCGACGCCGAGGGCCGGCGGATGGTCGGGCTTGGTGCTGGTGGGGCGGATGACGCCGACCCCCAGATAGTCGACCGTACCGAGCGGGAGCGCGCGCACCGCCTCGAAATGTTCCCGGCTGTTCGCCGTGAGGCCGATGACCGCGTCGGGACCGAGCATCTCGCGCGCCCGCAGCACGGAGTCGTCCCCCTGTCCGAGGTGCACCCCGTCGACCCTTGCGCCCTGTACACGGGCGGCGAGAGCAGCATCGAGGCGATCGTTCACCACGAGCAGCGCTCGCCCGTCGATCACGCGCGAGAGATCGACGAGCTGAGCGACGATCTCGGCATCCGTCGCGGTCTTGTCGCGCAGCTGCACGATCCGCACACCCCCATCGACGGCCTGCCGCACGGTATCCACGACGCCCCGCTCACCGCAGAGTGCGGGATCCGTCACGAGATACAGCGAGAGATCGACGATCACAGCGTGCGCTCCTCGACCCGTGCCGCCGCAGCGATCTGCTGCGGCGTGACGGTGGCGAGCGCGTCGAGCAGCGCGACCGCGAAACTTCCGGGCCCCGCTGCATGAGTCGCGGCGTGCTCGGCTGCGACCGTGTAGACCAGACTCGCCGAGGCGACTGCGGTGAGCGGATCTATGCCCGACTCGCGCGCCGCCCCGAGGAAGGCCGCCATCACGGCACCCAGCGCGCACCCTCCGCCGGTGACACGGGTGAGCATCTCGTGTCCGTTGGCGATGCGCACCACGCGCCGCCCGTCGGTGATGAGGTCGACCGGCCCCGACACCGCGACGACCGATCCGTGCCGGGCGGCGAGCTCCAGCGCCGCCTCTTCAGCGGCTTCGGTGCTGTCGGTGGCATCGACGCCTCGGCCACCCGCACTGAGCCCGGCCAGGGCGAGGATCTCTGAGGCATTGCCTCGAATCGCGGTGGGGCGCGACGCGGCGAGCTCGTGCGCCAGCGCCGTGCGCACGGGCAGTGCTCCGATCGCCACGGGATCGAGCACCCACGGAGTGCCCGCGGCTGCCGCGCCTGTCACGGCCTGGAGGCTCGCGGCCCGCTGCTCTGGCGTGGGCGTGCCGAGGTTGATCAGCAGTCCGGACGCCACCCCCGCGAACAGGCCGGCCTCGTCGACGATGTCGACCATCGCCGGGGCCGCGCCGAGGGCCAGCAGCACGTTGGCGGTGAAGCCGGTGACGACGCTGTTCGTGATGCAGTGGGTCAGCGGTGGTGTCTCGCGGAGCGCGGACAGCAGCTCGGCGGCCGACGCCGCGAGGGTCGAATCGGTATGTGGACGCAGACGATCGCTCAATGCGACATCCCTTCGCTAGTACGAACTAGATCAGGTTCGACGGGTCTGTTCTCAGCCGCGGATGCGGCACCCCGTGTCACTGCTCGCAGTCTAGCGATCTCCGGTCGTCAGCCGAGCAGCCGCACGAGCTCCAGCTCGTCGGCACGGGTCAGGCCCGCACGTCGCGTTCGGTCGACGCCGCGTTCGCGCTCGTCCGCGACGACAGCGGCGATCGTCTCGTCGATCGGGCGGAGTCCTCCCGCGGCATCCCGATACCTGGCGTTCGAGCGAGACATGAAACCGGGCATGTCGGCGGGCAGCCACAACGGCAGCGATCGCTCCCCCGCCCAGTGCTCGACGCCGTTCGCGGTCAGCCAGTCGTCATCCGCCACCGGCGTCTCCCCGATGTGCCCTGCCGCCTGCCGGATGGCGTCGAGTACTTCCGTCAGCGAATGCCGGTCACCGACCGCGTTGCTGACTCCTGTCGCCGAGGTCGTGGCGACGAACTCCGCCAGGTCATCGACGTCGATGACCTGCGCACTGCGTCCCTCCGAGCGAGGATGCAGCACGGGGCCATCCTCGGCCCGCAGGAACGCAGCAGCCCAGTAGCCGAACCGATCGCTCGGGTCGCCCTCGCCGACGATCAGGCCAGGACGCACGATCAGCGTCCGATCTCCGAGGGCACGCACGGCATCCTCGGCGGCGACCTTCTGCGGCCCGTACTCGTACTCATCTCCGGGGCCCGCCGGCCGATGCAACGGCGCGGACTCGTCCGCCCCGACCGTCTCATCGTCGGAGTATGCCGACACCGACGACACGTACGTCCACCGCGCGGCTCGATCGCCGAGCGCCTCGACCGCCGCCGCGACTTGTGCCGCGTTCGATGACACATCGATCACGTGGTCCCAGGCGCGACCCCGGACGGCATCGTACGCGTCAGCATCTCCCCGATCGGCCAGAACCAGGCTCGCCCCGTCCGGTGAGGGCCGTCCTCCCCTCGCGAGGCACAACACCGTCGCGCCGTCCACCAGCAGCCGTCTGGCGATGCGGCCGGACAACCAGCCGGTTCCGCCGAGGATGAGAACGTCGGTCATGGACCCATGCCACCACCTTCGCCGTGCGAAGGGAAGTGCCCTCCGCTCACGGCGGATGCCGGTTCACCGACTGCGGAGGTCGGACAGCCCCGCCAACTCCGGGACGGACCAGGAGGGATCAGGCCGCCAGTCGCACCATTCCGCGGCGAATGGCCAGTCCGCCTCACGGAACGACTCGATCGCGGCATCCGCGTGCCGCTCGATCTGCGCCGCCTGCTCGGAGGTGAGGCGTCCCTGCTCGACGGCCGCGATGAGCTCGTCCTCGTCCTTGAGGTGCACTCGACCATCCGGCTCGATCTCGACGTCGAGGATGTGGTCGGACGAGTATGTGTCACGATCGGTGCGCAGGTGCGCGTTCTCGAGGTTCACGTACCAGCCGGCGAACTGCCAGTCCGAACCGTTCGCCTCGCTCCAGAAGAGCCAGACCGACCACGCCGCACCCGCGGGCGCGATGCGGAGGATGCCGTTGCCCCACCATTCCTCGACGATCCGCGACCGCGGTTCGAGCCATCGCCGCTCGAGCGGGACCGTCCGGACGCGTTCTCCGGCAGGAGTGCCCTGCCCCTCCTGCAGCGTGCCCGGAGCGAGCCAGGCGACGAGACCCCGCTCGTCGTCGCGGACCACGCGCATGGGTGTGATCGTCGATGCGTCACCGGGCTGCCAGCCCGGCTTCCGGTAGTGCCAGGAGACCTGATCACCCGGGGTGAGGAACGGCCCCTCGCCCATCGCTCGGACGCCGTCGGGAACCGCCGCAGGAGTGCTGTGGGGAAGGATGCTCATCACGACACGGTACCCCGGGGCTCGCCGGGTTCAGGTCGGCTCGGCGGTGATGCGTGCAACAGCGGCACAGACGACGCACGCGAGCTGCACATCGAGTGCAGCCCGCGTGCGAATCGGTGCGCGCCGTGCGGTGTCAGTCGCGCAGCGTGGCGCCGAAGCGCTCGGACGCGACGGCGACCCCGGCGAGCTTCGCCTCGGTGGCCTCGGCAGCGGTGAGCGTGCGGTCGTCAGCGCGGAAGCGCAGCGCGAACGTCAGACTCTTCTCACCCTCGTCCACTCCCTCGCCGCGGTAGTCGTCTACGAGTCGAATCGCCTCGAGCAGTGCGCCCGCCCCTTCGGCCAGCGCGGCCTTGACCTCGCCGGCGGGGACGTCAGCCCCGAGCACGAGCGACACGTCCTGCGTGGCGGCGGGGAACGTCGACAGCGAGGCAGCGACAGCTCGGCCACCCCCCAGCGCGAGGATCTGGTCCAGATCGAGCTCGAGCACGGTCGCGCGACCCGGCAGGTCTGCTCCCGCTGCGACGTCGGGGTGGAGCTCTCCGACGTAGCCGACCTCGACGCCCCCGACCGACAGCACGCCGGTGCGCCCAGGATGCAGCGCCGCGCGCTGCCCCTGCGCCACCTCGATGTCGACCCCGGAAGCTGCCGCGATGACCCGGGCAGCGTCCAGTGCCTCCGACAGCCCTGCCGGTTCAGCCGCGCGAGCGGGCTGACGAGCAACGACATTGCCGGTGAGAAGCACGGCGACGTGACGGTGCTGCGGCGGGATGGACTCGTTCAGCGCGGCGAGGGTCTCGTCAGACGGACGCTCTCCGAGCGGCGGAACCGCATCGGTGCCGTACTCGACGCCGGGCTCGGGCAGGAACACGACTCCGGTCTCGAAGAGGGAGAGATCCGTGAGACCGCGCGAGATGTTGCGGTGCGCTGTCTGCAGCAGGCCGGGGATGAGCGAGCGCCGCAGGAACGGAGCAGAGCCATCGAGCGGGTTCGCGAGTCGGATGCCGGGCAGATGCTCCCCCGCCGCCGACCCGTGCAGGTCGTTGTCGGCTTCGGTGGTGAACGGGAACGACGGCGTCTCGACGAACCCGGCAGCCGCCAGCGCATCGGACACTCGACGACGACCCTGCTGGTGGGGGGTGAGCCCGCGGCCCGAGGGAGGCGTCGGCAGCACCGAGGGGATGCGGCCGAGGCCGTGGATGCGCGCGACCTCTTCGGCGAGAGACCACTTGTCGGTGAGGTCTGGGCGCCAGGTCGGCGGGATGACGGTCCACCCGGCATCCGAGTCCGACACCTCTGCGCCGATGGTGGTCAGCGCGCCCGTGATCTCGTCGTCGCTGTAGTCGACGCCGATGAGTCCCTGGACGAAGCCCTTCGGCAGGTCGATGTCGGCGACGAACACCTCGGCGAACAGGGCGCCGCCCTCTTCGGTGAGCGTGCCGCCGGCGAACTCGACCATCAGGTCGGCCGCGCGCCGCGCTGCGACGAACGGCACGAGCGGATCCACTCCGCGCTCGAAGCGCTTGGACGCCTCGCTGGGCAGCTTGTGGCGACGAGCGGTGCGGGCGATCGTGACCGGGTCGAAGGTCGCCGCCTCGATGAGCACGTTCCGCGTGGTGTCGCTCATCTCGGTGGTGCCGCCGCCCATGACACCGGCGAGGCCGATCGGACCCGACTCGTCGGTGATGAGCAGGTCCTCGACGTGGAGCTTGCGCTCCTGACCGTCGAGTGTCGTCATCTTCTCGCCCGGCGTGGCGCGGCGGACGGTGATGCCTCCGGCGAGCTTGTCGAGGTCGTATCCGTGCAGCGGCTGGCCGAGTTCGAGCATCACGTAGTTGGTGATGTCGATCAGGATCCCCAGTGAGCGCATGCCTGCGAGGGAGAGTCGGGCGATCATCCACGGCGGGGTCGGACGCGCAGGGTCGACATCGCGGACGACCCGCGTGACGAACTCGCTCGCCCCGACGTGCCCCCGAACCGGCGCGACGTCGTCGACGATCGCCGTGTGCCCGGTGCCGGGCTGGAGCTCGGCGAAGTCGCGATCCGCGGGGTCGCGGAACGTCGCGCCTGTCGCGTGAGAGTACTCGCGTGCCACTCCGCGCAGCGAGAACGCGTAGCCACGGTCAGGGGTGACGTTGATCTCGACGGCGACGTCGTCGAGTCCGAGCAGGCTGATCGCATCGGTGCCTACCGGGGCATCGATACCGAGATCCGCGAGCACCAGGATGCCGTTGTGTTCCTCGCCGAGGCCCAGCTCCCGCGCCGAGGCGATCATGCCGTCGGACACGTGACCGTAGGTCTTGCGCGCGGCGATCGGGAACGGCCCAGGCAGCACGGCACCCGGCAGGGTCACGACGACCTTGTCTCCGGCGACGAAGTTGTGCGCTCCGCAGACGATCCCGCGGATGCCGCCGTTCGCCTCGCCGACGTCGACCTGGCACCAGTTGATCGTCTTGCCGTTGGACTGCGGCTCAGCCTCGAGAGACACGACCTGTCCGACCACGACGGGACCCGAGAGCTCGAAGCGGTGGACGTCTTCTTCTTCGAAGCCGACGGTGACCATCGCCGCCAGGACATCCTCGGGCGTCGCATCCGCTGCCAGATCGACGTACTCACGCAACCACGAAAGCGGGACGCGCATCACACCACCATCCCGTACTGCTCGCTGAATCGGACATCGCCCTCTGCCATGTCACGCATGTCCTGGACGTCGCTGCGGAACATGAGTCCTCGCTCGACACCCATGCCGAAAGCGAAGCCGCTGTAGACGTCGGGGTCGATTCCCGCTGCACGCAGCACATTCGGGTTGATCATTCCGCAGCCGCCCCACTCGATCCAGCGAGCGCCCCCCTTGAAGGTCGGGTGCCACAGATCGAGCTCGGCCGACGGCTCGGTGAACGGGAAGAAGTTCGTGCGGAAGCGCGTCTTGGCCTCGGGTCCGAAGAGCTGACGCGCGACGTGGTCGAGCGTGCCCTTGAGGTGGGCCATCGAGATGCCCTTGTCGACGACGAGGCCCTCGAACTGCGTGAAGACCGGGAGATGCGTCGCGTCGAACTCGTCGGTGCGGTACACACGACCGGGGCACAGCACGTAGATCGGCACATCGCGGTCGAGCATCGAGCGCACCTGCACGGGGCTCGTGTGCGTGCGCATCACGAGGTGACGCGACGGCGGGTCGACGTAGAAGGTGTCCTGCTCCTGGCGAGCGGGGTGATCGACGTCGAAGTTCAGGGCGTCGAAGTTGAACCACTCGTGCTCGAGCTCAGGCCCTTCCGCGATCTCCCAGCCCATGCCGACGAAGATGTCGGAGATCTGCTCGCTGAGCAGAGTCAGCGGATGCCGCGCGCCGACGCGCGTGCGCGAGGGGACGGCGGTGATGTCGATGCGCTCGGATTCGAGACGGGCGGCGACCTCGGCGGCAGCGAGCGCCTCTTCTTTCGCTGCAAGCGCCTTCGTAACCTGTCCGCGACCCTGGCCGACGAGCTTGCCGAAGGCCGCCTTGTTCTCCGGGGCCACTTGGCGCATCGACGCGTTCAGGACGGCGAGCGGAGAACCGTCTGCGACATGAGCGGCTCTCGCCGCCTTCAGCTCGGTGGTATCGGCGGCAGCGTTGATCGCTTCGAGCGCGGCCGCGACGGCGGCTTCGACCGCTTCCGGGGTGATTTCGGGAGACTCAGACACGAGACACGAGTCTACCGGGGGTCGTGGATCACGATCTCACGCAGACTTTCGGCCCGCTTCGCGACGGCGCCTCAGACCTTGCCCGGGTCTCCGCCGCCCGCAGGTCCACCAAGGCCGCCGGCGCCACCACCACCGCCGAAGCCGCTGCCTCCCCGCTGCAGGGTGATCAATTCGGTGTCGGTGCCGTCGCCGTGCTGGCGAGGGTCCTCTGCCGCGTGGATCGCCTTCACCTTGGGCGAACGCCGAGTCTGGACCTCGACCCACTTGGCGATGCCCGACAGGATGAGGCACATGATGATGTAGATACCGCCGATGACGAAGGCCGACTGCAGGATAGGGCGTCCCTGCTGAGACGTCAGCTGCTTCGCGTAATACAGCAGTTCCGGGTAGGTGATGATGAAGCCGAGAGCGGTGTCCTTCATCGTCACGACCAGCTGGGCGACGATAACGGGCAGCATCGCCCGGATCGCCTGCGGCAGCAGGATGAGGCGCATCACGCCGCTCTTGCGGAGCCCGATCGCGTAGCCGGCCTCCTTCTGCCCGCGGGGCAGGGATTCGATGCCGGCACGCAGCACCTCGGCGAGGACGGAGCCGTTGTACGCCATCAGCGCGATCACGACGGCCCAATACGGCTCCATCTTGATGCCGACCACGGGAAGACCGTAGTAGAGCAGCATCATGAACACCAGCACCGGGACGGCCCGGAAGAGCTCGGTGATCACGGTCACAGGAATCCGCACCCACGCATGCTCCGAGAGCCGGCCGATCGCCAGCACGAAACCGAGGATGACGCTGAGGACGGCGGCCAGCGCGAAGGCGGCGAGGGTGTTGCCCAGTGCCTTGAAGATTCCCATCCACACGTTGGAGAACGTGAACACGAACCATTTCTCAGCCGAGAACTGGCCCGTCTCCACCATGCGGTAGACGATGAAGCCGACCGCCGCGAGAACGAGGACGATGGTGGCGGCCGCGAGCACCCGGTTGCGGGCGATCGCCCGGGGTCCGGGGACGTCGTACAGTACAGAGCTCATCGCGCGATCCTCCAACGGTTCTCGAGATATCGCTGCAGCCAGCTCAACAGCAGCACCAGAACGACGAACACGACGGCGACCCAGAGGAGGACCTCCATCGGGTTGCCCGGACGGTCGGCGGAGTCGTTGATCGTCGATCGCAGGGCCGCAAGCTCGGCGACCGAGAATCCGGCAGCGACGGTGGTGTTCTTGAGCAGGGCGATGAAGACGCTCATCATCGGCGGCACGACCGAGCGGAACGCCTGCGGCAGAATCACGAGGCCCATCACCTGGCCGAAGGGGAGCCCGATCGCCCGCGCGGCCTCAGCCTGGCCGACGGGGACCGTGTTGATTCCCGCCCGTAGCACCTCGGCCACGTAGGTCGCCGTGTAGATGCCGATGGCGAGGATGCCGAGTGTGAGATTCGAGAGGTCGGGCAGTCCGAGCTGCGGGTATCCGAAGATGAAGAAGAAGAACACGAGGGTGAGCGGAGTGTTGCGCACGATGTTCACGTACGCCGTGCCGACGCCGCGGGCGATGGGCACCGGGGCCACACGCATCGCCCCGACTACCAGGCCCAGGACCAGCGCGATGATCCCGCCTGCGAAGAACACGATCAGCGTGTTGCTGATCGCCTGGCCCCACAGGTCGAGGTTGCCGAAGATGACGTCCACGCCACCCTCCCTTCTTCAGAATGAGTGGGCGGCCTCCCTGAGGAGGCCGCCCATGTCGATCAGTACGCGTCGACCTCGGGCTGGTCGACCTCGATGCCGCTGGAACCGAGGTTCGCGTCGAAGATCGCCTGCCAGATGTCGCCGTTGTCGGTGAAGAGATCGTTGATGTGCGTCCGCAGGGCGTCGTCACCCTTCGTGAGGCCGACACCGTAGCGCTCCTCGGTGAAGAGTCCGCCGGTGACCTTCACGTCATCCGGGTACTGTGCTGCGTAGCCGATCAGGATCGCCTGGTCGGTGGTCACCGCGTCGACCTTGCCGTCGATGAGGTCCTGGACGCAGGCGGAGTACAGGTCGTACTCCTGCGTCTTGATGTCGGGGAAGTTCGCCTTGATGTTCTGGATCGGCGTCGAGCCGGTCGCAGAGCAGACGGTCTTGCCGTTGAAGTCCTCGAGCGCCTCCGCCTCGTCAGCATCAGCGGCGACCAGAAGTCCCTGGCCGGTGATGAAGTACGGGCCCGCGAAGTCGATGAGCTCCTTGCGCTTGTCGTTGATCGAATAGGTGCCTACGTAGTAGTCGATGTCACCGTTCGTGATCGCCTGCTCGCGGTTGGCGGAGGCGATCGGCTTGAACTCGATCTGGTCCTCGTCGTATCCGAGCGATGCGGCGATCCAGCGCGCGATGTCGACATCGAAGCCGGTGCGCTCACCCGTCGTGACATCGAGGTAGCCAAGACCGGGCTGGTCCTCCTTGACGCCGACGATGACGCCGTCGCGCTCCTGCATGGCGTCGAACGTCGGGCTGCCTTCGAGCTGGACGTCCTCAGCGACCTCGAACCAGGTGGAGTCCTCGCCCTCGTCACCGCCGGTTCCGGCGCCGGGGCTGGACGGGCTGCCGCTGTTGCAGGCGGTCAGGGCGAACAGCGCTACTGTCGCGATCCCGATTCCTGCCAGTGTCCGTGTGCGTCGCATGTGCGTCTCCTTCGTGTGCTGTGTGTGCAAAGGTCTGTTGAAGCCGGTCAGTGCGTGAGGAGCTTCGAGAGGAAGTCCTTGGCGCGGTCGCTCTTCGGATTGGTGAAGAACTCCTCGGGCGTCGCCTCTTCGACGATCTTCCCGTCTGCCATGAAGACGACTCGGTTCGCGGCCTTGCGGGCGAAGCCCATCTCATGGGTCACGACGATCATGGTCATGCCGTCGCGGGCGAGCTCGACCATGACATCGAGCACCTCGTTGATCATCTCGGGGTCGAGCGCGCTGGTGGGCTCGTCGAAGAGCATGACCTTGGGCTGCATGGCGAGGGCGCGGGCGATCGCGACGCGCTGCTGCTGCCCTCCCGAGAGCTGGGCGGGAAGCTTGGAAGCCTGCTGAGCGACACCCACGCGATCGAGGAGCATCATCGCCTCCTTCTCGGCATCCGCCTTCTTCAGCCCCCGGACCTTGATCGGGCCGAGCGTGATGTTCTCGAGGATCGTGAGGTGCGCGAAGAGGTTGAACGACTGGAACACCATGCCGACGTCTGCTCTCAGGTGAGCAAGCCCCTTGCCCTCGGCGGGGAGCGCCTTGCCGTCGATGCTGATCGTTCCGCTCGTGATCGTCTCGAGTCGGTTGATCGTGCGACACAGGGTCGACTTGCCCGAACCGGAGGGACCGATCACGACAACGACCTCACCGGCGTTCACCGTGAGGTCGATATCCGTGAGTGCCTGGAAGTCGCCATAGTGCTTCTGGACGTTGTCGACAACGACGAGAGGCTTACCGGTGGTCATCATTTCTCCAAACTAGCCAGGTCGAACACGTGGCTCCAGACAGGCGGGTCGACATTTACACGTTCGTAACCACGCAGAGAGGCCGATCCCGTCCCAGAGCCGGAGTGCCCCACGGTCCGCCCCCGCGGACCGTGGGGGCGTCCCTGCTGCTCCGTCCCTCCCCCGAGTAGAACGTCGCAGCAAGCCTCCGACCGGATCCGACCGCAGGACGCTTCCGGAGAACGACCGAAAGCGCGCCCGAGTGAAGGGCGTGGGCTCAGTGGCATCTGAATTCTCCGTCGAATCGAGTGCGATCGACCACCACATTGGCAGAGCGGCATGCCGGCATGAGACTTCTTGAGGATTTCTTGAGGCCTCAGTCGCGCTGATCTCGGTAGTACTCGATCGCGCCGGGATGCAGGTCGACCGGCCCCGTGAAGATCGCCTGCCTGCGGTCGAGCAGGGAAGCGACCGGCACCCGCTGCGCGATCTCCGCGCGGGCGTCGAAGAGGCTCGCGAGGACGTCTCGCACGACGCCGTCCGGAGTGTCGGACGACGTGACCAGATAGTTCGGGACCGCCATCGTCGGCGCCGACTCCTCGAGTCCATAGAGCCCGACAGGGAAGTCGGATGGACGGTAGGCATCGGAATAGCGCGCGTTGATCTCTGCGACCCAGGTCTGCTCCACCGGCACCAGCCGCACGGGGGTGGTCTTCGCCAACTCGGCGATGCCAGGCGTCGGGATGCCGCCGACCCAGAAGAATCCGTCGATTCCCGACCTCTCGAGCGCGCTGATCGACTCGCCGAGGTCCATCTGCGGATCCGTGATCGTCGCGATCTCGACCTCTGCGGCATCGAGGGCTCGTGCGGCGATGACATTGACGCCCGAGTTCTCCGCGCCCAGCGACACGGTCTTGCCCGCGAGGTCACCGAGTTCCACGATCTCCGAGTCGGCGCGCACGACCACGTGGAGATACTCGTCGTACAGGCGGGCCACGGCCTGCACCGGCAGCGCCTCGTCGAACGCGCCGGCCCCCGCGACCGCGTCTGCTGCGGCATCTCCCTGCGCGAAGCCCAGGAGAGCCTCCCCCGAGCTCACCCGCAGAAGGTTGTCGACCGACCCGGCGGTCTCGGCCACAGCCACGCGGACGCCGAGCGACTCCGACAGCTCGCGAGCGACCTCTGCACCGTAGGCGTAGTAGACCCCATTGGATCCTCCTCCGGCGATCGCGTACTGGGAGTCACCCCAATCGGTCGAGCGAGCGCTGCATGCGCTGCTCGCGCCCGCGATCACGAGCACCGCCGCCGCGGCTGCGACCCTGCGCCACCGTTCGCGCCGCAGGCCACGCCCGCTCATCCTGCAGCTCCGTCCGGCAGCAACAGCGAGACCAGCAGTCCGCCGTCCTCCGGCGTGTCTACTCTCAGCTCCCCGCCGATCGCTTCCAGGAGGTCGGTGGCGATCGCCAGGCCGAGCCCTGAACCAGGAACCCCACCGCTGTCGTCGCTCCGCCAGAATCGGTCGGCGGCGTTCGCTGCCTGCTCGCGCGTGAGCCCCGGCCCGTGATCGCGGACCGTCAGCATGCAGAGCCCGTCGCTGCGGTGCGCTCCGATCTCGACGACCGCGTCGGCGGGAGAGAACTTCACCGCGTTGTCGATGACCGCGTCGAGCGCGCTCTCGACGATCGTGCGGTCCGTGACGCTCATCACGGGGTCGGCTCCCGTCGAGAGTGTCCGGATCCCCCGCTGAGAGGCCACCTCGCTCCAGGCGTCGGCGCGTCGGGCCGCCAGCGTCGTCAGATCGACGACCGAGATCGTGGTGTCGGAGCGTCCGCCTCGTGCGAGACCGAGGAGCGTCTCGAGAATTCGCGCCATGCGGCGCCCCTCCTCCCTCGTCTCCTCGACGTCGTCCTTCCAGTCGTCGTCGAGGCCGGTCGAGAGATGCTCGACGCGCAGAAGCAGAGCGTTGAGCGGGTTGCGGAGTTCGTGCGAGGCGTTCAGCGCGAACTCCTGCTGACGGGTCATGACGCGCTCGATCTCATCCGCCATGCCGTTGAAGACGCGGGTCATGCGGCGCAGTTCGGGAGGACCGGTGTCCTCCGCGACCCTGGCATCCATCTCGCCCCGCTCGATGGCGATCATCGCCTCATCGAGACGGCGCACCGGAGAGAGCACCCACTTGGCGAGCTGGAACACGAGCAGCACGCCCAGCCCGATCGACACCGTCGACACGGCAGTGAGCACGAGGATCTGCCGCAGGATCTCCGTCCTCGGCGCCTCGACATCGGCGGAGAGCATGACGGCACCGATGACGTCGCCGTCATCGAAGACCGGCTCGACGAGCGAGAAGTCCGCGGCGATCCAGGGGAACACCGGCTCGGGAGCTTCAGCCCGCCGACCCGAGAGCGCGAGACCGACGCGTGCGGCATCGTCGTCGGGCAGCACTTCGGCCGCGTCATCTCCCGACGCCCACACGCCGCCGGCGAGATCGAACACGACGACGTCGATTGCGTACACCTCGTGGAATCGCCGGACCTCGGCCTCGATCACCGTGGCACTCCCCGATCGCAACGCCTGTCGCGCGCTCGTCACGAAGTACCCCAGGTCACCGAGTTGCTCGGTGTAGAACGCCTGCTGGATGCTGCGGGTCGCACTCCAGGCCGTCGCACCGCCCAGTGACAGAAGGATCGCGACGAGCGGCACGAGGAACACGACGACCAGACGTCTGCGCATCGACCGCTACCCGGCCAGCCGGTAGCCGACACCGCGCACGGTCTCGATCAGATGACGCTGGCCCGCCTTCTTGCGGATCGCGCCGACATGCACCTCGAGAGAGTGTCCGAACCCGCGCCAGTCGGTGTTCCAGACCTCGCGGATGAGGCGCTCCTTCGGCACGGCCACCCCGGGGTAACGCGCGAGCACCGCCACGATGTCGAACTCCTTGCGAGTGAGCTCGATCGGAGCCCGTTCGATGAGCACCTGTCGGGCTACGAGGTCGATCTCCACATCACCGTCCTGCAGCCGCACCCGCGCCTCGGACTCCGGCCGCACCGGCCTCGAACGTCGAGTGACTGCTTCGATACGAGCCAGGAGCTCGTGCACGTCGTACGGCTTGACGACGAAGTCATCGGCCCCGGCCCGCAGCCCTCTGATGCGCTCGGCGACCTGGTTGCGCGCTGTGACGATGACGATCGGCACCTCGGAGCGGCCGCGGATCCGGCGGCAGAGATCGATGCCGTCGACATCCGGCAGACCGAGATCGAGGAGCACGACCTCGGTGTCCGCGCCCAGCTTCTGCAGGGCGGACGCGCCGTCTGCCGCGCGTACGGTCGCGTATCCGGATCGCGCGAGGAATGCCTCGAGTGCGGCGGCGACGCGCTCGTCGTCCTCCACGATCAGAATCTGCATCGACCCTGGATCCCCTTCTCCGCTCGAGCCGGGACAAACCTACCAGCAGGGCGAGACACCGGCCCGGCCGGCTGCGATCAGGCGGAGGATGCCGCCCGCTGCGAGAAGGCGCTCTCATAGAGGCAGACGCTCGCGGCGGTGGCCAGGTTCAACGACTCGGCTCGTCCGAAGATCGGCAGCTTCAGCACTCGATCGGCCTGGGCGAGCGCTTCCTCTTCGAGCCCGCGGGCCTCGTTGCCGAACAACCAGGCCGTCGGCTCCGCGAGGACTCCGTCCGCGCGTGCGCGAAGAAGATCGTCGCCCTTCACGTCCGCAGCGAGGATCTGGAGACCGGCAGCGTGCGCCTTCTCGACGACATCAGGGAGCTCGGCTCCCACCGACACGGGCAGGTGGAACAGCGAGCCCGTCGTGGCACGAACGACCTTCGGGTTGTACGGGTCGACCGTGCGCCCGGTGAGGACGACCGCATCCGCGCCCGCGGCGTCGGCGGCCCTGATGATCGTGCCGAGGTTTCCCGGGTCCCTGATCTCCTCACAGATCGCCACGAGCCGCGGAGACCCCGCGAAGATGTCGCGCACCGAGGTGGGTGCCTGCCGGACGACCGCGACCAGTCCCTGAGGCGTGACCGTGTCGGCCATCGCGTTCAGCACATACTCGGTCACGTGCTCGACGTCGATGCCGGCATCCGATGCCTTCGTGCGGATGTCCGGATGCTTCTCCCAGCCGGTCGGCGTCGCGAACAGCTCGACGATCGCCTCGGGGCTGTACGTCAGCGCCTCTCGAACAGCCTGCGGCCCTTCGAGCAGGTAGAGCCCTGTCTCCGCTCGCGCACTGCGCTTGGTCAGCTTGGCGACGGCACGGACTCGGGGCGAACGGGGGTTCTCCAGCACGTTCACAGTCTAGAGAACGGCAGAGCTGTTCCTGCGCAAACGCCCGGCGAACGACAGAGGACGCCCTCCCGAAGGAGAGCGTCCTCTGTGGTGAAGAGCTGCTTACGCAGCGGACTTCGGAGCGTTGACGTCAGAGGGCAGAGCCTTCTTCGCCGTCTCGACCAGCGTCGTGAAGGTCGCTGCGTCGTTGACCGCGAGGTCGGCGAGCATACGACGGTCGACGGTGACACCCGCGAGACCGAGGCCCTGGATGAAGCGGTTGTACGTGATGCCGTTCTGGCGTGCAGCAGCGTTGATGCGCTGGATCCAGAGGCGGCGGAAGTCGCCCTTGCGCTTGCGACGGTCACGGTACGAGTAGACCAGCGAGTGGATGACCTGCTCTTTGGCCTTGCGGTACAGGCGCGAACGCTGACCGCGGTAACCCTTTGCGCGCTCGAGGATGACCCGACGCTTCTTGTGGGCGTTTACCGCCCGCTTGACTCTTGCCATTTTCCTGTGTTCCTATTCGTGCGTCGGGCGCGTCAGCGGCCGAGAAGCTTCTTGGCCGTCTTGGTGTCAGCCTTCGAGAGCACCTGGTCCTGGTTCAGACGACGGGTACGCCGGCTCGACTTGTGCTCGAGGTTGTGGCGCATACCGGCCTGCTGCTTCTTCAGCTTGCCGCTGCCGGTGATCTTGAAGCGCTTCTTAGCACCCGAGTGGGTCTTCTGCTTCGGCATCTTCTCTTCCTTCGTATGGCGCCTTCTCAGGCGACGGTGTCAACCCGCGGTGCGGGAGTCTGTGGGCGGGAGTTACTCCGCTGCGGCCTCGGCCGGTGCGTCAGTGTCGCTCTTGGCTTCGCGGGCAGCCTGCTTGTTCGCTGCGCGCTGGGCGTCACGAACCGCGTTCTGCTCCTGCTTGGCCTCGGACTTGCTCTTGAGCGGAGCCACGATCATGACCATGTTGCGACCATCGATGGTCGGGTTCGACTCGACCGTTCCGAGTTCGGCGACATCCTCGGCGAACTTGCGGAGAAGGCGAACGCCCTGCTCGGGGCGCGACTGCTCGCGGCCGCGGAACAGGATCATCGCCTTGACCTTGTCGCCCGCCTTGAGGAAGCCCTCGGCGCGCTTGAGCTTGGTCGTGTAGTCGTGCGCCTCGATCTTCAGGCGGAAGCGGACCTCCTTGAGAATGGTGTTCGCCTGGTTGCGGCGAGCCTCCTTCTCCTTCTGGGCGGCTTCGTACTTGAACTTGCCGTAGTCCATGATCTTGACCACGGGCGGCTTCGAGTTCGGTGCGACCTCGACGAGGTCGAGGTCGGCTTCCTGCGCAAGGCGCAGCGCCGCCTCGATGCGGACGACGCCGATCTGCTCACCCGCGGGGCCGACGAGGCGGACCTCGGGGACGCGGATGCGCTCATTGGTGCGGGGATCGCTGATGCGTAACTCCTTAGACGATGGGATTCAGCCACCAGGACGCAGTCAGCATCCCGGGCGAAATCAGAATCGTCCCCACCCGCCGGCATTCAGACGCCGGCTCCGCACCCTACCTGCCGGATGAGTCTGACGACACGATCCGGTGGAGTGCAAGACCCGGTAGCCTGGAACGGCAAGCGCGGGTGGGAAGTGAATCCTCTTTCGTACCGGAGCATGACGCTCCGGAGCCCGACACAGTCTAACAGAAGGCAAGGCGAAGTGACGAACCAGGCATCGGATGAGGCTGCACGTGAGCGCGAAGAGCGCTGGGCACGGCAGGAGGAGGCGGCGTCTTCCGCCACTCGGGACATCGCAGACGTCCCGGCCGTCGAGGTGATCACGACTGCGGCAGTGCACCTCATGAGCGCGGCAGCGGTGAAGCTCGGCCTCGCCGACGACCCGCATGCGGCAGAGCAGCTCGATCTCGACGAGGCTCGCAAGCTGATCAACTCGCTGGCGGGCCTGATCACCGCCGGCGCACCGGAGATCAGCGACATGCATGCACGTTCGTTGCGCGACGGGTTGCGCTCGTTGCAGCTCGCGTTCCGCGAGGCATCGACCATCCCCGACCCGATCGGCAAGGGTCCGGGCGAGAAGTGGACCGGGCCGGTCAACTAGCGACCCGCTCTGCTCCGGCCCCGGCCGGCCGGCGACATCGCCGCGCCGGTCAGGCCGAGCGGCGGAGCTTCACGGTCAGCGAATCGGCGAGCACCGCGATGCGGTCGTCTGACGCCCAGCGCTGGGCCAGACGCGCGAGCACGGCATCGAGCACTTCGCGTTCGAGGCCATCGACGAGCTCAAGGATCACAATCAACTCGGGGCCGCGCAGGCGCGCGTCGGGGTCGCCCGGTGCGACAGACACGTCGATCACCGCGAGCTCGTGCGCGACGCTCTCCTGCAGAGCGGTGAAGACCTCGGGCGAGAGGAAGCTCGGCTCCCACGCATGCCCCTGCGCGATCGCCCATACCGCCGGACGCCGGAAGACGAACTCGGTCTCCGACGTCGGGTCGAGCACGATCAGGTCGGTGTCCTCGGCGGATGCCGCGAGCGCGGCGCGCGTCGCATCGACCGGGATCGGGCGTGCCGTCGCATCCCACCGCTGCATCGCCTCGACGGACGAGAAGACCGGCTGCACACGGCGGCCGTCAGGAGCGGCCACCGTCACGATCGACAGTTCCTGCGTCTTGTCGACGGCGAGCCCGCTGGGCGCCACCCCCTCTTCGCCCTTCTCGGCGATGAGCGGTATCAGCACCCGCGCACTGCGGAAAGCGTCGACCACCTCGCTCTGAGCACCATCTCCCGCTCGGAAGCGCAGAAGGGCATCGAGGAGCGCCGGGTCGGCGGAGCCGTCGTCGCCCGCGTGCGGATTCGACTCGAAACTGCGCCCCTCCCAGGGGACCCCGGCGGAGTCGCCGTGGTTCGCCGCGGCGGATTCAGGCGAGCCGGGTTCGTGCGGACCGTGGCTGCAGGCGTCGTCAGTCCCCTGCGACATCCAGGGCCTCAGCCAGCGTGAACGCTCCGGCGTACAGAGCCTTGCCGACGATCGCGCCCTCTACTCCGAGCGGAACGAGTTCGCGGAGCGCGGCGATGTCGTCGAGGTTCGCGATACCACCCGATGCGACGACAGGCTTCGGGGTGCGAGAGGTCATCTCGCGGAGAAGTTCGAGGTTCGGGCCCTTGAGTGTTCCGTCCTTCGTGACATCGGTCACGACGTAACGGCTGCAGCCGGCATCCTCGAGGCGCTCGAGAACCTCCCAGAGGTCCCCTCCCTCCTTGGTCCAGCCGCGGGCGGCGAGCGTGGTGCCGCGGACGTCGAGCCCCACGGCGATCGCCTCGCCGAAGCGGCCGATCACGTCAGCCGCCCACTCGGGGTTCTCCAGCGCAGCCGTGCCCAGGTTGATGCGGCTCGCGCCGCTTTCGAGGGCCGCCTCGAGCGTCGCGTCATCGCGGATACCGCCCGACAACTCGACATTGACGTTCTTGAACTGCTTGATGACCTTGCGCAGGATCGGGGCATTGCTGCCGCGTCCGAAGGCTGCATCGAGGTCGACGAGGTGAATCCACTTCGCTCCCTGCGAGACCCACTCCCCTGCGGCGTCGAGTGGATCACCGTAACTGGTCTCGGTGCCGGCCTCACCCTGGGTGAGACGGACTGCCTTGCCCCCGGCGACATCGACGGCGGGGAGCAGAGTGAGAGAAGGAGACTGCGCGAAGTCGTTCATGACGTCCTCAGGTGAGATGGAGAGCCGATTCACCGGCACGAGAGTCGACACTAGCCCGCGTATCGGCCCGCTCCAAAACGATGACAGCAGAGAACAGCGCGTGCCACGCGGTAGCCTCGATGACGCCCCTGTTCGGTCAATGAGGAGATGTTGCATGGTTCGCGATGCGGAAGCGCGAGGAGGCGGACCCCTGCGGCGCGGGAATGCACTGCCTCCCGAGACTCCGGATGACGGCGCGCAGCTGCCTGTCGCACCAGGCGAGATCCCCGTCGATGCACGTCAGCACCCGCTGCGCGATGACGCGCCGCCGAGCCCGCCCTTGCCCGGGACGCGCGCAGCCGCGGCGGCGGCGTGGGCGGCAGCATCCGCCGCCGCGACTCCGCCGACCGACACTCCACGAGCAGTCGACCCCTCGAGTCCGATCTCCCCTCCTCCCGCAGCGCCCGCAGTACCCTCGATCCCCGGGCCTCCGTCAGCCGTATGGTCGGAGCCGCAGGGCCCTGTCGGCCACGGTGCTGATCATCACGCGGAGCGAACTGCCGCCCCGGTCGCGAACATCCCGCCGACGCCGGCCGCTACGCCTGCACCGGCTCCTGCCGCTCCCGGTCCTGCGGCTCAGGCGCTTGCTGCGACGCCGGCACCGGCGAATGCCGTGCCGCAGAATCAGACCCCAGGCCTGCCGCCCGCTCCACCGCTGCCACAGCCGCAGCCGCTGCCACAGCCGACCAGCGCTGTTCCGACCGCTCCGAACGCGGCCGCCGCCGAGTCGGCGGCGTCGGCATCGTCGCGTCGTCAGCAGCGCGAGCAGGGAGTGGGGCGCCGCTCGTTCCTGCAGGAGGAGCGACGAGAAGAGCCCGCACGTCAGGGCGGGCGTGGCCTGCTCAATCGCGTCGGCTTCTCGCTCGGACCCAATGCCCGTGAGCGAGCGGTCCGCGACGACGAGCATGCGGTGAGCCGTCACTGGCCGGGGCCCCGCACCGTCGCGGTCGTCAACGGCAAGGGCGGGGCGGGCAAGACGCCGGCGACCGTGCTGCTGTCAGCGGTCTTCGCCCAGTACGGCGGGGCCGGAGTCCTCGCCTGGGACAACAATCAGACCCGCGGCACCCTCGGCTGGCGCACCGAGACCGGAGCGCACGACCGCACCCTGCTCGAGCTGCTGCCGCAGACTCAGCGCCTGTTGGGAGCCCAGGGGCAGTCGGCCGATCTCGCGCACTTCGTGCATCACCAGCCGCAGGAGAAATACGACGTCCTGCGGTCGAAGCCGATTCGGCTCGCGCACGAGAACCGGCTCAGGCCCGCCGATGTCGACTCCATCCACGCGATCGCGGCCAAGTTCTATCGTCTGATCATCATCGACTCCGGGAACGACGAATCCGATCCCATGTGGTTGCGGATGATCGATCTCGCCGACCAGATCGTCGTCGCGACGACGACGCGCGACGACCATGCCGAAGCGGGGGCCCTGCTGCTCGAGGCGCTCGAGGACCGCGATGAGCGCTCAGCACGGCTCGCGCGGGAATCGGTGGTCGTCGTCAGCCAAGCGGACCCGAAGGCGTCGCCCGCAGCGGTGACAGACGTCATCGCGGGATACCAGCCCCTCGCGCGCGAAGTCGTCGGCATACCCTATGACCGCGAGATGGTCGACGGCCACCTTCGTCTTCGTGCACTCGCGGCGCCGACGCAGCGATCGTGGCTCTCGGCCGCAGCGGCCGTCGCACGCGGCTTCTGAAGAGCCGCGCCCGTCAGGCTCGCAGGCTGTCGACCCAGTTGCGGAGCAACTGGATTCCGGCCTCCCCCGACTTCTCCGGGTGGAACTGGGTGGCTGAAAGTGGTCCGTTCTCGACGGCGGCGAGGAAAGGGTCTCCGTATGTCGACCACGTGAGCACCGGCTGCGGGAACGGCGGAATCACATCGAGCTCCCACGACTGCGCGGCGTAGGAGTGCACGAAGTAGAAGCGCTCGTTCTCGATGCCCTTGAACAGCACGGAGTCGGCGCCCGGCTCCACCGTGTTCCACCCCATGTGCGGCAGCACGGGCGCGTTGAGTTCCGTGACCGCTCCCGGCCACTCGCCGAGCCCCTCAGAATCGTGGCCGCGTTCGACGCCGTGCGCGAAGAGAACCTGCATACCGACACAGATGCCGAGAACGGGGCGTCCGCCTGCGAGTCGACGGTCGATGATCTCGTCGCCTCCGTGCGCGTAGAGCGCGTCGCGTACGGCCTGGAACGCACCGACGCCGGGCACGACGAGACCGTCTGCCTCGAGCGCTTCCTTGCGATCGCGTGTGAGCACCGCGTCCGCGCCTGCTGCGACGAGAGCCTTCACCGCCGAGTGGACATTGCCCGATTCGTAGTCGAAGACGGCGACCCTGGGTGCCGAGCTCACAGCGCGCCCTTGGTCGACGGGATGCCGTCGACCAGCGGGTCGAGCGCCTTGGCCTGACGGAACGCCCGAGCGAACGCCTTGTACTCGGCTTCGGCTATGTGGTGGGGGTCGCGTCCTCCGAGCACCCGCACGTGCACGGTCAGTCCCGCGTTGAAGGTGATCGCCTCGAAGGAGTGGCGCACCAGGGACCCGGTGAAGTGACCCCCGATGAGGTGGTGCTCGAAGCCCGCAGGCTCCCCCGTGTGCACGAGGTAGGGGCGACCCGAGATGTCGACGACCGCCTGGGCGAGCGCCTCATCGAGTGGCACGAGCGCATCGCCGTAGCGGGAGATCCCCGACTTGTCGCCCAGCGCCTCGCGGATGGCCTGACCGAGGACGATCGAGATGTCCTCGACCGTGTGGTGCGCGTCGATCTGCGTGTCGCCGGAGGCGCGCACCGTGAGGTCGGTGAGCGAGTGCTTCGCGAACGCCGTGAGCATGTGATCGAAGAACGGCACCGACGTGTCGATGCGGCTTGCACCACTGCCGTCGAGGTTCAGTTCGAGCTCGACAGTGGACTCGGACGTGCTGCGCACACGCGTGGCTGTGCGCGGGTTCTGGGCGGGGGTGCTCATGAAGCCGATCCTATCGAGGCGAGAGCATCGAGGAACGCCGTGGTCTCAGCCTCGGTGCCCGCGGTCACGCGCAGGTGACCGGGGATCCCGACGTCGCGGATGAGGACCCCCTGATCGTAGAGCTGCTGCCAGACCTTTCCGGGCTCGGAGACCCCGCCGAACAGCACGAAGTTCGACCACGATTCGTGAGGCGTGTAGCCGAGAGCCTCGAGCGTCGCCGAGATGCGATCCCGCTGCTCGACGATCTCCTCCACCATGCCGAGCATCACGCCGGAGTTCCGCAGTGCGGCTACCGCCGCCGCCTGAGTGAGAGCGCTGAGGTGGTAGGGCAGACGCACGAGCCTCAGCGCGTCGATGAATGCGGGATCCGCCGCGAGATACCCCACCCGCGCGCCCGCGAAGGCGAACGCCTTGCTCATAGTGCGAGACACTGCGAGCCGAGGGCGCCCATCGAGCAGCGTGAGAGCTGATGACGCCTCGTGCGGCGCGAACTCCTGGTACGCCTCGTCGACGACGACGATTCCATTCGAAGCCTCGTACACGGCCTCGACGACATCGAGACCGAGCGGCGTGCCCGTGGGATTGTTCGGGGAGCAGAGCAGGATGACATCGGGATCGACCTCTCTCACCTGCGCCGCCGCCTCCTCGGGCGTGATGGTGTAGTCGGGCTGCCTCGTGCCGGCGACCCACCGGGCCCCGGTCCCCTTCGAGATCAGCGGATACATCGAGTAGGTCGGGTTGAAGCTGAACGCCGTACGACCCGGCCCTCCGAATGCCTGAAGGATGTGCTGAAGGACCTCGTTCGACCCGTTGCCCGCCCAGATCTGACTGGCGTCCAGGCCGTGGCCGAGATACTCGGCGAAGCCCTCACGCAGAGTGGTGAACTCGCGATCCGGGTAACGGTTGACGTCTCGGAGCGCGACCGCGATGTCGTCGAGGATGTCGCTGGCCACGGCGTCCGGAACCGGATGCGTGTTCTCATTGACGTTCAGGGCGATCGGGAGTGGCGCTTGAGGTGCTCCGTATGGCGTGAGCCCCCGGAGGTCGTCGCGAAGCGGCAGGTCGTCGAGTGATGCAGTCACCCTTCCCATGGTAGGCCGCGTTCACCTCACGGATGCCCGTGAGGACCGAGTATGAAGACGAACTCGCTCGATCGACCAGCGCAGGCGAGGCTCACTCTGAGTACTGCGCCGGAATCGCCAGATCCTGACCGATCTGCAGCGTTCCGCCGCGCAGCAGATTCAGACGCGTGATGTCGCCGATCACGTCACGCGGGTCGGCGCCGGGTGCGATCGACTCTGCGATCGACCAGAGAGTGTCGCCGGGCATCACGGTCACCGTCGCGAACGACGCCGTCTCGGTCTGCTCACCTGACGCCATCGCGCTGCCACCGCTGAGCGCTGCGAACGCGATCCCGACTGCGAGAGGCACTGCCGCGACGGAGAGCACGACGCGTCGACCACGCGCCGTCAGACGGAGCCGCGTCGCCGGGCGAACCGGAAGGACTGCTGCACTGCTGAAGGTAATGGTGCTCATGTCGTGCTCCTCTGCATCTACCGCGTGGGCGGTGAAGTTGGCGTAGCGTCCGCATCCGCGCCTCGGCCGGGAGCCGTGGATGCGAAGCTACGTACCGAAGTTATCTTCGAATTCGAACATCTGTCAAGCGTTCTTCGAAACAGAAGTGCGAGAATCGGCCGACACGCTCGAACAGATCTTCCACATCGGCGCGTTTCTCGGATACGGTTTCGATAGGACCACCCCACCACGGGCCTCCGACATTCGAACTGAGACGCCGGATCGCACACCTGAGGAGCACCATGAGCGACAACTCCGCCCCCGAGGCCGATTCCCCGCGCACTCGTCGCCGCAAGAACCTGAGCCCCAAGCAGATGGCGATCCTCGAGGTCATCCAGACGTCGATCAGTCACTACGGCTATCCCCCGAGCATGCGCGAGATCGGCGATGCCGTCGGACTCAAGTCGCTCTCCAGCGTGACCCACCAGCTGGGCCAGCTCGAGCTCAGCGGCTATCTGCGCCGCGACCCCGGAAAGACCCGCGCGATGGAGGTGCTGATCGACCTCCCCGGCACGAGCGGCGAGAACCCCGCCGATGTGGCGACGCCGGTCGGAGACGCCGCGCTGGTTCCTCTCGTCGGGCGCATCGCCGCCGGCGTCCCGATCACGGCAGACCAGCAGGTCGAGGAGATCTTCCCGCTCCCCCGTCAGCTCGTCGGCAAGGGCGACCTGTTCATGCTGAAGGTGTCCGGCGAGTCGATGATCGACGCGGCGATCTGCGACGGCGATTGGGTCGTCGTCCGTTCGCAGAACAGCGCTGAGAACGGCGAGATCGTCGCCGCGATGCTCGATGACGAGGCTACGGTCAAGGTGCTGCGGCGACGCGACGGCCACACGTGGCTGCTCCCCCGGAACTCCGCGTTCGAGCCGATCCTCGGCGACGAGGCGGTCATTCTCGGGAAGATCGTCGCAGTGCTGCGATCCGTCTGACTCCCTCCGCACGCGAGGTGCATGAACAGAGCACTCCCGAAGGCGTGAGGCCGCCGTCGTGATCGCACCGCGCGTGACGGCAAGCGCCGGTGCATCATAGGCTCGAACCATGTCGTCGCCATTCGGTACCTGGCCATCCCCGTTCACTCCCGATCGGATCGCCGCGTCGTCTCCGAGGATCGACGGCTCCGCCATCGTCGGTGATGACGTCTGGTGGGGCGAGTCGGTGCCTTCCGAGGGCGGGCGCCTGACTGTGCGCAGCTCCAGCGGCGCCGAGATCCTCCCCGCTCCGTGGAGCGCCCGGTCGCGGGTGCACGAGTACGGCGGCGGGGCATGGACGGCGGATGCCGAGGGCACGCTGTTCTTCGTCGATGCCAAGGATCAACGCGTGCATCGGATGCCGCGCGGCGGCGCTCCGACGCCCCTGACCCCTGCAGGGCCGGCGTACGGCGGCCTCCGCCTGCAGAACGGCCGCCTGTTCGCTGTGCGGGAGGACCTCTCGGTCGACCCCCACCAGCGCGGCATCGTCGAGATTCCGACCGACGGCTCAGCATCCGAAGAGCCAGCGCTCTTGACGGTTCTCGTGCAGGGAGGCTCGTTCTACGCGCATCCCGCGCTGTCGCCGGACGGAACTCGCACCGCGTGGGTCGAGTGGTCCGGCGAACGGATGCCCTGGCAGCACGCCTCGCTCGTGCTCTCCGACGGCACCGAGCGCACAGAGCTGCCCACACGGGCCGCCCTCCAACCGGAGTGGACGGACGACCAGGAGATCCTGTATTCCGACGATCCCTCGGGCCGCTGGGCGCTGCACCGACAGCACGTGGACGGCCTGCGAGCGGTCGGCCCCGCAGCGCAGATCGACGACGCTGACGCCGACACGGGATACGGTCTCTGGGTGCTCGGCAACCGGTGGTACCGACCACTCGCCGACGGCCGCATCGTGGCTGTCCGCACCAACGGACGCGACGAGGTGGTCGTCATGGAACGCGACGGCAGCGCCCGACGCCTGCTCGTCCCCGCCGACGGCCATGTCAGCGTCGACGACGTCGCGGGCTCCCGTGTGCTGCTCTCCGGCAACAGCTCGTCGACTGCGCCGGGCGTCTGGTGCGTCGACGTCGACTCCGGCGAGGTCGAGGTGGTCGCGGGAGCGACACCGGCGGACCCCACGTGGATGCCGGTGGCATCCGAGATCCTGGTGGATGGCGTGCACGGCCCCGTCCACGCCTTCGCCTACGAGCCGATGAATCCGTCGGCGTCAGCCGCAGACGACGAGCTCCCTCCCTACATCGTGCTCGTGCACGGTGGACCGACGGCTCACGTCACCGGCGCCGCGTCAGCGGCCATCGGCTTCTGGACCAGCCGCGGCATCGGCGTGCTCGATGTCAACTACGGCGGATCGACGGGCTACGGACGTGCCTACCGAGAACGGCTCGACGGCGCATGGGGCGTGGTCGACGTCGACGACGTCATCGCGGCGGCGCGCGGCCTCGCCGACACCGGACTCGCCGACCCCGATCGCATCGCGATCCGCGGGGGCTCGGCCGGCGGCTGGACGGTGCTCTCGTCCCTGGTGCGAGGCGGAACCTTCGCCGCGGGCATCAGCAGATACGGCGTGGCAGACCTGCGGATGCTGAGCGAGCACTCGCACGACTTCGAAGCGCACTACATCGAGGGGTTGGTGGGGCCACTGCCCGATGCGGAGGCCGTCTACATCGACCGCTCGCCCCTCACCCACGTCGATCGGATCGACGTGCCCGTGCTGCTCATGCAGGGCGCGGAGGACCGCGTGGTGCCGCCGTCGCAGTCCGAGGCGATCCGCGATGCGCTGGCGCAGCGAGGCGTGGATCACGAGTATGTGCTCTACCCCGGTGAAGGACACGGCTTCCGTGCGAGCGAGACCATCGTCGACGCGCTCGAAAGGGAGCTCGCTTTTCTCGGGCGCGTGTTCGGCTTCACGCCCTCGCGCTGATCACTCTCCGACGCGGTTGCGCAACCGCATGGCACGATCGGCCTCGCGGGTGTCCTGACGCTCGCGCAGGGTCTGACGCTTGTCGTACTCCTTCTTGCCCTTGGCGAGGGCGATCTCGACCTTGGCGCGTCCATCCGAGAAGTACAGCTTCAGCGGGATCAGCGTGTACCCACCCGCGGACACGGCATGCTGCAGCTTCGCGATCTCCTCGCGGTGCAGCAGCAGCTTGCGCACGCGCTTCGCCGAGTGGTTGGTCCAGTGCCCCTGCGAGTACTCCGGAATGTGCACGGAATCGAGGAAGACCTCGTTCCCCTTGACGAACGCATATCCGTCGCTCAGATTCGCGCGCCCCTGACGCAGCGACTTCACCTCGGTGCCGGTGAGCACCATCCCCGCCTCGTACGACTTCTCGATGTTGTAGTCGTGACGTGCGCGACGATTGGTCGCGATGACCTTCTCCCCGCGTTCCCTGGGCATGATTCTCTCCTGATCCGTGTCGCGCAGTGGTTCCAGAGCCCTGGTCGGGCGCACGACAGCCTGTCAGTCTATACCGGCGAGCCGGTCAGGTGCGAAGCCAGCGCCGGATCGCGAAGCCCGCCGAGAGTGCGGCCAGCACGACGCCGATGCCGATCAGCACCGGGACGACGACGACGGCATCCTGCATCGTCACCCACGTCGTGATGAACGGCACGCGCCCTCGCAGGTAGCCGTCGACACCGAAGTGCACTCCGGCGACGACAGCGGCGCTCGCGAGCGCCGAACCGAGGAACGCGGCGAACACGCCCTCCAGCACGAATGGCGTCTGGATGAAGCGGTTGGAGGCACCTACCAGGCGCATGATGCCGATCTCCTTGCGCCTGGCGTAGGCGGAGAGCCTGATGGTCGTGCCGATCAGCAGGATGGCGGCGATCAGCATCAGCGTGGCGATCCCCACCGCGATGTACGTGGCGACCGTCAACGCCGAGAAGAGCGGCTCGAGGTACTGCAGCTGATCCTGCACCTGCTCGACGCCGGCGACGCCGTTGAACGCCTCGGAGATCACCTGCGATCGACCGGGGTCCTTCATGGTGACGAAGAAGACCTCGAACGCCTGTTCAGGGGTGATCACGCTCGCCTGATCCTCGCCGAGCTGTTCGACGAGCTTGGCGTAGGTGTCTTCCTTGGAGTCGAAGCTGACCTCGCTGATCAGAGGGGCGAGAGCCTCGCCTTCGAGCTGGGCTCGCACGGCGTTCACCTGCTCGTCCGAAGCGCCGCCGTCGACGCAGGTGTCCTGTTCTGAGATGTCGGAACACATGTACACGGCGACCTGGGCCCGCTCGGTCCAGTAGCCGCGCATGGTGCCGATCTGCGCCTGCATGAGGATCGCGGCGCCGACGAACGTCAGCGACACGAAGGTGACGAGCACGACGGAGATGACCATCGAGATGTTCCGTCGAAGGCCACCGAGCGCCTCGGTGAGGATGAGTCCGATTCTCATGACGTCGGCCCCACTTCTTCGGTGCCGTCATCGGACAGGCCGAGGCGATCGGCCACGCCGAGCTCGGCGACGTCGACCTGCGGCATCGCGATGGGGTGCGTCCGAGGCGCGGCAAGGGCCTGGGCGGCAACCGCCTGCTCCTCGAGGGTGGGGGCTTCGATCGGGGCGGCCTGAGCCTCAGGTGTCTCGGATGCGGATGGCACCGCATCCGCGGATGCCCCTGCGGCCCTGCGCTGAGCGTCGAGCTCCTCAGCGAGCGCCGCGCGGACGACGGAGAGATCGGCGGTCTGTCGCTGCACCTCCTGCACCGCGGTGAGAGCAGCCGCAGCTGCGGCGCCGCGCACCTCCTCAGGGACGAGACGCGGGATCTTCGACGTGTCCCCATAGCCACCGTGCACCTCGTCTCGCACCATCACGCCGTCGCGGAGTTCGATCACTCTGCGCTGCATCTGGTCGACGAAACCCGCCTCGTGAGTCGCCATGAGAACAGTCGTACCGCCCGCGTTGATCCTCGCGAGAAGCTGCATGATGTCGACCGATGTCGCCGGGTCGAGGTTTCCGGTCGGTTCGTCCGCCAGCAGCACCTGGGGGCGGTTGACGAGAGCACGAGCGATCGCGACGCGCTGCTGCTCTCCGCCGGAGAGCTCGTGCGGCATCCGCTTCTGCTTGCCGTCGAGCCCGACCAGCGCGAGCGCCTCGGGAACGGCCTGCTGAATGAAGCCGCGTGACGACCCCGTGACCTGCAGACTGAAGGCGACGTTCTGATAGACGGTCTTCGAGGGAAGCAGTCGGAAGTCCTGGAACACGGACCCGATGTGACGCCGGAAGTACGGCACCTTGCGGTTCGCGAGCGAACGCAGGTCGCGCCCGAGCACGGCGACGCGACCTGTGGTCGGCACGTCCTCGCGGAGGATCAGCCGCAGACAGGACGACTTGCCCGACCCCGACGCGCCTACGAGGAAGACGAACTCCCCGCGCTGCACTTCGAAGTCGACGTCGGACAGAGCGGGCCGTGAGGTCCCGCGATAGCGTTTCGTGACGTTCTCGAACCGAATCATGGCGGTTCGAGCCTAAGTGCGCCCGTTCATCTGCTCGCGAGCGACACCCCGCGCAGCCCCCCTGAGTGTCGCACCGCACTGCTATACATGGAGGTGCCGCTCCATGCCGCCGCGTGGACGAGACTCCGAGGGGGAACCATGACGACGCCTGCAGGCTGGTACGACGACGGATCCGGACGCCAGCGCTGGTGGGACGGCACCCAGTGGACCGAACATTTCGCGCCCGTCGTCGAGTCTGCGGAGTCTGCGGAGTCCGCGGCCGACGCCGAGACCGCCGCATCGATCGCGTCTGTCGCTGCCGTCGAGAGCCAGTCATGGAACACCCGCGCGCCGTCCGATGCCGATGCCGATGCCGATGCCGATGCCGATGCCGATGCCGATGCGCAGGCTCCGACTGGAGCGCCCATCGACGAGGTCGCGGCTCCCGAGCCCGAATCCCCCTGGTCGACCACCGACGCTTCCGCTGCAGAGCCCGGCGCCGAGCAGGAACCCGGTTTCACCGCTCCGGGAGCCATGGCGCCGGTCGATGACGCCGTCCATCCGTATGGCGCGGACGCACCCTCCTACCCCGGTGCCGCTGCTCCCGTGCAGCCTCAGGACTACCCCGTGGCTCCCGGGTACCCGGGGGCGGCAGCGCCGAGCTACCCGGGCAATGCACCCTACGCGTCTGCGGGACAGCAGTACGGTGCCCCCGCGGGCTACCCGCCCGCATACGGAGCGACGGCCCCCGCAGCGCCCTCGGGTCCATCGATCCTCGGGCTCGTCGGGCTCGGGCTCGCGGCGCTCGGCACCATCCTGTCGTGCATCCCGACGATCTTCTGGCTCGGCTGGCTGCTGCTCGGCGTGGGCTTCATCACCTCCCTGATCTCGCTGTTCCTCAAGGGCAAGAAGTGGCCGGGAATCTCGGGCCTCATCCTCTCGGTGATCGGCGCGATCATCGCCGTCGTCATGTTCTTCGTCATCGTGTTCGCGACGGTGTCCGAAGTCGTCCGCGATCTGCCGACCGCACCCCCGTCGAGCGATTCGGACACCGGCAGCGGAACCGAAGAAGAGGGCACGGGCACACCCGAGGTCGTCGAGGGCGAGATGGGCTCCCCCGTACCGATCAATCAGATGGCCGCCACCAGCGAGGTGACGATCCACTCCGCCACCTGGGCGACGAGCGACGGCTCGAGCATCCCCTCGACGAACGGCGGCTATGTGATCCTCGACGTCACCTTCACCGGTGTCTCGGGCACGAGCTATCTGAGCGCTTTCAACTTCGGCATCGAGACGGCTGAGGGCGTCGAAGGGACTTATGACTACTACGTCGACGGGATCGTGGCTGAAGAGCTCGAGCCCGGCGACACGGTCGACGGCAAGATCACCTTCGACGTCGCGCAGAGCGAGTCCTACGACGTGATCTTCACCGACGAGGTCCTGCGGGAGGTCACCCGCATCACCGTCACCCCGTCAGCCGGCTAGAACACAGCGCAGGGCGAATCGGCCGGCGGGTGCCCGGCGGTTCGTACCGCAGGTGGGCCCGTGCCACGATGCTTCGGCATCCGGCACGGGCCCGCTTCTGCTCGGCCACCATCCGCCCCGCTGCCGCGCAGCCTTCGTACGTCGATCCCACATCGCTACCGTCGACCAGGCCCGTGCATCGCCGTCGGGGCAGACGAGAAAGCGGGCCGCCTCGAAGAGGCTGCCCGCTGAGAGTGGAGCCTTCGCTCAGTCCTCGTCTTTGCGCTTGCGCCAGCGGATGCCGGCCGAGATGAACCCGTCGAGATCGCCGTCGAACACGGCAGCCGGGTTGCCCGACTCGTGTCCGGTGCGGAGATCCTTCACGAGCTGCTGGCCGTAGAGGAAGTACGAGCGCATCTGGTCGCCCCAGCTCGCCGTGATGTTGCCGGCGAGCTCCTTCTTCTTCGCTGCCTCCTCCTCCTTCTGGAGGAGCAGGAGTCGGGTCTGCAGCACGCGCATGGCCGCGGCGCGGTTCTGGATCTGCGACTTCTCGTTCTGCATCGAGACGACGATGCCGGTGGGAAGGTGCGTGAGGCGCACAGCGGAGTCGGTCGTGTTGACCGACTGACCACCGGGGCCGGAAGAACGGAACACGTCGACGCGGATGTCGCTCTCGGGGATCTCGACCTCGGTCGCCTCCTCCATGAGCGGGATGACCTCGACCGCGGCGAACGACGTCTGGCGCTTGTCGGCAGAGCCGAACGGGCTGATGCGCGCGAGGCGGTGCGTGCCCGCCTCGACCGACACCGTGCCGAACGCGTAGGGCGCATCGATCTCGAACGTGGCTGACTTGATGCCGGCACCCTCGGCGTACGAGGTGTCGAGCACCTTGACGGGGTACTTGTGGCGCTCGGCCCAGCGCAGGTACATGCGCATGAGCATCTCCGCGAAGTCGGTGGCGTCGTCGCCACCGGCACCCGAGCGGATCGTGATGATGGCTGAACGCTCGTCGTACTCGCCGTCCATCAGGGTCTGGACCTCGAGCTGATTGATGATCTCGGTGAGAGCGTTCAGCTCGGTGCGCGCTTCGATGGCCGACTCCTCGTCGCCCATCTCGTTCGCGAGGCCGACCAGGACCTCGAGGTCGTCGAGTCGACGACCGATGCCCTCGACCCTGGCGAGCGCGGACTGCCGGTGGCTCAGCGCGCTGGTCACCTTCTGGGCGCGTTCGGGGTCGTCCCAGAGGTCCGGCACGCCGGCTTCCTCGCTGAGACGCGCGATGTCGGAACGGAGGGTCTCGACATCGATGACCTCGCGAATGTCACCGTAGGTGAGTCGCAGGGCCTGGATGTCGGCGGAGAGATCGAGTTCGAGCATGTCGCGTCCAGCCTAACGTGCCGCCTGTGCGGGCGGGTACGGCGTTCGAACGGGAGTAGCGTGAAACGAGTGAGCAACGCATCCACGGTCCTGAGGCGGTTCGGACCGATGGTGTACCTCCCCACCGTCCTCTTCTCGCTCGGCGAGGGCGCAGTCATCCCGCTGATCCCGGTCATCGCCGCGCGCATGGGCGCCGACATCGCGTTCGCCGCGCTCGTGGCATCCGCGCTGGTCGTCGGCCAGCTCTGCGGAAACCTCCCTGCCGGCTGGGCCGTGGGCCGCATCGGCGAACGCTTCACGATGGTGATCGCCGGCGTGATCGCGATCGGCGCCGGCGTGGGCATGGTCTTCGCTCCCTCGCTGGGGGTGCTCGCGGCATCGGTCTTCCTGCTCGGCTTCTGCGCTGCCGCCTTCGGCCTGGCACGTCACGCCTTCATGACCACGAGGGTGCCGATCGCCTTCCGCGCCCGCGCGCTCTCGCTGCTGGGCGGAAGCTTCCGGCTCGGCATCTTCATCGGGCCCTTCGTCGCAGCCGGTCTGCTGCAGCTGTTCGGTTCGGAGTCGGCGGCGATCTGGTTCTTCCTGGGCTGCCTCGTCGTGATGGTGCTGCTCGTGCTTCTGGGCCCCGATCCTGAGAAGACGATCCCCGCGACCACCACGGTGCGCACCGCAGCTCTGTCGGAGGATTCGGGCGAGGTGGTCACCGGATCGATTCCGACGGTCGAACGCACCGGCATCTTCCGCACCATGTGGCAGCAGCGCAGCGTGCTCGGACGACTGGGGCTCGCGGCCGCATCGCTGTCGGCCGTGCGGTCGGCGCGGCAGGTGGTGCTGCCGCTGTGGGGGCTGTCGCTCGGTCTCGACGCCTCGACGATCGCGCTGGTCGTCGGCATCTCGGGTGCGATCGACTTCGCACTGTTCTATGCGAGCGGCCAGGTGATGGACCGGTTCGGACGCCTGTGGGCGGCTATGCCGGCGATGGTGCTGATGGGAGCGGGGTTTCTCGCGCTCTCCTTCACTCATGATCTCGATGCGGCCGTGCTGTGGTTCGGCATGTTCGCCGCGGTGCTCGGAGTCGGCAACGGCCTCTCCAGCGGAATCCTGCTGACGCTGGGTGCCGATGTCGCGCCGAAGCAGCAGCCCGCCGCGTTCCTCGGGTCGTGGCGCACGCTGACGGATGCCGGTGGAGCCATCGCTCCCCTGCTGGTGTCGGCGATCATCGCGATCGCGTCGCTGCCGATCGCCGCAGCCGCCATGGGCGTGATCGGCCTGGTCGGCGCGGGCGGGTTCATCCGCTGGATTCCGCGCTTCGTCCCTCGCGCCAAGGAGGAGCCTTCATGACCGTCGCCCTCGGCGCCGACGTGCGTCGCCTGGTCGTCGACGCCGCGTCGTCGACGGCTCGCGAGCGGGATGCCGTCGCCGACTTCACGACGTTCTTCCACGACGATCACGGGCCGCTCTTCCGGGATGACGGACCACGCCACGCCACGGCATCCGCACTCGTGTTCGACCCCTCGCTCACCCGTACGCTGCTGGTCTTCCACGCCAAGGGACAGTTCTGGGTGCAGCCCGGTGGGCATCTCGAATCCGAAGACGCGTCGATCGCGGATGCCGCTCTGCGCGAGCTGCGCGAGGAGACCGGGGTCGCCGTGCCCGCTCTCGTCGAGCCCCTGGTCTATGACCTCGATCATCACCGGTTGTCTTCTGCCTTCGGTCGCTGCGCTTCGCACCTCGACATCGGGATTGCTGTCGTCGTCGGAGACGACCTTGCGCTCGTCGTGAGCGAGGAGTCGGAGGACGCGCACTGGTGGCCGATCGATGCGCTGCCTGCGCAGGTGCCGGATGGGTTCCACGGTCGGGTGCGCAGGCTGCGCGACCGTCTGATGAGCTGACTCCGACGCGCTCGCGAACGACTGTCAGCGCAATGCCGTGCGACTCGTTCCTGTCGCCTCCAGCCGTACCCCGTCTGGGACGAACAGCGTCACGAGCGGCGGGCTCCACATGACGGCGACGGTCACCCGTGAAGAGTGGCCGTCTGGGCTCGACGCCGATTCCAGGGTCGCCGCTGCCGGGAGGCTTGCGAGCAGCTGCTCGGCCTGATCTCTGACGCCCTGATCGGTGAGATCGGCGCGAGCGGTCTCGCCGTCGACAGCCAGCGTGAAGCCGTCCGCTCCGGCGAGCGCTGCCGCATCGGCGATCGCATCGAGTCTCTTCTGCGAGATGTAGAGGTCTGTCGCGCAGACGCTCACGAAGATGAGTGCGAGGGCGAGCAGCGCGTAGCCGAGCGTCAGCAGCAGCACGCTTCCGTCGTCGCCTGCCCGTCTCACCCGCCGCCCCACAGACGAGACAGCTTCTGCACCGCCGACCCCTCCACGACGATCGATGAGGCCTCATCCACTCCGAAGATCGTCGGCACGAGGGGCAGGGACACCGACGTCGCGACCGAGACGGACACGGTCGCGCCCGCCGACGGACATGCCACTTCTATGGGTGCGCAGGTCACAGACACCTCGATGGATTCCGTATCGATGCCGTACTGATCGGAGATGCTCGCGAGCACCTGCTCGCTCCGCATGGCTGCCGTGGCGGCATCCGGTGCGAGCGCGATGGCCCGTGCCGTGTGCCGTGCGGCCGCCTCGACACCCAGCGTCTGCTCCTGGATGGCCCCCAGGGCGGTGATCAAGTACACGAGCGGCACGAGCAGGATGACGCCGACTGCGATGAACTCGAGGGCGGCCGAGCCGTCGTCATCCATCGTCGAACGACTCCTCCGGTGCATGCGCCTGCACCTCCAACCCGAACGGCACGCCGAGAAGCCCGATCACCGGAAGCGTGGTGCGAATGCGAACCTCGATAGTCGGCTGAGCGAGCGCCATCGAGCGGACCACCGTCACATCTTCGGCGTATGCCGCACCGACCGCACGCGTGATGACCTCCCGTGCGCGCTCGGCCCCCTGCTCTGTCGTGGTGTCCGCAAGAGCCGCATGATAGGCACCGTCGACGGCCGCGTCGTGCACGATGTTGCGGACGTAGACGGCGAGTGCGAGCTGCATCACGCCAAGGGTCAGGAGGGTGAGCAACGTCCCGACGAGCACGAACTCGACCGGGCTGGATCCGCGCTCGTCCGCGAAGGAGAGCCGCGACTGTGCGACAGGCATCGGGATCTACCGTCAGAGCCCCGACACACGCTGGATGGCCTGCTCGAACAGGGCACTCAGCGCCGGGCCGGCAACCGCCCAGATCAGCACCACGAGACCTGCCGTCATGAGTGTGACGAGCACCCAGCCGGGGACGTCTCCGGACTCATCATCGACGAGATCCTGAAGGAGGGCCTGAGGGCAGGAGTCCGCGGAGCGCGTCCTCCGGAGTCGAGAGATGTTCATGTCGTCCTTTCGTGATCACTCAGCCGATGCCGAGTCGCAGAATGAAGAGGCCTGGGTAGATGGCGAAGAGAACGGAGAGCGGGAGGATCAGGAACACGAGCGGGAGGAGCATCAGGATCTCCTTGCGTCCGGCCTGTTCGATGAGGACCCGCTTGGCGTCCTCGCGCGCGTCGCCGGCCTGCGCATGCAGGACGGCCGAGAGAGGGGCACCGTGCTCGAGTGCGGCGATCACCTGGTCGATCGCGCGGGAGAGGCCCGGAAGCTGCAGTCGAGCGGCCATCTCGGCGAGGGCATCGGCGAGCGTCGATCCCGTGCCGATCGCGAGAACCACACGACGGAACTCACCGGTGAGCTCTCCGGATCCGACTGCGGCCACTCGACGCAGGGAGTCGAGGAATCCCTCTCCTGCCGACAGACACAGCGCGAGGAACTCGAGTGTCGTCGGCAGCTCGTCGGTCAGTCGCGCTCGACGGCCTGAGACTCGTGCCGTGAGCTGCATGTCGTATCCGAACCCTGCGGCGGTGCCCAGGATGCCGGGCAGCAGCGCGGCCGGCGGACTCATGCGTCCCGCGATCGCCAGCACGATGACAGCGATCGCGCCGATCACGATGCCTGCGAGCACCCAACCGAGCTGACGCCCGCGGAAGGCGCCATGCTCCAGCGGGAGCCCGGCCTGCTCGATCCTGCGGCGAAGGGCTTCTCCACCACCGAGCAGGCGCTCGAAGACCGCCAGCGATCGGCGCCACACCGTCCGGTCGCCTGCGGACAGCGTTCCGACTCGTGGGAGCGCTCCGTCGGGCAAGTCGCCATCGGGGACCACGTCGCGCACGTACGGTGCGATCCGCAGTGTCAGAGGCGATGCCGACCAGTGCGGCATCGCTGCGAGGATGCAGAGCACTCCGGATCCGACTGCGACGCCGCCGAGAATCGCGACCGCGACCGCGGAGACCGAGTTCACCCGAACCACCTGCCTGGCTCGGGCAGACGACCGATACGGATCATGATGCGGTACGCGATCACCGACACGGCGGCGCCGAGGCAGATCACCAGCATCCCCTCCGCGGTGCCGTAGGCGGCAGCACCCTCGGGGCGCAGCACGAGCAGACCGAGGATCACCCAGGGTGCGACCGCGCCGAGCACCGCTGCGCCACGGATCCACGTCTGCCGGGCTTCGACCTCCCCGCGCAGCGCGGCGTCTGCACGAACGGACGACGACAGTGCGCGCAGCACACCGGAGAGTTCGGTCCCGCCGACCTGTCTCGCCATACGCAGCGTCTCGATGATCCGGTCGGCGATGGGATCGGCCAGCGCGGACTTCAACCGATCGAGGCTCGTCTCGAAACGACCGGTGGCACGCAGATCTCTGGCGAACACGACGAAGGCTGGCCGGATCATCGCCGGCGATGACTCCGCCAGGCTCGCGACGGCATCCGGCAGTGACAGTCCCACGCGGATGGATGCGATCAGGAGGTCGCAGACATCGGGCCAGAGCTGTCGCCGCATCTTGCGCAGACGCAGGCGTCGCGATCGCACGAACACGATCGGCGCGACGCCTGCCGCCGCACCTGCCAGCCCGGCGAGGATCGGAATGGCCGTGAAGAGCCAGACAAGGGAGGCTGCGGCGAGCGCAACCATCGCCATCACCAAAAGAAGCGTGCGCGGACTGATGGAGGCGAGGCCGCCCTCCTCGAGCAACCGAGACAGTCGCCCGCGGCGTCTGACCTTCTCTTCTTCCGGACGCGGAGGCCACAGCCACGGCGATGCGCACAGCAGCACGCCGGCGGCGAGCATCGCACCGAGCAGCACCGTCATCGTGTGCCTCCCTCAGCGTGCAGCTCGCCGCGTCTCCATGCCGTCCCGCCGTCGACGGCCTCGCTGCCGAGCGTGTAGATCTCTCGCGCGACGATCCGCCCGTCGATCACTTCGCCGGTCGGCGCGATGACCTCGTGCACCCGTCGGACTCCGTCGGCGCCACGCGCACAATGCACGACGAGGTCGACGGCTCCCGCGAGGGCAGGAACGATGAACGCTCTGTCTATGTTCCGCCCGGCGAGCAGCGGCAGCAGCGTGAGCTTGTCGAGCGCCTCGGCAGCGGAGTTCGCGTGCACGGTCGCAGCGCCCGGCACTCCGGTGTTCAGCGCGAGGACGAGGTCGAGCGCCTCCGCGTCTCTGACCTCCCCCACCACCAGGCGATCGGGCCGCATCCTGAGCGCCTCCTTCACGAGCCTGCGCAGCGTGATCTCGCCCGTTCCCTCGAGGCTCGCCTGGCGCCCCTGCAGGGAGACGACATCAGGACCCTGCACAGCGAGCTCGAATGTCTCCTCGACGGTGATGATCCGTTGACGGTCGGCGCATGAGGCGAGCAGCGCACCGAGGAACGTGGTCTTGCCCGCGTGGGTGGCGCCGGACACGACGACGCTCTTACCCGCGCGCATCGCGTCGCGCAGTCCGTCGCCGAGCTCTGCGGTCAGAGCGCCGTGCTCGACCAGCGCCTCGAGGGTGCGGAAGCGAGGCAGGAACTTGCGGATGTTGACGGACCAGGATCCACGGACGACATCTGCGATCGCGACATGCAGGCGAGACCCGTCGGGAAGGGACGCATCCACGAACGGTTGGCTGATGTCGACACGGCGGCCTGTCGACTGCAGCATCCGCTCGACGAGGTCGCGCAGGGCCGACTCGGTGAGCCGCAGCTCGATGCGTTCGGCGACTCCCCCGCGCGCGATGTGGATGCTCTCTGGACCGTTGAGCCAGATCTCCTCGATCTCGGGGTCGTCGAGAAGCGACTGCAACGCCCCGAAGCCGCTCACCGCTGCGAGCACGTCGCGCACGCATCCGGCTTCGTCGTCGATCATCGCCGCACCGCGCGCGAGCGCCAGATCGTTGAACCTGCGCACTTCGGCCAGTGTGACGCTCCGCGCGGCCGCGGAGTCGAATGTCGGATCGGTGCCCTCAGCGCGGAGTCGCTGCCGGACGCGCTCGGCGACGAGGACGGAAGGCTGGATCACCCGAGCATCCTCGCAAGGATCGCGTGTCCCCCGTCGGAGTTATCCACAGCGACGGCGCTCGGGCTGCGGGCGGATCCTCAGCTACGCACGATCCCCCGATCAGTAGACTGATTTCACCGCGCGGGAGTGGTGAAATTGGCAGACACGCAGGATTTAGGTTCCTGTGCCCTAGGGCGTGTGGGTTCAAGTCCCACCTTCCGCACCCGGCTTTTGGCGCGTGATTACGCGGATACAGCGGCCTCATCAGCACCGTCTGACCACGTTTTGCCCACACTCGCAAGCGATGCGGCCTGATCGAGCGCATCCGAAACGGTGTCGATGTCATCTTCGAAGAGGTCGGCGTACACGTCGAGCGTCATCGCCGCAGAGGCGTGACCCAGCATCCGCTGAACGGCCTTGGGGTTCGCACCCGCGCTGATCGCGAGGCTGGCCGCGGTGTGCCGCAGGTCATGCACGCCCATGCGCTGCAGGCCCGCGGCAGCGAGTGCGCGGAGATACCACGATGTCGTGTTCTCGCTCGTGTTCGGACGCACCATGTAGCCGCCCGTCGGCGCCTCGAAGAGCAGAGCATCCGGCGCGCGTCCCTGCAGCCGCGCATCGATGAGCGACGACAGCAGTCGCGGGTAGGCGACCTCGCGAACCTCATGGCTCTTAGGCGTTCCGACAACGATGCGCCGCCCCACCATCACGGCATTTTCACGAACGGTGAGCCGCCGCCGCACCTGGTTGACATCGCGCACCCGAAGCGCGGCCACCTCGCCCCACCGAAGACCGCAGTATGCGAGCGTCAGCACCACGGCGCGATACTCCCCCGCAGCTTCGGCGAGCGCGCCGACCTGAGCATGAGTCAGATAGATGCGCGGGCGCGGTGACTTGCTCGGCAGGTTGTCGACGCCGCGGGCAGGATTACTCGAGATGCGCCGATCCTTGGCAGCGCCGTCGAGGATCGAGGCGAGCACGCCATAGGCCCGCTTGACCGTCGTGGCGCTCTTCGGCTTGGCCTCCGCCTTCGAGATCCGGCGCTTGGGGCTCCGGCTGTTCACCGCCGTGCCTGCCGACAGTTCGGCCACCCATTCCGCCACGTCGGAGTGTCGCACCGCGCCGACTGGCGTGGCGCCCCAGCGGGGCGATACGTAGACGCTCCACGCGGCCTGGACTGTGCGAAACGTCGACGCCTTGAGCTTGGCCTCTTTGACCTTGAGCCAGGGCTCGGCGAGCTCCGCGATCGTCACTCGGGAAGCGCTGGCATTCACGTACTCGCCGCGGGCCTTGCTCACTTCGACGGACGCCGCGAAGAGTTCGGCATCGCGTTTCGTCTTGAATCCGCGCTTATCTGTCTGCCGGTGATCCGGGGTCCGATACCGGACCCGATAGCGCTTGCCGGCAGCGGTCGCGTAGCTATTGATCGTTGCCATCGGTCTTCCGATACTCGGCGACTGCGTCGACCACGCGGCTGACAAAGTGCCGCATCCGGTCTTGCTCCCTGAGGTCGGCGAGCGCCTCGGCCGCGTCGTCGTCAGTGTCAGCGTGGAAAGTCTTACCAAGCGCATACGAGAGGTCGAGTGCAAGAAGCCGATCGACAGACACGTCAAGCGCTCGGGCGAGCAGGAAAAGATCATCTACGTCAACGCGGCGCTGCCCGCGCTCAATCCTTCGCAGCGCGAGGTCTGCCAGTCGTCCATCGGTGCGACGCGAGAGTTCCGCATATCCGACACCCTCTTGCTTGCGAAGCTCAAGCACATTGCGAGCGACCGCAACTCCCCGCTCGCCGACGACTACGTCTTTGCTGCTGTCAGGCCTGCTCATAAAATCATCCTTGCACTCTGATCGATCATTGTGATTCACTATCACCACGCACGATCAGAATAACAGATCACCCCGATCGATCACTAGAGCTGGAGGAATACAAAATGGCCCCCGAGGCGAACTACCTCACCCCGCAGCAAGTCTGCGACCTCATCCCAGGCATGACCGTGGGCGGGCTCGCGCAGCTCCGCTTCAAGGGCACCGGTCCCACGTATCTCAAGCCCACCGCAAGAAAGGTGCTGTACCGCCCCGCCGACATCACGGATTGGCTCGACGGCACCGCTCGCACGTGGACCGGCGAGGCTCGCGCAGCGTGAAGCGGCCACTGAGCGTAAGAGAAGCCGCGAGCATGACCGGCAAGCACCCCGAGACGATCGCCGAGGCGCTCAGGCGCGGCGACCTGCACGGCGGCCAGCGGGTCAAAGGCGGCACGTGGAGCATCCGCGAGAAGTGCCTAGAAGCGTGGCTCTACGGCAAGAAGTGCAAGCACCAGATTGAAGGAACGGCATGAGCATCACCGGCAAAGCAATCGTTGAAACCACGCTCCGAGCAGACGGCATCTCTCCGCTCGTCTACGGTGTGCACATCACCGAAGGCGTCATCCACATGGGCGACACGCTCACCGCTCCAAGCGGAGAACGCGCAACAGTCGTCGCCGTCCAGACACACAACCGAGAGCCCGTCGAGTATGCACTCGCCGGGGCGCGCCCAGTGCTCGTCACTAGCCCCGTTATCGCCTTGCGGGAACTCGACGAGATCACAGTGGGCGGGGGCGTGCGTTGAGCGCCTTGATCGCAGAGGTCGGCAGCGGGAGGCGGCTGCGGCTCGAGGAAGTCGATCATGCGCCGGGCTCCGTGTTCCTCACCATGCTCACCGAGGCCGGCCGCGAGTCCGGGTGTTTCGAGTTCGCCAAGAGTGAGTTGCTCGAGGCGCTGCGAGAGACGTTCGGCCTCGTCGATCCGCTCGAGGCCCTGTTTGTCGAACCGGGGGTCGAGAGGCGGATCCGCGCTTAGACTCCGCCGCGCTCACCCATCCGCCCGCCTCGCTTGGTCTCTCCTTCTCTTTCAAGCGAGGCGGGCCTTCTCATACCTGCGCACCGCCTGAGCGCGCACACCTAGACTCCGCCGCTCACCGGCGTGAGCGCCATCCGTAGTCGCGGCAGAGGCCGCAGCACCTCATAGGAGGAAACCCCATGACCCATGACCCCTACGCCCCGTACGGCCGAGAGGCGAAGCTCTACCCAGCCAAGGGGGCTGGCTGGCACCCCACCCTGGGAAGGATCGAGGACGCGAACGCACTCGGCGTCACCCTCTCCTATCCCAACCCGGTCAACAGCCGCTACCGGACGGTCTCGACGTTCCCGCTCACCTCGATCGACCGCATTGAGTACCCGGCGACGGATGCGGAAGTGCGCGCCGCTGCCGCCGACCTCCAGGCCGAGTATGCCGACGCGCTGCACGACACCCAGACCACAAACCGACTCGAAGTCATCGCCACCGCCTCAGAAGAGATCGCCGAGTGCAACGGGCAACATACCTGGCGCGGCATCCGCGAGGCGGGCGCCGCGTGAGCGCCGCCGAGAACCTCGCACCCGATCCCATGACGAAGGCCCTCGGCCTCGCGTCGCGTGCTGCTCTCGCTGTGCTGCCGGTTCGCAGCGACGGCACCAAGCGGCCAGCGGGCGGGCTCAGCGTGTACGACGCCACCACCGACCCGCAGCGAATCGTTGATCTCTGGACAGATCACCCCGGCTCGCTCGTCGGAGTCGCGTGCGGTGCAAGCGGTCTGCTCGTCGTCGATATCGACCGCCACGAAGGCGGCGCGGATGGCTTCGCGAGCCTCGACGCGGCACGCGTCGCTCTGCCCGAGACATGGCAGCACGCTTCGCTCTCCGGCCGCGGTGCCCATCTCGTGTACGCGGCGCCGAGCGGCGGCGCAGCTGGCGGCCAGCCTCACCCCGGCGTCGACCTGAAGGGCGATGGCGGATATGTCGTCTGGACAGGCGGAGTACCCGACTCCCGCGACGCATTCGCGCCGGCACCCGAATGGACTCTCGCACCGCGGCGCGAAGGCGTGGCCGGCTCTGACTCTGAGCGCGTCGCGGCGTGGTTGGCCAAGCACACCGGCCAGCCATCTGCGACCCTCGCTGACGCACTTGCCGCGCTGCCTTCCCACGGGTCGACAGAGTGGAACAACGCCAACCTCCTCGCGCTCGCGCTGCCCCTCGTGCAAGCCAGTCAATGGAGCCTCGGCGGTGCAGCTGCTCGGGCAGAGTTCGCGGCTCGGTATTCGGCCGGCACTTGGCACAGTCCTGAAAATGAGCGTGCCGCTCTCCGCGCCTTTGATCGAGCGCTTGCGAGACTCGACTACCCCTCAGCCTTCGCCGCGGTGCCCGCTGTAGAGGCCACCTTCATCGACATGGCCGATACCGCGCCTGTCCCGACCGCTCCGACGCACAGCGCCCCGTTTCAGATCCTCTCGCGGGCAGACCTCAAGGCCCTGCCTCGACCTGAGTGGCTGGTCGATGGGCTCGTGCAGGAATCCGGCATCATCGTGCTCGCGGGCGAAGGTGGCCTCGGCAAGTCGTTCTTGGCCATCGACTGGGCTTGTCGGCTCGCGACGGGCGAGCGGTGGTTCGGGCGCAAGGTCAAGCACGGGAAAGTGCTCTACGTGGCGGGCGAGGGTGTCGAGTTCTTCGATGACCGCCTCACCGCATGGGAAGAGCACCACGGTCTCCGCGTGCCTGACGACCGCCTGCAGTACGTCTGTGACGGGTTCACGCTCTCGGATCCGGCCGCCGTCGAGCACATGCGCCAAGTCGTCGCGGCTCATGGGTTCGATCTCGTCATCCTCGATACGCTCTCGCAGCTGGCTGAGGTTGAGAACGAGAACGACAATGCGCAGCTGGCCGCCGTTCTCAGGCAAGCGCGCGCGATCCGTCAGGCACGTCCGGGCTGCTCGGTGCTGATCGTCCACCACACCAACAAGGGTGAGCGCGCGAAAGTGCGTGGAGCCTCGGCGATCCGATCGAACGCTGACGCAGTGATCGTCGCGAGGTCGGCGGATGGGGACACCTTCAAGCTCTCCACGAAGGTCGAGCACGACGGCAAGCAGAAGAATGGCCCGGCGGAGGTGCTGACGGGGTTCCACCTCCTCGACTCTGGGCTGTCCGCCGTGATCGCGAAGGATCACGGCGCCGACCCTGACATCGAGGCAATCGAGAAGGTGCTCGCGGTGCCCGGCGAGCACCCAATTGCCGAGTTCCTCATAGTGCGCGGCGAGAACGATAGTGCGACCTCTCAGCGCATCAAACGCAGGCTCGGTGCGCTCGTCGAGGAGGGGCGAGCGGTCGCGTCCGGGTCAACGTCAGCGAGGCGCTGGGCAACCACTTGATCATGATCAAGTGATCGCGTGATCAAGTTGCAGACCCCCGGAATCGTTGATATTCCGGGGGTTTTCACTTGATCAAGACCAACTTGATCAACCCGCCGCACGCCCGAAGGGTGGGCAGGGCGATTGAGTTGAGAGATTAATCGAGTGCCGAGGCTACGAAACTAGGCCTTGCTCGGACTGCTGCCCCTAGACTCCGCGGCCATGAGCGCCAGAGATGCAAGACTCGTCACCCTGTGGACCGAGGGTCGAAGCGCCGATGAGATCGGCTCGGCGCTGGGAATCGCCCGATCGACCGTGTTCGCGTACGCCAGGCGGCTCGGCCTCAAGAGCCGACACGCGAAGTCTTACCTCGTCGACCCGCGAAACGCAGAGGTGCGCGAGCGACTCCTTCGCGGCGAGTCATTCAATGAGGTGGCGCGGGCACTCGATATCCGCGCTCACTCGATTCGCGCACGGGCAGACAGCGTTGACTGGCCTGCGGTTGAAGCGGCTCAGACGAAGCGTCGGGCGCTCGACGGCGTGCCTGCCCCGGCTGACCGGGCGGTAGCCTCGAGCCGCGCACGCGAGCTCTACGGAGCCGGTGCGACAATCCCCGAGATCGCTCGGGCGGTGCAACGCAGCGAGGTCGCTGTATATGGAACGCTCAACCGCTATGCCCTCACGCCGCCGACGGCGCGATTCCTTCGCATAGCTGGACCCATCAAGCAGATGCTTCTAAACGGGGTATCCCGATCCGCCATCAGGCACACCCTGGGAGTAGCCCGTGACGACGTGTCTCGGGCTGCTGCCGAGATTCGAGCGGCGCATTGAGTAAGCACTCGTCACGTGGGGCAGCGTGGCAGCGGCTACGGCGCGACGTCCTCGACCGTGACAACTGGACATGTCAGCTATGCGGCAACGACCTGCACGAAGACGATGCGCGCCCAGAGCATGACGCAACGGTCGATCACGTCATCCCTAAGGCGGCAGGCGGCCGGGATGAGCCGAGCAATCTGATCGCAGCGTGTCGGCGTTGCAACGGGATCAAGTCAGACAAGACCCTCGTGCGCGTCGACTGGCTCAACCCTGAGTGGTTGGCGTCCGCCGCATGACCTTGCTCTTTTTTCGAGGCGGCATGCAGATCACCCCGCCCCACCTCTTCTTTTCACCGACAGGCCCGAAATATCCGGGAGAACGGCGCACACCATGACGGTTAGCACCGCAAACAGCTTCAGCGAGTCAGTAGCCGAGTTCGAAAGCTCCGCGCCGTGGCTCGGCGCACCCCATATGCCCGCGCTCGTCACACTGCGAAAGCTCGCCGAGGCGCTCGACGGCGGCGCGCTCACGCCCGCGCTCGTGGCCCAGTTCGGCTTGACCTATCGCAACCTCGCGAAGCTCGCGCCAGCCGCCACTGGCGAGGAAAGCCCGCTCGAGAAGGCACTCCGGGAGGCGGCACAATCGTGACAACGCGACGAGCGTTCGTGCCGCCCCCGTGTCGGTGCTTAGAAGGCGCTGCGCAGAGCGTCGTCGAGGCGCTGGGAAGCGATCTTCGCGCCAGCCTCAGGTGCTTTGTCAACTCGCTCCGCGAGCAGATCAATAGCCTTCCAAAGGCGTTCGGCCTCAGTAAGTGCAGCGTCAGCCTTGATAACTTCAATGTCCTGCTTGGCAGTCATGTCGATCCCTTTCCGTGGTCGCACGCCGCGATGGGCTCCGCGGCACCTGCCCCGATCGTAGGGGGCGCCGCCGACATTGGTGCGGAGCGGATGGGCGCGCGATGAGCGTTCCGCCGTTCGCCGATATCGAGGCGTGGCCGCCGCCCCGCTACACGCCGCCGCTCACCCCTGACTTCGAGAGCGCCTTCGACCCGTACGCCAAGGCATTCGCGATCGCATGGGTGATGGCGTTTAGCTACGCGCTCGAAGAGTGGCAAGTGCAGCTGATCCGTGCCGTGCTCGAGGTCTACCCGCCAGGCCACGCACGCGCCGGCCAGCTTCGCTGGCAGCAAGCAGTCATCTCGCTCGGCCGCCAGAACGGCAAGACCGAGATCGCCGCCGCGCTCGGCCTCTGGCGCTTGCTCTCGAAGCCCGTGGCCCTTGTGATCGGCATCGCGTCGAACGCTGATCAGGCGGGGCTGGTCTATGACCGCGCGCGCCGCGCTATCGACGGCAACCCCGAGATCGCTCGGATGTTCACCAGGACGACAGAGACGCGTGGTCTCCGTATGGTCGCGGGCGGCTCGTACAAGATCAAGGCGGCGAGGAGCGCCGCGCTGCAGGGCCTCCCCATCGACCTTGGTCTCGTGGATGAGTTGCACCTTCTCCGGCGCGCTCTTTGGGGTGACCTGTTGTCGGGCACCGGCGGCCGGCCGAGTTGCCTCGTCGCAGGCATCACGACCGCAGGCGACAGTGACAGCGAACTCCTTCTCGACCTCTATCGTCTCGGCGAGCAGTCGATTGCGGACGGCGGCGCCGCGCGCGTCTTCTTCGCCGCATGGGAAGCGCCCGAAGCGCGCATCCCCGATGACGACGAAACCCTCGGCCGCTGGCTAGCGATAGCCAACCCCGCTGTTGCGAGCGGTCGCACAGACCTCGAGGCGCTCATCACGCTCGTGCGCACCAAGCCGCCAACGGACGCCGTGCGTTACCACCTCAACCGGTTCCTGACATCGACCCGTGCGCCGTTCATTGAGCCCGCGCTTTGGATGCGGGCCGCACGGCGCCCAGAGGCCACCTTCCCGCGCGCTGCTCGCCTTGTCTTCAGCATCGACGCCACTCCCGGTCTCGGCTTCGCTTCGATCGTCGCCACCGCGCGCACCGAGAGCGGCGAAGTGCACTCAGAGCTCGTCGCGTCACTACGTGCACCGTCGATCGATCGCCTACTGGCGCTTTGCCTTCATCTCTGGCGGTTCCGGCCCGCGACCATCGCCGTTGATGGCTACACGCTCCGCGCGCTCGGCAAGCGCCTCGCAGAGCGCGGCATCCCCACCATGACCGGCAGCTACTCCGACGCGATCAGCGCGACAGCCATGCTCTACCGACTCATCTCGACGCGCAAACTTGTGCACGGCGGTGACCCGCTGCGTACCGCCCAGATGCAGCGCGCGACTCGCAAGAATGCGGGCGATGCGTTCGTGATCTCTCGAGCGGACTCCGGCACTGAGGTAGACGCGATCAAGGCCACGGCGCTCGGCGTGCTCGCGCTCGAAGTAGCTCCAGCGGCGACTGGAGTGCAGGTCTTCTAGACCTCGACCCAAGCGGAAAAGTGCCCCTTAGACTCCGCGCCGATGCGAGCACAGGAGTGGACTCTAGCCGGAGCCTTTGGGCGTCTCTTCCGGCGCTCTGAGTCGTCGCCGACCGCCCTCGAAATTCCCTCGCGCAGCGAATCAACCGCGGCGAACGTCTCACCGAACGAAGCCCTCACTCTCGGCGCCGTGTATCGCGCCGTCGCCATTCGCGTCGCCGCACTCTGTCAGCTGTCGATCGATGTGGAGCGCGCCGGGCAGGTCATCGACTCCCCCTCACTCCTCCGACGGCCCGACATCGACACGTCGTACCGCGCATTCATCGAACAGACGGCCGTCAGCCTTTCTCTCAACGGCAATGCTTACTGGCGGATCCGTCGCAATGACCGCGGCGAGGTCTCGACACTCGAAGTACTCAACCCGCATGACGTGGTGATTCGCACCTCAGACGCCGGCCGAATCATCGGCTTCACCCACCGCGGGCACGATCTCAAGAGCGACGAGGTGAAGCACCTCTCGAAGCTCCGCGTTCCTGGCACTCCGTACGGGCTCGGCCCGATTCAGGCAGCACGCGCCGAACTTCGCGGCGCCATCGACCTTCGCGACTATGCGTCGAAGGTAGTCAGCACCAGCGACGTGCCCTCAGGCGTGCTGTCGGTCAGCACCCCCCTGAGCGACGCCGAAGCAACCACGATCAAGGGTGCGTGGACTGAGACCCACGGCGGCAAGCGCGGCGTCGCTGTCCTCGGGCACGGCGCGACATACGCCGCCACCTACCTGACACCCGCAGATGCGCAGTTCCTCGAGAGCCAGCGCTTCAGTGTCATCGCGATCGCGCGCCTCTTCGGCGTCCCCGCCTCTCTGATGCTCTCTGGGATCGACGGTTCCGCGCTCACCTACGCGAACATCTCGCAAGAGTGGCTCGGCTTCGTCAAGTTCGGCCTCGCCGACGACATCGCGGAGATCGAAGAGGCGTTCAGCGACTTACTCCCCCGCGGCCAGCGGGCACGCTTCAACGCCGAGGCCCTGCTCCGACTCGACACCGCCGCTCGCTACACAGCGCACGCCGCTGCAATCGCCGCTGGCTGGCTACTCCCGAGCGAAGTCCGAACCATCGAGAACCTGCCCGAGGTAACGGGCATCGACGACCGCGTGCCGCCTGCACGCCCAACCGAAAAGGCGGCAGCATGACCGACCTCGAAACACGATCTTTCGCCGTCCGCGCGAGCGCCGACGACGCCGAGCGCACCTTCACCGGCATCGCAGTCCCCTGGGACTCGTCAGTCAGTATCGCTGGCTACTACCGCGAGAGCTTCGAGCGCGGCTCTGTCGAGCTGCCTGCCTCGGGGCGCGTCCTCGTCTACTGGCGGCACTCAGAGCCAATCGGCGTGCTCACCGCTCACAGCGACACGGACGAGGGCTGGGAGGTCACCGGCAAGCTCTCCGACACACCACGCGGCCGCGAGGCGTACACGCTGCTTCGCGATGGCGTGCTCGACGAACTCTCGATCGGTTTCCTGCCCATCGAGCACCGCGAAGACGACGAGACCGGCGATATCACCCGCACCCGCGTCGAAGCCCGCGAAGTCTCCCTCGTGCCGTTCGGCGCCTATGGCCGTGACGCACTCATCACCGATGTTCGCGCGGCGAACTCGACCAACGCGGCGAACGCCGCAGAAAGGGCAACCATGCCTGAGACCGACAACACCGCCGCCGAGATCACCGAGATCCGCGCGGCCATCGACGAGATCGACCGCAAGATGTCGACGCTGAGCGTCCGCGAGGACGACAGCCCCACTGTTGACACGCGCTCGGCGGGCGAGATCCTCAAGGCGATCGCTTCGGGCGATGAGTCGACGATCCGCGACTATGAGGCTCTTTACGAGGAGCGCGCCTACGCGGGCGGCACCTCTGCGGATGCCGTCGTCAAGCCGCAGGGAATCGTCAACCTCGTCCGCATCTTCGACGCCTCCTCGGGTGTACTGGCCGACACGTTCGGGACTGGCACGCTGCCAGCCTCCGGGAACTCGATCGAGTTCGCCGAGGTCGCATCGAACACGATCAGCGTCGATGAGCAGGCAGCCGAGGGCGAAGATATCCCCTTCGGCAAAGTATCGATCACGACTCGTACCGCGCCGGTCAAGACCTACGCCGGTGGCACCGAACTCACCCGCCAGAGCATCGAGCGTTCGACGGTCGGAGTCCTGAATACTTCGCTTGAGGCGCTCGCGACTGCCGCCGGGGCGCGCAAGAAGGCCGTGCTCCGCGCGGCGTTCAACGCTCTGGTGACCGCGCGCCGCGGGATCGCCGCCGACGCCGGCGTCGTCACCCTCGGCGCGACTCTGGCAGCCGGCACGGCCGGCCACTGGGAAGACGCCCTCATCGATGCCGCACTCAAGTTCGAGACCGAGAACCTCTCGCCCGAGGCGCTCATCGTCTCCGGCGCAGTCTTCAAGAAGCTCCGCAGCCTCACCGTGGCCGGTGAGCGAGTCTTCCGCGTCGGCGAGAAGAACAACTCCGGCACCCTCGATCTCCCCGGCCTGTCCGGCGACTTCGCGGGGATCCCTGTCCGCCTCGACTCCGGGCAGACGGGAGACTCGGCCGTATTCGTCAACGGACGCGCGATCCGCGCCTATGACTCGCCCCTCGTCTCGCTCACTGACGAGAACATCGTCAACCTGAGCAAGAGCTTCGCGGTCTACCGCTACGGCGCTGTCGCGGCGGAGATCCCTGCCGCCGTCGTGCCGGTGAAGATGGCTGCGTAACGCATGACCGCCGCCGACCTGCTCGCGTACGTCTCCACGACGGGGCTCACGCCGACCCCCGCCGAAGAGACGTTCGCGGGCGCGTGCTGGGCGCAGGCCGCCGCGCTTGTCGCCCAGCACGTCGGTACTGCCGAGATCCCCACGGCGATCAGCGAGCGAGCGACGCTCGAAGTCGGAGCCGAGCTCTTCCACCGCCGCGACACCAAGAACGGCGTATCCCAGTTCGCAAGCCCCGACACGGGCGCGGCGATCCGCATCGCCCGCGATCCCATGGTCGCCGCGTATCCGATCCTCGCCCCGTTCGTCGGTCGCGGGATCGCTGGCATGCCGGCCTCGTCGAGCCGCGCAGGAAACCTCGACGGGGGAACGCCGTGAACTTGACGGAAGAGCGCCAGGCCGTGGCCGACCTCCTTACCGCAGGAGGCATCAGGGCAATCACGCACGTGCCTGGCAAGGTCACCCCGCCCTTCGCAATGACGCTGCCGGGTTCTCCGTACCTCAGTGCCGCCGAGACCTTCGGAGGCTCCAAGACCTTCCGACTCGATGTCTGGCTCGTCGAGGGCGTCGCCACAGGCAACGCCGCACTTGCCGAAGCGATGGATGCACGTATTGCGCAGACCCTCTCGATCCTCGAGGCCGATGAATGGCTCGTCGAAGACGTGCAGATCGACCAATGGGAGCCGAGTGCAGGCGGCAAGTTCCCCGTCGCGATTATCGGCATCCGCACCACCATCACCCCCTAACCCCGATTGGACAATCCCATGTCAACACGCATCAAGGGCAAGCGCCTCCGGCTGCTGCTCGACACCCCCGGCACCGAGGTTTGGCAGGACATTCGAGGCCTCACGCTTCAGTCCGACGAACCGGATGACCCGACGTTCGGCGAGATCGCCGATGGCGTCGCCAAGTGGCTGCTCTCCGGCAACGCCGTGCAGTCGACCGATGAGGGTTCGCTGTGGTCCTACGTCTGGGAGAACTCCGGGAAGCGAGTCGCCTACACGTATGCCGTGCACGGCAATGAGGTGCCCACTCTCTCGCAGCCCCACTTCGTCGGGTTCGTCTACATCGGACGCAAGCCCTCGCTCGGCGGCGAAGCCAACTCGGCCGGCTACGAGTTCGAGTTCGAGTGGGAATGTGACGGCGAGCCGGTCAAGGTCACCGTAGCGACCCCGTAACGCCATGAGCTTCCAGCGACTCGGCCCACGCTCTCGACCGTCGATCACCCTCGGCGGCCTTGAGCGTGCGGTCGAGCTGCTCGAGTACCGGCTCACCCCTACGCCGAGCGACGCCATGGGATTCACTGACCCGTTCGCGGACTCAGACTGGACCCTCGGCGGGGCCGCCTATCAGTCTCTCGACGCCGGCAGTCTGTACCGCTTCGCCCGAGCCAATTCCGGGGAGACGGTGCCTTTCACCATTCGCCCGCTCGGGAACGTCGCGCCATCCGCGCACGCGCCGCACTACGCCGGACAAGTCATCGTCGGCCCGAAGCCCGAGCTCGGCGGGGCAGCGAGCGCCCGATTCTTCGTCTTTGAGTTCGCCTGGAGCGTGCTCGGCGAGCCAACCGAGGTGACCGCATGAGTGACCTCGACCGGATCGCCCCTGGCGGACGCATCCGCGTCGAAGGCCTCCGTAAGACGATCCGCGCGCTCGATCAGGCAGGCGTGGATGTGCAGGATATGCGCGACCTCATGCACTCGATCGGCATGCTCGTCGTCACTGCAGCCACCCCGCCCCGCGCCTCTGGCGCCCTCGCCGGCACTCTGCGCGCTGGCCGAGGCAAGACCAAAGCCGTTGTGCGCGCTGGCGGCGCTCGCGCGCCGTATGCCGGCGTCATTCACTACGGCTGGCCCGCTCGTGGCATCGCCGCCCGTCCGTTCCTCACCGACGCTCTGAGTCGCAAGCGCAGCGACGTATTCCGCGCGCTCGATCAAGGCGTCTCTCAAATCCTCAAGTCCAACGACCTGTAACACCCACCCCTAGAAAGCGAGACCCATCATGGCCAAGGCCACCGCACCCGCGTACGACTTCAACTCCCTCACGATGCGTGAGATCAGCCAGATCGAGAAGCTCTCCGGTCAGGGGCTCTCGAGCCTCAGCGATGACGACCGCCCCAAGGGCCTCGTACTCGCCGCGATCGCGTTCACCTTCCGACTCCGCGAGAACCCTGCCTACACATGGAATGAGGCGCAGGATCTCACGCTGAAGGAGATCTCCGAGATCACCGCCGCACTCGGCGACCTCAACGTCTCGGAGGGCCCCGAGCTCGACGACGCCAGCGAGCCCGAAGCGCTCCCCGTGGCCGCCTGACTCGATGGGCGACCCGGCTGAAGAGCGCCTGCGAGACATGGCCTCCTTCGTCGTCAGCTTCCACTGGAGGCCGGCGGACTACTACTCGATGACGCTCGCTGAGCGCGAGGCAATCCTCACCGAGTCCCGCCGCCAGTCGAAGCGGAACTAGACCGCCTGCCCGGTTACTCGCGCCGGGCAGGCACCACCCTCTCAAGGAGTCGCACCGCATGGCCGGGCAAAACATCGTCATCAGTGTCCTCGCCGACACGAAGAAGCTCGCGGGCGGACTCAACGAAGCCACGGGCATGCTCGGCGGCCTCGGCAACATCGCGTCGAAAGGCGCGGCAGTCGCGGTCGGCGCTCTCGCCGCCGTCGGCGTCGCTGCAGCTGGCATCGGCGTCAAGGCGGTCTCGAGCGCATCCGGCCTCGAGCAAGCCATGGGCGCCATGGGTTCGGTATTCAAGGACAGTACCGGCCAGATGACCGAGTGGGCGAACAGCGCCGCCTCAAACGTCGGCCTCGCCAAGAGCGAGTACGCCGGGCTCGCCACCACTCTCGGCGCGCAGCTGAAGAACATGGGAGTCAGCGCCGACGCGCTCGGCGGACAGACCAACGACCTGATCGGCCTCGGCTCGGACCTCGCCGCGCAGTTTGGCGGCTCTACCTCCGAAGCCGTCAGCGCACTCTCGTCGCTACTCCGCGGAGAGCGTGACCCGATCGAGCGCTATGGCGTTTCGATGAACGAGGCCGCCGTCAAGGCGAAGCTCGCCGAGATGGGTCTCTCAGGGCTCACCGGAGAGGCTGAGAAGAACGCCAAGCTGCAAGCCACTCTGGCGTTGCTCTACGAACAGACCGCCGACGCACAGGGCGCGTTCTCGCGGGAATCCACTACTCTCGCTGGCGCACAGCAGCGTCTTGGCGCTGGCACCGAGAACCTCTATGCCACTCTCGGCACGTCGCTGCTTCCCGCGGTCACAGCCGTCACCGCCGCGCTCGGTGCACTCATCAACCGCGTGCAGGAATCTGCCGCATTCCAGGCCCTCACTGGCTGGCTCACCGACGCATCGAACAGCTTCGCTGATTTCGTCTTCGGCCTCATCAACGGCACCGACTCGCTCGACTTCTCGGGCATCCTCACCGCGATGCAGAACGGCATCAGCACCGCGCTCACCTGGCTGTCGACAGGCGGCCTGCTCAGCATCTTCGGCGCACTCTCCAGCGCTCGCGAAGGCATCCTCACGGCAGCGCTCAACGCGTTCCCGGGCATCCTCGACGCACTCGTGATCATCGCCCCGCAAGTCATCGGGACAATCGGCGCGCTGATCACGCAGATCGTCGCCTTCCTCGCCACCAACGGAACCCAGATCCTCGGCGCAGCGGTAACCATGCTCTCCGGACTCATCGCCGCCGTGGCTCAGATCCTGCCGGGAATCATCTCCTCGCTCGTGACGATCCTGCCGATGATCATCACCACGATCCTCGCCATGATCCCGCAGATCCTCGAATCCGCCATCAGCCTGTTTACGGCGCTCGTCGATGCGCTGCCGGTGATCATCCCCACCCTGATCACGGCCATCGTCGAGCTACTCCCCGTGCTGATCGAATCGATCCTCGGGATGATTCCAGCGATCCTCGACGGCGCCATCTCCCTCTTCACGTCGCTCATTGAAGCGATCCCCGTGATCCTCCCGCTGCTCATCGAGGCGCTGATCGACCTCGTACCGAAGATCATTTCGACCGTGCTCGATATGATCCCGAAGCTGCTTGAGGCCGCCGTGCGCCTCTTCACGGGCCTCGTCGAAGCCGTGCCCAAGATCGTTCCGCAGCTGATCCCCGCGATCCTCAACCTGCTCCCGAAGCTCGTCGGTGCGATCATCGGGATGATCCCCGACCTCATCACGGCCGGCGTCGACCTGATCGGCGGACTCATCAAGGGTCTCTGGCAGGCAGCGGGCTCGGTCGGCACCGCCCTACTCGACATCGCCAAGAATGCGATCGGTGGTTTCCTCGAGTTCCTCGGCATCCACTCCCCGTCGCGCCTCTTCGCTAGCTACGGCAAGAACCTCGTGCAAGGGCTCGTCGGCGGCCTCGACGGCAACCGCGGCATGTTCGCTCGGTCGCTCGACGGGCTGGCCGGCATGGCTGCCGACTTCAGCCCTGAGCCACTGAGCATCTCCCCTGCAGGCGCTCTGAGCGCCGAAACTGTGTCGAGCGCTCCCGCACCTCAGGCGTCGAGATCAGATCCGTCAGTGGTTGACCTGTCAGCTTCCAGCGCCCGATTGCTCGCCGACCTCATCGCCCGCGGGCTTACGGTCGTACTTCCTGGCGCTCAGCTGGCTGGCTCCGTCGGCGCACACCACATCGTCAGCGTCTCGCGAGGGAACGCTTGAATCGTGGATGCGACGTAGCCTTAACGAACGAACGCCATCGCTTCACGATCAGAGCCGTAAGAGCGGTGGCGTTCAAACCCCACAATGGGGGAGTTCTTTAAAGACGATACTGTGAAGCTCGTGCTCAGTCAAATCAAGAACTCAAGCGATGCGCTGGCGATTCGCTCGATCGTTCCACGTGCACGGTTTAGAACCTACACAGCAGCGCTGCCAAGTCTCTCGATTGAGCCCGCGCGACTCTACGTTCTTGATGCGGAGCTTCGTGGCGCACTCCTCGAGCTCATCCACTTCGCAGAGGTGGCGATGCGAGATTCGATGCACCGCACGCTCGCGGCGAGCTACGGCAACCACTGGTTCCACGGCAAATCGGTGATCCTTGACGACCGAACACAGGAGAAGTTTCGTGAGGCGGAAGGGCGACTCGGCGCGAGCTTCACCAATCCTGAGCGTGTTGTAGCTGAAGTTAGCTTCGGCGCTTGGGGGGATCTCCTTCAGCGAGGCGGCACGTCGTCGGGCACGGGCGGTTCTCTAGTTGGGCGCGCAGACTATGAGGTCGCGCTCTGGGACGGGCGCTTGGACGCGGTCTTCGCTCACGTTGGCCCCACCATGACAGCCGCGTCAAACGTGGTGAAGAGAGTGAAGTGGCTACGCAATCGAGTTGCTCACCATGAACCGATCGTGTTCGGAATTCATCAGCCCGGCGATCAGGATCGACTCCACAATCAACGACGCCAAGAACCACTCAACGCCTTGGCCGACCTACACACGTTGCTTGAAGCGTTCTGCGGCACGGCGAGTACGTGGATCGAGACCTGCGAGCACTCTAAGGAGCTGCTCAACGAACCACTGGCCGTTGATGCCCTGGCCCACGCGAAAGCCAAGAAGAAGCGAACAATCTGGATTTAGCCTGCCGCTACTTGGCGTCGGGTAGGTAAAGGCGCTGCGTTTTAGGCTTGTCCTTCAGGTCTGGCCTGTGGTGCCAAGAGACCTTCATTGGGCCTTGATCGTGGTTGTACGTGATCAGCACGTATGCGCTGAGAGCCTCATTGGGTCGAACTACCGACACACTCTCATCTGCCATGACGATATGCCCCGAGGGGCCTTCTATCCGAGGTCGATAGACCGTCCGCGGCTGACGGTTATGGAAGAGATACTCGTCCTTCGAACGCGCCTCGATCTCCCAGCGCTTGCCAAGCAGCTTCTGCGTGCGATCGGTTCGCCACGCTCGCCATGCGCCGTAGCCGCCGAAGAGGATTCCGAGGGCACCCGTGACAACCGCGAACCATTCCATATGCTCCACTCTAGAAGCGGCCTGCGACAGTCTCGGGGAGGCTCTCAGTGACAGAACGGCTGCAACCTCTAGAATTGCTCCCACGGCCGCGATTGCTCTCTCGGATCTGCCCACGTTTTGCCCACACTTCGCCAGAAACCGGTGAGATCGAGCGAAACTGAAGAAGATTCGAAGTGATGCCTGACCGGGCATTATCCGCCGAAGGCGAGTCAGAAGATGGGACTCGGTCAGGGTTCAAGTCCCACCTTCCGCACCGATCTGTCGCGTCCCCCGCGACCGACGACTTGACCGCCGCACAGCGCACGACGACGGGAAATCCATGCATCACGCCGCTCTCATCCCCTGGCTCGACCCCGCCACCATCATCGGCTCGGCCGGTCCCTGGGCGCTGCTCGTGGTGTGCTTCATCGTGTTCGCAGAGACGGGACTGTTGGTGGGGTTCCTGCTGCCGGGTGACACGCTGCTGGTCATCTCAGGCCTGCTGTCGCACCCGATCGCCGGCTCTGAGCACGGCGTCTTCGGCATCAACGTGTGGATCGTCGCGCTGCTCATCGGTCTCGCTGCTTTCGTCGGCGGTGAGGTCGGATACCTGATCGGCCATAAAGGCGGACCGGCTGTCTTCGAGCGCAAGGAGTCGGGGCTCTTCAGCAAGAAGAACGTCGAGCGGACGAACGCGTTCTTCGAGCGGTTCGGCGGCATCACCGTGATCCTCGCCCGTTTCGTGCCGATCGTGCGCACGTTCGCGCCGGTCGCCGCAGGTGTGGGCCACATGCCGTGGCGCCGATACACGCTGTATAACCTGATCGGCGCGATCCTCTGGGGCTTCGGTCTCACGATGTTCGGCTACGCGATCGGGTTCATCCCGCCGGTCGCACACTTCGTCGAGAGCTACATCGATCTGATCCTGCTCGCAGCAGTCGGCGGCACCGCGCTGATCACCGTCTGGCACTACTTCTCGGAGCGCCGCAAAGCCAAGAAGGAGGCCGCTGCCGGTGAAGGAGAGACCGACGCCGCCGAGGCCGAAGCGCTCGCGCTCGACCCCGAGGTCTTCGACCGCGCTCCCGACTTCGACGGCGACGGCAAGCACTGATCTCGAACGGCTGAGAAGAGCGGGCTGAGCACTCAGCCCGCCTTCTTCTTGCCCGAGGTCTTCTTGGTGCTCGCCTTCTCTTCGGACGACTCCGACGACTCCGATCGCGCGGCCTTGGTGCGGGCGACGCTGGCGCGCAGCGCCTCCATCAGGTCGATGACCTCGCCGCTCTTCGCGTCGGCATCGCCGTCGCCGTCGCCGAACGTCTCCGACACATCGAACGTGTCACCGGCCTCGATCTTGGCGTCGATCAGCGTGCGCAGCTCCTTCTGGTACTCGTCGACGAACGACTCGGGGTCGAAGTCGGCCGAGTAGCTGTCGACCAGGGATGCCGAGAGTTCGAGTTCCTTCTTCGAGATCCGCACGTCCTCATCCAGCGCCGGAAACTCCGCCTCGCGCACCTCGTCGGCCCACAGCAGCGTCTGCAGCACCAGCACCTTGCCCCGCACGCGAAGAGCAGCGAGCCGGGTCTTCTGGCGCAGTGTGAATCGCACGATCGCCGTGCGGTCGGTCTGCTCGAGCGTCCTGCGCAGCAGCACGTAGGCCTTCGGGGACTTGGAGTCGGGCTCGAGGTAATAGGGCTTGTCGAGGGTCAGCAGGTCGACCTGGTCGGAGGGCACGAACTCGACCACGTCGATCTCGCGGCTCTTCTCGGCGGGCAGAGCGGCGAGGTCGTCTTTCGTGAGCACGACGGTCTGCCCCTCGTCGACGTAGGCGCGATCGATGTCGGCGTACGCCACGGTCTCGCCGCAGACCTCGCACGTGCGCTGATAGCGGATGCGACCGCCATCCTTCTCGTGCACCTGATGCAGCGGCACATCGTGGTCTTCGGTCGCGGAGTACACCTTGACCGGCACATTCACGAGGCCGAAGGTCAGCGCGCCCTTCCAGATCGTTCTCATGACCCCAGTGAACACCAGCCGCCCGGGTGGGGGCCAGTACCTTGACTACGCTGTCGTCATGGTCGCAGAGGCTCAGAACGTGCAGATCGACGGTCGTCGACTGCGCATCACGAACCTCGACAAGGTCGTCTACCCCGAGACCGGCACCACGAAGGGCGAGATCATCGCCTACTACACGGCGATCGCACCGCACCTCCTCCCCTTGCTCGCCGGGCGCCCGGTCACCCGCAAGCGCTGGGTCGAGGGGGTCGGAACCGCGGATGCTCCCGCCGATTCGTTCTTCACCAAGCAGCTCGAACCGGGCGCTCCGAGCTGGATACCCCGCCATGCGATCCAGCACTCCGACGGGCCCAAGGAGTATCCGCTCGTCGACGATGTGCCGACGCTCGTCTGGCTCGCCCAGGTCGCCGCGATCGAGCTGCACGTGCCGCAGTGGCGCTTCACGCCCGACGGCCTGCCCGGCAGACCCGACCGTCTGGTGCTCGACCTCGACCCCGGACCCGGCGTCGGACTCACGCAGTGCGCCGAGGTCGCACGCATCGCGCGCGGCCTGCTCACCGACCTCGGGCTCGACCCCGTGCCCGTGACGAGCGGCAGCAAGGGCATCCACCTGTACGCGGCGTTGCCAGGGCAGCAGACGAGCGACGAGATCTCGGCCGTCGTGAAGGAGGTCGCCCGGCTCATCGAGACCGAGCACCCCGACCTCGCCACGAGCACCATGGCCAAGGCCGCGCGCGGGGGCAAGGTCTTCCTCGACTGGAGCCAGAACAACGGCAAGAAGACCACGATCTCGCCGTACTCGATGCGGGGCAGGGCACAGCCGTGGGTGGCCGCCCCGCGCACGTGGGAAGAGCTCGACGATCCCGACCTGGCGCAGCTCGACTTCGCGAGTGTGCTCGAGCGGGCGGAGTCGGGGCTGGAACCGGTCACTGCGCTGCTCACCGACCCCTCGGCATCGCTGCCATCCGCATCCGCATCCGCATCCGCATCCGAGCGCGCGGCCGCGCAGCCGGTCTCGGCGACGCGAGCGCCCGCCGCTCGACACCGCCCGCGCATCCCCGGTGCCGCGAGCGCACCGGCATCCGCCGTGGCTGCCTCCGTCTCCCCCATGCTCGCCGAGAACGGCACACCCGCGATCGCACGCAGCCTCAGTTCACCCTCATGGGTCGAGGTCAAGTGGGACGGTATCCGCGCGATCGGCACCTGGGCGGACGGGCGCATGCTGCTGCACGCCCGCAGCGGCACCGACATCACCGCCCGCTACCCCGAGCTCACCGCCGACGGCGCGCCCTTCCTGCCGATCGACGACGCGATCATCGACGGCGAGATCGTCGCCTTCGATGCGCAGGGCAGACCGAGCTTCTCCCTGCTGCAGAACCGGATGCACCTCACCCGGCCGCGAGAGATCGAGCGCGAGGTCGTCCGCACCCCCATCGTCTACATGGTCTTCGACCTGCTGCGCCTCGATGGTCATGACCTCAGCTCCATGCCGCTGTCACAGCGGCGCACGTTGCTCGAGGACGTCATCTCCGACCGCGATGCGCCCGTGCAGGTGCCGCCCGTGTTCGACGACGTCGACGCGGCTATGGCCGCGAGCGACGAGTTCGGCCTCGAGGGCGTGGTCGTGAAAGACCCCGCCTCCCGATACCGCTCCGGCCAGCGATCCCCCTCGTGGCTCAAGCTCAAGCACACGCGGATGCAGGAGGTGGTGATCATCGGCATCCGCCCGGGCAAAGGCGACCGCGAAGGAACCTTCGGCTCGCTGCTGCTCGCGGTGCCCGAATCCGGACGCTTGCGCTACGTCGGGCGGGTCGGCACCGGCTTCACCGATCGGATGCTGCGCGATCTGCTCGCACGACTCGCGCCGCTGCGTGTCGACGCGGCGCCGCTGGACGGCGTCCCCGCCCTCGATGCCTCCGACGCGCTGTGGGTGGCGCCGGAGATCGTCGGCGAGGTCGAGTTCGCGAACTGGACTCCCGACGGAGTGCTGCGGCACTCGCGCTGGCGCGGGCTGCGCCCCGACAAGACCCCCGCAGAGGTGGTCGTCGAAGCCTGACGCCTCAGGCGTGGTGGGGTTCGCAATCCGATTGCTCGGCAGGCTCGATCTGGAAGGTCGAATGCTCGACGTCGAAGTGATGCGCGAGACAGGACTGGAGGTCGCTCAGCAGCTTGGTCGTGCGCCCATCGGCCAGGAGAGCCGGGTCGACGCTGACGTGTGCGCTGAACACGGGGGCTCCACGGGTGAGCTGCCACACGTGAACGTCGTGCACCCCCACCACGCCGTCATAGTCGAGCAGATGCTGACGGATGTCGCTGACAGCAGTTCCGGCAGGCGCCGACTCCGAGAGCACCGAGAAGACCTCGCGCAGCAACGAGATCGCCCGCGGGATGATCAGCACGGCAATCATCATCGATGCGATCGCATCGGCCGGCATCCATCCGGTCGTCACGATGATGATCGCGGCGATGATGACCATCGCCGAGCCGATCAGGTCGCCCATCACCTCGAGATACGCACCCCGCACGTTGATGCTGGTGCGCTGCGCGCGGCTGAGCAACCACATCGAGATCGCGTTGGCGACGAGGCCCACGACGGCGACGATGAGCATCAGCCCGCCCACGACCTCGGTCTCACCCGGATTCAGTAGTCGTCCGACGGCCTCGAACGCGACCCAACCCGCGAGCAGGATCAGGATGATCGCGTTGATCAGGGCTCCGAACACCTCGGCCCGCTGATAGCCGAATGTGCGCCGATCGTCAGCCGGTCGCGCCGCGACGGCCGCGGCGATGAGCGCGATCACCAGCGCCGAGGCATCGGTGAACATGTGGGCCGCATCCGCCAGCAGCGCGAGCGAGCCGGTGAGGATCGCACCCACGACCTGCACGACCATGATGGTCGCGGTCAGGGTCAGCGAGATCGCCAGAAGACGGCGATGACTGGCCGAGCGGATGCCGCCGGCGGCGGGTGCGTGATCGTGCATGTCACCAGGCTAGACCGGCTCTCACGCGCGTCGGCGGCGATGAGCCTAGTCGGGAATGGTGATGATTCTCAGCAGTCGCGAGTCAGTCGAGAGTCGCGACTCAACGCGAGCGGGAGTACTCGAGCATGACGCAGTCGTTGTCGAACGAACGAACCTGGTCGAGCGCGAAGTGCGTCGGAGAGAACTCATGCCTCGCCATCGGGATGCCGGAGCCGGCGATAACCGGGTACTTCTTGACGATGAGGCGATCGATCTCGTCGAGCAGAACGCCCGCGAGCGAAGATCCGCCCGCGAGGTAGATGCCCAGCCCGTCCTCCGCTTTGAGCTCCCGGACCCGCGCGACGGGATCGGTGCGCACGACCTCGACATTCGCCTCCCCGGGGTCGGCGAGCGAGCTGCTGAACACCACCGTGCGCAGGTGCGCGTATGGGTCGGTGATGCCGACCTGCAGCGCAGGCTCGTACGTGCGGCGGCCCATCACAACCGTGTCGAACCGCGTGAGGGGTTCATCCGCTCCCCCTCGTGCCGCACGCACGTGCGCGGGCTGGATGTCGGCGAGTTCGGTGCCGAGCGTCTCGGCGAAGGCCGGAGTCACGGGATAGAAGTCGACCTCGTCATCAGGGCCGGCGATGAATCCGTCGAGGGTCACTCCGATGTAGTAGGTGAGTTCTCGCATGCCGTTCACCATAACCACTACGCATGAAGTACGTCAAGCGTAGTGGTTATGGTGGAAGCGATTCAGAGTTCTGCGAGCAGCGGTACCAGTTCGGCGAACGCGCGCGCTCGATGCGATTGGGCCTGCTTCTCCACGTCAGAGAGTTCGCCGACCGTGCGCTCGCGCCCTTCGGGCTGGCCGTCGGGGATGAAGATGGGATCGTAGCCGAATCCACCGCCGCCGGACGCCTCCCGCGCCAGCCGACCGGGCCAGTTCCCGACGACCACGTGCTCCTGACCGTCGGCGGTCACCAGGGCGATCGTCGAGGTGAAGTGCGCCGTGCGGTGTCGGTCGGCGATATCGTGCAGCTGATCGAGCAACAGCTCGAGATTCGCCGCCGCATCCTTCTTCTGTCCTGCCCAATAGGCCGAGAACACGCCGGGCGACCCTCCGAGGACGTCGACGCAGATGCCGGAATCGTCGGCGAGCGCCGGGAGACCCGTGTGCCGCGCTGCGGCTCGCGCCTTGATCAGTGCGTTCTCGGCGAACGTCACGCCGTCCTCGACCGGCTCGGGGCCGTCGTAGCCGATGACCTCGAGATCCGGACGCGTCGTCGCGACGATCTGCTGGAACTCCGCGACCTTGTGCGGATTGTGCGTGGCGAGGACGACCTTCATCAGCCGGCGAGGGCCTTCAGCTGCTGCTCCTTGAGGTCGGCACAGCCCGCGACGCCGAGGTCGAGCAGGGCATCGAGCTCGCGCTTGTCGAAGGGCGCGCCCTCTGCGGTGCCCTGCACCTCGACGAACAGTCCGCGACCGGTCACGACGATGTTCATATCTGTCTCGGCGCGCACGTCTTCGACATATGCGAGATCGAGCATGGGTTCTCCGTCGATGATGCCCACCGACACTGCGGCTACCGAATCGAGCAGCGGGGTCGCATTCTTGCCGATGAACTTCTTCTCACGGCCCCACTCGATCGCGTCAGCGAGCGCTACGTATGCGCCGGTGATCGCCGCGGTGCGCGTGCCGCCGTCGGCCTGCAGCACGTCGCAGTCGATCACGATCGTGTTCTCACCGAGCGCCTTGGTGTCGACCACGGCACGAAGGGCGCGGCCGATCAGGCGCGAGATCTCGTGCGTGCGTCCGCCGATGCGGCCCTTGACGCTCTCGCGGTCGTTGCGGCTGTTGGTCGCGCGAGGGAGCATCGAGTACTCGGCCGTGACCCAGCCCTTGCCCTTGCCGGTGAGCCAGCGAGGCACGCCGTTCGTGAACGACGCCGTGCACAGCACTTTGGTTCCGCCGAAGCTGATCAGGGCCGATCCCTCGGCGTGGCTGCTCCATCCGCGCTCGATCGTGATCTCGCGGAGCTGGTCGGTGGAACGGCCGTCGGCGCGGACGATGCTGGTCATGGGGGTTCCTTCGGGTGGAGGTGGATGAAACGGGTGCTGCAGGGGAGCTACGACCCGGCGGCCGTCGCGGGGAGGGTGATGACGCCGGTCTGCACGAGTTGGACGTCGCGCACCTCCCGGCCCATCAGACGGTTGGCGAGGGCGGTGAATTCGGTCGCCGAGTCGCCGGTCGCCTCATAGACGTACGACGCCGTGGCATCGGGAGAGGCGAGGAGGTCGCCGCGCACGAGCTGGCGATACACATCACCGGCGGTCTCATCGTCGCTGGAGACGAGCGTGACGCCCTCCCCCATCACGTAGCTGATCGCACCGCGGAGGAACGGGTAGTGCGTGCACCCGAGAACCAGCGTGTCGACGTCGGCATCGCGAAGCGGCGCGAGGTACTCCTCGGCGGTGGCGAGCACCTCCGGTGTACCGGTGATGCCTCCCTCGACGAACTCCACGAAACGAGGGCACGCGGCGGTGAACACCTCGAGGCGCTCATTCACCTCGAGCATGTCCTGATACGCACGGGAGCCGATCGTCCCGACCGTGCCGATGACGCCCACGCGTCCGTTGCGCGTGGTCGAGACGGCTCGGCGCACCGCCGGACCGATCACCTCCACCACAGGGATGTCGTACCGCTCCCGGGCATCGCGCAGCATGGCAGCGGATGCCGTGTTGCAGGCGATCACGAGCATCTTGACGCCCTGATCGACGAGAGTGTCGAGGACCTCGAGACTGTAGCGCCGCACATCCGCGATGGGCTTCGGTCCATATGGGGAGTGGGCCGTGTCGCCGATGTAGACGAACGATTCCCGGGGCAGCTGGGCTCGGATGGCACGAGCCACCGTGAGTCCACCGACACCGGAGTCGAAGATTCCGATCGGCGCGTCGTTCATGACTCCCCAGCCTACCCGCGCGCGACCGCGTCACGCTCAGCAACCCGTGCGGGTGTCGTCACTAAGCTGATCGGATGACGACGTCCACGGCGCTTCTGACCGATCGTTACGAACTCACCATGCTCGCCGCCGCGCTTCGCGACGGCACCGCATCACGGCCCAGTGTGTTCGAACTGTTCTCCCGGCGACTGTCCGGAGGCCGCCGCTTCGGCGTCGTGGCCGGTACCGGCCGCCTGCTCACGCTGCTGCGCGAGTTCCGCTTCGGAGACGACGAGCTGCGCTTCCTCCGAGACAACCACGTCGTGGATGCCGAGTCGCTCACCTACCTCGAGAACTACCGCTTCACCGGCTCGATCCGGGGCTACCGCGAGGGCGAGCTGTACTTTCCGGGGTCCCCTATCCTGACGGTCGAGGGCAGCTTCGCCGACGCGGTCGTGCTCGAGACGCTGGCCCTCAGCGTCCTCAACCATGACTCAGCCGTCGCCACTGCCGCGTCTCGCATGAGCATCGCGGCCGGAGAGCGTCCGCTGGCTGAGATGGGTTCCCGTCGCGCCGCCGAGCAGTCCGCGGTGGCCGCCGCCCGTGCCGCCTACATCGCCGGCTTCCGAGCGACGAGCAACCTCGAGGCCGGACGCCGCTGGGGCATCCCCACGATGGGCACCGCCGCGCACTCGTGGACTCTTCTGCACGAGACCGAGGAAGAGGCCTTCCGGTCGCAGATCGACAGTCTCGGGACCGACACGACCCTGCTCGTCGACACCTACGACATCCGCACCGGCGTCGAGACCGCGATCCGCGTCGCCGGCACGGGCCTGGGCGGAGTGCGGATCGATTCCGGCGACCTGCCGATCGTCGCCGCAGAGGTTCGGGCGCAGCTCGACGAGCTCGGCGCGACGGGCACTCGCATCACGGTCACGAGCGATCTCGACGAGTACGCGATCGCCGCCCTGGCCGCATCACCGGTCGACGCCTACGGTGTCGGCACCTCGGTGGTCACCGGCTCCGGATACCCGACGGCGAGCATGGTGTACAAGCTCGTGGCTCGTCAGGATCCGAGCGGATCGTGGATCGGAGTCGCGAAGGCGTCGAGTGACAAGGCGTCGCACGGCGGTCGGAAGGCCGCATTCCGCACCCTCGTCGATGGCGTCGCCGACGCTGAGACCGTCGTGGTCTCGGACGGGTTCGAAGAGCTCGACACCCCGGCGGAGCACGCGGATGGACGCGCGCTGCAGACCACGTTCGTCGATGGCGGCGAGATCGACACCTCGTTCGAAGGCCAGGAGGGAACGGCTTCCGCGCGCGCACATCACCTTCGGGTGCGTGAGGAGCTCCCTGTGCGAGCGCTCGCACTCAGCAAGTCGGACCCGGCGATCCCCACCGTCTTCGTCGACGCGAGCTGAACTCGAGAGGGCTCAGCCGACCATCGTCTCGTAGATCTCCTTGCACGTGGGGCAGATCGGGAACTTCTCGGGGTCGCGACCCGGCGTCCACTTCTTGCCGCACAGCGCACGCACCGGCTTGCCGGTGATCGCCGACTCGAGGATCTTGTCCTTCTTGACGTAATGGGAGAAACGCTCGTGGTCGCCCGGCTCGAGGTTCTCCTCGCGGAGGAGTTCTTCCAGTTCGCGATCAAGCGTTGCCACGCCGCCCTGATCGGGGCTGTCCAGCGGAGTACTCATGCCGAGAGTCTAGCCGCGGAAGCGCCTGCTTGGGCGGGTGTCACGCGGTCTCGACGAACTCCATCAGCCGCTCGCCCTCACGCTCGAAGATCCGCCCACCCACACCGACACCGATCGCGAAGACCGCGATGCCGGTCGCGAGTCCGGCCCAGAATGTCGCGGGGGCGAACTCCGACCCCTCGAGCATCGTGAGCACGAGCAGCCAGAGGGTCGGCATGCTCACGACTATCGCGCCGAGGAACGCCGCAGCCGGGCCGTATGCACCGCGCGACGTCGGCCGCTGCGGCTGCTGGAACGGACTGTCGCCCGGGCGCGATACGGCATAGGGAGCGATCACCGAGACGATGCTCGAGAACCCGAGCGCGGACAGCAGCAGGCTGGCTCCGAGGCCGGTGAGCGGAAGAAGCAGGCGCCAGTCGTCGATCCACAACAGCGTGAGGGGAACGGCGATCGCGAGCACGGGAACAGCCACGAGAATCACCGGGACGAGTCGTCCCAGACGATCGGGGATGCCGCGCACCCCGCTGGCCACGTGCGTCCAGAGCGCCGTGGAATCGTAGGCGACGTCGTTGTGCGGGAGCCACCCGAAGAACAGAGCCATCACCGGGACGGGCACGAGCGCAGCGATCTCGAGCGGCACTCCGGCCACCAGGAGGGGCAGCACGGTGAGCGCACCGGCGACGGGGACGACGATGAGGTTCATGATGTACCTGCGGTCGCGCAGCCAGTAGACCAGGCTGCGCGAGGCGATCGCACCGAAGGCGTTCGACGGGAGCAGACCGAACCAGCCGAGGCCCGAGCGCTCCCGAGAGGTCACGGGCCGCTCTGTGGTGGTGAGCAGTCTGCGCACGAGCCACGACCACACCGCCCAGAGCAGAACGGCGGTGACGAGCGCCACGATGCCGCTGATCCAGTTTCCGGTGACGTCATCCGTCGCGAACGAGAAGAGGAACCGCGATGATGCGGCGAAGGGAGTGAAGCCGATCGTCGCCGTCAGCGACGCGACGGCCGCAGGCACCTGCCCGTCCCACTCGAGCGAGGCGAGGAACACGGCGACGGGGAACGCGATCACGATCACGGCCAGCGCGAACAGGGCGGTGAGCTCGCGCGAACGACGCTCGGGCAGAAGCAGCGCGTTCACCGCCATGCCGATGCGCGCAGAGAGGATCGTCGACAGCAGGCCGATGAAGCTCATCAGCACCGCCGTGAACCAGGGCGCGCCGAGCCTGATCGCCACGATGCACACACTGATGTTCACCGCGACCAGAGCAAGGCTCGGAACGCTGATGAATGAGGCGAGTGCGAGGATCCAAGGCATCTGCCGCTCGTCTACTCCGAACACGGCGAATCGCCGGGGATCGAGCTGATCGACGGCACCGACGAGGATCGGGCCCAGCAGGAACCCCAGAAGCAGAGCAGCACTGCCGAGCACGATGACCGTGCGTGCGACAGCGACGGGGGCGTCGTCGAGGCTGAGGACCGCAGCGCAGACCACGGCCGTCAGGATCACCACGACAGCGAGCATGACCAGGGTGCGCACCCGACGTTCGCCGCGAAGCGATCCGATCAGGAGCGCTGCCCTCAGTCGGAGAACGTGTGCAGCCACTCGAGCCCCTCCACCTCTCCGATGCCACCGGAGAGCTCGACGAACCGCGCTTCGAGCGTCTGCCCTGCGCGGACCTCGTCGATCGTGCCCTCGGCGAGAACCTCTCCCCCGACGATGATCGCGACGCGCGAGCAGACGCGCTCGACGAGATCCATGCCGTGGCTCGAGAGCACCACTGTTCCGCCGTGCGAGACGTACGCACGCAGGATGTCCAGAATCACTGCGGAAGACACGGGGTCGACGGCCTCGAAGGGCTCGTCGAGCACCAGGACCCGCGGCGAGTGGATCATCGCGCCCGCGAGCATGATCTTCTTGGTCATGCCGGCCGAGTAGTCGGAGACGACGCGGTTCAGCGCCTCTCCGAGGTCGAAGGCTCGCGCGAGGTCGGCGACGCGCTTCTCGATCACCGCCGAAGCGAGCCCCCGCAGAAGCCCGTAGTAGTGGAGGAGCTGCCGCCCCGTGAGCCGGTCGAACGTGCGGAGGCGATCGGGCAGCACGCCCATCATGCGCTTCGCGGCGAGCGGCTTCGCCGACTGGTCGATGCCGCAGATCGCGATGTCGCCCGCGTCGGCGCGCAGAAGACCCGCGACGATCGAGAGGGTCGTCGTCTTGCCGGCCCCGTTCGGACCGACGATTCCGTAGAACGACCCTGCGGGCACCGTGAGATCGATGCCGTTGACCGCGGTGTGGTCGCCGAAGCTCTTCACGAGGCCACGGATGCGGATGGCCTCGGATCCGGATGCCGCCCCGACCTCACTGACGGGCTCGTCTGTCTCGTCCGCATCGGACACGGCATCGCCGACCTCGGATGCCGTGCTCTCGTCGACCGACGGTTCCTCAACGGACTCGGTGACCGTCTCGGCCTCGGCCGTGGCGTCTTCGACCGGTGCGGTGTCGACGGCGGGGTCCGGAGCGTCTGCGTCCGGAGCGCCTGCGTCCGAAGCGACTGGGTCCGGAGCGACTGGGTCCACAGCAACTGGGTCCACAGCAACTGGGTCCGCAGCCACGCCCTCGACTGCGGCAGCCTCCGCTTCCTCGGCCTCGGCGGCCGACGCCTTCGCCGCGGCGGCCTTGGCCGCAGCCGTCTGGGCCGCGGCCGTCTTCGCCGCAGCGGCCTTCGCAGCCGCTGTTCTCGCGGCCGACGTGCGCGCTGCGGACTTCGCCGCAGCGCTCTTCTGCGCCGCAGCCTTGGCGGCGGCGGTCTTCGACACAGCCGCCTTCGCTGCCGATGTGGTCGATTCCGCCCCTGCGGCGGCAGCGCTCTTGGCGGCCGTCGTCTTGGCGGCCGTCGTCTTGGTCGCCGCGGTTCGCGCGGCAGCGGTCTTCGCTGCAGCTGCACGAACCGTCGTATCGCGCGTCGAGTTCTTCGCTGCGGCAGCGCGCGCCGTGGCTGTGCTGGTCTTCTTCGGTGCTGCAGAACGCGGGCCGGCGCTCTCGGTGCCCCGGTCGATCTTCAGCGCCGGCTCGGCGACCACCTCGACGGTCGCTGCCGCCTTCTCGGCCGCAGCCCTCGACGGAGCACGCGTGCCGGTCGTCTTCTTGGCGGACGTCTTACGAGCGGGGGTCTTCTTCGGGGCGGCGGGCGCGGCGTCAGCCACCTGATCGGTGCGGTCGTCGGAGGAAGAAGCAGTCACCGTCCTACGGTATCAACGGGTGCCGCTTTTCTTCGGGTCACCGCTACAAATCGCACTTAGGATCGTCTCACCGACCTCTCGTCGCGCGGATATGGCCGAATCTGAGTGTTGGGTGTGTACTGGATCACGAATTGGCAACAGCGACGTCAACCCCCCGGGGCTTCCCAGGCTTGATCGCTAGCATGACTCACGGCACGACGAAGTGTCCGGTCGGTGAACCGACCATGAACACATACTTCATTTAGGAGCACTCGTGACTCTTCAGACCGTCATCCTCGCAGCAGGAATGGGCTCACGCCTGGGCCGCGCGCTGCCGAAGCCGCTCACGGAGCTGAGCGACGGCCGCACGATCATGCGCCAGCAGCACGACAACATCCGGGCCGCCTTAGGATCGGACGCCCGCATCACCTCCGTCGTGGGATACCGCGCAGAGACCATCATCGAGGCGTTCCCGAACGCCAACTACGTGCACAACGATCGTTACGACGAGACCAACACCTCGAAGAGTCTGCTGCGCGCCCTCGGCGCCACGGGCAAGTCGGGTGTGCTCTGGATGAACGGCGACGTCGTCTTCGACCCGATGATCCTCGGTCGGGCTGCAGCGTACATCGAGCGCGACCAGTCGTTCGTCACCGTCAACACCTCCAAAGTCAGCGACGAAGAGGTCAAGTACACGGTCACCGCAGAGGGCTTCATCAACGAGCTCTCCAAGACCGTCAAGGGCGGCCTCGGCGAGGCGGTGGGCATCAACTACATCTCGTCCGCCGACAAGAAGGCGTTCATGCGCCAGCTGCAGCGCGTCGAGGACCAGGACTACTTCGAGCGCGGCCTCGAGCTCTCGATCGCCGAAGACGGCCTGCTGCTCGAACCGATGGATGTCTCGGACCTGTACGCGGTCGAGGTCGACTTCGCCGAGGACCTCGAGCGGGCAAACCTGTTCGTCTGATCGTCTTTCACGAAAGCCCGGCTCCGTCAAGGGGAGCCGGGCTTTCGGCGTTTTCGCGGCCTGGGTTCCTAGGATCGTTCCATGGCCCCCAAGGTTCACAAGATCCACTCCCTCCCCGACGACGCCGCGTGGGACAGGGGCGTGCCTCCGGTGGGCTCGGCGGAGCACCCGCTGATGGTCCGAGGACTCGATCGCGTCCTCGCGATCCAGCGCCCTCTCGTCCTCGCGCATATCCGCAGCATCCGTCTGAGGAACCCGCACGCGTCACCCGAGCAGATCATCCGCATCCTCGAGCGTCGCTATCTCGCGGCTGTCACGACCGGCGGCGCAGCCGTCGGCGCGACCGCCGTCGTTCCCGGCATCGGCACTGGCATCACCCTCGCGCTGTCGGGAGTGGAGACCGTGGGTTTCGTCGAATCGACCGCGCTGTTCGCGCAGTCGGTCGCCGAGGTCCATGGGATCGCCGTCGCCAACCCCGACAGGGCCAGGGCACTGGTGATGACCCTGATGCTCGGCAAGGAGGGCGTGGCGCTCGTCGGACAACTGGCAGGGCAGGCGACGGGTCGCGGAGGAACGCGATCGTCGTACTGGGGCGAGATGGTTACGAAGTCGCTGCCCCGCGCAGCCGTCGGACCCCTCGTCGACCGACTCAAGAGCATGTTCATCAAGCAGTTCGCCGCGAAGGGCGGAGCATCCTTCATCGGCAAGGCCCTGCCTTTCGGTGTGGGCGCCGCAGTCGGCGGTGCGGGCAACCACATCCTGGGGCGGCGCGTCCTCACCACGTCGCATCACGCCTTCGGCGCGCCTCCCATGGACCTGCCTCTCGAGCTCGAGCCGGTCGGCGGAGCTGAGAAGCTCGAACTGCGGATGCTGCACGGAGCACAGTTCGTCGGGGGCGCCGTCGCCGGCGCGGCCGGCTCGGCAGCACGCGGCGTCGGCTGGGCAGGACGCAAGATCGCATCCGTCGGGCGCGGCCGCAGGAGCGGACTCGACGAGATCGACCAGCCGGGAACGCACGTTCTTCCGGGCGAGCTCGGATCCGGCGCGTCGGACGGCGCCACAGGCTGACGGCGGCTGACACCCGCGGCCGACACCGTTGACTGCATGACAGCCGCCAAAGGATCCGGCGACCCGTTGTGGTGAGCATCCAACGGACGGGGCCGACCCGACGATAGGGTGGAATCCGTGACGGACAAGCCCGAACTCTCGACCACCGCCGGCAGGATCGCAGACCTCCGCGCTCGCTACAACGAAGCCGTTGTCGACGCTGAGAGGGTCGCGCAGGAGAAGCAGCACGCCAAGGGCAAGATGACCGCCCGCGAGCGCATCGAACTGCTCGTAGATCCAGGGAGCTTCGTCGAGTTCGACGAGTACGTGCGACACCGCACCACCTCGTTCGGGATGGATCGCAACCGGCCTTACGGCGACTCGGTCGTCACAGGGGTCGGAACGATCCACGGACGCACGGTGGCGGTGTACTCGCAGGACTTCACCACGTTCGGCGGCTCTCTGGGCGAGGTCTCGGGCGACAAGATCATCAAGATCATGGAGTTCGCGCTGTCCGGCGGCATGCCGATCATCGGCATCCTGGACTCCGGCGGAGCCCGCATCCAGGAGGGCGTGCTCGCGCTCAGCAAGTACGGCGAGATCTTCCGCCTGAACACTCGCTCGTCGGGCGTCATCCCGCAGATCTCGCTCATCATGGGCCCGGCCGCCGGTGGCGCCGTGTACGGCCCGGCGCTGACGGACTTCGTGATCATGGTCGACAAGACCAGCCAGATGTTCGTCACCGGCCCCGACGTCATCAAGACCGTCACCGGCGAGGACGTCGGCATGGAGGAGCTCGGAGGAGCCCTCACGCACAACACGCGCTCGGGAGTCGCCCACTACCTCGCCGAAGACGAGGACGACGCGATCGACTACGCCCGGACGCTGCTCGGGTTCCTCCCCGACAACAACATGGCGGAGATCCCGGCCTACGAGAGCGGCTTCGAGTGGGAGACGACGGATGCCGATCGCTCGCTGAACACGATCATCCCCGACTCCGCCAACCAGCCGTACGACATCCACACGGTGATCGAGCATGTCGTCGACGCGGGAGACTTCATCGAGGTGCAACCGCTGTTCGCGCCGAACATCGTGATCGGTTTCGGCCGTGTCGAGGGCCGCTCCGTCGGCATCATCGCGAACCAGCCGTCTCAGATGGCGGGGACACTGAACATCGAGGCCGGCGAGAAGGCCAGCCGGTTCGTGCGGTTCTGCGACGCCTTCTCGATCCCGATCGTCACGCTCGTCGACGTGCCCGGGTACCTGCCTGGCACCGACCAGGAGTGGACCGGTGTGATCCGTCGCGGTGCGAAGCTCATCTACGCCTACGCCGAGGCTACGGTTCCGCTCGTCACGGTCATCCTCCGCAAAGCCTACGGCGGCGCGTACATCGTCATGGGCTCCAAGCAGCTCGGCGCCGACGTCAACCTCGCCTGGCCCACGGCGGAGATCGCCGTGATGGGTGGTCAGGGTGCGGTCAACATCCTCTACCGCGGCGAGATCAAGCGTGCGGAGGAGGCCGGCGAGGACGTCGCCGCCGTGCGCACTCGCCTCGCCAACGAGTACACCTACAGTGTGACCTCCCCCTTCCTCGCCGCCGAGCGCGGCGAGATCGACGGGATCATCGAACCGGCGAACACCCGGGTCTCGATCGCCAAGGCCCTCCGCGCCCTCCGCGGCAAGCGCGCCGAGCTGCCGCCCAAGAAGCACGGGAACATCCCGCTGTGACCATGCGCGCGACGCAGGACGGGACGTCGGACGAGCGCCGGATTCCGACGATGGAGATCACTCGGGGAACCGCGTCCGAGGAGGAGCTCGCGGCTCTCATCGCAGTGGTGAGCGACGCCTATACCCAGGAGGCTTCCGAGGCCGTGGCCGACGAGCCTCGTGTCTCGGCGTGGGCTCGCACGCAGAGACCGCTGCGACGCCCGCTGCGGCGAGACATTCCGTGGGGCCGCTTCGCCCGCTGATCGCAGCGTGCACGGAGTGCCTGCGAGACCCGGAGCCCCCCAGCTACCGGGCCACGCAGACGACCCTCCGATTGATGCGGGGCCGTCGCCCCTGGCACCTTGTCACCCCAGACGGCGCATCTCATCGATGGTACATCGATTGGAGTTATCCCTCCGGGGGGGCAACCGATATTCCGGTATGCAAACTGCGTCGTCACTCAGTCCTCGAGGTACAGGTCCGACGCCCGGGGCGTGAGAACGGCGTCGAGCACGACACAGGCTGCGCCCACAGCACCCACGTCCTCTCCCACGACTGCACCGTCGAGGGTCAGTGTGCGAACCGCGCGAGTCGCGCTCCTCCGGTGCAATGGCTCGGGGATCTCACGCAGGTAGATGTCGGAGAGGGGCCCCCAGAACGGGCCGCCGAGGACGACCCGATCGACGTCGAGCACGTTCGTGAGCACCGAGATCAGCACCGCGAGATGGCCGGCAGAACGACGCAGCACCCCGAGCGCTGTAGCCTCTCCTGCCGACGCCCGCTCACACAGAAGCAGGAACCGCTTCTCGACCTCGTTCGCAGCGCCATCCTCGGGGTCGTCGTCGAATGCGCCGGCCGCCTCACCCTGCTCGACGATCGCCTGCGGCGTGCACATCACCTCGACGCATCCGCGCGAGCCGCACGCGCACGCCGGACCGTCCGGGTCCACCATGATGTGTCCGATCTCGCCGAAGTTGTGCGTGCTCCCGGCGACAACGCTGCCGTCCCGCGCCGCAGCCGCCCCCAGCCCCGTACCGAGGTACACGAACAGAAAAGAGCCCTCGGCCGTCGCATCGCCTGTCCACAGCTCGCCCACCGCGGCTGCGGTGGTGTCCTTCTCGAGCGTGACCTCGAAACCCGTCGCCGCTGCGAGCACCGACCGTAGCGGAACTCGATTCCACCCGTCGAGTTTCGGAGGGTCGATCACGGTACCCCGCTCCGCGTCGAGGGGGCCGGGAGCAGCGACGCCGACCCCGGCGACCAGGTCTCGATCGATGCGTGCTTCTTCGATGAGGACATCGATCGTCTGCGCCATCGTCTCGACGATGCGGTTCGGGTGCGAGTCCTGCGTGCGCACGACCCGCCGGCCCACGACCTCACCGATCATGTTGAGCAGCACGAACGTGATCACGGCCGGATCGAGATGCACGCCGACCGAGAAACGGCTCTCCGCCACCAGGCGCAGCGTGACCCGCGGTTTTCCCGGTCCGTTGATGGTCCGTCCGGCCTCGGCGATGAGCCCCTCGTCGAGGAGACGGCGTGTGATGTTCGTGATCGTCTGGGCGGAGAGCCCCGTCGCCTCGACAAGTTCGATCCGGCTGAGTCCTTCGCCGGACCGGCGGATGGCCTCGAGGATGACCGACTGATTGAAGTCGCCCATACGGGGGAGATTTGTTCCTCGACGCGTTCCCATGCCCCATCATCTCGCACCGGGGTCCATTCCGTGTCCCCCAAAATACCTACAGACAACGACTTGAATAACCGTGAAACTGAATAAGACGCTCAGCGTTCGGCTGGTCTCTCTGTCCCAGGGTAGATAGACGCAGACCGGCCACCAGCGGACGGTTTTCGGGTAACTTGTCCGCTTGGCGAGGGGCTGGCGGATTCGCCGCCCCTCGCCCACTCTGTCTGACCTCGACTCTGACCTCCTCCCCCGGCCAGAGCCGAGGGCAGGGCCCTGCGTCAGACCTCTGGCGCGTCTCGCGGGATCTCGTGCCACACATCGACGGCGTCGTCGTCGCTCTGCCCGCCTGCGCCTGCGCGCCCGACCACCGTCACCGCAGTGAGTGGATCCTGGGCCGCACGGATGATCCATCGCTCCGCATCCGCATCGCGCAGCACGCGCGCGAGTTCGTCGCGGATCGTCGCGCGCCTCTTCTCGTCGACATCGGCCAGGCCGCCCTCGTCGAAGACCGTGACGACAGCGCCACGGCGACGCGCATCCTCGATCGCGTCCCGCACCGCGTCGTTGAGCAGATCAGCGCCGCGAAGCTCATCCCGGAGGCGCCCCTCGGCCAGACGCGCCTGCAGACGCTCCTCGTCATTCAGCGACCCGCGAGACGCGACGGTGCGACTGAGCACGGGCCCGGCGACCGCAAGCGCGAACTGTGTACGCAGGCGACGTTCCTTCTGGCGCACCTGTTGGGTCGCGTGCCACGCCGACACAGCCTGCTGGATCCCCGCGAGGCGCTCGGTGTCGCGAACGGCTCTGTCCCAGAAGATCACCAGCAGGTGAGCGATCACGACCCACATGAGCGAACCGACGAGGCCGAGCGACAGCGCGACGAAGAAGCCCAGGTACGCCGACGAGGTGGCGACGAGGACGGCCACCACCAGCCACCCGATCACGAACCGACGCCGCACGATGCACACCACGCCCAGCAGACCGAGGGCGCCGATGTACCAGGTCGCGAACGGCGCCGTGCGCGTGAGGGGATCGAGAGACAGCGTCACGAGAACGGGGATCAGCAGGCTGGAGGCCAGGGTCGCCAACGCCGCCCAGAGAGGCATCCGCACGGAGATCGCCGAGTCCCAGAGTATCGCGACATTGACGACGACGAGATACAGGGCGATCGCCGCGACCATCAGCAACGGCGCGGTCGGCTGCTCGATCCACCAGACGCCTCTGGCGGCGAAGTACATCGCGAAGCCGACGGCGAGCGAGGTCGCGACACTGCGCACCGTGCGGTTCATGGCAGCTCCCAGCCCAGCGTCACCGTGGTGCCGCTCTCGCCCGAGTCGATCTCTGCGGTGCCGGCCACTCCGGCCATGCGCGCGAAGATCGACGCTCTGATCCCGAGGCGGTCGGCACCGATCGCCCGAAGATCGAACCCAGGACCGGTGTCCGAGATCGTCACGGTGATGCCTTCCTCTCCTCGGCCCTCCACGAGGATGTGGAGGCCGCGCCCGCCCGCGTGGGTGACGGCATTGCCGAGCGCCTGTCTGGCGGCGAGCACCAGTGCTCTCGCGGCGCGTCCGGGGATCAGGCCGATCCCGCCTCGCTCTTCGACGATCGCATCCGCTCCGAGCTCCGAGAGCGCCCGCCGGAGCTCGACGACGATCTGCGCCGCACCCACCGGTTCGTCACTCCCTTCCTGCGCGACAGCGGCCTCGGTGTTCGCCAGACGGGTGAGCGCCTCGCGGGCCATGCCCACGGCGAGGTCCTGCGCTCGCTCGCCTTCCGCACGCTCCGCCGCGATCAGCGCTGCGAGAACGCTGTCGTGCATGAGGGCCGACATGGCCGCCCGCTCCTCCTCCGCAGCCGCTGCGGCCGCTGCCCCGGCGTACGAGGCGACGGCCCGTGCCCGGGCCTCGTCGACGCCTGCGGCGACCGAACGGAACATCCACCCCAGCGCGACGATGACGACCCCGAGAATCAGTGTGAACGACACGTCGAAGGCCGTCGTCACCCAGAAGTCGCGCGAGAAGTCACCCTCGACGAGACGGACGTAGCCGTAGACGAACGGCAGGCACAGTGCCCACGCGAACTGCAGCCAGAGCGGAAACGCGAGCATGGCGGCTACGACTCCCACGTTGACGAGGAAGAAGATCCATGGCTGGTCGGCCGCCTCGCCGACCGGGTCGACGAAACTCGGCCACGCACCGAGCGCGAGCGTGTAGACGATCGCGAATGCTCCCGACGCCGTCCTGACTCCACGACCGATGACGCACGCGATGAGCATCACGATCAGCGGTATGAAGACCACGAGCAGCATCGCGATGCGCGCGGCATCCGCCCCCGCTGTGGTCGTGATGCCCGCGATCAGGGCCTGCGCTCCGAGCACGGCCGATCCGATCGCGACGACAGTGGCGAGGATGCGTTCCATGCGCTTGCCTGTGAAGCGCTCGAACTCGGTCTCCACGCTGCCCGGAGAGGGGATCTTGCTCCAGGCCTCTCGGATGCTGAGCGGATCAGCGGCCACTCGGCGCCCCGTCTGCGGCGACGATCCCATCCTCCATCGCGCGGCGCAGGAGGTCGACCTTCGTCGGTGCCGGCCGTCCGACCTCCACGTACTTGACCCGGATACGAGTGATGTTCTCCTTCGCGGTCGAGTAGGCGACGCCCAGTCGCTCAGCCACCGCCTTCAGAGGCAGGCCTGCGGCATACAACCGCAGAACCTCGCGCTCACGGGTGGACAGCTGGGCATCGGCGAAGTCCCGATCGCCGTCAACCGCGCTCGCCCACTCGACGTTGTTCAGCGCCTCACCCTGAGCGACGGTGCGGATGGCATCGAGCACGTCGTCGAGCGCCGAGGATTTGCTCACGACGCCTGCAGCCCCCGCGGCGAGCGCCTCGCGCACGGCTGCAGGTCGATCGGCGACGCTGTGGATCACGACGCTCGCGCCGTCTGCGACGAGCGAGCGGACGTTCTCGGTCACCGTGGTGCCGTCCCCCAGAGTCAGGTCGAGCACCACGACGTCAGCTGGCTGCGCAGACGTCGCCGACCTCCACTCGAGGTACGACACGACGGTGCTGCCGGAGAAGACGACGGTCTGCGCTCCGTCACGAGCGCACGCCGCCTCGAGACCGAGGCGGACGGATTCGTGATCGTCGATGAGTGCGACCCTGCTCATCCGCCCAGCCTACTGAGTAGTCAGCGTCCGCAGATCATCGGTCACCGTGTGAGCAGCGCGACGACCTCGAAGTGATGCGAGTGCGGGAACAGATCGAACCCGCGCAGAGTCCCCACCTTCCATCCGTGCTCACGGAAGGTGCCGAGGTCGCGGGCGAGGGCGACGGGGTCGCACGCGACGTAGGCGATGGCTTCGGGGGCGAGCGAGTCGAGAGCGTCGACCACCGCGCGGCCGGCACCCGCGCGCGGCGGGTCGAGGACGACCGCTCCCGCGCGCGTGCCCGCCGGGATACCGGCAAGATAGCGGTCGACTCTCGCCGTGACGGCGTTCACGGCGAGAGGTGAGAGGTTCTGCTGTGCATGCTGGGTCGCTCGCCGACTCGACTCGACGGTGACGATGTCGGTACCACCGAGATCTGCGAGCGACGCGGCGAAGAGCCCGACTCCCCCGTAGAGATCGAAGTGCGTCTTCTCGGGGTCGACGTGACCGTCGAGGATTCCGTAGACGGCGCCGTCGAGCACGGAGGCGGCGCGCGGGTGCACCTGCCAGAATCCACCGGCATCGACCTGGAACCGACGGTCGCCCACTTGCTCGTAGACGACCTCGGGCGCTGGCCGACGGTGCTGGCCCCGTGCCGGTCGCTCGTCGAGGCGGTCTCGGCGGATCACCCGCACCGTGCCGTCACCGGGTTCGACGAGGTCGACACTGCCGGCCTCGCCGCCGGCGAGGCGCAGCGCCGCCTGTGCGACCGCCGGGCGGGCGAGCGGGTGGGAGCTCACCGGGATCACCCGGTGGCTGCGTGCGGCGTAGGGACCGACCCGGCCCTCGTCGTCGACGTGCAGGGTGACCCTCGTGCGCCATCCGGTGCCGTCGGTCGAGTCGACGGCCTCGATCTCGGGAGCCTCGAGTCCGGGCCCGGCGAAGCGATCGAGTGCCTCGGTCAGCACCTGGCGCTTCAGCACGCGCTGCTGGGCGAGGTCGATGTGCCCGAGGTCGGCGCCGCCCGGCCGGTCTCCCGGGGCGCGCGAGACGTCGGCCTCCGCCCAGATGTGCGGCCGGCGATGCGGCGACGCCTCGAGGACCTCGACCGTCTCCGCGCGCCAGAAGCTCTTCGACTCACCGGTCGAATCCTCGCTCAGGCGCGCGCGCACCCGCTCGCCGGGGATGGCGTCGGAGACGAAGACGACCCGACCTTCGTGTCGGGCGATGAACGTGCCGCCGTGCGCGATGCCGGTGATGTCCAGATCGAGCAGGACTGGGGAGGAAGTCATCCTTCGAGGATACGGTGGTGAACATGCGCGTCTGCCTCGCCTCCACCTCTCCCGCCCGTCTCATGCTGCTGCGTCAGGCCGGTATCGAACCGCTGACGCAGTCGCCAGGGGTGGACGAGGATGCCGTGGCCGCGGCCGCCGCGATCGACAGGGGCGCCGAGCTCGCCCCGGCAGACCTCGTGCTCCTGCTCGCCCGCGCCAAGGCCGCGGATGTCGCTCGGCGACTCGCGGAAGGTGGGTCGTTCGACGGCATCGTGATCGGCGGAGACTCCATGTTCGAGCTCGGCGGCCGCGTGTACGGCAAGCCCTACACGGCCGAGGAGGCGACGAGGCGGTGGAAGGAGATGCGCGGAGCCACCGGCATCCTGCACTCCGGGCACTCGGTCTTCCGCGTCTCGCCTGGTGCCGCACCGGTTGAGGCCACCGCGACCGCGGAGGCTTCCGTGACATTCGCCGAGGACATCACGGATGCCGAGATCGTCGCCTACGTCGCGTCGGGCGAGCCCCTGCTCGTCGCCGGCGCGTTCACGGTCGACAGCCTGGGCGGTGCCTTCATCACGCGCGTCGACGGAGACCCGTCGACCGTGGTCGGGATGTCGCTGTCGACCGTGCGGCGCCTCGCCGCCGATCTCGGCGTGACGTGGACCGACCTCTGGTCGTAGAGTCTCGTCGACGTTTCCCCTTCTTTCTTGTGGAGAGTCGTCAAAGAGAACGCCACCCTTCTCGCTAGGCTGGCAAGCATGCCTGATATCGCCAAGGTGCTCATCGCCAACCGCGGCGAGATCGCCGTCCGCATCATCCGTGCCGCTCGCGACTCGGGGATCGCCTCCGTCGCGGTGTACGCCGACCAGGATCGCGACGCTCTGCACACCCGCCTCGCCGACGAGGCCTACGCCCTCGGCGGAGCGACGAGCGCCGAGACCTACCTGCAGATCGAGAAGATCCTCTCGATCGCTCGCCGCGCCGGCGCAGACGCCGTGCACCCCGGGTACGGCTTCCTCGCCGAGAACGCCGAGTTCGCCCGCGCCGTCATCGGTGCAGGCATGACGTGGATCGGCCCCTCCCCCGAGGCCATCGAGGCGCTCGGCGACAAGGTCACCGCCCGGCACGTCGCCGAGAAGGTGGGTGCGCCTCTCGCCCCGGGTACGCCCGGACCGGTCGCCGGAGCGGACGAGGTCATCGCGTTCGCCCAGGAGTTCGGTCTGCCGATCGCGATCAAGGCCGCGTACGGCGGCGGAGGGCGCGGTCTCAAGGTCGCCCGTGAGCTCGACGAGGTCGCCGAGCTGTTCGAGTCAGCCACCCGTGAGGCCGTCGCGGCCTTCGGCCGCGGCGAGTGCTTCGTCGAGAAGTACCTCGACAAGCCCCGCCACGTCGAGACCCAGTGCCTGGCCGATGCCGAGGGAAACGTCGTCGTCATCTCGACGCGTGACTGCTCGCTGCAGCGCCGCCACCAGAAGCTCGTCGAGGAGGCGCCGGCTCCGTTCCTCACCGACAAGCAGAACGATCTGCTCTATTCGGCCTCCAAGGCCATCCTCAAGGAGGTCGGCTACGTCGGTGCGGGCACCTGCGAGTTCCTGATCGGCGCCGACGGCACCGTGTCGTTCCTCGAGGTCAACACCCGCCTGCAGGTCGAGCATCCCGTCTCGGAAGAGGTCACCGGCATCGACCTGGTGCGGGAGCAGTTCCGCATCGCCGCCGGCGGCACCATCGACTACGACGACCCGACGCCGACCGGACACTCGATCGAGTTCCGGATCAACGGCGAAGACCCCGGTCGCGGGTTCCTCCCCCAGCCGGGCCCCATCCACGTCTTCAAGACCTTCGGCGGACCCGGAATCCGACTCGACTCCGGCGTCACCGCCGGCGACTCGGTCTCGGGTGCGTTCGACTCGCTGCTGGCGAAGATCATCGTCACGGGCAAGGACCGCGCCGAGGCTCTGGAGCGGTCGCGCCGCGCGCTCGACGAGTTCGAGGTCGCCGGTCTGCCGACCGTGATCCCCTTCCACCGCAAGGTCGTGAACGACCCGGCCTTCACCGCCGAGAACGGCGAGTTCGGCGTCTTCACCCGCTGGATCGAGACCGAGTTCGTGAACGACATCCCCGCGTGGGATGGCGAGCTGGAATCGCCCGCGGCATCGGAGAACCGGCACACCGTGGTCGTCGAAGTCGGCGGCAAGCGCCTCGAGGTCAGCCTTCCCGACCGCGTCGCGGTGGCTGCCGGCACCGCCGGACGACCGGCTGCCGTGCCGCCGTCTCGCCGCAGCCACGCGACCTCCGTCAGCGCCGGCGCCTCCGGCGATGCGGTGAAGTCGCCCATGCAGGCCACCGTCGTCAAGGTCGCCGTCGAAGAGGGTCAGCAGGTCGTCAAGGGCGACCTCGTCGTCATCCTCGAGGCGATGAAGATGGAACAGCCGCTGCAGGCGCACAAGGACGGCACGATCGCCAACATCAGCGCGGTCGCCGGCGCGACCGTCTCGGCCGGCCACCAGCTGCTCACGATCAGCTGACACCGCCTCGGAAGATACGAGAAAGGCGCCCCGCCGGCCGCGGGGCGCCTTTCTCGTATCCGAGGTTTCGGGACGTCAGGAGATCTTCGCGTTGACGAGGTGCATCGCCCGACTCGCGTCGGTGATGCTGCTCGACAGCGACGGGTATGCCGCGAACACGCGCGAGACCTGGTCGACCGTGAGACGACGCTCGACCGCGACGGCGATCGGGTAGATCAGCTCTGAGGCCTTCGGTCCGACGATCACGCCGCCGATCACGGTGCCGGAGCCCTTCCGGGCAATGAGCTTCACGAAGCCGTCCTTGATGCCCATCATCTTCGCCCGAGGGTTCGCGGCGAGCGGCAGCTTGTAGACGAGTCCGTCGGCCACGCCGTCTTCGACGTCCTTCTCGGAGTAGCCGACCGTCGCGATCTCGGGGGCGGTGAAGATGTTGGAGGTGATCTTGATGAGCTCGAGCGGGATCACGATGTCACCGAGCGCGTGGAACACGGCCGTGCGGCCCTGCATCGACGCGACGGATGCGAGCGGGAAGAAGTTCGTGCAGTCACCCACGGCGTAGACGTTGGGCACCGAGGTGCGCGCGACGCGGTTGACTCGGACATGCCCGGTCTCGTCGAGTTCGACACCGGCTTCCTCGAGCCCGATGCCGGCGGTGTTCGGGATCGAGCCGACCGCCATCAGGCAGTGGCTGCCCTCTACCGTGCGTCCGTCGGACAGCGTCGCCGTCACGCCGTTCTCCGTGACCTCGACCTTCTCGGCGCGGGCTTTGGAGAGCACCGTCATGCCGCCGCGCTTGAAGACCTTCTCGAGCACGTGCGCGGCATCCTGATCCTCGCCGGGAAGCACCTGCTCACGGCTGGAGATCAGAGTCACCTTGGCGCCGAGGTTCATGTAGGCGGAGGCGAACTCCGCACCGGTCACCCCGGAACCGACGACGATGAGGTGCTCGGGGAGCGCCTTCATGTCGTACAGCTGCGTCCAGGTGAGGATGCGCTTGCCGTCGGGCTTGGCCGAATCCAGCTCACGCGGCGAGGCACCCACCGCCACGATGATCGTGTCGGCCTCGATCCGATCGAAGTCCGTGCCCTCCTGCCCCGTCGAGACGACGATCGCGGTCGGACCCTCGAGCCGCCCGTGACCGGAGAGGATGCGGACGCCTGCTTCGAGCAGCGTCGTGCGCATGTCCTCCGACTGCTGCCCGGCGAGCGCGATGAGCCGCTTGTTCACCGCTGCGAGGTTGATCGCGATCTCGGGCTTCAGCGGCTTGCCGTGCTCGCCCTTGGCGTAGAACTGCACCCCGAGGTCGGAGGCCTCCGAGATCGCGACAGCCGCATCCGCCGTGGCGATCAGGCTCTTCGACGGAACGACGTCGGTGAGCACTGCCGCCCCACCCACGCCCACGCGCTCGACCAGGGTCACCTCGGCTCCGAGCTGAGCGGCCGCGAGAGCCGCTTCGTAACCGCCGGGACCGCCACCGAGGACGGCGACGCGCTGTGTGCGCTCAAAAGGGGTGGAAGACATGATCTCCATTCTTCCGCAATCCTGGCCCCGGAGCCTGCACCTTCCTAGAGTGGATCCATGTCCGAAACACACAGCAACCCCCTCGACGACCCGAATGCCGACCCGTTCGAGATCGCAGCCGACGCAGCCGCCGACATCGCGCGCCTGACCGGAGTCGAGAAGCATGACATCGCCCTGACCCTCGGCAGCGGCTGGGGCAAGGCCGCCGACATCATCGGCGAGACCACAGCGACCATCCCCGCCACCGAGGTGACCGGCTTCTCGAAGCCCGCGCTCGAGGGGCACGTGGGCACTCTGCGCAGCATCCGCACCCCCGACGGCAAGAACGTGCTCGTCATCGGCGCCCGCACCCACTACTACGAGGGCCATGGCGTGCGCCGGGTCGTGCACTCGGTGCGCACCGCCGCGGCGACGGGCGCCGAGATCATGGTGCTCACGAACGGTGCAGGAGGCGTCCGCGAGACCTGGACCCCCGGCCAGCCGGTGCTGATCAGCGACCACATCAACCTCACCGCCGACTCGCCTCTCGAGGGCGCGACCTTCATCGACCTCACCGATCTCTACTCCTCGCGTCTGCGCGACATCGCCCGCGGTGTCGATCCCTCCCTCGATGAGGGCGTGTACACGCAGTTCCGCGGCCCGCACTACGAGACGCCCGCCGAGGTGCAGATGGCGAAGCACATCGGCGGCCACATCGTCGGCATGTCGACGGCGCTCGAGGCGATCGCCGCACGCGAGGCCGGTATGGAGATCCTCGGATTCTCGCTCATCACCAACCTCGCGGCCGGCATCCAGAAGACGCCGCTCAGCCACGCCGAGGTCATCGAGGCGGGCCGAGAGGCGGAGCCGGTGATCTCGGCCCTGCTGGCACGAGTGGTCGAGGCGCTGTGAACGACGAGCGCCTCGCACAGGCGCGCGCCTGGATGAGGCAGGACCCGGATCACGAGACCCGCGACGAACTGGCCGCGGTCATCACGAGAGCGGCGGCCGGTGACGAGGCGGCTGCATCGGACCTCGACGACCGCTTCAGCACGAGGCTCGCGTTCGGCACGGCGGGGCTCCGTGGCGCGCTCGGCGCCGGCAGCAACCGCATGAACCGCGTGCTCGTCGCACAGGCGGCCGCGGGCTTCGCCGCGTACCTGCGCGAGAAGTCGCGCGGCGGCACGCCGACGGTCGTCGTCGGCTATGACGGACGCCGCAACTCCCGGGTGTTCGCGACCGACTCCGCCGAGCTGTTCGCAGGAGCCGGACTTCGCGCGATCCTGCTTCCGAGGCTGCTGCCGACGCCGGTGCTCGCCTTCGCGGTGCGCCACCTGGGAGCCGATGCCGGTGTCATGGTCACGGCGTCGCACAACCCGCCGAACGACAACGGCTACAAGGTCTACCTGGGTGGCGCAGACCAGGGTTCGCAGATCGTCTCGCCCGCCGACGCGGAGATCGCCGCGCACATCCGGCGGATCGCCGACGCGGATGACGTCTCGGCTCTGCCTCGCTCCACCGACTACGAGATGGCGGGTGAGGAGGTCGTCGAGGCGTACGTGGCCGCGACAGCCGCGATCGCTCCGGCGCCTGCGGGCGCGTCGGACCTGCGGTGGGTCTACACCGCGATGCACGGAGTCGGTTGGGAGACCCTGTCGAAGATCGTGTCGGCCGCCGGGTATCCGCAGCCCATGGTCGTCGAGGAGCAGCTGAAGCCCGACGCGACCTTCCGCACCGTCTCGTTCCCCAACCCGGAGGAGCCGGGGGCGATGGACCTGTCGTTCGCCCGGGCACGCCGAGTGCAGGCGGACTTCATCATCGCGAACGATCCGGATGCCGACCGCCTCGCCGTTGCCGTCCCGGATTCGTCATCGGAGAACGGATGGCGACGCCTCACAGGCAATGAGGTCGGTCTTCTTCTCGGCGCTCGAGCCGCCAGGGCTGCTGCAGGCACTCCCGGCGCGTCGCTCGCCTGCTCGCTCGTGTCCTCCCCGGGTCTCGGCGCCGTCGCCGCGCACCACGGGCTCGATTTCCACGAGACGCTCACGGGCTTCAAGTGGATCTCCAGGGCCCCCGGCATCGTGTTCGGGTTCGAGGAAGCCCTCGGCTACCTCGTGAACCCCGAGACCGTGCGCGACAAGGACGGCATCTCGGCCGCCGTCGCGGTTCTCGGGCTCGCGTCCGAAGCCCACGAGCGCGGGAAGTCGCTCGCCGACCTGCTGTCGGAGCTGGGCGACACCTACGGCTACTTCGCCAGCGGACAGGTGTCCGTGCGCGTCGACGACCTCTCGGTGATCGGCAGTGTGATGCTGTCGCTGCGCACGCTTCCTCCGCAGCAGCTCAGTGGCCACGCCATCGCCTCTGCGGAGGATCTGCTGCACGCCGACGAGGGACAGCCGTCGGGCGATGTGCTGCGCTACCGGCTCTCAGACGGCTCCCGCATCATCGTGCGTCCGAGCGGCACCGAGCCGAAGCTCAAGGTCTACATCGACGCCACCGCCGACTCGGCTGAGCGGGCGAGTGCGACGGTCGGCGAACTCGAGGCCGCGGTGCGCGTGCTCCTGGAAGAACGCTCGTAGGCCGCATGCCGAGAAGACATGTCGTGATCAGCGCCCACAACGGGGTGCACGCGCGCCCCGTCGCCGAGCTCGTCAGGCTCGTGCAGGCGCACCCGCACGCCGTGACTCTGCGCACGTCGTCGGGCGCGATCGTGGACCTCAGCAGCGTTCTCGCGCTGATGGACCTCGCACTCGCGCCCGGCGACGCGGTGGTGCTCGAGACTGCCGAGTCGGCGAACGCCGAAGCCGTCCTCGACACGCTGGCCGGCGTGTTGGATCCCCGGGGCTGATGCGGTCGTCAGCCGTCGATGACGGCGACGAGCTCGTCGAGGAACGCCTCGAAGGTCGTGCCTCGCCGGAGGATGCGCTGCACGCTGTCGCGTTCGCTGAACACCTCGACCAGCTGCTCGAACACCGTCTGGAACGCGGCGCGGTCGCTCTCGCTGAACGCGGCGAGGGCGACCACCTGCACCCGTCCCTCACCCCAGGCTGCTGATCCGTCGGCGACGCCGACGGCGATCGCGGTGCGCGTCGCGGTCATCTGGAGTGCGTGCGGCACCGCGAGGGCATCGGTGAACGCCGTCGACGACATCCGTTCGCGGAGGATCGTGTTGTCGACGTAGTCGTTCCCGATGAGACCGGCGTCCACGAGCAGTCCGCCCAGCCGACGGATGATCGCCTCCTCCCCCTCGTCGGGCAGCGGGTAGACGAAAGCATCGGCGACGAAGTAGCGCGCCAGCTCGGCGCGCAGCCGGGTCAGTCGCCGGCCACGCCTGACCCGAGCTGCCGCCTGCTGGATCCGATCGACATCGGCATCCGTGAGGAAGGGCTGGATCCGCACGAAGCGATCGCCGGACGCACCGGGTTCGATCGTGCTGAGCACCAGATCGGTGTCGAAAGATGCCCAATCCGGGTCGACCTTGGTGATGACGCTGGTCACCTCGATCGCCGATCCCAGCGAGCGGTCGACACTCGAGCGGAGGAGCTCGTGGAGCTCGTAATAGCCGGGGCACACGATGGTCGCGGTGAGGATCGACTCCGCCTTGCGGCTGCGCTCGAGTCGGCCGCCGACGTGCATGGCGATGTAGGCGATCTCGTCGTCGTGGATCGGTGTGCCGAGCCGGTCGTGGAGTCCACTGGCTATCGAGACGGCCACCTCGAAGATCATCGGATACGAGGTCTTGAGCGAACGGGTGAGCGGGTTGCGGGTCAACGCGCTCTCTTCGGCGCGTCGCATCAGATTCTGCACGTGCAGGGCGAGGCGCAGCACGAACGTCTCATCGACCAGATCGACCTGGAAGTCGTCCGCCGCTCTCGCGATCTCGGCGCGCACGGCAGCCTCGACCCGAGCGTCCACGCCGCTGCGGGCCACATCGCCCGCGGCGTCTTCTCCGGGTGCCACGATGCGGGTCAGCACGAGCGACGCGAGGTGCCCGCTGTCTCCGTCTCCCAGCGCCACCGAGAAGTGCTGCTGGGCGAGGCGGGCGATCACGGCGCCCACCCGCGGGATCTCCTCACGCGCGCCGGCTGGACCCGACTCGAGCGCGTGCCCTGCGGCGACCCTCTCGGCGGCGATCGCGATGTGCAGGAGGACATCGGAGATCGCGAGCTCGTTGACGTAGTAGCCCTGCTCGCCGAGCTCGCGCACCAGCTCGGACTTGAAGGGTCCGACCGCATCAGCGGCGATGATCCCGCCGGCGAGCGCGCGGCGGAACGTCTCGGGGTGGAACGATGCGGCGTCCATCTCGTCGTGCGCCAACCGCGACAGCAGGCGCCGCTGTGCGGCCTCGTTGCCGCGCAGCCGCACGATCTCCCGGTCTCTCTCGAGGGTCAGATCGGTGCCGTCGAGCAGCGTGCGGACGCGAGCGAGATCCGCTTCGAGAGTCGCCTCGCTCACGTGAAGCGCCTCAGCCGTGGCGAAGACGTCGACGCCGTCCGGCACATCGAGCAGGGTGCGCACGAGACCGTGCAGGCGGTCGCGCGGAGCCGACTCGCCGCTCTGCCGGGCGCGCAGCGCGTTCCGAGCCCCCGACCCGGCGCGGTACCCGGCGGGGCCCGACTCGACGGCATCCGCCGCTCCGGTCCTGGCGTTCAGAGCGGCGACGTACGAGCGGATGCTGCGCGGGGTGACGCCGAGCTGATCGGCGAGATTCGCGGCCGTCACCCACTTCTCCTGTCGGAGCAGGGACGACAGGAGCTGGTCCTGACGCTGTCGCGACATGATGCTCCCTCCTCCGTGCCGACTGCACTGTCCTGACGTGACTCCATGATGTCAGGAAGGAGAGGGCCCCGCGTCGAAACCGATGTTCCGCAGGGGCGGAAAGGAACGTGTTGGCGACCGCACCCCGACTCTTCCCAGACTGTTCTCAGGAAAGGTGAGCATCGATGAAGATCCTCGTGGTGTGCGGCGCCGGTGCGTCGAGCACGTTCGTCGCGCAACGACTCCGCCGAGCGGCCTCCGAGGCCGGCCTCGACTGGGACGCCGCAGCCGGCATGGAGCAGTCCGTCGCCGGCAGCGACCACGACCTCATCCTCGTCGGCCCTCACCTCGCCGATCGCCTCGAAGCGATCCGACAGACCGCACCTGCTCAGGTGGCCGTGCTCCCCGACGACGTCTTCGCCGACAGAGACGGCACCCGCACGCTGGCGCTGGCTCGGTCGATCGTCGCCGACGCCAGGAACACCCCGAAAGGAACATCATGACCGTCTCTCGCACCGTCCGCATCGGCTCATCCCATGGACTTCACGCCCGTCCGGCGAAGCTCTTCGCACAGGCGGCCAAGGACTCAGGTGTTCCCGTCACCATCGCGAAGGACTCGGGCAAGGCGGTCAACGCGGCCAGCATCCTCGGCGTCATCGCGCTCGCGGTCGAGCACGGCGACTACGTCACGCTGACCGCCGAGGGCGACAGCGCCGAAGGCGTGCTCGACACGCTCACCGAACTGCTCACGACCGATCACGACCAGGACGCCGGCGCGTGAGCGAGCTCAGAGGAGTCGGGATCGGTCTCGGAGTCGCCCAGGGCGTCGTCGTCCGCATGACCGAGCCGCTGCCCGCTCCCGAGAAGACTCCCAGCACCCAGGGTGTCGACGCCGAGCGCGCACGGGTGCGTGAGGCTGTCGCCGCGGTCGCCCAGGAGCTCACCGCACGCGGCGAGGCCGCAGGCGGCTCGGCGCAGGAGGTGCTCGAGGCGCAGGCGATGATCGCCGAGGACCCGACGCTTCAGGATGAGGTCGACACCCGCATCGACGACGGCGCGACGGCCGAATGGGCGGTGCATGACGCGTTCGCGGGGTTCCGCGCGACGCTCGAAGCCGTCGGCGGCTACCTCGGCGAGCGCGCAGCCGACCTCGATGACATCGCCCAGCGGGTGCTCGCGCGTCTTCGCGGCGTCGACGCACCGGGAGTCCCCGATCCGGGGCACCCGTTCGTCCTGGTCGCCCGAGACCTCGCCCCGGCTGACACCGCGCTGCTGAACCTCGATCAGGTGCTCGCTCTGATCACGTTCGACGGCGGGCCCACCTCGCACACCGCGATCCTCGCCCGCGAGAAGGGCATCGTCGCGATCGTCGGCGCAGCATCCGCATCCGAGCTCGTCACCGGCAGCCCCGTCATCGTCGATGCCGCCGCCGGGATCGTGACGGTCGATCCGTCCGACGATGAGAAGACGCGCGCCGAGCAGCGCGCAGCCGCCCGCCGCTCGGCGGACGCCGCACCGCTGACCCCCGGCGCCCTCGCCGACGGCACTCGGATCCCGCTGCTGGCGAATCTGGGGAAACCTGCAGACGCATCGGATGCCGTCGAACGTGGGGCTGAGGGCGTCGGGCTGTTCCGCACCGAGTTCCTGTTCCTCTCCTCAGCGCAGGCTCCGACGGTGCAGCAGCAGCGCGAGTCGTATCGGCAGCTGCTCGAAGCCTTCCCGGGCCAGAAGGTCGTCGTGCGGATGCTGGACGCGGGGGCCGACAAGCCGCTGGCCTTCCTCAACGACGCTCACGAGGAGAATCCCGCGCTCGGACTCCGCGGGCTGCGTGCACTCCGCGCGAGCGAGGACATCCTGCGCGAGCAGCTCACGGCGCTGGCCGAGGCGGACGCCGCCACCGAGGCCGACCTGTGGGTCATGGCGCCCATGGTCGCGACCGTCGAGGAGACCCAGTACTTCACCTCGCTCGCCCGAGAATACGGCCTGAAGACCGCCGGTGTGATGGTGGAGATCCCGGCGAGCGCGCTGCTCGCCGACCGTGTGCTCGCGCACGCGGACTTCGCCTCGATCGGCACCAACGATCTCACGCAGTACACGATGGCCGCAGACCGGATGCTCGGCTCGGTCGCCGCGTTCCAGGATCCGTGGCACCCCGCCGTGCTCCGACTCGTGCGCGAGGTCGGTGCAGCAGGCGCTCGCCTCGGCAAGCCGGTCGGGATCTGCGGCGAGGCTGCCGCCGATCCGATGCTCGCCGTCGTGCTCGTGGGGCTCGGCGCGACGAGTCTCTCGATGGCGCCGTCGGCCCTCGCAGACGTGCGGCACACCCTGTCGCAGCACACTCTCGACGAAGCCCGCAACTTCGCCGAACTCGCACTGGCGGCCGACGACGCCGCCGGTGCTCGCCTCGCCGTGGCTGACGCCGCGGCACCCCTTCCCCCTCACCAGAAAGAGACGACATCATGACGACGACGTCACCCGCAGCCACGAAGGCTGGCGGCCTCAGAACGGGCGTGCAGCGCTTCGGCACGTTCCTCTCGGGCATGATCATGCCCAACATCGCCGCGTTCATCGCGTGGGGATTCATCACGATGCTGTTCATCCCTGCCGGCTTCTTCGGCGTCGACAGTCCGTTCGGCTGGCACTGGTACCCGGTCGCCGAGATCGTCGGCGGTGGCGGTGACTCCGCGATCATCGGCTGGCAGGGCGCGATGACCGCCGTAGCCGAAGGTGCCGACGGCAACTTCTTCGGCTACGTCGGCCTGGTCGGCCCGATGGTCACCTACCTGTTGCCCCTCCTGATCGCGAACACCGCCGGCCGCATGGTCTACGGCGAGCGCGGCGGCGTCGTGGCGACGATCGCGACGATGGGTGTCATCGTCGGCACGAACATCCCGATGTTCCTCGGCGCGATGATCATGGGACCGCTTGCGGCCTGGCTCACCAAGCAGATGGACAGACTGTGGGACGGCAAGATCCGCCCCGGCTTCGAGATGCTGGTGAACAACTTCTCCGCCGGCATCCTGGGCATGCTCCTCGCGATCTTCGGCTTCTTCGCCTTCGGCCCCGTGATGCTCGGCATCAGCGCGGTGCTCGGCGGTGCGGTCGACTGGCTGGTCGCGCTGAACCTGCTGCCGCTCGTCTCGATCATCGTCGAGCCCGCGAAGGTGCTGTTCCTCAACAACGCCATCAACCACGGCGTGTTCACCCCGCTCGGCATCGAGCAGGCCGCGGAGACGGGCAAGTCGATCCTCTTCCTGATCGAGGCGAACCCCGGACCCGGCCTCGGCCTGCTGCTCGCGTTCACCTTCTTCGGCGTCGGCGCTGCGAAGGCATCCGCACCGGGAGCTGCGATCATCCAGTTCTTCGGTGGCATCCACGAGATCTACTTCCCGTACGCGCTGAGCAAGCCGACCACGATCCTCGCGCTGATCGCGGGTGGCGCAGCCGGTGTGACCACGAACATGGTGCTCGGCGGCGGCCTGGCCTTCCCGGCAGCTCCCGGCAGCATCATCGCCGTGACCGCCGCAGCCGTCGGCCCTGGCGTCGGCAACCTGCTGGTCGTGTACCTGTCGGTCGTCATCGCCGCGGTCGTCACGTTCCTCATCACCGGGGTCATCCTGCGGGCCTCCCGCAAGCGCGACCTCGAGGCCGAGGGAGACAGCTTCGGCGACGCGATCGCTCAGACCGAGGCGAACAAGGGCAAGTCCTCCGCCGCGATGGACGCGCTGCGGGTCTCCTCGGGCGCAGGCGCTGCCGGTGCAGCCGCAGGTGCAGCCGCAGGCGTCACCACCGACCGCCGCATCGAGAACATCGTGTTCGCGTGCGACGCCGGCATGGGCTCGTCCGCCATGGGCGCGAGCGTGCTGCGCAACAAGTTCAAGAAGGCAGGGGTCGAGGGCATCACCGTCACCAACCAGGCCATCGCGAACCTCGACGGCACCGCCGACCTGGTCATCACGCAGCAGCAGCTGACCGACCGGGCGCAGGCGCAGTCGCCGAACTCGATCCACGTGTCCGTCGACAACTTCATGAACTCTCCGAAGTATGAAGAGGTCGTCGAGATGGTGCGCGAACAGCGCGACTCCGACGCGTGACAGACCGGGCGGGGCGGATGCCACGGCACCCGCCCCGCCCCCACATTCTCAGAAAGAAGGAATCACCATGAGCGTTCTCACCCTCGACCAGGTCCGCATCCACTCAGGCTCCAGCACCCAGCAGGAGGCTCTGCAGGAGGCCACGGACATCCTCGTGTCCGTCGGCGCCGTCACCCCCGCCTACGTCGACGCGATGCGTCAGCGCGAGGAGACGGTGTCGACCTACATGGGCAACGGTCTGGCGATCCCGCACGGCACGAACGACACCAAGGATGCGATCCTCGCATCGGCGCTCTCGGTCGTGCGCTACGACGGCGGCGTCGACTGGGCCGGTGAACCGGCGACCTTCGTGATCGGCATCGCCGGACGCGGCGACGAGCACCTCGAGATCCTCTCGCAGATCGCGATCCTGTTCTCGGACGACGACGACGTCGCGAAGCTCAACGCCGCACAGACCCCCGACGAGCTGTATGCCCTGCTCTCGGCGGTGAACGACTGATGAAGGCGGTCCACTTCGGCGCAGGCAACATCGGCCGAGGCTTCGTCGGGCTGCTCCTGCACGAGGGCGGGTACGAGGTCGTGTTCTCCGACGTCGCCGACGCACTGGTCGACGCGATCAACGCCGTCGACTCCTACACCGTGCACGAGGCGGGCCCCGGCGGCACCGATCACGTGGTCACCGGCTTCCGCGCGGTGAACAGCAAGACAGATCCGGATGCCGTCGCCGACGAGGTCGCGACCGCCGATGTGGTCACGACGGCGGTCGGGCCGACTGTGCTGCGTTTCGTGGCTCCGACGATCGTGGCAGGCCTCGCCCGCCGCTCCGCCGGCGCCGCCCCGCTGCAGGTCATGGCGTGCGAGAACGCGATCGGCGCGACCGACACGCTCCGTGCGGAGATCGCGAAGGCTGCGGGAGTGGATGCCGAGGAGCTGCTCTCGCGCGCGGTGTTCGCGAACACCGCGGTGGATCGCATCGTGCCGGGGCAGCCCGCGGACGGCGGAGTGGACGTCACGGTCGAGCCGTACTTCGAGTGGGCGATCGAGTCGGAGTCCTTCGGCGGCGCGCTGCCGAAGATCCCCGGAGCGCACTTCGTCGAGAACCTCGCCCCCTACATCGAGCGCAAGCTCTTCACGGTGAACACGGGGCATGCCGCGACGGCGTACTTCGGCGCTCGCGCCGGCATCGAGCGCATCTCGGATGCGCTGGCGGATCCGGACATCGCCGCTCGCGTGTCGGCCACGCTCGAAGAGACCTCTGCGGTTCTCGTCGCCGAGCACGGCCTCGACCCCGCCGAACTCGCCCGGTACCGCACGACGATCCTCGAGCGGTTCCGCAATCCGGCTCTCGTCGACACCGTGCAGCGCGTCGGGCGACAGCCACTGCGCAAGATCTCGCGGCACGAGCGGTTCATCGGGCCCGCCGCGATGGCCGCAGAGCGGGGGCTGTCGACCATCGCTCTGGTCGGCGCCGTCACCGCCGCGCTGGAGTTCGACGCGCCCGACGACGAGCAGGCGGTCGAGATGCAGGAGGCCCTGCGCACCGAGGACGCTCTCGACTTCACCGTGCGCACGACGGGACTGGATCCCGAGCATCCGCTCTTCCCCGCGGTGCGCGACGCCGTGATCTCGCGCCAGACGGCTCTGAACGCCTCCTGAGCGCCGCTGCACGCATCATCTGCGCCCTCTGCCGATACGATCGGCGGAGGGCGCAGATGCGCGCACAGCGAGGTGCGGGAGCAGTATGAACAGATACGCCGTCATCGGCGCGGGGCCGTCAGGACTCGCTGCCGCCCGCGCGCTCACGAGGCGCGGGATCGGCATCGATGGGTACGAGGCCTCTGCAGGGGTCGGCGGTCTCTGGGACATCGGCAATCCGCGCAGCACGATGTACGAGTCGGCGCATCTGATCTCGTCACGCACCACCACCGAGTTCACCGAGTTCCCCCTGCGATCGACGGCCGACTACCCGGGGCACCGTGTGCTGCGGCAGTACTTCCGCGACTACGCCGACCATTTCGGGCTCACCAGCCACTTCCGGTTCGAGACGAGGGTCACCCGCCTCGCACCGCAGGGCGGCGGCTGGGACCTCACCAGCGACGGTCCCGAGGGCGAGCAGACCAGGTGGTACGCCGGCGTCGTGCTCGCGAACGGCACCCTGGCCGAGCCGAACATCCCGGCATTCGCAGGCACCTTCACCGGTGAGCTGATGCACACGAGCGCCTACAGGTCCCCCGCCCAGCTCGCAGGCAAGCGCGTGCTCCTGATCGGCGCGGGCAATTCGGGTTGCGACATCGCGGTGGATGCCGTGCACCACGCCGCGTCCGTCGACATGAGCGTGCGTCGCGGCTACTACTTCGTCCCGCGCTATCTCTTCGGCCGACCGAGCGACACGCTCAACCAGGGGCGTCCGCTGCCCGCGCGCATCAAGCAGGCCGTCGACAGTCGCGTGCTCAGGGCGTTCACCGGCGATCCGGTGCGGTTCGGATTCCCGAAGCCCGACTATCGCATCTACGAATCCCATCCGATCGTGAACACGATGATCCTCAACCACCTCGGCCAGGGCGACCTGAGCATTCGCCCGGACGTCGACCGGTTCGACGGGGCGACCGTGCGGTTCCGCGACGGCACGGCGGACGACTACGACCTCGTGCTCCTCGCGACCGGCTACACGCTCGACTATCCGTTCGTCGACCGCTCGCACCTGCACTGGCGCGGCGCGGCTCCTCGGCTGTTCCTGCACATCTTCCCCGCCTCGTTCAACGGTCTCTACGTGATGGGCATGATCGAGGCATCCGGGATCGGATGGCAGGGACGATACGAGCAGGCCGACCTGCTCGCGACCTACCTCGACGCCGTCGAACACGCTCCGGCCACCGCGACGCGGTTCCGAGACCGGGTGAACTCGGAGCCGTGGCCCGATCTCACCGGCGGCTATCGCTACCTCGGCATCGACCGCATGGCCTACTACGTCAACAAGGACGCCTACCGAGGAGCCGCCCGCCGAGAGAAGCACGCCCTGGAGAACCCGAGTGGGCTGCGGCCGTGATCCGCTGCGCCGAGGTGGTTCACATGCGCGGGCTCTAACCTTGATCCCGTGCAGAAGAAGCGTGGCCGTCGTGTCCTGAAAGTGATCGTCTGGGGAGTCGTCGCCGTCCTCGTGCTCGGAATCGGCGGGATCGTCGTCTGGAGCCAGATCGGAGTGATGCCCGCCGAGAAGGCACCGCTCGCGAGCGTCCGAGAGAACCCGGCGATCCACGTCGAAGACGCCGATCAGGGAATCGTCCTCACGCCCGCAGACGGCGAGTCCGAGACGGGTCTCGTGTTCATCCCCGGGGCGAAGGTCGATCCGTGGGCGTACGCCGCGATCCTGCAGAGCCTCGCCGAAGAGGGCGTGACGGTCGTGATCACGCGTCCGTGGCTGAACCTGGCGTTCTTCGATCTGCGCGGCCTGGATTCCTTCACGTCTGCGGCCCCCGCGATCGACGAGTGGGCGATCGGCGGTCACTCGCTGGGCGGCGTGCGCGCCTGCCAGCTCGCTGCAGATGCCGAGGCGCTCGTGTTGTTCGGGTCGTACTGCTCGAACGATGTCTCCGACACCGATCTCGCCGTGCTGAGCATCTCGGGCAGCGAGGACGGACTCTCGACGCCCGCGAAGATCGACGCGGCCCGCGACCTGCTCCCGGCGGATGCCGAGATGATCGAGATCGAGGGCGCGTCCCACGCATCCTTCGGCGACTACGGCCCCCAGGCGGGAGACGGGACGCCGACCGTCACGGACGACGAGATGCACTCCGAGGTCGCCGACATCCTGATCCCCTTCATGGCCGCGCTTCCCCAGGGCTGATCTGATCTGCTCTGCTCTGCTCTGCTCAGCCGATCCGCTTGATCAGCGAGTCCAGCCCCATGCCGTAGTCGATGCGGACGACCGGCAGCGCGAGCTTGTCCGTTCCGATCTCGACGTACCCGGGCTCGATGGTCCGCGCCATCTCGAAGCCGGCCTGCGCCACGCCCTGCTTCGCGGTGTCGTTGTGGTGTCCGAACGGATACGCGATCACCTCGCGCACCCCGAGCACATCGCCCGAGACGTTCAGGTCGGCCGCGATCTCGTCGGCCGTCCAGTTGGTCATCCGGCCCTTGCCGTTCTCTCCGGCCTGGTGCATGTCGTGGGTGTGCGACCGGCGCAGCACGTAGATCGACGGCGGCGGGTCCTGTCGGTACGCCGTGATCATGAACGACGTCGACAGGAGTCTGTTCCGCTCGATCACCGGCACGGCGAGGTCGAACCACGTCTGGTCGGCGTCGTCGTCGGTGATGATCACCGAGCGGGCAGGCAGCGAGAGGCGTCCGTCGATGAACGCGCTGAGCTCGTCCCAGGTCGGAAGATAGAACCCCGTCGTCGCGATGTGAGTCATCTGCGCCTCGAAGTCGCCGATGTACGCGTAGTTGCCGCGCAGCCACCCGGACTCGCCGTCCGGGTTCGCCGTGAACTGGTGGTACATCAGGATCGGCACCTGCACATCGGCAGCGGCGTTCGCCTCAGGGGTCGTCCAGCCGGCGAACAGCTCGGTCTGCTGATCGACGCAGGCGACGGGGTCGGCGCCGTTGATCCGGGCGGCGACGGTGTATACGGCAGCATCCGCCTCTGTCGTGTACCACCCCGCGAACACCCGCCCGTCCTGCGCGAGGATCGGAAGAGCCGCATAGAGCGCGTCCTGCCGCTGCAGCATGGGCTCGGCCGGGGCTCCGTCGCCGACGAGACTCACCGCGCACGCCAGCGGGTCGTCGGCATCGGCGAGGAGCTGCTGAGCGGGAGTCAGCGGACGCTCGATGACGGCAGCGCCGGCGCGCGGAATGCTCTCCGGCGCGCGCGTCGACCAGGCGAATGCCGCTGCCGTGCCTGCCGCGAGCACGATGACGGCGCTGAAGACCAGTGCGACGCCGATGCGGCGCCGCTTCCCCCCGGAAGCCATGGTCTAGATGTCGAATCCGTCGGCGATCATCTCCACGAGCTCCTCGCGCTCCTCGACCGGCAGGAAGGCTCCGGCCGCGGCGTTGAACTGGAAGGTCTCGAGGTCGTCGAGGTCGTACTCGAACGTCTCGACGAGGTGGGCGAGCTCACGCGTGAGAGACGTGGCACTCATCGTGCGGTTGTCGACGTTCACCGTGACGGCGAAGCCGAGCTGATAGAGCAGGTCGAACGGGTGGTCGGCGAGAGTGTCGCCCCACGCCGCCACCGCCCCGGTCTGCAGATTCGATGACGGTGAGAGCTCGAGTGGGATCTCGCGGTCGCGTACCCAGCGGGCGAGGTCGCCGAACTGAACCTGCACCTCGTCGCCTTCCTGGGTGATCACGTGCAGATCCTCGGCTATGCGCACGCCGTGGCCGAGTCGCAGGGCTCGCCCGTCGATGAGCGCCGACCTGATCGAGGCCGGGCCGGCTGCCTCCCCCGCATGCACCGTGACGGGGAAGAAGTTCTCCGCGAGGTAGTCGAAGGCGGCCCGATGGTTCGAGGCCGGGAAGCCGTCCTCGGGGCCGGCGATGTCGAAGCCGACGGCCCCGCGCCCACGGAACCCGACCGCGAGTTCTGCGATCTCCCGAGAGCGGTCGGTATGCCGCATCGCGGTGATCAGCTGTCCGACGCGGATGCTGTGGCCGTCGCGGTCAGCGGCGTCCTCCCCCTCCTCGATGCCCTGCTGCACGGCCTCGACGGCCTGCTCGAGCGAGAGACCGCGGGTGAGGTGCTGTTCGGGTGCCCAGCGAACCTCGCCATAGATCACTCCGTCGTGCGCGAGATCCTGCACGAACTCGCGTGCGACGCGGGTCAGCCCCTCCGTCGTCTGCATGACGGCCGTCGTCAGATCGAACGTCTTGAGGTACTCGACCAGCGAACCGGAGTCGCTCTTCTTCGCGATCCACTTGCCGAGAGCGGCCGGGTTCGACTCCGGCACGTCGACGCCGATCTCATCCGCCAGCTCGATGATGGTCGACGGGCGCACTGCGCCGTCGAGGTGGTCGTGCAACGACACCTTGGGCAGGCCTCGCAGAGACGCCCCCTGAATGGTGACATCGCCGTTCGCGTCGATCGACATGGGGATTCCTCTCGGTCGCGGATTCGCTGTGTTCAGGCTAGCGGTCGGCGGATCAGGCCGTGATGCGCTCGCGCACGATCGGCCCCGCAGCCGGAGCCTCGTCACCGATCGCCCACGCGCCCTCGAGCGCCTCGAGGGCGCGCGGGAACCGCGCCTCATCGGCGGCGGAAAGGGTGAAGAGCGGCTGACCGGCCACGACGCGGTCACCGGGCTTGGCGTGCAGATCGATGCCCGCTTCGAAGATCACCGGATCCTCGGCCCGCGCGCGTCCTGCGCCGAGACGCCACGCCGCGATGCCGAAGGGCAGCGCGTCGAGCTGAGACACCACGCCGTCGGCGGGGGCGGTGACCACGTGCGTCTCGTGTGCCGTCGGCAGCGGTGCGTCCGGGTCGCCGTCCTGCGCACGGATCATGGCCTTCCAGCCGTCCATCGCGCGTCCGTCGTCGAGAGCGGCCTCGACATCGGCGTCCGGCTGTCCGGCGAGCGCGAGCATCTCGCGCGCCAGGGCGATCGTCAGCTCGCGGACGTCCGCGGGGCCTCCGCCCGCCAGCACCTCGACCGATTCGCGGACCTCGTTGGCGTTGCCGATCGCACGGCCGAGCGGCACGTTCATGTCGGTGAGCAGCGCGGTCGTGGCGACGCCGGAGTCGGTGCCGAGCGCGACCATCGTGCGCGCGAGTTCGCGTGCCCGATCGATGTCCTGCATGAACGCACCCGAGCCGAACTTCACGTCGAGCACCAGCGCGTCCGTGCCTTCGGCGATCTTCTTCGACATGATGCTCGACGCGATCAGCGGGATCGCCTCGACCGTGCCGGTGACGTCACGCAGTGCGTAGAGCTTCTTGTCTGCGGGAGCGAGACCCGATCCTGCCGCGCAGATCACCGCGCCCACATCGCCCTGCATCTGCGCGAACATCTCGTCATTGCTGAGCGCGGCATGCCAGCCGGGGATCGACTCGAGCTTGTCGAGCGTTCCGCCCGTGTGGCCGAGCCCGCGGCCCGAGAGCTGCGGCACTGCGACGCCGAACACGGCGACCAGCGGTGCGAGCGGCAGGGTGATCTTGTCGCCCACCCCTCCGGTCGAGTGCTTGTCGACGGTCTTCTTGCCGAGGGTCGCGAAGCTCATCCGCTCCCCCGAGGCGATCATCGCGTCGGTGAGCACACGGATCTCATCGCGCTCCATGCCGCGCTGGAAGACGGCCATCGCGAACGAGGCCATCTGCGCGTCCGACACATATCCACGCGTGTAGGCGTCGACCATCCAGCGCAGCGCCTTCTCGGGCACGGCACCTCCGTCGCGCTTGGCACGGATCACATCGACGGCGTCGAAGGGCTCAACGCTCATCTCCACTCTCCTTCCGGTTCCTGAGCCTGTCGAAGGGCTCGGGGGCCGAACGCATCCGGCAGTACTTCATCGATGGTCCGGATGCCGGAGACGGTCTCCAGCAGCATCCCGGGCATCGCGTGCTCGTAGAGCAGTTGGCGGCAGCGGCCGCACGGCATGATCGTCTGCCCGTCGTTGTTCACGCACACGAAGGCGACGAGCTGGCCGCCGCCCGACATGTGCAGGTCACCCACCAGTGCGCACTCGGCACACAGGGTCACTCCGTAGGACGCGTTCTCGACGTTGCAGCCGGCGACGATACGACCGTCGCCGACGAGGGCGGCGGCTCCGACCCGATACCGCGAATACGGCGCGTAGGCCCTGGTCATGGCGTCGGTCGCGACCTGGCGAAGCTCGTCCCAGTCGATGTCAGTCATGTCTCTCCTAGGACTTTATGTATGGCTTGCCGCTGGCCGCCGGTCCGCGGATCTGACCGGCGAAGCCGGCGACCGCGAGCAGCGTCACGACATACGGGAGCATCAGCATGAACTCGCCGGGGATCGGTGTCTTGAGGATCGACAGCAGGTTCTGCAGGTTCGTCGCGAAGCCGAACAGCAGCGCGGCGAGAGTCGCGCGAATCGGATCCCAGCGTCCGAAGATCACCGCGGCGAGAGCGATGAAGCCGAGACCGGCCGTCATGTCCTTTCCGAACTGCGGCACCGACACGAGCGTGAAGTAGGCACCGCCGATGCCGGCGATCGCGCCCGCGAGCAGCACGTTCCAGAATCGCGTGGCGTTGACCTTGATGCCGACGGTGTCAGCGGCCTGCGGGTGCTCTCCCACGGCTCGTACGCGGAGTCCCCACTTCGTGCGGTACAGCCCCCAGGCGACGATGGCGACGGTGATGAACATGAGATAGACGATGAACGTCTGGTTGAAGAGCACCGGCCCGATGATCGGGATGTCGCTGAGGATCGGGATCTCGATGCGGCTGAAGCGCACCGGAGTGTTGAGCTCGGCTTCGTTCGGGGCGAGCAGCGCGCCGTAGAGGAACCCGGTCAGCCCGCTGACGAGCACGTTGAGCACCACACCGACGATCACCTGTTCGACGAGGTACTTGATCGCGAACGAGGCCAGCACGGCTGCGACGAGCACGCCGCCGAGCATGGCGCCCAGCAGTCCGATGAACGGGCTGCCGGTGATGCTCGAGAGCAGCGCGGCCGAGAAGGCTCCGAGCAGCAGCTGGCCTTCGATGGCGACGTTGACCACGCCCGCCCGCTCGCCGATGACGCCGCCGAGGGCGCCGAACACGAGGGGGACGGAAAGGGAGACGGCTCCGAACAGCAGGCTGCTGACCGGAACGAGACCCCCCGCACTCGCCCACACGAGGAACCCGAAGACCGCGATGACGCTGAACGCGATCACCAGCCAGATCGAGGGCTTGCGGTACGTCCACGCCCGCAGGAAAGCGAGCACCGACAGCAGCACGAGGATCACGATGACGACCCAGCTGGTCGGCCCCGTCGGCAGCGCCACATCAGGCAGTGCGATCGGGGACGTCGGGTCGTTGAGCCGGAAGGTGCTGGTGCCGCTGCGCGGCACGAGCAGGATCAGGAGCGCCAGCAGCGCGGTGGCTGCGGCGAGGACGATCGGTGCCTTCAGGTGCCGCTCGCGCACGGTGGCGAGCTGCACGGTTCCGTCGGCGGCTTCGCTCTGGACGAGGGAGGTCATGCGGTCACCGCCTTCTTCGCGGCCTTGGCTCTCGCCTTGGCCGCCTTCTCGAGGTCGGACTTCGGCAGGAAGAACACCGCGCGCAGCAGCGGCGGCGCGGCGATGAACAGCACGACGAGCGACTGCACGACGAGCACGATGTCGACGGGGATGTCCTGCGCCTGCATCGAGAACGATCCGGCCTTGAGTGCGCCGAACAGGATGCCGGCGGCGAAGGTGCCCCACGCGCGGCTGCGGCCGAGCAGGGCGACGGTGATCGCGTCGAAGCCGATCCCGGCGTCGATCGTCTCGGTGATACCGGTCGTGACCGCACCCTGAACCTGGTTCATGCCCGCGAGACCGGCGAGAGCGCCGGCGAGCAGCATGGCGTAGACGTAGACGCGCTGCACGCTGATTCCGGCCGCGCGCGCGGCGTGCGGGTTCTCGCCCACGGCGCGCATCCGCATTCCGAGCGAGGAGCGCTCGATCAGCCACCAGACGAAGAGGGTCGCGATGATCACGATTACGAACCCGAGGTCGAGCAGCGGGAACTGCGGCCCGAGGAGCTCGGGGAACTGCGCGCTCTCAGGGGTCGCGTAGCCGAGGGCCTGGTTCGTGCCCGGCTTCTGCAGCAGCCCGGGGGTGCGGATCATCCACAGCAGCAGGTAGTACGCCACGTAGTTGAGCATGATCGTGAGGATGACCTCGTGGGCGCCCGTGCGTGCCTTGAGCAGACCGGCGATCGCACCCCACAGTGCGCCGCCGGCGATCCCGGCGATCAGGGTCACCGGGATGTGCAGCCAGAACGGCAGGTCGAGCTGGAAGGTGAACAGCCCGGCGGCGGCGACGCCGATCAGCATCTGACCGCGTGCACCGATGTTGAACAGGCCGACGCGGAAGGCGAGTGCGACGCCGAGGCCGGCGGCGATCAGTGGCGCTGCGAAGCCCAGCGTGTTCGTCAGCGGACGGATCTGGGCGGCGAAGTCCGCGCCGCGTGCGTTGAAGATCGCTCCGCGGACGAGCGCCTCGTAGCCGTTGTAGACCGCGTTCCAGATCGCGGCGAAGGTGTCGCTCGGACGCTGGAAGAAGTAGCCGGAGGCCTCCAGCACGTCCTCGTTGGTGATGGCGATCAGGATGCCGCCGACGACCAGCGCGAGGAAGATCGCGAGAATCGTCGTGACGGCGTTGCTGCGCAGCATCTCCTTCAGGATCACATTGCCCCGCGGGGGCGGTGGAACCTCGCCGGAATCGCGCATCGTCGTGGTCGTGTTCACCGATAGCTGATCGGCGGATCCCTGGCCCGCCGAGTCGCTCCCCTGTGGCGTCGTACCGCTCATGCGGCCACCTCTCCCTCGGCGGCGCCCGCCATCATCAGTCCCAGCGTCTCGCGCGGGGTGTCGCCGGGAACGATCCCGACGATCGTGCCTCTGTACATGACCGCGATGCGGTCGGCGAGAGCCGCCACCTCGTCGAGCTCGGTCGAGACGACCACGACGGGAATGCCCGCGTCCCTCGTCTCGATGATCCTCTTGTGGATGAACTCGATGGAGCCGACGTCGACGCCACGCGTCGGCTGCGCCGCGACGAGCAGCTTGAGCTCGCGGCTCATCTCCCGGGCGATCACGACCTTCTGCTGGTTTCCTCCCGAGAGGGTCCCCGCCGGGGTGTGCGGCCCCTGCGTGCGGATGTCGTATTCGCTGATGCGAGCGCGGGCGAAGTCCTCGAGCGCGGACCGGCGGATGGTCCCGACTCTGCTGAACTCGTCATCGCCCGTGCGGTCGAGGATCAGGTTCTCCGCGACGGAGAAGCCCGCGACGAGTCCGTCCTCGGTGCGGTCCTCCGGCACGAAGCCGACGCCGGCGTCGAGGATCGCTCGCACGCTCTTGCCGACCAGTTCGGTTCCCCCGAGTGTGATCGATCCTTCGACCCTGGACGCCAGGCCGACGATGGCCTCGACGAGCTCGGTCTGCCCGTTGCCCTGCACCCCGGCCACGGCGAGCACTTCGCCTGGGCGCACGGAGAAGTCGATGCCGTCGACGACGATCGCCCCGGCGGTGGTGAGCACCCGCAGCCCCTTGACGTCGAGACCGCCCTCGCCGAGTCGCGGCGGATCCTTGTGCACCGTGAGCTCGACAGCGCGCCCGACCATCAGAGAGGCCAGCTCGGCGTTGGTCGCCGTGGGCGACGCCTCGCCGACGATGCGGCCGAGGCGGACGATCGTGATCGTATCCGCCACCTCGCGCACCTCACGCAGCTTGTGGGTGATGAAGACGATCGCCGTGCCCTCGTCGCGGAGCTGGCGCATGATGCCCATCAGCTCGTCGGTCTCCTGCGGCGTGAGCACAGCGGTGGGCTCGTCGAACACCAGGACCTTGGCGTCGCGCGAGAGCGCCTTGATGATCTCGACCCGCTGCTGCACGCCGACGGGGAGGTCGCCGACGATGGCGTCGGGGTCGATGTCGAAGCCGAAGCGAGCGGCGACTGCGCGGACGTGCTCACGCGCCTTCGTGATGTCGAGGGTGCCCAGGCCCTTGGTCTGCTCGTGGCCGAGCATGACGTTCTCGGCCACCGTGAACACGGGGACGAGCATGAAGTGCTGGTGCACCATGCCGATGCCGGCGTTCATCGCGTCGCCGGGGCCGCGGAACCGCTGGACGACGTCGTCCAGGAGGATCTCGCCCTCATCGGCCTGATAGAGCCCGTAGAGGACGTTCATCAGAGTGGACTTGCCTGCGCCGTTCTCGCCGAGCAGCGCATGGATCTGCCCCGGCTCGACGACCAGGTCGATGTGGTCGTTGGCCACCAGGGTTCCGAACCGCTTGGTGATACCGCGAAGTTCGAGCTTCATATCTGCACCTTATCCAGAAGTGTCATCCAGAAGAGTCCGAAGAATCTTCGGCGCATCGTACGGGGATCGCCCGGATGCGCCGCGAACAGTCGTCGTCGTCCGTCCACGGCGCGGGGCGAGTGGCCGCTTGCACCACTCGCCCCGCCATGGATTGTGAACTGCTTACGGGGAGTTCTCCGACTCCACCGTGATGTCACCCGAGATGATCTGCTCCTGCAGAGCCGCGATCTCGTCGAGCAGCCCGTCGGGCAGGTCTCCCTCGAAGGCACCGAAGCCCGAGAGCTTGACGCCCTCGTTCTCGAGCGTCCCGATGTAGGGAGCCGGGTCGAAGTCGCCCTCGGATGCGGCGACGGTCGCGTCCTCGACGGCCACGTCGATGGCCTTCATGATCGAGAAGAGCGTGACGTCGGCCACGCTCTCATCGGCCACCGCGAGGTCGCTGTCGACGCCGACCAGCAGCGTGTCCTTGCCGCTGTCGGCGATGGCCGCCGCTGCGCTCTGGTAGATCGGTCCACCGACCGGGAGGATCACGTCGACGCCCTGGTCGAGCACGCCCTGGGCGGTCTGCTTGGCGGTGTCGTTCGCGTCGAACCCTCCGGTGAAGGAGCCGTTCTGCGTGGCGGCGTCCCAGCCGAAGACCTCGACGGCGCCCGACTTGTCCTCGTTGTACTTCTCGACACCGAGCTGGAAGCCGTCCATGAACACGGCGACCGACGGGATCTGCATTCCGCCGAAGGTGCCGACCTTGTTCACGCCCGATGCAGCAGACCAGCCGGCCGCGGCGTAGCCACCGAGGTAGGCGGCCTGAGCCGTGTCGAAGACGAGAGGCTTGATGTTGGGAGCATCGGTGGTGCCGTCGAAGTCGTTGTCGGCGTAGTCGTCGATGATCGCGTAGTCGATCTCGGGGTTGGCGAGAGCGGACTCGACGGTCGCGGCCGAGAGCTTGAAGCCGACGGCGACGATGAGGGAGCAGCCCTCCGATACAGCGGTCTCGAGGTTCGGCGCGTAGTCGTTGTCGTTGGCCGATTCGAACTCGATCGGGTCGACACCGAGGGTCTCCGCTGCGCGGTCCATGCCCTCCTTGGCCGACTGGTTGAACGACTTGTCGTTCCAGCCGCCCGCGTCCGAGACGAGGCAGGGGATGAAGTCGGAGTCAGCCTCGCCGCCGCCGGTGCCGCCCGATTCGGTAGGAGCCTGGCCGCAGCCGGCGAGTGCGAAGACGACGCCGGCGGCGATGGTCGCGCCGAGCAGCTTCTTGGTGGTGGAGATGGTCAACTCATGCCTCCTGAACGGTGCCGCGGCCCTCGCGGATCGCTCAAAGTTACCTACTGTTTCGACTTTTGTGCACATGTGAGGGCGAGGCGCTGGCGAATGGTTACAAACCTGAAACCAAGACAGCCGATGAGCGACCGTGCGTGCTCATCAGAGCACGTCGCTCCGCCCGGTCAGCTTGAGGGACTCGACGACGCCCTTCACCCGCTGCGCATGCTCGACCGTGGTGACGAGCAGGGCGTCGGGGGTGTCGACCACCACGATGTCCTTGACGCCGATCAGACTGATCACGCGAGAGGTCTGACTGACCAGGATGCCGCTGGCGGCATCCGACAGCACGCGTGCCTTGGGCCCGAGCACGGCGAGGTCGTTCTTCCGACCGTTGTTGATGAGCTTGGTGAGAGAGGCGAAGTCCCCCACGTCGTCCCAGTCGAAGTGACCGGGCACGACCGCGAGGCGTCCGCGTCGCGCAGCGGGCTCGGCCACCGCATAGTCGATCGCGATCTTCTTCAGCCCGGGCCAGATCCGATCCACAGCGGGGCCACGGCGCTCGCGGTCGTCCCACGCCTCGGCGAGTTCGAGCAGTCCGGCATGCAGAGCCGGTTCGTTCGCGGCGAGCTCGTCGAGCAGCACGCTCGCCTTGGCGATGAACATGCCGGCGTTCCAGAGGTAGCCGCGGTCGGCGAAGTAGGCCTTGGCGGTGTCGAGGTCGGGCTTCTCGACGAAGCTGTCGACCAGAGCGGCCTCGCGCGCCCCCTCGACGACGAGCTCCGCTCCCCTCTTGATGTAGCCGAAGCCGATCGCGGGCTCGGTCGGAGAGATGCCGATCGTGCAGATGTACCCCTCCCGCGCGACCTCGACGGCGTCGCGGACGGCGAACTCGAACACACGCGTGCTGCGGATGACGTGGTCGGCGCTGAACGAGCCGATGATCACATCGGGGTCTCGCCGATGCAGGATCGCGGCCGCCAACCCGATCGCCGCCGCGGACTCGCGAGGCTCCGACTCCAGAAACACGTTCAGATCCGGTATTCCGGGCAGCTCCGCCTCCACGGCCGCGCGGTGGGCGCGTCCGGTGACCACGGCGATGCGATCGGCCCCGGCCAACGGCTCCAACCTGTCCCACGTGTCACGCAGCAGCGAGTGGCCCGAGCCCGTGAGATCGTGCAGGAATTTCGGCGCGTCCGCACGGGAGAGAGGCCAGAGTCGACTGCCGATTCCGCCGGCGGGGATCACGGCGTAGAAGTTCTCGATGGGTTGGCTCACCCTGCAAGGGTATCGCCACGAAGAGTCTCGACATCGAGACACTTAGGCTCCCCTTCGTCGCCCGCGGTCGCCTCACGGGAATAGGATGGTGTCCGATCGGCCGTGCCTGATGACAGCAGGCTCACGCTTGGAAGACGCACCGCACGCGACCGAGTCACTTCGATCCAGGGAGGACGACCGTGTCCACAAGCGCTCGCTTGACACCGTCGATTTCGGAAACCACTTCCAAGACGCCCCGCGGCACCCTCTATCGGGGTCGTGAAGGCATGTGGTCGTGGGTGCTTCACCGCATCACCGGAGTCGCCATCTTCTTCTTCCTGTTGGTGCATGTGCTCGACACTGCACTCATCAGGGTCTCCCCCGAGGCGTACAACGCCGTCATCGGCACGTATAAGAACCCGATCATGGCGCTCGGCGAGGTCGTGCTGGTGGCCGGCATCGTGTTCCACGCGATGAACGGCCTCCGCATCATCGCCGTCGACTTCTGGTCGAAGGGCGCCAAATACCAGCGCCAGCTCTTCTGGGGCGTGCTCCTCGTGTGGGGCATCATCATGGCCGGCTTCGTGCCTCGCCACCTGATGCTCGCGTTCGCCGGCTTCGGAGGAGGACACTGATGACCGCTCAGACCGTCGCAGCCCCTGTCCGCCGCCAGCGCGGATTCAACCTCGAGAAGTGGGGCTGGCTCTTCATGCGCGCCTCCGGCGTCGTGCTCGTCGTGCTCATCTTCGGCCACCTGTTCATCAACCTGATGGTGGGCGAGGGCATCCACGCCCTGGACTTCGCGTTCATCGCCGGCAAGTTCGCCACACCGTTCTGGCAGTGGTGGGACGTCATCATGCTCTGGCTCGCGCTGATCCACGGGGCCAACGGCATGCGCACGATCGTCAACGACTACGTGACGAACAACACCGCTCGCAAGGCGCTGATCTGGGCCCTCGGCCTGGCCGCAGCCCTGCTCATCATCCTCGGCACCCTGGTCGTCTTCACCTTCGACCCGTGCCTCGGCGTGACCGAGTCGAGCACACTGTGGGAACAGTGCCAGACGCTGGTCAAGTAGAAGAGAAGGCATACGAGAAGTGACTACCGAGACCCAGGATTCCGTCGTGCGCGACGGCGTGCACTACCACCAGTTCGACATCGTCATCGTGGGCGCCGGCGGCGCCGGCATGCGAGCGGCCATCGAGGCAGGCTCCGGCGCGAAGACCGCGGTCATCTCCAAGCTCTACCCGACGCGGTCGCACACCGGTGCGGCACAGGGCGGCATGGCTGCTGCGCTCGCGAACGTCGAGGAGGACAGCTGGGAGTGGCACACCTTCGACACCGTCAAGGGTGGCGACTACCTGGTCGACCAGGATGCTGCAGAGATCCTCGCCAAGGAGGCGATCGACGCGGTCATCGACCTCGAGAACATGGGTCTGCCCTTCAACCGCACGCCCGAGGGCAAGATCGACCAGCGTCGATTCGGCGGCCACACCGCCGAGCACGGCAAGACCCCGGTGCGCCGCGCCTGCTACGCCGCCGACCGCACCGGCCACATGATCCTCCAGACGCTGTTCCAGAACTGCGTCAAGCTCGGCATCAACTTCTTCAACGAGTTCTATGTGCTCGACCTGCTCACGGTGAAGGATGCCGACGGCAAGACCCAGGTCTCGGGCGTCGTCGCCTACGACCTCTCCACGGGTGAGCTGCACGTGTTCCAGGCCAAGGCCGTGATCTTCGCGACCGGCGGCTTCGGCAAGATCTTCAAGACGACCTCTAACGCGCACACCCTCACGGGTGACGGTGTCGGCATCGTCTGGCGCAAGGGCCTCCCCCTCGAGGACCTCGAGTTCTTCCAGTTCCACCCGACCGGTCTCGCCGGCCTCGGCATCCTCCTCACCGAGGGCGCCCGCGGCGAAGGCGCCATCCTGCGCAACGCCTCGGGCGAGCGCTTCATGGAGCGCTACGCCCCGACGATCAAGGACCTCGCTCCTCGAGACATCGTCGCCCGCTGCATGGTGCAGGAGGTGGCCGAAGGCCGCGGAGCCGGTCCGCACAAGGACTACGTGCTGCTGGACTGCACGCACCTGGGTGCCGAGGTGCTCGAGACCAAGCTTCCGGACATCACCGAGTTCGCCCGCACCTATCTGGGCGTCGACCCGGTCGTCGAGCCCGTGCCGGTGATGCCGACTGCGCACTACGCGATGGGCGGCATCCCCACGAACAACGACGCAGAGGTCCTCGCCGACAACACCACGGTCGTCCCGGGTCTCTACGCCGCCGGCGAGTGCGCCTGCGTCTCGGTGCACGGCGCCAACCGTCTCGGCACCAACTCGCTGCTCGACATCAACGTGTTCGGCAAGCGCGCGGGACGCAATGCGGTGGAGTACGTCAAGACCGCCGAGTTCGTGCCGCTGCCGGAGAACCCCGCCGGCTTCGTCGCCGGCATGCTCGAGGGCCTGCGCAACAACCAGGGCACCGAGCGCATCGCCGTGCTCCGCAAGGCGCTGCAGGACGAGATGGACAAGGGCGCGCAGGTCTTCCGCACGCACGAGTCGCTGGAGCACGTGCTGGGTGTCATCAAGGAACTGCGCGACCGGTACATGAACGTGCACGTCGACGACAAGGGCAAGCGGTTCAACACCGATCTGCTCGAGGCCGTCGAGCTGGGCTTCCTGCTCGACATCGCAGAGGTCGTCGTCTACGCCGCGCAGAACCGCGAGGAGAGCCGCGGCGGCCACATGCGCGACGACTTCCCCACTCGCAACGACGAGAAGTACATGCAGCACACGATGGCCTATCTGACGGGTGATCCGCACTCCTCCACTCCGAGCGATCACATCAAGCTCGACTGGAAACCGGTCGTGTTCACGAAGAACGAGCAGGGCGAGTTGAACTACCCGCCGATGGAGAGGAAGTACTGAGCATGTCGAACGCCATCGCAGAAGCTCCCGCGGACACGACGCAGGAGACAGGCATCCAGTCGTTCATCGTCACGTTCAACATCCGCCGGTTCGACCCCGAGGTCGACGCCGAGCCCCATTGGGTCGACTACGACGTGGAGCTCTACTCGACCGACCGTGTGCTCGACGCGCTGCACAAGATCAAGTGGGAGGTCGACGGCTCGCTGACCTTCCGCCGCTCGTGCGCCCACGGCATCTGCGGCTCCGACGCCATGCGCATCAACGGCCGCAACCGCCTTGCCTGCAAGACGCTGATCAAGGACCTCGACATCTCGAAGCCGATCTACGTCGAGGCGATCAAGGGGCTGCCGCTCGAGAAGGATCTCGTCGTCGACATGGAGCCGTTCTTCGCGTCGTTCCGCGAGGTGCAGCCTTTCCTCGTCGCGAACTCCGTGCCGGAGAAGGGCAAGGAGCGCGTCCAGACGATCGCCGATCGGGAGATCTTCGACGACACCACCAAGTGCATTCTCTGCGCCGCGTGCACCTCGTCGTGCCCCGTCTTCTGGACCGACGGACAGTACTTCGGCCCGGCGGCGATCGTGAACGCGCACCGCTTCATCTTCGACTCCCGCGATGACAACGCCGCGGTTCGCCTCGACATCCTCAACGACAAGGAGGGAGTGTGGCGCTGCCGCACGACCTTCAACTGTTCCGAGGCGTGCCCGCGCGGCATCGAGGTCACCAAGGCCATCGCCGAGGTCAAGCAGGCAGTGCTGCGCGGTCGTCCCTGACTCTCACGCGCTGACGGCCACGGGCGGACTCCTTCACGGGACTCCGCCCGTTCTCTTTGTGTGGATAGGGTGAGGATGTGTCTGATCCCGCTGACGCTGAGAGCGAGCCCCGCCGCCTCGACGCGGCCGTGGAACGGGCGACCGCGCTGACGCAGCGCACGCTCGGGCTGTTCCCCGTGCGCGTGTGGCGGCATTTCCTGCAGCACAACGGGTTCCTCCTCGCCGCGGGCGTGAGCTACCAGGCCCTGTTCGCGATCTTCGCGGCGATCTACCTCGCGTTCGCCATCGCCGGCCTCTGGCTCGGCGGCAGCACCCAGGCGGTCGACGGGCTGATCGACATCATCAACAGCTACATCCCCAACCTGATCCAAGACGAGGGCGGGGTGTTCACCCCGCAGCAGGTGCAGGACATCGCGGTCAGCACGACCGGGCTCCTCAGCATCACCGGTCTGATCGCGCTCGGAACCGTGATCTGGACGGCCATCGGCTGGGTGACGTTCTCGCGGCGAGCGACGCGCGACATCTTCGGTCTGCCGCCCGACCGCCGCAGCTACGTCATCCTGAAGGCGCGGGATCTGCTCGCCGCGCTGATCTTCGGAGCGTCGCTGATCGCCGGTTCCCTGCTCAGCTCCGCCAGCGCGGTCGCCATGAGCTGGATCCTGAGCCTGATCGGATGGGGATCCGCCCTCGACGGCCTCACCAGCATCCGGATCGGCACGGTGCTGGTGTCGTTCGCGCTGCTGTCGGGCGCACTCGCGGCGATGGTGCGCTTCCTCACCGGCACATCCCTGCATTGGAGCACGATCTGGCCGGGCGCGCTCCTCGGCGGCGGGGCGATGACGATCCTCCAGTTCGGTGCGGGATACCTCCTGAGCTACACGCCGACGAATCCCCTGCTCGCCACGTTCGCGATCTTCATCGGCCTCCTGCTGTGGTTCCGCGTCAACGGCGTGGTGATGCTGGTCGCCTCCTCGTGGATCGCCGTCGCGGCGAAGGATCGTGACCTGCCGCTTCTGGCTCAGTCCGACGCGGAGCGGCGAGCGGCCGAGCACCAGACCCTGGTGGCCGCAGCCCGCATTCGTGCGCGCGAAGCACGAGAGGCTCGCGAGGCGGCCCCGTGGTATCGCACCTGGGCCGCCGCCAGAGCCGTGCGCGCGGCCGAGCAGGAGCTCGGCGAGCTGGAGGCCTCCGCTCCCCCGCCCGTCGATGCGAGCTCAGCCTTCGCCCAGCGCCTGCTGGCCGAGCTGCAGCGTCCGTCCAAGGATGTCGGCGGCCCTCGTTAGGCTGGTGAGCATGCCTCATCTGCGTATCGCCTCGGTCAATGTCAACGGAATCCGAGCGGCGGCTCGCAACGGCATGAGCGGCTGGCTCGATGCGGCCGACGTCGACATCCTGACCCTGCAGGAGGTTCGCGGGCAGGACGAGCACCTCGAGGCCGCGCTTCCCGGCTGGACGTTCGTGCACGACGAGGCGACGGCCAAGGGCCGCGCCGGTGTGGCGATCGCGAGCCGTGAGCCGGCGATCGACTCCCGAACCGATTTCGGCGACGCCGACTTCGACTCGAAGGGCCGCTGGATCGAAGCCGACTTCCTGATCGGCGGCAGCCCGCTCACGGTGGTCAGCGCCTACGTGCACAGCGGCGAGGCCGACACACCGAAGCAGGAGGAGAAGTGGAAGTTCCTCGACGCGTTCGGCGTGCGGCTCGCAGAGCTCGGCGCCGCTGACGGCGCGCTCGCCCTCGTGACCGGCGACCTGAACGTCGGCCATCGCGAGCTCGACATCAAGAACTGGCGTGGCAACCGCAAGAAGGCCGGTTTCCTCCCTCGCGAGCGTGCGTATTTCGACCGGTTCCTCGGGGCGGCGGGCGAGACGGTCGAGGGCGTCGACGGCTCCACCGGCACCGGGCTCGGATGGATCGACGTCGGACGCGCCTTCCACGGCGAGGTCGACGGCCCCTACACCTGGTGGTCGATGCGCGGGCAGGCGTTCGACAACGACTCCGGGTGGCGGATCGACTACCACCTGGCGACCCCTACGCTCGCAGAGCGTGCGACCGCGTACCACGTCGCTCGCGCAGCCGCGTATGACCAGCGCTGGAGCGACCACGCGCCGGTCGTGGTCGACTACACCTACTGATTCGCAGCTCGACTCCGTGCGTCAGCCACGCGATCGGGCACGACCGGCGCCGCTTAGGATTGATACCGTGACGAAACCTCGCCTCTACTCAGGAATGCAGCCCTCCGCCGACTCTCTGCAGATCGGCAACTACATCGGAGCGCTCCTCCAGTGGCGTGACCTGCAGACTTCCTACGACGCGTACTTCTCGGTCGTCGACCTGCATGCGCTCACAGTCGCGCAGGACCCGGCAGAACTGCGTGAGAAGACACGTCGCACCGCCGCCCAGTACATCGCCGCAGGCATCGAGCCCTCGCTGTCGACGCTGTACGTGCAGTCGCACGTGCGCGCGCACGCAGAGCTCGCCTGGATCCTCTCGACGATCACCGGTTTCGGTGAGGCCGGTCGCATGACCCAGTTCAAGGACAAGTCGGCTCGGTACGGCGCCGATGCCACGAGCGTGGGCCTTTTCACCTACCCGGTGCTGATGGCCGCCGACATCCTGCTCTACCAGACCGACGTCGTGCCGGTCGGCGACGACCAGAAGCAGCACGTCGAGCTGACGCGCGACCTCGCCGAGCGGTTCAACTCACGGTTCGGAGAGACGTTCGTCGTGCCCCGGCCCGTGATCCAGAAGGACACGGCACGCATTTACGACCTGCAGAACCCGACGTCGAAGATGTCGAAGTCGGCAGAGAGCGACGCGGGCGTGCTGTGGATGCTCGACGACCCGGCGAAGTCGGCGAAGAAGATCATGCGCGCGGTCACCGACAACGAAGGCTCCGTGCGCTTCGATCGGGAGAACAAGCCCGGCGTCTCCAACCTGCTGACCATCTACGCAGCGCTCTCAGGACGACAGGTTCCCGCGATCGAAGACGAGTACGCGGGCCGCGGCTACGGCGACTTCAAGAAGGGACTCGCCGACGTCGTCGTGAACGAGTTCGAGCCCGTGCGGGCCCGTGCCCTCGAGCTTCTCGAAGACCCGGCCGAGCTCGATCGAATCCTCGCGCAGAACGCCGCCCGCGCGGATGCCGTCGCCGACGCCACTCTCGGAGCGGTCTACGACCGGGTCGGACTGCTTCGTCGCGTCTGACCTCGACAGCCATAGGATGGGGGCGTGACTGATCCGCAGCAGCCCCCATCCGGTGCCGTCCCTCCTGTTCCACCTGTGCCGCGGCCGGACGACGAGCAGCCGCAGTTCATTTCGCCCGAGTCGTCACCGACACCGCCGGCACCGCCTGCACCGCCTGCACCGCCTGCACCGCCTGCATATGCGACGCCTCCGGCGCCTCCTGCCTACCAGGGCGCTCCTCCGACCTACCAGGGCGCTCCTCCCGCATACCAGGGCGCACCTCCCTCGGCTCACTCCGGGCACAGCGAGCCGTCCTTCCCCGCTCCTGCCGCGCCGAGTCAGACGTTCTCCGCCGGTCAGCCCGCGCCGGCATACCCGGCTCCGACGGGAGCCCCCGTGTACCCGCATCTCACGGGTCAGCAGCCCGGTGCGCCGACCTACCAGGCGGCTCCTCCCGGCGCCTATCAGGTTCCGGTCGGCGGCTACGCGGCGCCTGCGGGCGAGTACCGGGCGCCGGCCACCGGGGAGAAGAAGTCCGGATTGCTCGGCGTTCTGGCGCTCATCCTGGCGATCGTGGCCGCTGTCGTCACGCCGATCGTCGCCGGAGTCGCGGGATTCGAGATCGGCAGTCGTCTGCCGAGCGGTTTCGACACGACCGATCCCGACTTCCTGTCGATCCTCGCTCCCGCGCGGGATCAGGTGCTGTGGGCCGAGATCGCATTCTGGACGGGCACCGTCCTCGGCATCGCTGCCATCGTCATCGGCATCATCGCGATCCGCAAGAAGCAGGCGCGCGGCGCGGGCATCACGGCACTCGTCGTCGCGGTGCTCGGCCCGATCATCTTCTGGGTCGTGCTGCTGGTGACTCTGTCGACCGGCACCGCGACCGGCTTCATGCCGTGAGGTGCCGCCGCGCGACGCATTGACCTCGCCGAGGTCAGCGCGGAGCGTGGTGCTTCTGCTGAGCGGCGAGCAGCCCGTCCTCGACGAGCAACTCGACCGCGTCCGCCGCGTCTGACACGAGGATGGGCAGGTTCGGGCGCTCGTCCTTGCCGAACGGCGAGAGCACCCAGTCGGCGGGATCCTGTCGACCTACCGGCCGACCGATGCCGACACGCACCCGGGGGAACTCCGGGGTGGTGAGGGCGCGGGCGATGTCGCGCACGCCGTTGTGTCCCCCGTGGCCTCCGCCGATCTTGAGCTTGACGGTGTCGAAGGGGATGTCGAGTTCATCGTGGACGACGATGATCTGCTCCGGCGGCACGGAGTAGAAGCGGGCGAGAGCGGCCACGGGAGTGCCGGAGACGTTCATGAACGTGTTCGGCTTGGCGAGCACGAGCTTGTCGCCGCCGGGGCGCAGCCAGGTCTCGACGACCCGCGCGCCGCCCTTGTGCTCGCGAAAGCTCTCGCCGCGGCGCGAGGCCACCTCGTCGACGACCATCTGGCCGATGTTGTGGCGCGTATCCGCGTATCTCGGGCCGGGGTTGCCCAGCCCCACCACGAGCCAGGTGGATGCCATGTGGTCGTCCTCTCGCATGCGGGCCCTGCGTGGTGCCCGGCTCAGAATACGACAGAGGGGGCGCGATCTGCTCGCGCCCCCTCTGTGATGCAGTCAGCTGTGCGCTGCGCCTGCGGAGATCACTCCGAGGCGGGAGCCTCCTCGGCGGAAGCCTCGTCGTCTCCGGCCTCGTCCTCTCCGAGCGACTCCTCGGACGGGATCGAGATCGCGACGACGAGCACCTCGGGGTCGGTCAGCAGGGACGAGCCCTTGGGGAGCTTGACGTCGGCTGCCGTGATGTGTGCGCCCTCTTCGAGTCCTTCGACAGAGACCTCGACGTTCTGCGGCAGGTGCGTGGCCTCGGCCTCGATCGAGATCGTGTTCGCGTCCTGGTTGACGATCGTGCCGGGGGCGGGCTCGCCGGTGACGATGACGGGAACGTCGATCGTGACCTTCTCGCCCTTGCGGACGACCAGCAGGTCGATGTGCTCGATGATCTGGTGCACCGGGTCGCGCTGGACGTCCTTGACGAGGGCGAGCTGGTCCTTGCCATCGATGTCGAGCTCGAGCAGCGCGTTCGCGCGGCGGATGATGAGCGAGACCTGGTGGCCGGGCAGTGCGACGTGCACGGGGTCGGTGCCGTGGCCGTAGATGACGGCGGGGATCTTGCCTGCGGCGCGCAGACGACGGGCGAAGCCCTTGCCGAAGCTCTCGCGGAGCTCGGCCTTGACCTTGGTGTCTTCAGACATGGGGTTCTCCTTCGGGGCACGCAGCGACAGCTACGCGGTGGTCTTGGAATTGTTCTCGAACGCAGACACGTGAGGAAAGCCACCGGCTTGCTTCGCCGCGTCGATAACGGATGCCAGCGCACGCGCAGAAGCATCCCTCGCCGAGGTACTCCTCTCATGGTACCGGATGAGCCGGTAGGCTGAGAACACCGATCCCTCTCTGCAGAACACGGAGTTCCCTCATGCTCGACGGCGTCTTCTTCTCCCACGCGATCGCCTGGCTCATCGGCGCGATGACCGTGTGCGCCGCCGGCCTCACCTTCGCGGCCCTGTTCTCTCTCGGACGCTCCGGGTACCGCAAGGACTGACCTCCTCGCGTCCGGTGCCGCCCGTCACACGGGAGCACCACCCCGGACGCCGCGATAATCTGAGAGCATCCCCTTCTTCTCGATCTAGGAGCCATCTGTGCCCGAAGCATCAGCGAACATCGGAGTCGTCGGACTCGCCGTCATGGGTTCGAACCTCGCCCGCAACCTCGCCAGCCGCGAGGGAAACACGGTGGCGATCTTCAACCGCAGCTACGAGAAGACCGACACGCTCGTCTCCGAGCACCCTGAGGCAGGCTTCATCCCGGCGAAGACCTATCAGGAGTTCGCCGACTCGCTGCAGAAGCCACGCACCGCGATCATCATGGTCAAGGCCGGCGGACCGACCGACGCCGTGATCGACTCGCTCGTCGAGGTCTTCGAGCCGGGCGACATCATCGTCGACGGCGGCAACGCCTACTTCCCCGACACGATCCGCCGCGAGAAGGCCGTCCGCGAGACGGGCATCAACTTCGTCGGCGCCGGCATCTCCGGCGGCGAAGAAGGCGCGCTCACGGGCCCGTCGATCATGCCCGGCGGTTCCGACGAATCCTGGATCACCCTCGGCCCGATCCTGAAGTCGATCGCCGCGATCGCCGAGGGCGAGGCATGCGTGACGCACGTCGGCCACGACGGCGCAGGGCATTTCGTGAAGATGGTGCACAACGGCATCGAGTACGCCGACATGCAGCTCATCGCCGAGGCCTACGACCTCATCCGCCGCGGCACGGGCAAGTCACCCGCCGAGATCGCCGAGATCTTCGCCGAGTGGAACAAGGGCGAGCTCGAGTCATACCTGATCGAGATCACCGCAGAGGTGCTGCGCCAGGTGGATGCCGAGACCGGCAAGCCGCTGGTCGACGTCATCCTCGACCAGGCCGGTGCCAAGGGCACCGGTGCCTGGACCGTGCAGACCGCCCTCTCGCTCGGCGTCCCGGTCTCGGGCATCGCCGAGGCCACGTTCGCCCGCTCGCTCTCATCGCACCCGGAGCAGCGTGAGGTCGCGGGCGCGCTCCCCGGCCCCGACGAGGAGTTCGTCGTCACCGACGAGGCCGCGTTCATCGAGGACGTCCGTCTTGCGCTCTACGCGTCGAAGATCGTCGCGTACTCGCAGGGCTTCGACGAGATCCGCGCCGGTGCAGCCGAGTACGGCTGGAACATCGACCTCGGCGCGATCAGCAAGATCTGGCGCGGCGGCTGCATCATCCGCGCGCAGTTCCTCAACCGCATCGCAGACGCGTATGCAGAGACCCCCGACCTGCCCGTACTGATGACGGCCCCGTACTTCGCCGAGGCGCTCACCCGCGGCCAGGCCTCGTGGCGCCGTGTCGTCGTGAGCGCCGCTCAGGCCGGCATCCCCGCTCCGGCGTTCTCATCGTCGCTGTCGTACTACGACGGCATCCGCGCCGATCGCCTCCCGGCCGCACTTGTGCAGGGACAGCGTGACTTCTTCGGTGCGCACACCTACAAGCGCATCGACAAGCCGGGCACGTTCCACACGCAGTGGTCGGGCGACCGCACTGAGATCGAAGCCGAAGACACGCACTGAGCGCTGTCTGAGACAGCGAAGAAGGCCCCGGCGAGTGTCGCCCGGGCCTTCTTCGTGTTTCACCTGGTGATGTCCTGCACCGTCCCCTTCGCGAGCCGCAGCTGCCTGGTCGCCCTGCGAGCCACCGCCGAGTCGTGCGTGACGACGACCATGGTGATGCCCTCGGCGCAGAGCCCCTCGAGCAGCGTGAGGATCTCGTCGCGCATGCTCTCGTCGAGGTTGCCGGTCGGTTCGTCGGCCAGCAGCACGCGGGGCCGCTTCACGATCGCCCTGGCGATCGCCACACGCTGCTGCTGGCCGCCCGAGAGCTCGGTCGGCAGATGGTCGCCGCGGTCGTCGAGGCCGACGTGGGCGAGCGCCTGAGCCACGCGGGTCAACCGTTCGGTGCGGCTCAGCGAGGTCGGCTCGAGCGCCATGTTGACGTTCTCGGCCGCTGTGAGTGTGGGGATCAGATTGAACCCCTGGAAGACGAAGCCGATCTCCTCGGCCCGGATGCGAGTGAGCTCACGAGCGGATGCGGAGGCGAGTTCGATGTCGCCGAGCTTCAGTGACCCCGTCGACGGCTTGTCGAGCGCGCCGAGCAGCTGCAGCAGGGTCGACTTGCCTCCCCCGGTCGGTCCCTGGATCGTGACGAACTCGCCGGGGTTGATCGTGAGATCGACGCCGGTCAGCGCCGTGACCGTCCGCCCTTTCTGCCGGTAGGTGCGAGTGACGTCCTGTGCGCGGTATACGGGTGCCGTGGCATCCGTGCCGTTCGCCGTGGGGGCGATGTCTGCGATGGTCATGATGTTCTCTCCCAATCTGTGGTGTCCGGTGTTCGTCAGGCGACGGAACGCAGTGCCTCGGCGGGGCTGAGTCGCGCGGCACGCCAGCCGCCGAATGCTCCGGCCACGAGGCCGCCGAGCACGGCCAGGCCGACCGCGGCGATGAGCACCCACGGCGTGAACGGCGCCTGCAGCACGATGTCTGCCGCCTGCTGTGTCTGGAACATGCTGGCGCCAGCGGGGCCGCCGCCCATGCCTCCCGGCCCCGCGTCTGTGCCGCCCGTTTGCGCCGCAGCCACGGTCGGCTTCACGAGGTTGATGACGATGATGCCTGCGATGCCGAGCACGAGTCCGACCGCTCCCCCGATCAGTCCCTGAACCATCGACTCGCCCGCGACCTGACGCACGACCCGGCCGTTCGACCAGCCGATCGCCTTGAGCGTGCCGAACTCGCGGGTGCGACGCGAGACCCCCGAGAGCGTGAGCAGCACCGAGAGCAGCACAGCCACGGCGAGCACGAGGATCGACAGCCAGGTGCCGAGGTTCGTGATCAGCGAGGTCGCGCTCGACAGAGACCCGGAAACGGTCGATGCGAGCTCGGACTGCGACGTGATCGTGGCATCGGGAAGCTCGTCGGCGAGTGCTGTCTGCACGGCGTCGATGGACGCTGCCGACTCTGCCTGCACGTAGACGGTGGAGACGACGTCGCCTGCCCCCGAAAGCTCCTGCGCCGTGTCGAGGGGCAGGTAGACGTCGGCCGCGGTGTCGGCGGAGTCGGAGGTGGATGCCACGACGCCGATGACCCCGACGTCGGAGCCTGCGACGTCGATCGTGTCTCCGACGGCGATCTCGTTCGTGGTGGCGTAGGTGGCATCGACGAGGGCGACGAGCGCACCTGCGTCATCGCTGTCGAGAGCGCGGCCCTCTCTCACCTCGGCCGAGGCGAGCGGACCCACCGAGGTCACAGCCGGATCGACGCCGAGCACCGTGAACGAATCGACGCCGAACGAGCCTCCGCCCGCGCCACCCGCTCCGCCCTGCGGAGGCGCCTGCCCCTCAGTGGGGGCGCTGCCGTCGGTGGCCCCGTCCTGATCGCCGAAGCCGCCGCTGGGCAGCTCGCCCGAGAAGGTCGAGTTCGTGAGGCTGAGAGCAGCGGATGCCGCCGTCACACCCTCCGTCGCTGTCACCGTGTCGAGCACGGACGCGTCAAGGGTTCCGCGCATGAAGTCCGTCATCAGAGTCGACTGACTCAGCGTCGTCGTGTCGCCGTCGGAGGCTCCGTCGTCCGCGCCGAAGTCGAAGCGCTGACCGCCGCCCTCCCCCGGCTCGGCTGCCGCACCGGTGACCGTGAGGTCGGTGCCCACGCCGTAGACCGACTCCAGCGCCTGGGCCTGGGCATCGCGGACTCCCGCGGTGAGGGCGTTGACGATGATGACCAGGGCGATCGCGATGGCGAGCCCGATCGCGACGATCATCGTCTGTCTCTTGCGGCCCGCCAACTCGCGCCGCAGATATGTCCCGTACATGTGTCTCCTTCCGCCGCGCCGTTCGCGGACCGATGATGACGCTAGGGAGCGGACTTTTGCGAGATCGAGGGAGCAGTGATGAGAAGACTATGGCTGTCAGATCTCACAGCCCACGCATAGCGGTCTCCATAGAAACCCCATAGGTGATTCCGCAGAATGTACTCATGAGCTCCGATCTCCCCGAACTGCGCCGCCCCGACGGCTCCCCCCTGCGCATCCTCGCCGTCGACGACGAGCAGATGCTCACCGACCTGCTCGCGATGGCCCTGCGCATGGAGGGCTGGGAGGTGCGCACCGCATCGTCGGGCCTCGAAGCGCTGCAGGTCGCGCGCGAATTCGAACCCGATGCTCTCGTGCTCGACATCATGATGCCCGACCTCGACGGCATGGCCGTGCTGCGCCGGCTCCGCGAGTCGGGCAGCTTGGTGCCGGTGCTGTTCCTGACGGCGAAGGATGCCGTGGGCGACCGCGTCGCCGGCCTCACCGCCGGCGGCGACGACTACGTCACGAAGCCCTTCAGCCTCGAAGAGGTGATCGCCCGGCTGCGGGCGATCATCCGACGCACCGGGCACGCGACGGCGGACGACGGCCAGTCGATCCTCCGCGTCGCCGACCTCACCCTCAACGAGGACAGCCACGAGGTCGTTCGCGACGGCACCGAGATCGAGCTGACCGCGACCGAGTTCGAGCTGCTCCGCTACCTGATGCGCAACGAGCGACGAGTGCTGTCGAAGGCGCAGATCCTCGACCGGGTGTGGAGCTACGACTTCGGCGGCAAGTCGTCGGTGGTCGAGCTCTACATCTCGTACCTGCGCAAGAAGATCGATGCGGGTCGCACCCCGCTGCTGCACACCGTTCGCGGCGTCGGCTACATGATCAAGGCACCCCAGTGAGTCTGACGGGGATGACTCGGCGACCGATGAGTCTGCAGACACGGCTGATGACGGCTGTGATCGGGTTCGTCTCGCTCATCCTCGTGATCGTCGCCGTGATCACCAGTGCTCTGCTCGGTGGAACCCTTGAGCGGCAGCTCGAGGTCCGGCTCAACGGTTACTCGCTGCAGGTGACCAAGTGGGTCAGCCAGGTGCCCGCCCAGTTCGCGGACATCGACAACGTCCTCGCCGAAAGGAACCCGGGTGTCCCTGGAATCCTTCTTGCAGTGTCCAGCACTGAAGGAGGCACCAGCGGCGTCGTTTTCCCCGATACGAAAGGCGAGTTGAGCGGTGTTTCACAGACGCTGACCAGCGCTGACCTCGATCGGATCAACTCGGCCCTCGGCGGCCGCGCAAGCGGAACGGTGACTCTGGACGACTTCGGTTCCTACCTGGTGGTCGTGCAACAGGCACCCAACGGTGTCAACGTCGTGACGGGCCTCCCCCGCACCGAGATCCAGAACCAGCTCGCGACGCTGCTCACGGTGATCGCTCTCGCGACCATCGGCGGCCTGATCCTCCTTGCTCTGACGACAGCGATCACGATCCGGGTGGGGCTGAGACCGCTGCGCGCCGTCGCGGCCACCGCCACGCGCGTCGCGAACCAGCCGCTCGATCGAGGTGAGGTGCAGATCACCGAGCGAGTTCCGGCGTCCGAGGCCGATCCACGCACGGAGACAGGCCTGGTCGGCTCGTCGCTGAACAAGCTTCTCGACCACGTCAACGACTCGCTCGCGTCGAGGCAGAAGAACGAGGAGCGCATGCGGCGCTTCGTCGCCGATGCGAGCCACGAGCTGCGCACTCCGCTGTCGTCGATCCGCGGCTACTCCGAGCTCTCGCTGCGCGCGCTGAAGCAGCAGGGCGGCGAGGCGGCTGTCGAGAGCACCACGACGTCGCTCGAGCGCATCCAGGCCCAGTCGCTGCGCATGACGCGCCTCGTCGAGGACCTGCTGCTGCTCGCCCGTCTCGACGAGGGACGCGAGCTGGTCTACGGCACCGTCGACCTGACGCAGCTCGCGCTCGAGGGACTCTCCGACGCGCGCCCTACTGCAGCCGACCACCACTGGAACATCGAGGCGCCGGACGAGCCGATCGTCATCGTCGGCGATGCAGGACGGATGCACCAGGTCGTCGCGAACCTCCTGGCCAATGCGCGGACTCACACGCCCGCGGGCACCTCGATCACCCTCAGCGTGAGTCGCGAGGGCGATGAGGCCGTGGTGCGGGTGCACGACGACGGCCCCGGCATCGACCCCGGAGTGCGCGATGAGCTCTTCGCCCGGTTCGCCCGCGGCGACAGCTCGCGCGCCCGCCAGACCGGCGGCACCGGCCTCGGGCTCGCCATCGCCAAGGCGATCGTGGAGGGTCACGGCGGCCACCTCACGGTCGCCAGCGAACCCGGCGACACGACGTTCACGGTGCGACTCCCCTTGAGTCCGGCCACCGCCTCCACCGCGTCCGCCGACTGACACGGGCCCGCTCTCGCGCCTCCTCGCGACAGCATCCCCCGTTTTCGCGACCGCCCCTTCCCCGCGACCGTAGGCCCGTCTGCAGGACCGAAGCACGTCCGTAGGACCAACCAACGACTTCAGTCCCGCATCCGTGCTTGCGTCCTGCAGACGGCACGGGTCGTGGGCCGCCCGGGCCCGATCCGCGGCGAGTCACGGGCACCGTCTGCAGGACCGAAGCACGTCCGCAGGACCAACGAACGACTTCAGTCCCGCATCCGTGCTTGCGTCCTGCAGACGGCATGGGTCGTGCACACCAGAACATGCCCCGCAGGTCGCCCCGACCTCCCCTGCACCGATCGTGAACCGGTGCAGATCCCTCCCCGACCTTCCATTCCGGCCATGTCGTCGGCTGAGATCCGGCAGGATCGATCAGATGTCGACCGCCGCACATGTCCTCTCCCACCTCGGCGATGTGGCCAGGGGCACGACTCTGCATGAATTCGGACTCAGCAGGCGGATGCTGTCCGCCGCCGTTCGCGACGGCACGGTCACCCGCGTCCGCAACGGAGTGTTCGCAACGCCCTCTGCACCCGTCGACGTGCTCACCGCCGCGGCCCACGGCGGTGCGCTCACGTGCACTCGAGCGCTGCGCATGCACGGAATCTGGACCCTCGACCATGATGCCGATCCGCACGTCTGGCTCGGAACGCACGGCCGAAACCATCACATCGAGTGCACTTGCACCGGCCACTACTTCGACGGACGAACGGTGCTCGGTCTCGTTCCTCTGGAAGACGCCCTCGTGCACATCTATCTGTGCCGGGGCGAGGAGTCGTTCTTCGTCTCCGTCGAGTCAGCTCTGCAGCTGCGCAAGATCGGAGCGGCAGGTCGAGCCCGCATCCGCTCGCGCCTGCCGGCGAAGGCACGGTGGCTCGTCGATCTGGCTCGGACGGATGCCGACAGCGGCCTCGAGTCCCTCCTTCGGCTGCGGCTTCACATGCTCGGCATCCGTCTGGAAAGTCAGGTCGAGATCCCGTCGGTCGGTCGCGTGGACTTCGTGCTCGATGAGCTGCTCATCCTCGAAGCGGACGGGGCCGAGAATCATGGCAGCGAATCGCACCGCCATCGAGACCTCCTGCGCGATGCGGAGGCATCCAGGCAGGGGTACGAAACCCTGCGCTTCGACTACGCGATGATCGTCCACGACTGGCCGATCGTCAAAGCCGCGATCGTCGCGGCCGTCGATCGCCTTCGCGCACGCGTCTGACCCACCACCTGCAGGACTGAGGACCACCTGCAGGACCCAACGATCGGATTCCGACGGCAGAACGTGCCAGCATCCTGCAGACGAGCCCGAGCAGACGTCCGCGCCGCGCTCTCCCGGGTCATGCACGTGTCTGGGATGTCATCTCGCCCGTACCGTCTGCAGGACGGAGGCACGCCTGCAGGACCCAACGATCGGATTCCGACGGCGGAACGTGCCAGCATCCTGCAGACGGGCCCGAGCAGCCCAGCCAGACCAGACCAGCCAGACCAGACCAGCCGGACCAGACCAGCCAGACCAGACCGGAGCTCCGGCTCAGTACCCGGCGAAGGCGTCCGTCGTGAGGGAGCGGGCCTTCTGCAGAGCGGGAGCGAGGTCGGCGATGAGCCGCGGCGGACCGGAGATGTACGAGTGCCGCTCGCCGAGATCGGGAACGCGGCGCTCGAGGCCGGCGGCGTCCAGGCGTGCGCCCTGTGCCCAGGTCCAGTGCGCGGGAAGATCCGCGGGTTCGTCGCGCGTGAAGACGATGACGCGCGCGCCGGTCGCGGCCAGCTCGTCGCGGAAGGCCAGCTCCGAGCTGTCGGATGCCACGTAGACGAGCACGACGTCACGCTGCTGCTCTGTGAGCTGCAACTGCCGTAGCTGCGACACGAACGGCGTGACGCCGATTCCGGCGGCGACCATGAGCACGGGAGTCTCCGAACGCGGCAGAAGGAAGTCGCCCCAGGTGCCCGTCACCGCGAGAGCTGAGCCGGGTTCGGCCGCAGCGAGTGCTCGCTTGTAGCTCGACGGATGCTTCTGGTCACCGTCCTTGTAGGCGATGCGGAGTGTCGGGAGGTCTGCCGGCGCCGAGACGATGCTGAATTCGCGGCGGGTTCCCCGGGCATCGGGGCGAGCGTGCGGAACGTCCAGTTCGAGGTACTGCCCCGGCAGGAACTTGAGCTCCCCCTTCGCGCGGAACGTCAGCTCCTGCGCGGTCGGCGTGATGAACCGACGCTTCTCGAGCACGAGCCTCACCGATCCTCGCAGCGCGAAGGCGAACGCGAGCAGGTTGCCGATGAGCAGCGCGCGCTCCTGGCCGAGAGTGAACAGGGTGCCGATCGCGATCGGCCACCCGGCGAGTACTCCGACGAGAGCCGCCACCGAGAACTGCTGCCATCGGCGCGGCGGCAGAGTCAGTGGTTCGGAGAGCATGAACGCTCCGAGGAACAGGAACGGCGACTGGAGGATAGCGAACGAGAGGGCGGCGCCAGGATCGAACGCGATCGCGAACTCCTGCGCCTGCACCGCCTGTCGCAGGATCGAGACCGCGACCGCGACGATGAGGAAGACGACGACGACGCGCACCTTCTCGGTTCGCCAGAGGACCGCGAGTCCGAGGATCAGCACCGGGACGAAGAGCGACGGTGTGCCGACCCACCACGATGATGACGTCCCGAGCCATTCGAAGGCACCGAAGGATCCGAGGATCGACACGACGGCCGCACCGAAAGCCGCCGGGTTGAGGATGTGCCGACCTCGCCAGGCGATCAGGTACTTCGACAGGCTCGCGACGGCTCCGGCGATGGCGAGCCCGAGCAGGGCGGTCGGCTCGATGCCGGGGCGGAGCACGAAGAGCAGGATCAGAGCCGTGACCAGCGACGACTCGATGCGCCACGGCAGCCGCAGGATGCGCTGCGCCGCGGCATCCACCAGCGAGATGACGACCGCGAGCACGACGAAGGACGCGAGGATCTCGAGCGGTGTCGGGGAGACGATCACGCCGAGCGCCGACAGCGCCACGGCGATGAGCGCCAGTGCCAGCAGGGCGAACAGCACCAGACGGTACATGGAGACGCCGCCGAGCAAGGCGAGAACCCGCTGCCGCAGCGCGGTGATGGAGGTGATCACAGGTCTACTCTTCCCTACTTCGATGCCTCATCGGCGGGTGGTGAACAGCTGTGCGGGGCAGCCGGGCGAACGCTCCGCGCGTCCGTCGGTCGTCATGCGCACCCACTCGACGCCCCACGATGCGGCGAGCTCGGGACCGCCCTCGAAGAACAGGGCGGTGGCGACGGCATCCGCCCGCATCGCCTCGGGGGCGATCGCCCACGTCGCCGCCCAGGTGCGCACGGGCACCCCGGTGCGGGCGTCGAGCACGTGATGCAGCCCGTCACCCCACGCCCGGCGATTGACCGCCGAAGCGCACAGCGCGGCATCCTGCAGTTCGATCACGCCGATCGCCTTCGTCGGATCATAGGGATGCTCGAGGCCGACCCGCACCACGTCACCGCGGACCCTCATGTCGCCCCCGGCATCCACGACGAGATCGCCGGACACGTCAGCGAGCACCCCTGCCACGAGATCGACCAGGCGCCCCTTGCCGAGAGCTCCGACATCGAGGAGCGCGGGAGCGGATGCCGCGGCCTCCCCCGCCGTCCAGCGCACCCGATCGGCCCAGTCGCTCGGCGCGGCGATCGGGGAGGCCGCGATCAGCGAGTACGACGCGTCATAGCCGAGGGCTGCGAGGCTGTCGCCGACGAGCGGATTCACCGCGCCTCCGGTCGCCTCGGACAGGTCGCGGTAGGCATCGAGCATCGCTCCCGCGTCGGGAGACGAGATCGAGCCGCCGTCTCGACCGACACGGGTGACCGATGAGTCCTCACGGAACCGCGACCACTCCCGGTCGAACCGCTCGATCTCGGCGCCGACGCGGTCACGGTCGTGCCCGCCGAGCTCGTGCGACGTCTCGATCTCCCAGCGCGTGCCGATCGCATCGAAGTGCCAGATCGCCATGAAGGTGGCCAGGCGCCTCAGGCGGCCGCCTGCTCCTTGATCGATTCGACGGCCTCGTTGAATCCGCCGCTGGTGAGCGACGAGCCCGCCACCCGGCTGACCTCGATGTCGTCGAGCGACTTGCCCACGACCTCATCGGCGATGCCGTCGATGAACTGGCCCTGATACTGCTCGGTCTCCCGCGCCTGCGGGTCGCCCGTCACCTCGACCTCGGTGACCAGGCCGTCGGCGACGGTGAGGGTCACGCTGATCTTCTCGACGGTCTCAGGGGTCTGGTACGAACCGTCGGCACTGTAGGTGCCGTCGGTGTAGTCGCCGCCCGCCGCCGCGCCCGAATCGGTGGACTCGGAACTCGTGTCGGTTCCCGTGTCGGTGGACTGGTCTTCGGCGTCAGCCGTGCCGGAGCATCCGGCGAGGACGAGGAGCCCTGCGACGCCGGCCAGGGCTGCGCCCTTGCGAAGAGAATTGGGTACAGTCGTGCGGATCATGATGGTCCTCCCGGCCTTGATCGGTGTGTTGATTCGACCGTAGGGACAGCATCTATGCGCGGGCTGTGTCCGAAATATGCGTAGCCTACGCGTCTCCGCCGAACATGCTCGTGACCGACCCGTCTTCGAAGACCTCGTGGATCGCCCGCGCGAGCAGAGGAGCGATCGGCAGGATCGTGAGCTTGTCCCACCGGCGCGACTCCGTCAGCGGGATCGTGTCGGTGATCACGACCTCGTCGATCGATGCGTCCTGCAGACGCTCGGATGCCGGGTCGCTGAAGATCGCGTGGGTCGCGGCGACGATCACGCGATGCGCGCCGCTCGCCTTGAGGGCCTGCGCCGCCTTGACGATCGTGCCGCCGGTGTCGATCATGTCGTCGACGAGCAGGCAGGTGCGTCCCTCGACGGCTCCGACGATCTCGTGAACGGAGACCTGGTTGGCGACCTTCGGGTCGCGACGCTTGTGGATGATGGCCAGCGGCGCCCCGAGGCTGTCCGACCAGGTGTCGGCGACGCGGACGCGCCCCATGTCGGGCGAGACGACGGTGAGGATCTCGCGGTCCTCGGCGCTCAGCGTGCTCTTGAAGTAGTCCATCAGCACGGGCTTGGCGAACAGGTGGTCGACGGGACCGTCGAAGAAGCCCTGGATCTGCGCGGCGTGCAGGTCGACGCTCATGACGCGGTCGGCACCGGCCGTCTTCAGCAGATCGGCGACGAGGCGGGCGCTGATCGGCTCGCGGCCGCGACCCTTCTTGTCCTGGCGCGAATACGGATAGTAGGGGGCGACGACGGTGATGCGCTTGGCGGAGGCGCGCTTCGCGGCATCGATCATGATGAGCGTCTCCATGAGCCATTCGTTGACCGGCTCGCCGAAGGTCTGGATCAGGAACAGGTCGCAGCCTCGGATCGACACCTCGAACCGCGCGTAGATCTCACCGGATGCGAAGGTGCGGTGCTCGGTCGGCACCACCTCGGTGCCGAGCGACGCGGCGACTGCAGCGGTCAGCTCGGGGTGCGATCGACCACCGGCGACCACGAGTCGCTTCTTGGTCTTGGCTACGAGACCCGGAGCGATGCCGTTGTCCCTGTCCAGATCGACCGTCTTCTTCTTGCGCGCCATCGTTCTGCCTACTCCGCCACTCGGGTTCGGGCTGCGGCATCTGCCGCGCCCGTGCCTGCCCTGTTCTTCTCGACCCAACCCTCGATGTTGCGCTGAGGGGCGACGCTCATGGCAAGGGAGCCGGCAGGGACGTCCTTGCGGACGACAGCGCCAGCACCTGTCTTGGCGCCAGCACCCAGCCTAACGGGCGCGACGAGGGTCGTGTGCGAGCCGGTGTGCACCTCGTCCTCGACGACCGTGCGGTGCTTGTTGACGTCGTCGTAGTTCGCCGTGATCGTGCTGGCACCGAGGTTGACGCCTCGGCCGATGGTCGCGTCTCCGACGTACGACAGGTGCGGGACCTTGCTGCCTTCGCCGATCTCGGCGTTCTTCGTCTCGACGTAGGCGCCGATCTTGCCTCGGGCTCCGAGGACGGTGTTGGGGCGCAGGAACGAGAAGGGGCCGACGGTGGCCTCCGCGCCGATCACCGCGAGCGTGGCATCGGTGCGGCGGACGATCGCGTCCTCTCCCACCTCGCAGTCGACGAGCGTCGTGTCGGGTCCGATGATCGCCCCCTCGGCGATCCTCGTCGCCCGAAGGATGTGCGTGTTCGGGAGGATCGTGACGTCGGGCGCCAGCGTCGCGTCGTCGTCGATCCACGTCGTCGCCGGGTCGATCACCGTGACGCCCTCGAGCTGCCAGCGGCGGACGATGCGCCGATTGAGCAGGCGGCCGACCTCGGCGAGCTGAGCGCGGTCGTTGACCCCGTAGGTGACCGTGACGTCGGAGACGACGGATGCCGCCACGCGGCTGCCGTCGCGGCGCAGCAGCCCTGGGACGTCGGTCAGGTACATCTCGCCCTGCGCGTTGTCGACGCCCACCGAGGGGAGGTACTTGCGCAGGGTCGCTACGCGGAAGACGTACATGCCCGCGTTGATCTCGCTGACAGCGGCTTCGTCTGCCGTGGCGTCCTTCTGCTCGACCACGCGGTCGACACCGCCGTCGGCATCGCGGATGACACGGCCGTAGCCGGTCGGGTCGTCGACGACCGCCGTCATCAGAGTCGCCTCCGCTTCGGCGGCACGATGCGCAGCGAGGAACGAGCGCAGCGTGTCTGCGTCGGCGAGCGGGCAGTCCCCCGAGAGCACGAGCACATCTCCGTCGAAGTCTGCGGGGAGTGCGTCGACCGCGACCTGCACCGCTCGCCCGGTGCCCGGAACCTCGTCCTGGTCGATGAACACTGCGGCCGGGTAGTCCTCAGCGAGTGCCGCGACCACCTGGTCTCGCTCATGCCGGACGACGACCTCGACGTGATCGGCCTCGAGGCGACCGGCCGTCGTCAGGACGTGGCCGACCAGTGGGCGCCCGCCGATCGGGTGCAGCACCTTCGGCAGGCGCGAGCGCATGCGGGTGCCCTGGCCTGCGGCGAGGATGATGATCGCGAGATTGTTCCCAGTCATGCTCCGCCGCCAGGACTCGAACCTAGACCTAACAGCTCCAAAGGCTGTCGTGCTGCCATTACACCACGGCGGACCGCGGGCTCCGTGAGGAAGCCGCCCGCTCATTCTGCCACGCCGACATCGGCGCGAAACACGACTCTGCGATCCTGCGGTGATGAGCATCACGATCGACAGGGTGATGGCGGCCACACCCGACCTCGCCGGGTTCCTCCTGGCCCACCACGCCGATATGGCGGGCACCGCGCCGTTCGGCGCCTACGCGGCCGACCCGCACAGCACATTCATGAGCATCGAGCTCGACACGGTCGGGCCTCCGGCGCCCCGCACGCGATAATGGACGGATGAGCGAGGCGGATGAGGTCGACCGGATCGTCGGTGCCTGGAACACCCAGCGACCCGACCTCGACTTCTCACCCCTCGAAGTGCTGTCGCGGATGGATCGCTTGACCCGACTGCTCGACCGCGCTCGTCGCGACGTGTTCCGCCGGAGCGATCTGGAGGCCTGGGAGTGGGACGTGCTGTCGGCGCTGCGCCGCGCCGGCGCGCCCTTCCAGCTCTCCCCCAAGCAGCTTCTCCAGCAGACACTGGTGTCGAGCGGCACCATGACCAATCGCATCGATCGCCTCGTCGGGCGTCGTTTCGTGCGGCGCGAGGGCGACCCGGCTGACGGCCGCAGCGTGCTCGTGACGCTCACCGACGACGGACGCATCAGGGTGGATGCCGCGATCACGCGCCTCGTCGACGTCGAGGACGACCTGCTGCGCGCTTTGTCGCGCGGCGACCGCGATCGCCTGGCTGCACTGCTGCGCAAACTGAGCCTCAGCTTCGACGCGTGAGGGACTGACGACATGGCCATGCTCTCCCCTCTTCCGGTGCGCGACGGCGTCGGTGCGACACGTCTGCACGTGCCGATGAGCGGCGAATGGCCGACCGTCGGCGCCTACATGATCGAACGCTTCTTCCACCTCGACCCGGAGGGGCTGCTCTCGCGCTTCGACCGTGGCGAGATCGTGGCCCGCGACGGCAGACCCCTCACGCGGGACACGCCCCTCGGCGTCGAGGAGTTCATCTGGTACTACCGTGATCCACCGGTCGAGACGCGCCTGCCCGTCGAGATCGACGTCATCCATCAGGACGACGACCTGGTGGTGATCGACAAGCCGCACTTCCTGCCGACGATCCCCGGCGGCAGGTTCCTGCAGAACTCCGCCCTGATCCGGCTGCGCAACCTCCTCGGCAACGACGAGCTCGCACCGATCCATCGCCTCGACCGGGCGACCGCCGGCGTGCTGATGTTCTCGGCACGGCCGGCCACGAGAGGGCCGTACCAGCTGCTCTTCGAGACCCGGCAGGTGCAGAAGGTCTACGAGGCGGTGTCGGCTCGTCCGGCCGACTGGGATGCGTCGCGATTCCCCCTCGTGTACCGCAACCACATCGTGAAGCTCCGCAACGAGCTGAAGGTCCAGGTCGACGACGAGCGCGAGCCGAATGCCGAGACGCAGATCGAGGTGCTCGATGCCGACGAGCGCGTGGTGCACACCCTGCTGCGCCCGCACAGCGGCAAGATGCACCAGCTGCGGGTGCACCTTGCGGCGCTGGGCCTCGGCATCCTGAACGATCCGTTCTACCCCGAGCTGCGCGGCGAGAAGCCCGACGACTTCGATCACCCCATGCAGCTGCTCGCGCGCGAGCTGCACTTCGTGGATCCGCTGAGCGGCGAGCCGCGCGTCTTCACCACGACGCGCACGCTGCAGGAGGCCCCCGTCAGCGGCGCATGATCCTGCGGGCGAGCCACGTGCCGAGCATCTGCACGAGGTGCACGAACACGACGATCAGGACGATCGCCGTCCACATGACGACCGGCTCGAACTGCCGGAAGCCGTAGATCTGGGCGAACGCGCCGAGGCCGCCGCCGCCGATGAGACCGGCCATCGCTGTCATGTCGATGAGCGCCACGACGATGAACGTGTAGCCGAGGATCAGCGGTCCGAGAGATTCGGGGATCGCCACCGTGAACAGGATGCGCACGGGGCCGGCGCCCATGGCCCGTGCCGCCTCGATCACCCCCGGTGAGACCGACACGAGATGCTGCTCGACGATGCGGCCGATCGCGAAGGCTGCCGCCAGACCGATCATGAACGCGCCGGCGGTGGTGCCGATGCCGGTGCCGACCACCGCGCGGGCGAACGGCTGAGCGACGGCCACGAACAGCACGAACGGGATCGGGCGGAAGAAGTTCACGCCGAGGTTCGCGATGACGGAGACCGCCCTGTTCTCGGCGAGGCCACCGGGGCGGGTGACGTACAGGATGACGCCGATCGCGAGGCCGAGGATGCCGCCGAGCACGAGCGCGAACGACGTCATGTAGAGGGTCTCGAGCGCGGCCTTCCAGAGGTCGGGCCACAGTTCGTTTAGACGATCCATCAGCGTGCCTCCTCTTCTGCGATCTCGGTGACTTCGACCCGTTGCGCGACATCGGCGAGCGTGCGGTCGATCACCGCGTCATCACCGCGGATCGCGAGCGTGAGATGGCCGAAGGCGCGCCCGCGGATGTCGTTGATGCCGCCGTACACGAGCTCGAAGTCGAGTCCAGCGCCGGCGAGGTCGAGGAAGACCTGCGCCTGCGACGAGTCGCCGTCGCGGAACGAGAAGGTGACGAGGCGCCCCTGGTGCCGGTCGCGCAGCACGGCGCGCTCCGACGGCGAGGGCACGCCCTTCACGACCGTGCCGACGAACCTCTGCGACGCCGGGTTCTGCGGGGAGGAGAAGACGTCGAACACGTCGCCCTGCTCGATCACGCGGCCGTTCTCCATGACTGCGACCTTGGTGGCGATGGTCTGGATGACGTCCATCTCGTGCGTGATGACCACGATCGTGACGCCCTGCTCCCGGTTGACGCGCTTGAGGAGGTCGAGCACCTCGTGCGTGGTCTGCGGGTCGAGCGCGCTCGTCGCCTCGTCTGCCAGGAGGATCGCCGGGCCGGTGGCGAGAGCGCGGGCGATGCCGACGCGCTGCTTCTGACCTCCGGAGAGCTGCTCGGGGAAGGCCTTGGCCTTGTCGGCCAGACCGACGAAGCTCAACAGCTCGGTGACCCGTTTCTCGATGTCGGGCTTCGACCAGCCGGCGAGCTTGAGGGGGTATGCGATGTTCGCCTTGACGCTCCGCGAGGCGAACAGGTTGAACTGCTGGAAGATCATGCCGATGCCGCCGCGGACCTTGCGCAGCTCGCTCTCCTTGAGAGCGGTGATGTTGACCCCGTCGACGGTGATCGTTCCGCTCGTCGCAGGCTCGAGAGCATTGATCAACCGCACGAGCGTCGACTTGCCGGCGCCGGAGTATCCGATGATCCCGAAGACGTCGCCCTTCTCGATCGAGAGGGTGACGTCGTCCACGGCCACGACCTCGGACTCTTCGCGGGTGCGTGACGGGTAGTTCTTCGAGACGTTCGTCAGGGTGACGATCGGCATGTGGTGCTCCGGTCTGCTTCGGGAACGAAGAATCGGGTGACGCATCGTGCGCCACCCGATTCTCCCTCATCGGACAGGGGTGTTCTTCACCCGGCAGTCCTACTTGCTGGCTTCGATGTCTTCCTGGACCGTCTCCAGCGAGGCGACCAGGTCTTCGACCGGGGTCTGGAGCGGCACGGCGGTGTCACCCGACGACTCGAGCAGACCGGCCTGCACGTCTTCGTTCGTCTGGAAGATCTCGACGAGTGTGAGGTACGTCTCGTTGTCGGCGTCTTCGGCGCGGGCCGCGAAGATGTTCACGTACGGCAGCGCGTTCGCGTCTTCCGGGTCGTCCTGCGCGATGGCGTCGTCGAAGGTGAGTCCGGCGTCCTGCACGAAGTCGTTGTTGATGATCGCCGCGGCGACGTCGGGCAGCGAGGTGGGAATCAGCGCGGCCTCGAGTGCGGTGACCTCGACCTTGGACTTCTCGGTGTCGACGTCGGCGAGATCCGAGAAGATCGTGCCGCCGCTCTTGAGCTCGATGAGTCCGGCCGACTGCAGCACGAGCAGCGCGCGTGCCTGGTTCGACGCGTCGTCCGGGACGGCGACCGTCTCTCCCTCGGGGATGTCGTCGACATCGTCGTACTTCTGGGAGTACAGGCCGAGCGGGTAGATCGCGGTGGATCCGATCGGCGTCAGGTCAGAGCCCGAGGCGTTGTTGTACTCGGCGAGGTACACGATGTGCTGGAACTGGTTGAGGTCGATCTCGCCCTCGGTCAGAGCGGGGTTCGGCTGCTCGTACGAGCCGAAGTCGACGAGCTCGACCGTGATGCCCTCTTCAGCGGCTGCCTCGACGAAAGGAGCCCACTGCGCGTCTCCCTTGCCGACGACGCCGACCTTGACGGTCTCGTTCCCACCGTCGCCGGAACCGGCGTCGGACGATGCGGTGGCGCAGCCTGCGAGTGCGACGAAGAGCGGGACCGCGGCGAGCGCGGCGATGACGGAAGTGGTCCGACGGGATGCTGTGATGGACATGAGTGTTCGGGTTCCTCTCTTGGGGGACTCGAATACGTTAGGCGGGGCGATGCGGTGCGCGACAATCGAGCGTCACAGAGCGTCACAGCCGTCAGTCGTAGTCCTCGATGCCCTGCAGCCTCACCTGTTCGAGGTCGAGTCTGGCCGAGATGCGACGGAACACGAGGTCGTCGACCGTGCGATCTCTGCGCAGCCCGAGCAGCACCTCTCGCTTGCGGTCGAGGAGGGCGAGCTTGAGGCGCGTGTGCTCTTCGTGGCGCAGCAGCGGCGACCGCTGCATGACGTCGACGTCGACCGAGGTGGCGAGCATCTGCAGCGTCCGGATCTCGCCGTCGGTGCCGTCTTGGTCTTCGACGAGCGTCGGTTCAGGCATCTGCACCGCCGTCTGCACGGCATCCGCTCCGTCGTCTGCACCTGCCTCGCGCATCGAGCTGCCGCTTCCGAGCGGATCGGGCTCGTCGAGCATCACGTCGAGTGCCTGCGCCTCGGCATCGACGATGGCCTGCTCGCGGGCCAGGGCGCGTGCGTTCGAGAACTCGAGCATCTGATAGCCCTCGGCGCGCACCCTGTCTCGGATCTCCTGTCCGACTCCGTGCTCGACGGCGAGGTCGTCGAGTGCAGCGAGTGCCGCACCCGAGATCGTGCGCTCGGCCAGCTCGTACTCCTCGTCTTCGGCGTGGTCGACGGGGAAACGTGCCCAGCGGACGATGGCCGGCAGGAGCGGCCCCTGCACGAGCAGGCTGAGCAGGATCACCCCGGCGGTGACGAAGACGATCTCGTCACGCCCCGCGATCTCGCCCTCGGCAGCGCTGGAGACGGGCACGGACAGCGCGATCGCGAGCGACACCGCACCTCTCATGCCGGCGACGGTCGACACCGCCATCGACCGCGCCCGCGCACCTCGCGACGGACGCGCGGGGTTGCGCCCCTGAAACAGAGCGTTCATCACCTGGAAGAGGTAGCGCACGATCAGCAGCGTCAGCCACACGGCCAGTGTGATCAGCACCAGGCGTCCGATCGCCGCCGCCGAGATCTCATGCGCGACGAACTGCACCTCGAGACCGATGAGGACGAAGAGCGCGCCGTTGAGCAGGAAGACCCCGAAGGGCCAGGCTGCGGCCACCTGGCGGCGGGACGAGGCCGTCGTCACGCGAGGCGACACGTACGCGACGATGAGCCCTGCGACCACGACGGCGAGGACACCGGACGCGTGCGCGACCTCGGCGAGCAGGAACGACGAGAACGGGATCAGCAGAAGCGTGACGTTGATGACGATCGTCGAGGAGGTGCGACGAAGCAGCAGGTATGCGAGCGCGGCGATCACCACACCGGCGGCGATGCCTCCGACGTACGAGATGAGCACCGACATCGTCACCGACAGCGGCGTCACGTTGCCGCCGATGGCCAGCGAGATCGCGATCGCGTAGAGCACCAGGGCGGTGCCGTCGTTCGTCAGGCTCTCCGCCTTGAGCTTCATAAACATGCGCGTGGGCAGCAGGCGTCCGAGGGCGGCGACCGCGGTGGCATCGGGTGGGGCGACGGCTGCGCCGAGAATGAGGGCGGTCTCCCACGGCATCCCGAACAGCAGCCCGATGCCGGCGACGGCGAAGGCAGATGCCACGACGAGCAGCGTGCTCATCGGCAGGATGTAACGGAAGTCGCGGCGGATCGAGCGCAGCGAGGTGGTCAGACTCTCCCAGAACAGCATCACCGGGAGGAACAGCAGCAGCACGGTCTCGGGTGGCAGCTGGATCTCACGCAACTGCGGCACGAAGCCCAGCAGCAGGCCCAGGATGACGAGCACGAGCGGCAGTGCGAGCCGCACGCGTGGCGCCAGCAGCGTGCCCACGAGGATCGTGAGTCCGATCAGGACGGTGACCTCGAGTCCTTCCATCCGAACCTCCCGGGTACCGCAGGATCAAGCTGTGCGATCCCGGATGGCATCGAACCCCGCCCAGAGCACAGCGCATCGCACTGCCACCGTATTCCCGCTACGGCCGAATGGCGAGACCTCGCGTCAGTCGAGCTCTTCGGTCAGCTCGAACCAGCGGAGTTCGAGCTGTTCGATCTCAGCCTGCTGGTCGCTGATCGCCTTCATCTTGTCGCCGAGGCCCGCGAAGTCCGACTGATCATGCTCGGCCAGGGCCGTCTTCGCCCTGTCGACCTGCTGCGTGAGCTTCTGGATGCGGCGCTCGAGCGACGAGACCTCCTTCTGCGCCGAGCGCAGGGCGGCGCCGTCGAGGCTGGAGGCCTTCTTCTCGGTGTTGACGGCCGTCTGCGACTTGCCGGGCGCCGAGGTCTGCAGCTGACGCAGCCGGAGATACTCGTCGACCCCTCCGGGGAGATGCCGCAGGTGTCCGTCGAGGATCGCGAACTGCTGGTCGGTCACGCGCTCGAGGAAGTACCGGTCGTGGCTGACCACGAGCAGGGTTCCCGACCACGAGTCGAGGAGATCCTCGATGGCCGCCAGCATGTCGGTGTCGAGATCGTTGGTCGGCTCGTCGAGGATCAGCACGTTGGGCTGGTCGAGGAGCACGAGCAACAGCTGCAGTCGACGCTGCTGGCCGCCGGAGAGATCTTTCACCGGGGTGGAGAGCTGGGCCGAGTCGAAACCGAGCCGCTCGAGCAGCTGACCCGGCGTGAGCTCCTGGGCCTTCGAGCCCGAGCCCATCGTGTACGAGGTGCGCAACCGCGAGATCACGACACGCACCGGCTCGCGCCGCACGTCTTCGAGTTCGTCGAGGCGCTGGGTGAGCGTCTTCACCTTCACCGTCGTGCCGCGCTTCACGCGGCCGGTGGTGGGCTCGACGGTTCCAGAAATGAGTCCGAGCAGGGTCGACTTGCCGGCGCCGTTCACACCGAGGATGCCGGTGCGCTCCCCCGGCGCGATGCGCCACTCGACGTCGCGCAGCACTTCTCGCGTGGTCCCGTCTTCCTTCGGGTAGGAGACGCTCACGTCGAGCAGGTCGACGACGTCCTTACCCAGACGCGATACCGCGAGAGACTGCAACGAGATCTTGTCGCGGATCTCGGGCACGTCGGCGATGAGCTCATTGGCGGCGTCGATGCGGAACTTCGGCTTCGCTGTGCGAGCGGGCGCGCCTCGGCGCAGCCAGGCGAGCTCCTTCTTGGCGAGGTTCTGACGCTTGGCCTCGGTGGCCGCCGACATGCGATCGCGTTCGACGCGCTGCAGGATGTATGCCGCGTAGCCGCCCTCGAAGGGTTCCACGATGCGGTCGTGCACCTCCCAGGTCTCGGTCGAGATCTCGTCGAGGAACCACCGGTCGTGGGTGACGACCATGAGCGCTCCGGAGTTCGGACTCCACCGCTTCTTGAGGTGCCCGGCCAGCCAGGTGATGGCTTCGACGTCGAGATGGTTGGTGGGCTCATCGAGCGCGATGACATCCCAGTCACCCGTCAGCAGCTTGGCGAGCGAGACACGCCGGCGCTGGCCACCGCTGAGGGAGCCGATCTGGGCATCCCACGGCAGATCCTTCAGCAGCCCCTCGATCACGTCGCGGATGCGGGGGTCGCCAGCCCACTCGTACTCAGGCGTGTCGCCGACGACCGCTGCGCTGATGGTCAGGTCGTCGCTGAGGGTGTCGGCCTGATCGAGAACGCCGATGGTCGTGCCGCCGCGCACCGTGACGCGGCCCGAGCTCGGCTCCTTGAGGCCTGCGAGCATGCCCAGGAGGCTGGACTTGCCGTCGCCGTTGCGGCCGACGATGCCGATGCGGTCACCTTCTTCGATGCCGAGGGTCACGGAGTCGAAGACGACCCTCGTCGGATATTCGAGATGAAGGGCTTCTGCCCCGAGAAGATGTGCCATATCACTCCCCAGGGTAGTCGGGCACGCTGGGTGGGTCGGTCAGCTGAGCGCTGCGGTGACAGCAGGAATGTGGCGTGCCTCCATCTCGGCATCCCAGACTCCCAGGAGGTGGAAGGTCGCGATGCGGAAGACGAGTGCCCGGATGACGTACTGACGGCCGTCTGCTCTCTCGTCTGCGAGCCGGAGCATCTCCGACGGTGCGAGACCATGCCAGCACGCGGCGTCGGCCAACACGACCGCGTCGGCGAAGCCGACCGGACGCCAGTACGGCGCCCAGTCGATGATCGTCGGCGGCTGACCCTGTTCGAACATCACGTTGCCGAGGAGATCGCCGTGGATGATCTGGGCCGGCGCGTCCACCGCTCGGAAGGCGGTGGCGAGTCGCTCGAGCGTGCCGCCCGGCGGGAGATCCTCTTCTTCCCAGGCGATCCTGTCTGACCGCGCCCATGGGTCGACTGCGGCGTCGAGGAAGTCGGGTCGGTCGAGGTCCGCGACCGTACGATGGAATGCCGCGCCGGCGGCGAGCACGTCGGTCACACGGGTCTCATCGGTCTGGCCGGGCAGCCAGTGCCAGGCCTCCCAGCCGTCGATCGTCCACCCTCCGGACGCCGATGGGATCGGGCGCGGCGTGCGGAATGCCGAGGTGTGCGGCAGATGCGCGAGGATGTTCGCCTTCCACAGCGTCTCCCCGTCTCCGGACGAGGGGCGCAGGACGATGTCGGCCGCACGCCAGGTCAGGCCGCGTCCGCCGGGGAGGTTCAGGGGTTCCTCGCGGTGCGTGGCGAGGACTCCGAACTCCGCGAGCACCGCATCCGAGGGTCTCGCCGCGGCCATCATGATCCGAGGCTACGACAGGGCGTGCGGCCCCGCTTGGTCGAAGAGCTCGGGGAGAGCGGCAGCGAACTCGTCGAAATGGCTGTACCAGATGGTGTGCGCGGCCCCGGGGATGCTGCGGACATCGGCACCGTTCGCCGCGAATCTGCGGGCGTCCTCGTCGCTGACCCACGCGCTCGGCTCGGCACGCACGATGATCGAACCGGCGGCGGGAAGCCAGGAGTGATCCGTATCGCAGGAGATAGATGCTGTCGTCGCCGGGTCGAAGAGTGCGGCGGCGCGGGCTTCCACCTCGGCGTCCTGCAGAGAGTAGAAAGGTCGGGATGCGAGCAGATGCTTCGGAGTCAAGCGCGCTCTGCGGTCGCGCGCGTACTGCGCTATGAGTCCCGCTCGGTCGCGGCCTCCGGTCAGGGAGAGCGCCGCGTCGACGTACACGCACAGGTCGGGTTGCAGCATCTCGGCGGCCGCGGCGAGGACTGTCGCCCCGTAGGAATGGCCGATGGCTGCGAATGGGCGCCCGGGCCCGAGATCCCTAACCGTCTCGACCACGGAGGCCGCCGCCCGCTCGATCGTGAGCTGCGGATCGCGTTCCGAACGGCCGTGACCGGGGAGGTCGAGGGCGATCACGCGGTGGCCGTTTGCTGTGAGCGACGGGATCAGACGCCACCAGCTCTCGGATGACCCCATCATTCCGTGGAGCAGGAGCACGGTGCTCGGGCCCGTCCCGGTATCGGTCGCGTGGAGGAGCATTCTGCCAGTGTCGCACGCTTTCGTTATCTTTCCGTGACCATATCCGGATCGGAATGTTTCGTATCTATCTTCGAATGTCGGTGGTTGCTGATCTACTTGAGGACATGACAGCACTGCTCGACGCGACCGACGCACAGATGGCGGATCTCGCCGATCTCGTCGCCGCGCTAGAGGTCGCGGAGGCGACGCTCAGCAGCATGAGCGCCGCGCGTGACGGGTTGCTGGCGATCGCCGGGCGGCTGGCGATCGACATCGCCAAGCAGGGCGATCACCCTGATCGAGGCGACCACTCGATCAGGACGATCGCGGCCGAGATCGCTGCAGTGCAGCACGTCAGCGACCGCACGATCGAGCGGCGGATGGCGGCCGCTGAGCTGCTGGTCGATCGGTTCCCGGCCGTATGGGCGGCACAGGGGGCGGGGCGGATCAGCCCGGCGCATTCCCGGGTGATCGTCGACGCGGGGTCACGCATCGAGTCGCCCAGCGATCGCGAGAAGTACTCCGCGATCATCCTCCCGATCGCCGAGGTGGAGTCGCCCAACCGTCTGCGCGCGTCGGCGCGGCGAGTGGCCGAGCGGTTCGCTCCGACGACCGTATCGGAGCGACACCGGCGAGCCAGGTCTCAGAGACGCGTATGGGTGACGGATGGCGAAGACGGGATGGCTGCGCTGCACACGCACGCGCCCGCGGCGCTCGTCCACGGCATGTTCGACCGAATCTCGCAGATGGCGCACGCGCTGCGCAACGAGACCCTGCGCGCGAAGCGACAGGCAGCTCACGACGGCAGCGAGTTCGAGCCGGATGATCGAACGGTCGATGAGATCCGTGCCGATCTGCTCGCGGATCTCGTGCTCAGCGGTCAGCCGACAGGTCACGACAGCGAAGACGGACTGCTCGGCGCCATCAGTGCGCGTATCGAGATCACGGTGCCGGTGACGACGCTGATGGACAGCGATGCGGACGCGGCGTCTGACGCCGATGCGACGCCGCCCGCCGAGCTCGACGGGCGGTCACCGATCGATGTCGACACCGCACGCACGATCGCCGGTCAGACGAAGGGGTGGGACCGGGTGCTGACGCATCCGATCAGCGGTCGAGTGCTCGCGGTCGACCGCTATCGACCGAATCGCCATCTGCGCAGGCACCTGCGAGCGCGTGACCAACGATGTCGCTTCCCCACCTGCGGGATCGCCGCTCGAAAATGTGATCTCGACCACAATCATGCGGCCTCGACAGGTGGCGCCACCTGCGACACAAACCTTGCATCCTTCTGTCGTCGACATCACGTCCTGAAACACCACTCCCCCTGGCACGTCGAGCAGAAACCCGGCGGGGTCATGGCGTGGACGAGCCCGACAGGCCGAACCTACGTCGACACCCCTCCTGCACCGAACACAGTGACCTTCACCGTGGCAGAGGATGCTGCACGCGCGCCGTTCTGAGGAAGGCGATCATGCTGGTTCGGACCTGTGGACAACTGCGACGCGGTTGAGCAAGTTTTCATTACGGTGGCGCGGTGACCTCTTCTCGTTCGCGACCCTCGCCAACTCCCAGACCGATGACGACGCGCGGAAGAAGAACGGTTGTCGTGATCGTGGCTATCGCGCTCGGCCAGCTGCTCGGCTGCGCACCGGCGGCGGCGCCGGTTCCCACTCCGACGCCCGCCTTCGCCAGCGAAGAGGAGGCGTTTGCGGCGGCGGAAGAGGTGTATCGGGCTTACAACGATGCAGTGAACGCACGGTCGAACGGGACGGAGGGCGCCGATCCGCAACGGTACCTGACCGGTCTAGCACTTGAGGGCGATATAGACACTCAGAACCTTCTGTCATCAAGCGAGCTGCACGTCTCCGGCGTAGCGGTAGTCGAGGCATTCTTTGGAGAATCAGCGGACATCGACGGCGACTTCCCTACGATGACCGGCATCGTTTGCATGGACGTCTCGAATGTCTCGCTGATCAACAAGTCGGGAGCGGATGTGACGCCGCTCGAGAGGGGGCAAAAGGTCGAGCAGCGGGTTGTCTTCGTCGGGGCGGGAGACGCATTACGCATCTCCAACGAATCCATGGTTGATGGCTCAACATGTTGACCAAGGTGACGGCCGTTTGCATCGGACTTCTTCTTGTACTTGGCCCGGTCACAACGGACGCAGCACGCATGAGTACCTGTACGACAGCTGCGTCTCGCGTCGGCCTCTGCGGGTCAACGGACGGCTCGTCGCTCACCATCACGGGCACGCAACAGCAGCAGGGCACCAACCCGAACACTGACGCACGCCGCAGCAACGGAGGCCCCGGCGGCCCATCCGGCTCCAGCGCACCGTCGGGACCGAGCCAGGAGGCGATCGATCTCGCGGCGTGCATGGACGACTCGGGCACCACGCGATGCGCACCCCGTCAGAACCGGACCGCTTCCCCACCGCCGTCCCCGTCCATCCCGCCGGCGACCGGCATCCCGACGATCGTCATCTCCGACCTCGCGCGGTTCGCGCCGGCATCCGTCCTCGCCACCGCCGAACCCGGAAACGTCGGGATCGCCGGCATGCCGACCAACTTCACCGCTGCTGCGACGCCGCAGATCGAAGACGGGGAGCTGTTCGGCGTGCCACTGCGCGTGCGGTTCGTCCCCGCCGGGTACGACTACACCTACGGCGACGGCAGCTCGGCCACACTGACGACACCGGGACAGACCTGGGAGGCTCTCGGCCAGGCGCAGTTCACGCCGACCCCGACCAGCCACGTCTACCGCGAACCCGGCGTGTACTCGGCCCGAGTGGACATCCGATACACCGCGCAGGTGGACCTCGGCGGGGACTGGATCGAGGTTCCCGGACAGCTCACGACGCCCGGTGCCACCCAGGAGATCCGCATCCTCGAAGCCCGCACCGCGCTCGTCGCCCACACCTGTCACGAGAATCCCGCCGGCATCGGCTGCTGAAGAAAGCACCACAGCAGCGCGCCGACAAGAAAGAGCCCCCGAGCCCGAAGGTCCACTCTGCTCCTCGAGAGGCAGCGGCCGACCGATCCCCTCCGGCTTAAACTAGACAGGTGCCATGGAGTCGCCGGTTGTTCTCGCTCTCACTAGCCAACCGCAAGGCAAAGCTGGTGCAGTCGAGAAGGCGACCCGGTCGCTTCGAGCTCAGCGTGGATGGAATTGCGCAGTCCGTCGTCTCGATCACCGAGCCCACCGACCTCGAGTACAGCTACACCCAACACATCGCCCGCGCAATGGATGCCGCCGCCGAGCCCCATGCGCCGCTGTTCACCGTGCATCTGGGGGCCGGAGCACTCACGCTGGCACGCTACGTCCAGGCGACGCGCGCCGGATCACCTCAGCTGGTGGTGGAGTTCGAACCCGCGCTCTACGCCGCCGTCATCGACGCGCTGCCATTGCCTCCCGGGTCTGACATACGAGTCATCTTCGGTGACGCTCGGACGGTCGCGGACGCCGCTCTTCCGAATGAGAAGACATCGCCGGTGCAGTCATCTCCGTCCCCCGGACTTGACGACGCAGCGAGGTATCGCACCGCAATCGACACCGATTGGGTGGAGGCGTGCTTCACCGTCGTCGATCTCTGGGATGCCGCCGTCATCCGGCATCGTGTGGCCAGCCAGGAGTTCTATCGCCGGGTCGCCGCGCGCTCCGCAGCAGCAGGCGTGGTCGCCGTGAACCTGCTCGACGGGCATCCGTTCGAATACTCACGACGACAGGCCGCGACCCTGAGCACCGTGTTCGATCACATCGCTGTCGTGCTCGACGCAGAGCCGGAAGATGCGGAAGGGCCACTCGGCAACGTCGTCATTTTCGCGAGCGATGAGCCGCTGGACAAGGTGACCGCCTCCGTTGTGCTCGACACACCGCGACCTCATCTCCTCCGCGACGGCCCTCTGACGTCGTGGATCGCTGAAGCGCGCATCATGACAGATGCCGACGGCACAGACTCTCCCGATCCCGACGACCCCCTCTGGGGCTAGCGCACCGTGTGAAAAATCGACCGAGATGACAAAGGGCCGCCCGGGTCGTATGACCCGGGCGGCCCCTCGTCTGCCCTCGGCGAGGACTCGACGCTTACTGGTACGACTGCACGATCTCGAGGAGGCTCGGCACGTTGGCGTACGCCTCAGCGGCGTTCTCCTTCGTGACGATGATCGGGTCGAGCAGGTAGGCCGGAACGACCTTCACGCCGTTGTCGTACGACTCTTCGTCGTTGACATCGACGGTCTCGCCCGCCTGCAGCTGGCCGACCATCTTGATCGACTGCTCGACGAGCAGCGCGGTGTCCTTGTTGATCGTGGAGTACTGGATGCCCTCCATGATCGACTTCACCGACTCGACCTCGGAGTCCTGACCCGTGACGACCGGAACCGGCTTGCCGGCCTGCTGCACCGACGTGATGATGGCGCGAGCAAGGGTGTCGTTCGGCGACAGCACACCGTCGACCACGGTGTCACCGCTGTACGACGAGGTCAGCAGCGTGTCCATACGGTTCTGCGCGTTCTCCGGAAGCCATCCCTCGGTCGCGGTCTGCGCGATCTCGGTCTGACCCGACACGACGACGAGGTTGCCGTTGTCGATCTCGGGCTGGAGCACGTCCATGGCGCCGTCGAAGAAGACCTTCGAGTTGGCGTCATCCGGCGAGCCCGAGAAGAGCTCGACGTTGTACGGAGCCTCGTGGCCCGCACGCTCGGCGAGTCCATCGAGGAGAGCCTGGCCCTGCAGCTGGCCGACCTTGAAGTTGTCGAACGCGACGTAGTAGTCGACTGCCTCGGTGTTCTCGATCAGACGGTCGTACGCGATCACGTAGGCGCCTGCATCCTGGGCGGCCTGCACCTGGGTGGCGAGCTGCTTGCCATCCTTCGCACCGATGATGATGACCTTGGCACCGTTGGTGACCATGGCCTGGATCTGGTTCTGCTGCTCGGCGACCGTGTTGCTCGCCGGGGCGTACTGCACGTCGGCCTTGAAGCCGGCCTCTTCGAGGCCGTCCGTGAAGAGCTGGCCCGCGAGGACCCAGTTCTCACTGGTCTTGTCGGGAAGCGCGACACCGATCGGGGAGCCTGCTTCGAAGCCTGCTTCGGCCTCTTCGCCGGATCCCGTGTCGGTTCCGCCGCCGCGCTCACCGGAGCAACCCGTGAGTGCGAAGGCAGCCGTCGCGACGAGCGCTGTCGCTGTGACGATGATCTTCTTCATGTGATCTCTTTCTGTGTGATGTGACGGATTCTGCGCGCGAGCACTGCGCGGAGATTCCGCTTACTCGGCCCTTGTCTTGTCGACGGGAGGGGCTTGGTAAGTCCTGTTGGGTTCGAACGTCTCGGTGGCCGGATCCACCTGACGGTTCGAGCGACGCATCATGAAACCGATGAGCGACGGGCGGCCCTGCTGCTTGTTCCAGACGTCGATGCCGACCGCGAGCAGGAGCACGAGGCCCTTGATCATCGAGACGACGTCAGCGCCCTGGCCCAGCAGAGCGAGACCGTTGTTGAGGAACGCCATGACCAGACCACCGATGATCGACCCGATCACGGTTCCGATGCCACCGGCGACTGCGGCGCCACCGATGAAGACGGAAGCGATGGCGTCGAGCTCCCAGCCCGTGCCGTCGTTCGGTCCGGAGGCCTGCGAACGGGCGACGAAGATCATGCCGGCGAGAGCGGCCATCATCGACATGTTCATCATGACGAAGAAGTCGACCCAGCGGTCCTTGACACCCGAGAGGCGCGCAGCCTGGCGGTTGCCACCCACGGCGTAGATGTGACGGCCGAACACGGTGTTCCGCGTGATGAACGAGTAGATGATGACCAGAGCGAGCAGGATCAGACCCGGAACCGGGAAGCTGGTGCCGGGGCGACCGGTCGCGAACATCCACGCAGCGGCGAGGACGACGACCGAGAGGAGCACGACCTTGACCACGCTGACCCACAGGGGTGCACTGTCCGACCCCATCTTGTGCTGCTGGCGACGGGTGCGGATCTCCCAGAAGACCAGCCATGCCACGGCGACCAGGGCGAGGAGCATCGTCGGAACGTTGAAGTTGAGCGGAAGCCCGACCTCGGGCAGATAGCCGGTGCCGATCACCTGGAAGCCCTTGGGCACCGGAATCGTCTGAGCGTCGCCGATCCACTGCTGCGCGCCGCGGAAGAAGAGCATGCCGGCGAGCGTCACGATGAACGCGGGCACCCCGACATACGCCACCCAGAATCCCTGCCAGGCACCCACCAGGGCACCCACACCGAGACCCAGGAGGATCGCCGCCGGCCAAGGGAGGTTCCAGTCGGCCATCGACTTCGCGACGATGATGCCGGTGAAGGCCGCCACCGAACCGACCGACAGGTCGATGTGCCCCATGATGATGACCATCACCATGCCGATCGCGAGGATCAGGATGAACGAGTACTGGTTGATGACGTTGATCAGGTTGCCCGACGTCAGCGTCGCACCGTTCGGTCCGTTGCGCAGCAGCGTCAGGATCTCGAAGAGCGCGATGATGACGATGAGGCTGCCGAGGATGCCGAACTGGCGCAGCGACGAGGTGCCGTTGCCCCCGAACATCTTGCGGATGTCGCCGAAGTGGAAGCCACGCTTCGTTGTCGTGAGGTCGGTGGTCATGCTGATGCTTTCTGAGTCGCGGAGGTCATGCTGCGCATGAGTGCCTCGGGTGTCGCCTGGTCGGCCGGGATGCAGTCGGTGACCCGACCTTCGAAGACTGTGTAGATGCGGTCGGAGATTCCGAGCAGCTCGGGCAGCTCGCTGGAGATGACGATGACGCCCTTGCCCTGCGAGGCGAGCTCGTTGATGATCGCGTAGATCTCGTACTTCGCCCCCACGTCGATGCCGCGGGTGGGCTCGTCGAGGATCAGCAGGTCGGGGTCGGTGAACATCCACCGCGCCAGCACGACCTTCTGCTGGTTTCCTCCCGAGAGCTTGCCGACGCCCTCTTCGACGCTCGGCGTCTTGATGCGCAGCGCCTTGCGGTAGCGCTCGGCGACCGAGTACTCCTCGCGCTCGTCGACGACGCCGCGCTTCGAGATCTTCGACAGCTTGGCCGCCACCACCGACCGCTTGATGGTGTCGAGCAGGTTGAGACCCAGCACCTTGCGGTCCTCGCTGACGTAGGCGAGTCCGTGCTTGATGGCGGAGGAGACATCCGGGATGGAGATCTCGCGGCCGTCCTTGACGATCTGTCCGCCCTGGAAGTTGCCGTACGAGCGTCCGAAGATGCTCATCATGAACTCGGTGCGACCGGCGCCCATGAGGCCGGCGATGCCGACGACCTCACCGCGGCGGACGTTGAGGTTCGACCCCTTGACGACCATGCGCTCGGAGACCGTCGGGTGCTGCACCCACCAGTCCTTGACCTCGAAGAAGACCTCGCCGATCTCGGGGGTGCGGTCGGGGTAGCGGCTCTCGAGCGAGCGGCCGACCATTCCGCGGATGATCCGGTCCTCGTTGATCTCACCGCGTGAGATGTCGAGCGTCTCGACCGTGCGGCCGTCGCGGATGATCGTGATCTCGTCGGCGATCTGCTCGATCTCGTTGAGCTTGTGGCTGATGATGATCGACGCGATGCCCTTGGCCTTGAGGCCGAGGATCAGATCGAGCAGGTGCTGCGAGTCGTTCTCGTTGAGGGCGGCGGTGGGCTCATCGAGGATGAGGAGCTTGACGTCCTTGTTGAGGGCCTTGGCGATCTCGATCAGCTGCTGCTTGCCGACACCGAGCGTCTTGATCGCCACATCGGGGTCTTCCTTCAGACCCACCCTGGCGAGCAGCTCGACCGTGCGCTGGCGCTGTGCGCGCCAGTCGATCGTGCCGAAGCGGCTGGTCTCGTTGCCGAGGAAGATGTTCTCGGTGATCGAGAGCTCGGGGATCAGCGCGAGTTCCTGGTGGATGATCGCGATTCCGGCCGCCTCGCTCGCGGCGATGTCGCGATAGCGCTGCTCCTCGCCGTAGAGCAGGATGTCCCCCTCGTACGTGCCGTAGGGATACACGCCGGAGAGGACCTTCATCAGGGTCGACTTTCCTGCGCCGTTCTCCCCGCAGATCGCATGGATCTCTCCGGTGCGGACGGTGATGGACACGTCGGACAGCGCCTTGACACCCGGGAACTCCTTGGTGATGCTGCGCATCTCCAGGATGGGGCCTGACACGACCGGCAACGTTGCTGTGGTGCTCACAAGATCTTCCTCGCGACGGGCGGTCACCTTCGATGTGACCGTTCACATTGGATTACATAGTCTACGCTCGCCGAGACGCTGTCAAGACCACGAGCGAAATTGTGGCTCTATCGAGGTGCCGACGATTCCCTCGTGCGCAGTGTCGTCTGGAGCGGCCCGAACTGAGGTACCTGCTCACCGCGAATCTGCGCGAGCAGGATCCGCACCGCCCGGCGCCCGAGCTCGGGGAAGTCCTGATGCACCGTGCTCAGAGTCGGCGCGACGTGGGCGGCGACGGGGATGTCGTCGAAGCCGACGACGCTCACGTCTTCGGGCACACGGACGCCGGCATCCCGGAACCCGTGCATCAGACCGATCGCCATCTGGTCGTTCGCGACGAACACAGCCGTGAAATCTCGGCGTCGCGACAGCTCCTGCCCCGCGAAGTAGCCGAAGTCCGCCGTCCAGTCGCCTCGGATCGGCGGGAAGGTCGGAAGATCGGCTTCGCGCAGCGCATCAAGGTATCCGCGCATGCGCGACTCGGCCTCGATCCAGTCCTGGGGACCTGCGATGTGAATGATGTCGCTGTGGCCGAGCCCGATCAGATGCTCGGTGGCGGTGCGCGCACCGGCGACCTGGTCGGCCGACAGGGTCACCCCGTCGGAGCCCGATGCGGTCTGCAGCGACACGAAGGGCATCTCGACCGCCATGCCCTTGAGCACATGGAACGCCCGGACCTGCGGGGCCAGGACGACTATGCCGTCGACCTGCTCGCGCGCCAGCTGCCGCAGCGCGTTGCCGATCGCCTCCGGCGTCGTGGCCGAGAGGTTGAGCGTCGACACCGAGTATCCCTCCTCGCGCGCGGCGTCTTCGATGCCGACGATCGAGGACGTGGGACCGAACTCCCCCACGGTCGCCGCGAGGATGCCCAGCATGTTGGACTTGCTGGTCACCAGCGCCCGCGCTGCGAGATTGGGCCGGTAGTCGAGCACCGCGATGGCGTCGAGTACCTTGGCCTTGGTTTCGGGGCGGATGCTCGGATGATCGTTCAGCACCCGGGAGACGGTCTGGTGCGACACTCCTGCGAGTCGGGCGACGTCGCGGATGCTCGGCATCCTGGCACGCTCGGAGGCAGTCGACATCACAGACCTCCTCGTATGTGCACGGTCACATCGTCACTTCATTATGTATGCCAGGCGCGCCGAGCGCACGTCGCCGACGTGAGGGGGCGGGCAGGGACGGGCAGGGGGCGCTCGGCGCAGGTCAGGCGAGGATGCGTGCGCCCGGCACGGGACCGTGCACGTGCAGCGACTCGAGACCGTGCTCGCGCAGCAGCGACTGGACCTCCTGCGCACCCTCGGGGCTCGCGCAGAGGAGGGCGACGGTGGGCCCTGAACCGGACACGATCCCCTGCAGGGCACCGGCATGGATGCCGCGCAGGATCGTCGTCTCGAGTTCCGGCCGCTCATGCAGGGCGGCCTCCTGCAGGTCGTTGTAGATGCTCTCGGAGAGCAGATCCGGGTCCCCGGAGCGCAGCGCCTGCAGCACGGGCGCGGGGACCTCGAGCGAGAGCGGCGGGTCGTCGGCGAGCGCACCCTCGGCATCGCGCAGAGCGTCGAGCCGCGCGTACACGACCGGCGTGGAGAGCCCCTCATCGCTCGGGACGAGCACCCAGTCGAAGCGCCCTCTCGCCAATGCCGGGTTGAGCTGGTCTCCCCGACCGGTGCCCACCGCGGTTCCCCCGTGCAGGGCGAACGGCACGTCGGCGCCGAGGCGTGCCGCGAGCTCGTGCAGGCGCGCGGTCGAGAACCCGGTGCCCCACAGCGCATCGCAGGCCACGAGGGCGGCAGCGGCATCCGCCGATCCGCCTCCCATGCCTCCGGCGACCGGCACGCTCTTGCGGATCTCCAGCGCCACCCCGCCGTCGTACTCGGCTGCGGTCGCGAGCAGCTTGGCCGCCCGCATCGCGAGGTTGCGATCGTCCAGCGGCACCGTGTCGGGATCGTCGACTCCGGACACCGTGATCGAGAAGTCGTCGGCGTGCCGGGCGATCACGTCTTCATAGAGCGACACCGCCTGGAACACGGTCGCCAGCGCGTGGTACCCGTCGTCGTGACGACCGCCCACGCCGAGGTAGACGTTGATCTTGCCTGGCGCGCGCACATGCACGGAATCGACGGGGGCGGCGAAGCTCATCTCGGTGCTCCCGTCACAGCTCCGTGGACGACGCCCACAGGTCGACGTCGATGGCTCCGGCCGCCTCGTCGATGCGGCTGAGCTCATCGGCGGTGAAGGCGGGTCCGTTGACGGCGGCGATGTTCTCGTCGAGCTGCTCGGGGCGCGACGCCCCGACCAGCGCGGAGGCGACCACCGGATTGCGCAGCGTCCACTGGATCGCCATCTGCGCCAGCGACTGCCCGCGCTGCTCGGCGATGGCGTTGAGCGATCGGAGCGTCTGCAGAGCGGCATCCGACAGCGGAGCATCGGGCAGCGACCCGCGCTTCTGCGCTCGCGCCGCGGTGCCGTCACCGAGGTACTTGTCGGTGAGGAGCCCCTGCGCGAGCGGGGTGAAGGCGATCGCGCCGACACCGGACTGCTCGAGCTCGGCGGTGAGTCCGTCTTCGACCCAGCGGTTGAGGATCGAATATGCCGGCTGGTGGATGACGAGCGGGGTGCCGAGCTCGGCGGCGACGGCCACGGCCTCGGCCGTGCGCTCGGCGCTGTACGACGAGATGCCCACATAGAGCGCCTTGCCCTGACGCACGAGCGTGTCGAGCGCGCCGATGGTCTCGGCGACCGGAGTCACCGGGTCTGCACGGTGCGAGTAGAAGATGTCGACGTGGTCGAGGCCCATGCGCGTCAGCGACTGCTCGGCGCTCGCGAGGATGTACTTGCGGCTGCCGAGGTCGCCGTACGGCCCCGGCCACATGTCCCAGCCCGCCTTCGACGAGATGATCAGCTCGTCACGATAGGGCCGGAAGTCCTCGGCGAAGATGCGGCCGAAGTTCTTCTCGGCCGAGCCGTAGGGCGGACCGTAGTTGTTCGCGAGGTCGAAGTGCGTGATGCCGCGGTCGAACGCGTGGCGCAGCAGTGCGCGCTGGTCGTCGAGCGGGATGTTGTCGCCGAAGTTCCACCACAGGCCCAGCGAGATGGGCGGCAGGTAGAGCCCCGAGGTGCCGACCTGGCGGTACTCGAACTGCTGATAGCGGCTCTCATCGGCGGCGTACGGCCGGTGCAGCTCAGGGACGTTCGGACGGAAGCGGGGGGACTCGGTCACCGTGCCAGATTAGCCGGTGATGGCGGCGTCATCGATCTGAGCGACGTGCCGCGCAACACGGTGATAGTCGTCGACCGTGAGATCTTCGCCACGAGCGGTCGGCGCGACCCCTGCCGCGATCAGGATCTCGGATGCCGCGGCCGAGCTGCCGAAGAGGCCCGACAGCGCCTGACGCAGCATCTTGCGCCGCTGGTTGAAGGCGGCATCCACGATCGTGAAGGTGAGTCGGCGTTCGTCCTCCGTGCCGCGCTCGCCCTCCGAACGGTCGAAGCCGACGAGGAGGCTGTCGACGTTGGGAACCGGCCAGAAGACCTGACGCGACACGGTGCCCGAGAGCCTCCACTCGCCGTACCAGGCCGCCTTGACGCTGGGCGAGCCGTAGATCTTCGAGCCGGGCTTGGCGGCGATGCGCTCGGCGACCTCGGCCTGCACCATCACGACGCCGCGCTCGAGGTACGAGAAGTTCTCGAGGAAGTGCAGCAGCACCGGGACGGAGACGTTGTAGGGGAGATTCGCGACCAGCACGGTGGGCTCGCCCGGCAGCTCGGTGATGCGCAGCGCGTCGGCGTCGACCACCGTGAGCATGTCGGCGGGCACACCGTGCTCTTCGGCCGTCTGGGGCAGACGGGCCGCAAGCCGGTGATCGATCTCGACGGCGGTGACGGATGCCCCGGTCTCGAGGATCGCGAGCGTGAGCGAACCGAGCCCTGGTCCCACCTCGACGACGCGCTCCCCCGGCTGCACGCGGGCGGCGTGCACGATCTTGCGCACGGTGTTCGCATCGACGACGAAGTTCTGTCCGAGCTTCTTGGTCGGAGTGACGTCGAGCTCGGCGGCGAGGCGGCGGATCTCGGTGGCGCCGAGCAGGGTGACTGTCATTGCTCCATTGTCCCCCACCTCCACCGGTGTCCGAACCCGCCAGTAGTCTTCTGTGGTGCCCTCCCTCGGTGAACTGATCGCGCCTCGTCGAATGGGCAGGGATTTCCGCTGGCTGCTCGCATCATCGTGGACGAGCAACGTCGGAGACGGCGTCGCTCTCGCGGCCGCTCCCCTGCTCATCGCATCGATGACCTCGTCGCCGATCCTCGTCGCGGCCGGCGCCATCCTGCAGTTCCTCCCCTGGCTGCTGTTCGGCCTGCACGCCGGAGCGATCGCCGACCGCTTCGACCGCCGCCGCCTGGTCATGTTCGCCAACGCCGCGCGGGCCGTCGTGCTCGCGGGTCTCTGCGCATTCCTGCTGACAGGCACGGCGAACATCTGGATCGTGCTCGCGGTGGCCTTCCTCTACGGCACGGCGGAGGTCTTCGTCGACACGGCGGGCAGCACCCTGTTGCCGATGCTCGTGAAGCCGACGGATCTGGGCCTCGGCAACGCCCGTCTGCAGGCCGGATATCTGGTCGCGAACCAGTTCGCGGGTCCTCCGCTGGGTGCCTTCCTCTTCGCCGCCGGCACGGCGTGGCCCTTCCTGCTCGAGATCCTCTGCGTGCTCCTCGCGGTCGTGCTGATCTCACGCATGGCTCGCACGCCCGTGCCGCCTCGCCCTTCGACGGGCTCAGGGACCCACGAGAAGACGGGCTCAGGGACCCACGAGAAGACGCACGTGCACACCGACATCGCCGAGGGCCTGCGGTGGCTCTGGCAGAACCCTCCGGTGCGGATGCTGGTGCTCATCATCCTCGTCTTCAACGTAACGTGGGCGGCCCCGTGGGGCGTGCTGGTGCTCTACGCCACAGAGCACCTCGACATGGGAGCCGTCGGCTATGGAGCGCTGACCACGGCATCCGCCGCCGGTGGCATCCTCGCCACGCTGTGCTTCGGCTGGCTCGAGAGGCACGTGTCCTTCGCGACGCTCATGCGTGTGGTGCTGTCTCTCGAAGTGCTGATGCACCTCGCCTTCGCGCTCACCAACACCGGGTGGGTCGCCCTCGTGATCATGTTCGTCTTCGGCGCCTACGCGTTCATCTGGGGCACGATCTCGACGACCGTGCGTCAGCGACTCGTGCCGCCCGAGCTGCAGGGCCGGGTCGCCTCGGTCAACATGGTCGGCGTCTTCGGCGGCATGGTGATCGGGCAGGCCCTGGGCGGCGTGATCGCCCAGTTCTGGGGGCTCACGGCCCCCTGGTGGTTCGCCTTCGTCGGCGCCGCGCTCACACTGCTGTTCGTGTGGAAGCCGATCTCGCAGATCGTGTCGGCGAAGCCGATCTCCGACACACAGGCGATCCAGATTCAGTCGAACGAGCCGTAGACCCGCAGGGTGTTGGCGGCGAGCTGGACAGAGAGCTCGTCGACCTCGATGCCGAGCTCCGCAGCCATGAATCGCACCGTGATCGGCACGAGATACGGCGCGTTCGGACGACCGCGGAGCGGTGTCGGGGTGAGGAACGGCGCATCGGTCTCGACGAGGATGCGGTCGAGCGGCGTCACCTTCAACGCATCGCGCAGGTTCTGGGCGTTCTTGAACGTGACGTTGCCCGCGAACGACAGGTGATATCCGGCATCCGCACAGATCCGGGCCATCGCGTCGTCACCGGAGAAGCAGTGGAAGACCGTGCGCTCGGGCGCTCCGACGCGGGTCAGAGTCTCGAGCACCGCGTCGTGCGCGTCGCGGTCGTGGATCTGCATCGCGATGCCGTGCTTCTTGGCGAGGGCGATATGCGCCTCGAAGGACTCGAACTGCGGTGCTCGGCGCTCGGGCTCGGTGCGGAAGAAGTCGAGTCCGGTCTCGCCGATCGCCCGCGTGCGAGGGTGCGCGGCGAGCTCGTCGATCACCGCGATGGCGTCACTGAGACCGACACCGCCGAGGCGACCCTCTTCGGCGTACGCGGGAGCGTCGTTCGGGTGGATCGCGACGGCCGCGAGCACGCGAGGGTCGGATTCGGCGGCCTCGACCGCCCACCGAGAGGACTCGATGTCGCCCGACGCCTGCACCACACCGGCGATGCCCACGGCCGCAGCGCGATCGAGCTGCTCGGTCAGCGACAGAGGCTCGTCGCCGTCGAGGATCTCGAGGTGCGCGTGGTTGTCGTAGACGGACACGGCAAGCGGCTCGGGCGCCGCCGGGTATCGCAGATTCTTGCGTCCGTCGCCGTCTCGCTCCTGCACGTAGGTCATGCTCAGCTGGCGGACTCCACCCGCGGGAACAGCGGGGTGAGGCCGTTGACGCTGGTGCCGGGTCGCAGCACGCCCCAGGCTCCGGCCTCGCGGATGGGCTGGTCCTGCAGACGCCCGAGGCTCTCGGCGGCGCCGAGGGCGACCCAGAGCTTCTCCGTCGACTGCGGCATCACCGGCGAGAGCAGCACGGCGAGGGCACGCAGCCCCTCGGCACACGTGTAGAGCACGGTGCCCAGGCGGCCGCGCTGAGCCTCGTCTCCGTTGTTCGACTGCTTGGCGAGCGCCCACGGCTCGTTCGCAGTGATGTAGCCGTTGAGCGCGTCGACGATCGTCCAGATCGACGAGATGGCCTCGTCGATGCGGAACTGTTCGATCGCGGCATCCGCGTTCGAGGCGGCATCCGCGACGATCCGCTGGATCTCGAGATCTGACTCGGAGTACTCGGCGGGCGGCGGCACGATGCCCTCGAAGTACTTCTCGATCATCGCCGTGGTGCGCGAGGCGAGGTTGCCGAAGCCGTTCGCGAGCTCGGCCTGGTAGCGGGCCGACAGGTCCTCCCACGAGAACGAGCCGTCCTGGCCGAACGCGATCGCCGAGAGGAAGTAGAAGCGGTAGGCGTCCGAGCCGAAGACGTCGGTGATCTCGGTCGGCGCGATACCGGTGAGCTTCGACTTCGACATCTTCTCGCCGCCGACCAGCAGCCAGCCGTGTGCGAAGACGCCCTTGGGCACGTCGAGGCCTGCGGCCATCAGCAGCGCGGGCCAGATCACCGCGTGGAAGCGCAGGATGTCTTTCCCGACCACGTGATAGGCAGGCCAGCGGCGGTCGAACGTCTCCTGGTCGGAGCCGTAGCCGACGGCCGTGGCGTAGTTGAGCAGCGCATCGACCCACACGTAGATGACATGCGACTCGTCCCACGGCAGCGGGATGCCCCAGTCGAACGTCGACCGCGAGATCGAGAGGTCCTTGAGCCCCTGGCTGACGAAGGAGACGACCTCGTTGCGCGCCGAGTCGGGGCGCACGAAGTCGGGCTGGGTCTTGTAGAGCTCGAGCAGGCGATCCTGGAACTCGCTGAGCTTGAAGAAGTAGTTCTTCTCCTGCAGCAGCTCGAGGGGCTTCGAGTGGATCGCGCACACCTTGAGGCCCTCGAACGGACCGGTGCCGTCGACGATCTCGGACTCGGGCTTGAACTCCTCACAGCCGACGCAGTAGAGCGCCTCGTATTCACCCGCGTAGATGTAGCCGCGGTCGTAGAGCCGCTGGAAGAACGTCTGCACGTTGGTCTCGTGGCGCTCCTGCGTCGTGCGGATGAAGTCGTCGTTCGCGACGTCGAGCGTCTCGAGCAGCGGGAACCACGCCTCGGTGACGAGCTTGTCGACCCACTCCTGCGGGGTGACGTTGTTCGCCGCCGCCGCGCGGAGCATCTTCTGGCCGTGCTCGTCGGTGCCTGTCAGCATCCACGTGTCATCGCCGCCCTGACGGTGCCAGCGCGCGAGCGCGTCGACCGCCACCGAGGTGTACCCGTGACCGATGTGGGGCACGTCGGAGGGGTAGTAGATGGGCGTGGTGATGTAGAACGATTCGCCTGCGGGCATGGGGACAATTCTAGGCGGGATGCAGGGGGTCGTTACGCTCAGGCGACCGACACCTGGATGCGGTGCCACCCCTGGGCTCCGTCGGGCACGACGTCGGCCGGATCGGAGGTCTGCGTCTCGCCGTCCGCGCTGATGGCGCGACACTCGATCGTGTGCTCTCCGCTCTCGGCCGACCAGTCGAGACGCCATTGCACCCAGGTGTCGTCCGAGATCGCGGTGGCGAGGTCCGCGCGACGCCATGCGCCATCATCGACCCGCACCTCGACGCCCTCGACGCCCACGTGCTGCTGCCACGCCATGCCCGCGATGACGGCGTCCCCCGCCTCGATCCGAGTGCCTCGGCGCGGTACGTCGATGCGCGACTGCAGCTTCACCGGTCCGCGCTCCGACCATCCGCGATCCGTCCAGTAGGCGGTGGCGCGGTCGAACCGGGTGACCTCGAGATCCGTCACCCACTTGGTCGCCGAGACATACCCGTAGAGCCCCGGCACGACCATCCGCACCGGGAAGCCGTGCTCGATCGGCAGCGGATCCCCGTTCATGCCGACGGCGAGCAGAGCGTCGCGGTCGTCGGTCAGCGCCTCGATCGGGGTCGAGGCCGTGAATCCGTCGGACGAGGTCGACAGCACCATGTCTGCATCGGAGTCGACTCCCGCTCTGGCGAGCAGCTCCCGCACCGGATGCCCGAGCCACAGGGCATTGCCGATCAGGTCTCCGCCCACCTCGTTCGACACGCATGCGAGCGTCACATGCGACTCCTGCATCGGCAGGGTGAGCAGCTCGTCCCACGTGATCACGATCTCTCGGTCGACCATCCCGTGGATCCGCAGCGACCAGTCGGCCGGGTCGATCCGCGGCACGATCAGCGCGGTGTCGATGCGGTAGAACTGCGCGTTCGAGGTGACGACCGGCGCAAGCCCCGGGATGTCGAGTTCCGCGGCGGCAGGCACCGCCGCGGCCGGGGTGGTCGCCTTCGGCAGCCGCAGCGCACCGCGCACCGCCTCGATCGACCGGGTCACACCGCGGGCCGCGCTGCCGATCGCGAGCGCGACGACGCCGGTGGCGGCGACACCGACGGTCCACAGCAGGAACTGCCGGCGCTCTTCATGTTCGGTGCGCAGGTACGGAACCGGATGCACCCTGCGCATGAGCAGCCGCAGTGCGACGACCGCCGTCGCCCCCGCGATGAGACCAGGAAGCCACGCGAACGGCCCCGCCCCCGGACGGATCATCGCGGCCACGAGCGCGAGCACGCCGAGCGCTGCGAGGATCACGGATCCCACGCCCGCCCGGCGGGACTCCACGATGCCCGCGAGCGCCGCCACGCCTGCCAGCACGATGGCGATTCCGGTGATCAGCGCCACCTTGTCGCCGGTGCCGAACAGCGCGATGGCCGCATCCTTCGCCCAGCTGGGCGCAAGATCGATGAGACCGCTGCCGATCACCGCGAACGGGCTCGCACTCGGCTCGACGATCGCCGCGACCAGCTCCGCCAGGCCGACCGCGACGACCGCCGCGCTCAACCCGGCGGCCGCCGATCGGAGCCTGTCACCGCGCGTCGTTCGGGCTGCATGGCTCATGATCCGAGGGTAACCCCGGGGCAGCGCCCCGGGGTCGTCCGGCTCAGAGCCCGTTGCGACGTGCGACCTCGCCGAGCCAGGCGAGAGACGGCTTCGGCGAGCGCTCGAACGTCTCGTGGTCGAATCCGATCAGCCCGAAGGTCGGACGGAATCCGCTGGCCCACTCGTAGTTGTCGAGCGCGCTCCAGTGCTGGTACGCCTTGACCTCGATGCCGTCGGAGATCGCGCGGTGCAGACCCTCGAGCGCCCCCTGCGTGTAGGCGATGCGGCGGGTGTCGTCGGCGGTCGCGATGCCGTTCTCGGTCACGAGCACCGGCACCCCGCCGCTGCGCTCCCAGGCGCTGCGCACGCCCATCTCGAGCGCCTCGGGGAAGAACTCCCAGCCGGTGAGCGTCGTCTCGACATCGTCGGCGACCGGCCGCGGCCCCTCGGGTCCGATGAACGTGCGGGTGTAGGCCTGCACGCCGACGAAGTCGTCGCCGGCCGACTGATCGAGGTACCAGTGATCGCGCGGGTCGCCGTACTCGGCGAGCATCTCGTCGGCGCCGGGCTCTCCTGTGGAGTGGAAGGCCTGCGTCGCGATCGTCCACCCGGCCTGCACGCCCGAGACCGAGTGCAGGATCTCCGACGCGCGGTGGTGCGCGTCGAGCAGCGTGTCGGCGACCGCGAGGTCGGGGTTCGGCAGTCCGAAGGCGACGAGGTTCGCCGCATCCTCTCCCCCGGCCAGCATCGCAGCGATGTTCGGCTCGTTGATCGTGCAGACGTACTTCACGCCCTCGAGGATCGGCAGCACCGTCTCGACGTAGCGTGAGAAGAGGTCGACCGCGTCGTCCGCGCGCCAGAACCCGTCCTTCTGGAACCACTGGGGCACCGTGAAGTGCATCAGGGTGACCGTGGGGTCGAGCCCGTTCTCGCGAGCCGTGTCGATCATGCGGCGGTAGTGGTCGAGCATCGCCCGCGAGACGAACCCGCGCTCGGGCTCGATACGGGCCCACTCCATCGAGAAGCGGTACGAGTTCAGACCGGCATCCGCCAGCAGCCGCATGTCCTCCGGGTACCGGTGGAAGTGGTCGGCGGCATCGCCCGAGGGCTCCACCATCGGCGAGCCCGGAGCATGCTCCATCGCCCACCAGTTGCTGGTCGTGTTGTTCCCCTCCACCTGATGGGCTGCGGTCGCAGCACCCCAGAGAAAGCCGTCAGGGAATGTGAGCACGAGTGCTCCTCTCTATTTCGAGATTCGGGATGGATTGGGCACGGCGTCGAGCAGCTGGACCGTGTACGAGTCCTCCGGATGCTGAAGGACCTGAGAGGTCTCGCCGCGTTCGACGACGCGACCGCTGTTGAGCACGAGGATGTTCTCGGTCACGAGACGCGCGCTGAGCAGGTCGTGCGTGATGTAGAGCATGCTGATGCCCCACCGCTCGCGCAGGTCTTCGAGCAGGGCGAGCACGCCGGCGCGCAACGACACGTCGAGCATCGAGACGGGCTCGTCGGCGATCAGCACCTGCGGGTCGCTGGCGAGCGCCCGTGCGATCACGACACGCTGACGCTGACCACCGGACAGCTGATGAGGCAGCTTCGCCGCGAACTGCTCGACAGGAGTCAGCCCCACCGTCTCGAGCAGCTCGAGCACGCGGGCCCTCGCCTCCTGACCACGGAGCGGCGTGTAGTTGCGGATCGGCCTGCTGAGCGCGTACTCGACCGTGTGCAGCGGGTTCAGCGCGGCATAGGGGTCTTGGAACACCATCTGCACGTCCTTGCGCAGATCGCGGAGCCCCTTCCTGCGGAGTGAGGCGACGTCGACATCGCCGAAGCGCACGGTGCCGTCGGTCGGCTTCTCGACTCCGGTGATGAGCTTCGCGATCGTCGACTTGCCCGAGCCCGAGGCGCCGACCAGTGCGAGCGCCTCGCCCGGCTCCAGACGGAACGACACGTCATCGACCGCCGTGACCGGCTTCTCCCCCCGACGCGGAGCCGGGTAGCGCTTCGACACGCCCTCGACCACGATCGCGGCGTCCGCCCGGCGCGTGTCGCGCTGCGACACCGTCGGCAGGGTCTCGGTCAGATCGGTGCGCGAGTGTCCCTCACGACGCCGGGTGCCGAGGTCGACGAACCCGGGGATCGAGATCGACTCGGCCCGAGGATCGGCGTAGTGACTCAACAGCATCCGCGTGTACTCGTCCTGCGGACGGTGCAGGATGTCGCCGCTCGGCGCGTCCTCGACGATCCGGCCCTCGTGCATGACCATCACCCGATCGGTGGCTTCGAGCACGATGCCCAGGTCGTGGCTGATGAGGATCGCCGTGAAGTGCTCGGAGCGCTGGAGATCCTTGATCGTGTCCATGACGGCGTGCTGCACGAGGACGTCGAGCGCGGTGGTCGGCTCGTCGAACACCATGAGCTGCGGTTCGAGCGAGAGGGCGAGCGCGATGGATGCACGCTGGCGCATGCCGCCCGAGAGCTCACCCGGATACCGAGACAGCACGAGGGGGTCGAGTCCGACCTTGCCGACCAGCTCCCTCGCCCTCGCCTCCCGGGCGTCGCGAGCCACATGCCCGTGCGCCGCGAAGATGTCTCGGAAGTGGTTGCCGATCGTCCGCACCGGGTTCAGCGCGTTCATGCCCGACTGCAGCACCATCGCGAATCCGCCCTGGCGCTGCCGGCGCAGCTCCTCGGCATCGAGGTCGCGGATGTCGCGGCCGTCGAACAGGATGCGCCCGTCGCTGATCCGCGCCGGGGGCTTCTGCAGCCGGGTCAGCGCGAAGCCGAGCGTCGACTTGCCCGAGCCCGACTCGCCGACGAGTCCGACGAACTCGCCGCGTCGCAGCGTGAACGAGACGTTCTCGACCGCGGTGACCGGCGTCGTGCCCGGCGAGGCGTACTCGACGGACAGGCCCTGGACGTCGAGCAGGACGTCGTTGGGTTCCATGGCGCTCATCGGCCCTTCCCCTCTCGCAGGCGCGGATTGGAGATGCCGTCCACGCCGAAGTTGATCAGTGTCAGGCTCAGAGCGAGCAGGGCGATGCACAGACCCGGGGCGAACAGCAGCAGCCACTGCCCGGTGAGCAGGGAGTTGGAGTTCTGCGCCCAGTAGAGCATCGTGCCCCAGCTGACGATGCTGGAGTCGCCGAGCCCGAGGAACTCGAGTCCGGCCTCGGCAAGGATCGCCGCGGTCGCCGCCCCGAAGAGCGTTCCCGCGATGATCGAGGTCATGTTCGGCAGGATCTCGCGGAACACGATGCGCGCCCGGCTGTCGCCCGAGAACTGCGCCGAGGTGACGAAGTCGTTGCCTCGCAGCGACTGCGTCTGGCTGCGCAGCACGCGCGCACCCCACGCCCATCCGGTGACGACGATGACCGCGATGATCATCAGGATGCCGCCGTTCTGCAGGTACGCGGCGATCACGATCATGAGCGGGAGCCCGGGGATCACGAGGAAGAGGTTGACGATGAAGCCGACCACCTCTCCCAGGAAGCCGCGCATGTAGCCCCAGCTGAGACCGATCAGCACCGCGACGATCGTCGAGAGGATGCCGGCGGCCATGCCGACCAGCAGGCTGATCTGCGAACCGTAGATCAGCTGACTCAGGACGTCCTCGCCCGCAGCGGTGGTGCCGAGCCAGTGCGCTGGCGACGCATCGGCGTTGCGCTCGAACGTGTTGACCTTGGGGCCGTACGGGGCGAGCAGCGGAGCGAACACCGCCACCACCACGAACAGCCCGAGGATGATGAGGCCCAGGCGGGCCTTGCCGTTGGACCAGAGGGTGCCCACCATCCGGGCGAACGAGCGCCACGGGCTGGGAGCCGCGATCCGGTCGGAGGGAACCTTGACATTCATGGTGGAGGTCATCGGCGGGTCCTTGGATCCAGCACGCCGTACAGGATGTCGACGAGGAAGTTGGCGATGAGCACGCTCACGGTGATCATCAGGAAGAGCGCCTGCATGAGCGGGTAGTCCTGCCCGATCACGGCGTTGAAGAGCAGATAACCGATGCCCGGATACCCGAACACCTGCTCGACGAGGATCGATCCGCCGACCACACCGCCGAGCGTGAGCCCGAAACCGGTGAGGTTCGGCAGGATCGCGTTGCGTGCGGCGTACCGCACGGCGATCGTGCGCCCGTGCAGACCGTTCGCCTCGGCGAAGGTCACGTAGTCCTCACCGAGCGTGTTGATCATCGCGTTGCGCATGCCGATGATCCAGCCGCCGAGGGAGGTCAGCAGGATCGTCACCGCCGGCAGCACCGCATGCTGCGCGAGGTCGACGATGAAGTCCCAGCTGAACGCCGGTGTCGTGGTCGCCGCGTAGGCGCCCGTCGTCGGGAACCAGTGCAGCACGTACCCGAAGAAGAACAGCAGCAGCAGCGCCGTCCAGAAGTACGGGAAGGTGCTGAGGAACGATCCTGTCAGCGTCGGCAGGCTGTCGAGCCACGTGCCGCGGCGCCAGGCCGCGGCGGTGCCGATCAGTGTGCCGATCACGAACGCGAGGATCGTGACGATGCCGACGAGGCCGATCGTGTACGGCAGTGCGGTCGAGACCATGCTCGAGACGGTCTGCGGATAGAACGTGTACGAGACGCCGAAGTCGAGCCTGGCCACCTGACCGAGGTAGGTCACGTACTGGTCCCAGATCGATCCGGTGGGTACTCCGAGCTGGGCCTCGATCGCGGCGCGCGTCGCATCCGACACCGGGCCGTTCTGCGAGAGCTTCGCGATCGCGGCATCGGCCGGAGAACCCGGCATCAGGCGCGGCAGGAAGAAGTTCAGGGTGATGGCCGCCCACAGTGTGAGGACGAACAGCCCGACCTTCTGAAGGACGTACTTCATCGGTCATCCTCCTTGACGCGCTCGAGCCGGGTGAAGATGCCCAGCGGCGCCGAGTCGTAGTTCTGCGGAATCATGTACGGGTCGTTCTCTGTGGGCCAGCCGGTGAACTTGGAGTCGTTGAAGAGGCCCCAGATCCCGCCGTAGTAGAGACCGATGACGGGCATCTCCTCATAGACGATGCCCTGCAGCTCGTGCACGATCTCGGTCTGGCGGGCGGGGTCGACGGTCTCGCGGTACTCGGCGAGCAGCGCGTCCGCCTCATCCGAGCGGTACCGCTCGAAGTTGTTGGCGGTGGTCTCACCGGAGGGAACGTAGAACTCGCTCGAGAGGAGGTTGTTGAACGCCTGGTAGATGTCTCCGTTGCCCATGCCGCCGATGGCCATCTCGAAGTCGCCGTTGCTGATGGCACTCTGATACCCCGCGGGCTGCGGGAGCTTGAGAGTCACCGTGACGCCGACGTCTGCGAGCTGGCTCTGCACGGTCTGAGCCGCGCGGGTCCAGTCCGAGTACCCGTTGGCCGTCGTGAGCGCGAACTCGAGCTGCTTCCCGTCGGCGCCGACGAGGCGGTCACCCTCGAGCGTGTATCCCGCGTCGGCGAACGCGTCGAGTGCGGCATCCGTGTCCTGGGTGATCATGCCCTGATCGGGGATGTTCGGGTCCAGGTACTCCTCCTGGTTGGGGAGGGTGAGTCCGGTCTGCCCTGCAGGTTCCATGTACCCTTCGGAGGCGGTCTCGGCGATCTCCTCGCGGTCGAGCGAGAGGGCGATGCCGCGGCGCACGTTCACGTCGTCGAACGGAGCGACTTCGAGGTTCGGCATGAGGGCGATGACTCCGCCCGGCGGGAACCACCAGGCGTTGTGCTCGCTGGCCGCACCCCAGGTGCCCTCGACGTCGGAGATGAACGAGTAGGCCCAGTCATAGCCACGCGTGACGGTGTCGAGCTGCGAGTTCGTGGACGGCAGGATGATGTGCTCGATCTCGATCTTGTCGGCCTGCCAGTAGTCGGGGTTCTTGTCGACCGAGTACTGCTGGTCGTTGTAGTTGCCGAGCACGAACGGGCCCGTTCCGACCGGGTTCTCGTTGCGGTAGGTGGCCGGCTCCTCGACGTCGGCCCACAGGTGCTCGGGCACGATCATCGTCTGACCGAGGATCGGCAGCGACGGGGCATCGTCGGTCTGCAGGTGCATGATCACGTCGTCGCCCTCGACTTCGACGGTCTCGAGGTGCTGCCACGCGCCCTTGATGTCGATCGCGGGGTTGTCCTTGAGCAGCTGGAACGTGAACGCCACGTCATCGGGTGTGAGCTTCTCGCCGTCGCTCCACTCGACGTCGTCGCGGATCGTCATCACGATCGTGCGGGCGTCCGGCTGCGACCATTCGCTCGCGAGCCAGGGGTTCTCGGTTCCGTCGAGCGGGTTCACCAGGATCAGCGGCTCGTAGATCCACCGCGACGCGGTGCGCGTGTTGGTGAGATACGGGTTGAAGTTCCGCGTGAAGAAGGGATTCCCCTTGTCCGCGTTGATGAGCATCGTGTCGTCGCCGATCGATGGATCGGGCTGCGAACTGATCTGGATGCTGCAACCGCTGAGCGCGACGGCCGCTGCCGCCAGTCCCACGATCGCGGCTCTCCGCCAGCGCCGGAGCATGTGCGTCTTCGCCACACTGCCACCTCATGTCGTCTGTGTCATGAAGGGGGTCCCGGGGGTCGGGGCGCCCCACGGCCAAGGCCGCATGAGCGATTGTAAGCGCATACATTTTGTGAGCGCAACCCCTTGACGGCGGGCCGGAGACCGCCTCACCCCGGCCATGGCAGGCGTGGGAGCGGTGCCAGATCGGTTGCTGTTACGGACGCTGCGAGCTCTCGCGGACCAGGATCTGCAGCGGCAGTCGCACCGTCATCGGCTCGGCATCCGGCTGTTCGAGACGTCTTGCGAGAAGCTGCACGGCGGCGCGGCCGAGGTCGATCATCGGCTGGCGCACCGTGGTCAGGGTCGGCCGCGAGAGCGCGGCGGCCTCGATGCCATCGAAGCCCGTGACCCGCACGTCATCGGGCACGCGGATGCCGGCCGAGCGGAACGCGTCGATCGCCCCCAGGGCCATCTGGTCGTTCGCTGCGACCAGCACGGCCGGTGCACCGCGGGCGATCAGCTCCTCGGCGGCCCGGTGTCCCGATGCGCGCGTGAAGTCACCGCGCAGCACCGTCACGGCATCCGTCTCGATGCCCGCCTCGGCTATCGCGGCCGCGAACCCCTCCCACCGCTGAGCGCCGTCGGGCGAGTCCTCCGGACCGGCGAGAAAAGCCAGCCGACCAGGGTCGGCCTGCGCGAGCACCAGGCGTGTGAGTTCGGACATCGCCTCGGCGTTGCTGACGGTCACATGGTCATAGCTGTCACCTCGAGCAGGGCCCGAGAGCACGACCACCGGGATCCGTTGGGCGAGACGAGCGAGCACGTCGTCCGGCACACTCTGCGCCAGCACCATCAGTCCGTCGACTCGGCCGGCGATGTCGCGCACCGTCTCGCGCGCGGGATCGCCCCGCCCGACGCCGATCATGAGCACGAACCCCTGCTTCCACGCCTCCAGCTCGGCACCACGCAGCACCTCGTCGAGGAAGAGCATGGTCGGATGCGGTGCACCCGAGTCGGCAGCCGCCTGCTCGACCGTGAACGGCGGCACCTCGGCCTGATCCCCGGCGAGCACATCGAGCACAGGAGCGTCCTCCGAGGCGTCGAAACCCGGGAAGTACAGCCCCAGCACACCGGTGCGGCGCTCGGCCAGGCCTCGCGCACTGCCGCTGGGCACGTACCCGAGGGCTGCGACCGTGTCGAGCACGCGTTCACGCGTCGCAGGGCGCACCGCATCCGGCTGCCGCAGCACGCGTGAGACCGTCGCAATCGACACTCCGGCGCGCTCTGCGACGTCGTAGACGGTCGCCTTCTTGGTCACGCTCGGTCCTCCTCGGGTCGCGTGTGCACCAGGGTACCCGGGAAGCGAGGCGCCGCCCGCGCGCAGAGTTCAACGAGCGGCGACCAGCGAGCCGTGGGGTCGGGCGCTGATCTCGCCCTGCTCGCGGCCGCGGGTGTCGGTCGACGCGACCGTGAAGCCTGCATCGGCGAGAAGCTCCGCGAGGGCGTCGGCAGACCAGAAGTAGGCCGGAGCGACGGCGTGGGAGAACGGCTCGCGCGGTTCGCCGTCGAAGAATCCGACGAGGATGCTGCCGCCGGGAGCGAGCACGCGACCGAACTCGGCCAGGATCTCGGGCAGCTCTGCAGGCGGGGTGTGGATCAGCGAGTACCAGGCGAGGATGCCGCCGACTGCGCCTGCCTCGAGCGGCAGCTCCCGGAACGAGCCCAGCTCGAATGTCATGCCGGGATGCCGGTGCTGCGCCACGGCGATGAATTCTGCCGACAGGTCGATCCCCTGCGCCTCGCGACCTCCCCTGCCGAGGAACTCTGTCCAGTGACCGGGTCCGCAACCGGCATCCAGCAGTCGCCCCGGCGTCGCGTCACGCCAGGCGGCGATGACCCCGGCATCACGGGGGTCCATCTGCTCGAGCGCACCGGCCACCTCGACGTATTCCGCGGCCCTCGCGTCGTAGGCAGAGCCGATCGCGGCGTCAGTGCCCTGCACCATCAGCTGCGGGCGGCGAGCGTTGCCTGATACAGGTCGCGTGATGACAGGCCTGTGGCGGCGGCGACCTCGGCGCAGGCCTCTTTCAGACGCACGCCGGATGCCACGAGGGTCTGCACCTGCGCGAGCGCGTCTTCCGCAGAGGCCTCACGATGCGGCGCTCCCTCGACGACGACGACGATCTCGCCCTTGACTCCCGCAGTCGCCCACTCGACGAGCTCGGCCGAGGTGCCTCGGCGGACCTCCTCGTAGAACTTGGTCAGCTCGCGGCACACGGCGATGCGGCGGTCGTCGCCGAACGCGGCGCCCATGTCGGCGAGCGACGACGCCAACCGAGCGGGTGACTCGAAGAAGACCATGGTGCGAGGCTCGGCGGCGAGCGCTCTCAGCGTCGACCGCCGCTCCCCCGGCTTGCGCGGCAGGAAGCCCTCGAACGTGAAGCGATCGGTCGGCAGCCCCGAGATCGAGAGGGCCATCAGCACGGCGCTAGGTCCGGGGATGGCCGTGACCGTCACGCCCTGCGCGACCGCTTCGGCGACGAGACCGTAGCCGGGGTCGCTGATGGCCGGCATCCCCGCATCGCTGACGACGACGACATCGGTCTCGATGGCGAGGGTCGCGAGCTCTGCCGCCTTCTGCTTCTCGTTGTGGTCATGCAGCGCGATCAGCCGCGGACGGTTCGAGATCTGCAGAGCCTGCAACAGCTTCTGCGTGGTGCGGGTGTCTTCTGCGACGACGACCTCTGCGTTCTCCAGCACCTCGACGAGGCGACGTGAGACATCCCCGAGGTTTCCGATCGGTGTTGCGGCGAGGATGATCACCCGCCCAGCTTAGGCGGCGCCCATCGGCGGAGTGTCTAGGCTGGTGCGGTGACCGCGCCCCTGCCCCTGCTGCCTCCGCCCGAGCAGCGACTCACGCGCTACGGGCGACTGCGCGACCGCGTGCTGCAGGACCCCGACTGGGGGCGCATGATGCGCTGGTTCGCACCGCTCGTGGTGACCGCCCTCGCTGCGGTGCTGCGTCTGGTCAACCTCGGGCACCCGCACCAGCTCGCCTTCGACGAGACCTACTACGTCAAGGACGCCTGGTCGCTGTGGACTCTCGGATATGAGGGCACCTGGGGCAAGGATGCGAACGAGGCGTTCATCACGCTGCAGCAGCTGCCGCTGTCGGACGCAGGGGCGTTCATCGTGCACCCACCCCTCGGCAAATGGCTGATCGCCCTGGGGATGGCCGTCGGGGGACCCGACAACACGGTGGGCTGGCGCATCGCGACGGCTGTTCTGGGCGCTGCCACCGTGCTGCTCACCTATCTGGTCGCCCGCAGGCTGACCGGCTCGATCGTGGCGGCGACCGTCGCCGGCACCCTGCTGGCGATCGACGGCCTCAGCATCGTGATGAGTCGCACCGCGCTGCTCGACGGGCCGCTGACGTTCTTCCTGATGCTCGGCGCGCTGCTCATCCTGATCGACCGCGACCGGTCGATCCCCCTGCTCGAACGCACCGCTCCCGACTCCCCCGAGCCGATGTGGGGTCCCGTGCTCTGGCGGCGCCCCTGGCTGGTCGCTGCGGGTGTGGCGCTCGGCGCGGCCTGCGCCGTGAAGTGGTCCGGCCTGTACGCGCTGGCGGCCTTCGGCCTGTATGTCGTGGTGACGGATGCTCTCGCCCGTCGTCGCGCCGGGGTCATCCTCTGGCCCACGGCGGCAGCGTTCCGCCAGGGTCCGGTCTCGTTCGTGCTGCTCGTGCTCCCGGCTCTCGCCACCTACCTCGTCAGCTGGACGGGGTGGTTCGTCACAGCCGGCGGATATGCCCGTCAGAGCGACCCGAACCCGCTGATCGCGCTGTGGAACTACCACGAGGCGATCCTCAACTTCCACGTCGGTCTCAGCAAGGGCCACCCCTACGCGAGCCCCGCCTGGGAGTGGCCGTTGCTGCTGCGGCCCACGGCGGTCTGGGTGGGCAGCGATCCGGGGCCCTGCGGCGTCGACCACTGCATCGCGGTGATCTCGACGATCCCCAACCCGATCATCTGGTACGCCAGCGTCGCCGCAGCCCTGTACCTGCTCTACCGTCTCGTGCGCGGATGGATCGACCGCACGCCGGTCGGTCCTGCATTCACGTTCCCCCTGGTCGGACTCGCGGCGACCTACGTCCCCTGGCTGCTGTTCCCCGAGCGGACGATCTTCCAGTTCTACACGGTCGCCATGGCGCCGTTCCTCGTGATCGCGCTCGCGGTCGCTCTGCGCCAGATCGCCGGGCGACGGGACGACCCGCTGCATCGCCGACAGTCAGGTGAGCGCACGGTGATGATCTTCCTCGCCGTCGTGCTGCTGGTCTCCGCGTTCTACTACCCGGTTTGGACCGGCATGAGCGTGCCCTACGACTTCTGGCTGCTCCACAACTGGCTGCCGGGCTGGATCTGACCCGTCAGCCGTCGACGCCGGCGCGCGAGGTGTCGCGCGTCAGGCGCGCGACCACCACCAGCACGGCGGTGAGACCGATCGTGAGCAGCAGCTGCACGCGAGCGGCGGGATCGATCATCGAGAGTGCGATCACGCCGGCGAGCAGCGCGAGGCATAGCCATGAGAGCCACGGGAAGCCCCACATGCGCATCGGCATCATCGAGATCTGCCGACGGGTGAGCCCCGGGTGCAGCCCCGTGGTCGTGGTGGTGGGAACCTCGGTGGTCATGCGCGTGCCTCCTGAAGTGCGCTCTCGACCCTACCGACGTCTTCGACCGATCACTGACCGGAGGCCTGCGTCATCCACGCCGCCCGTACTGCCCCGAGCGCCTCCTCGAGGGTGATCCCCTGCGCCGCGTCGACGAACACCTGCGCGGCCGCGCGGACCCGCTCGCCGTGCGCGTTGCCCGCCCGCACGCGCGTTCCCCGCGCCCGGCTGCTTTCGATCAGCCCCTCGACCTCGAGAGCCGAGTACGCCTTCGCGACGGTTCCCGCCGCGACCTGCAGGTCGGCCGCGAGCTGACGGATCGAGGGGAGCCGCGCACCCTCGCCGAGCTCGCCGGAGCGGATGCTGTCGGCGATCTGAGAACGCACCTGTTCGAAGGGCGAGACGGCCGCGGAGGGATCGACGGTGATCATCGAACGGTCTCCCGCGTGGTCGCCGCCTCCCCTATCGTGATCGCCGTCAGACCGGCGAGAGTGACACTCACGATGCTGATCACGAGTGCCGCACCGCCCGAGATCCAGAGCACGGTGGCGAGCACCGACCAGCCGAATGGAGTGCTGCCGTCGATCGTCGCATTGCCCATCGCCAGCCCGGCGATCAGCGCAATTCCGCCGAGCGAGAAGAGCACAGCTCCGACACCGAGCTTCAGCACGACCTCGACAGAGGTGCGCCGCCACGCCTGATCGATCTCTGCGTCTGCGGCGTGCGGGAAAGCCGGAGTGATGCTGATGCGGCGCAGCGCGATCACCAGGCTCACCGTCATCAGCGCGATCGCGCCGAGGGCGGGCACGCCGTAGAACCACCCCGGATACGGACTCGACGAGGACTCGACGTCGTACGCCTCGAATCGGATGGCGCGCGAGCGGCCTGCCTCGTCGAGGCCCGCTGTGAGACCGCAGAGCAGCACGAGTGCCACGAACAGCACGATGACGACGAGGAACGCCGTCGCCCACCGGGCAGGCACCGCGGAGAACGCGGAGCGGGGAACCAGTCGCGCGACGCGGGGTTCATCGTCGCGGAGCAGCACGAGTCGCGGCGGCGTGGCGCTGTACAGGAGCATGCCGGCCGCCCCCGCGATCAACGGCGTGACCGCGAACGGCTGCCCGAGCAGCTCGGGGAGCGTGATGCCGGCGATCATGCCGGCGAGGAAGACTGTCGCCGCGAAGAGCACCGCGATCAGGGCCCGACGCCGCGCCGCGTGGATCACCGGAGTGAGTCGCTCGGGCACGGCGGACACCGGCCGCCGTTGCACCGCCGACGACAGGATCATCGCTGCCACGACGATTCCCAAAACGTAGACCACCATCATGATCCCGGCCATGATCACCCCCATCTGTGTACCATTCGAACGGTACACGCGGCGAGGCTTCTGTGTCAATCTGTTGATACAGAAGGGGTGATGCATCCCGATACGATCTCTCACATGGGACGCCCCTCAGGTTTCGAGTTCGCGGTGCGCGGCGAAGAGGTCGTCATCCGCCACCGCGGAGTGACGGCGACCGTGCTGCGCGGCGCGAAGGCGGCCGAGTTCCTCGGCCAGGTCGCCCACAGTGATCCTCAGCTCCTCATGGCGCGAGCGACGGGAAACTACCGCCGTGGCAACGAGCGCACCGCACGGCAGCATCCGCGCAACGCACGCTGAACCCTCAGCGCTCGAGCGCCACCTCGGAGGGGTCGCTCACCGGCAGCCGGCACACGAAGGCTCGACAGTCGAAGGCCCGCTCGACCGTGCCTCCCTTGCCCTCGAACAGCTCGAACCCGGCATCCGCGAACGCCCGCGCCTGCGAAGGAGTGACGACCGCGATCACGTCGGCGTCGGCCTCACGGGCGACGGCCGCGAGCGCGCCCTCCAGCACCTCCGTGACGACGACGAGCTGCCTCGGCGCATCGATGAGCCCCGCCGCGACCCGCAGCAGGCTGCCGTGCGCGAACGGCTGCGCGATGGCCTGCGTCGCGTGCTCGCGCACCCGCACGGCGGCGGCTTCGCGATATCGGTCCCCCGCGCCGAGTCGCCATGCGGTGAGAGAGGCGGCGGCGACCGCGGCCGCATCCGAGGGCAGGTCGCCGTCGGTCTGATCGGGGGCGACGGCGATGCCGTGCTCGGCGAGCAGCGGATCGCCCCGGACGCCGGCGAGAACCAGATCGAGCAGACCGCGCCCCTCGACGGCCCAGCGCGGATCGCCGGTCGCGACGGCGAGTGCGAACAGCCCGTCGGCCAGCAGCGCGACGTCGGAGGCGGTCGCGACGGCCTGCGACGCGATGCCGTCGAGCGAGGCGCGCACCAGAGCGCCCGCCGCGTCACGATTCACCCGCAACACGTACGCCGCGGCATCCTCTGCCTTCGCGATCCACGAGGGCTCGCCGAGCCTCGCGCCGGCCCGTGCAAGCGCCGCGATCGCCAGGCCGTTCCATCCGGTGATGACCTTGCCGTCGACAGCCGGGGGCTCGAGTCCGCCGCGCTCCGATACCGGACGCAGGTAGTACCCGCCCTCGTTGCGCTTCCCGTCGATCCACGACTCCGAGTCCTGCGCCGCACCGAACCCGCCGCCCTCTCGGCGCAGCGTGCCCACGAGGACGTCCGCGACGCCCCGCGCAGTCGTCTCATCCCCCGCGTCGAGCGCGATGGCGAGCAGCTGGGCGTTGTCGGTCAGCATCCGCTCGTAGTGCGGCACTGTCCAGTCGCGCTGCGTCGCATAGCGAAAGAAGCCGCCGACGGCGTCGCGCAGGGCCGAGGCCGACATCGCAGTGAGCGCACGCTCTGCCGAGGCCGCGGCATCGCGCGCCTCTCGCCGCACCAGCGGTGTCTGCAGCAGGCTCAGGGTCGTCGCGACGGGGAACTTCGGGGCACCGCCGAAGCCGCCGAACTGACGGTCCTCGCGCGCCGCGATCGTCTCGGCCGCTCCGGCGAGCGCTGCAGCGTCCGGCAGCTCCGAGGGCATCGCCGCCCCCGCTCTGGCGAGCGCATCGGTCACGGCATCCGCCGATTCCTCCGCCTGCACCCGGCGCAGGGTCCAGGCCTCCTGAACCGCGGCGAGGACGTCGCGGAACGCAGGCATCGGCTGTCGTGGCTCGGGCGGCCAATACGTGCCGGCATAGAACGTGCGACCCCGCGGCGTCGTGAACACGGTCAACGGCCACCCCAGGTTCTGCGTGAACGCCGACGCTGCGGCCATGTAGGCGTCGTCGACGTCCGGGTGCTCTTCACGGTCGACCTTGATCGCCACGAAGTCGCGGTTGATCAGGGCGGCCGTGTCGGGATCGGCGAACGACTCCCTCGCCATCACGTGGCACCAGTGGCACGTCGAATAGCCGATCGAGATCAGCAGCGGCACATCGCGGCGCTGTGCTTCGGCGAAGGCCTCGGGACCCCAGGGATACCAGTCGACGGGGTTGTCGGCATGTGCGCGGAGGTAGGGGCTGAGCGTGTCGGCGAGCCGGTTCGTCATACGCCCACGCTACGCCGATCAGCGCACGACGAGACCGTCAGGAGACGAGCAGCTCCGCGGGTCGGGAGGCGGCGTAGCCGACGAGGGGCAGCGCACGGTCGGCGGCGAGGTCGATGCGCGCGCGGAGCACGTCGGACGCGATCACGTAGCCGTCGAAATCGGTGTCGCTGGCGTAAACGCCGAGCGGCAGCGTCAGCGCCTGGAAGAAGGCGAACAGCGGCCGCAGCTGATGCTCGATGATCAAAGCGTGGCGCTCGCCTCCTCCGGTCGCCGCGAGCAGCACCGGCTTGCCGACGAGCTCGTACTGGCCGACGAAGTCGAACAGATGCTTGAACAGGCCGGTGAAGGACGCGCGGTAGACGGGGCTGCCCACGATCAGGAGGTCGGCGGCCTCGATGGCCACGAGTTTCTCCTCGATGCTCGCCGGCAGCTGGTCGCGACGGAGCGCCCCCGCGAGCGATGGACCGATGTCGGTGAGCTCGATGACCTCGATCTCGACCTCGGCCCGCTCGGCGATCGCCCCGGCGATCGCACGGACGAGTGCCGTGGTCTTGCTGGGCTCGTGCAGAGAGCCGGAGACGGCGACGACGCGGTAGGGAGCAGTCATGCCGTTGACGCTACTCACGACGACGCCCCGTGTCGCGGAGAGCGACACGGGGCGTCATCTGTCGAAACGGGACGCCTCAGTTCACGTCGTCGGGGTGCGAGCCGACGCGGCCGGAGCCGTCGAGCGGGTCGAGCGCATCGATCTGCGCGATCTCGGCATCGGTCAGCTCGAAGCCGAACACGTCGAGGTTCTCGCGCAGACGCTCGGCCCGCACCGACTTCGGGAAGACGATGAACCCCTTCTGCAGGTGCCAGCGCAGCACCGCCTGAGCGGGGGTCACGCCGTGGGCGGCTGCGGCCTCAGCGATCGCCGGCGTGCCGAACAGGTCGTACTTGCCCTGGCCGAGCGGTCCCCACGATTCGATGCGGATGCCGTGCTCGGTCGCCCAGTCGACGACATCGCGCTGCTGATAGGCCGGGTGCAGCTCGATCTGGTTGACCGCCGGGGTCACTCCGGTCTCGGCCACGACGCGCTCGAGGTGCGGCACGAGGAAGTTCGAGACGCCGATGCTGCGCGTGAGACCGGCGTCGCGCAGCTCGATGAGCTTGGCGAACGCGTGCACGTAGTCGTCCTTGGCCGGGGTGGGCCAGTGCACGAGGTAGAGGTCGACCGCGTCGAGGCCGAGCTTCTCGAGGCTCTCGCCGATCGCCGCGCGCGGCTCCTCACCGTGGTGGCGGTCGTTCCAGAGCTTGGTGGTGATGAACAGCTCGTCGCGCGCGATGCCCGAGGAGGCGATGGCCGCGCCGACGCCCTCTTCGTTGCCGTAGATGGCGGCCGTGTCGATGTGGCGGTAGCCGATCTCGAGCGCCTCGCTCACGGCACGCTCGGTCTCGTCGGCCGGAACCTTGAACACCCCGTAGCCCAGCTGCGGGATGGAATGGCCGTCGTTCAGTTCGAGTGCAGGAATCGTCATGGTTCCACCCTACGACCTGTGATGACAGGTGGCCCAGGGGGAACACCGGCCATCCTCGTCGCGACCCGGCCGACGAGTCGCTCGAGGGGCCCTCGCCCGAACAGCATCGACCAGAGCGTCGTGACGAGAAGGAGCACGATCGCGGTGGCGGCCCAGAAGGCGTTGCTCGAGAAGAAGCCGCCGGGTCCCGCGATCAGCGCGACCGACACGACGTGCACGCTGTAGGCCGAGAGCGGCATGGATCCCAACGCGCCCAGCGGAAGGAGCACGGCGCGCAGCGGCCCGCTGAGCAGCACGCACAGCGCGATGACCGACAGGGCGAACCCACCCGAGCCCAGGATCTCGGCCGTTCCACCCGAATGCGGATCGACGGCGAAGATCGCTCGGACGACGGCGCCTCCCGGATCCGCCGCGGCCAGAGCATCGGGGTACGAATCCCACCCCGATGCACCCTCTCCGCCGGTCATCCACGCGGAGGATCCGATGCCGGCGACACCCCCGACGAGGCCGAGACCGTAGCCGACGAGCATGAGGCCGACTCCGATGCCGAACGCGATCGCCGCGGTCTCGAGCTTCTCGACGTGCAGGCGTCCGAGAGCCATGCCGGCGAAGACGAATGCGAGCCACGCCGTGATCGGATACGAACCGTAGAGCACGAGGCTGATGCCCGCTCCGGAGGGGTTCAGCATGAGCGCGGCCAGCAGCGCGAGCACGGCCGGCGCAGCGAGCGCCAGGATGCCGGCGGCGATCAGCAGCTTCCACGGCGGCCACCGGAGGAACGGGATGACGGCCACGTAGAGAAGTCCGTAGACGGTGAGGATCACCGCGATCGGCGTGTTCAGCATCTCGAGAGCCAGGCCGATCATGAAGATCACCGCACCGCGACCGACCAGCTGCAGGCGGATGCTCGGCATCCGCTCCGGCTCCGGGATCGTGCTGCGTCCTGTCATCAAGGCGATCGAGATGCCGGCGAGCACGGCGAACAGGATCGACGAGCGCCCGTTCACCAGGTCGGTCCACGTCGACAGGTCCGACGGATCGAACGCCTCGATCTCACCGATGTGCGCACCAGCCATGCCGAGGATCGCCAGCCCGCGCGCGACGTCGAGCCCGAGGATGCGGGGAGCGCGCCCGAACTCACGGAACCACCGCGTGGCGGGGAGGGGCTTCGACACAGTGCTCACGGATGAATCGTACGATGGGAGTTCTATGCCTTCCCCTGTGATCTTCTATCCTCCCGAGCTGCCGGTCAGCGCTGCGCGGGACGAGATCGCCGACGCCATCCGCGACAACCAGGTCGTCATCGTCGCCGGTGCCACGGGGTCGGGCAAGACGACCCAGCTGCCGAAGATCTGCCTCGACCTCGGGCGCGAGCGCATCGCCCACACTCAGCCCCGCCGTCTCGCCGCCCGCACGATCGCCGAGCGCGTCGCCGAAGAGCTGCAGGTCGAGCTCGGCACCCTCGTCGGCTACAAGGTGCGATTCACCGACAACGTGTCGGACGAGACGCGCATCGCGTTGATGACCGACGGCATCCTGCTCAATGAGATCCACCGCGACAGGCTGCTCACCCGCTACGACACGATCATCATCGACGAGGCGCACGAGCGTTCCCTCAACGTCGACTTCCTGCTCGGCTATCTGGTGCGGATCCTTCCCGAGCGCCCCGATCTCAAGGTCATCATCACCTCGGCGACGATCGACCCCGAGAGCTTCGCCCGGCACTTCGCCTCGCCCGACGGCGTGCCGGCGCCGGTCATCGAGGTCTCGGGGCGCACCTTCCCCGTCGAGATCCGCTATCGCGCCCAGACGGAGGACTCTTCGGCGGGCTCAGCAGCCCGGGAGGCGGAGGCCGATGAGGTCACCGCGATCGTCGCGGCGCTTCGCGAACTCGACCGCGAGGAGCCCGGCGACGTGCTCGTGTTCCTGCCGGGCGAGGCCGAGATCAGGGACGCGGCGGATGCCGTGCGCGGCGCCTACTCGAAGGACCGCTCCCCTACCGAGGTGCTGCCGCTCTACGGCCGCTTGTCGGCCGCCGAACAGCATCGGGTGTTCGAGAAGAGCCGCGTCGCCGGGGTGCGCCGCCGCGTCGTGCTCGCCACGAACGTCGCAGAGACCAGCCTCACGGTTCCCGGCATCCGCTATGTGATCGACACCGGCACCGCGCGCATCTCGCGGTACAGCAACCGCTCGAAGGTGCAGCGGCTGCCGATCGAAGCGATCTCGCAGGCCTCCGCGAACCAGCGCTCCGGCCGTGCCGGGCGCACGAGTGACGGCATCGCGATCCGCCTGTACAGCGAAGACGACTTCGAGAGTCGGGCGGAGTTCACCGAACCCGAGATCCTGCGCACGTCGCTCGCCTCGGTCATCCTGCAGATGCTGTCGCTCGGCTTCGGCGACATCACGGCCTTCCCGTTCCTCACCCCTCCCGACTCCCGTGGCGTGAAGGCCGCGGTCGATCTGCTCACCGAACTCGGCGCCGTGACCGGAAGCGGCGACACCCCTCGCCTCACCCGCATCGGCCGGGACATCTCCCGCATCCCGATCGACCCCCGCTTCGCCCGCATGCTGATCGAGGCCGGCCGCCCCGGCGGGGCCGACGTCACGCGCGATGTGCTCGCGATCGTCGCCGGCATGTCGATCCAAGACGTGCGCGAGCGTCCGTCGCAGGAGGCGCCGCAGAGCGTGCGCGACGAGGCCGACCGCATGCACGCGCGGTTCGCCGACCCGACGAGCGACTTCCTCTCGATCCTGAACCTCTGGAACCACCTCAGGGAGCAGCAGCGCGAACTCGGCTCGAGTGCCTTCCGTCGGCTCTGCCGGTCGGAGCACCTGAACTACGTGCGGGTGCGCGAATGGTTCGACGTGCACCGTCAGCTGCGGTCGCTGGTGAAGGACAAGGACGCCCGAGGGACCGGCACCGCCGATCCCGATGCGATCCACCGTGCTCTGCTCGCCGGCCTGCTGTCGCAGATCGGCATACTCGACGAGCGCAACACCGGCAAGGGTCTCGATCCCAAGAAGAAGAGGATGGCGGAGTACCGAGGCGCCCGCGGCATCCGCTTCTCGATCTTCCCCGGCTCGGCGCTGCGCAAGAAGGCCCCGCAGGCGGTCATGGCCGCCGAGATCGTCGAGACCTCGCGCACCTACGCCCGCACGGTCGCCGCGATCGATCCCGCCTGGGCCGAGGCCCTCGCCGGTGACCTCGCGAAGCGCCAGGTCACCGAGCCGCACTGGTCGAAGGACGCAGGGGCGGCTGTCGCCTATGAGAAGGTGACGCTGTTCGGGGTCGAGATCATCCCCCGCCGACGCGTGCAGTTCGCCCGCATCGACCGAGCGGCCTCGCGTGAGATGTTCGTGCGGCATGCGCTCGTCGAAGGCGAGTGGGACCCGACGCGCATCGACAAGCGGGTCAGCGCGTTCTGGCGCAGCAACGCCGAGCTGCGCAAGCGCCTCGAAAAGCTCGAGGAGCGCGAACGACGCCGCGACATCCTCGCCGGCGACGAGTCGGTCTTCCGGTTCTACGACGAGCGGATCCCTGCCGACGTCTTCGACGTGCGCTCGTTCGAGAAGTGGTGGCGCGAGACCCTGGCCGCCACGCCGAAGCTGCTCGTGATGCGCGAGGCCGACCTGCTCGACGACGACAGCAGGGCCGATCAGAGCGAATTCCCCACGAGGTGGACCCAGGGAGATCAGGTGCTCGGTCTCGCCTACCGGTTCGAGCCGGGCGCCGCCGATGACGGTGTCAGTGTCGTGATCCCGCTCCCCCTGCTCGCGCAGATCGAGGACAGGGGCTTCGATTGGCAGGTGCCCGGCCTCCGCGCCGAGCTCGTCACGGGTCTGCTCCGCGCGCTGCCCAAGGCGATCCGCCGTCATGTGGTGCCCGCGGCCGACTGGGCAGACAAGTTCGGGGCCGAGCTGGCCGGAGACGGCCCGGAGTCGCACGGCGGCCTCCCGACCCGCACGCTCAAGGAGGCGCTCGCCCGCCTCATCCAGCCCCTCGCGAACCAGCTCGTCTCGGCTTCCGATTTCGAGGACGACCGGGTGCCCGCGCACCTGCGCATGAACTTCCGCGCCGTCGACGAGCGCGGGCGCGTCGCAGGATCGAACCGCGACCTGAGCACGCTGCAGGCGGAGCTCGCCGACCGTGCCCGCAGCAGCGTGGCCCGCTCGATCGCGGCCCCGCCCCGCCGACCGGGGCCGTCGAAGGGGCCGCAGCCGGCCGCGGCCCCTGCCGCCTCCATCGAGCAGGACGGCCTGACCGGGTGGACGTTCGGCGAGCTGCCCGAGGTGCTCGACACCCGGGTCGCCGGTGGCGTGGTGCGCGGGTACCCCGCGATCGTCGATCAGGGCAAGACAGTGTCGGTGCGTGTGGAATCGACGGCGGATGCCGCGAGCACAGCCACCCGGACCGGTGTGCTGCGCCTCGTGCTGCTCGGCGTGCCCTCACCTTCGTCGTACGTGCAGCAGCACCTCACGAGCCAGGAGAAGCTCGCGCTCGCCGCGTCGCCGTATCAGTCGGCAGCCGCCCTCATCGAGGACTGCCGCGCCGCCGTGGTGCAGAGCGCGATCGACCGGCTCGCCCCCGGGGGCATCGTTCGCACCCAGGCCGAGTTCGAACGCGTGCGCGACGCCGTCTCGGCATCCCTCGTCGACGAACTCTTCGCCTGCGTATCGCTCGTCGCCCGCATCCTCACGAAGTCCCGAGACGTCGAGCGCGGCATCAAGTCGCAGAACTCGCTCGCTCTGCTGGGGCCGCTCAACGACATCCGCACCCAGCTCTCGGGCCTGCTGCATCCCGGGTTCGTCTCTGCTGCGGGCGTCGACCGACTCGCGCACTTCCCCCGGTACCTCGACGGGATGCTCGACCGGCTGAAGGCCCTGGCGAACGAACCGGGCAAGGACCGCACCCGCATGAGCGAGTTCGAGCGCATGGCGAAGGTGTTCGAGGATGCCGGGGGGACGATCCCGCTCGCACCCGGCGCACCTGCTGCGCTCGTCGAGACCCGCTGGCTGCTCGAGGAGTATCGCGTGAGCGTGTTCGCGCAGCGGCTCGGCACCGCGCAGCCCGTCTCGCCGCAGCGCATCATGAAGGTGCTGGCAGCGCGGGGGTAGCCTGAGAGCATGGCTCGCGCGATCGTCTACACAGAGTTCGGTTCCCCTGATGTGCTGCACCTGATCGAGGTCCCCGATCCGATCGCGCTGAGCGGCGAAGCCGTGGTGCGCATCGAGGCGGCAGGGGCCAACCCGATCGATGCCAAGCTGCGCAGCGCGAAGCGCCCCTCTCCGCCGATCACCGAGCCGCGCGCCGTCGGGTTCGACGGCGCCGGGGTGATCGAGTCGCTCGGCGACGACGTCGACGGCTTCGCGGTCGGCGACCGCGTGGCGATCCGCGACACCGTCGGCACCTATTCGAGCATGCTCGCCGTGCCGGTCGAGAAGCTCGTGGCCCTGCCCGATGCGGTCACCGCCGCGGAGGGCGCCGGCATCGGCATCCCCGCCGGCACCGCCTACCAGGCGCTCCGTTCGCTCGACGTCACCGCGGGCGACGTGCTGCTCGTGCACGGCGGCTCCGGCTCGGTCGGCCAGGCGGCCGTGCAGTTCGCTGTCGCCTGGGGCGCCACCGTGATCGCAACGGCCAGTCCTGCACGGCACGAGCAGCTGCGCGAGCTCGGCGCGGTCCCGGTCGCGTACGGCGACGGTCTGCTCGAGCGCGTGCGCGAGGCCGCACCGGAGGGCGTGACCGTCGCCCTCGACTGCGCAGGCACCGACGAGGCCATCGAGGTCTCGCTCGAGCTCATCGCCGACCGCGACCGCATCGCGACGATCGTGCGCGGACCGGATGCCGCATCGTTCGGCGTCCGCGCCTTCTCAGGCGGATCGCCTGAGCCTCTCACCGAGCAGGAGCTCGCGTGGCGGGCCGAGGCCATGGGCGCGACCGTCGAGCTGCTCGCGACCGGAGACTTCGTCATCGAGCTCGGGCCCGAGCTGCCGCTCACCGAAGCGGCGCAGGCCCATCAGCTCATGGAGTCCGGTGACGCCTCCGGCAAGATCGTGCTGATCCCGTAGAGCCTCAGGACCAGACGCGCGCGGCCGTGTCGGCTGTGGCCATGGAGATGGAGTTCGCAGTGATCAGCCGGCGCGTGGCGTCGGCCAGCAGCGCTTTCATGCTCGCGATCGCGGTGGACCACTCGTTTTGTGCGCGGTCGTATGCACGTTGTGCTTCCCCGTCCCATGAAGACTTCAGACGTTCGACCTCGGAATCGAGTGTGTCGAGTTCGTGCTCGAACGCTTTCACAGTGAGCGCGAGCTGCGCGATCGTCTCCGCGACGGCATCATGGCGGACCGAGACCTTCATCGTTCTTCCGGCAGGTCCTGAGTGAGGGTTCTGTGATCTGTCACGGCATTATCTCTGCTTCCACTCGGGTGACGAGGATGGGTTCCCCATCGAGTTCTCCGTGCGCGGGTGTGCCGGCGTTGACCCCCTCGTCGAACTGCCTCTGGATGCTCTCCGGGCTGCAGTAGTCATCGACTACGGCACCGAAGAGAATCACGATCCCGGTGTAGGTGTTCGGTCCATCGCCGTTCTTCACCAGTCCCGAGTACGTGCGTCCGCTCTGAGGCTGCGGGGTGCTGTCGGCGGAGGATGCCAATGGCACCGCGCCCGCCCTCTCAGCATCGTCCGTCACCGCAGCTCCGAGAGTTCGTTCGAGAGATCCAGCTCGCGAAGCACGTAGGGCTGCGAGACGGCGTCGGTGAGGTAGTAGGTGTAGAAGATCACTGCAGCCTCGTCGGCGGTGAAGATCTCGTTCGAGAAGACTCGAACCGCGCGGTCATCGCTGATGGGGATGAGAGTGGTCGTGGCCTCTGCGGGCTCGGGTCGTCCGACCGTGTACAGGTGGCTCTCGCCATCGGGGCCGGGGAGCCGCACCTCTACGGTCATCGCATCAGCGGAGCCTGCGGCTTGCATGAACGAGTCGTTCGCCCCGTCGCGGAACCCTGCGATGCTCTCTGGGTCTGCACCCCGCCAGATGATGTAGGTGTACTTCTCTCGGCCATCGAGTTGGCCAATCATTAGTCGCAAGTGGTCGGGGATGGGTCGTCTGTGGTCGTCGAACCACCCAATCAGTCCGCCTGGCGAGCTCTGCGCAAATGGTCCGTACTTTGTCATGGCACAACCACCGTCTCTACCTTCGTAATGAGAATCTCTTCCCCTTCGAGAACACCTCGAGCGATCGGGATCTGACCCTGCGGCGGCCTGGCCACGTTCAGCGGGCCCGACACCCGCAGGTGCTCCCCGTGCAGGCCCGCACCGCGGAGGCCGTTCGGATCGATCAGCACGCCGCGTTCGGCATCCGCGATCCAGGCGTCTTCACTCCACGAATCCCACAGGCGTCGCAGCGCTGCGACGAACTCGTCAGCGCGGTCGTACCGGGTCTCGTTGTCGGCGTACGCGTCTCGGCCGTGGTTGCCCGCGGCGCGCGGCTCGGCACCCGTGACGAGGTTGATGCCGGCGCGGCCACGGGTCAGCACGTCGAGTGAGGCGAGCGAGCGAGCGGTCGCGTACGGGTCGGCGTAGGTCGTGTTCACGGTGGCGATGAGGCCGATACGCGAGGTGACGCCGGCCAGGAACAGCACCGCGCTCACCGGATCGATGCGCGCCAGCAGATACGGGTCGCGGAACTCGAGGTCGGGCCCCGTGGCCAGCCAATCGCCGAAGAACAGGTAATCGAGCCCGGCGTCCTCACCCTCGCGCGCGATGTGCCGGAGGACGTCGGCATCCGACGAGGGATTCCGGTGCGCGCCCGGCTGACGCCACCCCGACGGGTAGGCGCCGAGGGTGCGCACCATGGCGCCGATGATGAGAGGTTCGGTCATGCCCCGAAAGTACGAGCGTCACGAGCGACCGCCAATCACCGCGGAAGCTCGGAGACATGGAGTGCAATACGGCGACACATCCTCGCGACGATCCGGCTGTCGGTGCGACCCTCTACGCTGAGACCATGACTGGTCTTCGTTGGGGAATCCTCGCGACCGGCGGCATCGCCGGCGCGTTCGCATCCGATCTGCGCACGGCAGGGCTCGATCTCGTCGCCGTCGGCTCGCGCTCGCAGGAGTCGGCCGACGCGTTCGCCGCCCGCTTCGACATCCCGCGCGCGCATCCCTCGTACGAAGCCCTCGTCGCCGACCCCGAGGTCGACATCATCTACGTCTCCACCCCGCACCCGATGCATCATGAGAATGCCCGCCTCGCGCTCGAGGCCGGAAAGCACGTGCTGGTAGAGAAGGCGTTCACCCTCAACCGCAGCGAGGCGGAAGACCTGCAGCGCCTCGCCGCCGAACGGGGCCTGCTGGCGATGGAGGCCATGTGGACGAGGTATCTGCCGCACATGGTGCGCATCCGCGAGATCATCGCCGATGGCACGCTCGGCGAGATCCGCGCCGTCAGCGCCGACCACACCCAGCTCCTCCCAGACGACCCGAGCCACCGTCTGAACGCTCTCGAGCTCGGCGGAGGTGCGCTGCTCGATCTCGGCATCTACCCCGTCTCGTTCGTCTGGGACGTCCTGGGCGCCCCGACCGCCGTCCACGCCGTGGCACGACTCATCGAGACCGGAGCGGATGCCGAGGTCGCCACCGTGATGACGCATGACAGCGGCGCGATCTCGACCACCCTCTCCTCGTCGCGAGCCGCGGGTCCGAACGCCGCGAGCATCATCGGCACGAAGGCGCGCATCGACATCGATCGCGTCTGGTACACCCCGACGACGTTCCGTGTCGTGCTCCCCGACGGCACGATGGTCGAGGAGTACGTGTCCGAGGTCGCGGGCCGCGGCATGCAGTACCAGGCCCACGCGGCCGAGCGCCTCGTCGCCGACGGCGTGCTCGAGGGCGACATCCTGCCGATCGCCGAGAGCGTCGCGATCATGGGAACCCTCGACGAGATCCGCGCTCAGATCGGGGTGCGCTACCCGCGCGAAGGAGTCAACCATGGCTGAGGCCAACGACGCCCGCGTCGCCGTCTACCTCGACTTCGACAACATCGTCATCTCCTGGTACGACCGTGTGCACGGACGCAACGCCTACGGCAAAGACCGTCAGCGCATCACCGAGAACCCGACCGATCCCGAGGTCACCGAGCGCCTCTCCCGCGCCATGATCGAGGTCGGCGCGATCATCGACTACGCCGCGTCCTTCGGCACGCTCGTGCTCACGCGTGCGTACGCCGACTGGTCGTCGCCGGTGAACGCGGTGTACCGCTCGCAGCTGGTGGCCCGCGCCGTCGATCTGGTGCAGCTCTTCCCGGCCGCCGCCTATGCGAAGAACGGCGCCGACATCCGCCTCGCCGTCGACGCGGTCGAAGACATGTTCCGTCTGCCCGACCTGACGCACGTCGTGATCGTCGCCGGCGACAGCGACTATGTCCCCCTCGCGCAGCGCTGCAAGCGCCTGGGCCGATACGTCATCGGCGTCGGCGTCGCGGGATCCACGGCGAAGTCGCTCGCCGCCGCGTGCGACGAGTTCGAAGCGTACGACTCCCTGCCCGGTGTGGTGCGTCCGAGCAAGACCGCTCCGGCGACCGTCGTCGCGGTGCCGGAGGTCGCGGCTGAGCCCGCCGTCGAACCCGCCGCAGAGCCCGCTGCCAAGGCGAAGTCGCGGCCGCCGGCCAAGACCGCCAAGGCCAAGGCCGCCGCCGCCGCTGCGACCGCGGCTCCGGCCAAGGTGGACGAACACGGCGACGGCACAGAGCAGGGTGAGGCGACCGAGCTGCTGCATCGCGCGCTGCGCCTCGGGCACGACAAGGCCGACGCCGACGAATGGCTGCACAGCTCGGCTGTGAAGACGCACATGCGTCGCATGGACCCGTCGTTCAGCGAGAAGGCACTCGGCTACCGGTCGTTCTCGGACTTCCTCAAGTCGCGCGAGAGCATCGCAGAACTCGAGGAGACCGGGCACGAGCGTCTCGTGAAGCTGCGCGACTCGGCCTGACCCGCGTCGGTCACTCCTCGAAGTCGTACTCCTGGAAGGCCGCGATCTCGGGCACCCAGCGCTCCGACACGAACGCGGTGTGCGCCGGGTGCGCGTCGTAGGCGCGGTACGCCGCCCGGTCATGGAACATCATCGAGAACTGGTGCTCCAGGTCGCTCTTCGGGCTCACCTGGCGACGGATGGTGAAGTCCTCGACCCCGGGGATCGACGTGAGCACGGCTCTGCCGGTCGCGAGGAACTCGCGCTCCTCGGGGCTGCCTGCCTCGTGCACGAGACGGAACACGACGGTGTGCTGGATGGTCATGCGGTGTCTCCGGTCGTCTGGTTGCTGAAGGCGGAGTCGAAGGATGCGGCGGGCGCTGGCCACAGCAGTGACCGCACGTAGGCGAGCGCCTGCGGTGCCCCGTGCAGGCGGTCCATTCCCGCATCCTCCCACTCGATCGAGATGGGCCCGCCGTATCCGATCGCGTCGAGGGCTCGGAACGCGTCTTCCCAGGGAACGTCGCCGTGGCCGGTCGAGACGAAGTCCCACCCGCGTCGGGGGTCGCCCCAGGGCAGGTGCGAGCCGAGCACGCCCGCGCGCCCGTTGTGCGGCCGCATCCGGGTGTCCTTGCAGTCGACGTGATAGATCCGGTCGGCGAAGTCGACGATGAACCCGACCGGGTCGATGTTCTGCCACATCATGTGCGACGGGTCCCAGTTGAAGCCGAACGCCTCGCGGTGGTCGATCGCCTCCAGCGCCCGCACTGACGACCAGTAGTCGTAGGCGATCTCGCCCGGGTGCACCTCGTGCGCGAAGCGCACGCCCTCACCGTCGAACACGTCGAGGATCGGGTTCCAGCGTGTGGCGAAATCCTCGAAGCCGGCCTCGATGACCGATGCCGGCACCGGCGGGAACATCGCCAGATACGGCCAGATCGACGATCCGGTGAACCCCACCACGGTGTCGACGCCGAGTCTGCGGGCCACACGAGCGGCCCGCTTCATGTCGTCCGCTGCCCGGGTGCGCACGCCCTCGGCCTCCCCGTCGCCCCACACGTAGTCGCGCAGGATCGCCCGGTGACGGAAGTCGATGGGCGCATCGCACACCGCTTGACCGGCGAGATGGTTCGAGATCGCGAAGATCTGCAGTCCGTGCCGGTCGAGGATCTCGAGGCGAGAGGCGACGTAGGCGTCATCCTGGTCGGCCCGCCGCAGATCGAGATGGTCGCCCGAGGCGGCGACCTCGAGGCCGTCGTAGCCCCACTCCGCCGCCAGGCGCGCGACCTCCTCGAAGGGCAGATCAGCCCACTGGCCGGTGAACAGGGTGACCGGATGCGTGGTCATGGACACTCCTTCGTATCGCTGCACGTTCGTATCGCTGCACGGCTCAAGCGCCGAGCACTCTCAGCGCCTGGATGCTGCGTGCGGCGAGCTCGTCCTGGCTCGCCGCGAGCGGTCGCCACACGGACGCGGCGACGGCGATCGTCGCGTTCTCGCCCGTGAAGCTCTCGAGCCCGAGCGGCCCCCGATACCCCGCATCGTCGAGGGCTCGGAGGATCTCCGGCCAATCGGTGTGGTCGTCGCCGACCGCACCCCGATCACTCCCGCACACCTGCACGTGGGCGATCGCCGATCCTGCCGCGCGGATCGCCTGCGCCGGATTCTTCTCCTCGATGTTCAGGTGGTAGGTGTCGAGCGCCAGCCCCACCCCTGCGCCGAGCAGCGGGGCGAGTGCATCGAGACTCTGCTCGACGGTGTTGAGCACGCTGGTCTCATAGCGGTTGAGCGGCTCGACGGCGAGCGTGATCCCGGCATCCGCGGCATCCGACGCCACCGGTTCGAGGTTCTGGCGCAGCTCCCGCACGACCCGAGCGCGCTCGTCCGCCGACATCCGCCATGCCACCCCGGTGGGTGCGTAGAAAGGGCCGGCGACCACGGCGGAGCCGAGCGTCGTGGCCGCAGCGATGCACGACCGCAGGTAGTCCTGAGTCGCGGCGACGTCGCCCGCCTGGGCGAGCAGCGAGCGTCCCTGCCCCATCGCTCCGATGACGATCGCGCCGAGACCGAGGTCGTCGAGCACGTCGCGGGCCCGTGCCGGATCCCAGTCCCCGATGCTCTCGAGAGGCAGCTCCAGCGCCTGATACCCCATGTCGGCGGCCTTGCGCGCGAGCGGCCCGAGCGTCGCATCGGTCAGCGGAGACGTCCACACCCACGTGTTGACGGCGATCGTGCGGGGCATCCTGCTCCTTCGGGGATGACGCGTGTGCTCCCACCCTCCCATCCGCGGGTGGGCGGAGGGAAGGGCGGGAGCGTCACTGCTCGTTACGGGATCTGACGTTCCTGCCACACCGTCGGGTAGCCGGGAAGGTTCTCTCCGCCGAACTTCGCGTAGTGCCCGTCCGGCATTCCCTCGTTGGCGGTGAGGTAGTCGTCGAGCTCACCCTCGGTGATCGGCTTCTGCGGCAGCACCCACTCCTTCGGCACCTCTTCACCGGCGAAGATCATCTGCGCGGCGAGCAGCGGCGTCCGCCACTGGAAGTTGGAGTAGACGGGTGCGAGCCCGGTGAGACCCGTGTCCTTCCACTTGCGGAGGAAGCTCATCTCGTCTTCACCGGTCATCACCGGGTAGTCCGCGCCGGCGTCCTCGAACGCCTCGATCGCTGCGACAGCGCCGTCACCGGCATCCATCCAGATGCCCTGCACGTCGCCCTTCGCGAGCTCGTCGCTGATGATGCTCTTGATCTCGGCCGGGTCCGCGCCCGTGAAGTAGTCCACAGCCTCGATGCCGGCCTCGTCGAAGAGCTTCTCCGCCGCAGCCCACCGGTGCTCGAGCACGTCGACGCCGGGGAGGATCCGCAGCGCGACGACCTTGTCGCCTTCGTCGAGGTTGTCGATGAGGAACTCTGCGGTATCGATGCCCCACGCGAATCCGCCGATCGGGTGGATGAACGTGACCGGGCAGTCGGTGTCGACGCCGCGGTCGAACACGATCACCGGCTTGCCGGTCTCGCACGCCCGCTCGACGGCCGGGGTCATCGCCGCGGTGCTGTTGGGCGAGACGAGGAAGACATCGCATCCGCCCTCGGAGATGAAGTAGTCGATGTCGGCGATCTGCGTGTCATCGGAGTCCTGCGCATCGCGGGTCTCCATCTCGCTGATCGCGCCGGCCTCCTGCAGCGCTTTCAGCTGCTCGTTCATCGTGATCCAGCCGGTCTGTCGCCACGGGTTCGAGATCGAGGCGTTCGCGAAGCAGGCCTTCTTGGCCCCTTCGCTCATGAACTCGGACGTGTCGACCATCTCGGCGTTGATGTGCTGGAGGTACGGCTCGTCCGCCGGCCCCTGGGGCTCGACACCGCGCTCCTCCATCTGCTTGTCGAAGAGCTCCTGGTCGAACCACTCCGTGGTCTCTGCCGATTCCTCCGGGTTCTCCGACTCCGCCGGCGCCACGGACGGGTCTGTCGTACACCCGGCGAGCGCGATGAGGCCGAAGAGAGCCACCCCTGCGGTGGCGATCTTCATTGATCGTCGCATTGCTAATCTCCTCTGGTTTCTGTGTGGATGGTGCTGGTTGTTACGGGTTCTACGGCCTCGGTAGCCGGAGAAGTCTGTGGGCTGCGCGTGCGCCGCTTTCGGAAGGCGACCCCGGAGTAGGCGACCGCGGCGATGATGATGACGCCCTGCACGGCGTCTCGCAGAGTCGACGGGACGCCGGCGATGTTGAGCAGCATGAAGAGGGCCTCGAGAGCGAAGGCACCGGCCGCCGCCGCGACGATCCAGCCCCGCCCACCGCCCAGCACGACCCCGCCGAGGACGACCGCGGTGATCGCGACGAACTCGTACCCGCGGCCGACCGAGGGGTGCACCCCGGCGTAGCCGACGAGCAGCACGGCCGAGAGCGTCGCGGAGAGCGACGAGATCATGAAGGCGCGGGTCGTGACCCAGGCGCTGCGCGCACCGGCGAAGTCGACCGCCGTGGCGTTGTCGCCCACCGCGATGAGCAGCTTGCCGAGCGGACGCTTGGTGATCCAGATACCGAGGGCGAGCCAGCCGATGAGGATGAAGACCGCCCACGGAATGAACTCGAGCAGCGGCACATCGCGGATGCCGCCGCGGCCGATCTCACGGAAGCTGTCTGCCGGGTTTCCGGTGGCCGCGCCGCCCGTCCACCACATGACACCGCCGAGAAGGGCGAGCATCATTCCGAGCGTGACGATGAAGGACGGGACCTTGAGCAGAGTCGTGATGACACCGTTGACGAGTCCGATGACCGCCCCGAAGACGATCATGAGCAGCAGCACGGGGATCGTGCGCGAGTCGTCCTGCCCGACGAGGTTGCCGGCGATGATCACCTGCGCCGTGATCAGCGACCCCTGCGACAGATCGAACTCGCCCGCGATGATGACGAAGTACTGACCGATCGCGACGATGGCGATCGGGGCGACGCGCTGGATGAACCTCATGAACTGGCCAGGCTCAGCGAAGCTCGGATTGAGGATCATGACAGCCACGAGCAGGATCACCAGCAGCAGGAACACCGCGCCTCGAGGGCTCACGAGTGTGCGCAGTGCGTTCATGCGCGTCCTCCTTCCGCGGTGGAGCTCGTATCGGTGAGGTGAGACGCGGCGGCCGCCATCTCGGACTCGGCCGCTGTGGCGGCGGCGTCTCCCCCGGTCCTCGTACCGCCTGCTCCGAAGCGTGGGCGGCGACGGACGATCGAGCGCCGACTGTAGACGGCGACCGCGGCGACGATCACGACGCCGCGGACGACGTCCTTCAGGAACGGGTTGACCTGCATGACGCTCATGACGTTGTCGACGACCGCGAGGATCGCGACGCCGCCGATCGCGCCCCAGATCGAGCCGCGGCCGCCCAGCAGCAGAGTGCCGCCGAGCACGACCGCGGCGATCGACAGCAGCGCGTAGCCGCCCTGCTGTCCGACGGTGGGACTGCCGACACCCAGACGGCTGGCGAGCAGCAGACCGGCGAGCCCTGCGAACACCGAGCACAGCACGTGCGCGGCGATCAGTGGCGGCTTCGTGCGCACACCCGACAGGCGGGCGATCTCGGGGTCGCCGCCGACCGCGTACAGGTGCGCGCCGGTGCGGGTGCGGTTCAGCAGGAACCAGACGAGCACCGCGAGCACGATCATGATGATGGTCGAGACGGGAACGGGCCCGACTCCGGTCGCGCCGATGAGCTGGAACTCCCACGGCACGCTGCCCGCCGAGCCCTCGAAGTTGGTGTTGAGGATGCCCTGCAGAATGAGTCCCACACCGAGGGTGGCGATGAAGCCGTTGACCTTCAGCACGGTGACGATCAGGCCGTTGACCAGGCCGATTCCGGCGCAGACGAGCAGAGTGACGGCGACAGCGGCCGGGACGTTCGCGGCGTTCCCGCTCATGATCGTCGCGGCCAGCAGGCTCGAGAGACTCACGACGTAGGTGACCGACAGATCGAGCGACGCGCCGAGAACCACCAGGGTCTGCCCGATCGCGACGAGTCCGAGCACGCTCATGCCGGTGAGGATGTCGCGGATGTTGCCGGGGCTGAAAAAGTTGCGCCCCACGGTGCCGACGAGGATGGCACCGACGATGAGTGTCAGGATCAGGATGCCGAGCACGATGACCGTCGAGTCGATCCGGAGCCGCTTCATCGTGCGCCTCCGTCGATGGTCGCACCCGTGGCCGCGCCGAGGATCTCATGCTCGGCCGACCCTGGAGGCAGCTCGGCGACGAGCTCGCCGTCATGCATCACGAGGATCCGATCGCTCATGCCGATCACCTCTGGCAGCTCGCTCGACACCATCAGCACCGCCTTGCCCTGAGCCGCCAGCTCGCGCATGAGCTGATACACGGCATACTTCGCACCGACATCGATGCCGCGGGTCGGCTCGTCGAAGAGCACGATCTGGGGCTGGGTGAGCAGCCATTTGGCCAGCACGACCTTCTGCTGGTTGCCACCGGAGAGGAACCGCGTCTCCTGGTCGAGGCCGCGCGAGCTGATCTCCAGCGAGCTGAGCACTCCCGGCACCTCGCGGCGTGACGCCGCGGTCCGGCCGGCGAAGACGCTGCGGATCACGAGCAGGGAGTTGTCGAGCACCGACTGCCCCAGGGCGAGCCCCTGGGCCTTGCGATCCTCCGAGACGAGGGCGAACCCGGCGCGGACCGCCGCCCTGGCGCTCGTGACGCGCGTCGGAGAGCCGTCGACCCGCATCGACCCCCGCACGAACGGATCGATCCCGAAGATTCCCTCGACCAGCTCGGTGCGCCCGGACCCCTGGAGTCCGGCGACGCCGACGATCTCCCCGGCACGCAGCGTGAGCGACACCCCGTCGACGAAGGCGTTGCCGCAGCCGTCGAGCTCGAGACGCGGCTCGCCCACGACTGTGCCGGCCACGGCATCCGGGTAGTACGACTGGATCGAGCGGCCCACCATGCGGCGCACGAGCTCGTCGGTCGTCAGCGCGCCCGTCTCATCGGTCGACACGAGTGCGCCGTCCTTGAGGATGGTGATGCGATCGCACAGGTCGAAGATCTCCTTGAGCCGGTGCGAGACGTAGATCACCGCCACCCCGCGAGAGGTGAGTCGGCGGATGATGGCGTAGAGCAGCTCGACCTCGCGGTCACTGAGAGCAGCGGTCGGCTCATCCATCGAGATGACCTGCGCCTCGAACGACAGCGCCTTGACGATCTCGACGATCTGCTGTTCTGCGACGGTCAGCGACCCCACCCTCGACTGAGGGTCGATGAACGAGACGCCGAGGTCGGTGAGCAGTTCTCCGGTGCGACGGATCATCGCCTTCTGATCCACGAACCCGCCTCGGCGGGGCTCGCGCCCGAGGTAGACGTTCTGCGCGACCGTGCGCTCCGGCAGCAGCGTGAACTCCTGGAAGACGGTCACGATGCCGTCATCCATCGCCTGCCGAGGGTGCGCATGTCGCACCTCGGCGCCGCGGTACCGCACCGTGCCCCCGTCTGCGGGCTGCACCCCGGCGATGATCTTCATGAGCGTCGATTTGCCGGCGCCGTTCTCGCCGACGAGACCGTGCACCTCGCCCGGACGCACGTCGAAGTCGATGCCCTTGAGCACCTCGACGCCGAAGAACGACTTGCGGATGCCAGCCACCTCCAGCACCGGCTGGGTGATCGTCGCGGTCATGCCGCCACCTCCGTCCATCGTCCGTGGGCGGCCGCCGAGGCGAGGACCGCCTCGGTCAGCACGGCCGAGCGGAATCCGTCTTCGAACGTCGGCAGCCCGTCGGGGCTCGCTCCGCCGATCGCCGCATACACGTCGGCGATGAAGCCGTTGAAGGCGTCCTGGTAGCCCATCGTGTGCCCCGAGGGCACGCGCTGCAGCCGGGCCGAGTCGGGCGCGGCCGTGGCGGGGTCGCGAAGCAGCAGCCGGGACTCGTCGCGCATGCCGATCCACAGTTCCTCCGGGCGCTCCTGCTCGAAGCGGAGCGTCTGCCAGGACCCGTGCAGCTCGAGCGTCAGGGCGTTCTTGCGGCCAGCCGCCATCTGCGAGATCAGCAGCGTGCCGAGGGCGCCGGACTCCGTCTCGACGAGGATCGCGACGATGTCCTCGGTGTCGACCGCGTGACCTGCTCGCTCGGCGAACACCCTGCGGGTGCGGGCGCTCAGGGAGCGGATGCGCTGGCCGATCACGAACTCGATGAGGTCGCACAGATGCGACCCGATGTCGGCGAACGCCCGCGATGCGCCGCCGGATGCCGAGCGCACCCGCCAGTCGTCGTCGGTGGCGAGCAGCATCCAGTCCTGCAGATACGAGCAGTCGAGGGTGAGGAGCTCGCCGACGTCTCCCCGGGCGACGCGGGCACGCGCCTCCCGCACCATCGGGTGGTAGCGGTAGACGAAGGGGACCGCGCCGACTCGTGCTCGCGACGCCGCGGTCTCGGCGAGCCTGCGGGCGTCTACGGCGTTCGTGGCGAGTGGCTTCTCGCAGATGACGTGCTTGCCGGACTCGAGCGCTCGGAGCGCCAGCTCGGCGTGCGTGGCGTTGGGGGTGCAGATGTGCACGACGTCGATGTCGTCGGCGTCGAGCAGCGCGGCGGCATCGATCTCGGCACGCGCGGCACCGAGTTGGTCTGCGGCCCTGCGTCCGCCCGAGGCGGAGCGGGTGGCGACGGCGCGAAGCTCGCCGCCCGCGTCTCTGGCCGCAGTGCGGTGCACGCGGGCCATGAATCCTCCGCCGAGGATTCCGGCTCGGATCGTCCCGAGACCGGTGTCAGTGACATCCGTTGTCATGCCGGCGAGTCTGACACAGGCTCTGCGACTTTTGCTAGAGCTTTGTCAAAAGTTCTTTGTAACGAATCGGAAGTCGATCGAGGACCGTTCCAAGTCTGTGGTTTACTGACGCAATGGTCGACGCACTCCGCACCGCCGCGGCAGCGAACCCCGGCGCAGGCGAGATCTTCCAGATCCTCCGCGACGGCACCGCTCGCACCAAGGCCGAGCTCGCAGCCCTCACCGGCCTCGCCCGTTCCACCGTGGCGCTGCGCGTCGATGCCCTGCTCGCCGCCGACCTCCTCCGTCCGGCGGGCGAGGCCGTCTCGACCGGCGGGCGTCCGCCGGCGCGGCTGGCCTTCAACTCCCGCGCCGGAGTCGTCCTCGCCGTCGACCTCGGCGCCACCCATGCCACGATCGCCGTCGCAGATCTGGCCGGCGTGATCCTCGATTCGCGCACCCGCACGATCGACATCGCCGACGGCCCCGACGATCTGCTCGACGTGATCCTCGCCGACGGCACGACGCTGCTCGAGACTCCGGAGGCCGAAGGGATCCCGCTGCTCGGCATCGGGATCGGCGTGCCGGGGCCGGTCGAGCACTCGACCGGCCGCCCGACGAACCCGCCGATCATGCCGGGCTGGGACCGCTTCGACATCCCTGGCTATGTGCAGCGCACGTTCGACGTGCCGGTGCTGGTCGACAACGATGTGAACATCCTCGCCCTCGGCGAGCATGCGACGATGTGGCCGCACGTCGACGACCTGATCTTCGTCAAGGTCTCGACCGGCATCGGATCCGGCATCATCGCCGGGGGTCAGTTGCAGCGGGGCGCGCAGGGCTCAGCCGGAGATATGGGACACGTCCAGGTGCCGAGCGTGGGCGGCTCCACGAGGGAGCCCGGCGACGAGCGCGACCTGGAGGCGCTCGCGAGCGGGTCGGCACTGGCGACGGCGCTGCGCGACGCCGGACACGAGGCGCACAGCCCGGCGGATGTGATCGAGCTGGTGCGCTCCGGCAACGCCGCAGCCATCGAGGCGACTCGGCAGGCCGGGCGCGATGTGGGCGAGGTCCTGGCGACGGTGGTCAACCTTCTCAACCCGTCGATCATCGTGCTCGGCGGAAGCATCGCGCGCGCAGGCGAGCACCTGCTCGCCGGGGTGCGCGAGGTCGTCTACCGACGGTCCATCCCCCTGGCGACACAGCATCTCGCCATCGTGCAGTCGCAGGCGGGCGACAGAGCCGCCGTGCTCGGCGCCGCGATCATGGTCGCCCGCGAGGTGCTCTCACCCGCGAACGTCGACCGCTATGTGGCGACGAAGGCACGCTGACCGCACCTCGTCGCCACCTCGGCGGATCTCAGAGAGTCGCCTCGAACGGGTCGAAGTCGGCGTCGAGAGAGCCGACCTCGTCGAGCGTGCTCGCGACCTGCACGAAGCTGCGCGACTCGGCTGCCTCTTCGATCGACAGCAGCGTGTCGAGCACGTGGTAACCGAACTCCCCCGTGGCGACGTGCGGTCGGCCGGCGGCGATCGATCGGGCCATGTCGAGCAGACCGACGCCACGCCCAGAGAGCACGCCCTCCTGGACGACGTCGACGATCTCCTGCGTCATGGGCTCCGGCGGCGCGAAGGCCTGCGTCAGCGGACGGGTGATCGCGATCTCGCCCCCGAAGGTGTTGGGGTCGGGGATCACGATCGTCCCCTCTGTGCCGGTGATCTCGACGATGCCCGTGCGCAGCAGCGGCGAGTCGGTGCTGTACAGACTCTGCGCCTGTCCGCCCTGCTCGAAGTCCATCAGCACGCTCAGTGTCGACGGGATCTCGACGGGGAACTCCTGACCAGCGAGCTCGCCGACCTGCACCGTGCGGGTCGGGCTGCCCTGAAGGCCGAGGGCGGCGACGGCGGCGACCGGTCCGAAGACGTGCACGAGAGCCGAGACGTAGTACGGCCCCATGTCGAGCAGCGGCCCCGCACCCTTGGCGTACAGGAACGCGGGGTTCGGGTGGAAGATCTCGGGTCCCTGCCACTGGAACGTGGTCTGGGCGAACAGCGGACGACCGATGTCGCCTCGAGCGATCGCACGCTTCGCCGTCTGCACGCCGGGCCCGAGGACGGTGTCCGGTGCGACGCCGACGCGCAGCCCCGCGGCATCCGCCTTCTGCAGCAGCCGCAGCGACTCGTCGCGGCTGACGCCGATCGGCTTCTCGGTCCACACATGCTTGCCTGCGGCGAGGATCGCCTCGGACACCTCGACGTGCACCGCCGGGATCGTCAGGTTCACCACGATGTCGATCTCGGGGTCGTCGAGCACGAGGTCGACACCGCCGGCCCTCGGGACGCCGTACTTCTCGGCCTGCGCCTTCGCGCGCTCTTCGAGCAGGTCGCCGATGGCGATCACCCGCACGTCGGGGAACGTGGTCAGGTTCGACAGGTACTGGTCGCTGATGTTGCCCGCGCCGATGATGCCGACGCCGACGGGGCCGCTGCCGATCGCCATCAGCCGGCCACCTTCTCGTCGAGGTAGATGCGGCTGCGCTCGATCGCGTCCCAGAGGTCGCCGTCGAAGTGATCGAACTCCACGATCGCGAGCTCGAGCGCCGGGGCCGCGGCGATGGCCTCGATCAGCGGAACCGCGCCCGCTCCGGCCGCGACCTGGTCGGCGGGCGGGTAGGCGCTCAGCAGCGCGGGATCGAGCGTGCCGTCCTTGGCGTGCACTGCGATCACCCGGTCGCCCAGGCGCTGCAGCAGTGCGACGGGGTCGACCCCGCCGCGGGCGACCCAGTACAGATCGACCTCGAGCACGACGCGCTCGTCGAGCAGGCCCGCGAGCACTTCGAGTCCGGTGACGCCGTCGAAGACGGCTTCCAGCTCATGGGCGTGATTGTGGTAGCCGACACGCACGTCGACGGTGGCGCCCACAGCGGCCGCCTCGTTGAGAAGACGCGCGGTCTCCTCGATCTGCTCGACCGTCTGCCAGCGCGCGGGCTCAGTGTACGGGTCGATGACCGTGTCCATGCCGAGCACCTTGGCGGCGGCGAAGACCTCAGCGGGCGACGGCACGGGGAGCGTGGTTCCGCTGCCGTCGGGATTCACGAACGACTCGGAGGCGAGGAACGCGTGACCAGAGGGTGCGGTGAGACCCGCGCTGGCCAGCGCGTCCGCGAGCGGCTGGGCGCGGCGCACGAAGTCGTATGGCTCGACGGCGGTGAAGCCTCTGGCGGCGACCTCGTTGAGCGAGCCTTCGAGGTCGGTCTCGAGCTGATCCTTGATCGTGAACAGCTGGATGGAAGTCTGAATCGCCACGGGGTCTCCTTCGGTCGTCGGTGACGTGCGGGCTGTCTTCACCCGTCTGTCCGGCACGCTACCACCAAATACCTCCGTGCGGAAGTTTTCATATCGCTACACTCGCATCATGACCGACGACCAGGATCGCCCGCGCCAGCGCGGTGCGTATGCGAAGGGCATCGCCCGACGCCAGGAGATCCTCGATCGCGCCATCGAGGTCTTCGCCGCGCGCGGGGCCGACCGCACGAGCCTGCGCTCCATCGCGAGCGCCGTCGGCGTCACGCACGCAGCCCTCACGCACTACTTCGGGTCGCTCGAGGAGCTGCTGGTCGCGGTCTACCAGGAGAGCACGGCGCCGGAGCGCCAGAATCCCGACGCGTTCCAGCCGGACGCGACCCCCGTCGAGCGGATGATCGAATCCGCGCGCACCAACCGCGAGGTCCCCGGTCTCGTGCAGCTGTATTCGATGCTGGTCGCCGCCGCTCTCGAAGAAGGTCACCCCGCCGCCCGCGAGTTCGCGACGACCCGGTTCGCGCGGCTGCGCGCGGACATGGCCGAGGTCGTGCGGGAGCAGCAGGAGACCGGACGCATGCGCGAGGACGTGGATGCCGAGGCCGTCGCCGCCCTGGTGGTCGCCGCCTCCGACGGTCTGCAGACGCAGTGGCTGCTCGACGACACCGCCCCGCAGCACGAGGCGCTCGCGCTGCTCGACCGACTGCTGCGTCCGACCTCTCGCTAGGGTGAAGGTGTGACAGCACCAGGCACTGATCGACGGTCGCCCTACGAGCGCGCGCTCGGCGAGCGCATCTCGGAACTCCACCCGAAGACCGCCTGGTACTTCCGCACGATCCCCGAAGGCCGCGTCGGCGTCGGCACCGGGGTCTTCACGACCGCGGGATCGCGTCATCGCTGGCTCTGGCCCGTGTTCCGGATCGCGGAGTCCCTCGGAGTCGCGTTCGCCGGATGGGAGCACGACGTGCCGTTCCGCATCGAGAACCGCACGGTCGACGGCGAAGCGCTGGCAGTCAGGCACTTCGACCTCCCTGGACGCACGTGGGTCATGCCCGACGTCGTCTCCCTCGGCGCGAACCGCATCCTGCGCAACGAGATCGGCCCTCATCGCACGGTCGTCACGACCTTCGACATCGACGTGCGCGACGGCGCCGTCGTGCTGACCATCCGCCGCGTCGGGATGCGTTTCGGGCGGCTGCGCATCGCCGCGCCGCGTTTCCTTCGTCCACGCATCGGTCTCGTCGAGAGCTGGGACGAGCAGAGCGAGCGGCACCATGTGAACATGACGATCGATGCCCCTCTGCTCGGTCGGGTCTACGAGTACACCGGCTTCTTCGAGTACGCGATCGAGAGCGAGACTCCGTGACCGACCAGCCGCCTCCCTCGGCAGGCCCCGTCGTGGTCGGCGGCTCGACCGGGTTCATGGGGCAGTATCTGATCCCGCGCCTGCGGTCGACGGGGCGGGAGGTCATCACGATCTCGCGCACAGGCGCCGACATCTCCTGGGGCGACCAGGCGGCGATCGATCATGCCGTCGACGGCGCGTCGCTCGTGATCGGCCTGGCGGGCAAGAGCGTGAACTGTCGCTACACGCCCGAGAACCGCGCAGCGATCTTCCGCTCCCGTCTCGACACCACCGCGTCGCTGAGCTCCGCCATCGCGAAAGCCGCGAGCCCTCCCCCGCTGTGGATCAACTCGTCGACGGCGACCATCTACCGCCATGCGGAAGAGCGCCCCATGACCGAATCGTCGGGCGAGATCGGCACGGGGTTCTCCGTCGAGGTCGCGAAGGCATGGGAGCGCGCCCTGTTCGCAGACGATCTGCCGCACACGCGGCGGGTGGCCCTGCGCAGCGCTATCGTGCTGGGCCACGGCGGCGTGCTCGGCCCCCTGAAGACCCTGGCCCGGCTCGGGCTCGGCGGGGCGCAGTACGACGGTCGGTGGCCGATCAGTCATTCCCGCCGGGCCGCCGGCACCGGACACCGTCCCGGTGCACGCCGCGGTCGGCAGCGGTTCAGCTGGGTGCACGTCGAGGACATCGCCCGCATCATCGACTTCCTCGAGGTGACGCCGACCCTCGACGGGCCCGTGAACGCCGCCTCCCCGATCCCGACGGACAACGCCGATTTCATGGCGACGGTGCGGCGGCTGCTCGGCGTGCGCATCGGCCCGCCGATGCCGCGGTGGATGCTCGAGCTCGGCGCCATCGGCATCCGCACCGAGACCGAGCTGATCCTCAAGAGCCGATGGGTGATTCCGGAGAAACTGACGGTCGCCGGGTTCGAGTTCGCGTATCCGAATCTCGAAGACGCCCTGCGGGAGTCGTTCGATCTCGAGCGCGTCGACTAGCGGGACGCGTCAGCGGCGCCGCTCGACGAGTCGCCGCCGTCGCGCCGTCGCTTCTCGATCTCCTGACGCAGCCGCCACTCCTCGATCTCGCGATCGAGATCGGCGATCTGCTGCTCGGTGCTGCGGGCATCCACCGGCGGCGCCGTGCGAGGTGCTGACCGGGGCACCCCGGGCCGAGCCGCAGTTCGCGTGCCGGGGAATCGAGGGATCCGAAGACCCGCCTCGGAGTACTCCCTGCCGATCGCGAACCACAGCAGACTGCCGATCAGCGGCAGCAGGATCACGATGATGACCCATGCCATCTTCGGCAGGTGCCTCACCTGCGCGTCGTCTCTCCTGATGATGTCGACCATCGCGGCTACCATCAGCGCGATGATGAGGAGCGAGAAGAGGAACGGCATGTGTTCAGGGTAGACGACGCGCGAGTCTCGCGCCGTTGCTACGGCAGCAGATGCCCGGCCGCGCGGAAGAGCTCGTACCACTCGGCCCTGGTGAGCTCTATGTCGGCACCCGCAGCGGCATCCTGCACGCGCTGCGGAGTCGTGGTTCCGAGCACGACCTGCATCTTGGCGGGGTGACGCGTGATCCACGCGGTCGCGATCGCGATCGGCGCGACTCCGTACGACGCCGCCAGCCGATCGATCACGCCGTTGAGCTCCGCATACTCGGGGTTGCCGAGGAAGACGCCTGTGAAGAAGCCACCCTGGAACGGCGACCACGCCTGGATCGTGATGCCGTTGATGCGGCAGTACTCGACGATGCCCCCGCCGTCGCGGACGATGCTCTGGTCTTCACCGGCCATGTTCGCGGCGACGGGCTGCGCGAGGATCGGCGCGTGCGTGATCGAGAGCTGCAGCTGATTGGCGACCAGGGGCTGAGTGACTGCGGTGCGGAGCAGATCGATCTGCCGAGGGGTGTGGTTCGAGACCCCGAACGCGCGGACCTTGCCTGCGGCTTCGAGCTCGTCGAAGGCCCTGGCGACCTCTTCGGGTTCGACCAGCGCGTCCGGACGGTGCAGCAGCAGCACGTCGATGTGGTCGGTGCGCAGCGCCGCGAGGGACCCCTCGACCTGGCGGACGATGTGCTCGTACGAGAAGTCGAACGTGCCCTCAGCGGGGTGGATGCCGCACTTGGTCTGCAGCACGATCTCATCCCGTTCGGCAGCGCTCAGCCCCAGCGCCTCGGCGAAGCGCCCCTCGCAGAAGTGCATGCTCCCGCCATAGATGTCGGCGTGGTCGAAGAAGTCGATGCCCGCGCTGCGTGCGGCGTCGTAGAGTTCGCGGATCTGAGCGTCATCCTTGTCGTCGATGCGCATCATTCCGGCGACGACGGCGGGGGCGGTGGCGGTTCCGAACGGGATGGTCTTCATACCCCCACGCTAGTGCGGGTGAGGAGTGAGCTGTGCGACTGCGATGTCGAGCGCCTGCGCGATCTCGGCCAGGTCGGCGACGGTGAAGTCGGACTCGCCTGCAAGCCGCTCGCGCAGCTCGGCGACGGTGATGCCCACCTGTGTGGAGAGCCACTGAGTGCTGCGACCGGCGCGCAGCAGTTCGTCTTCGACCGCGTTCGCCACCACACGTCGCACATCTGTCGTCATTCATAGACAGTATCGCCACGCACGTGTCGCGACAAGCGTTCTGCGCACCAATATGACAGCATCCTGGCTTCATCTCGGTGCTATCGTGACTCACGTGAAGACACCCGGCGAGCAGTTCAACGCGGCGGTCGGCCGCCAGCTCCGTGCCGAGATCGGCGCGTCAGGAAGCAGCATCGCCGCGATGGCACGCGAGATCGGCATCGCCAGGAGCGCACTCGACAACTACGTGACGGGCAAGCGCTCCATCCCGATCCCCATCGTCTATGCAGTCAGCGCGTCCGTCGACCTCGCGCCCCACATCATGATCACTCGCGCAGAAGAGCGGTTTCATGCCGAGGTCGAGCGTGGCGGCGCCACGATCACCCCGCTCCGCCCCCGCACCGATGTCCGTGGTCGACGCGAAGATCGATCCGAAGTCGCGTTCGAGTCGCCCCTCGCCCACGCCGACGACACCGACGATCTCTACGACTGACGACGCGCGACGAGGAGGACCATGGAGGCCCTCCTCCGCCTGCTCGAAGAGAACGGGCTGCACCTGGTCGAACGCCGAGGCCGGCACCACGGCGGTTACGAACCGCAGACGGCGACGATCCGCGTCGCCCCCGGCCTGAGCCGGAGAGCGACCTGCAGCGTGATCGCGCATGAGCTGGCACACGCCGTGCTCGGCCACACCCCACCGCAGATCCGTCGACCCGCGCGCGACAGGAGCGGCGCGCCGACGAGTGGGCTGCGCGCCTGCTGATCACCGCCGACGACTACGCCGAAGCCGAGAAGGTACGAGGCGCCCATCCGGCGAGCCTCGCGTTCGAGCTGGGAGTGACCATCGAGATCGTGACCGCCTACCAGCGGCTGCTGCACCGCGTCGGCGACGCCACCTACGTCAGCGCGAAGATGGGCCGAGGCCAATGGGAGCATCGCACCCTTATCGCGTGATCCGACACCGGACGCCGCGCTGATTGAATGGCTGCATGACCTTCCGCACCACCCCGGCCCCGATCAACCTCACCGGACGCCTCGTCGAACTCCGCCCGTTGGAGACCTCGCATCACGACGGCCTCCTCGAGGCGCTGAGCGAAGGCGATCTGTGGAAGCAGGCCTGGTACACCTCGGTGCCCTCTCCCGAGGGCCTCGCCGCCGAGATCGACCGTCGCCTCGGCCTGATCGAGAGCGGCGGCATGATCCCCTTCACGGCGTTCGACGCCTCGGGGCGCATCCTCGGTCTCACCTCGTACTACGACCTCGAGGCCGACGTCCCGCGGCTGCACATCGGCTACACGTGGAACCGCCCGTCTGCTCACGGAACCGGAACCAACGCCGAGTCGAAGCTGCTGCTGCTCCGCCACGCGTTCGAAGAGCTCGGCGTCTTCCGTGTGGGCCTGACCACTCAGTGGGTCAACTTCCAGTCGCGCGCGGCGATCGAGCGCCTCGGCGCGAAGCAGGACGGCGTGATGCGCGCGATGAGCCGCTACCGCAACGGCGCGCTGCGCGACAGCGTCGAGTTCTCGATCATCGAACCGGAATGGCCTGCAGTGAAGGCCAACCTCGAGGCGAGGCTGGCCAGACGGCGCTGACTACTCGGTGGCGTTGCCCGACCAGTTGTCCTTGCGGCGAGTGGCCGAACCGCCCGCGCGCATCATGAATGCGAGCGACAGGCTGGTGACGAGAAGTCCGCCGACGAAGACGATCGCCTGGAAATCTTCGAGCGACTGCGCGAGCCCCATGAGCCAGATGCCTCCGAGGAAGAGGATCATGAAGAAGATGAAGCTGAGGATCACGGGATCTCCTGTCGTAGCGGCCGTCATCCAGGATACCGTCTAGCGCACACCTGCCAGCGACGGAACCCCCTGGGCTATCGACGCCGACGATGATTTCGTGCAGGGATGACCGCACAACTGACAGCCCTCGCCATCTCCTGCACGCTCAAGCCCTCTCCCTCCGAGTCGAGCACCGACGTTCTCGGGTCGCAGATCCTCACAGCACTCGCCGAGCACGGTGTGACCGGAGAGCTCGTACGCGCCGTCGATCACGTCATCAGCCCCGGGGTCGAAGCCGACATGGGCGGAGACGACCAGTGGCCCACGCTGCGTGAGAAGGTTCATGCCGCCGACATCCTCGTGTTCCTCACCCCGACCTGGATGGGACAGCATTCGAGTGTCGCGCAGCGCGTGCTCGAGCGGCTCGACGCCGAGCTGAGCGAGACGGATGACGCGGGCAGGCCGATCCTCTTCGACAAGGTCGCGATCGCCGGCATCGTCGGCAACGAGGACGGCGCACACCACATCGCCGCGATCCTGTTCCAGTCGCTGAACGACGTCGGGTACTCCGTGCCCGCTCAGGCGTCGATCTACTGGAACGGGGAGGCGATGCAGACCGTCGACTACAAGGATCTCGACGAGACCCCCGAGAAGGTCGCACAGGCGACGGCGACCGCCGCGCGCAATGCGGCCCACCTCGCACGCCTGCTCAAGACAGACGGCTACCCCGCGGAGTAGGTCAGGACTTCGACGTGCTCCCGTCGACGATCTTCGCCTGCACGTAGTCGTCGATCACGAGTTCCCCGGTCGCATTGAGGGCGTGCATGATCTCTTCGACGCGCGGCTTCTGGATCACCTGGGGCTCACTCGAGCTGAACAGGAACTGCAGAGGGATCGCCGGGTGGATCCACACCGTGACGCGCCCAGGGTCGCCGCCCTCGGGAGGAAGCCAGGTCATCATGAAGCTCTCCTGGCGACGCAGCTTCGTGCCGACGATGACCTTCAGATGTGCCAGCGTCTCGTCGTCGATGAGGATCGGCTCCGACGTGCCGTCGTATCGCAGTCTTCCCATGAAGGAAACCGTACCCCGGCCCGCGCATCGTCGTGTACACGCGGGCGCGCTCAGGGACGGTGGAACGTCACGACCTGATCACGGCGGCCAGGAGCAGCAGTCCCCATGCGAACGGAGCACGCACGAACCTGCGACCGATCTCGCGCCTCAGCCGCCTCTCCGAGGTCATCTCGGGCGCGGTGTCGGTCATCGCAGCAATCCTAGGGTGAGACCCGACGTCATCGCGGGCGCATCGCGCCGCGTGCGGCAGTACCGTGGTTCCATGACCGCTCCCGTTGATCCGACACACACTCCCGCCTGGTCCGAGCTCGCCGCGCTGCGCGAGTCGATCACCGCCGATCTGCGAGGCTGGTTCGCCGATGACGCGGGCCGCGCCGAGCGTCTCACGTTCCCGCTCGCCGATCTGCACGTCGACCTGTCGAAGAACCTCGTCACCGACGAGGTGCTGGCGGCGCTGCTGCGTCTCGCGGATCAGACGGGTGTCGCAGATCGATACGCGGCGATGCTCGAGGGCAGCCACCTCAACACGTCCGAGGACCGCGCCGTGCTGCACACCGCGCTGCGCCGCCCGGCCGGGTCCTCCCCCGCGCTCATCGTCGACGGGCAGGACGTGGATGCCGATGTGCAGGCCGTGCTCGAGGCGCTCAGCGCGTTCGCCACCCGGGTTCGCTCCGGCGAGTGGCTCGGCATCACCGGCAAGCGCGTCACCCACGTCGTCAACATCGGCATCGGCGGCTCAGACCTCGGCCCGGTCATGGTCTACGAGGCGCTCAAGCCCTACGCGGATGCCGGCATCGAGGCGCGGTTCGTGTCGAACATCGATCCGACCGACCTCGCGCAGAAGACCGCGGACCTCGACCCGGAGACGACCCTCTTCATCGTCGCCTCGAAGACCTTCACCACCCTCGAGACGCTCACGAACGCGCGTCTGGCGCGCGATTGGCTGTGGGCCGGGCTCCTAGCCTCCGGCGCGATCTCCGACGGCGACGACGCCCGCACAGACGCCGTCGCACACCACTTCGCCGCGGTGTCCACTGCTCTCGACAAGGTCGCCGCGTTCGGCATCGATCCGGCCAACGCCTTCGGGTTCTGGGATTGGGTCGGCGGTCGCTACTCGGTCGACTCCGCGATCGGGCTGTCGCTCGCGATCGCGTTGGGTCCAGACGCGTTCCGCGAGCTGCTGGCCGGATTCCACGCCGTCGACGAGCACGTGCGCACCACTCCGCTCGAACGCAACGTCCCCGTGCTGATGGGCCTGCTCAACGTCTGGTACGTCAACTTCCACGGAGCGCAGTCGCATGCGGTGCTGCCCTACGCACAGCAGCTGAGCCGGTTCCCCGCCTACCTGCAGCAGCTGACGATGGAGTCCAACGGCAAGTCCGTCCGGTGGGACGGCACCCCGGTCACCACCGACACCGGCGAGGTGTTCTGGGGCGAGCCGGGCACCAACGGCCAGCACGCGTTCTACCAGCTCATCCATCAGAGAACCCGACTGATCCCGGCGGACTTCATCGCCTTCGTGAACCCGGCCTACCCGCTGGCCGACGGCGGGCAGGACGTGCACGAGCTGTTCCTGGCGAACTTCCTCGCTCAGACCAAGGCCCTGGCCTTCGGCAAGACCGCCGAAGAGGTCGAGGCCGAGGGAACCACGGGAGCGCTCGTGGCCGCACGCACGTTCGCCGGCAATCGTCCGACCACCTCGATCTTCGCGCCCGCACTCACGCCGCAGGTGCTCGGCCAGCTCATCGCGCTCTACGAGCACATCACGTTCACCCAGGGCACGATCTGGGGCATCAACTCGTTCGACCAGTGGGGCGTCGAGCTCGGCAAGCAGCTCGCGATGCAGATCGCCCCGGCGATCGGCGGCGACGAGTCGGCGATCGAGACCCAGGATGCATCGACGAAGGCGCTGCTCGCGTACTACCGCGCGAATCGGAAGTAGGTGAAGACCGAGACGCAGATGCCGTCGATCTCACCCCGCGATCCATCGGTCCGTGCGCGTCGACGACGCCTGCTCGTCAGCGCCGTACTGGTGATCGCGGTGGGTCTCGTGACACACTTCGTCGGCAGCGGTCCGGTAGCGGATTTCGCCGGCGACGCCCTCTACGCGGTGATGACCTACCTCGTCATCGCCATCGCGATCCCCCGCACCGCCCTCTGGATCGTGGGGCTGAGCGCGCTGGTCCTGTGCACGCTGATCGAGTGCTTCCAGCTCACCGGTCTGCCGGCGTTGTGGGCTGAGACCTTCTGGCCCGTTCGCCTCGTCCTGGGGGTCGGCTTCGACGCGCGCGATCTCGTCGCGTACGCAGTGGGTGCCGGCGCCGCGACGATCGTCGACATGGTGGTCAGCCGCCGTCGTCGCGCACGCGTCCGGTAGAAGGCGAAAGCCCCTCCGTGCTTCGCTCGGAGGGGCTTCTTTCGTCTGTGGACCTAAGGGGATTCGAACCCCTGACCTCCTCGATGCGAACGAGGCGCGCTACCAACTGCGCCATAGGCCCTGACGTCTTCTACGCTATCACGCTCGAAGACCCGTTCGTGTCGCGTGGATCAGCCGGCCGCACGCTTCGCGAGGAGGTCGCGGACGTGCGCCTCGATCTCGGCGTCGTCGACGTATCCCATCTTCGCGAAGGGAGAACTGGCTGCCGGAGCGGCGGCGGGGATCTGCACGGGTGCTGCGGGCGCCAGGCGCTCGGCACGCTCACGCAGCTCGGCGAGGCGAGCCGCGGTGCGGCGTTCCTCCTGGGCATCGAGCTCTGCTCGCGCTACCTGCGCACGAGAGCCTGCCACGGTCACCAGCGGCTCGGGCAGCGGACGCGGAGTCCACGTCGCTCGCCCCTGGTCGTGCAGTTCGGGCGCCACCCTCTGCGCGGGCTGCTCGGCGACCCGAACGGATCGTCGGGCGGCGCGAGCGGCGACCGACGACATACGCTGCAGGGCGTAGCCGGCCACGACGATCATCGCTCCGCCGACCCACAGCAGCAGCTGCGCCTGAACGGCGACCAGCTGCCATACGCCCAGTCCGGCGATCACGAGACCGAGAAGCAGAGTCGAGGCGGCGACGATGCGCACGCGGCGGCGTGCGCGGGCCTGACGGATGACAGGATCAGCCCTCGTGGCAGCGAGCTCTTCGCGGAGAGCCATGAGCTCGGCGGCCTCCTTCTCGGACTGCAGGCGCTTCGCCAGTTTCTGCTGTGCGAGAGCTGTGCGCGCGTTGAGCTCGAGACGCACCTCGCCGGGGGTCTCGCTGGTCTCTGCGAGCACCCGGAGGGCCTGATTCAGCCTGACGGCGTTGCGCTCCGCGGCGTCATACTGGAAGCGTCCGCGCCACGACGGCAGCAGATAGAGCATCCACAGGAGCACGGCGACGAGGACTATCACTCCCCCGCTCAGCACTGGCCCGTCCATGTCGACAACGGTACGGGAACATCGGTGATCACGACGCTCAGTGGAAGCGTGTGTCGCGACCAGTTCTGAAGTCAGCGGCGTGTCAGAGCGCGAAACGGTCGGAAGGAGGGATCGTCGCGGCGTCCGGAGGCACTTCGCCGTTCAGCCAACGAGCCAGCACCCCCTGCGGCACGTCCTCGCGCGTCAGGGCGAACGCATAGTGATCTCGCCAGTCGCCGTCGATGTGGATGTAGCGGCGACGCAGCCCCTCGTAGCGGAACCCGAGCTTCTGCACGACCCTCAGACTCGCGACGTTCTCGGGGCGGATGCAGATCTCCATCCGATGCAGGGCGTACTCCGTGAAGCACGCGTCCGTCGCGAGTGCGACGGCCGTCGGAGTGATGCCCTTGCCCGCGAACCGCTCGCTCACCCAGTAGCCGATGGTCGCCGAGCACAGCGACCCGCGGGCCACCCCCCAGACATTGAGCTGCCCGGCGATCTCGCCGTCGTACTCCATGACGAACGGATAGCCCGCACCGTCGCGGTACTGCTGCAGCAGACGACGGATGCTGAGCCGCATGTCGAAAGAGACGGAGCCGTACGGCACTGTCGCCTCCCACGGCTGCAGCCAGGAGCGGTTGCTCAACAGCTCATGCTGCAGAGCCCTCGCGTCCCGGGAGCGCACGAGGCGCAGCTCGATCGGGCCGTGCCGCATCCCCGTCGCCTGATCCATCCGCGCGCCCACGACCGCGACGACGCCTAGAGGCGTTCCGCGAACTCCTTGAGCCACGGACGCAGCTCGGGGCCGAGGTCGTCGCGGTCCGAGGCCAGCTGCACGATCGCCTTGATGTAATCGACGCGGTCACCGGTGTCGTACCGGCGTCCGCGGAAGATCACGCCGACCACACCGGGGCCCTCGGGCCTGGTCGCCAGCACCTGCAGCGCGTCGGTCAGCTGGATCTCTCCGCCCTTGCCGGGCTCGGTGTGCTCGAGCACATCGAAGATCGACGCGGGAAGGACATAGCGACCGATGATCGCGAGGTTCGACGGAGCATCTTCGGCGGCGGGCTTCTCGACGAGGTCGGTCACGCGCACGGCGTCCGATCCCTCGATGTCCTCGACGGCCGCGGCGCCGTACATGTGGATGCTCGCGGGGTCGACCTCCATGAGGGCGATCACCGCGGCACCGGAGCGCTCGTGCTCGGCGATCATCTCGGTGAGCAGCTGGTCGCGCTCGTCGATGAGGTCGTCGCCCAGGAGCACGGCGAAGGAGCTGTCGCCGACGTGGGTGCGAGCACGCAGCACCGCGTGACCGAGGCCCTTCGGCTCCCCCTGACGGACGAAGTGGATGTCGGCGAGGTCGCTCGAGTGGATGACCCGCGCCAGGCGACCGGTGTCGCCCTTCTCCATCAGCTTCACCTCGAGCTCGGGAACCGAGTCGAAGTGGTTGGAGATCGCGTTCTTGTTGCGGCCGATGATGACGAGGATGTCGTCGATCCCGGCGGCGGCGGCCTCTTCGACGACGTACTGGATGGCCGGCTTGTCGACGACCGGCAGCATCTCCTTCGGCATCGCCTTCGTCGCAGGAAGGAACCGCGTTCCCAGTCCTGCGGCGGGAATGACAGCCTTCATGTTCCTAATACCCATCCACACAGCCTAGTGGGGATGCCGCCGTAGACTCGGTAGCATGCCCCACGACGTCGAGCACGAGAAGCGCGCACTTCGCGCCGAGCTCCGCGAGCGCCGCCAGCTGCTGAGCGACGCGCAGCGGGAGACCGCGGCATCCGCCGTCACGCAGCGACTGGACGAGCTCGTCGAGACGCTCGACGCCCGATCGATCTCGTGCTTCCTGTCGACCACGACCGAACCCGGGACGAGGGAGTTCGTCACCGGAGCCGTGCGCCGCGGCATCCGGGTCCTGCTTCCGGTGACGCGCGCCGACGGCCTGCTCGACTGGGCGGTGGCGACCGACGGCGACGATATCGCCGAGGGCCTGTTCGGGCTGCCCGAGCCGACCGGCGAGGTCCTCGGTCCGATCGCCGTGAACGACGTCGATCTGATGATCATCCCCGCCGCCGCGGTCGATCGCACCGGGATGCGCATGGGCTGGGGGCGCGGTTACTTCGACAAGACCATCGGATCGATGGAGAAGTGCCCGCCTGTCTACGCAGTCATCTATGATTCCGAGGTACTCGACTTCCTGCCGCGGGAGGTGCACGATCAGCCGGTCTCCGGCGTCGTGACTCCCACGCAGACCCTGCACCTGTCGCCGACGCGACGCTGACCCGCGAGGATCGCAATGCCCACCTATGCCTATGCCTGCCGTTCGTGCGGCCATGCCTTCGACGCCGTGCAGAGCTTCTCGGACGACGCCCTCACCGTCTGCCCCGAATGCGGCGGAGAGCTGCGCAAGCAGTACGGATCGATCGGCGTGACGTTCAACGGCTCGGGCTTCTATCGCACCGACTCACGCGCGGGATCCGGCGCTTCCGCACCCGCCCCGGCATCATCGAAGTCGGAGCCGGCGAAGAGCACCACTCCGGCACCCGCGTCGACCAGCACCTCTTCCTGACAACATCGACTCTTCGGAGGCATTCATGCTCAAAGGCTTCAAGGACTTCATCCTCCGCGGCAACGTGATCGATCTCGCGGTCGCGGTCGTCATCGGCACCGCGTTCACGGCGATCGTCACCGCCGTGGTCAACAGCATCATCACCCCGCTCGTCTCGCTGTTCTTCAAGGCTGACGCGACCGGCAATTTCGGTCCGCAGCTGACGAGCATCTACGGCGACCAGGTGACGTTCCCGATCGGCGACCTGATCTCGGCGATCATCAGCTTCCTCTCGGTCGCCCTGGTCGTGTACTTCGTGTTCGTCCTGCCGATGAACACGTTCAAGTCGCACGTCGAGGCCCGCAAGGGCACGCCGGCCGAGCAGCCCGAGGAGGAGCCGGCCGCGGCCACCGAGGCCGAGCTGCTCATCGAGATCCGCGACCTGCTCGCCAGGAACAGCTCGCGCAGCTGACGCACCGCCGTCCTACGACGAAGCGCACGGTCCTGATCGGGCCGTGCGCTTCGTCGTATCCCTGCGGAGATCTCAGGGGCAGATGCTCAGTAATGCGGGGGCACGTCCTGCATCAATCGGTCGTCGTTCGGACCCTTCGGACCCGTAGGCCGATTCGGCTCCTTCGAGACCCGCTCCGGGTCGGTGTCGGTGTCCGCCACCGGAGTCAGCCGGGCACGTCTCGATCCGGCGACCCGCACGACCTTCTGCCGGGGCTCGTCGGAGTCGCGTTCGTCAGTCATTCTGAGGATCGGTGAGATCGATCGGCTGCGTGTCGTTGTCGGCGCGAGCCGCGGATGCCGAGATTCCCAGCACTCCGGCGATGCGGGCGGCCGCGGTGACCGGGTCGCTGTAGAGGTCGAACGCATGCACGCGCACGTAGTGCCAGCCGAGGCGGCGCAGCACGTGCGGGCGCAGTCGAAGCGTCTCACGCAGCGACTCCCCCCGAGACTCCGGGTCTGACTCGATCACGACCGCCTTGCCGTTGTGCTGGGCGACGAGCGGCAGCAGACCGCGGTAGTCGACGTCGACGGCGGCGCCGAGACGACGCAGCTCGCGTGCGAGCGCGAGTGTCAGCGGGTCGGCGAGGTCTTCCAGGCGGGCGTCGCGTGCGCGTGTGGCGAGGCCGCCCAGGATCGACATCAGCGTGGCCGCACCGTACTCGAGGCGTCCGTCGTCGAACGAGGAGGGCCGGATCGACGAGACGATGACCATCGAGCGCCGCGCACGGGTCATCCCCACCGTGAGCAGCCGCTCGCCATCCGGGGTCGAGAGGTCTCCGAAATCGCTGAGCACCCGGCCGTGCTTCGTGAGGCCGTAGCCGAGCGAGAAGATCACGCGGTCACGACTCTCGGCGACCGACTCCTCCAGGGTGAGCACCGCGAAGGGCTCGTCGGTGTCGCGGCCGACGAAGTCGGCGACATCCGATCGTCCGGCGAAGGCGGAGGTGACCGCGGCGCGCACGCGCTCGGCGTGACGCCTGCTGGCCGTGACGACCATCAACGACTCGTCCGGGCGATGCACGGCGTGCTCGACGACCAGCGTCACGACGCGCGCGACCTCCGCTTCGGGGCTCTCGACCGCACCCGACACGGGGTCGGGCGCTCCGGTGCCGCCTTCCACGTAGTCGACCGTGAGGCTGCCGCGACCCAGGTACGAGCCCGCCCAGGGCAACGAGACGATCTCGCCGCCGTAGAAGGCGTCGTTGATGAGTTCGGCGAGGTCCTCGCCCCCGGCGCGGTAGCTGCGCGTGAGGGTCATCACCGGAAGCAGTTCGGAGAGCCGCTCGAACACCGATACCGAGTCGAAGGGAACTTCGTGCTCCCACTCGGAGCCCGGGTCGACGGCGACGTGGAACGCGGTCGGCAGCTGCGTGACCGGGTCGCCGAACGCCACGACCTGACGGGCGCGGCGGATCGCCGGGGCGGCCTCCGCCAGATTGATCGCCGCAGCATCGACGAGGAGGACCGTGTCGAACTCGACCGAGTCGGGGATCTGCGGCACGAGGTAGGGCGACGAGATCCAGACCGGTGCGAGCACGTCGACGAGGGTGGGCGCTGAGCTCACGATCTCGGCCGTCGTCGTGGCCGGCTGCTTCAGTGCGCGCCTCAGGTTCTGAGATTCCTGCGGCTCGTCGACGATCGCGATCTTCCACTGGTTCGCGAGCTGCCAGGCGAGCAGCGGGCCCGCCATCGCCGCGTGCGCCTCGTCGACGAGACGGAAGTCCCGCTCGAGCCGATCGACCACCGCGGTGTTCGCGCCGAGCAGGGCCCGGTCTTCCTGCAGAGCGCGCTCGAGCAGCGTCTGCCACCACGCGAATTCGAGCTCGTCACCCACCCGCGACTCGGCGACGTGGCGAACGGACAACTCCGCGAGCAGCGGCTCGAGACCGAGTTCGGCCAGCCGATCGCGCAGCTGCGCACGCTCCACGAGGTTGTCGAAGACATCGGACTTGGCTGCGAGGCCCGCGAGAGTGCGCACGAGTCGCGCGACGGGAAGCGTCGAGAGCGGCTCCCTGCGTCCGAGTGCGACATCCAGCTCTGCGAGCTCGGCGGTGACGCGCTGCCAGGAGGCGTGGACGTCGGCGAGGCCGAGCGGCACCTCGGGCGCGACGCCCGCTTCCACGAACCGCTGCCACTGGGTGCGCTGCGCCTGGATGCGAAGCAGCGACTCGTGCATCTCGGTGACGTGCACGCCCGGGCGGACGTACTCCTTGGCGAGTCGACGTAGACGGCGCCGGTTGGCTCCGGACATCGCCGGCGCATCGCGTCGCGAACCGTGGGCCTGGATCAGCTCACCCAGCGGGCGTTCGAACACGGTGGGGCTGAACCGGTCGAGGGAATCACGGATTCCCTGCAGGAGCCGCAGGTACTCGCCGAGCTCGTCGATGGTCGAGAACGGACGCATATGCGTCTGGGCGATCAGCGCGTAGCCCCGCTCGAGCAGTGCGGGCACGCTCTCGGAGTGCAGGCGCGCCGCCAGTTGATGCGCGGACTTCGCCGCCTCTGTGCTCGAGAAGGTCACGCCGTACCAGGGCGAGTCGTCGGGGCCGAAGCGGAACTCGCCCAGACGCGCCGCCTGCGCCAGCGCGGCTGCCGCCGATGAGCGATCGTCGGCGAGACGGCGGAGGGTCTCGGCGCTGAGCCGTGCGGTGGTCGACGGCGGAGTCGGCAGCGAGGCGAGCCTGGTGAGGTGGCGCGTGGCGTCGAGCACCGAGGAGGTCGTCCCGGCGACCGGAGCGGTGAGCGCCTGCCGGTAGTCCCGCAGCACGGCGCGCAGGCGCACCAGGGCGTCATCGACGTCACTGACCTTCGGAGCAGTCGCCTTCTCGTTCCGGCCGATCGCACGCACGAGGTCGCGGCGCACACTCGCGGGCGAGACCGCCAGGCTGTCGAGACCGATGCCCGCGAGGCGGTGCCGCACGCCGTCGAGGGTCGAGCGCCGAGCCGAGACGACGAGCACGCGCTTGCCGGCGCGCACGAGTTCGCCGAGCGCATTGATCACGGTCTGCGTGCCGCCGGTACCGGGGAGAGTCGCGACGGTGAGCGAATGGCCGGCCGCGATCTTCGCGAGAAGCGCCTCCTGCTCGGCATCCGCGTCGAGCAGCAGGTTGTCGGATGCCGGCGCGCGGTCATCCGGTCCGGTGTGGTGAGGGTCGGGTCTGCGCGCGGAGACCTGCTCGCGGTCACCCACGTGTCCGGCGAGGGCGTTGAGCACGACATGGTCGAGGCTGCCGCCGTCGCGGGACATGGCGCCGCCGACGTCGGCGAAGGTCGAGACCACCAGCCTCGGCAGCACCGTGAACGTGTCGATCGAACGCGTCGTGGCCCGCAGGCTGTCGATCACGGGCTGGGGCTTGAATATCCCGCCGTCGTAGGCGAGGGCGGCGAGCGCCGCCGCGTCGATCGTGATGCCGAAGTGCTCGCGCGCGATCCGCACGAGCTCAGGGTTCACCTCGAACGCGCCCTGCAGCTTGAGCTCGAAGTCGGAATGGTGTCGACGGATCGCCAACGGCCGCAGGAGCACGGGTGCCGAGAACTCCGCCCCGCCGATGCGCCATCCTGCGACCCCGACCACGAGGTGCACGGCTTCGATGCCGCGGACGGTGCGCAGCTCGGTGTTCTTCGCGGTGATCCGCTCGGCGGCGAGCCTCGCCGTCCGCAGTCCGACCTCGTCGCGATAGAGGTTCGACAGCAGGGTGGACTTGCCGGTGATGAACTGGGGAAGGCTGCCCGGGTGAGCCTTCGAGATGTCTATGCCGGACTCGACCGTGTCGCGGAAGTTGACGAGCGGCGATGGGCCGCCGAGGTCGGCGGCCTCAGCACGCAGACGGGTGCGCTCCGCCTCAGCGGCATGCGCGATGCCGATACCGGAGACCGGCTCGTGCAACTCGCCGAGGGTCACTGCGGCATCGGTCGCTGCGTCATCCGCAGCCTTGCCTTCACGTCGCCACACACCTCACACACTAAGCGCGCCTCGCCCCGCAGCCGGTATCCCTGGCGGGTTTCACCGTATTTCCGCCAATCAGAGGCCTGCAGCGGGTGTGTGCGGACTGCTTCTGCACACGGGCCCCGAACAGGCGGGGTCTCCCCCGCTCGTGCTCGTGATGACGCCCGTGCGCGATCGCTGCGGTCAATATGGAGGCATGACCTTCCGCTACGACTTCGCACCGACCCCGTTCGGAGACGCCCTCGCCGTGTTCTCCGACGAGGGTCTCGTCCGATTCGACCTCTCGGAATCGGATGACCCCTCGGTTCCCTGGGTTCTCGAGAGCGTCTCGGGCCAGCTTCGCGCCGTCCCCGATCCCGACCCCGGAGCAGCCGACGAGGTCACCGAGCTCCTCGATGCGTACTTCGACGGCTATCCGGTGCGTTTCCAGGATCATCTGACATTCGACTGGCGCCTCGTCGACGGGTTCGCTCGCAGCGCGCTGCAGACGATCAGCACGATCGAGTGGGGAGAGACGATGAGCTATGGCGAGATCGCGGCACTGGCTGGTCGCCCCGGTGCCGCCCGCGCCGTCGGCACCGCCTGCCGCCTCACCCCCTTCTCGATCATCGTCCCCGTCCATCGCGTGGTGCGGTGGGACGGAACGGCGGGGCAGTACGGCGCGCACCCGGAGCGCAAGAGATTCCTTCTCGACCTCGAGTCTCACCGCTGACCGCACACGACGTGGACCCCGACGAGTAGGCCGTCGGGGTCCACGTTCGCATCACCGCCGGATCAGTGGTCCACGGCTTTCTCCGCTCCGAACCCGGTCAGCGAGCGCACCTCCATCTCGGCGGCCAGGAGCGGCGACTCCTTGGTGCGGCTCGTGACCGTACCGAGCCAGCCGAGGAAGAACCCGAGGGGGATCGACACGATGCCCGGATTGTTCATCGGCCACAGGACGATGTCGATCCCGGGGATCATCGACGTCGGCGAACCGGAGAACACCGGCGACAGGACGATGAGGATGATCGCCGCCGCAAGACCGCCGTACATGCTCCAGACGGCACCCCGGGTGTTGAACCGTCTCCAGAACAGCGAGTAGAGGATCGTCGGCAGGTTCGCCGAGGCGGCGACCGCGAAGGCGAGCGCCACGAGGAAGGCGATGTTCTGCCCCTGCGCGCCGATGCCGCCGACGATGGCGAGGATGCCGATCACGACCACCGTTCTCCGCGCGACGCGCACCTCGCCGTCGGGGTCGGGTTCGACCGGGTTTCCCCCGGAGTCCTTCTTGCCCTTCTGGATCACGTTCGCATAGATGTCGTGCGCGAACGAGGCGGCCGCCGTGATCGTGAGTCCGGCGACCACGGCGAGGATGGTCGCGAACGCGACCGCCGAGATGAAGCCGAGCAGCACAGGCCCACCCAGATACAGCGCGAGCAGCGGCGCTGCCGAGTTCGGCCCGCCGGGTGCTGCCGCGATCACATCCGCGCCGACGAGTGCGCCCGCTCCGTAGCCGAGCACCAGCGTCAGCAGGTAGAAGCCACCGATGAGCCAGATGGCCCACACCACCGAGCGACGGGCCTCCTTGGCCGTGGGCACCGTGTAGAAGCGCATCAGCACGTGCGGGAGCCCAGCGGTTCCGAGCACCAGGGCCATGCCGAGCGACACGAAGTCCCACGGGTTCGCGCCGTACTGCAGCCCCGGCCCGAGGATGGCATCGCCCTTGTCGGAGTTCGCCACAGCTGCCTCGAGCAGCGTGTTGAGGCTGAACCCGTTGATGGCCAGCACCCAGATCGTCATCGCGATGGCACCGCCGATGAGCAGGAACGCCTTGACGATCTGCACCCAGGTCGTGCCCTTCATGCCCCCGATGAGCACGTAGACGATCATCAGCAGACCGACCACGGCGATCACGATCGACTGCCCGACCCGGCCGTCGATTCCGAGAAGCAGCGAGACCAGGCCGCCGGCACCCGCCATCTGGGCGAGCAGATAGAAGAAGCACACGGCGAGCGTCGTGATCGCGGCGGCCATGCGCACCGGGCGCTGCTTCAGACGGAAGGACAGCACGTCGGCCATGGTGAACTTGCCGGTATTGCGCATGAGCTCTGCGACGAGAAGCAATGCGACGAGCCAGGCGACGAGGAATCCGATCGAATACAGGAACCCGTCGTATCCGTTGATCGCGATCGCTCCGCAGATTCCCAGGAACGACGCCGCAGACAGATAGTCGCCGGCGATCGCGAAGCCGTTCTGCGGCCCCGTGAACGAGCGGCCCGCTGCATAGTAATCAGCGGCCGTCTTGTTGTTCTTGCTCGCCCGAATCACGATGAACAGCGTCACCGCGACGAATGCACCGAAGATCGAGATGTTGAGAATGGGATTGCTCTCGACCTCGGCCGCCTGGGTCGCAGTGTGGATCATGTTCATGCCTCCGCCTGCGCCTTCTCGAGTTCGTCACGGATCTCGGTCGCTATCGGGTCGAGTCGGCGATTGGCGAAGGCGACATAGCCCATCGTGATCGCGAAGGTGGTGACGAACTGTCCGAGACCCATGAGCAGTCCGACGGTGATATCACCCCACACCCGCTGCGACATGAAGTCGATCGCGAATGCGGCGAGCAGAACGTAGACGAAGTACCAGATGAGGAAGAACGCAGCGAGCGGGAAGATGAACGATCGCTGCGTCTTCTTCAACTCGCGGAATCGTGGTGATTGCTCGACGGCGATGTAGTCGATCGCTCCCGGCGAATCTGCCGTCTGATGGTCTGTCATGGGGCCTCCTTGCCTCATGTGCTGCGGCTCGCCCGGATTCCCAGGCGAATGATAGGGTCGACGCTACGAAACGGGGAACAGCGCCGTCACCCCCGAAAGTAGGTAGTCGTGAGCACATCGACCGAGATGGAATCGGAGACCGAGCTCGTCGCCAGAGCGGTGCGCGAGCTCGCTCGGCGCACCCGGTTCCCCGTCGCCTTCGGGGGACTCGTCGACGAGGGCGTCGTCAGCGTCACCAGCATCGTCGGAAACCGCACTCGCAGCCTCGACGGACTGCGCGTGCGACCCGAGCGTGGTCTCGGCGGGCGGGCGATGATGGAGCTGCGCCCTCGGATGACCAGCGACTACAGGTCCTCCCAGCAGATCACCCATGACTACGACGTGTTCGTGCTCGGAGAGGGGCTGCGGACGCTGCTCGCTCTGCCCATCGTCGTGAGCGGTCGCCCCCGGGGCGTCCTCTACGCCGGCACCTGGGAAGCGACGCCTGTCGGAGGCGTGACGACCGCTCCGGCGATGCAGGTCGCGCAGTCGGTGGCGGAGGAGCTTCGCGTTCGCGACGAGGTGGAGCGACGACTGCGCGCAGTGTCACCGGCATCCGAATCGGTCGCGCCGCGCCATCGTGAAGAGCTGCGCGAGAGTTTCGCGGAGCTTCGCAGCATCGGGGCGTCTGTCGACGACGCTGATCTGCGCGCGCGGATCGCACAGGTGGAGCAGCGTCTCGTGATGCTCGCGGAGGACGCTGCGCCGACGGGGACCGGACCGATCTCGACCGTCCATCTCTCCCGACGGGAGACCGACGTGCTCGCCTGCGCGGCCCTGGGGGCGACGAATGCGGAGATCGCGGGACAGTTGGGCCTCCGCCAGGGCACGGTCAAGGCATATCTCGGCACGGCCATGTCGAAGCTCGACGCGTCGACCCGCCACGCTGCCGTGGCCAAGGCGCGCCGCGCCGGACTGCTCCCCTGAGCATCCCGCACGCGCGGCGATCCGCGCAGCAGAGCTGCACAGACACTGCCCAGCGCTGACGACTATCGTGAATACTGGTCGGTGAACCCCGGCCCCGGACGAGGCAGACCAGTACCCGGTGAGCGAAAAGACTGGTCCGAAAGGACCATCATGTCGTGGATAGTGCTGATCTTCTCCGGAGTTCTCGAGGCCGTATGGGCGACCGCCCTGGGCAAATCCGAGGGACTCACCAAGCTGTGGCCCAGCATCATCTTCGTGGGCGGCCTCACCCTCTCGATGCTCGGGCTCGCATTCGCGATGCGTGATATCGCGACCGGCACCGCATATGCGGTGTGGGTAGGAATCGGAGTGACACTCACCGTCATCTGGGCGATGGTCACGGGCGACAGCGAGATCTCCTGGGCGCGAATCCTTCTGCTTCTCGGGCTCGTCGGATGCATCGTCGGCCTGAAATTGATCGACCCAGGACACGAATAACATTCCGGAACACGTTTATCCGGAGTAGTGTCATTGTCATGGCAAGAAGAATTGTGCACCAGTTGGTCGATGACATCGACGGAAGCGTCCTGGACGTGGGCGAAGGCGAGACCGTACATTTCTCGCTGAATGGAACTTCTTACGAGATCGACCTGAATACCGCGCACGCTGAGGAATTGCGCGCGGCATTCGAGCCGTACATCTCGGCAGGGCGGCGAGCAGGCTCGCCCGTGTCGGCGCGATCGTCTGCGCCTCGCAAGCGCGCAGGTCGCAACCCCGAGGTCGCCGCGATCAGGGCGTGGGCGAACGACAACGGGTACACGCTCTCGGAACGGGGCCGCATTCCCGGTCCGGTCGTCGAGGCGTACAACGCCGCACACTGACTCACTCTGAGGTCGCGACTCCGGGTTGGGCCCACGGCTCATCCCGGAGCGTGATCTCCTTGGCCATATCCGAGAGGAATCGGATGACCACGTCACGCTCATCCGACGTCAGTCGAGCCGCTGAGTAGAACCGCTTGGCCTGTTGACGACCGACCGTCTCCATCGCCGCCTGTCGCGTCTCCGGAGTGATGGTGATCGCGAGAGCACGCCGGTCTGTCGGGTGCGGCGCGCGCCGGATGTGACCGCCCTTCTCGAGGCGATCGAGCAGCTTGGTCGTCGACGCCGTCGATATCCCGAGGTGGGTCGCTATCCCCCCGGGAGTGGCCGTCGCGCCACGGTTCTCGCAGACGATCAGATAGTGCAGCGCACGCATATCCGTGTCATTCAGCCGCATGTAACGCCGCGAGGCGAGCGACAGCTTCTGCTCGGCATCCCGGAGCTCGCCGAGCGCCCCCATGACCAGCGCGATCTGGCGCAGATCCTCGGGAGCCACCCCTGACCGGTCGATCAGAGTGCTCCGCGGATCCGCCGACTCGACGTCGTAGATCGCCGCGTGGGCGAGACCGTCGGGCGAGATGTCCTCTTGTCTCGAGAGCACACCCGACGCGCCGCTGCCGCGGGGGGTGGCGTCGGGTCCGTCGTGCATGACATCATGCTACACACGAATGTTTCATGTTATGTTGATTATTAGCTAAGCTAGCGAAAATGGAGGAGGTTCCCCCGTTGGATGAGGTCACCCTCCTTTCTGCAGACGGAGTCGCGATCGGCACACGCGCGAAAGACACCGTGCACACGACCGATACCCCTCTTCACCTGGCCTTCTCCTGCCACGTCTTCGACCGTGACGGGCGACTTCTGGTGACGCGACGAGCACTCGCCAAGCGCACGTGGCCCGGTGTGTGGACCAACAGCTTCTGCGGCCACCCGCGCCCCGGCGAGGACATGACGGATGCGGTGCACCGCCGTGCGAAGGACGAACTCGGCCTCCGCCTCACCGACGTCTCCCTGGTGCTGCCCGACTACCGCTATCGGGCCGTCGACGCGAGCGGGATCGTCGAGAACGAGATCTGCCCCGTCCATGTGGCCATCGCAGACGGTCCCCTCTCCCCCGACCCTGACGAGGTCGCCGAATGGGCATGGGTCGACCCGGCGGAGTTCGCCGACTCCGTTATCGGCGCCACCTTCGCCTTCAGCCCCTGGCTCGTCGAACAGCTCCCCCAGCTCCGAGACCTCGGGGTGGTGTGAGCATGACCGTGACCGTGACGCAGGCCGCGCCGCGAGAGGACATGGGCACTCGAGTCGAATCATTGCTCCGCCAGCGCTTCGACCTGCACTGCGAGAACGCCGAGGCGTACGGAAGCGAGTTCGCCGCACTCTGGCGCGCGACCGCAGACCATGCGCTCGGCGGCAAGCTCGTGCGCCCGAGGCTGCTGCTCGACATCCACCGCGCGCTGGTCCCGTCCGCCGACGACAGCGCGACGATGGCCGCCGTCGACATCGCGACCCACATCGAGTTGCTGCACTATGCCTTCCTGCTGCACGACGACGTCATCGACGGAGACCTGACCCGTCGCAAGCGACCGAACCTGATCGGACAGCTCGCGGCAGGTGCGCCAGGCACCTCCGAGGAGGACTCGCTGCACTGGGCCAGATCCAGCGCGATCCTGATGGGCGACCTGATGCTCTCGGCCGCGATCATGGGCTTCGCCAGGGCAGAGGTCTCGGCGCCCGCACGACGACGCCTGCTCGACCTCGTCGAGCAGACCATCCTCGAGACGGTGGCCGGAGAGCACACCGACGTCGCACTGAGCCACGGGATCATCGCCTCGGACGTCGACACCGTTCTCACCATGAGCGTCTACAAGACGGCGACCTACTCTTTCTCCCTGCCACTGCGAGCGGCGGCGCTCCTCGCCGAATCGTCGGCGTCCGCCGAAGCGACGCTGCAGTCCGTCGGCCGTCACCTGGGCCTCGCCTACCAGCTGCAGGACGATCTGCTCTGCGTGTTCGGCGACCACCGCACACACGGCAAGGATGCGTACTCCGATCTGCGGGAGGGCAAGGAGACGGCCCTGATCGCGTTCGCACGTTCGACGAGCACCTGGGAGCGCATCGCGCCCCGATTCGGATCCCCAGACCTCAGCCTGCAGGACGCCACCGCAATGCGCGATCTGCTGCGCGAATGCGGAGCCGAGCGATTCGTCGTCGGCCTCATCGGCGATCAGCTCGACTCGGTCTACACGCTGCTGTCCGAGGCGGAGCTCGCCGGCGAGATCAGCTCGGATGCCGCACGGTCGATCCTGGTCTCCGCCTCTCGCCTCGAAGGACGCCAGGCATGACCCCGACCCCTCACGACGCGTCTGGTGCGAGTCTGGGGCGATTCAATCGCGCCGCCGACACCGCATCCACCGAGGTCATCCGCACCTACTCGACGTCGTTCGGGCTCGCGACGCGGCTGCTCGGTGAGAGACACCGCCAGCACGTGCGGAACATCTATGCCATGGTGCGCATCGCCGACGAGATCGTCGACGGGGTCGCCGCACAGGCAGGACTCGACGAGTCAGCCCAGACCGACGCACTGGCGTCCTATGTGGCCGAGACCCACAGGGCGATGAGCGTGGGATACAGCACGGACCTCGTGCTGCATGCCTTCGCGCGCACGGCGAAGGAGTGCGCGATCGGCGAGGACCTCACTCAGCCCTTCTTCGACTCGATGGCCGCCGACATCGCGACCGACACCGACTTCACGGCGTACGACGCGGAGGCGCACGAACGCTATGTGTACGGCTCTGCGGAGGTGGTCGGGCTGATGTGTCTGCGCGTGTTCCTGCGAGACGAGAAGCGCACGACCGGCGAGCTCGAGACCCTGACCCACGGGGCGCGACAGCTCGGCGCGGCCTTTCAGAACGTGAACTTCCTGCGGGACCTCGCGGACGACACCGAGCGCCTGCACCGCGGATATCTCGGCGAGAGCGGCCGGCTCACCGATGCCGACCGCGACGACTGGGTACGCACGATCACGGCGCAGCTCGACGACGCGGCGCGCTCGATCCCCCTGCTGCCGAAGGACGCTCGCGCCGCCGTACGCAGCGCCCACGCACTGTTCACCGCCCTGACGAGACGCGTGGCGAAGACTCCCGCCTCGAGTCTGTACGAGCGCCGCGTGCGGGTCCCCGATCCGATCAAGGCGCTGCTGGCCGCGCGATCGGTGCTCGTGACGGCGATGGAGCGGAACCGATGAGTCGGGTCGCAGTGATCGGCGCGGGAGTCGCCGGGCTCGCTGTCGCCGGACTGCTCGCCCGCGATGGTCACGATGTGACCGTCTACGAGAAGAACAGCCGAGTCGGCGGTCGCGCGGGAACCATCGAGCGCGACGGTTTCCGGTTCGACTCCGGGCCGTCGTGGTACCTCATGCCCGAGGTGTTCGATCACTTCTTCGAGATGATGGGCACCTCGACGCAGGATCAGCTCGACCTGACGCTCCTCGACCCCGGATACCGCGTCTTCCAGGCGCCGGAATCCGACGGACACCCGTCGCCCTCCGTCACGGTGCCCACCGGCCGCGCGGCGGTGTCTCGTCTCTTCGAGTCTCGCGAGCCCGGCTCAGCACAGGCTCTCGACGCCTATCTCGACTCGGCGCACGACGCACGTGTCATGGCCGAACGCTATTTCCTCTACAACCCGTTCACGCGGTTGCGCACGCTGATGACACCGGAGGTGCTGCGAGCCCTTCCCCGTCTCTTCACGCTTCTGGGCACACGTCTGCAGTCGTTCGCCGCCCGGCGCTTCCGCGATCCGGTGATCCGTCAGCTGCTCGGATACCCCGCGGTGTTCCTCGGCACGGATCCGCGCACCGCCCCCGCGATGTACCACCTCATGAGTGCTCTGGATCTCGACGAGGGCGTCAGCTATCCGCAGGGCGGGTTCTGGCGGGTCGTCGAGCGCATCGCCGAGCTGGCAGAGGCTGCGGGTGCCAAGATCGTGCTGAATGCCGACGTCACGGCGATCACCACCGGCATCCGAGCAGGCGCACCGACTGTGACGGGCGTCGCGTGGCGCGACTCCGAGGGGAGCGCGCACACGGCGGAGGCGGACATCGTGGTGTCCGGCGCCGATCTCCACCACACCGAGACGGCGCTGCTGCCGCCGCACCTGCGCACGTACCCCGATTCGTGGTGGCAGCGGCGCACGAGCGGACCGGGTGCGGTGCTCGTGATGCTCGGCATCCGCGGCTCCCTGCCCGAGCTGCCGCACCACTCGTTGTTCTTCACCGAAGACTGGGATGCGAACTTCGACGCCATCTTCGGCGATGCGCCCGAGATCCCCTCCCCCGCCTCGACCTACGTCTGCCGTCCGAGCGCCACCGACAGCAGCGTCGCACCCGAAGGCCACGAGAACCTCTTCGTGCTGGTGCCGATCCCGGCTGACACGGCCTTGGGCTCGGGCGGCTCCGACGGCGGCGGATCACCGGCGATCGAGCAGGCGGCGGATGCCGCGATCGACCAGATCGCGAGCTGGGCCGGCATCGACGACCTGCGCGAGCGCATCGTGGTGCGTGAGACGAAGGGCCCCGCAGACTTCCTCGAGGACTACAACTCGTGGCGCGGCGGGATGCTGGGGCCCGCGCACATCCTCTCTCAGAGCGCGATGTTCCGGGCTCAGAACGAGTCGCGCCAGATGTCGGGGCTCTACTACGCGGGCGCCACGACCGCACCGGGAGTCGGTGTTCCGATGTGCCTGATCAGTGCTGAGATCGTTCTCAAGCGGATCCGTGGCGACCACTCCAGTGGGCCCCTCCACGTCTCGGCCACCGCTGCGTCCCCGAGCGGAACGGTGTGATGGGCTTCGTGTATCCGGCGCTCCTGCTCGCCACCCTGGGATGCATGCTGCTGCTCGACTGGCGGTTTCGGCTGTTCTTCTGGCGCGACGCCGTGACCGCGGCCGTCGTCACGGTCGTCGGGCTCGCGTTCTTCCTCGTCTGGGACGTCGCAGGCATCGCGGGAGGGATCTTCTTCCGTGGCGACTCGGCCATCGCGACAGGGATCGTCCTCGCACCCGAGCTCCCGATCGAGGAGCCCGTCTTCCTTCTCTTCCTCATCGTGTGCACGATGGTCGTCTACACCGGTTCCGTGCGGATCCTGACAAGACTGAGCCGGCGCCCCAGCGAGGTCGCACAGTGACCTACATAGAGCTCTCCGCCTGGTTCGTCGGCGCCGCTGTCGTGGCCGCCGTCGTGCTGTCTGTCGTCTCGGGTCGGCACCGTGCCCACGTCGGGGCGATGGCCGTGACGATCGTGGTCCTCTTCATCCTCACCGCCGTGTTCGACACGGTGATGATCGCCACCGGGCTGTTCCACTACTCCGCCGATCATCTGCTCGGCATCCACATCGGCCTCGCGCCTCTCGAGGATTTCGCCTATCCGCTCGCCGGGGCGGTGCTGCTGCCGACTCTGTGGGCGGCGCTGCACGCCCGTCGACGCGTCCGTGACGACAGCTCGGCCGTCGATGGGGAGCCCTCATGACCTCATCGACCCGCGGCGCCATCGGTCGTGACACCGCTCAGATCCTGCTGTCCTCCCGTCCGATCAGCTGGATCAACACGGCCTTCCCCTTCGCAGCGGCATATCTTCTCAGCACGCGCGAGATCGACCTCACGCTGATCATCGGCACCCTGTACTTCCTGGTGCCGTACAACCTGGCGATGTACGGCATCAATGACGTGTTCGACTACGCGTCCGACCTCGCCAACCCGCGCAAGGGCGGGATCGAGGGCGCGCTGCTCTCTCCCCGCATCCACCGGGCCACCCTGTGGGCGGCGGTCGTGACGAACGTCCCGTTCCTCGTCTACCTCGTCGCGGTCGGAGGCCCCGCGTCCTGGTTCTGGCTGGCGCTCAGCGTGTTCGCCGTGATCGCCTACTCCGCACCGAAGCTCCGGTTCAAGGAGCGGCCGTTCCTCGATTCGACGACGTCGAGCCTGCACTTCGTGACCCCTGCGATCGTGGGTCTCTCGCTGGCCGAAGCGTCTGTCACGCCCACAGCGGTCATCGTGCTCATCGCGTTCTTCCTGTGGGGCATGGCCGCACACGCCTTCGGGGCTGTGCAGGACATCGCACCCGACCGAGAAGCAGGCATCGGCTCGATCGCGACCGTGATCGGAGCCCGTGCGACCGTGCGGCTGTCGATCGCGCTCTGGACGCTCGCCGGCATCGCGATGCTGTTCACCTCGTGGCCCGGCCCTCTGGGCGCTGCGCTCGCACTGCCGTACATCGTGAACGCCGCGCCCTGGTGGAACGTCACCGACGAGACCTCCGCGCGCACCAATCGCGCCTGGCGGCGTTTCATCTTCCTCAACTACTTCGCCGGGTTCCTCGCGACGATGATCCTCATCCTCGCCTGGGTCTCCTGACACCCACCACCGCTGATGCCCATCCTGCACGACCCCTGCATGTCCCGAGAGGAACCCGATGTCCAGCCCTGAGCACGCGCCCGTCCCGTCGACCAGGGTGCGCGCGCGGCGCCACTCCTGGGCCCGCGTCCTCATCCCCGTCGCCCTGATCCTGGTGTGGCTGGTCGGCGCAGGGCTCGGCGGCCCGCTGTTCGGCAAGGTCGACGAGGTCTCGTCGAATGATCAGACGAGCTATCTGCCCGAATCGGCTGATGCGACTCAGGTGCAGAAGCTCCTCGGCGAGTTCAACGACAGCGACGCCATCCCGGCGATCGCCGTCTTCGTCTCCGATGACGAACTCTCGGAGTCGGATCTCCAGACCATCTCGGATGCCGTGGCCGACGCGCCATCCGTCGAAGGCGTGAGCGAGGACGTCTCCCCCGCTCTGACCTCGGAAGACGGCAAGGCGGTGCAGGCGTTCATCCCCATCGAGGGAGACGCGGAGCTCGCCGACGCGATCGACGCACTCGGCGCTCAGCTGCGGGAAGCTGCTCCTGATGGCGTCACCGTCTACATCACGGGTCCTGCGGGGTTCAGCGCAGACCTGGTCGCCGGGTTCGCCGGCATCGACGGACTGCTGCTGGGCGTCGCCCTTCTCGCGGTGCTCGTCATCCTGGTGCTGGTCTACCGCTCGTTCCTGCTGCCCATCGTCGTGCTCTCGACGAGTCTGTTCGCGCTCTGCGTGGCGCTGCTCGTCGTCTGGTGGCTGGCGAAGTTCGAGGTGCTGCTGCTCAGCGGCCAGACCCAGGGCATCCTGTTCATCCTGGTCATCGGAGCCGCAACCGACTACGCCTTGCTCTTCGTGGCGCGTTTCCGCGAAGAGCTCCGCGTCAGTCAAGACAAGGGAACGGCCGTCCTCGCGGCGTGGAAGGGCTCGTTCGAGCCGATCGTCGCCTCCGGCGGCACCGTGATCGCCGGTCTCCTGTGCCTGCTGCTCAGCGATCTCAAGTCCAACAGCACTCTCGGGCCCGTGGCAGCGATCGGCATCGTGTTCGCGATGCTCGCCGCGCTCACGCTGCTTCCTGCGCTGCTGCTGCTGTTCGGCCGTGCGGTGTTCTGGCCCCGGCGTCCGAGATTCGAGCCCGAGGTCGTCGCCGAAGAGCACGGCATGCGCAAGACGGGGCTGTGGGCGCGACTCGCACGCCTGATCACCCGGCGTCCGCGCGTCATCTGGATCGTCACGACCCTGGTGCTGCTCGCCGGCGCCTCCGGCGTGCTGCAGCTCAATGCCGTCGGCGTGCCGCAGTCCGACCTCGTGCTCGGCGCCTCTGAGGCCCGCGACGGACAGGTGGCCCTCGGCGAGCACTTCCCCGGCGGTTCGGGCAGCCCCGTCTACGTGGTCGTCGCGGAGGGCCGGCTCCAGGATGCCGCCGATGTGCTTCTCGCCGACGACGGCATCGACGGCGTCTCGGTGACCGCCGCCGATTCGCCGAGCGGTGCGGCGACGGTCACCGAAGACGGACTCGTCGCGGTCGGTCCTCCGGGGACCCCCGTCCCCGAGCCCACCGTCGTCGACGGTGAGGTCTTGCTTCAGGGCACGTTGACCGACGCAGCCGACTCCGACGCGGCTGCCGACACGGTGCGCGATCTGCGCGCCGAGCTGAACGAGATCGATGCACTGGTGGGAGGAGTCACCGCGACGGCCATCGACACCAACGATGCCTCGATCCATGACCGCAACCTGATCATCCCGGTGGTCCTCGTGGTGATCATGCTCATCCTGATGCTGCTGCTGCGCTCGATCCTCGCCCCGGTGCTGCTGATCATCACCACCGTGCTGTCGTTCGGCACGGCCATGGGCGTCTCGGCACTGGTGTTCAACGGCATCTTCGACTTCCCTGGCGCCGATCCTGCCGTGCCGCTGTACGGGTTCGTGTTCCTGGTCGCACTCGGCATCGACTACAACATCTTCCTGATGACCAGAGTGCGCGAGGAATCACTCGAGCACGGCACACGCGAGGGCGTTCTCCGAGGGCTCTCGATCACGGGAGGCGTGATCACCTCCGCCGGTCTCGTGCTCGCCGCGACCTTCGCCGCGCTGGGTGTGATCCCGATCCTGTTCCTGGCGCAGCTCGCGTTCATCGTCGCGTTCGGCGTGCTGCTCGACACGTTCGTGGTGCGCTCGCTGCTCGTGCCGGCGCTCGCCTACGACCTCGGTCGCGTGATCTGGTGGCCCTCGAAACTGTGGCGCAGCGGTCGCGACTGATCGGGTCGGCTCCGCGTCAGGACAGAGCCCGCGCGAGGTCGGCGAGGTGGCTGCGGCTCTCGGCGCCCGCTGCCACGGAGTCCCGCGACGCGATGGCGTCGGCGAGTCGGGCGTGGCGGTCGTCGTCGGGCTGTCCGCCGTCGTCTGCTCGCAACCGGAGCATGTCGATCATCGCCTGACGCAACCGCGGGGTGAACCCGTCGAACAGTTCCAGCAGAATCGGATTGTGCGCGGCGGCGATGATGCTGCGATGGAACGCGGTGTCGGCGTCGACGTGGGCCTCGACCCCGGGCGCATGGCCCCTCCGCCCTTCGAGAGCCCCGCGGATGAGCCGCAGATCCGATGCCGTCCGGCGCGTGGCGGCAAGAGCGGCCGCCTCGGTCTCGATCGCCGTCCGCGCCTCGATGACGGCGATGATGTCGGCGCGCCGGAGCACCGCGTCCCAGTCCTCCGGCACTTCCAACGCGGTGACGAAGACCCCTGACCCCTGACGAGTCGCGAGCATCCCCCGACCGGCCAGCTGGCGGATCGCCTCCCGGACCGTCGACCGCCCGACCCCCAGCTGGGCGGCCAGCGTCGTCTCACCGGGGAGCTTCTGCCCCAGCTGCCACTCCCCTGCGCCGATGCGTGCCCGCAGGATGTCCGCCGCCTGATCAGCGAGCGGAGTGCGATGGATCTGTGCCATGCACTCATCCTAACTTGTCAACTTGTCTGAGGAGTTGTTACGGTGAACGGATCTCGACCCGCACAGGAGCCCTCATGTCCACCCCGTTTCCCACCCTCGCCACGCCCGTCGGCCCGATCCCCGAGGCCTCACCGCCGTGGAACCGCCAGCGCTCATCCCAGATGCCGTGGAACCGCTATACCTCCGTGTTCGACCGGGTTCCCGTCCCGCTCACCGACCGCGAATGGCCGTCGCGGGTTCTGAGCGCTGCCCCTCTGTGGGTCCCGGTGGATCTGCGGGACGGCAATCAGGCGCTCGCGGAGCCGATGGACCCGCAGCGCAAACGCCGATTCTTCGAACTGCTGGTCGCGATGGGCTACAAGGAGATCGAGGTCGGGTACCCGTCGGCGTCGCAGACCGACTACGACTTCGTCCGGCTGCTCGCCTCGTCGGAACTCGCCCCGGACGACGTCACGATCGTCGTGTTCACCGCGGCCCGCCGCGACCTGATCGAGCGCACCGTCGAATCGGTGCGTGGAGTGCGGAATCCGGTCGTCATCCACGTGTACACCGCGACTGCACCCACCTGGCGCGATGTGGTGCTCGGGCGCAGCCGCGCAGAGCTCGCCGACCTGATCCTGAGCGCCGGGCGGGACGTGCTCGAGCTGACGGGAGAACGCCCCGACATCCGGTTCCAGTTCTCTCCCGAGGTGTTCAATCTCACCGAACCGGACTACGTTCTCGACGTCTGCGACGCCATGACCGCACTCTGGGATGCCACCCCCGAGCGTCCCGTCATCCTCAACCTGCCGGCGACCGTCGAGGTCGCGACGCCGAACGTGTACGCCGACCAGATCGAGTACATGCACCGGAACCTGGCACGGCGAGACGGCGTGATCCTGTCGGTCCATCCGCACAACGACCGGGGAACCGGCGTCGCCTGCGCCGAGCTCGCCGTGCTCGCCGGCGCACAGCGTGTCGAGGGGTGCGTGTTCGGCAACGGGGAGCGCACCGGCAACGTCGACATCGCGACTCTCGCGCTCAACCTGCACGCGCAGGGCGTCGATCCGATGATCGACTTCTCAGACATCGACGAGATCCGACGCACCGTCGAGTACTGCAACGGCATCGAGGTGCACCCTCGCCACCCCTATGTCGGCGACCTCGTGCACACCGCCTTCAGCGGCACTCACCAGGATGCGATCCGCAAGGGGCTCATCGAGCATCGCGCCCGCGCGGAGGCCACGGGATCCTCTCCCCGTTTCCAGAAGTGGCGCGTGCCCTATCTGCCGATCGACCCCGCAGACCTCGGCCGAAGCTACGACGCCGTCATCCGCGTGAACTCCCAGTCGGGAAAGGGCGGCATCGCGTACCTGCTCGACAGGGACTTCGGAGTGGAGCTCCCCCGACGCCTGCAGATCGACTTCGCCCGCACCGTGCAGTCGCACGCGGATGCGGTCGGTGACGAGGTGTCCCCCGCCGCCCTGTGGGCACTGTTCGAGCGCACGTACCTCTCGGCGCCGGTGAACGAGCGTCTCGCACTCGAGCACTATCGAATGGACGATGCGCAGATGACGGTCACGCTGAGAGACGGCGACGACGTACACATGCACACGACGACCGACGAGGGCCCGGTCGCCGGACTGATCTCCGCTCTCGCCGACGCAGGCGTCGCTCTGGAGATCCTCGCGCTCCATCAGACGAGCATCGGCGAAGGGAGCGACGCGGACGCTCTCACTCTGCTCGAGTATCGGGATGTCCGTGGCACCGCGTGGACGGCGGGTCGGGCAGAATCCGTGCTCGAAGCGAGCTTCGAGGCGGTGATGCGGGCGGCATCGATCAGCCTGACCGAGGGGTGCCCTCGACTGGATTCGAACCAGCGACCTGCCCTTTAGGAGAGGGCTGCTCTATCCTGCTGAGCTACGGGGGCGAGGGTTCCATTCTAGACGAACCCTCGCCCCCACCTTCCGCTCACGCCGCGAGGGCGAGATACGGCTCCCACCTCGGGTCGCTCCGCTCGGTGCCGCGCACCGTCCATGCGGTGCCGTGAGGGGGCCGCGGGGCGAAGCGCAGCTCCCAGCGCATCTCCTGCGGCGTGCGGTCGCTCTTCGTGTTGTTGCAGCGCAGGCAGCACGCGACGAGGTTCTCCCATGAATCGGCTCCGCCCCGTGAGCGCGGCATCACGTGGTCGATGGTCGATGCCGCCTTGCCGCAGTAGCCGCAGCGGTGATTGTCGCGGCGCAGGACTCCCCGCCGGGTCACAGGCACTCGTCTGCTGGCGGGAATACGCACGTAACGCGAGAGGACGATGACGGCGGGGCGGTCGTAGACGCCGTGGCTGCCCCAGACGGGGTCGTCTTCCACGCGTTCGATCACGGTGGCCTTGTCGTTCATGACCAGGACCAGGGCTCTCTTGAACGACACGATCGCGAGCGGTTCGTATCCTGCGTTCAGTACAAGTGTGCGCATCGTCATCCTCTCGATCCGCCGGGACGGCTTCCCGGCACTCTCGAATCACACGAAGCCGCACGGAGCGGAAGCGTTCGCAGGGACGAAAAAAGGCGCTGTCTACAGACAGCGCCTCATACGCACGGCAACGCCGTGGTGTCCCTGCGGACGATGCCGAAGGACGTGACGACCGAGGGCATCCATGGTTCGGATGCTCGGTATTCGCTCCATCAGCTTCTCCCGCCTGTGCGACAACGGGTTCAGGCTAACCCATCAGGAGTACCCGAGGGCGAAACTGCGGGTGAACTCCCGGAGGCGTGTCCGCGGGGAAGCGAGATGGATGACGCGATCAGCCCGCGTTGGCACCGAGCCAGGCGATCGGCTCCATGAGGCCGCCGTTGACCCAGACCTCGAAGTGCAGATGGTTGGCTGTCGAACGCCCGGTGCTGCCCACGAATCCGATCAACTGACCTGCGGCGACGGTCTGGCCGGCCTGGACCTGGCGCGAGCCGTAGATCATGTGACCGTACGTCGTCTGCACGCGCTGACCGCCCACGACGCTGTCCAGCATGACTGCGACGCCGTATCCGCCGATGCTCTCTGCCGAGGCGCGCACGACGCCGGCAGCGGCTGCATAGATGGGGGTTCCCGCGGGAGCCAGCATGTCAGCACCCTGGTGGGCACCGCCGACCGTGCGGCTGACGTTGTACGAACCCTGCGGAAGCGGATACCGGACCTCGCCGGAACCGGGCGACACGAGCGCATAGCGACCGGTGTCGATCTTGGTCCCCGAGGTCGAAGCGACGGATGCCGCAGCAGCGGCCGCACGGGCCGCGGCAGCTTCTTCCGCCTTCTTCTTCTCGATCTCACCCGGAGTCGTGGCGGTGAACGTGCCGCGGCTGAGCGGAGCGGACGTGGCATCGGAGGCGACGACCAGCGACTGGGCGTCGACAGCAGCCATCTGCTGCAACGTCGTCGCCGTCTCGGCCGGCTTCGTCGCGGCGTAGGCGGGGAGAGCGACAGCGGCGACGAGAGCACCGACGGCCCCGAAGATGGCGATCGAACGCAAGGGCTTGACGACCTTGCGAGCATCGACGCGGCTGCGAGAGCTGCGTGCGACTGCGTGATCTTCAGTTGTCTTCATGGGCGATTCGATGTCTTTGGCCAAAACTTGATCCTCCAGCGCCTGCGCGCTCGGGTAGCGCTGGCTCGTCGGCACTCTGCTCTCGTGGCACGAATGTAGCTCGGGTACGTTGTGCGGTCTGACCGAGAGGTCGACGAGCCTGGAAGGCGAGTCCTCTCGGGTGTCGTCAGTGGGCTTCTTCGACGACTTGTCCGAGGTTACCGGAAGATAACGATCCTGTCACCCCGCGAACCTGGCAATCCTCGGAGACGCGGAATCACGCGGATCTCGGGCCGATCAGACCGGTCTGTCAGGCGGGTTCGCCGACCAGGAAGATGTGCGAGGCGAGTTCGACGGGGAGTTCCAGGCCGTCTTCCTTGCCCTCCATCTGGATGAGGACGTACCCCTCGTTGAAGCGGTAGTCGCCCTTCGCGCCGGGCACGACTCCCGCATCGCGCAGCTGCTCGAGCAGCTCGGGATCGACCTGAGCGGGCTCGGCGAGGCGACGCACGGTTCCGTCGATCGGAGCACCTGCGGCGTTCAGCTTCTGCACCAGCCCGATGACGCCCTCGTCGAAGGTGCGCGCAGGAGAGTCACCCAGCTGGTCGAGTCCGGGGATCGGGTTGCCGTACGGAGATTCGGTCGGGTGGCCCAGGAGCTCGACCAGTCGACGCTCGACCTGCTCGCTCATGACGTGCTCCCAGCGGCAGGCCTCTTCATGCACGTAGGCCCAGTCGAGACCGATGACGTCGGACAGCAGGCGCTCGGCCAGCCGGTGCTTGCGCATGACGTTGACGGCCTTGCGGCGGCCTGCGTCGGTCAGCTCGAGGGTGCGGTCTTCGGAGACGACGACGAGACCGTCGCGCTCCATGCGCCCCACCGTCTGGGAGACCGTCGGGCCCGAGTGTCCGAGACGCTCGGAGATTCGCGCACGCAGCGGCACGATGTTCTCCTCCTCGAGTTCGAGGATGGTGCGGAGGTACATCTCCGTGGTGTCGATCAAGTCCGTCATGTGGCCCTCCGGGTCTTCTTAGGCAAGCCTACATTCCCGCGCGGACATCAGGGCGTCATGAGGTCAGGGCGCTCGGGATTCACGCCGTAGGATCGACGCATGGCGATCGAGATTCCCCGTGACCTCCTGCCCGCTGACGGCCGCTTCGGCTGCGGTCCCTCGAAGGTGCGCACCGCGCAGCTCGACGCGCTGCTCGCCGCGGCGCCGACCCTGCTCGGCACCTCGCACCGCCAGGCGCCGGTCAAGAACCTGGTCGGCAGTGTGCGTGAGCAGCTGGCGGCGCTCTTCCGTCTTCCCGAGGGCTACGAGATCATCGTCGGCAACGGCGGTTCGACGGCGTTCTGGGATGCAGCGGCCTTCGGCCTGATCGAGCGCCGCAGCCAGAACCTGGTGTTCGGCGAGTTCGGCGGCAAGTTCGCCGCCGCCGCGGCAGCCCCGTGGCTCGAAGCGCCCGATGTCCGCAAGTCCGAGCCGGGTTCCCGCACGGCCGCAGAGGTCGTCGAGGGCATCGACGTCTACGCCTGGCCGCACAACGAGACGTCCACCGGTGTCGCAGCCCCCGTCGAGCGCGTGATCGCCGACGGCGCTCTGACCGTCATCGATGCGACCAGCGCTGCCGGAGGCATCGACTTCGACGCTGCTCAGGCGGACGTCTACTACTTCGCGCCTCAGAAGAACCTCGGCTCCGACGGGGGCCTGTGGTTCGCCGCGGTGTCCCCTGCCGCGGTCGACCGCATCGAGCGCATCGCGGCCTCCGACCGGTACATCCCGGAGTTCCTCAGCCTGAAGAACGCCGTCGACAACTCGAGGCTGAACCAGACGCTGAACACGCCGGCACTGACGACCCTGCACCTGCTCGACAGTCAGCTCAGCTGGATCCTGTCGAACGGCGGCCTGTCGTGGGCCGGAGCCCGCACCGCGGAGTCCTCGGGGATCCTCTACGACTGGGCATCGGAATCCGCCGTGGCGACCCCGTTCGTCACGGATGCCGCCCACCGCTCACCCGTCGTCGCGACCATCGACTTCGACGACAGCGTCGACGCAGCGGCCGTGGCCAAGACCCTGCGCGCCAACGGCATCGTCGACACCGAGCCCTACCGCAAGCTCGGCCGCAACCAGCTGCGGGTCGCGACCTTCGTGTCGATCGAACCGGACGACATCCGACAGCTCACCCGCGCGATCGACCACGTGCTCGAGCACCAGGGCGCCTGACGCCGGGAGTCAACCAGAGAAGGGGGGGGGGGGGGGGGCGGGGCCCGCGCGGGGGGGGGGGGGGGGGGGGGCGGCCCCCCGCCCCCGGGGCGGGGGGGGGGGGGGGGGGGGGTGCCGGGGCCGGCCTCGGGGGGGGCCGCCCGGCGGGCGGGGCG
>NZ_JBIUWV010000009.1:0-211793 GCF_044743635.1 Microbacterium sp. NPDC087589
CATTTGACAAGTGCACGCTGTTGAGTTCTCAAGGATCGGATGCTCCCACGACCCAGTCATCACAACCAGGCCCGAAGGGCAACTTCTCTATCTTATCTTCGCATTTCAGGCTGTCAAATCGACACGCCGTAATGTTCAGAACCAGATCTGCAGCTCGGGGCTCAAGGCCGCCGAGGCAACTTCACTAGCTTATCCGTTCCGGAGTCGCTGTCAAATCGACCGCTTCTCCGTAGTGGAAGCTCCAGGTCAGACAGAAGTGTGTCTGCGATCTGCTCTGAAGAGCTGATCGAGTGGAGGTGGTTCTCCGCTTGAGGGGGGTGAAGCTCTCGGCCTCTCCGCTTCCCTGTGGGGCGAACAAGTAATAAGTTACGTGGGTTCCGGGGTTCCGGCAAATCCAGGCTGTCCGCCGGGCGTGTCGCCCGGCGGACAGGGATTTCAGCCCCCCAGGACCAGCTTCAGCTGCTCGACGGCCCAGTCGAGCTCGGTCGCTCGGATCACGAGCGGGGGCGCGATGCGGATGGTCTGCCCATGCGTGTCTTTCACCAGCACTCCGCGGTCGAGCAGCTTCTCGGCGATCTCACGCCCGGTGCCCTTGTCTGGGTCGATGTCGACACCTGCCCACAGGCCGGCGATGCGCACCTCGGTGACTCCATGACCCAACAGCGGCTCGAGACCCGCGGCCAGGTGAGCGCCGAGTGCGCGAGCGCGCTCCTGGAACTCCCCCGACTCGAGCATCTCGACGACGCGCAGGCCCACGGCCGCGGCGAGCGGGTTGCCTCCGAACGTCGACCCGTGCTCGCCGGGTCGGATGACTCCGAGCACCTCGGTGTCGCCCACCACAGCCGAGACCGGCAGGATGCCGCCACCGAGTGCCTTGCCCAGCAGGTACAGGTCGGGCACGACCCCCTCGCGATCGCAGGCGAAGGTCTCGCCCACTCGTCCGAGTCCGGACTGGATCTCATCGGCGATGAACAGCACGTTCTTGTCGTCGCAGATCTCCCGGATACGACGCAGGTATCCCTCGGGCGGGATCACCACTCCGCCCTCACCCTGGATGGGCTCGATCAGCACGGCTGCGGTGTCTTCGGTGATCGCAGCAGCGATGGCATCCGCATCCCCGTAGGGAACCACGTCGAAGCCCGGCGTGTAGGGCCCGAAGTCGGCTCGCGCCTGCTCGTCGTCACTGAAGCTGACGATCGTGGTGGTGCGGCCATGGAAGTTCCCGGCGGCGACGATGATCCGTGCCCGACCCTCGGTGATGCCCTTGACTCGATACCCCCAGGCGCGGGCGACCTTGATGCCCGTCTCGACCGCTTCGGCACCGGTGTTCATCGGCAGCACCATGTCTTTGCCGGCGAGCTTCGCGAGCGCCGCCGCGAACGGCTCGAGCCGATCGCTCTGGAACGCACGGCTGACCAGCGTGACCCGACCGAGCTGCTCGGTGAGCGCGGCGACGAGAGCAGGATGCCGGTGGCCGAAGTTCACCGCCGAGTAGGCGGCGAGCAGATCGAGGTACCGCTTGCCCTCGACATCCGTCACCCAGGCTCCGTCACCGCGCGCGATGTTGACCGGCAGCGGGTGATAGTTGTGGGCGACGTGCGGCTCGGCGCTCGCCCCGACCCCGACGCCCGCGTCGACGGCGGTCACGCCTCACCGCGCAGTTCGAGGGTGCAGCACTTGATGCCGCCGCCGCCGAGCAGCAGCTCGGAGAGGTCGACCATGATCGGGTTGTAGCCGCGCTCGCGCAGCTGCTTCTCGAAGCCGAGCGCGCGCGGCGAGATGACGACGTTGTATCCGTCGCTCGCCGAGTTGAGGCCGAACACTGATCCGTCCTCGTCGGACACGAGGATCGCGTCGGGGAATCGCTCCTCGAGCACAGCGCGGCTGGCGTCGTCGAAAGCACCGGGCAGGTATGCGATGTTCGCGCGCTCGGGCCCGCCGTTCTGGACTCCCTGCACGGGGTCGAGCACTGCGATGGCGGTGTCGAGGTGATAGAAGCGCGGGTCGACGAGGTTGAGCGACACGACCTCACGGCCGAACACCTCTCCGACCTCGCGATGGCTGTCGCCGGTCGAGCGGAAGCCGGTGCCGGCGAGGATCACATCACCGACGAGCAGGAAGTCGCCCTCACCCTCGTTGACCTCTTCGGGGATGACGGTGTCATAGCCGGCTCCGCGGAACCAGTCGGCGAAAGCGGGCGCCTCGCCCTGACGCTCGACGAAGCGGAACTTCGGCACGTACGCCCGGCCATCGATCAGGAACCCGCCGTTGGCGGTGTAGACCATGTCGGGATACCCGGCGAGGGGCTCGATCAGCTCGACCTCATGCCCCAGCTCGAGGTAGAGGTCGTGCAGCTTCTGCCACTGCTCGACGGCTCGCGCGGTGTCGGTCGGCTTGGCCGGCTCCATCCACGGGTTGATCGAGTAGTTCACCGTGAAGTGCGACGGCTTGCACATCAGATAGCGACGGTGGTGTGCGGTGCGGACCGGGGCTGCGGTCTCGGATGCCGGCGCAGTGGTTTCGACAGACATGGGGCTCCTCGAACGGATGCGGCGGACGCTGTCCAGGGGCCCGGCGGTCCTTCGACCGCGTCGCTCGGTGTGAGTCGACGCCAGGGGAAGATGCGACTCGGGCACGCCAGCATCCATTCTGTCACCCGCCCCCTGGACGCCGCCAGAGCGCGGCACCTCGGGTCAGGTTCCGAGCACGACCACCTTGCCCACCGTGTGGCCCGCTTCGAGGTGAGCGAGGGCGGCGGATGCCTCGTCGAAGGCGTACTCCCGCTCGATCACGGGTGTGATGCGCCCCTCCGCGGTGAGCTCGAGCAGCTTGGCGAGGATCTCGGGTCGAGCCGTCGCCGCCAGCGAATGGATGCGGCGGCTCGACCCGATCGACAGGAACGCCGCCTTCAGCATCCGCGGGATCGGTCCGAGCACGTGCCCTCCGTCACCGGTCACGAGCACCACCGAGCCGCCGCGCACGACGAGTCGCTGGAGTTCACGAAGACCCATGCCGCCGACGATGTCGATCACCGCGTCGAACTGCGCGGCCGGCAGGTCGGCCAGCGGCGACGTGCGGTGGTCGAGGGTGCGCACGGCGCCGAGGTGCTGGACGAGCCGCGAGTTGCGGTCGCCGCACGTGGCCCAGACTTCGGCACCGCGCAGAGCAGCGAGCTGCACCGCGAACGTGCCGACTCCCCCGGACGCGCCGATCACGAGAACGCGCGGAACGTGCCCGGCGACGCTGCCTCTGGCCGAGCGAAAGCCGATCCCCGCACGGTCGAGGGCCTGCCAGGCCGTGCCAGCCGAGACAGCCAGGCACGCCGCCGTCTCGGAGGTGACATCGGGCGGGATCGGCACGAGACGCGCGGCGGGCACTGCGACATGCGACGCGAGTCCCCCGCCTCCGGTGAGCTCACCCACGACACGTTCTCCGAGCTCGGCGCCGATCGCGTTGGGGCCCACCGCCACGACGGTTCCGGCGACCTCCATGCCGCGCACCGGATACTTGGGACGCGTCAGGCCGAAGATCGGGCGCACGAGCAGCGGATCGCCGAGCATGAGGCGGACATCACCGGCGTGGAGCGCGGTCGCCTCGACTCGCAGCACCACCTCGCCGCGTCGAGGCACGGGAACGGGGATCTGCTCCAGTCGGAACCCATCAGCCGAGCCGTAGGTCTCGCGACGCCACGCCGGCATCATCGCGGTCTTGTTCGTCGGGGTCTTGTCGGCCTCGGTCATGTCACACCTCCGTGCTCGTGGGTTGCGGATACTGGAACAGGTCATCGAGCCCCACGCCGAATGCGCGGGCGATCTGGAAAGCGAGCTCCAGCGACGGGGAGTACTTCTCCTGCTCGATCGCGATGAGCGTCTGCCTGGTCACGCCGATGCTGCGGGCGAGTTCGGCCTGGGTGAGTCCGGCCGCTTCGCGGTGAGCGCGGATGCGGTTGGAGACGAGTGTGGGCTTGACCATCAGACGAGTCCCCGACGGTAGGCGACGACTCGCGCGACGCTGCCGACCATCGCCGAGACGGCGAACCCGGCGAACATGGTGTTGGCGATCCAGAAGACATCGGCGTTCACCGCGCACAGGGCGATGACGCCGAGACCCGCGATGACGACGAAGGCCTGCTCGACCCGGCTGCCCATGCGGCTGATGTCACGGTCGCGGACATCGGACTTGCCGACGCCGTCAGGGTCCTTCGCACCGGCGATCATCCCCCAGACGATGCTGAGCACGATCGTCGCCACGATGCCGAGACCGATGGTCCACATCATGAGCGGGAACCAGTCGACGTCGGTCACCTGTCCACCGGCGGCCTGCTGCAGGACGACGACGACATACGCCCCGATCACCACCACGCCCACGATGAGACCGGCCCAGGCGTTGCGCTCTTCGTAGACCATGATGCTCCCATGTAAAAGATTCTTGACACGAGAGTACGCCTGCGGCATCCGCCATGTCAAGAATTCTTTACACAGTCGCCCGCTGCGCGTGCCAGCCGGGGTCAAAAACGCATCCCTCGTCGCGTGCGGGGTCAAGAACGCATCCCGGATGCCGGATTCCGGTGCGTTTTTGACCCCGCATACCACGGTGGGTGCGTTTTTGACCCCGCACAGCTGCGCGACAGATCGTCTGCGCCGGTGGAGCCGAAAGAGGGTCCCGCCCAGCCGGGGTCAAAAGCGCATCCGAATCGCGCGAATCCGGTGCGAAATTGACCCCGCATGCCGCGGCGGGTGCGCTTGTGGCCCCGGACGACAGGACGCCGAGGGCGGGGCGGGGATGCCGACGCGCACGACGATCAGATGACCGCGGCGCTCCAGTCGTCGGCGTTGCCGTAACGGTGCGCGGTGATCGCGATCGCCTGCTCATGCACGAAGGGCAGCAGCTCGATGCGCCCGGCAGAGGTGACCTCGCCGTCGTACACCGCGAGGTCGGGGTCGCCGTCGACGGCCGCGGCGAGCGCACGGTGCAGCGCGGCCACGGAGTCGCGCGGGCCCACCAGCCGCGCCCGGCTGGGCCGCAGCTCGTCATCGATCGACTCGAGCACGCTCGTCGAGTCGTCGCCGCGGCACCGCATCCGCTCGATCCATTCGTCGTCGGTCTCCATGTAGACGACGGCGCCGAGTTCGCCGAGCGCGTGGCGCACCGCCGGGGGCAGACCGACGGGGGTCGACAGCACGAATCCGGCTCCGGCGCGCACCGCGGCTATGACGACGCGCAGCAGTTCCTGCCAGCCGGCATCCGCAGTGGCCCTGATCGCCACAGGCACCGGACGGTAGCGGAACAGATTGCGCTCGACCCCGAGATGCGAGACGTCGCGCACCTGACCGAACTCACGGTCCCAGGCGAGCGCATCCGAGAGCGCCGAACGACGCAGCCACTCGAACGCCTCGAAGCCGAGCGAGGGCTGCGCCGATTCGATGAGGTCGGTGATGCGCGAGTCGAGCCCGCGCAGATGCAGCGTGCTCGACACCGTGCCGGATCCGGTCGAGCGCCAGGAGCCGAGCCCGATCAGGTAGTTCGGTCCGCCGGCCTTGGCGCCGGGTCCGACCGACGATCGCTTCCATCCGCCGAACGGCTGCCGCTGCACGATCGCACCGGTGATGCCGCGATTCACATAGAGGTTGCCTGCCTGCACCCGCTCGAGCCACAGGGCGAGCTCGGCCGGGTCCTGTGTGTGCAGCCCCGCCGTCAGGCCGTACTCGACCGCGTTCTGCAGCTCGATCGCCCGCTCGAGCGTCGGGGCGTGCATGATGCCCAGCACCGGGCCGAAGAACTCCTCGGTGTGGAACCGCGACCCCGGCTGCACCCCGACACGGATGCCCGGACGCCACAGCCGGCCGGTGGGGTCGTCAGCCGAGAGGGCGGGCTCGATGAGCCACTGCTCGTCGCCCTCGAGTTCGGTGAGCGCCCAGGCGAGCTTGCCCTCGGGGGGTTCGATCACGGGTCCGACCTCGGCCAGCGGATCGGTCGGCCAGCCGACGTGCAGCGACCGGGTCGCATCGGCCAGCTGCCGGGCGAATCTCTTCGACCGCCCGACCGGGCCGACGAGGATCGCGAGCGACGCCGCCGAGCACTTCTGCCCCGCATGCCCGAAGGTGCTGCGCACCAGATCGGCGACTGCGAGATCGAGATCCGCCGACGGGGTGATGATGATCGCGTTCTTGCCGCTCGTCTCGGCGAGCAGCGGCAGGTCGGGTCGCCACGAGCGGAACAGCGCAGCGGTCTCCCACGACCCGGTGAGGATGACGCGGTCCACCGACTCGTGCGAGATCAGCTCGCGACCGAGGTCGCCCTCCTCGATGTCGACGAGCGCGAGCACATCGCGCGGAACGCCGACCTCCCACAGCGTCTCGGCGATGACGGCGGCGCAGCGACGCGACTGCGGGGCGGGCTTGAAGACGACTCCCGAGCCTGCGGCGAGCGCGGCGAGCACTCCCCCGGCCGGGATGGCGAGGGGGAAGTTCCATGGAGGGGCGACGACCGTGACGCGCGCCGGCTCGAATGCGGCACCCGCGACGGCATCCAGCTCCCTGGCCTTGGCTGCGTAATAGCGGGCGAAGTCGACGGCCTCGCTGACCTCGACGTCGGCCTCGGCGAACACCTTGCCCGTCTCAGAAGCGGCGACCTCGATGAGGTCTCCCCTGCGCCCCTCGAGCGCGGCCGCCGCGCGCAGCAGCACCTCGGCGCGGTCGGTGGCGGGTCGCGCGCCCCACAGAGCTGCGGCATCCCGCACTCCGGCGATCGTGCTCTCGAGCGTGTCGGCGTCGGCGACCCGGGCCGCGTCGACGGTCGAGACACCGAGGGTCGAGTCGGCGATGCGCTCATGGATCTCGCGAGCCCAGTCGCGGTTGGCCGGAAGCGACGGATCGCTGTCGGGAGTGTTCGCGAAGCCGGGAGCTCCGCCCGTCGCCTCGTCGAGCTCGCGCGGGGCGTACACCGCGGTCTCGAGGAACGGCCCGCCCGTATCCTCCGAACCGCGGGAGATGCCGAGCACCGCCTGGGTCAGGCCTTCTTCGGGTGCGGGCGCCACGGGCACGGGGCGCATCGACTCGTGCACCGGCGCCAGCCGATCCTGGCTGCGCAGCGCGCCCACCCGCAGCGTCGGCGACGTCGAACGGTCGACGGCGTCGAGGAACCTGTCGCGCTCGCGCACGAAGAGCGACTCGTCGTCGCCCAGCCGGAACGCGGCGGAGAGGAAGTTGTCGCTCGACGCGTTCTCTTCGAGCCGCCGGACGAGATAGCTGATGGCGACATCGAACTCGGCGGGGTTCACGACCGGCACGTAGAGCAGCACCTCGCCGACCTCGCGCGACACCGCCTGCACCTGCCCCTGCGCCATGCCGAGCAGCATCTCGAACTCGACCGGCGGCTGGGAGTTCGCGGCCGCCCTGTCGACAGCACGCACTCCGCGCTCCCCCGCCAGCAACCACGCATAGGCGATGCCGAACAGGTTGTGCCCGGCGATCCCCACGCGCACCGCGTCGACGTTCTCGGGCCGCAGCGCCCAGTCGAGGCAGCGCAGATAGTTCGCGTCGGTGTCGAGCTTGGTGTCGTAGGTGGCCTGGGTCCACCCGTGCATCCGCGCCTCGACCCGCTCCATCGCGAGGTTCGCTCCCTTGACGAGCCGCACCTTGATGGGGGCTCCGCCGTGCTCGACGCGCTCGCGCGCCCAGGCGGTGAGCTGCTGGAGGGCAGGCAGGGCGTCGGGCAGGTACGCCTGCAGCACGATCCCGGCTTCCAGGCCCTCGAGGCGCGGATCCTCGAGGATGCGCGTGAACACCGCGATCGTGAGGTCGAGATCGCGGTACTCCTCCATGTCGAGGTTGATGAACGTGCGATCCGAGGCGGCCGTCAGATACAGCGGCAGCAGTCGCTCGACGACCGAATCGACGACCTCGTCGAACGCCCACATAGAGATGTGGCTGATGATCGCCGACACCTTGACCGACACGTAGTCGACATCGGGGCGACGGATCAGCTCGTGGATGCCGTCGAGTCGTCGCCGCGCCTCGCCGTCACCGAGCACCGCCTCGCCGAGCAGGTTGAGGTTGAGCCTGGCGCCCGATTCGCGGATCTTCGCGATCGCGGGTCCGAGCTTCGCGGGGCGGGCGTCGACCACCAGGTGGCCGACCATGTCGCGCAGCACCCGACGTGCGATGGGCACCACGGGTGTCGGCAGCATCTGAGCGACGCCGCCGCCGAGCCGCACGGCCGACCGCAGGTACCAGGGCAGGAACTCGGGCACGATCGGAGCGATGCGGTGCAGCTGGGATGCCGCAGCGCTCAAGCTTTCGGGGCGCATGACCCCGTCGACGAATCCGAGCGTGAACGGCAGCCCGTTGGCATCCTGCAGCACACCGGCGAGGCGCTCTGCCGCCGGGTCGACATCGGCGGCCGCGGCCTCGATCACCCAGCGGCGGGCGAGCTCGACGGCTCGGTCCGCGAGCGAGACGGATTCGGGATCCGTGGTGGGCATCGGGTCGGCCATGAGCACAGCCTAGGACTGCTGTGCCCGCCTGCCCGTGAGCGACGGTCGCGTCGGGTGGTTCCGGTCGCAGTTCGTGCCGCCGACCGCGCGAACGGGCGACACGAACTGCGACCGGAAACGAGAGAAGGGCTCAGAGCGCGGCGATCATCTCGTCGTATCCCTCGCGGAAGGTCGGATACTCGAGATCGCCGAGGAACTCCTGCAGCAGGCGCCCCTCGAGCACCGTGCCGCCGCCGACCTCCGGGTCGAGATGCGGCGGTGGCGCGACCCCGAGCCGGGAGGCGATGTGCGCGACGACGTCGCCGAGCAGCACCGGCTCGCGATCCACGGCATGGATCAGCGGGGGCGCGGAGTCGGCCCGCAGCATCGCCTCGAGCAGCCGCACGAGATCGGTCTCGTGGATGCGGTTGGTGCGGCGGGTGTGGTCGACCGCCGCGCCCTCGCGCACCCGCCGGATCAGGAAGTCGCGACCGGGTCCGTAGATGCCGGCCGGGCGCACGATACGCGCACCGAACAGCTCCATCGCCAGACGCTCGCCCTCGACCAAGTCACCGCCCCGCTCGCTCGACACCCGGGGCGCGTCACGCTCGGTCAGCGGCGTCTCGCCGGGGCGCCCTTCGAACACTCGCGTCGACGACACGAACACGGCCCGCTCCGGCATCGTCGGCAGGGCCGTCGCGAGCGCCCGCAGCGCCGTCGGATAGATCGAGTCGCCCTCGGTGCTCGGCGGCAGAGTGATCACGACCGAGTCGAATGCCGGCAGCTCGCGGTCGAGCGGATGCCGCAGATCGGCCCCGATCGTCGGGAACGGCATGTCTCCCGCACTGCGTCGCATGCCCGTGACCTGTGCGCCGCCTGCGACGAGGCACTCGCCGAGTCGGATGCCGAGCTTGCCGCATCCGACCAGCAGCACGTCGCCCGGTGCGCGTGTCTCGAGACCCCAGGGATCGGTCATCATCAGTTCCACACGCTCGGCGCCGGGGTGCGCACGGGAGGCAGAGCGGATGCCGCGGCCCAGTCGTGCACCCAGGCGTCGATCTCGGGCACGCCCTCCGGCTTGCCGACGGCGGCGAACAGCTCTTCGTTGCTGACCGTGCCGCCGGTGCGGCGCAGCATCCGCGATCGGACGATGACGCGGGCGTAGATCTCGCCACCGACGACAGCCCTGTGCTCGAGGAACACCGCTTTGTCGTCATGACCGATGAAACGCGACTGCACCTCGAACCGCTGCCACAGCTGCAGCGACTTGCGGAACGTCACGGTCTCGCTCGAGACGACGGCGTACCAGCCGCGTTCGTTCATGGCGTCGAACAGCCCTGTGCGGATCAGCAGATCCCATCGGCCGAGGTCGAAGAGCGACAGGTATCGGCCGTTGTTCATGTGACGGAGGATGTCGATGTCGGTCGGCAGCGTCGTCAGCCGGATGCTGCTGACCGATGCTGCGTCGAGGGTCTTGCCTCGCCGCACGCGGCGACGGGCGGAGAGGATCACGAGGAGAGTGCGCCAGATCACGTTCACGAGCACTGATCGTAGCCATCGACGAACGATTCGCGAACATCGTTGTGCGATCCCTCCAGCACCCCATCGTCGGTCTGGGAACGCTCCCGCTCGATTTCCGGTTCGCGGAGGCCGCGCGTAGAGTCGCGCTATGAGCGCCGAAGCCCAGCCTGAAGTCATCGTCCGTCCGGTCCGTGATGTGGATGCGGAAGCCCTGGGTCGCGTGCACGCGCAGTGCTGGCACGAGACCTACGACCACCTGATCAGCAAGGCCGCACTCGAGAAGGTCTCGCCCCGTCGCATGGCAGAGCTGTGGACGCACTGGGCCTCTCAGGGCCCCGATTTCACGATGCGCGCCGCGCTCGTCGACGGCGAGATCGTCGGCTTCGTCGGCTCAGGTCCCGCTCGCGACAAGGACGCCCCCGCGTTCCGCGAGCTGTACTTCATCTACCTGCTCGACGCGTACCACTCGACCGGCATCGGCCAGAAGCTGTTCGACGCCGCCGTCGAGAAGGACGAGCCCCTCTACCTGTGGGTCGCGGAGGACAATCCCCGCGCACACCGCTTCTATGCACGCAACGGCTTCGCGCTCGACGGCGCGAGCCACACCGAGCCGTTCCTCGGCGAGACGCTGACCGAGGTGCGCTTCGTCCGCTGATCCCGGCGTGCGCTGAGATCAGCGTCCGCTGAGATCAGCGTTCACGATTCAGCATGAACGGCCCCTTGCCACCGGCAAGGGGCCGTTTCGCTGGGTCCGGGAGGGATCCGTGCTGAATCGTGAACGGATCAGCGACCCGAGACGCTGCCGAACAGCTTCGCGATCGGGGCGATGACCAGCGGGCGGGCGGCGACCCAGCCGAGGGCGATGACCACCAGCGACGCCACGAAGACCCAGAACCCGGTCCAGCCGACGGCATCCGATGAGGCGTACATATGGTTGAGGTTGCGCAGGAACCCGGTGAGGAACACCAGCGCGACGTGGCCGATGATGAACACCACGAAGTAGATCATCACCGGGAAGTGCAGCGCGCGGGCCCACTCGATCGGGTAGGCCTTAGACAGCCGCTCGGCCTTCTTGGGCCACATGCCCGACATGCGGAAACCGGTCGCCGCGGCCAAGGGCGCCGCGATGAACACGGTCACGAAATACGCCAGCTGCTGCAGGCTGTTGTAGTTCACCCAGCCATGCTCGGTCGGCCAGTCGAACGACACGTACTGCAGCGCCGCCGACAGCGCGTTGGGGATGACCTCCCAGCTGGTCGGCACGATGCGCGCCCAGTGTCCGGTGACGAACAGCAGCACGACGAAGATCACACCGTTGACGAGCCAGAGGATGTCGAGCGCCTGGTGGAACCAGATCGTCAGACTGACCTTGCCCTTGGGGTCGTTGCGCGGGGTCCAGAAGGCGGTCGGCCTCTTCTCGTTGCGGATGCGCAGGCCCGACCGGATGATCAGCACCATCAGGAACACGTTGAAGAAGTGCGCCCAGTTGACCCACGGCGCGAATCCGGGCTCGACCGCGACGGCCGGCTCGTACTCACCGGGGAAGGCCGCGAGGAAGTCCTGCATGAAGGGGAAGCTCAGCAGCGCCCGCACGAAGGCGACGGCTGCCGCGGCCAGGATGCCGAGGGCTGCGGCCCCGAGCAGCCAGGCGATCGCCTGGGTCCAGGCGGGTCGAGGGCGGTCGGATGCCGGAGCGGTCGCCGTGACGTGCCGCGGAGCACTGCCGTTCCAGACCGTGCGAGGAGCCGGCAGCGGAATCGACGGATCGCCGAGAGCGGGCGCGGTGCGGGTGGCGACTGCAGCCGCAGCATCCTCCCGGTCGTCGATCGCGGCCGGCGCAGCATCCTCCCGGTCGTCGATCGCGGCCGGCGCAGCCGACCGAGCCGACACGCTCTCCACGACCTCGGTGCCGGCCGGCGGCCAGGGCTCGCCCCCCGGCGTGCGCGGCAGCCCGCGACGGACCGACGCCGCGGTCTGTGCCGTCGCACCGCCCACCTCGGGGGCCGACACACCAGATGTCGGATGCTGCGGGGCAGACGGCCCTTCGCGTGGCGTGTCGGCCCCCGAGGTGGAACGGGCGGCAACGTCGGAGGGGGCGGCGCCGGCGACCGCGCGGTCCGCGACAGTGGCGCTGGGCACGGCATCCGCCGGCACGGCACCTCCCGGCACTGCGCTGCCCGGCACGGCACTACCCGGCACGGCGCTGCCCGGCACGGCACCTCCCGGCATCGCATCCGCGGGCGGCCACGGCTCGCCGCCCGGTACTCGCGGAAGCCCCCGACGGACGGAGGCGGAGGGCCGCGCTGTCGCCCCGTCCAACACGGGGGCCGACACACCAGATGTCGGATGCTGCGGCGCAGGCGGCCCTTCGAGTGGCGTGCCGGCCCCCGAAGTGGAAGGCACATCCGCGGCGGGCGCGGCAGCGGTGGGCACGGCAGCGGTGGGCACGTCGGCAGCAGGCACGGGAGCGGACGGCGCGGCAGCGTCAGGCACAGCCGCACGGGTCTCAGCGGCGCCCGGCGTGACAGCGAGCCCGTGAGGCCACGGGTCTCCGCCGGGCACGCGCGGGAGCCCGCGCCTGAGCGTTCGCGTCGCCATGGCTACTTCTTCCGCGCCTCGAGGCCCGCGATCACCTGCGGGACGATCGTGAACAGGTCGCCGACGATGCCGAAGTCGGCGACGTCGAAGATCGGCGCCTCGCCGTCTTTGTTGATCGCGACGATGTTCTTCGCGGTCTGCATGCCCGCACGGTGCTGGATCGCACCCGAGATGCCGAGGGCGACGTACAGCTGCGGCGACACAGAGACACCGGTCTGACCGACCTGATGCGACTGCGGGATGTATCCGGCATCCACTGCGGCCCGCGATGCGCCGACGGCCGCGCCGAGCGCATCGGCGAGCTCCTCGACCAGCACGAACTTCTCTTTCGACGCGAGTCCGCGGCCACCCGAGACGACCCGGGTCGCACCGCGCAGCTCGGGGCGGGACGACGTGGCCTCGACCGCTTCGACAGCGCCCACTGTGGCGGCAGCCGCGCCGGAGGCCGCAACGGTCAGGGTCTCGACGGTCGGCGACGCGACGGCCTCTGCCCGAGCATCGACAGCCCCCTGGCGCACCGTGATCACCGGGGCGCCGAAGGTGGGGGCCGAGTCGGTGAGATAGGCACCGCCATACACGGAGTGGTTCGCGACGATGCCCTCGTCGTCGCGCGATACGCCGACGGCGTCGACCGACAGCGCCAGCTTCGCGCGCACCGCGAATCGGCCGGCGACGTCGCGCCCTGCGATCGAGTTCGAGATGAGCACGGCATCCGGTCGAACCTGCTCGAAGGCGGCCTGCAGCGCATCGACGATCGACACCGTGAGGGTCGTCTCATCGGCGTCGGCCGTCAGCACGACGGATGCTCCGGCGGCGGCCACCTGGGATGCGGCCTCGGCCGAACCGCCGACGATGAGAGCGACCGGAGCGCCGACCGTCGAGGCGGCGCCGATCAGGGCCGCCGTGCTGCTGGCGGGGTGTCCTGCCGGGTCGAGGTCGACCACGACGAGGATCGGGTTCTCGGGGTAGGTCATGTCACACCAGCCTGTTCTGCACGAGGTATTCGACCAGTTTCTCCGCGGCATCGCCCTCATCGACGATCTTCACGCCGGCCGCGCGCGGCGGCTTCTCGGCGACCGAGGTCATGATCGTGCGAGGAGCCGCGGCAGGGTCTGCCGAGACACCGAGGTCGTCGAGGCTCAGGACCTCGAGCGGCTTCTTCTTCGCCGCCATGATGCCCTTGAAGTTCGGGAAGCGCGCGTCGGGCAGCGCCTCGGTGATCGAGATGACGGCGGGGAGGGATGCCGAGATCGGCTGCGCTCCGGCATCCGCCCCTCGTGTGCCCGTGATGCCCTCGGCTGTGATCTCGACCGAGGTGAGCGCGGTCGCGTGCGCCCAGCCGAGGTGCTCGGCGAGCATGGCGGCCATCACTCCGCCCGAGCCGTCGGTCGACAGGTTGCCGGTGATCACCAGGTCGGGTTCTCCGCGTCGGATCGCCGCGGCCAGCGTCTCTGCCGTGAGCCCGAGGTCGGCCCCTGCGAGCTGCTCGTCGGCGATGTGCACGGCGGATCCTGCGCCGATCGCGAGCGCCCTCCGCACCGACGCCGTCGACCCACCGGGGGCCATCGCGACAGCGACGACCTCGGTGCCCTCGTTCTTGTCGGCATGGCTGAGTGCGACCTCGAGCGCGCGCTCCGTGATCTCATCGAGAACGACGTCGCCGGCACTGCGCTCGGCGAGCCCTGTCTCGAGATTCAGCTTGCGGTCGCCGTAGGTGTCGGGCACCTCTTTGACCAGGACGAAGATCTTCATCGATTGCTCCTCACGACTGCGTCGATTCTAGCCCCTTGATACTGAGTCCCACCCGACGAGCGACTGAGAACCAGCCGCCCTACCGGCGAGCAGATCCCCGGAGTCCGAGCCCGATGCCCTACCGTAGAACCGTGGTCCGACCCCGCCCTCTGCCCGTCGATCCGCTCGCCGAGGCGAAGCGGCAATGGCTCGCGCACGGCTGGACCGATGCCGCCGACGGCATGACCGTGGTCACCTCGGTGATGCGGGCCCAGCAGCTGCTGCTCGCCAGGGTCGATGCGGCGCTCAAGCCGTTCGCGCTGAGCTTCGCCCGCTACGAGATGCTGCGTCTGCTGGCGTTCAGCCGCTCCGACCGCCTGCCGCTGTCGAGCGTGGTCGCCCGACTCCAGGTGCACGCGACGACCGTCACGAGCACGGCCGAGCGCCTGGTGCGTGACGGGTTGATCGTGCGCGAACCGCATCCGCACGACGGCCGAGCGGCCCTGCTCTCCCTGACCGACGCCGGCCGCGAACTCGTCGAGCGCGCCACCTCCGCCCTCAACGCCGATGTCTTCGCCGACCCCGGCATCAGCAGGGAGGACGCGACCGAGCTCGTCGCGATCGTCGCGCGCATGCGCAAGGCGGCCGGAGACTTCAGCGACCCGAAGCCGCAGCCGGACGCGCTCTGACGTGCCGGAGTTCGTGCTCGAGCGCGTGATCGCCGCCCCGCGTGCGACGGTCTTCGCCGTGGCGCTCGACCCCGGGCTGCATCTGCGGTCGATGGCGCGGTACGGCGAGACGATGGTCGAGGCCCCGGCGGGCGGTGTGTTCCGCGAAGGCTCGACCGTCACCTGGCGGGCGCGACACTTCGGCATCCCGTTCCGGCTGCGTTCCGTCGTGTACGACGTCGATCCGCCGCGCGGGTTCCGCGACCGGCAGCTCTCGGGGCCGTTCGGCTCGTTCTGGCACGAGCACGCGTTCGAGGAGCACCCGCGGGGCACGCTGATGCGCGACACGATCAGATTCCACTCGCCGTTCGGCCCGATCGGACGACTGGTCGATCGGCTCGTCCTGCGCGAATACATGCGACGCCTGATCGAGCAGCGCAACGACCAGCTGGCCGCAGAGGCCGAAGCAGAGGCAGACGGGCGCGGGCGCACACTGCCCGCATGAGCGAACTGCGCCTGCACACGACCGTCGAAGGCCGTGGCCCGGCCGCCGCGATCATCCTCACCGACGAGCAGGTCGCCTCGTTCGGGGCAGGCAAGGCGTTTCCCGTCGCCGTGACGATCGGCGAGCGGACTGCTCGGCTGCGCCTGGCCCGCATGGGCGGGCAGAACATGATCGGCTTCAGCAAAGCCGTCCGATCCGAGCTCGGGGTGGAGATCGACCAGGAGGTCGACGCCGTCATCCGTGTGGATGCCGCCGAACGCACCGTCGAGATTCCGTCGGCTCTCGCCGCGGCCCTCGACACCGACCCTGCGCTGCGATCCGCCTTCGATGCCCTGTCGTACTCGGTGCGCAAGGAGCATGCCCGCGCGGTCGCCGACGCGAAGCAGGACGCGACCCGAGACCGCCGCGTCGAGAAGGTCGTCGAGGCGCTGCGCGGCTGACGTGTCTGCCCGCTGGGGTTCACAACTCAGGAACGATGTGCACGCGCGGCGACGGATCGAGCCCACCCGCCCAGAATGAGGTCGGTCTTCCTGAGTTGTGAACAATGGAACCGCTGAGCGGACGTCAGCGGTTCTGGAAGTCGGGCGCACGCTTCTCCCGGAAGGCCGACATGCCTTCCTTCTGGTCTTCGGTGTCGAACAGCGCGGCGAACGCCCGCTTCTCGTGCCCGAGCCCGTCGGCGAGCGTCGTCTCCATGGCGGCGTCGAGCGCGGCCTTGGCGGCGAACACCGACGGCAGCGACTTCGACGCGATCGTCTCGGCCAGCTTCGTGGCCTCGGCGAGCAGCTCGGATGCCGGCACGACCCGTGAGACGAGTCCGGACCGCTCCGCCTCTTCGGCGCCCATGAATCGGCCGGACAGCACCAGCTCGGCCGCTTTGTAGTAACCCACGGCGCGGATCAGGCGCTGCGTGCCGCCCATTCCCGGGATGACGCCGAGGTTGATCTCGGGCTGACCGAACTTCGCGGTGTCGGCGGCGAGGATGATGTCGCACATCATGGCGAGCTCGCATCCACCCCCGAGCGCGAAGCCCGAGACTGCGGCGATCACGGGGGTGCGCACCGCCGCGAAATCGTGCCAGACGCCGAAGTGATCCGTCTCGAGCATCTCGGCGGCCGACATGCCCTCCATCTCCTTGATGTCTGCACCCGCGGCGAACGCCTTCTCCGATCCGGTGACGACGATCGCGCCCACGCCGTCGTCGAGGTCGAACGCCACGGCCGCAGCGGTGACCTCTTCGGCGAGGCGGCTGTTCAGCGCATTGAGGGCCTCGGGGCGGTTGAGGGTGATCCACCCGACCCGTCCGCGCTGCTCGACCAGGATCGTCTCGTACTCGGTCATCGTGAAGCCCTCTCCGTCGTGGTCATCTCAGTATGTCGCTCAGCGTCCGGGAGAGCCGTCACGGATGTCGGTGATGATGCCCGAGAAGTCGCGGGTCGCGCCCTCGCCCGCCGCGAAGGCTGCGTAGAGCTGCTGTGCGAGCCGCCCCATCTGCGCGTCGGTCGACGTCTGCTCGATCGCCTGCAGCGCGAGGCCGAGATCCTTCGCCATCAGCGCACCGGCGAATCCGGGCTGGTAGTCGCGATTCGCCGGGCTCGTCGGCACCGGTCCGGGCACGGGGCAGTTCGTCGTGATCGACCAGCACTGACCGGATGCCTGCGAGACGACGTCGAACAGCGCCTGATGCTCGAGCCCCAACCGCTCGCCGAGCACGAACGCCTCGGCGACCGCGATCTGCGACACCGCGAGCACCATGTTGTTGCAGACCTTCGCGGCCTGCCCGAGTCCGGGGCCGCCGCAGTGCACGATGCGCTTTCCCATGATCTCGAGCACGGGCAGTGCGGCTCCGAAGTCGTCGTCCGAGCCGCCGACCATGAACGCGAGCGTGCCGTTCTCGGCACCCACGACACCGCCCGATACCGGGGCGTCGACGTGGCGATGCCCGGCTGCGAGCGCCAGCGCGTGGGCGGCACGGGCTTCGTCTACCGCGATCGTCGACGACTCGATGAACAGGGTGTCCGGGCGCGCAGCGGCCAGTAGCTCGGTGCGGTAGGCGTCGATCACGTGGCGTCCGGCGGGGAACATCGTGATCACGACGTCTGCCTCGCGCACGGCATCCGCTCCGCTGGCTGCGATGGGGATGCCGACGGCCTGCGCCGCCTCGACCGCAGCCGGTACCAGGTCGAAGCCGTGCACGTCGTGCCCCGCCGCGACCAGGTTCTTCGCCATCGGAAGGCCCATGTGGCCGAGTCCGAGGAACGCGATCCGCGCCTGGGTCGCCTCGCTCATGATGCGCTCCGCATCCGGTCTCCGCCGCTCCGCTGGAGAGACGCCGAACCCGCAGGGCGGAGCATCTCACGCCCGACGATCAGTCGCATGATCTCGTTGGTGCCCTCGAGGATCTGATGCACCCGCAGATCACGCACGACCCTCTCTATGCCGTAGTCCTGCAGGTAGCCGTAGCCGCCGTGCAGCTGCAGCGCGCGGTTGGCGACGTCGAATCCGGCATCCGTTGCGAAGCGCTTGGCCATGGCGCAGCGCATCGTCGCATCCGGCGCCTGCTCGTCGACGGCCAGCGCGCCGTCTCTGACCATGAGGCGCGCGGCCTGCAGATCGGTGCGCATATCGGCGATCGCGAACATGATGGATTGCTTCTCTGCCAGCGGCTCGCCGAACGCGACGCGCTCGTGCACGTACTGCACCGCGCGATCGAGGGCCCACTGCGCACCGCCGAGCGAGCAGGCCGCGATGTTGAGGCGTCCGCCGTTGAGCGCCGACATCGCGATCGCGAAGCCACGGCCCTCGTCGCCGAGCATTCCGGATGCCGGGACACGCACGCCGTCGAGGATCACCTGGCGGGTCGGCTGCGCGTGCCAGCCCATCTTCTTCTCCGGAGCCCCGAAGCTCAGGCCGTCGGCGTCTCCGGGAACCAGGAAGGCACTGATCCCCTGATGATTGGGTCCCTGAGCCTGTTGAAGGTCCCCGGTGCGTGCCATCACCACGTAGACCGCGGCCTCGCCCGCGCCCGAGATGAACTGCTTCACGCCGGTGAGCAGATAGTCGTCTCCGTCGCGCACCGCGCTCGTGGCGATGTTCGCGGCATCCGATCCGACCCCGGGCTCGGTCAGGCAGTACCCGCCGAACTCCTGCATCGCGGTGAGCGGGGGCAGCCAACGGCCTCGCTGCGCGTCGTCGCCGTAGGTGTCGATCATCCAGACCACCATGTTGTGGATCGAGATGTAGGCGGCGACCGCAGGGTCGCCCTTGGCGAGCTCCTCGAAGATCGCGACGGTGTCGGAGCGGCTGAGCCCGGTGCCGCCGAAGTCCTCACGCACGTAGATGCCGCCGAGCCCGAGCTCGCCTGCCTTGCCGAGCGACTCCCGCGGGAAGAGGTGCTTCTCGTCGCGCTCGGCCGCGAACGGTGCGAGCTCGGTGTCGGCGAAGTCGCGGACGGCGTCGAGGATGGCCTCTCGTTCTTCGGCGGTGGTGGTGACGGTGGTCATGGTCATGTCGATTCCTTGTGGGAGGCCCCGCGGAGGTCAGTGCATGGTGGGGATCACGAAGCTCGCGCCGTCGCGGATCCCGGCAGCGGGCCAGCGGCTCGTGACGGTCTTGGTCTTCGTGTAAAAGCGGAAGGCGTCGGCGCCGTGCTGGTTGAGGTCACCGAACCCGCTGCGCTTCCAGCCGCCGAACGTGTAATACGCGATCGGAACGGGGATCGGCACGTTCACACCGACCATGCCGACCTCGACCCGGGCGGCGAAGTCACGGGCGGCATCGCCGTCGCGGGTGAAGATCGCGACGCCGTTGCCGTATTCGTGCTCGGATGCCATGCGCAGCGCCTCTTCGTAGTCGACGGCGCGGGCGATCACGAGCACCGGTCCGAAGATCTCCTCGCGGTAGATCGCCATGTCGGTGGTCACGTGATCGAACAGCGTCGGGCCGAGGTAGAACCCCTGCTCGTGCCCCTCGACCGTGAAGCCGCGGCCATCGGCGAGCAGCGTCGCGCCCTCGTCGACTCCTTGCTGGATGTACCCCTCGACCCGCTCGACCGCCGCCCGGGTGACGAGGGGGCCGTAGTCGACGTCGGCCGAGAGCGAGGGCCCGATGCGCAGCTGGGCCACGCGCTCGGTGAGCTTGGCCGCGAGCGCATCGGCCGTCTCCTGCCCGACCGGCACCGCGACCGAGATCGCCATGCAGCGCTCGCCCGCCGAACCGTAGCCCGAGCCGATCAGAGCGTCGACAGCCTGGTCGAGGTCGGCGTCGGGCATCACGATCATGTGGTTCTTGGCACCGCCGAAGCACTGCGCGCGCTTGCCGTGCGCGGCCGCCGTCGAGTAGATGTACTCGGCGATCGGGGTCGAGCCGACGAATCCCACGGCGCGGATGCGGTCGTCGGTCAACAGCGCGTCGACGGCCTCCTTGTCTCCATGCACGACGTTGAGCACGCCGGCAGGCAACCCCGCCTCGAGGAACAGCTCGGCGATGCGCACAGGAACGGAGGGGTCGCGCTCGCTGGGCTTGAGCACCACGGCGTTGCCGGCGGCGAGCGCGGGGCCCGCCTTCCACAGCGGGATCATGGCGGGGAAGTTGAACGGGGTGATTGCGGCGACCACTCCGAGGGGCTGCCGCATCGAGTACACGTCGATGCCCGCACCCGCGCCCGTCGAGTACTCACCCTTGAGCAGGTGCGGTGCACCGGCAGCGAACTCGATGACTTCGAGGCCCCGCTGGATGTCGCCCTTCGCGTCGTCGACCGTCTTGCCATGCTCGCTCGCGAGCAGTTCGGCGAGCGACTGCATCTCGCGCTGCGCGAGATCGAGGAATCGCAGCAGCACACGAGCGCGCTTCTGCGGGTTGGTCGCCGCCCACTCGACCTGCGCGGCCTCGGCGTTCGCGATCACGCCTGCGACCTCCGCAGCGGAGGCCAGCGGCACGCGCGCCTGCACCGATCCGGTGCTCGGCTCGAAGACGTCGGCGAAGCGGCCGCCCTCGGGGGTGAGGTGCTTTCCGCCTACGAAATGGGGAATGGTACGAGTCATTGTGCGATGTCCCTTCGCGCCGTCGTTGGCACTATGACGATGGTACTTCGGTGTCCTGAGATTTACTAGGGTGTCCTTGCACTTGCAGGATCCCGTTCCTCGCTTCCACGGAAAGCGCTTCCCCAGTAGGGTCGTGAGAACCGGTCCTCGACCACCGACCCAGGAGACCCATGCACTACGGCGCCGACTACAACCCCGAGCAGTGGCCACGAGAGGTGTGGCCCGAAGACGTCCGGCTCATGCGCGAAGCGGGGGTCACGATGGTGAGCCTCGGCATCTTCTCGTGGTCGCGCATCCAACCCGCCGAGGGCGAGTTCGACTGGGAGTGGCTCGACGAGATCATCGGGCTCCTGCACGAGGGCGGGATCCAGGTCGATCTCGCCACCGCCACTGCATCCCCGCCTCCGTGGGCCACGACCGCCTACCCCGAGATGCTGCCGCAGGACGCCGACGGCACGACCTTCTGGCCGGGCAGCCGGCAGGCATTCGCGCCCTCGTCGCCGATCTACCGCCGCCTCGCCGCCGAGCTGGTCACCGCGCTCGCCGAGCGCTATGCGCAGCATCCGGCCGTCGTGCTCTGGCATGTCAACAACGAGTACGGATGCCACCTGCACTACGACTACTCCGACTCGGCACGCGACGCCTTCCGCGTGTGGCTCGAGCACAAGTACTCCACGATCGACGCGCTGAACCACGCCTGGGGCACCGACTTCTGGTCGCAGCGCTACACAGCGTTCGAGCAGATCGTGCCGCCACGCAAGGCGCCGTACAGCATCAATCCGACGAGCGTGCTCGACTTCAAGCGGTTCACCTCCGACACTCTGCTCGAACTGTTCGTCATGGAGCGCGACATCATCCGCGCCTCGGGCGCGACCCAGCCGATCACCACGAACTTCATGGGCGCCTTCCCGCCAGCCGACTACTGGAAGTGGGCGGCCGAGGTCGACGTGATCAGCGACGACAACTACCCCGACCCCAACGACCCGGAGTCGTTCCGCGGGGCGGCGTTCGCCCGCGAGCTGATGCGCGGTCTGAAGCCGGGCGTGCCGTGGATCCTCACCGAGCAGTCGACGAACGCCCTGAACTGGCGACCGACCAACGCCCCGAAGGCACCTGGGCAGATGGCCGCGATCAGCGCGCAGGCGGTCGGCCGCGGTGCCGACGGCATCATGTTCTTCCAGTGGCGCCAGTCGCGGCGAGGCAGCGAGAAGTTCCACTCGGCGATGGTGCCGCAGGCGGGGCTCGACACCCGCACCTGGCGCGAGGTCACAGAGCTCGGGGGCCGGCTCGCCCAGCTGCCCGACCTGCCGGACGTCTCCTCGGGCGCGAAGATCGCGCTCGTCTTCGACTGGGAGAACTGGTGGGCCATCGACGGCCGCGACCACCCGATCGCGCTCGACTACCTGACGCTCGCCCACCGCTGGTACGCGGCGCTGCACAGACAGAACCTCGCCGTCGACATCGTCAACACCACCAGCGATCTCAGCGCCTACTCGCTGGTCGTGGCACCTCAGCAGTATCTGCTCGACGACGAGGGTGCGGCGAACCTCTCGGACTACGTCGCGCAGGGCGGCAATCTGTTCGTCTCGGCGTTCAGCGACGTGGTCGACCAGGACGACGCGTTCCGCGACGGCGGCTTCATCGTCTCGCTGCGCGATGCGCTCGGGGTCGCGCTCGAGGACTTCGGAGCACTGGTGCCGCCTGAATCCGTGCGCTCGGCCGATTCGGCCGGAGAGGTCGCGAGCCACGCCGTGCCTGACGGGCCCGGCCAGTCGGAGGCACCGCTCGACGGCCCCGCCGGTCGCATCGTCGGGCAGTACTTCGCCGAAGAACTGATCGTGGGGGATGCCGAGGTGCTCGGCCGCTTCACCGAGGGGCGCACCGAGGGTCGCGCCGCCTTCACGCGCAAGCAGTTCGGTGCCGGCCACGGGTACTACCTCGCGACGATCCCGGATGATGCGGGCATGGCCGCCGTTCTCGGCTGGCTCGCCGCCGGAGCCGGGGTGACGGCAGAGATCGAGGGGCTGCCCGAACACGTCGAGATCGCGCGGCGGGGCAGCATCCTCACCGTGATCAACCACAGTCCGGAGCCGTTCGCCGTCGACGTGCCGGGAACCGACCTGCTCAGCGGGTCGACCGGTGCTCGACGCGAACTCGGCGCGTACGGCTGGGCGTTCATCGACACGAGCGAATCGCCGTCATCGGTTTCGCAGGATTCGCAGCACCCACAGAAGGAGAACGACTGATGCAGTACACACGTCTCGGACGAGCGGGGGCGCGCGTGAGCCGCCTGGCTCTCGGCACCATGAACTTCGGTCCGGTGATCGACGAGGATGCTTCCCGCGCCATCCTGGATCGCGCGGTCGACGCCGGCATCGACTTCATCGACACCGCTGACGTCTATGGCGGCGGACGGTGGGGCGACCACCCCGGACAGTCTGAGGAGATCCTCGGACGCTGGATGAAGGACCGCGGCAACCGCGACGGCCTGATCGTCGCGACCAAGGTGTTCGGCGTGATGGGCCCTCGATCGAACGATCGGGGACTGTCGGCGGTGCACATCCGCGCCTCGGTCGAGGACTCGCTGCGGCGGCTCGGCACCGACCACATCGACCTCTATCAGATGCACCACATCGACCGCGACGTGCCTCTCGACGAGACACTCAGCGCCTTCGCGACGCTGCGCGAGCAGGGCAAGATCGTCTACCTCGGCAGCTCGAACTTCGCCGGCTGGCACCTCGCGCGCGTGCACGAGATCGCTGCGGCCGCTGGCTATCCGGCCCCGGTCACTGAGCAGTCGCTGTACAACCTCACCGAGCGCACCGTCGAGCTCGAGGTCGTGCCGGCCGCGGAGCAGTACGGCATGGGACTGCTGCCCTGGTCGCCGCTCGCCAGCGGGCAGCTCGGAGGCGTTCTGCAGAAGACCGATCGCTCCCGGTCGAGCCTCGACGCGCTCGGCGACCGTCGTCCTGCGATCGAACGCTACGAGGAGTTCTGCGCCGAGCTCGGCATCCGCCCCGGTGTCGTCGCGATCGCCTGGTTGCTGCACCAGCCGGCGGTGACCGCGCCCGTGATCGGTCCGCGCACGATCGACCAGCTCGACTCGGCCGTCGAGGCGCTCGAGGTGACGCTGGATGCCGACACGCTCGCCGAGCTCGACCGCATCTGGCCGGGTCCCGGCGGCACCGCTCCCGAGGCGTACGCCTGGTAGCCGTCTCGAACCGGTGTTCGCCGGTCGTTCACCGTTCGGACATGTCGACCGACTACAACTGCAGATGCGCGGACACAGACTCAGACCGGATCGGGTAGTCACGTCATCCGCGCATACGGTGAGCGTCTGCTCCCGAAGAGACCCCCGCCGAATCGGGTCGGCGGGGGTCTTCTCTGTCTTGTCCGTCTTCTTTGTCTTGTCCGTCTTCTCTGGTTCGCGTGCGGTCGCTTCGCAAGTCCGTGTGCGCCTCGCGAGTCCGAATTCTCCGGATCTGGACTCGGCTGGCGCACATCGACTCGGCTGCGGCACAGCGGATGCCGGACGCTGGATGCCGGACGCCGGACGCCGGATGCCGGATGCCGGGACTACAGGCGCTCGATGATCGTGGCGTTCGCCATGCCGCCCCCCTCGCACATGGTCTGCAGGCCGAATCGCCCTCCGACCGCGTCGAGCTGGTCGATGAGGGTTCCGAGCAGTCGGGTGCCCGACGATCCGAGAGCGTGGCCGAGGGCGATCGCCCCTCCACGGGGGTTGAGCTTCGCGGCATCCGCCCCGACCTCCGCGGCCCACGCCAGCGGCACCGACGCGAAGGCCTCGTTGACCTCGTAGGCGTCGAGGTCGTCGATCATGAGTCCGGCGCGCTCGAGGATGCGGCGGGTCGCAGGAATGGGTCCGGTCAGCATCATCAGCGGATCGTCGCCGACCACCGTGAACGCGTGGAACCTCGCTCGCGGCGTGAGACCCAGGGCTTCGGCGCGCGCGGCGCTCATCAGCAGAGCAGCGGATGCTCCATCGGTGAGCGGTGAGGAGTTGCCGGGAGTGATCCGCCAATCGACCTCGGGGAAGCGCGCGGCGAGCGCATCTGTGCGGAACGCCGGGTTCAGCCCCGCCAGCCCCTCAGCGGTCGTGCCGGCGCGGACGGTCTCGTCGGCCACGGCATCCGGTGCCTCTGCGACCGGGATCACGGTGCGGTCGAAGAATCCCTCGTGCCACGCGGTGGCCGCGCGACGGTGCGACTCGGCAGCGTAGTCGTCGAGCGCAGCGCGATCGAGGCCCCAGCGCTGGGCGATGAGCTCGGCGGACACACCCTGATTCACGAGACCCTCGGGGTAGCGCTCGCGCAACCGGGGCGACATCGGACTTCCGGCGACTGCCGACGACCCCAGCGGCACGCGACTCATCGACTCGACACCGCCCACGATGACCGCGTCGTATGCTCCGGCCATGATGCCCTGCGCGGCGAAGTGCACCGCCTGCTGACTCGACCCGCACTGACGGTCGATCGTCGTGGCGGGGATCGACTCGTCGAAACCCGCGGCGAGCACGGCCTGCCGGGCGATGTTCGACGACTGGTCGCCGACCTGACTCACGCAGCCGAGGATCACGTCGTCGATCTGTCGTGAGTCGAGACCGTTGCGTTCGAGGATCGCGGCGAGCGCGCCCGCCGCGAGGTCGACGGGATGAACGCCCGACAGGGCACCGCCCTGTTTGCCCCGCCCGACGGGGGTGCGGACGATATCGACCAGGACGGCTTCGCTGCGCGTGCTCATGCCTCCCATTCTCACCCTGTCGTCGAGTCATGGGACGGACGCCGCTTCGCTGCCCTGCACCAGGCTCGGCAATGCGCGCCTGCGAAGGCCGAATTCTCGGCATCCGGCCTTCGCAGGCGCATTCGGCCTTCGCAAGCGCATTCGGCCTTCCGAAGCGTCTGGCACCCGGCATCGGGCACCGGGTCAACACGTCGGGATGCCGGCTTCGCGCGCCGCGAAAACGGGCGGCAGCCCCCGGCATCCGAAATACAATCGATGATGCGCCCGCACCCTGGCGCATCCCCCACCGTCGAGGCGCCCGCGACCCGGGCGACCGCACTCTCCGAGGACCCACCATGTCCAGCGAACCCATCACCGTCTCCATCCGCCGCGAGCTCGACCCCGAGCATGTGGCGGAAGCCACTGCCTGGGTGCAGACCGGCGTGAATCTCGCCCACCGGTACCCGGGGTTCCTCGGATCCGGATGGGTGCGCGACGGCGAGGACTCGCACGTCTGGCACATGCTCTACCGGTTCTCCGACGAGAAGTCGCTCGTGGCCTGGGAGCAGTCGGGCGAGCGCGAGTGGTGGAAGTCGACCGGCGAGCAGTTCGTGCGCAGCGAGCGTGTGCGGCGTCGCAGCGGCATCGAGGGCTGGTTCGACGAGCCGACCACCGACACCATCACGCTCCCCCGCGCGGACGGCACGACGACCACTGTCGCGATGGTCAGCACTCCCCCGCGGTGGAAGCAGGCCGTGTCGATCTGGCTCGGGTTCTTCCCTCTGAACCTCGCCCTCACCTACGCTCTGAGCCCGGTTCCCGGCTGGAACGAGCTGCCGATCTGGCTGCGAGTGCTCGCCATGACGGTGGTGCTGACGCCGATCATGACGTACTGGGTGCTGCCGTTCGTGACGCGTTCGCTGCGGAACTGGCTCAACCGCTGAGGCGGGTCGCCTGCGGTCCGGGCGTCCGCGGCATACGCGCGCCGCGATCGCGACCGTGAGTGGTCAATAGCGCACCGGAAACAGCCGTTTCGGATGCGCTTTTGACCACGCACCACGTCGCACAGACACTGCGACCGGAGCCACGGCGCGGCGGGCACGAGATCCTCAGACGGCGGAGATCCGCCAGGATGCCGCATGCGTCGCGCCGGGTTCGAGCACGACGAGGTCGGCCGCCGAGTTGAACGCGTCGGGCGGACAGGTCATGGGCTCGACCGCGAGGCCGATGCGGTGGATCGCATCGAACCCCGGATTGTCGGCCGTGTGCACCTGCACCCACGGGCAGCGCGCGTCGAAGGTCATCGCGACGCCGGTGCCGGCATCCGTCACCAGCCGCACCTCGGCGACCCCGCCATCGCGCTCGAGACTCGTGAACGCGTGGTCGATGAAGACGTCGCCGATCGGGCGCGCAGCGCGGAAGTCCCACTCCGGATGCTCGTCCACGGCCTCCACGGCGACCGGGCTCAGTCGGTCGGGGGTGACCGTGAGAACCTCGGATGCCGGCAGGGTCAGCGTCCAGTCGTCCACTCGGCCTGCGCCGGCGACGAGATACGGATGCGGTCCGGTGCCCCAGGGCGCAGCATCCGCCCCGAGGTTGCGCGCCGTGACGGTCTGCTGCAGGCCGTCACCGTCGATACGGTATTCGGTCTCGACCTCGACGCGGAACGGGTACCCGGTCTGCGGCTCGATCACGGCCGCGAGCACGACGCGGTCATCGAGCACGAGCCGATCTTCGAACTCTGCCCACGCGAGCAGACCGTGGAGCGCCTGACCTCGGGCAGGCTCGGTGAGAGCCAGCTGATGCTCGACACCGCCGAACGCGTACCGGCCGTCGACGATGCGGTTCGGCCACGGCGCGAGCGTCGTGCCGCGGTAGCCGGGGCGCACCTCGTCGGCGTCGAAGGGAACGACCAGATCGCGCCCCTCGAAGGTCAGCACACGCAGCGATGCGCCGACGCTCGCGATCACAGCTTCATAGCCATGCCCCGCGATGCGCAGCTGGCGACCGGAGCGCGGCCGACCCGCTCCCGTCATCACAGCCCCTGCGCGAGTCGGTAGTAGGCCTGGTTCCAACGGACCTGCTTCTGGAACTCGGGCAGCGTGGTCGCATCGTCGATCACGAGCAGCTCGACCTCGGCCATCTCGGCGAAGTCGCGGAAGGCCTCCAGTCCGACAGCGGTCGACATGACGGTGTGGTGCGCAGCACCGGCGGTCAGCCACGCCGCTGCGCTCGTGGTGAAGTCGGGCTGCGGCTTCCAGACAGCGCGGCCGACCGGGAGCTTCGGCAGCGACTGGCGCGGCGGCACGTTCTCGACGACGTTCGCGGTGAGGCGGAACCGGTCACGCATGTCGCTGAGCGCGACGACGATCGCGGGGCCGGGGTCGGCCGTGAACACCAGGCGCACGGGATCGTCCTTGCCGCCGATGCCGAGCGGGTGGATCTCGAGCGTCGGCTTCGCGGTGGTGAGCGAGGGCGAGACCTCGAGCATGTGCGCCCCGAGGATCAGCTCGTCACCGGGTGTCATGTCGTACGTGTAGTCCTCCATGAGGCTCGCGCCGCCGGGAAGACCCGCACCCATCACGTTGGCGACGCGCACGAGGATCGCCGTCTTCCAGTCGCCCTCGGCGCCGAAGCCGTAGCCCTCGGCCATCAGGCGCTGCACCGCGAGCCCCGGCAGTTGCGTGAGCGCACCGAGGTCTTCGAACGAGGTGGTGAAGGCACCGAAGCCGCCCTCCTCGAGGAACGTCCGCAGACCGATCTCGATCGCGGCTCCGTCACGCAGCGACTGGTGGCGGTCGCCACCGCGACGCAGCTCGGGCACGACCTCGTACAGCTCTTCGTACTCGGCCACGAGGGCGTCGATCTCGGAATCGGATGCCGCGGCGACGGCATCCGCCAGATCGTTCACGCCCCACGTGTTGACCTGCACGCCGAAGCGCAGCTCGGCCTCGGTCTTGTCGCCCTCGGTGACGGCGACGAAGCGCATGTTGTCGCCGAAGCGGGCGAGCTTGAGCGAACGGGACGCAGCGAGGCCGGCGGCCGCGCGCTGCCAGGTCGCGATCTCCTGGCGCACCCGCGGGTCGCTCGCGTGACCGACGACGGTCTTTCGCGGCACGCCCAGGCGGGTCTGGATGTAGCCGAACTCGCGGTCTCCGTGCGCCGCCTGGTTGAGGTTCATGAAGTCGAAGTCGATGTCGGCCCAGGGCAGCTCGACGTTCGCCTGCGTGTGCAGGTGCGCGAGCGGCTTCTGCAGGGCATCGAGACCGGCGATCCACATCTTCGCGGGGCTGAACGTGTGCATCCACGCGATCAGACCGATGACCCTGTCATCCGCGTTGGCCTCGAGCGCGGTGCGCTTGATGGCGGCGGAATCCGTCAGCACCGGCTTCCAGACGATCTTCACCGGAACCTCGCCGGCCTCGTCGAGGATGCGGGCGATCTGCTGTGACTGCTCGGCGACCTGCGCCAGCGTCTCGGGGCCGTAGAGGTGCTGGCTGCCGGTGAGGAACCAGACCTCGTAGCCGTCGAGCGAGGTGGTGAGCGGGGTGCGGGTCATGAGGGTCCTTTCAGAAGGTGGGTCGCTGAGCCTGTCGACGCGTCAGAGCGAGTCGACGGCGGCAGCCTCGATGGCGAGGCCGGCACGGTAGCGGTCGAGGTAGGCCGTGAAGCCGGCGACGTCGGCGGGATCGGGGTCGGCGACCGAGAGGGACGCCGAGGCGAAGACATCGCGTTCGAGGTACTCGCCGAGCGACGCCGTCTCGGAGTGCGCGAGGTACGACGCGAGCACCGCGATGCCCCACGCGCCGCCCTCAGAGGCGAGTTCGCCCACCGCGACCGGGGCGCCGAGAGCACCCGCGAGGAACCGCTGCGCGACCCCCGCCGTGCGGAACATGCCCCCGTGCGCGAACAGGCGGTCGAGTTCGACCCCCTCGGCGGCGAGCACCTGCATGCCGAGTGCGAGCGTGCCGAAGACGCCATACAGCTGCGAGCGCATGAAGTTGCCGAGCGTGAAGGCACTGTCGGGCGTGCGCACGAACAGCGGACGCCCCTCGGTGAGACCGGCGATCGGCTCGCCCGCGAGATGGTTGTAGGCCAGCAGCCCACCGGCATCCGCTTCGCCGTCGAGGGCCTCACGGAACAGCGCGTCGAAGACGGCGTCGTCGCTCAGCGGCTGCCCGGCCACGGCCGAGAAGCGGGTGAAGAGACCGGCCCAGGCGGCGAGCTCGCTCGCGCCGTTGTTGCAGTGCACCATCGCGACGGCGTCACCCGCGGGAGTCGTCACGAGGTCGAGCTCGTGATGCACCTCGGCAAGCGGTCGCTCGAGCACGACCATCGCGAAGATGCTCGTTCCGGCCGAGACGTTGCCGGTGCGCGGAGACACCGAGTTGGTCGCCACCATGCCGGTGCCGGCGTCGCCCTCCGGCGGGCACAGCGGGATGCCGGGCTGCAGTGCGCCGGTCGGGTCGAGGAGCCTCGCGCCCTCCGGCGTGAGAGACCCGGCGGAGGCGCCGGCCGGGAGCACGGTGGGGAGGAGGTCGCGGGCGGCCGCGGGAAGGCGGTCTGCAGCGACGGCGTCGTAGGCCTGCAGCATCCGCTCGTCGTAGTCACCGGTGCTCGAGTCGATCGGGAACATGCCGGAGGCATCACCGACGCCGAGCACCCGCTCGCCCGTGAGTCGCTGGTGCACGTACCCGGCGAGGGTGGTGACTGCGTCGATCCGGGGCACATGCGCCTCGCTGTCGAGCACGGCCTGGTGCAGGTGCGCGATCGACCAGCGCAGCGGGATGTTGACGCCGAGCAGGTCGGTGAGCTCTGTGGCGGCCGCACCCGTGTTCGTGTTGCGCCAGGTGCGGAACGGCACGAGCAGCTCGCCCTGCGCGTCGAACGCGAGGTAGCCGTGCATCATGGCCGAGATGCCGATCGCGCCGAACGTCTCGGGGCGCACGCCGTGGCGCTCGTGCGCGTCGGCGACGAGCTCTGCATAGGCAGCCTGGAGGCCTGCCCAGACCTCGTCGATCGAGTAGGTCCAGAGCCCGTCTTCGAGTCGGTTCTCCCACGCGAACGAGCCGGTGGCCAGCACCTCGGTGGCGTCCGAACCGATCAGGCATGCCTTGATTCGCGTGGAGCCGAGCTCGATGCCGAGGCTCGTGCGGGCGGCGAGGATGTCGTCGCGGGCGGTGGTGCGGGCCGTGTCGCGGGCGGTGGTCGCACCCTGGGCCCCTGAGCTTGTCGAAGGGCTCATCGTCGGGCGTCCGAGTTCTGTCCGTAGACGTTCTGGTAGCGGTCGAAGAGGCTGTCGATCGCTTCCTGCGGAATCGGGATCAGGGGGCCGGCTTCGCGGGCATAGTGCACGGTGCGGGCGACGTCCTCGACCATGACGGCGGCCTTCACGGCATCCTTCGCGTCGGCTCCGATCGTGAACGGGCCGTGGTTCTGCATCAGCACCGCACGGCTGCGGTGACCGCTGAGGGTCTGCACGATGCCGCGGCCGATCGAGTCGTCGCCGATGATCGCGAACGGCCCGACGGGAATCGGACCGCCGAACTCGTCGGCCATGGCCGTGATGACGCACGGGATCTCTTCGCCACGAGCGGCCCAGGCCACCGCGAACGTCGAGTGCGTGTGCACGACACCGCCGACGGTGGGCATGTGGCGATAGACATACGCGTGGGCGGCGGTGTCGCTCGAGGGCGAACGCTCACTGCCGGGCGTGCCGGGGATGACGGCGCCGTCGAGATCGCAGAGGATCATGTTCTCGGGCGTCAGGTCGTCGTAGCTCACACCCGAGGGCTTGATGACGAACAGGTCGGCGCCGGGGACGCGGCCCGACACGTTGCCGCCGGTCCAGACGACGAGGCCGTAGCGCACGAGTTCGGCGTGCAGACGGGCGACGTCCTCGCGGACGGCCTGGATCGATGCGTCTATCTCAGCGGAGAAGGCGTTCTCGTCAGAGAAAGCGGGGGCTTCGTTGCTCACGGGTACCTCAGGGTCGTCGGTGGTCACTGTGACCGGTCACAGCAGTGTGTCACGGGGGCCGGTGGGGCGTCAAGACGCGAGCGGCCGCGGGCGGCCGTTCACAATTCAGCATGATCGGATCGCTCGCGGTGCCTGCCACCCGGAATCTCGCGGGTTCGGTTGTCGGACGGAGCCGTCCATGCTGACTTGTGCACACGGCGCGTCACCGCGGCAGCATCTCGTGCGGGGTCACTCTTGCATCCCGCGCCCCGTGCGGGGTCACTTTCGCATCGGAAACGGCGTATTCACGTGCAGAACTGACCCCGCACCGCGCGGCACATGCGAAATCGACCCTGCACCTGCGGCGGCGGCCGCACTCAGCGGGGCGGAGCGACCGAGGCGCGGCTCACCAGCACGGGCGCGACGGGAGGAAGGGCGGATGCCGGGGCACCGGCGCTCCCCGCCAGCACCGCCGCGACCGCACGGCGCGCCAACTCCGAGAAGTCCTGCCGCACGGTCGTGAGCTTCGGCCAGTAGTACGCGGCATCCGGAGTGTCGTCGAAGCCGACCACGCTGATGTCACCCGGCACCGAGAGCCCCGCCTCGTGCAGGCCGCCGAGCAGTCCGAGCGCCATCTGGTCGTTGGCCGCGAACACGGCCGTCACGCCTGATTCCCGCACGGCGTCGACCGCCGCGTAGCCCGAGCCTGCGGTCCAGTCGCCCTCGAACACGGGTCCGGCGGCGAGTCCACGAGCGGCGAGCTCGGCTGCGAATCCCTGCGTGCGGGACTCGGCTTCGAGCCAGTCTGCCGGCCCTGCGAGGTGCGCGATGCGCGTGTGCCCGGCGTCGGCCAGTGCCGCGACGGCGAGCCTGGCTCCGGCCGCCTGGTCGACCGAAAGCCCGCGGGCTCCCCGGTCGGCCGCATGCAGGGTCACGATCGGCACGCCGATGCGCAGTTCATCGAGGGCGTCGAGGGTGTGGGCATGCGGGGCGACGACGACGATGCCCTCGACCCCCTGCATCACGAGGTGGTCGACCGCGGCGACGACGGAGTGCGCATCGCCCGCATCCGCGAAGGCCGTACTCAGCCAGTATCCGACCTCACGGGCCGACGCCTCGAGCGCGGCGATGCTGCGCGAGGGTCCGTAGTGCAACGCATCAGTGGCCAGCACACCGAGCGTGCGGGATCGCCGCGTGCCCAGCGCCCTCGCGGCGTTGTTCATGCGGTAGCCGAGCTCGGACATCGCGGCGAGCACGCGCTCGCGGGTCTCGGGGGCGACCTCGGGGTGGTCGTTGAGCACCCGCGACACCGTCTGCCGAGAGACCCCGGCGAGCACGGCGACGTCACGCACACCGACGGTGCGGCGGGGCTCGCTGCTCGTGTCACTCACGCCGACGAGTGTATGCCGAGCGGCCCCGACGGCTCGCCTTCGTGCCACTCTGGAGACATGCGAATCGCACTCACCGGATCATCGGGCAAGCTCGGCAGCGTCGTCGCGAGGGAACTCCGCGCCCACGGATACGAGGTCATCGGCATGGATGTCGCCGGGGTCCGCGGCCCCGACTTCGTGCAGGTCGATCTCACGGACTACGGCCAGGTCGTGGATGCTTTCACTGCTGTCGGCGACCGGCACGACGGCATCGACGCCGTGGTGCATCTCGGGGCGATCCCCGCCCCCGGCATCCGCAGCGACGTCGCGACCTTCCACAACAACATGCCCGCGACGTTCAACGTCTTCTGGGCGGCGGTGCGCCTCGGCATCCGCCGCGTCGTCTATGCGTCGAGCGAGACGGTTCTCGGGCTGCCGTTCGATGTGCCACCGCCCTACGTGCCGGTCGACGAGGACTACCCCGCTCGCCCCGAATCGGTGTATTCGCTGGTCAAGACGCTCGAGGAGCAGCTGGCGAGGGAACTCGTGCGCTGGCACCCCGACCTCTCGATCACGGCCCTGCGGTTCTCGAACGTCATGAACCCCGACGACTATGCCGAGTTCCCCGATTTCGACGCCGACGCCCTGCGCCGCAAGTGGAACCTCTGGGGCTACATCGACGCCCGCGACGGCGCCCAGGCTGTGCAGCGAGCGCTCGAGGTCGCGGCTCCCGGGTTCGACAACTTCATCATCGCGGCCGCCGACACCGTGATGTCGCGGCCGAACGCTGAGCTGCTCGCCGAGGTCTTCCCCGATGTGCCGGTCGCCCGCGAGTTCGGTCCGAATGACACCCTGCTGTCGATCGACAAGGCCCGCCGCATCCTGGGCTTCGACCCGCAGCACTCCTGGCGCGACCACGTCTGAGCCGGGCCCCCACCCAGCGTCACCGCATTCCAGTATCTCGCCAGGCCACGCGTAGCCTCAACGCATGGAACAGTGTGGTCTCCGCAGGACCCATCTCGTGTTGGTGCCGACATTGGCGCTGCTACTTAGCGCATGCGCGACGGCGCCAGGAACCCACCCAGCACCGGTATCTGTCGCGCAGGAAGCAACACGATCTGATGCCGCTGAGATCCTTCTGTCTCTCGATATCAGTGCTGTCTCGACCATCGTCTTCCAGAACACGACAGACCTCGGCCAACGCTCCGCGGCTGTGGTCACCGGTACCGTGCACCGCTGGCTCGCGGGAGACAAGGTCACCACCGCCACCGGAACACCCGTCGGCGCAGCCCTCCTCGCCGAAGTCGAGGTCACCGAGGTCACTGTGAAGGACGAGACATCGCTGCAGCCGGGGGACATCGTCTACATTCCCGTCATCTCTCCGTCGCCGGAGCCTCAAGAGGTCGCCGATGCGTTGCCCCGAGACCTCGAGGTGGTGGCATATCTCGACGATGAGTTGACCCCAGAACAGCTGCAGGTGTCCGAGGAGTATCGAGTCGAGACAGGCGACGCTGAGGCGGCAGGCACACCCCGGTGGCCCCTCGTGAGCCCCCAGGGGTTCATCGTCACCAACCCATCTGACCCTGGCGAACAGATCTGGCCGTTCTTGGGATCGCGCGCAACCGGGGAACTCACCGACGTTCTTCCCGGAGGGCGGTTGGATGGCCTGACTGACGAGCAACGCAAGCTCATCATCGGCTGACGGACGGCGCGGCATGACCTGACCACACCCGAGGCGCGCCTCAGCGCCGAGCGATGGTCGATCCGCGGATCACGAGCCGCACCGGCAGGTGGTGCGACCCCTCGCCGATGTCGATGCCGTCGATCGCGTCGAACACCCGAAGCGCGGCCTGGCGTCCGAGTTGCTGCAGGTTGGCGTCGATGCTGGTGAGCTCGGGCCTCGCGTTGGTCGCGAGCACCTCCCAGTTGTCGTAGCCGATCACCGCGAGGTCATCGGGCACGGTGCGGCCGAGATCCCGCGCCGAGTCGAGCACGCCACGCGCGATCTGGTCCGACCCGCAGAACACGGCATCGATGTCGGGATGGCGCTGCAGCAGCATCGCGGCGGCATCGCGGCCCCAGTGCTCCGTCCACTCCGAGAACATGGGTTCGCCGACGAGTTCGAGTCCTGCGTCGCCGAGCGCGGCCCGCGCTCCCGCGAGACGGTCCTGCGCGGCGGCGTACGCGGGGTCGCCCGAGATGTGCGCGATGCGCCGCCGCCCGCAGGCGAGCAGGTGCTCGATCGCGAGGCGCCCTCCCGCGTAGTTGTCAGGAGTCAGCGACAGGTCTCGCGGGTCGTCCGACGGCGCGTACGCGTAGACGACGGGCACCGGGATCTCCTGACCGAGCGACGGCCGCGGGTCGGTCTGCCGGCCGACCACGATGATGCCGTCGACGCGGCGGCTCAGCAGCTCGCGCAGGTGGTGCTGCTCGCGGATCGCATCGCCGCGAGCATCGCACAGGAACACGTTGATGCGACCGGCGCCGAAGGCGTCCTCCGCCCCCATCAGGATCGGCAGCATGAACCGGCCCTCGAGGTCGCTCGTGAGCAAACCGACGGTGCCGGTGCGTCCGGCGAGCAGGCCCCGAGCCATGGCGTTCGGCGTGAAGGACAGCTCTTCGGCGATCGACCGCACCTTGGCGCGGGTCGCCGCCGAGACATCACCCCTGTCGTTCAGGGCCTTCGAGGCCGTGGAGATCGACACTCCGGCGCGCGCGGCGACATCGCCGAGGGTCACCGCCCGTGCTGCAGTCGCGTCGCTCATCCCACTCCCTGTTGCTGAAAGGTTATCGGAACGAGGGTTGACGCCCCCGCTGAAACCACGCTATACCTTTTCGAAAGGGTTTTCGTAAATTTCGGAGAACCTGATCTCCACACCACCTCCACACCGGCGCTGCAGTGACGAAGCGCCACATCGCACCCGCTCGACGACGAGCCAGAGGAGTTCCCCCACCATGATCATCACCCGCACACACGCCGCACGCCGGGCAGCAGCCGCCGTCATCGCGGCCGGTCTGCTCCTCGGCGGCCTCGCCGCCTGCGCACCCGCCGCAGACGAGGCGTCGAACGAACCCATCCCCGCCGAAGGCACCGACGACGGCACGACCCTGACGCTGTGGACCCGCGCTCCGATCGAGCGCCAGGCCAAGCTGCTGGTCGACGCCTACAACGACAGCCACGAGAACCAGGTAGAGCTGACGGTCGTCCCCAACGACGACTACGTCGCGAAGGTCGGCGCCGCTGCAGGGTCGGGCGGCCTGCCCGACCTCTTCGCCGCCGACATCGTCTACGTGCCCAACTGGGCGCAGCAGGGCCTGTTCCAGGACATGTCCGAGCAGATCGACGGTCTCGACTTCAAGGACGAGATCAACCCCGGCCATCTGTCGGCCGGCACCGTCGACGGCGCCGAGTACGTGCTGCCGTTCGCCCTCGACCTCTCGATGCTCTTCTGGAACAAGGAACTGTTCGCCGAAGCGGGCCTCGACCCTGAGAAGGCACCCGCGACGCTCGAGGAGTTCGCCGAGGCGGCCATGGCCGTGCAGGCGCTGAACAAGCCGGACACCTACGGCACGGCGACCGGCCTCAACTGCGGCGGCTGCCTGGTCTTCACCTGGTTCCCCTCGATCTGGGCATCGGGCGACCAGGTCATGAGCGACGACGGCACCGAATCACTCCTCGACGGCGACTCCGCCCAGGCCGTCTACGACACGTGGGCTGAGCTGCAGGACGCCGGGGCGATCCTCCCCAGCTCGACGGATGAGGCCGGCCCCACCTGGACCGCAGCGTTCAGCGAGGGCAAGGTCGGCGTGATGCCGTTCCCGGCAACGCTGCTCCCCTCCCTCGAGTTCGACGCGGGAGTCGCCGGCATCCCCGGTGTCGACGGCGGCGCCTCGACCTTCGTCGGCGGCGACGGGATCGGCATCTCGAAGGACTCCGAGAAGGCGGCGCAGGCCTGGAACTTCCTCAACTGGATGATGTCGGAGGAGGCGCAGGTCGAGGTGCTCGCGAAGGACGGCAATGCCGTCTCGCGCGGTGACCTCGCCGACAACGAGTACGCGGCTGCCGACCCTCGACTGGTCACGATCAACGAGGTCGCAGCCCAAGGCGACACCCCGGTGGCACTGAACTTCCAGCAGGCGTTCAACGCTCCGGGCAGCCCGTGGCTCACACTGGTCCGCAACGCAGTGCTCGACGGCGAGGACACCGTGCCGAGCGACAACGAGGAGATCACCGCGATCCTGTCGCAGTGACCCGCCGCGGGGGCGGCACGGCGCCGCCCCCGCATCCCCTCGTCCCCCGATCGAAAGAGAACGTGATGACCTCGACCGCACCCCCGCTGCGTCGTCGCAGACGCCGCACCGCATTCGGCGGCCCGGTGCAGGGCTGGCTGTATGCGGCCCCGACGGCGATCTTCGTCGCCCTGCTGTTCATCGTGCCGCTGGTGCTCGTGGTGCAGATGTCGGCATCCGACTGGCCGCTGCTGAGTGGCAACCAGGGCATCAACTTCCCCGAGAACTACGCGGATGCCGTCACCCACCGCCTCTTCTGGGACTCGATCCGCTTCACTCTGCTCTACACGCTCATCACGACCGTGATCCTGATCGGCCTCGGACTCGGCCTCGCCCTGCTCGTGCAGGAGTCGACCCGCTGGAAGGGGTTCCTGCGCACGGCGTTCCTGATCCCGAGCGCCCTCGGCCTGGCATCCGCCTCTCTGCTCTTCTACGTGCTGTACTCCCCGATCGCCGGCCCTTTCGCAGACCTCATGAAGTCGTGGGGCATCACGTTCCTCGGCACCCCCGAGGGCGCGCTGTGGTCGACGATCTTCCTGATCGTCTGGCGCTATGCGGGCTTCTACATGCTGCTGATGCTGGTGGGCCTGCAGGGCATCCCCGACGACGTCTACGAGGCCGCACGCATCGACGGCGCGAACCGGTGGCAGACGTTCCGCGACATCACGGTGCCGCTGCTGAAGCCGACCTTCGCGCTCACGACCGTGATGTGCGTGACCGGGTCCCTGCTCGCGTTCGAGCAGTTCTACATCCTCACTAAGGGCGGCCCCGACAACAGCACCATGACGGTGGTGCAGCTGATCTACAACGTGGCCTTCCAGGGGCAGAACAGCCTCGGCATCGCCGGCGCCCTCTCGGTGATCGTGCTGCTCGCGCTCATCGTCATCAACGTCTTCCAGCTGCGAGCGTTCCGCCGCCCGGACGAGAACTGAAGCGAGAGCTGAGAATCATGTCACAGACCCTGACCCGCACGATCGTCGCCCCGAACCATCAGCCCACCGCCCCGCGCTACCGCTCGAAGGCCGCCCGCGTCATCTTCGGCATCCCCTACTGGGTGTTCACGACCGCCCTCGCGGTGATCTTCCTCTATCCCCTGATCTGGACGGGCGTGTCCTCGGTGAGCCCCCTGGCCGGCACCAGCCAGACCGACGGCTGGGGCTTCGGCAACTACGCGGCCCTCGGCGAGTATCAGGCGGGCATCTGGGTCTATCTCGGCAACTCGCTGTTCGTCTCGGTGCTCACCGTCGCCCTCACGCTGTTCATCTCACTGCTGGGCGGATACGCGTTCGCGCGCTTCTCGTTCCCCGGCAAGAACGCGCTGTTCCTGCTGACCCTCGCGATCCTGATGGTGCCGTACGCGACCCTGCTGATCCCCCTCTATGTGATCCTCAACGCCGTCGGCCTGCAGAACTCGCTGGTCGGCGTCGCACTCGTGATCACCATGTTCCAGCTGCCGTTCTCGATGTTCATGATGCGCATCTCGTTCGAGTCGATCCCGCGCGAGATGGACGAGGCCGCGATGGTCGACGGATGCTCCAGCTGGGGCGCCCTGTGGCGGGTGCTGCTCCCGGCGGTCAAGCCGGGGCTCGTCACCGTCGGACTGTTCGCGTTCCTCACGGCGTGGAACGACTTCATGGCCCCGCTGATCCTCATCAACGACTCCAACCGCATGACGCTGCCGCTCGCGGTCGCGAACCTCCGAGGGCAGGTGCAGGGTGTCGTCGACTACGGCGCCACCGAGGCGGGAGTCGTCGTGCTGGCGCTCCCCTGCATCCTGCTCTTCCTGATCCTGCAACGACACTACGTGCGCGGCTTCATGTCCGGCGCCTTCAAGGGATGACCATGTTCGACACCACTGCACCGGCTGCGCCGGTGGTCCCCACGCGCGGTCGCCTGCGCCCGCTCGGCCTCGACGAGGTGCGCATCACCGGAGGCTTCTGGGGCGACCGACAGGCCGTGAACGGCGCTGCCACCCTCGCGCACATCGAGTCGCGCCTCGAGTCGGAGGGCTGGCTGCCGAACTTCGACCTCGCCGCCGCCGGCACGCTGCCGTCGGGGCGCCGCGGGCGCGAGTTCGCGGACTCCGAGATCTACAAGTACCTCGAGGCTCTCGCGTGGGAGATCGGACGGACGGATGCCGACGGCGACAGCGACCTCGAACAACGGTTCCGCCGTGTGGTCGATCGGGTCGCCGCCGCGCAGGAACCCGACGGCTACCTCAACACGATGTTCGGGCGTGAGGGTCAGGACGAACGCTGGACGGCGCTGCAGTGGGGGCACGAGCTGTACTGCCTCGGGCATCTGTTCCAGGCGGCCGTCGCCCGGGTGCGCACGAGGCCGGATGCCGACGACGGACTCGTGAGCGTGGCTCGTCGCGCGGCCGACCTCGTCTGCCGGGAGTTCGGCCCGGGCGGGCGCGACGCGATCTGCGGGCACGCCGAGGTCGAGGTCGGTCTCGCGGAGCTCGGTCGAGCTCTCGGCGAGCAGCGCTACATCGACCAGGCGGCGCTGTTCGTCGAGCGGCACGGCCGGGGTTCGCTCGGCGAGATCGAGTGGGGCCGCAGCTACTTTCAGGATGACGTGTCGGTGCGTGAGGCGGAGGCACTGCGCGGGCACTCCGTGCGGGCGAACTACCTCTCGTCGGCGGCGGCCGATGTCGCGGCCGAGCTCTCGGACGAGGCGCTGCTCGCCTCGCTGCGGTCGCAGTGGGATCGCACGGTCGAACGACGCACGTATGTCACGGGCGGCCAGGGATCGCACCATCAGGACGAGGCCTTCGGAGACGACTGGGAGCTGCCGCCGGATCGCGCCTATTCCGAGACCTGCGCCGGGATCGGCTCGATCATGTTCTCGTGGCGGCTGCTGCTCGCCACCGGCGAGGCGCGGTACGCCGACCTGATCGAGAGGACGCTGTTCAACGTGGTCGCGACCTCGCCGGGGTCGGACGGCCGCTCGTTCTTCTATGCCAACACGTTGCATCAGCGCACGCCGGGGACGCCGGCGGATCCGGATGCCACGTCGCCGCGTGCCTCGTCATCGCTGCGCGCCCCGTGGTTCGAGGTGTCGTGCTGCCCGCCGAACGTGGCACGCACCTTCGCGAGCCTCGCTGCGTATGTGGCCACGGCGGATGATGACGGTGTGCAACTGCATCAGTACGCGCCTTCGTCGGTGCGCACCGTTCTGCCCGACGGGCGGATCGTGGCCTTGGAGGTGTCGACGAACTACCCCGTCGACGGCGATGTGCAGGTCACGATCGTCGAGGATGCCGAGTTCACGCTCACGCTGCGCGTGCCGTCGTGGGCCGACGGCGCCGCCGTCCGGGTGCACAGCGGAGACGAGATCCCGGAGTCGCCTGCACCTGTGGGAACGGTCGAGGTCGCTCGCGAGTTCCGAGCAGGCGACGTCGTCACGCTGCACCTGCCGATCGTGGCGCGCGCCACGTCACCGCATCCGATGGTGGATGCCGTGCGCGGCAGCGTCGCGATCGAGCGCGGCCCCGAGGTGCTGGCACTCGAGTCGATCGACCTCGGTGGCGACATCGGCGACGCGGTCGTGGCCGGGGAGCCCGTCGAGCAGAACGGTCACGTCGTGCTGCCGGTGCGCCACCGCGCGACGGGTGAGACGGTCGACGCTCCCCTGATCGCCTATCACGACTGGGCCAGGCGTGGCCCGTCGACCATGCGGGTGTGGATCCCGACGGTGTGACGACTCTCTCCCTGAGCACAGAAGACATGCTGTCTTCTGATGAGAATGGCCCCTCTCGATGGAGAGGGGCCATTCTCATCGCTGTCGCCGGTGGAATTACTCCCGTTTTCGGGTGACCGCCCGCTGCAGCAGCACGAAGACGAGCAGGATGCCGCCGGTGATGATGGTGGTCATCTCGGGAGGGATGCCGCCGTCGCGCGTGATCAGCACGTTCATGAGTCCGAGCACCAGTGCCCCGACGACCGAGCCGAGCACGTAGCCGTACGCGCCGGTCAGCACGGTGCCTCCGATCACCGCGGCAGCGATCGCGTCGAGCTCCCATCCGATGCCGGTGATGTTCTGCGCGGTTCCGAGTCGTGCGGTGTACAGCACCGCCGCGAGGCCGGCCAGGCCACCGCTGATCACGTAGACCAGCACCTTGGTGCGCTGCACGGGAAGTCCCATCAGCAGAGCGGAGCTCTCCGAACCTCCGATCGCATAGACCGTGCGCCCGGTGCGGGTGCGGTGCAGCACGAAGAACGCGGCCGCGACGACGATGACGGCGACGAGCACCGCGGGCGTGATCACGAGGTCGTTGACCTTGGGACCGTCGATGATCTTCAGCTGCGTGCCGATCCACCGGATCGGCGACTCCTCGCCGAGTCGCTCCGGCTTGGTGCTGAGCAGCGACGCGAGGCCGCGCCCGAGGAACATCATCGCCAGCGTCGCGATGAACGGCTGCACGCCGAAGTACCTGATCAGGATTCCCGAGACGACGCCGAAGAGCATGCCGATGCCGATCATCGCGATGATCACGGCGAACGCGTTCCAGCCGGCATTCGAGAGCATCACCCCGGCGACCGACGAGACGGCGATGATCGAGCCGACGGACAGGTCGATGCCCCCGGTGAGGATCACGAAGGTCAGGGCGACGGCGAGCACGATCAGGTGCGCGTTGTTGATGAGCAGGTTCGACAGCGTGTTGAACTGCAGGATGCGGCCGTAGGCCACCTCGCCGAAGATCACCATGCCGACGAAGATCACGACAGAGGCGATCGTCGGCAGCACGGACGGGTTCGCCGTGATCATTCGCCGCACGCGATCGACGACGGTCTCAGCAGCCTGCGGAGCGGGGGTGGCGGTCACGACGCTCATGCGGACACCTCTTCCTTGGCGATGACCTGTTCGACCGGTCGGGCCTTGCGACGCGACCGGAACCAGCTGCGCACGCGCTGAGACTGCAGCAGGCACAGCGCGACGATGACGATGGCCTTGAACGCCGGGGTCGCCGACGACGAGACTCCGAGATACAGCACGGTCTTGTCGAGCGTGGCGATGAGCAGCGCTCCGACGAACGCGCCGCTGAGCGAGAACTTGCCGCCGGCCAGCGATGCCCCGCCGATGACGACCGCGAGGATCGCGTCGAGCTCGAGCTGATATCCGGTGCGCGAGATGTCGACGGTCATCACGCTGCCGACCGACATGATCCCCGCGATCCCCGCGAGGATGCCGCTCATGATGTAGGCCGTGAGCAGCAGGCCCTTCGGCTTGATGCCTGCCATGCGGCTGGCTCGGGGGTTGATGCCGATCGCCTCGATCATGAGGCCCAGCGCACTGCGCCTGACGACCCAGCCGACGACGATCACGATGAGCACGGCGAGGATGAACACCACGGGGATGCCGATCACGAAGCCGTTCGCGATCCACCGGAACGCGTCGTTCGACGCCGTGGTGTTCTGCCCTCCGGTGATGACCTTGGCGATGCCGCGGCCCGCGAGCATGAGCACGAGTGTCGCGATGAACGGCTGCAGCCCGACATAGGCGACGAGCAGACCGTTGACCGCCCCGAGTATCCCGGTGATGACCAGCGCGAGTCCGACCGCGGCGAGCGCCGCACCGAAGGAGTCGCCTGCGGCACTGAGGAACTCCATCGAGACGGCCCCGGCGACGGCCATCAGCGAGCCGACCGAGAGGTCGATGCCGCCCGTGGCGATCACGAGCGACATCCCGATCGCGATCATCATGATCGGCGCCGCCTGACGCAGGATGTCGATCAGGTTGCCGACGAGGTTGCCGTTGTTGGGGTTGATCGAGAGCGCGAGGTAGGTCGGGTCCTTGACCACGTTCAGGGCGAGCAGCGCGAGGATCGCGACGATGCCCCAGAAGAACGGCTTGTGGATCAGATCCCGCCAGATGGTGGTGCCGGCTGACGCGGTCATCGCGCTGCCTCCTTGTCGGTCGTGGGGGCGATGCTATCGGGCACGGCGCCGTCTGTGTCGTCGAGCGTCTCGGCCGCAGCCTCCAGTCCGTGAGCGGCGATCACATCGACGATCACCTGCGCGGTGACGTCGGGGCCGTTCTGGATCTCGCCGATCTTGCGGTGATCCTTCAGCACGATGATCCGCTCGGAGAGACGCACGACCTCTTCGAGCTCGGAGGAGATGAACACCACGGCGACGCCGTCTTCGGCGAGCTCGGCGACCGCCTCCTGGATCTCGGCCTTCGCACCCACGTCGATGCCACGGGTCGGCTCGTCGAGGATCAGCAGCTCGGGCTGCGTGGCGAGCCAGCGCCCGAGCAGCACCTTCTGCTGGTTGCCGCCGGAGAGGTTCTTGATCATCCGATCGGGGTCGGCTGGGCGGACGTGGAACTGCTCGATGTAGCGGTCGACGATCGCATCCTGCTCTTTGCGGCTCATGGGCCGCGCCCAGCCGCGCTCGGCCTGCACCGCGAGGATGATGTTCTCGCGCACGGTCAGGTCTCCGATGATCCCCTCGTCACGGCGGTTCTCGGTCGAGAAGGCGATGCGTCGAGGCAGCGCGTCTGCCGGCGACTTGAGGTCGACCCGACGTCCGTGCAATTCGATCGTTCCCTCGTCGGTGCGGTCGGCCCCGTAGAGCAGTCTCGCGAGCTCGGTGCGCCCGGAGCCCAGCAGACCGGCGAAGCCGATCACCTCGCCGGGGCGGATGTCGAGGTCGGTCGCTTCGACCGCGCCTCGTCGCGCGATGCCGGATGCCGCGAGCAGCGGCTTCTCGTCGGCTTCGCGCGGTGCGCGGCGGCGGTTGCCCCCGAGCGACGTGAGCGCGTCGAGGTCCTTGCCGATCATCTTCGAGATGAGGGCATGGCGGTCGAGGTCTCGGGTGAGGTACTCGCCCTCGTACTGGCCGTTGCGCAGCACCGTCAGGCGGTCGCTGATCGCGTAGACCTGATCGAGGAAGTGCGAGACGAAGAGGATCGCGACGCCCTGATCGCGTAGAGCCCGGATCACGGTGAAGAGACCCTCGACCTCGGCGGCGTCGAGGCTGGACGTCGGCTCATCGAGGATGAGCACCTTGGCCTTGATAGCCATCGCGCGGCTGATGGCGACGAGCTGCTGCAGCGCGATCGAGAGAGTCGAGAGCGGTCGGCGCGTGTCGAGGTGTCCCAGCCCGAGTCGGGAGAGAGCGTCGGTCGCCGCTCGGTGGGTGGCCGTCCAGTTGATGCCGAAGACTCCGCGCGACTCGTGTCCGAGCATCACGTTCTCGCCGATCGAGAGGTTCGGGGCGAGATTGACCTCCTGGTAGACCGTCGAGATCCCGGCATCCTGTGCGTCGCCGGCGCCGCCGAAGCTGCGCTCCTGCCCGGCGACGACGATCGACCCTGAGTCGATCTGATAGACACCGGTCAGCGCTTTGATCAGGGTCGATTTTCCGGCACCGTTCTCTCCCATGAGCGCGTGGACCTCGCCCTGGAACAGCCGGAAATCGACCCCGTCGAGGGCTTTCACGCCCGGGAACTCGATAGAGATCCCGCGCATCTCGACGATGGGCAGTGCTTCGTTCATCGCTGTCTCTCCGTCTGCAGAGCCCGGGTGGCGCAGTGGTCCTGCCCCACCCGGGCTCGCTGCCGGATCGCTCCGGCCTCGGGTTCGGTGCTCGGTCAGTACTTGCGGTCGGCGAGCACGGCCTGCGCCGCCTCGGCGGAGTCGAACGCCTCGCTGGGCACGACGATGTACGAGTCGACATCCTCGCCCGCGAGAGCCTTCTCGACGACCTCGAGCGCGGTCTCACCGAAGAGCGGGTTGTACTCGTGCACGTAGCTGAGCTGACCGTCGGCGAGCGCCTGCATGGCGTTCTTGGTGCCGTCGATCGTGGCGATCTTGACGTCCTCACCGACGACGAGGCCAGCCTCTTCCGCAGCCTGAGCGGCTCCGAGACCCATCTCGTCGTTCTGTGCGAACACCAGCTGGATGTCATTGCCCGAGGACTTCAGCATGGTCTCGAAGACGCTCTTGCCCTCTTCTGCCGACCAGTTCGCGGTCTGCGCGTCGAGCTTGGTCAGCGACGAGTCGCCGAGGCCCTCGTCGAAGCCCGTGTTGCGCTCGTTCACGACGCCCACACCTGCCGGCCCCTCGAGCACGACGTAGTTGCCACCGTCGGGGAACGTGGCCGCGGCCCAGGTGCCGACCTCCTTGGCGACCTCGACGTTGTCGGGGGCGATCCGGGTCACATACAGGCTGTCGTCGTCGGGCTCGATGCCGCGGTCGAGCAGGATGACCGGGATCTCCGCCTCCTGCGCGCGCTTGAGCGAGTCCTCCCAGCCGGAGGCCTCGGTGGCCGACAGCAGGATGACGTCGACCCCCTCATCGACGAACGACGTGAAGGCGTCGATCTGCGACTTCTGGTCGAGGTTCGTGGCGGGGGCGTACTTGAGCTCGTATCCGGCTTCCTCCGTGAAGGTGTCCTGGATGTTCGACTCGTTCGCCTCGCGCCAGGCGCCTTCGGGGCCGACGGCCACGAAGCCGACGGTGGTGATCTCCTCCGAGCCGCCCCCGCCGCCTGAGCCGCCCGAGTCGCCCGACGAGCAGGCCGCAAGGCCGATGGTGAGTGCGCCGACTGCTGCCAGGCCGAACGCGACGCGGATGCGCTTCTTCGCGGACATTTCTTCTCCTCTTTGAGATGCCGGTGGTCACTCCGGCAGTGGCGGACCAGTCATGGTCCTGTCGTGATTGCAGGACAGCTGCTTCGCATGTCCTGCGGCGATGTTACCGGGAACAATTTCGGGAACACAAGAGTTCGTTACGAAATCGCACTCATCAGGGTCGAGCCAGAGTGTTACCGATCACAGTTCTGCGCTGTGGCTCAGCTCGGCCGCGATCATCTCCACCACCGTGTCGACGGTCACGCCCGGACCGTTGCTGAGCTCGCCGATCTTCTCGCGGTCCTTCAGCACGATGATGCGATCGCTCAGCCGCACGACCTCTTCGAGTTCGGACGAGATGAACACGACGGCCACTCCGTCTCCGGCGAGCTGGCTGATGCGGCGCTGCACCTCGATCTTCGCCGCGATGTCGATCCCCCGGGTGGGCTCGTCGAGGATCAGCACGTGCGGGCGCACCGCCAGCGCTCGGGCGAGAAGCACCTTCTGCTGCGTTCCCCCCGACAGGAGACCGACCGGACGGTCGAGGTCCGCGGGATCGAGGTGCAGGGCCTCGACGTAGGTCTCCACCAGCCCCCTCGACTCGGCGTGCGAGAGGGGACGAGTCCAGCCGCGCAGCGCCTGCAGCGAGAGGATGATGTTCTCGCGTGCCGTGAGCTCGCCGATGATGCCCTGCGTTCCCCGATTCTCGGCCGACAGCGCGATGCGGTGCCGCAGCGCCGCCGAGGGACTTCGCAGCTGCACCCGTTCGCCGTCGACCCAGAGTTCTCCGCTGTCGGTGCGCACCGAGCCGCTGAGCAACGATGCGAGCTCGGTGCGACCGGAGCCTCGGAGGCCCGCGAGCCCCACGATCTCGCCCCTCTGGATCTCGACGTCCATCCGCTCCAGCTCGCCGCGTCGACCGACGCCGGACGCCTGCATGGCCGGCTCTCCGTCATATGCGTAGTGGTGTGCCTTGCGCTCGGAGCCGAGTGCTCTCAGGCTGTCGATGTCCTTGCCGAGCATCTTCGAGATCAGATCGGCTCGGTCGAGGTCGCGTGTCGCGTATTCGCCCACGCGTCGCCCGTTGCGCAGCACCGTCATGCGATCGCTGATCGCGAACGCCTGCTCGAGGAAGTGCGAGATGAACAGGATCGCGACCCCTCGTTGCCGCAGGCCACGGATGACCCGCATCAGAGTGGCCACCTCGGCGACGTCGAGGCTCGAAGTGGGTTCGTCGAGGATCAGCACCCTCGGATCGTCGACGACCGCGCGAGCGAGCGCGACCAGTTGCTTCTGCGCCGGCGTCAGCATCGACAACGGCGTCTTCGGGTCGAGGTCGTCGAGCCCCAGCCTGGCCAGTGCTTCGGCGGCATCCGCCCTGGTCCTGCGCCAATCGATGCCGAACCGGCCGCGACGCTCTCGCCCGAGCATCACGTTCTCCGCCACGCTGAGGTTCGGGCTCAGCTGCGCCTCCTGGAACACCGTCGCGATGCCGGCCGCCCGACTGTCGGCGACTCCCGAGAAGCGACGCGGTTCGCCGTCGACGATCACCACGCCCTCGTCGGGAGAGATCGTGCCGGTGATCACCGCGACGAGGGTCGACTTGCCCGCGGCGTTCTCGCCCATCACGGCATGCACCTCGCCGGGGAACAGGCGGAAGTCGACGCCGTCGAGCGCGCGCACGCCGGGCAACTCGACCGTGATGCCCTCGAGCCGCACGACCGGCTCGGGACCACGGTCGGGTGTCATCGCACCTCCCTGGGTGCGGCCGACGAACCTCGCGCGACGAGCTCGGTCGGGATGCGGGTGAGCGCAGGGATGTCGCGACCCTCTATCGCCGCGCGCAGCATCTCGACCACCGCGACGCCCAGCGCTCCGAAGTCCTGACGCACTGTCGTGAGCGGAGGGATGAAATGCCGCGCCAGCGGGATGTCGTCGAACCCGACCACGCTGAGGTCCTTCGGCACCTCGAAGCCCCTGTCGTGCAGCCCGTGGATCAGCCCCATGGCCATGTCGTCGTTCGCGGCGAAGATCGCCGTGTAGTCGGGCAGCCTGGTGAGGCCCTTCGCGAAGTCGTAGGCGAAGTCGGCCGACCAGTCTCCGACGACGATCGGCCGCTCACGGATGCCCCACGACTTGGCCCTCGTATGGAATGCGCGCTCCCTCGCCCGCGCATCGAGCCAGTCCAGCGGGCCGGAGAGGTGCAGGATGTCGCGGTGCCCGAGAGCGACGAGGTGATCGACCACCGACGTCGTGCCGGCGTGCTGGTCGATCGACACCGTGAGGAAGGTCGGGTCGGCGTCGGCCTTGACGACGAGCATGGGCACCGTGATCGCGATGCGCCGCAGAGCGGCCACCGACGACGAACGAGGCGCGATCACGCACAGCGCGTCGACACCCTGCGTCACGAGGTGGTCGACCGCCTCCTGGGGAGACAGCGGATCACCCTCGTGCAGAGCGATCGGCGTGACCGAGTAGCCGGTGGCGCGCGCCGACAGCTCGACGGCCCTCAGGATGCTGGTGGGACCGTGCGCCACCGCGCTCTCGACGATCACGCCGATGCGCCGGGTGCGCTGGGTGGCGAGGGCCCTGGCGACGAGATTCGGGCGGTAGTCGAGCTCCTCGATCGCCTCGAGCACGCGGCGCTTCGTGTCGGGCTTGATGTTCGGGTGATCATTGAGCACCCGCGACACCGTCATGTGCGAGACGCCCGCGATGGTCGCGACCTGGCGGATGTTGGGCTTGTCTGAACCGACGTTCGCCATGCACACCTCCGTCGGCCAGGCCTCGGAGAATGTTACCGAGAACAACCGGGGTGGTGCAATGGATCCTGCTACAGGCCCAAGCGCTCGAGGTACGGGTTCACGAGTCGGCGCTCGGGGTCGAACCGGCGCGCGAGGGCGGCGAAGTCCTCCCACCGCGAGTAGCGCGCGCGCACCTCCGCGGCATCGAGAGCGAATACCTTGCCCCAGTGCGGGCGGGCGGTCTCGGGCAGTGCCGCCTCGAGGGTCGGCAGGAACGCGCGCACAGCCGCCTCGTCGGGCTTCCAGGTGAAGTGGATGCCGACGGCATCCGTGCCCTGCGACGAGCTCAGCCAGAGGTAGTCGGGGGCGACGGTGCGGATCTCGTTCACGAGCAGCAGCGGCGCGATCTGACCGGCGAGGGTGCGAACCGCCTGGATGGCGGCGACCGCATCGGCCCGGGGCACGAGGTACTCGCTCTGGATCTCGGCGCCGGCCGACGGCGTGAACTCGAGCTTGAAGTGCGCGAGGCGCTCGAACCACGGCCCGGGCTCGCCGAGCTGCTCGGTGCAGGCGACGGGATCGACGCCGAGGATCGGATGCCGCTTGGCGGTCGCCGGGTCCGCTCCCAGTCGAGCGAAGAGGTCGGCACGGGTGTTCTCGCGCGCCTCGGGCTGGCGCTGCTTGACCCAGATCTGGTCGGCGACGTCGGTGTGCTCCCAGCGCGAGAAGATGCTGACGCTCGTGCCGATGCTCGTCACCTCGTCGAAGTCGGCGAGGATCGCATCCCACGACGGCTGCTCGAACACGTGCTGGGCGACCTCGTACGACGGCTCGACGTCGAGCGTGAGATCGACGACGGCGCCCAGCGCACCCAGGCTGACGACTGCGCCGTCGAAGTCGTCGTCACCGCGGGCGAGGGTGCGCGTCTCCCCACTCGGCGTGATGATCGTCAGCGCACGCACCGCCGAGGCGAGTGAGCCGATCGCGTCGCCCGACCCGTGCGTGCCCGTCGCGACCGCGCCGGCGATCGAGATGTGCGGCAGCGAGGCGAGGTTCGCGAGCGCGAGCCCCTCGGCGTCGAGCAGCGGAGCGAGGTCGCCGTAGCGCAGCCCACCCGAGACGCGCACCGCGTCACGCGCATCGTTCACCTCGAACACGACGGGCAGCCGATCGAGGGCGATGAGCAGCCCGTCGGTGTCGGCGATGTCATTGAAGCAGTGCCTCGAACCGAGGATTCGCACGGCTCCGCCCCGGGCGAGCAGATGGCGCAGCTCGTCGATCGAGCCGGGGTGCTCGACGGCGGAAGCACGGTAGGTGAGGTTGCCTGCCCAGTTGCGTTCGATGGTCATCGGGCCATAGTAGCCAGCGGGTGCGGACATTCCGCGATGCGGCGGGCTCGCGGGCGAGGCGATGGATAGGCTGACCGGATGACAGCGATGCCGCCGCCGCGCGCGACGATGAAGGACGTCGCCGCACTCGCCGGCGTCTCGCCCAAGACGGTCTCGAACGTCGTCACCGGCACGGTCGCCGTGCGCGAGGAGACCAGGCTGCGCGTCGAGGCGGCGATGGCCGAGCTCGACTTCGTGCCGAACCTCAATGCCCGAGGGCTGCGCAAAGGCCGCTCGGGGATCATCGCCGTGGCCCTGCCCGATCTCGCGACCGCGTTCTCGGCCGAGCTCATGCACCGCATCGTCGACGCCGCGCACGACCGCGGCCTCGCCGTGCAGATCGAGGAGACCGCGACCGACCCCGAACGAGAGAGGGAGCTGGTCTCCCGGGCTCGCGCGCACCTGGTCGACGGTCTGATCCTGAACCCCATCCGCCTCGAGGACAGCGTGCTGAAGTACGCCGACCGGCTGCCTCCGCTCGTCGTACTCGGTGAGGTGGAGCAGAACAGGGCCGACCACGTGCGCATCGACAGTCGCCGGGCCGCAGCCGACGTGACCCGCCACGTGCTGTCTCGCGGCGCGACGCGCATCGCGGTGATCGGCGCCGACGATGACGAATCGGTCGCGACGGCGACCAGTCGTCTGCGACTCGACGGCGTGCACGACGCGCTGCGAGAGGCCGGCATACCCCGCGACACCGCCCTGGAGATCAATCCGATGCCGTGGTCGATGACCGGCGGAGCCGAGGGCGTGCGGACGCTGTTGCAGCGAGGCGTCGCGTTCGACGCGATCATCGCGTTCACCGATTCGCTCGCGCTCGGGGCGCTGCACTCGTTGCACGATCATGGCGTGAGCGTGCCGGACGACGTGATCGTGACGGGCTTCGACGACGTCGAGTTCTCGCGCTACACGTCGCCTTCGCTCACGACGATCGCCTTCGACCGGCGCGCGTTCGCGGATGCCGCACTCGGGCTTCTCGAGTCGCGCATGGATGACCGCGCAGCACCGCCGCGGGCGCTCACCCTCTCGCATCACCTTCTCGAGCGCGACAGCACCCAGGGCAGCCCGCGCGGCTACCGCCCCTGAGTCGCGGGCTCCGGCAACGCGCTCTTGCGCGGCCGATTACATCGATGTAATGATGTACCCCGACCCCGCCCGCTGTCACGAAGGAGTGACGATGACGCCCCCGCTCGATCTGTCTCGGCGGCAGTTCCTGACTGCCGCCTCCGTCACGGCCGCCGCCGCGCTGCTCGCCGGCTGCGCCCCTGGCACCGTCCCCGGTTCGAACACCACGACCCTGCAGTTCTGGCATCTGCTGTCCGGTGGCGACGGCGTCACCATGTCGCAACTGCTCGACACCGCCAACGCGGCGCAGAGCGACTACCGCATCCGCCCCACCGTGCTCGCCTGGGGCACCCCCTATTACACGAAGCTCGCCATGGCCGGCGCGGGCGGGCGGGCTCCGGACGTCGCGATCATGCACGCGACGCGCACGGTCGGCTGGGCACCCGGTGGCCTGCTCGACACGTGGGACCTCGACCGACTCGCAGACCTCGGAGTCGACGCCTCGACGTTCCCGAAGCCGATCTGGGAGAAGGGCTTCGTGGGCGAGAACATGTACAGCATCGCGCTCGACGCGCACCCGTTCGTCGCGATGTTCAACACCGACATCTGCGACGCCGCCGGCGTGCTCGACAGCGACGGACGCCTGCAGCAGACGTCGTCTCCTGACGAGTTCCTCGACCAATTGCGCGCGATCGGCGGTCAGGCCGAGGGCCATGCGCTGTCATACGGCTACCTCGGTGACGGCGCCCAGATGTGGCGCCTCTTCTACACGTTCTACTCGCAGCACGGCACGGCGATGGAGCTGCCGGCAGGCGGCAAGGCCGTGATCGACAAGGACGCCGCGGTCGAATCTCTGACCCTCATGCGCACCCTGCTCGACGGCGAGATCGCTCTCGCCCAGGCCGACTACGGCAGCGCAGTGGCCGAGTTCGCGACCGGCAAGAGCGGCATGCTGTTCACCGGCGTCTGGGAGCTGCGCACCATGCAGGCGGCGGAACTGCCCCTGGATGCGACGATGATCCCCACGCTGTTCGGCACGCCGGCCGTCTATGCCGACTCGCACTCGTTCGTGCTGCCGCACCAGACGAACGCCGACCCCGCAAAGCGCGACCTCACCTACCGCTTCGTCGCCGACATGCTCAAGGACTCGTTCGGTTGGGCCGAGGCCGGGCACATCCCCGCATTCCTCCCGGTCACCGAGTCGCCCCAATACGCCGACCTCATCCCCCAGGCCAACTACGCCGAGGCCGCGCAGCACGTCGTCTACGATCCCACCGCGTGGTTCACCGGCTCAGGCTCGAACTTCCAGGGCGAATTCGGCGCCGCGGTGCAGGGAGTCCTGCTCTCGGGCGACGACCCCGCCGCCGCCATCGACCGGTTCGAGGCTCGCGTGAACACGCTCCTCCGGCAGCCCAACCCGGCCGACCCCGAGGGGACGTTCGCATCATGACCACCGCAACCGACTCCACGCGCACCATCGTCACCGGCTCGAAGTCGGCCGTGCCCGTGCGACGCGCCGGCTCCCGCAACCGCGAGCAGCTCATCAGCTGGGCGTTCCTCGCCCCGTTCCTTCTCGCCTTCGTGCTGTTCCTCGCCTGGCCGATCGTGCACGGCATCATCCTCAGCTTCACCGACCAGTCGCTCACGGGGGCAGGCGGCTCGTTCATCGGCTTCGCGAACTACGCCGAGGCGCTCACCGATCCCAAGATGTGGCAGTCGATGGGCAACACGGTGTGGTTCACGCTGCTGTCGACCGTGCCTCTCGTCGTGATCGCACTGCTCATGGCCGCCCTCGTCGACCGCGGGCTGCCGGGGCAGTGGCTGTGGCGGCTGTCGTTCTTCATGCCGTATCTGCTCGCCTCGACCGTCATCTCGCAGATCTGGGTGTGGATCTTCAACCCGCAGATCGGCGCGGCCAACAACATCCTCGAGTTCTTCGGCCTCGAGCCGCTCGCGTGGCTGCAGAACCCCGACACCAACATGCTGTCGATCGTCATCGCCACCGTCTGGTGGACGGTCGGGTTCAACTTCCTGCTCTATCTCGCCGCGATGCAGAACATCCCGCCGCAGCAGTACGAGGCCGCGTCGCTCGACGGCGCAGGCCCGTGGCGTCAGTTCTGGTCGATCACGCTCCCCCAGCTCGGCCCCGCGACCGTGCTGATCCTGATCCTGCAGATCCTGGCATCGCTGAAGCTGTTCGATCAGGCCTATCAGATGCTCGGTGGCGTCGCGAGCGACACCACCCGCTCGATCGTCCAGTACATCTACGAGGCCGGCTTCGTCAGCTACCGGTTCGGCTACTCGGCCGCGATCTCCTACGTGTTCTTCGCTCTCATCGTCATCATCGGCGTCGCGCAGGCTCTGATCATGCGCCGCCGGAAGGAGTCGCAGCTGTGATGTCCACCGCCACACTCACCGAGACCATCACCACGACCAAGCCGGCGCGTGCCCGCCGCCCGCATCTCCCCGGCCAGAAGCCCTTCGGCGCGCTGCGCATCAGCGCCCTCATCGTCCTGATCGTCCTCGCGATCGGCTGGCTGCTGCCGTTCCTCTGGGCGGTCGCCACGGCGTTCAAGACCGAGACGGATGCCGCCAGCGGCGACCCGTCGTGGATCGGCGCCTCGGGTCCGACCGTCGAGGCCTTCACGGCGATCCTGTCGCAGGGCAACGTCTACACGTGGGCGTTCAACAGCCTGTGGACCTCGGTCGCCGTGACCCTGATCACCCTGACGATCTCGGCGCTGGCCGCGTACGCGTTCTCGCGGCTCGACTTCACCGGCCGCAAGTGGCTGTTCGTCGTCATCATCGCCTCGATCGTCGTGCCGCCGCAGGTGCTGATCATCCCGCTGTTCTACGAGATGCTCGCGTTCAACATGATCGACACCTACTGGGGCCTGATCCTGCCGCAGGTCGTGGCCCCCGCGATGGTGTTCATCCTGAAGCGCTTCTTCGACGCGATCCCGATCGAGCTCGAAGACGCGGCCCGCGTCGACGGCGCCAGCCGCCTGCGCATCTTCTGGTCGATCGTGCTGCCGCTCTCGCGGCCGATCCTGGCATCCGTCGCGATCTTCGTGTTCATCGGCGCGTGGAACAACTTCCTCTGGCCGTTCCTCGTCATCAACGACACCACGCTGATGACGCTGCCGGTCGGACTCCAGACGGTCATCAGCGCCTACGGCGTGCAGTACGCGCAGGTCATGGCCCAGGCCGTGCTCGCCGCGCTGCCGCTGATCATCGTGTTCATCATCTTCCAGAAGCAGATCGTCAAGGGAGTCGCGACCAGCGGCTTCGGCGGTCAGTAGTCCCCCACCCGGCTCGAGAGCCAGAACCTAGGAGAGCAATGTCTCAGGCCCGCATCACCATCGACCGCGACTTCACCATCGCCGACGTTCCCCGGAGGCTCTTCGGGTCGTTCGTCGAGCACATGGGGCGCTGCGTGTACACCGGCATCTATGAGCCGGGGCACCCGCAGGCCGACGAGCGCGGCTTCCGCCAGGACGTGCTCGCCCTCGTGAAGGAGATGGGTCCGACCGTCGTGCGCTACCCCGGGGGCAACTTCGTCTCCGGCTACCGCTGGGAAGACGGGGTCGGCCCCGTCGAAGACCGCCCGGTGCGCATCGACGGCGCATGGCACACCATCGAGAGCAACGCGTTCGGTCTGCACGAGTTCATGGACTGGGCGAAGGATGCCGACGTCGAAGTCATGGAGGCGATCAACCTCGGCACCCGCGGTGTCGAAGAGGCGCGGTCGCTCGTCGAGTACGCGAACCACCCCGGCGGCACGTACTGGTCCGATCTGCGTCGCAAGAACGGCGCGGAGCAGCCGTTCGACATCAAGCTGTGGTGCCTGGGCAACGAGCTCGACGGACCGTGGCAGATCGGCGGCAAGACCGCGACCGAGTACGGTCGTCTCGCGCAGGAGTCGGCCAAGGCCATGAAGCTCGTCGACCCGACCATCGAGCTCGTCGCGGTCGGCTCGTCCGGCCGGTCGATGCCGACGTTCGGCACCTGGGAGCACACCGTGCTCACGCACGCGTACGACGAGGTCGACTTCATCTCGATGCACGCCTACTACCAGGAGCACGACGGCGACGCCGAGTCGTTCCTCGCCGAGTCGGTCGACATGGACGCCTTCATCGACGGCGTCATCGCGACGATCGACGCCGTGAAGGCCGCAGGCAAGCACACGAAGCAGGTCGACATCTCGTTCGACGAGTGGAACGTGTGGGACCAGGTGAAGTTCAACGACGTCGAATCGGTCGAGATCGCGAAGGCGGGATGGAAGAAGCATCCGCGTGTGATCGAAGACACCTACAACGTGACGGATGCCGTCGTCGTGGGCACACTGCTGAACAGCCTGCTGCGGCACGGCGACCGGGTGAAGATCGCCAACCAGGCGCAGCTCGTCAACGTGATCGCGCCGATCCGCTCGGAGGAGAACGGTCCGGCCTGGCGCCAGACGAGCTTCTGGCCCTTCGAGCGCATGGCTCGCCTCGCGAAGGGTCGCATCCTGCGCCTCGCGGTGTCGGCTCCGCAGATCGAGACCAAGCGCTACGGCGGGGTCGACTCGGTCGATGCAGCGGCGACGTGGGATGAGGAGACCGGACGCGTCGTCGTGTTCGTCGCCAACCGCTCGCTCGACGAGGAGAGCGACCTGACGGTCGAGCTGCGCGGCCTCACCGGTCTGCGCGTGGTGAACGCCGAGACGCTGACCATTCCCGAGGGCGGCGACCGCCACACCGCGAACCTCGAGACCACGCAGGATGCTGTGCACATGGTGCCGCTCGCCGCCGCCGAGGTCGTCGACGGCGCGGTGCGCGCGACACTGCCGCCGCTCTCGTGGTCGGTGATCGAACTCGCCTGAGATCCTTCTCGACGGCAGAAGGCCCGGCATCGGATTCCGATGTCGGGCCTTCTGCTGTGTGCGCTGCATCCGCTCACCCCCGCGCCGTCGCGGGCACACGGCAGACGCGAAGAAGCCCGGTATCGATCGATACCGGGCTTCTCAGCGAGGGGTTCACGGCCGGAGCCGGTCACACCCTCAACAGGTGATCAGCGTGATCAGCTCTCGATGAGCTGGCGACGACGGAAGACCAGCAGCAGTCCACCCGACAGCAGCGCGAGCGCGATGGCTGCGGCAGAGAGCGGGACGAGCATGTCGGCACCGGTCACGGCGAGTCCGCCGTCACCGGGGGCGGCTGCGCCACCGTCACCGGGAGCTGCTCCGCCACCACCGGCGACCGGTGCGGCGAGAACCACGAACGCCAGGTCGGTCGGAGCCGACGAGACGCCGTCGATGGCCTGCGTGGCCGAGACCGTGTACGTGCCCGACTCGAGAGCCGCGCCGAACTCGACGCTCCATGCGCCGTCCTCGACCGTGGCCGTGAACGTGCCGCTCGCTGCGGCGAAGGCGCCCGCGAGAGCAGCCGTGTTCGCCGACGCCGGCTCAGCGCCGTTGAGGGTCACCGTGACGGTCGCGCCGTCGATGCCCGTGCCGGCGAGACCGGAAGGACCATCGTTGTGGGCGAACTCCGTGCCGTTCGCGACCGAGGTCACGGCCGGCGAGACCGGGAGGACCGAGAACGACGAGGCGGCCTCAGGCGAGACCTCGTCTTCGCCGTCGATCGTGCGGGTCTGCGTCACGACGACGCTGTGCGAGCCGTACTCGAAGGAGAGTCCGTCGACGGTCCACGAACCGTCTGCGGCGACCTCGGTCGTGCCGAGGACGTCGCCCTCAGCGTCCGCCACCGTGATGGTGGTGGTCGGCAGACCGGTGCCGCTGACTGCGGTGACGGTCTCGTTGACCGTCGAGCCGTCGGCCGGCGAGGTGATGACCGGTGCGACGAGCGGAGCCGGCACGACGGTCACGTCGATCGAGGTGGTCTCAGAGGAGCTGAAGCCGGTGCGTGCACGGACCGAGATGGTCTGCTCGCCGAGCTCGACGGGTCCGACGACCGAGAAGGCGCCGTCGACGACGTCGACCGTCTGGTCTTCGCCGAAGCCGCTGACCGTGACCTTGGCTGCTCCGACAGCGGTTCCGGTGATGGCCGTTCCCGGCTGCACCTCTGCGTTGTCGGTCGGGCTCGTGATGACCGGTGCGTCGAGGTCGAGCGCGACCTGGTAGCCGTTGGTCTTGGGCAGAGCGGTCACGAGCGATGCCGCCCAGGTGAACTGCTCTTCGGTCGCGGTCGCCTCGGATCCACCGCTGATGAGGCCGACGGCCGCATTGCCCTGGATGACCGCGCCGCCGGAATCACCGGGAGCCGCGGGCGTGTTGCTCGAGAAGCCCTGGACCCAGTGGCCGTCGATGCTCGCCCATCCGTCGAGGATGTCGTCGCCGTCGACCGCACCGGTGGTGAAGCCGGTCGTGCGACCGCTCTTCTGGACCTCGCCGAGCGACGGAGCCGCGACGGACTTGATCTCGATGACGCTGTCTGCGAGGGAGCTCAGCGAGTCGCCGGCCGTGGTCCAGTCGGTGACCGCCGGCACCGGGTTCCAGCCCGCGGCCTCGTCGATGTCGATGACCGAGATGTCGGTCGCGGTGGTGTCGCCGTTCGAGCCGAGGCCACCGTCGCCGCCACCGAACTGGGCGAAGCCGAACGTGCCGAGCAGCTCGACCGAGGCGGGCAGTGAGGGGGTTCCGCCGACTGCCGGCTCATCGCCGGGAACGGTGAGAGTGGTGTCGGTGAGCGGCTCGCCGTCGTCGCCGAAGGCGCAGTGTCCGGCGCTCAGGAGCGCAGGGTCACCCGTCGGGGTGAATGCAGCGAAGCCCACGGAGCACGACCAGGCGGCACTTCCGGGCTCATTGGCGAGGAAGCCGTCGAGGTCGGGGCTGACCGACAGGTAGCCCTGTCCGCCTACGACGTCGCCCTCATCGAAAGCCGAGAGAACGCGGTCGACCTTGACGACGGATGCGTCGGGGAAGCCCTCGGTTGCGGCGATCTGCGTGATCTCGGCGTCCGCCGATGCGCTGTCGGCAGTCACGACGACGACGTTGCCACCATCCGCGGTCTGACCGACGGCGACCATGTCGGTGCCGACCTTGCCGAGTTCCGCCTTCGTCTTGAGCACCTCAGCAGGAGCGTCCTGGCTGGGTGCATCGGCGGAGTCTTCAGCGAACGCCGCAGGCGCTCCGAGGAAGAGGCCCGAGAGGGCGAGCGTGGTGGCGGCCGTCAACGCCAGTGGGCGTCGGCCTGTCACTCTGTGCTTCATGTGATGTATGTCCTTGCTGGTCACGGATCGTCAGTCAGTTTCATCTCCGGCAGTGTGCGATGCACACAGAACCGTTCGCCTCCCGGTGGAGGCGTGAACTACGACGCTGGCCCCCCGACAAGCAGGATCCTGTTCGTCGGGACGAACAGGGATCTCTAGAAGAGTACCCAGTAAATCCACAGAATGGGGGAATTGTTTATCGGAATTTCACCCCTTGACCTGCACCTCCTCTGTGCGATACACGCGCACGCGCACTCGGCTCGGAGAGCCCGCCTGCCGGATCGAGATTGCGATGGCGTTCGCAGGCGACACCGTTAGCATGGCCAGCATGAGCACCCACCGCAGAGCACGAAACCTCGTCGGCCTCGCGATTCTGGGGGCCTTCGCCCTGATGGGCGCGGCCTGCGCGACGGGTGCCCCGAGTGGCGCCCCCACGTCGAGCAGCGACCCGAGCAGCGAAGACGACGCCCTCATCGAGAAGCTCGTCGGAGTGTGGGGCGAGGACTCCTCGGGCCAGCCGCATCTCGAGTTCACCGCCGACGGCGAGGTGCACGGCAGCGACGGATGCAACGGCATCACGACGACCTACTCGGTGAACGGCGATCGTGTCGACCTCGCCCGATTCGCCTCGACTCTCAAGGCCTGCCCCGGCGTCGACGACTGGATGCGCGGCATCCGCGCGGTCGAGATCGACGGCGACGTGCTCGTGATCAAGGATGCCTCCGGCGCGGAGCTGGGAAACCTCCCGCGCGCGAGCTGACCATCACCGCCTCGGCGGGTGCGGCATCCGATCGGCCCCGGCCCGGGCGCACTGACCCGGACCGGCGCCCCGGTCAGTTCTCGATGTGCCGCTCGTCGACGCCGTTGTAGAGCGACAGCGGTCGGATCAGTGCGTTGGCACCGGCCTGCTCGATCACGTGCGCCGTCCACCCGGTCACACGCGCCGCGACGAACAACGGCGTGAAAGTGAGGGTGTCGAAGCCGATCAGGTTGTAAGCCGGGCCCGATGGGTAGTCGAGGTTCGGGTAGATGCCCTTGCGCTCGACGAACTCCGACTCGAGCGCGTCGTACAGCTCGGCCACCTCGGCGCGGTGGTAGTGCTCGACGAGCGTGTCGAGCGCGGCCTTCATGGTGGGCACACGCGAGTCGCCGCTCTTGTAGACACGGTGGCCGAAACCCATGATCTTGCGCTTCTCAGCGAGCGCCGCATCCAGCCACGGCACCACGTTGGACGCCTCGCCGATCTCGTCGAAGATGTGCAGCACAGCCTCGTTGGCGCCACCGTGCAGTGGCCCCTTGAGCGCGCCGATCGCTCCGACGACGGCTGAGTAGAGATCGCTCAGGGTCGAGGTGATCACGCGCGCCGTGAAGGTCGAGGCGTTGAAGGAGTGCTCGGCGTACAGGATCATCGAGCGGTTGAACGCGTCGATGACCACCGGGTCGGGCTCTTCGCCGAACGTCATCCATAGGAAGTTCGCCGAGTAGTCAAGGTCGTCGCGCGGCTCGATGAGCTGTTCGCCGCGGCGGCGGCGCTGACCGTAGGCGACGATGGCCGGCAGTGCCGCGAACAGACGGATGCTGCGCTCGAGGTTCTGCTCTGGGCTGCCACCGGCATCGAGCACCGATCCACCCGCGTTCGGGTCGGAGGCGCCGATCAGGCTGACGGCCGTGCGCACCTCGTCCATCGGATGCGCCTCGACGGGCACCAGGTCGATCGCCGCCTTGACGTTGTCGGCGAGCGCACGGTGCTCGCGCTCGGTCGCGCGGAAAGCGGCGAGCTGTGCGGCATCCGGCAGCTCACCGTGCCAGAGCAGGTACGCGACCGCCTCGAACGACTGCGTCGCCGCCAGCTCCTGCACGGGGTAGCCGCGGTAGAGCAGGCTGTTCGTCTCGGGGTTGACCTTCGAGATCGCAGTCGTGTCGACGACGACCCCGGCGAGGCCCTTCTTGATGTCCGGCTCGGTCATGCTCACTCCTTCGTCACGGTGAAGCCTGCGACGCCCGAGTCGAACTGCGTGTAGGACTCGTAGTCGATCAGGTCGTAGAGATCGGCACGGTGCTGCATCTCACCGAGCTTCGAGGTGAGGTGCCCCTCCTCGCCCAGCGTATCGAGCGCACGGCCCGCTGCGCCCATCGCGATGCGCAGCAGCGACACGGGCCAGATGACCATGTTGACGCCGACATCCCGCAGCTGGTCGACAGAGAACAGATCGCTCTTGCCGAACTCGGTCATGTTGGCGAGGATCGGCACATCCAGTGCGTTCGCCATCGCCTCGAACTCGGCGAGCGTGCGCATCGCCTCGGGGAACACGGCGTCGGCCCCCGCATCCACCAGCGCCTTGGCACGGTCGATCGCGGAATCGAGCCCCTCGACCGCGCGGATGTCGGTGCGCGCCATGATGAGGAAGTTCGGGTCGCGGCGGGCGTCGGCGGCTGCGCGGATGCGGCGGATCGCGGTGGTCTCGTCGACGACGCTCTTGCCGTCGAGGTGGCCGCAGCGCTTCGGGTTGATCTGGTCTTCGATGTGGGTGCCGGCGAGCCCCGCATCCTCGAGTTCCTGGATCGTGCGGGCGACGTTCATCGGCTCGCCGAACCCCGTGTCGGCGTCGACGATCGCGGGGATGTCGGTCATGCGCGCGATCTGCTTCGCTCGTCCGGCGACCTCGGTCAGCGTGGTGAGGCCGATGTCGGGCACTCCGAGGTCGGCAGACAGCACGGCGCCCGAGATGTAGACGCCGTCGAAGCCCTTCTGCTCGATCAGGCGCGCGCTCAGCGGATTGAACGCGCCGGGGAACCGCAGCAGCTCGCCGCTCGCGAGTCGCTCGCGGAACAGACGGCGCTTCTCGGCCGGGGTGACGTGGGAATACAGCATCAGAACAGGCCCTTCGGGCTCGGGGCGCCCTCGAGCAGGCCGGGGCGAGCGATGATCGACAGCTCGCCGACCTCGGCTGCGGTGAGTTCGGGCAGACGCTGCACGAGCTCGAGGAAGCGCTCGATCTCAGATGCCTCGAGCACGGGCTCGGCGAGCAGACGGAACTTCGCGATGTAGTTCTCGCGCGCGAACGGACGCGCGCCGAGCGGATGCGCGTCGGCGACGGCGATCTCGTCGACCACGGTCGTGCCGTCGGTGAGGCGGAACTCCACGCGACCGCCGAACGCCTTCACGTCGGGGTCTTCGGAGTGGTATCGGCGCGTCCACTCGGCATCTTCGGCCGTGGAGATCTTGTGCCACAGGGCCACGGTGTCTTCCCGACCTGCCCGCTCGGGGGCGTAGGAGTCGACGTGGTGCCAGCCGCCGTCCTGCAGCGCGACGGCGAAGATGTACGGGATCGAGTGGTCGAGCGTCTCGCGCGACGCCGTCGGGTCGTACTTCTGCGGGTCGTTCGCCCCCGAGCCGATCACGTAGTGCGTGTGGTGGCTTGTGTGCAGCACGATGGCCTCGATGTTCGCGGGGTCGCGTAGCGCCGCGTTCTCGGTGCCGAGCTTGCGGGCGAGGTCGATCCACGCCTGCGCCTGGTACTCGGCCGAGTGCTCCTTCGTGTACGAGTCGAGGATGGCTCGCTTCGCCTCGCCGGCGGCGGGCAGCGGCACCTCGTATGCGGCGTCCTTGCCGTCGAGCATCCAGGCGATCACGCCGTCTTCGCCCTCATAGATCGGGGCAGGGCTCGTCTGCCCGCGCATCGCCCGGTCGACCGCCTCGACGGCGAGCTTGCCCGCGAAGGCCGGGGCGTGCGCCTTCCACGTCGAGATCTCGCCCTTGCGGCTCTGCCGCGTGGCGGTGGTGGTGTGCAGACCCTGGCCGACGGCCTGGTAGATCGTCTCGACATCGAGGCCGAGCAGGGTGCCGATGCCGGCAGCCGCCGACGGGCCGAGGTGCGCGACGTGGTCGATCTTGTGCTTGTGCAGGCAGATCGCTCGCACGAGGTCCATCTGGATCTCGTACCCTGTCGCGATGCCTCGGAGCAGCGCACGGCCGTCGGCCTGCACGTGCTGGGCGACCGCGAGGATCGGCGGGATGTTGTCGCCCGGGTGCGAATACTCGGCGGCGAGGAACGTGTCGTGATAGTCGAGCTCGCGCACGGCCACGCCGTTGGCCCACGCAGCCCACTCGGGGCTGGTGCGGTGGTCGAGCGCTGCGCCGAAGACGGTGGCGCCGATGCCCCCGGTCGAGACGGGGTGGCTGAACGCCTGGGCGCGCGCGGCATTGATGGGCCCGCGCGTGAGGGATGCCGCAGCGACCGACGCGTTGTCGATGATGCGGTTGATGATCATGTCGGCGACGTCCTGATCGACCTCGACCGGATCGGCGGCGACCTCGGCGATCTTCCAGGCGAGCTGGTCTTCGCGGGCGAGGTTCTCTTCGCTGCGGTGGACGCGGACGTGGTGGGTGACGGTCATTTCACACCTTCGGGGTTGGCTGTCAGGGAGTCGAGGATGCCCGTGAGCGCATTGTGCAGGTGCACGTGCGTGGCGTGGGCGGCGAGATCGCCGTCGCGGGCGCCGAGGGCTGCCGCGATCGTGCGGTGCTCGGCAGCGGACGCGGCGAGGCGGGCGGGCTTGTCGCGGGCCATGCGCCGCACCCGCACGAGGTGGGTGCGCACGGTGCGCAGGGCCGAGGCGATGTAGTCGTTGTCGACGGCCTGGTCGAGGGCCGCGTCGAATCGGGCGATGAGTGCGTAGTAGGCGTCGCGGCCTTCGACGGCGGCGAGGTCGACGTGCGCGAACTCGTCGGCGAGCGCGGCGAAGAGGTCGGCATCTCCTCGGCGGGCGGCGAGGCGGGCCGAGGTCTCCTCGAGCGCGCGGCGGATCTCGAACAGCGCGCGGATGTCGTCGGCATCCAGATCGGCGACGACCGTCACCCGCGGGGACTGCTGCACGACCAGGCCGTCGGCCGCGAGGCGGCGCAGGGCCTCACGCATCGGCGTGCGACTGATGCCGAGTCGGGCGGCCTGCTCGACCTCGCCGAGCACGGACCCGGCGGGGAGGGCGCCCGACTGGATCTCCTCCAGCAGCGCCGCGTGGGCTCGATCGCTCGCGGTGATGCGATCGGCGACGGAGCTCATCCCCTCAGTGTATACATAAACTCACACAGACGGTCTCGAGGCTCAGTTCCGGGCATTGCACGTATACATTGACCTACCGCTGCGGCGACCCCACCGCATCCGGGAGCGGCTCGACGAACTCGGCGGGCCGGGGCTCTCCGAGCTTCACGACCACCACGCCGACCAGCACGAGCGCGCCGCCGAGCGCCTGCAGCAGGTCGGGCAGCTGGCCGAGCAGCAGCCAGCCGAACAGCAGCGCGGCGACGACCTCGGAGAGAGCGACGAAGGATGCGAGGCGCGAACCCAGCATCCGGGTCGAGGCGATGCCGAGCACGTAGGCGAGCGCGGTCGCGATCAGGCCGATCGCGAGCACCGGCACGAACCACGGCACGGTTCCGAAGCGGTAGGCGATGTCGCCGGTCGTCCAGACGATGGGCAGGATGCCGACGAGGCCCGCGATCGTCAGCGCGACGGCGCCGAGCAGCAGCCCTCCCCCGGCGAGCGCGATCGGCGGCAAGCCCGTGTCGGCCTTGGCGGAGAGCAGGAAGTACGTGGCGGCGCCTATCATCGCGGCGAGCGCCCACAGGATGCCGGCGACATTGACCTCGGCGCCGGTGATGATGTCGAGCATCAGCACGAGACCGACGAAGGCGATGGCAGCGCCGATCACGCTGCGACGGCTCGGCCGCTCACCCCGACGGAGCCACAACCAGAGGATGACGGCGATCGGCGCCGTGTACTCGATGAGCAGGGCGAGGCCGACGTCCATCACGGCGACGGCTTGGAAGTAGCAGAGCTGCGTGGCGGTCACGGCGAGCAGTCCGTATGCGGCGACCATGCCCGCGTTCTTCCTGAGCGCTCCCCACCGACCCCGGAGCGACAGGATCGTCGGCACGAGCAGCACGAGCGCGGCGACCCACACCCGCACGGTCACTGCCGCACCGGGGGTCCAGCCCGCGTCGATGAGCCCGCGAGCCCAGGCGCCCGACATGCCGAACGCGAAGGCCGCGCCGATCGCCAGCGGCAGACCGAATCGCACACCCGGCGCGCTGATGTCATTTGCAACCTTGCTCATGACAGGTGACGCTACTCGCGCAGGCGGTAAGGTGTCAACATGAACTTCACCGATGACACGGAAGAGGCTCTTCGCTCGGCCGTCTGGCTGGTGAATTCGGCAGAGGATCCCGAGACCCTCGAGACTCTTGCCGACTACGACGCCTTCCTCACGGACTTCCCCTACTCGGGACGACTAGACCGCGACGACGCCGAACTCGCCGCACTCCGAGACCTGCGCCCGCGGCTGCGCGCCATGCTGCTCGCGCCCCGCGACGATATGGCCGAGCACGTGAACGCCGCCCTCGCCGAGGCCCACCTCGCGCCGAGACTCGTGCGCCACGACGGAGTCGACTGGCACCTGCACGCAGTGGCCGACGAGCGCCCGCTCGCCGAGCGCGTGCTGATCGAGACCGCCATGGCGCTGATCGACGTCATCCGATCCGATGAGGGCTCCCGTATCTCGATCTGCGCCGACGACACGTGCGAGGCACTCGCCCTCGACCTGTCACGCAATCGCTCGAAGCGCTTCTGCTCGACGACCTGCACCAACCGCAACGCCGTGGCCGCGTATCGCGCCCGGCGCGCGAACGCCTGAAGCGCAGCGCCCCCAGCGTCCAGCCCCGCCCCCGCGCCGCGCCGTCGTTACTGCGCCGCCCGATCAGGAGAACCGCGCGAGGACAGGACAATCCGTGCGGAATGCTCCTGATCTCGGCTCGCCTCCTGTTCTCAGACGGGTAGCCTCAGTGACCGATGCCCTCCCTCTCCTCCCCCTACGACACCTGGTTCGCCGACGCCGAGTTCGACGCCGGCTACGGCCACACGCTGAGCACGCTCCTCGCGATCACCCCGATCGCCGCGCCCGAGGGATTCGAGACGCGATGGCAGAGCTGGCGAAAGCAGGCGAAGACGGTGGATGCCGCACCCACTGTGCTGTCGACCGACACCGTTCATGGCCGGCGCGTATCCGTCGTCGAGCACTCGGGCGCAGACGGCATCCGACTGCGCGCGTGGCTCGTCGAGCCGCTGGCCGGACCGGCTCGCGTCGGCGTGGTGCACAGCCACGGCTACGGCGGACGAGATGGGGTCGACCTCGCCCGCATACCCGGGGATGCCGCCGCGATCTTCCCCGTCGCCCGCGGACTCCCCACCCTGAATGCCGGCATCGGCGCCCCCGAGCAGCCGGCCGAGCACGTGCTCGCGGGCATCGACGACCCCGAGCGCTACATGCTGGGGCTCTGCGCTCGCGACCTCTGGCTGGCGGCCGACGCACTGACCGCCCTGGTCGGCACCCTGCCGCTCTACTACATCGGCGAGAGCTTCGGCGGCGGCATCGGAGCTCTCGCCCTGCCGTGGGACGAGCGATATATCGGTGCCACTCTCATCGTTCCGAGCTTCGGCCAGTACGACGAACGCCTCGCCGTGCACTGCCTCGGCAGCGGCGAGGCCGTGCGCGACCATGTCGCCGCGCATCCGGAGGCCCGCGAAGTGCTGCGCTGGTTCGACGCCTCGACCGCGCTCGGGTTCGCCCGCCTTCCGGTGCGGGTCGAGGCAGCGCTGTGGGACCCCTATGTCCCGCCGGCCGGCCAGTTCGGGGTCGCGAACGCGGCACGGATGCTCGATCTCGCAGTCCTTCCGGCCGGCCATGCCGAATATCCGGGGTCCGAGAAGGTGACAGCCGAGGCGATCAGTGACGGCCGCGCGCATCTCGCCCGTACGCTGCGCGCAGCATCCTGAGATCAGGAGAATGCGTCGAGATCAGGATGATTCACGCCCTTCGCTCCTGATTCGGGTCGATCCTCCTGATCTCGCGTCCCGCCGGCAGCGACCCCGCACCCCACGCCCACACCAGCGCTCGCGACGCCGCGCATCGGAGCACTGGACGCAACCTGTCATCACAGGTACACTCAGCTTGTCATTACAGGTTGCGCAGCGTCGCAGCACCCGTACGAGGAGCACCGATGCCCCAGTTCCACACGCCCCCGATCTCGCCGATGGCGATCGCGTTCGACGCCGAGAAGCTCACGCTCTCGCCCGAGGGGCCGACACTCACGCGCCGCATGTCGGACCTCGAGGGTCTCTTCCTCGACGCGGATGCCTGGGCTGCCGCCTCCGCCGGCGACGACCCCGTCGTCTACACCGTGACCAGCTCGCCCGTGCCCGAGGTCGACCGAGAACTGCCGCAGTCGATCACGACGATCATGCCCGGCGACACCTCGGGTGAACTCTGGATGACCAAGGGCCACCAGCACCCGAACCACCAGGGCGAGATCTACCTCGCGCTGAAGGGCCGCGGTGGTCTGCTCATGTTCGACGGCGAGCGCACCGAATGGCTCGACATGCTGCCTGGGACGATCGGCTACATCCCGCCGGGGTGGGCGCACCGCTCGGTGAACACGGGCGATGACCCCTATTCCTTCCTCGCCGTCTACCCGGGCGGCGCCGGCCACGACTACGGCTGGGTGCTCGAACACGGCATGGGCTCGCGCGCCTACCGCGCCGCCGACGGTGTCGACCTGCGTCCCTATTCCGCAACCCCCTCGGCGGGATAGGGGCCCAGAATGCTCATCGCGCACGACCTCGGGACCACGGGAGACAAGGCGTCCCTGCACCACGACGACGGGCGCCTCCTCACCTCGGTCACGGTGCCCTACCCCGCGCACTTCGCCGCCGGCGGCGTCGCCGAGCAGGACCCTGCGGACTGGTGGGATGCCGTCGTCTCGGCGACCCGGCAGCTGCTGTCTCGGGCCGGCATCGCCCCCGAGACCGTCGGTGGCCTCGTCGTCAGCGGCCAGATGATGGGCACCGTGCTGCTCGACGCGCACGGCGCACCGGTGCGCCCCGCGATCATCTGGGCCGACACGCGCTCGGGCGCACAGACCCGTGCACTCGAACAGCACCTCGGCGCGGAACACGCCTACCGCGTGCTCGGCCACCGCCTGAACCCGACGTACTCGCTCGAGAAGATCATGTGGGTGCGCGACCACGAGCCCGATGTGTGGGCCCGTGTGCGACACTTCTGCGTCGCCAAGGACTACATCGTCTACCGGCTCACCGGGCGACTCGCGACCGAGCGCTCCGATGCCTCGGGCACGAACGCGTATGACCAGCAGCGCGGCACGTGGTCGACGGAGGTGCTCGCAGCAGCAGGACTGGACGCTGCGATCTTCCCCGAGATCCTCGAATCGACGACGGTCGCCGGAACGCTCACGACCGAGTCGGCGGGTGCGCTCGGGTTGCCGGCGTCCGTCCGCGTCGTCATGGGTGGCGGCGACGGACCGCTCGCGGCCGTGGGCTCGGGCATCGTGGCTCCCGAAGACGGCGCGTACGTGTGTCTGGGCACCTCGTCGTGGATCTCGTTCGCGAGCCTCGCCCCACTGCACGACCCGCAGATGCGCACCATGACGTTCGACAACGTCGTGCCCGGTTCGTTCGTGCCGACCGCGACCATGCAGGCCGGCGGCGCCTCGGTGCAGTGGATTGCCGAGGCGCTCTCGCCCGACCCCGCGCATCCCGACACCGCGCGGCTCACAGCGGAGGCCGGAGGCGACCTCGACACCGAAGATCTCTACTTCCTCCCCTACCTCCTCGGCGAGCGCTCCCCCCTGTGGGATCCGCACGCCCGCGGGGCGTTCGTCGGACTCGGTCGCCACCACACTCGCGCGCACCTCACGCGCGCCGTGCTCGAGGGAGTGGCATACAACCTGCTCACCTGCATCCAGGCGTTCCGCGAATCCGGTGCCGCGATCGACCGCATCGACGCGGTCGGCGGTGGCGCGCAGAGCGACGCCTGGCTCGGCATCCTCGCCGATGTCTGGGGAGTGTCGATCCGCCGGCGCACGATCGTCGAAGAGGCCAACAGCCTCGGCGCCGCGGTCACGGGCGCGGTCGGGCTCGGACTCGCCGACTTCTCGGCGGCCAGGGCACTCAGCGAGGTCACGGCGGAGTTCACGCCGGATGCCGGGCGGCATGCCGTGCACGCGCAGCGGCACGCCCGCTTCGTCGATGCCTACACGGCACTCGAGCCGTGGTTCGCCGCCGCGCCGTCAGCCGGGGAACTGTGATGGGCGTCATCCTCGCCACGAGTCGCTCGTTCTCGGGCGGCGATCTCGACCTCGTCGGGCGGGCCAGAGCCGCGGGTCACGAGATCGTCCGCGGCCCTGCACACCACGGACTCGCCGAACTCGCGCCCCTGCTCGCCGCCGCTGACGGCTGGGTCGCCGGCACCGGGCCGGTGACCGACGAGCACCTCGCGGCTGCCCCGAACCTCAGGGTCATCTCCCGCTACGGCGTCGGCACCGAGGCGGTCGATCTCGATGCGGCGCTGCGACGCGGCATCCCGGTGACCAACACTCCCGGTGCGAATGCCGATGCGGTCGCCGATCATGCTGTGGGCCTCATGCTCGCGGCGCTCCGCTTCATCGCCGACGGCGACCGTCGAGTGCGAGCGGGCGACTGGGGAGTGCGCCGCGGTCGCGAACTCGGTGCAGCGACCGTCGGCATCGTCGGCTTCGGACGCATCGGTCAGGGCGTCGCCCGGCGCCTCAGCGGCTTCGGCTCGAGGGTGCTCGCGGCCGACCCCTTCCTGCCGGTCGACGTCATAGCCGGGCATGGCGCCGAGCCGACCGATCTCGATGAACTGTTCCACACCGCCGACCTCATCACCCTGCACGCCCCTGGCGGACAGACGCTGGTCGATGCGGCGCGGCTTCGTGGCATCCGCCCCGGAATGATCCTGGTGAACACCGCCCGCCCCGACCTCGTCGACGAGACCGCGCTCGCTGCCGCCCTGCGCGACGGGAGCCTGGGCGGATACGCCGCCGACACCCTCGACGGCGACACCGCGGCGAGCGCGAGCCCGCTGCTCGCACCGGATCTCGCAGCCCTCGTGACCATCACCCCGCACCTCGGCGCCCAGACGACGCAGGCCGTCGACAACATGGGCTCGATGTCGCTCGACGACGTACTGGCCGTGCTCGCGGGCCGCTCCCCCACCCACCTCGTCTCACCTCGACCCTGAAGGGCCCACCATGACCATCACCGAGACGCCTGCGACGACGACCACGACCACGACCGGCGGCTACATGGGGTTCGTCGGCGTCAGCACCGGATCCTCATCGATCATGAAGGTGTTCCCGAAGTGGGCCGCGGTGCTGGGGCTGCCCACCGAGAACCTCGTCGGGCACGACCTGCCCCTCGACGCGACTCCCGCGCAGTACGTGGCGATGGTCGAGCAGATCCGCGACGACCCCCACCACCGCGGCGCCCTCGTGACGACCCACAAGATGAACCTGTTCGCCGCGGCATCCGACCTCTTCGACGAGCTCGACCCGTTCGCCGTCTCGTGCTCCGAGATCTCGAGCATCTCGAAGCGCGGCGATCGTCTGATCGGCCGCGCCAAGGATCCCCTCACGGTCGATCTCGCGCTCAACGACTTCCTCCCCGCCGACCACTTCGCCCGCACGGGTGCCGAGGTCGTGATCCTCGGGGCCGGCGGATCGGGCACGGCCCTCAGCTGGGCGCTGGCGGAGCGGGCGGATGCTCCGGCCAGGATCACCGTGACGGCGCGCGACGACGACAAGCTCGTGCACCTGCACGAGGTGCACCGCCGGCACGGCACCCCCGACGGGCTGATCGCGTACGTGCGCACCGACACAGTGCAGGAGGCGGCGGCGATCGTCGCGGCGGCACCGGCGGGGTCGCTGATCGTGAACGCCACGGGCCTCGGCAAGGATCGGCCGGGCTCTCCGCTTCCCGACGACGTCGTGTTCCCGACCGACGCATGGGTCTGGGAGTTCAACTACCGCGGGTCGCTCGAGTTCCTGCACCAGGCGCGTGCGCAGCAGGCCGAGCGGGGCCTGCACGTGGTCGACGGCTGGCGGTACTTCATCCACGGCTGGTCGCAGGTCGTCGCCGACGTGTTCGAGATCGACCTCACGCCCGAGATCGTCGAGCGGCTCGCCGAGGCCGCCGAATCGGTGCGCTGATGCCAGCCGTCCGCACGGTGCTCGGCGATGTCGACCCGGCTCAGCTCGGCGCGACGAACTATCACGAGCATCTGTTCCAGATCTCGCCCCTGCTGCCCGGCGACGAGCTCGACGACGAGGATCTCTCGGGCCGCGAAACGGCGCTGCTGCAGGCCAGCGGATTCGCGGCGATGGTCGATGCCACGCCAATCGGCCTCGGGCGCGACCCCGAGGCGGTCGCACGCATCAGCGCGGGCACCGGGGTGCAGGTCGTCGCGACGACGGGGCGCCATCGCGAGGCGCACTACGGGGCGGATCATCCCCTGCAGATGTGGAGTGTCGAGCGCCTCGCCGAGCTGTTCGTCGCCGATGTGGCGCGAGGGATGCCGGTCGACGATGCCCTGCTGTTCGAGACGGCGGATGTTCCTCGCGCGGCAGCGCCCGACGGGTCGCCGGTCAGGGCCGGGATGCTCAAAGCGGGCGTCGGCTACTGGAGCATCAGCCCCTTCGAACGCACGACCCTGCTCGCAGTCGCCTCTGCGCATCGTGCGACAGGGGCTCCCGTGATGGTGCACCTGGAGTTCTGCACCGCCGCCCACGAGGTGCTCGACCTGCTCGGCGCCGCAGGCGTGGCATCCGATCGTGTCGTGCTCGCGCATGCCGACCGTGATCCGGATGCCGGGCTGCACGCCTCTCTCGCCGAACGCGGCGCGTACCTGGGGTACGACGGCTTCGCGCGTCCGCGCACCCGATCGGATGCCGAATTGCTCGCGCTGACCGAGAAGGCCGTTGCCGCAGGATGCGGAGACCGGATCCTGCTCGGCGGCGATGTCGCTCGCCGCACCCGCTACATCTCGTACGGCGGGATGCCGGGTCTCGCCTATCTCGGCGAGCGCTACCTTCCGCGGCTGCGCTCGGCCGTCGGCGACGACGCGGTCGAGCGGATGCTGGTCGCGAACCCCGCCCGCCTGCTCACCCTGTCGTCCTGACGCACAGAAGCCCCCCGCCCGAAGGCGAGGGGCTTCTGCGATCTCAGCGTGTCACTCGTAGAGGACGGCCGCGATGTTCTCATCCTCGAGGTTCGTGCTGTCGTACCAGTACGAACCGGTGTCGTAGAACTCGTCGACGGAGTCGCCGTTGGCCGCGTCATACGCCGCCTGCACGACCTGTGCGCCGATGCCGATCGGGTCCTGCGTGATCGCGCCGGCCATCGTGCCGTCCTTGATCGCGTTGATCTGGGCGGCTCCCGAGTCGAAGCCGACGATCGTGATCTTGCCCTTCTCGAGACCGAGCTCGTTCACGGCGTTCACGACGCCGATGGCCGAACCTTCGTTGGTGCCGTAGATGCCCTTGAGGTCGGGGTGGGCGGCGATCAGCGTCTTGGCGATGTCGGCCGACTTCAGGTGGTCGCCGTCGCCGTACTGGATGTCGACGATCTCGATGTCGGGGAAGTCGGCCTCCATCTTCTCGACGAATCCGTCACGACGCTCGACACCGGTCGAGTTGATCTGCGAGTGGCCGACGATGGCGACCTCGCCCTCGCCGCCGATCAGCTCTGCCATGTGCTCTGCAGCGAGCGCGCCGGCGACCTTGCTGTCGGTCGCGGCCAGGCTGAGCCCGACGTCGCCGTTGCACGGGGCGTCGAAGTAGACGACGGGGATGTCCTTCGACTTCGCCTGCTCGAGCGGGGCGACGCACGCCTCGGGGTCGAGTGCGGCGTAGGCGATGGCATTCGGGTTCTTGTCGATCGCGCTGGTGAGCATCTCGAGCTGCTGCGCGATCTCGGTCTCGGCGGCCGGGCCCTCGAACGTGATCCGAACGCCGAGCTCTTCCGCCTTCTCCTCGGCGCCCTGCTTGACTGCCTGCCAGAACTGATGCTGGAAGCCCTTGGAGACGAGTGCGATGTACATCTCGCCGTCGCCGCTGCCTCCGTCGCCGCCACTGCCTTCTTCGATGACGTCGCCACCGCCGGCGCAGCCGGCGAAGACGAGGGCGGATGCGGCCACGAGCGCCGCGAATGCGGTCTTCTTACCGAATTTCATGGAAACTCCATTGTTCTCTGTGTGGTGGTGGGGGGATGGAACTGTGGGTCAGGTGCGCTGCCGGTTTCGCAGCGAATCGAGGAACACGGCGAGCAGCACCACGACGCCGACGACGATGTTCTGCCACTCGGTCTGAATCGACAGGATGCGCAGGCCGTTCACGAGCACGCTCATGATGAGAGCGCCGATGACGGTGCCGAGGATGGACCCGCGGCCGCCGAGCAGGGACGTACCGCCGATGATCACGGCGGCGATCGCCTGCAGCTCGTATCCCATGCCGATCTGGGGCTGGGCCGAGTCGAGACGAGACGCGATCACGATTCCCGCGACGCCGGTGAAGGCGCCGGCGAACATGTAGATGAGGATCGTCCAGCGGCGGGTGTTCACGCCCGACAGGCGGGTCGCCTCTTCGTTCGATCCGATCGCGAACGTGTAGCGACCGAGCAGCGTCTTCGACAGCACGAGGAATGCCACGATCGCGAGGGCCGCTGTGATCAGCACGGCGTTCGGAATGCCGGGGATGATCACCCCGAGCGCGATCTTCTTGAAGTCGGGGGCCGACGTGGAGAAGTAGATCGGCGCGACGTTGGAGATCACGAGTGCGAGACCACCGGCGATCATCATCATCGCGAGCGTCGCGATGAACGGAGGAAGCCGGAGGAAGGTGATGTTGACGCCGTTCACGAGCCCCATCAGCACACCGGTGAGGATGCCGCCGATCACGCCGACCCAGACCGGCAGGCCCATGTTGGTGACGATGACACCCGTCATCACGGCGCAGAGCGCCATGCCTGTTCCGATCGACAGGTCGATGCCGCCGGTGATGATGACGAAGGTCGTGCCGAGGGCGAGGATGCCGATGACCGCCGTCGAGAGCAGCACGGTGGCGATGTTGCTGAAGGTGAAGAAGTTGGGGCTGGCGATCGAGAAGAACAGCACGAGCACGAGCAACGTGCCGAACGCGAGCGACTGCTGGAGCTGGCGCTTCAGGAACGCGCCGACGTCACGCTTGTCGGTGTTCTCATCGAGCGCGGTCTGGATGATCGTCGTCGTAGACGATCCGGGCTGCTGCGGAGCGCTCATCAGTCTTCCTCTCCGTGGGCTGCGAGTTGCATGATCTTCTCCTGGCTGGCTTCCTCGTTGCGGAGGGTGCCGGTGACGCGTCCGTTGGCGAAGACCGCGATGCGGTTCGCCACGCGGAGGATCTCCGGCAGTTCCGACGAGATGACGATGATGGACTTGCCCGCCTCAGCGAGCTGCTGCATGAGGCGGTAGATCTCCTCCTTCGCTCCGACATCGATGCCTCGAGTCGGCTCGTCGAAGATGAGGATGTCGCAGTCGCGCATCAGCCACCGGGCGATGACGACCTTCTGCTGGTTGCCACCCGAGAGCAGCTTCACGACCTGGTTCACCGAGGGCGTCTTGACCCTGAGCTGCTGCACGTACTCCTTGGTGCGGGTCTTGGCCTTGCTGTCACCCATCCAGCCGATGCCGTTGGCGTACGTGCTGAGCGAAGCGAGCACGGTGTTGAAGGTGACGTCCTGCTCGAGCATCAGGCCGAGCAGCTTGCGGTCCTCCGAGAGGTAGCCGAGGCCGTGCTTCACGGCATCCGCCGGTTGTGCGATGCGCACCGGTCGTCCGCCGATCGCGATCGTTCCCGCATCCCGGTGGTCCGCGCCGATGATGGCCCGCGCGGTCTCGGTGCGACCGGCGCCCATGAGGCCGGCGAAGCCGAGGATCTCGCCCCGATGCAACTGGAACGACACGTCTCTGAGCAGGCTCTTGGTCGAGAGACCCTGCACATCGAGCACGATCGGGTCGTTGGCGTGCTCACGCGCCTGCGGTCTGGTTCCCTCGTCGATCACGCGTCCGACCATCATCTCGATGATCTTCGGGATGCTGACCTCGGACTTCTCCAGTGATCCGATGTATGTGCCGTCGCGCAGCACTGTGACCCGGTCGGCGAGGCGCCGGAGCTCGTCCATGCGGTGCGAGATGTAGACGATGCCCGTGCCCGACGCCCTGAGCTGCTCGATGAGCACGAACAGGGTCTCGGTCTCGGAGTCGGTGAGCGCCGAGGTCGGCTCGTCCATGATGAGCACCTTGGCGTTGAACGAGAGCGCCTTGGCGATCTCCACCATCTGCTGCTCGGCCACGGTGAGTTCGCCGACGAGCTGTCGCGGGTTCAGCCGTATGCCGAGGCGGTCGAGCAGGTCGGCGGTCTGGGAGTTGAGCTTGCGCTCCGAGAGGAAGGGTCCGGTCGTGGGCTCGCGGCCCACGTAGATGTTCTGCGCCACGGTGAGGTCGGGCATCAGGTTGAGTTCCTGATGGATGATCGTGATCCCGAGCTGCTGCGCCTGCAGGGGGCTGGTGAGCTCGACCTCCCTGCCCTCGAACGTGATCGTGCCCTCGTCCTTGGTGTAGATCCCCGAGAGGATCTTCATCAGAGTCGACTTGCCCGCGCCGTTCTCGCCCACGAGCACCAGCACTTCGCCGGCCCGCACCTCGAGGTGCACGTCCTTGAGAGCCTGCACACCGGGGAATCCCTTGCTGATCCCCTCGACTCTGAGAATGGGGTCACTCATGTGCTCACCTGCTTCCTTGAAGGTCGTCATGCGATATTCCAGTTGGACCTGGAAACATCGGATCAATTCTGCGTCCTGCGCCCGGCCCTGCGCAAGTTGTATCTAAATGTAACTAAGACTTCTTCGGATGGGAAGACCTGTAATAACAAGTTGGCAACAGGTCTGACTCCCGGACTTACTGCGCTGGGTCAGTGCAGCCTGATCGAGTCGACGGCCACGAGCTTGTCGCGGATGTAGGCATTGGCATGCGCCCCGAGTTCGGCGTTGTCGGTCCAGAGGTTGCGCCAGATGCCGAGCATCCGACTGAGATCGGGGGCGACCACCGCAGACGAGAAGGACTCGAACACGATCGGACCGTCGTAGCCGATGCGCCCCAGCGCCTTGAAGAAGGTGTCGAAGTCGACGGTTCCGGTGCCGAGGTAACCGCGATGGCTCTCCCCGATGTGCACGTATCGCAGAGCGGGTGCAGCGTCGAGGACCGGCGCGAACATATCCGACTCCTCGATGTTCATGTGGTACGTGTCGAGATGGATGCCGAGGTTCGGTCGGTCGACTTCGGCGAGGTAGGCGAGCGCCTGCCGTGCGGTGTTGAGCACGTTGGTCTCGTAGCGATTGACGACCTCGAGCGAGACCGAGATCCCGCGTTCGGCCGCATGATCGGCGACGCGGGCGATGGTGCGGCCACTGCTCTCGAGCCCCGCGGCGGTCACAGGGTCCATGTACTTCTGCATCGCGCTGTAGATCACTCCGCAGAAGTGCCGGCCACCCAGCTCGGCGAGCACGTCGACCGCCTTGAGCAGCAGCGACTCCCCGGCCGCGACGACTGCGGGGTCGGCGCTGGTCACGTCGGTGGCTCCGGAGAGGCCGAGCGACGCACTCACGGCGAGGTCGTGTTCCTCGAGAGCGTGCTTCGCGGTGGCGACGTCGAAGGTGAAGGGATCCATGAGCGGGAACTCGATCAGGTCGAACCCCGCCGCCTTCGTCTGCTCGACAGAGAGTCGGATGCCGTCGGCATCGAAGTGTCCGGTCCAGACGAGCCCGTGGCATCCGATGTTCATGGGACCTCTCGGAGACGGGTGTGGGGCACCATCGCCTCTGGAATTTGGCACGTGCCAATTCCGCGTTCAGGTCACGGTACGCGGGGTCGCACGGCCGCGTCAAGAACTTTCTTGGCACGTGCCAATACCTCCGCTACTGTGGATTCGCCAGCGCCGCGCGGGCGAGCAGTCACGCTCGCACAATCGCGCACCGCGCACCGCACCGCGCAGTCGACAGGGAGCTCCATGCCAGCCAGCGTCAAAGACGTCGCCGCCCTCGCCGGGGTCTCCTCTTCGACCGTCTCGAACTACCTCAACCACCCTCACGTGCTGGGTGAGGCGAGTGCGGCGAAGGTGAGAGCCGCGATCGAACGGCTCGGCTACGTGCCCAACGAGTCGGCGCGGCAGCTGCGGGCGGGGTCGAGCAAGGCGCTGGCTCTGATCCTGCTCGACGCCTGGCTGCCGTACTTCCATGAGCTCTCCCGCGGGGTCGAGGACGTGGCCCGGGAGGAAGGCTGGTCGCTGTTCTTCAGCAACAGCAACCGAGATGCCGACACCGAACAGCGCAACATCGACATGTTCGAGGCGCACCGGGTGCAGGGCATCGTGATCTACCCGCTCGAAGACGTGGTGCCCCGGCTCGAGCAGCTCGCCGACCGCGGCATCCGCTCGGTGGTGGTCGGGCCCATCCCCGACTCCCCGACCGTCGGCTCTGTCCTCTTCGACGATCGCGGCGGCGGACGCCTCGCCGGCGAGCATCTGCTCGCGATCGGCCGTCGTCGCATCCTGTTCCTCGGAGCACCCAGCGTCAGTCAGTCGAACGACCGCCTGAAGGGTCTGCGAGATGCTGTCGAGGGCACAGACGCTGCGGTGGATGTGCTCGACGTGCCGCATCTCACGACCGAGGACGGCCTCGAGATCGCCGAGCGCATTCTCGCGCTCCCTGCAGCCGAACGGCCCGACGCGATCTTCGCGGCGAACGACATGGTGGCGATCGGCGTGATGACCCAGCTGCTGCGTCATGGCATCCGCGTGCCCGAGGAGGTCGCGCTCGTCGGATTCGACGACGTGGCGCAGGCGCATCAGAGCGTCGTGCCGCTGACCAGCGTGCGACAGCCCGGGTACGAGATCGGCCGCGCCGCGGGCGCCGCCCTCATCCGCCAGCTCTCCCACCCGACGGCAGAGCTCCCCGCGCCGACGCCGTTCGCCGCCGAGCTCGTGATCCGCGAGTCGACCGTCGGCCGCTGAACCTCCGCCCCTCCCGGCCCGAGGTCTTCATCCTGTTCGCAACTCAGGAACAACGGCACTGGGGCTCTGGCTCTGGGCCGAGAATCACCTCCGCCGATGGATCTTCCTGAGTTGCGAACAGCAACGACCTGCCTCAGGCCGGAATCAGCCCCTCGTCCGCGAGCTCGTCCCACAGCCCACCCGGGATCTCCAGCGCCGCATACTCGGCGTTCTGTCGCAGCTGCGCCGGCCGGCTGCCGCCCACGACCACCGACCGCACGACGTCGGACTGCAGCGGAAACTGGATGGCCGCGGCGGGAAGCGGCACGTCGTGGTCGGCGCACACGCGCGCGATGCGCAGCAGCCGCTCCCACAGCTCGTCCGGCAGTTGCCCGTACTCATAGCGGCCGTCGCGGCGCGGCTTGCTCGACGCGAGCAGCCCCGAGTTGAACACAGATGCCGCGACGATGCCGGTTCCGGTCTCGTGACACGCGGGCAGCACGTCGGCCGCGGCCGGCTGCTCGAGCAGCGTGTAGCGCCCGGCCACCATGATCAGGTCGAGATCGGCAGAGCGCACGGATGCGGCGAGCGCCTCCGACACCATCGAGCCGATGCCGATGGCCGACACCTCTCCGTCACCGCGCAGCTGCTCGAGAGCCGGCAGCGCCTCGGCGAGCGCGAGATCGAGGTCGTGCCGCTCGGGGTCGTGCAGGTAGAGCAGATCGATGCGCTCGATACCCAGTCGCTCGCGCGATTCGTCGAGGCTGGCGCGGATCCCTGCGGCCGAGAAGTCCCACACGCGCTGCAGGTCGTCGCGCACGTGGAAGTCGTTCGCGGTGTCGAGGCCGCCGTCGTGATCGGGGTTCGGCCGCAGCAGCCGACCGACCTTCGTCGACAGCACGTACTCGTCGCGTGGCTTCGTCTGCAGGAACGCGCCGAGGCGTCGCTCCGAGAGCCCGAGCCCGTAGTGCGGAGCCGTGTCGAAGTAGCGGATGCCGCTGTCCCACGCCGCCTCGAGGATCGCCCACGACTCATCGTCACTGAGCGCCCGAAACAGGTTGCCGACGTTCGCCGCCCCGTACCCGAGAGAGGGCAGGCGCAGACGCTCAGATTCCGACATGCTGTCCCTTCCACTCGTAGGCGGCGATGCTCTCTGCCTTCATCTCCATGCCCGAGCCCGGCACTGTCGGCGCCATGTACGAGCCGCCCTGGATGTCGGTCGGGATCACGAAGTGCTCGTGAAGGTGATCGACGAACTCGATCATGCGCCCCTCGCGGGTGCCGGTGACCGCGACGAAGTCGAACATCGACAGGTGCTGCACGGCTTCGCACAGCCCCACTCCCCCGGCGTGCGGGCACACGGGCACCCCGAACTTCGCCGCGAGCAGCAGGTTGGCGATGTTCTCGTTGACGCCCGCGACGCGCACGGCGTCGATCTGCATCACCGAGATGGCTTCGGCCTGCAGCAGCTGCTTGAAGATGACGCGGTTCTGCGCGTGCTCCCCGGTCGCGACGCGGATGGGCGCCACTCCCCTGGCGATCTCGGCGTGACCGAGCACGTCGTCAGGGCTGGTCGGCTCCTCGATCCAGGCGGGGTGGAATTCGGCGAGCGCGCCTATCCACTCGATCGCCTCCGACACCTCCCACCGCTGATTCGCGTCGATCGCGATGGGGAAGTCGGGCCCGCACACCTCGCGGGCCTTGCGGAACCGGCGGATGTCGTCGTCGAGGTCGGCACCCACCTTGAGCTTGATCTGCGTGAAGCCGTCTGCCATCGCCTCGCGGGCCAGACGCTCGAGCTTCTCGTCGGAGTAGCCCAGCCACCCGGGGCTCGTCGTGTACCCCGGGTACCCGGTGGCGAGCAATTCACGCTCGCGCTCGATGCGGCCGGGTTCGGCGGCGCGCAGGATCTCGAGGGCATCCTCGCGCGTGAGCGCATTGGTGAGGTAGCGGAAGTCGACGAGGTCGACCAGCTCCTCGGGCGTCATTCGTGCGAGCAGCTGCCACAGGGGCAGGCCGGCACGCTTGGCCTTGATGTCCCACAGCGCGTTGATGACCGCGCCGATCGCCATGTGCATGACACCCTTCTCAGGGCCGAGCCAGCGCAGCTGCGAGTCACCGATGATGTCGCGGAACGTCGTGCCCATGTCATCGAGCAGCGGCTCGATCTCCCGGCCGACGAGGTGCCCGGCGAGAGCATCGATCGCGGCGACCTGCACGTCGTTGCCCCGGCCGATGGTGAAGACGAAGGCGTGGCCGTCGATGCCGTCGTCGGCATCCGTGCGCACGATCACGTACGCGGCCGAGTAGTCGGGGTCGGGGTTCATGGCATCCGACCCGTCCAGACTCAGCGACGTCGGAAAGCGGATGTCGGTCGTGTCGAGGGCGACGATACGGCTCACGGGGTCCTCTCGTGCACGGGGTGGGGATTCGTGCAGATCTCTTGGAGTGTAAACATCCGATGTCTATACTGTCAACGAGACGACCGCGATGGAGCGGCTTCGCAGCACAGCACCCCAGTGATCAGGAGAGACATGAAGTTCGCACGGCTAGGCACTCCCGGCGCAGAGATCCCCGTCCTCGTCGAGAGCGATCGCTACCTCGATCTGCGGTCCGTGACATCCGATGTGAACGGTGACTTCCTCGCCGGCGACTTCCGGGCTCGCGTCGACGCCGCCCGCGCCGCCGACGAGCTGCCCGTGCTCGAGGATGCCGCGGCGATGCGCATCGGTGCGCCGATCGCGCGCCCGAGTGCCGTCATCTGCATCGGTCAGAACTACGCCGCCCACGCCCGCGAGTCGGGCTCCGAGCCGCCGACCGTGCCGATCCTGTTCCTGAAGACGCCGAACACGGTCGTCGGCCCGAACGATGCGGTGACCATCCCCCGCGGCAGCGACAAGACCGACTGGGAGGTCGAGCTCGGCATCGTCATCGGCGCCCGCGCCGCCTACCTCGACTCGCCGGAGGACGCCGACGCGCACATCGCCGGCTACGTCACCGCGAACGACGTCTCGGAGCGCGCCTTCCAGATGGAGGTCTCGGGCGGGCAGTGGTCGAAGGGCAAGATCGCCCCCGGCTTCAACCCGACCGGCCCGTGGCTGGTCACCGCCGACGAGGTCGACGTCGACCACCTGCGGCTGCGCAGCTGGGTGAACGGCGAGCCGAGGCAGGACTCGAACACCGACGACATGATCTTCGACGTGCGCGTCATCGTGCACCACCTGTCGCAGTACGTCACGCTCGAGCCCGGCGACCTGATCCTCACCGGCACCCCGCAGGGTGTCGCGTTCGGTGGAAAGTTCCCGTATCTGAAGGCGGGCGACGTGGTCGAGATCGAGATCGAAGGACTCGGGCATCAGCGCCAGGAGTTCGTGGCCTGGGAGGCAGAGAAGTGAGCACCGCACTCGACGGACTCGTCGCGATCGTCACCGGAGGAGCGTCGGGCATCGGCGCCGCCATTGCGGCTCGACTGCACGCCGACGGCGCGCACATCGCGGTGATCGACCGCGACACCTCGGGAGCGGATGCCGAGTTCGCCGCGTTCACCGCCGATGTGTCCGACCGCGCATCGGTGGATGCCGCCGTGGCAGCCGTCGCCGAGAAGTTCGGCCGCATCGACATCGTCGTGAACAACGCCGGCGTCGGCGCGCAGGGCGACATCAGCGCGAACGACGACGACGAGTGGGCCCGAGTGCTCTCGATCAACGTCACCGGCATCGCACGCGTCACCTCGGCGGCGCTGCCCTGGCTCGAGAGGTCGCCGAGCGCGTCGGTGTGCAACACGGCATCCATCGCCTCGACCACCGGCCTGCCTCAGCGCGCTCTCTACAGCGCGTCGAAGGGGGCCGTATCCGCTCTCACGCGCGCCATGGCCGCGGATCACCTGCGCGACGGCATCCGCGTCAACGCCGTGAACCCCGGCACCGCCGACACCCCCTGGGTCGGACGCCTGCTCGACTCGGCCGCGGATCCGTCTGCCGAGCGCGCCGCTCTCGAGGCCCGCCAGCCCCATGGCCGGCTGGTCTCGCCCGACGAGGTCGCGGCGGCCGTCGCCTACCTCGTGAGCCCCGCCGCAGGGTCGACCACGGGCACGTTCATCGAGGTCGACGGCGGCATGGCACAGTTGCGCCTGCGCCCCGCCGGCAGCTGAGTCGGCGAGGACCGAGCCCGGTCGGGAGCCGAGCCCGGTCGGGAGCCGAGCCCGGTCGGGAGCCGAGCCCGGTCGCGGTGCCGCCTCCCTCGTTCCGCTTCGCGGTCCCGCGCTCCGCTCTGCCCCCCGTTCCGTTCCGCCGTTGTCCCGCGCTCCGGTTGCAATTTGTGCCGCCGGCCCGCGCTCCGGTTGCAATTTGTGCCGCCCACCGGAAGACCAAGCGGCACCAACTGCGACCGGAATGGCCTCTCCCCGGCGCAGAGCGGCGCCAACTGCGACCGGAGCAGCGCCCGCGACCGGAACATCGCAGACGAGTCCTGTGGATAGCGGCGAACAGCCGCAGATCAGCTGGCACGGTGTCGGAATGAGACGACCGCGGGCGCTGCCGAAAGAACTCGGAACTCGATTCAGCGTGCGGGATGCCGAGTCAGCCGGCGTGAATCGCGGACGCTTGCGGAGGTCCGATCTAGAGACGCCGTTCCGTGGCGTGCGCGACAGCGAGGCACCGCCCGACCTCGACACGCTAGACCCTTTCGAGCGCCAGGCGGCGGAGCGTCGTCTGCGGGCCCGCCAATATGCTCCCCGCCTGCGCCCCGATCAGTTCTTCAGCCACGAGTCTGCCGTCGCACTGCTCGGCGGGCCGCTTCCCCTGGTGACCGAGAAGGGCCGACCTGTCGATGGCATGATGCTGCCTGTTCACGTCTGCACTGATGGCGCGGGCACGCTGGTGCGAGCGAAGGGCGTCACATCGCACCGAGGCAACGCCGCGGACACGACCTTCGACTCAGTCGCCGGTGCGCGCATCGCCCGCCCTGAGACGGTGTGGGCTCAGCTCGGTTCGTGGGACCTTCTGGACCTCGTCGCTCTCGGTGATCACTTCTGCCGCGCCTGGCGCAACGGCCACGGCCGCCCAGATCCAGGGCGACGCCCGATGTCCACCGTCGACAGGTTGCAGACCGCGATCGCATCCGGAAGGCGCGTCGGCATCCAGCGCCTTCGCGATGCCGTCGAGCTCGTGCGGGAGGATTCGTGGTCGCCACGGGAGTCGAAGATCCGATGCCATCTGGTGTTGGCAGGCGTGCCTGAACCGCGACTCAATCATGATGTCTACGACGATGACGGGGGGTTCCTTGCCTGCGTCGACCTCGCCTACCCGGAGAAGAAGGTCGCGATCGAGTACCAGAGCATGTTGCACCACTCGCGCTACTCCGCAGATGTGGAACGGATCGCCGCGCTGCGCGCCGCGGGGTGGAACGTCATCGAAGTGTCCGCCGAGCTCTTCACCCGACCGGAGGAATTCGTAGCGCGCGTCCGGCGGGCGCTCGCCACTTGACCGCCCACCCGCTGCGGTCGCACTTCGTGCCGCGCCCCACGACCGCCGACCCGCTCGGATCGCACTTCGTGCCGCGCAACGACCGATCCGACAGCACAAACTGCACCCGGAACAACGACGGCCCGCGATGTCGCGATTACGCTCGATCGCCGCGCAGCCAGCCCAGGAATCCGCCGCGGCGCGGGCGGGGCTCATCCACCGGCACCGCCGCCCGCTGCCCGGTCCGGTAGAACTCCTCGGCGTTGCGCCACATGATGGCGTCGACATCGTGCCCGCGGCGCTCGGCCCAGCCGCTCACGGCATCCGCCCATCGGCTGCGCGCCGTGGGCTGGTACATCGGGGTTCCGTCGTCGTTCGCGTACGGGTCGTCCGCCTCGGCCGGGCCGATGACCGAGACCGGCCAGTCGCTGCCCCACAGCAGTCGCTCGACGCCGAACGCGTCGACCGCGGCATCGAGGAACGGATGCAGCTGCTCAGCCGACCAGTCACCGCCGGCCTCCGCAGGAAGCCCCGACAGCTTGCACCACACGTTCGGATGCCGTGCGAGGTCGTCGAGGTCGCGCACCCACTCCATGGTCGGCGCCACCGGAGCATCCGCTGTGCCGACCTCCGGCTTGCCGAGGTGATCGAGCACGATCCGCAGCTCGGGCACCGCCCCCGCGAGGCGGGCGATCTCGGGCAGCTGCGCCGCGCGCACGCACGCGTCGAACGCCCACCCGCGAGCGGCGACCTCGCGAGCACCCGTCACGAACGCCGCCGAGACCGCCAGTCCATCGGGCTCGCCCTGCAGGTTGTGACGCACGCCGATCACGAGCGGCTCGGCGGCAAGTCCCTCGAGGTGCGCGGTGGTGTCGGTGCTGCGATCGAGGCGCGCGCCGGCGACGATCCCGACCACCCCGATACGGGCAGCCAGACTCGCCACCCAGCGCACTTCGTCGAGGAAGTCGTCTTCGATGGTCTCGGCCTGCACGAAGACCGCTCTCTCAGTGGTCGCGCGCTCTATTCGCGCGTGCTCGATCTCGGTCTCACCGAACAGCCAGCCGAGCGGACCTTCGAGCCAGGTGTAGTGCAGAAGCTCGGGATCCCAGAGGTGCAGGTGCGAATCGAGTACGCGCATGTCCCCATCCTGCCTCAGACATCCGATGAATGGTTAGGATGACGCCATGGCTGTGACTGACGACGCGATCGAGAAGATCAAGGCGATGATCGTCTCGGGCGAGCTCGCCCCCGGCGATAGACTCCCCCCCGAGAAAGAGCTGTCCGAGCGACTCGGTCTGTCGCGCAACTCGATGCGCGAGGCGGTGAAGGCGCTCGAGGTGATCCGGGTTCTCGACGTGCGCCGGGGCGACGGCACGTACGTCACGAGTCTCGAACCGCACCTGCTTCTCGAGGCGATCTCGTTCGTGGTCGACATGCACGACGACGACTCGATGCTCGAGATCTTCGCGGTGCGACGGATGCTCGAGTCTCAGGCGACCGGCCTCGCGGCCACCCTCGGCACCGACGAGGCGATCGCCGGCCTCGAGCGCGAGGTCGAATCCATCGACCCGACCGTCAGCATCGAAGAGCTCGTCGAGCACGACATCCGCTTCCACCGCGAGATCGTCGGCATGGCGGGCAACGCCTATCTCGCGAGCCTCATCGAGCACCTGAGCAGCCAGACCGTGCGCGCCCGTGTGTGGCGGGGGCTCACCGAGGGCGGAGCCGTCGAACGCACGCTCTCTGAGCACCGGGCCATCGCCGAGGCGATCGCGCGACACGACTCCGGCCTCGCCACCTCGCTCGCCACCGCGCACATCGCCGGCGTCGAGCGGTGGCTGCGCCAGGCGGCATCCGCCTGATCCGTTCAGTTCTCAGCACGGAATCATCCTCGGTGAAAGCAGATCCGCGGAACCACGTGGATCCAGTCGGCCGACCGGCACATCCGTGCTGAATCGTGAACGAGGCGGCGGCCCGACCTCAGGCCCCGAGCCGCACCATCGCGGCGTCGAACTCGGCCGCCGAGCTGTCGCTGACCTCGTGGAACAGCATCTGCTCGATCACGTCCGGCGCCGCAGTGAAGTACGGCACCCCGGCGAGCCGCAGGCCGGTGATGTCATCGGGCGACCGCAGGCTCGCGGCGAGCACGTTCGAGCCGCTCCCCGCGCACATCTCCTGCATGCGCGCGATCACGGCATCGCCGTCGATGCCGGCATCCCGCATGCGTCCGAGGTAGGGCGCGATGTACTGCGCGCCGATCGAGGCGCACGCGAGAGCCTGCGCGACCGAGTACACCGCAGTGACGAGCACGGTCGCCCCGTCGCGCACCAGAGCGGATGCCGCAGCGAAGCCCGCGCGCGTCGCGGGCACCTTCACGACCACCCGGTCGCCGAGCGCCCTGATGCCGTCGGCATTGCGGAGGAAGGAGGCGGCGTCGCCGCCCCACGTCTGGAAGAAGATCTCGCGTGCGCCCTCGTCTGCCCAGCGGGCGTAGAGGTCGGGGATCTCGGCGGCGGCGCGGCCGCCGCGCTCGAGGATCGTCGGGTTGGTCGTGACGCCGTGCACGACGCCCGCGGCGAGGAGGGAGGAGACGCGGTCGACGTCTGCGCTGTCGACGTAGAGACGGGGGGCCACGGCGGTCATCGGGTCTCCTTGTGCACAACCTGTCGTTACAGGTTCGGATTCGGCTAATGTAATGACAGCCGCGGAGGATGTCAAAGCACCCCGCATCGACGACGATCAGGAGTGCCATGACAGCCGCCACCTCGACCGATCGCACCGGCGTCGTCATCGTCGGCAGTGTGACCGCAGACGTGACGACCTTCTCGACCAGGCTCCCGGCCCGCGGAGAGACCATCCTCGGCGATGAGTTCACCCTCATGCTCGGCGGCAAGGGCGCGAACCAGGCCGTCGCGGCCGGGCGCTCCGGAGCCCGCACGAGCTTCGTCGGATGCGTCGGCGACGATCTCTTCCATGACCTGGTCGTCAGCGGGCTGAGCGAGGCCGGCGTCGACCTCGCGCACCTTCGCACGGTGCCCGGACCGACGGGAATCGCGCACATCCGCGTCGACGCCTCGGCGCAGAACGACATCGTGATGGTGCCGCTCGCCAACGCCGCCCTCAGCACCGAGCAGATCGATGCGGCGCTCACGGCCCTCGCGCCGACCACCTCGGTGCTGCTCACTCAGCTCGAGACTCCCTCCGCGCTCACCGCCCACATCACGTCGCGCGGTCGCGAACACGGCATGACGGTCATCCTCGACCCCGCACCCGCCGCCCCGCTCGACGACGCCGTGTGGGCGAACATCGACATCGTGACCCCGAACGAGACCGAGGCCTCGGTGCTCAGCGGCATCGAGGTGACGGATGCCGCCTCGGCCGCACTCGCGGGCCGGTGGTTCCTCGACCGCGGCGTCGGCGCGGCCGTGATCACGCTCGCCGGTCAGGGCTCGTGCGTCGTGACGGCGGCCGGCGCATCCGTCGTCCCTCCCTTCCCGGTCGAGGCCGTCGACACGACCGCGGCCGGCGACGCCTACGCCGGTTACCTCGGCGCTGCGCTGGCGAACGGCCTGGACCTGACGGATGCCGTGCGCATCGCCACCGCCGCCGGCGCCCTCGCCGTCACGAAGCAGGGCGCCTCGCCGAGCCTGCCCCTGCGGGCCGAGGTCGACGCGTTCCTGGCCGCCCGCGAAGCCCACTGACATCCCCGAGGAGACATCATGCGCAAGACAGCGACGACCATCAACCCCGCCCTCTCGCGCGTGATCAGCGAGACCGGGCACACCGATCTGCTGGTGGTGACCGACGCGGGGCTGCCGATTCCGCCGGGGTCCGAGCGCATCGACCTCGCCTACCGGCCGGGCGCTCCGGCCTTCTTCGATGTGCTCGACACCGTGCTCGCCGAGCTCGTCGTCGAGGGCGCGACCGTGTCGGAGGAGGTCGCAGAGAAGAGCCCCGCGGTGCTCGCCGCCCTGCGCGAGCGCTTCGCCGACCAGGACTTCGAGATCGAGCTGATCCCGCACGTCGAGTTCAAGAAACTCACGCACTCGGCTCGGGCGTTCGTGCGCTCGGGCGAGTTCACCCCCTACGCCAACGTGATCCTGCACGCAGGGGTGGCGTACTGACATGAACGGAACGATCGACCGCCACTCCGCGGCACCAATGTACGACCAGCTTCGTCAGCTGATCATCGACGGCATCTCGAGAGACGGCCTGCAGCCGGGCGACCCGCTGCCCGGCGAGCATCGCCTGTGCGAGCGATACGGCATCTCACGCACCGTCGTGCGCCAGGCGCTCGCTCAGCTCGAGCACGAGGGGCTCGTCGAGCGGGTCAAGGGAAAAGGCACGTTCGTGTCGCGGCCCCGCACGAGCGAGAGCCTCGTGCACACGCTGGTCGGCCTCTACGACGATGTCGAGCGCCGCGGCGGACACGTGCACAGCGACGTGCTACGACACGAGCAGACGCTGGCCGACGACGAGATCGCCGCAGCCCTCGAGGTCGAGGTCGGCGCACCGGTCGTCGTGCTCGACCGCCTCCGCCATGTCGACGGCGAGCCGTGGTCGCTCTCCACGACCTGGATGCCGGATGCCGTCGGCGGCGTCACTCTCGGCGTCGACCTGTCGGAGCGATCCCTCTATCGCCTGCTCGCCGATCACGACATCGTGGCGACCAGCGGCGTCCGCTCGGCCGAGGCCACAGTGGCCACCCACGAGCAGGCGCAGCATCTCGGCGTGAGTGCCGGCTCGGCCCTGCTGCGGCTGCGCAGCGTGAGTCGCGCCGCCGACGGCATCCCGATCGAGTACTTCGTGGCCCACCACCGCGGTGATCGCTCGCGCTTCGAGTTCCAGCTGCAGCAGGAGCAGTCGCAGGCGTCGCTGCTGCACGTCGACGACGACGGTGGCACCTCGCGCGCCGGCACGGTTCGTTAGCCGAGTGCGCTGAGGTCGTTAGCCCAGTGCGCTGAGGCGGCTAACCTGGCAGCGGAGCACGCGTCGCACCGGGGTGGCGTGAGCGAGGGGGAGACACGATGGTCGATTCGAACGAGCCAGGACCCGAGCCGGTGGTCCCGCCGCCTCCGCCCGGAGCACCGGGCGCCTTTCCGGCATCCGTCCCCCCGGGCGTCCCGCTTGCACCCTCGCTGGGTGGACCCCCCGCGGCTCCTGGCGGTCCGGCCGTGCCCCCACCCACTGCATTCACAGCGCCTCCCGCGCCGCCGCTGCCGCCCTATGCGTCGGCCGCCTACCCGCCGCCGCCGCAGGGCAGTCCGCCTCAGGGTGCGGTCTACGGTGCCGGGTATCCGATGTCGACGTTCCCACCCGAACCGCCGAAGTCGTCCGGCCGGACTCTCGGCATCGTGTTGGCCGCAGTGGGTGCGTTCGTCGTGCTCATCGTCGTCGGAATAGCGGTGGTCGTGGGGCTCCTGGTGTCATCGCGCACGCCTGAGCCCGTGTCGGCACCTGCGCCGGCCGTGACGGCAGCACCGACAGCTCCCTCCGACGAGCCATCCACCGAGGATCCGCCCTCCGACGACTCGGGTGACGTCGATGCATCCGGAATCGCCGACGTCCTCCAGGCGAAGATCGACGAGTACAAGCGCCTGCGCGACAGCGGCGCACTCTGGGAGAGCATCCCCGACACAGAGTTCAACCGCACCGCTGTCTCGGCCTTCCTGTACTTCCTCACCGACATGAAGGTCGCGACGATCTGGGGCGTCGACGAGGCGCAGGCGCAGGAGTACGAAGAGCGGATGACGATGCTCGAAGAGCGCCTGCTCGCCGAACAGCCGCTCGGTGACGACATCCAGATCACCCTCGAGGATGAGGTCTTCACCTACGACGGCGAGACGGGCGAGGGCGGCTACACCGCCAGATAGAGGAGCGTTACGCTCGAAGCATGAGCGACTGGACCAGCACTGCGATCGCCCTGCTGGAAGCCGACGCCAACCGCAGCGCAGACACGCACCTGCACCTCTTCCCGCTGCCGCCCGAGTGGGGCATCGATCTGTACCTGAAGGACGAGTCGGTGCACCCCACCGGATCGCTCAAGCACCGTCTCGCGCGCTCGCTGATCCTCTACGGACTCGTCAACGGCCGCATCACCGAGCACTCGACGCTGGTCGAGTCGTCGAGCGGATCGACCGCCGTCTCCGAGGCGTACTTCGCGCGGATGCTGGGGCTGCCGTTCGTCACCGTCGTGCCGCGGTCGACCAGCCAGGAGAAGATCGATCTCATCGAGTTCTACGGCGGACGCTGCCACTTCGTCGACCGCGCGGAGGACATGTCTCCCGAGGCCCAGCGTCTCGCGTCCGAATGCCACGGGCACTACCTCGACCAGTTCACCTTCGCCGAGCGTGCCACCGACTGGCGCGGCAACAACAACATCGCCGAGAGCGTCTTCAGCCAGCTGTCGCAGGAACGGCATCCGATCCCCCGCTGGATCGTCGTGGGCGCGGGCACCGGCGGCACCAGCGCCACCTTCGGGCGATACGTCAAGTACCGCCGCCACGAGACGCAGATCGCCGTCGTCGACCCTGAAGGTTCGGCGTTCTACGACGGCTGGGCCGGAACCGTCGCTCCGCCCCTCGGGCGTCCGAGCCGCATCGAGGGCATCGGCCGACCCCGGGTCGAGGCCTCCTTCGTGCCCAGCGTGATCGACGAGATGATCCGCGTGCCCGATGCGGGGTCGATCGCCGCGATCCGGATGCTGCGCGAGCGCACGCTGCACCTCGCCGGCGGCTCGACCGGCACCAACCTGTACGGGGCATTCCAGCTGATCGCGCGCATGCGCGCGGCTGGCGAGACCGGCAGCATCGTCACACTGATCTGCGACAGCGGCATCCGCTACGCCGGCACGTACTTCAACGACGAGTGGGTCGCCGGGCAAGGCTGGGACCTCGCTCCGCATCGCGCCCGCCTCGACCACTTCCTCGAGACCGGCGTCTGGGTGGAGTGACTCGGTTGACCCACCCGGGTTCGACTGACCGGCTCGTTCACAATTCAGCACGGATTCCGTCGTTCTGCCACCTGACCACCCGTTTCGCCCGGGATGAGACGGCTGGTGCTGAATTGTGAACGGCTACGCTGGTGCGTTTCGCTTATCCCAGAAACCCCGGGAATCACGCCGCACGTGCGGTTGCCTCAATGATCAGTTTTCTCCCGAGCTCTGCCGAGTTTTCTCCCGGACCCAGACCGGCTTTTCTTCCTGATGTCGCAGATGCGCGGAATCACACGGGTCTCGCCTGTCTCAAGCGATCCGCTGTGCCCTCCCTGCAAGAACAAATGACCACGCGTCGCCTGAGTCACTGTCCTGCGCAGCCGGTTATTTTGTGCGCCTGGCCGGATGACAGCCACCGGTCGACTCGGTCGCGCGCGGCTCTCCACAGTCGACTTTATGGCAGTCTCCGTGACCCGAGGTCTGTAGAGAGTCGTCGCACAACGACCGCTGTATGCCGCTCACACCGTCAGCGCCGCCCGACGCCCGCGGGGGGGCTCCGGTCATGGCAGCTGAACGTCAGAACATTGCTGCCTCCGCTGACTAGCGTCTGTGCCGCACTGTTACGACCTCTGCTGGTTCAGAACTGTGCTCGCGGCAGGATAATTGCTTTCATGGCCGCCCTAAACGAAGAGCGAAAGCTCGACGTTGTCGGTGCGTTCCTTGGCATGGTGGTCGCTGGAGCTGTCGCCGCACTCTCGAACTCTCTTGAAGTAGTCGGAACACTACTGGTCGCCCTTGGCGGCGCTGCGGTAGGCGTCGGGATCGTGCACCTTCGGAGCTCAAAGTTGGATCGACTACCCGCCTACGCTTTCGTCATAGCTGGGCTCGTAGCGGGGCTGGCAGGGGTCGTCTTCTTCCAACAGGGCACAAGCACCGGGTCGCAGCCACCAACGTCAGATGTCTTCTTGGACCCGGATACAGTCGTTGTCGCTCCGCCTGACACATCCGTCGCGTATCCAGCCGATGCCCCTCCGTCCGCCGGAGTGCCAGGACTTGTAGTCACCTCAGAGTTGCAGCCTTCCGGAATCGTAAACAGGGGCATCCCGGAAGTCGTAGATGTCGTCGGTGGGAACGCCACAGCGCATGGGCAGCTGGAGATCATCCTTATCGCCCCCGACGGAAGCCAGACGGTCGAGGCCAGCGCGTGGGCTGATAGCAACGGAAGCTACTCCTACGGCCTCGACTGGCGGCCGCTCGCATACATGGGGGTTTCGGGCACGGAAGGCGCCTGGACCGTAAGCGTTTCAGATCTCGTCACGGGATCGCGCGCAGTGGCCCAGCTCTACGTGCTGAGTACCCAGGACACTCCGCCAGCGGAGCAATGGCGACCCGACGTAGGACTGCAGCCGGTTCCGAACGTGCCGTTCAGCATTGACGTGACATCCGCTGGCAACATGTGTTCTGGTGCGCCAGCGGAAAGCGACGTGCGGGTGCATGGATCCACCCCTGGCGGTGGGGTCACCTTGTTCTACCGGGACCCGCGCGGTCGGGTGCTCGTTAAGGTAGGCACGTCGACAAACCTGAGGGGCGAGACGGGGCGCACATCGCCGATCTTTTGGGACACCGCCAACTGTGAAGGCCCGGGTCTGTACGAGTACGAAGTGATCGCGGTCGACGACCTCAGCGGGCGACAAGTGCGGGGAGAGTTGCATCTCTACACAGAAGCAGGGCGACCGTAAACGTTGCTCCTGCCGCGGCCGTCAAACCCACGGACACAACCATGGCAGTCGAGCAGCCCATCAGGTAGAGCTCATTTGATTGCACTCCACCTTGGACCCTTCCAGCGATCTTGCCGCAGTCTGCTGGCCGATTGTCATCCAGTGGAATAAACGCTGATCCGGCAGAACTGGGCGTACTATGTTCTCCGGGATGGGGGGCTTGTAGGAAGAAGGAACCTATGGTCGTTCAGCACATCACGCGACGGGTCGATGACCTCGATGGCTCTGAGATCAATGGGGCCGAGGGGCCTCTTTCGTTTGCCTTCGATGGCGCCAGTTTCGAGATTGACCTCACGCCGCAACACGTGGAGAATCTCCGAGATCTCTTGGCCCCGTACATGGCAGCCGCCCGGCGTATTGGCGCTGCCGCAAAGCCATCCACGAAGGCGACGCAGTCGCAAGAGCGACGAGCCATCCGAGAGTGGGCTCTCGCAAACGGATTCCAGGTTTCCGAGCGTGGACGCATCAGCGACGAAGTGCTGCGGGCGTATTCGTCACGTTGACGGTCGCTCCAGCCCCCAGCTTTCGGCGAACTCAGCAGCGGAGGACTGAGCCATCTCCTCGCGCAAGCGGCTTTCCATATCAGCGGCCTCACCGATGGTGCTTTGCGGAGAGTGGAAGACTTGAGTGTTGTCCGCTCGGTCGCGGATGACGAGATCGGCGACGGCAGGGCCGATGCTGTCGCCACCCATGCCGATGAAAGCGAACAGAAAGTTGAAGGCGTTCGCGCCAGCGGAGGCGAGCTTGCTCTTCCCGGTCTTATCGCGGGGCACAACCTCGATGGTCCAGACATCTGCGGCGGGTCGGTTATCTGTGGAGTAGGTCACAGGATTCGCTCCTTGTTCACGAGGTATGCGTTGTTGTTTCGGGGAGGTAGGGCGCGGCTTGCAGGGTGAACAGACGCGAGTATCGTCCTCCCGTCTCCATGAGTTCGTCGTGGTTGCCGCGCTCAAGAACTTTGCCGCCCTCCAGCACTACGACCTCGTCGGCGAGCTTCACGGTGGAGAAGCGGTGCGCGATGAGCAGCGAGCAAGAGTTCGTGGCGACCTTCCGCACCTGTTCGAAGATCTGCTGTTCCGTTTCGGCGTCGATAGCCGCTGTCGGTTCATCGAGGACGACCACCGGCGCGTTCCGCATGAATGCTCGAGCAAGCGCAATTCGTTGCCACTGACCGCCCGAAAGCTGTCGACCCTCGACGAAGTGTCGACCCAGCATGGTGTCGTACCCGTCATCCATCCCGGTGATTTCCTTGGCAATGCCACTGTCGTTGGCGGCCGATCTGAGTCGCTCATCATCGTCCATGGCCTCGAGACGACCGAATCCGATGTTCTGTCGAACTGTCATCTCGTACTTAATGAAGTCCTGGAAGATCACGCCCACATTGCGGTGGTAGTCCTCAAGGTCGTACTCGTCGATGGGGACCCCATCGAGCAAGATGCGGCCAGCGGACGGTTCATACATTCGCGTCAGCAGTTTGACGATGGTGGTCTTCCCGGACCCGTTGGAACCCACCAGCGCCACGCAGCCGGTTGCGGGGATCGTGAGATCCACGCTATGGAGGACTTCACGGTCAGTTCCAGGGTAGGAGAAACTCACTCCCTCGAAGCTGAAGCCTTGTCGAATCGGGGTCGGGAATGCCAGCGTGCCGTGGGGCTTCGTGTCGCCAGCTCGATCTCGGTCGATGACTGTGAACAGGTTGCCGAGGAACAATGAAAGCTCGAACAGCATCCCGACCGACATCAGCAGCGTGGTGACAGACGATTGAATGGTGGTTAGCGCTTGGAGGTACCCGGCCAGTTGTCCGATGGCGCCGGTTTGCAGCGCGCTCGTGAGCGCGAACACGATTGCTCCTGCCGCTCCGACGACGCTGAGAAGGCCTAGGCCCGCCAGCGCAAGGCCCTGCCTGCGGGCTATCGACCGGTCGACTGCAAGGAACTTCTGCACCAGCTCGCGATACCGGCTGACGAAGTGCGGACCCAGGCCGAACAAGCGGACCTCTTTGAAGCTGTGGTCGGTGGTGGTGAGGTACTGGAGGTAGCTCAGTAGTCGACGTTCGGGGGCGCGACCGTACTCGATCTGGTACGAGATCGCCCCGAACCACATGTTTGCGATTGCGGCGGGGATCGGGGCCAGGAGAACGAGAAGCGCAATCCACGGGTTCCAAGAGAAGATCACGATGCTGACCGTGACGAGTGTGATGAGTTCTCGTGTGATGTCCAGGACGCTCTCGAAAAGTTGCTGGATGCCGCCGCCGCTGCTCTCCCGCGATGCGCGTTGCAACTTGTCGTACGACGCTGCGTTCTCGTAGTCAGCCAGCTCGAACTCGGTACCGGCGATCATGATCCGTTCGCTGACGACAGCTGACAGTTTGAACTGCACGACTTGCGAGATGTACTGGTTGAGCACTGACAGGAGGTGCATCGCCACCATCACGCCCCCCAGGAGCACCCCGAACTGGAGTACCAACGGCAGCTGTTCCGCACCCGTGCCGTTCACGACCGCGTCGGTCGCCGCTTGCACGGCGCTTGCGAGGAATTGAACCTGAAGGGCGGGCAACGTGCCGACGACCACTGTGACGGCGATCAGGCCAATAATGCCGCCCGGGCTCGTTTGCCAGAGCAGCGCAAACGCACGGCGCCAGTCTTTGACAAGTCTGGAACCGGTGACGGAACGGTCCTGTGAATAGCTGTGGCTCATCGGATCACCAACTCTCGAGCTGCCTCTCGGCTGTTGATGACGCGTACCGCTTCACGGACGAGGTGGTATACGCCTGCTTCTCGGTCCAGGTCCACCGGCAGGCTGCGGTTGATAAGCATATGAGCGAGACTACGCAAGATGTCACGCTCGCTGCCCTGGAGGGTGCCTCGTGCGGCGGCTTCTCGCACCGCATCACCTGCGAGGCGGAGGGACGCCAGCTCGGACGCGATGCGTTCGTAGAGCGATCCCGCCGTGTCGTTGGCGAATCCGTGTCTGGCGGCGTGGGCCAGGGATGCGATCTGGTCCTTTTCGTCACGGTAGTACTCGCGCGCTCGCTCTGAGGCCTGTCCTTCGGGGAGGACGTCGAGGAGTGCCGACCACTCGTACCCCCAGGCGGTGTAGAGCGCGAGAACGGCTGCAACGCCGATGAGTTCCGGGGATATGTCGCCACCGTTGTCGAGGTTTCGTCGGGTGGCTTCGACAGCCACGTGTGACGCGTACTCAAAGGTCGCTTCGACCATGTCATAGACGGCCGGGCCACCGTACCGTCCCGTCTCCGGAGCATAAGGAACCACCGCATGATGGGTTGCGAGATTCGACTGAACGAGCTCGGTCGCGAAACTCACCGCTGCCCCCAGGAGTGGAAGCTGACTCGCTACGTCGCGTGCGCGGAAGCGGATACGCAGGTGCGGGCGCGTGTCCAAGTATCTAATGAAGAACCACCGGTCGTACAGTGACTGCACTTCGGGGAGTGCAATGAATGCCGGAAGCGCCTCGGCAATGATCTGCTCCTGCTGCTCGACGCTTGCATAGACCTTGAGGAATACCCATTCCTCCCCCGGGAGGTTGTACGCGTGGACGTCGGGTGCACCTACCGCTGATGGAACCGGCGCCAGCACTCCTGCCCTACGGTCGGAATGAATCAGGGGAACGACGATCTCGCTGACATGTGCCAGACCATCGACACCCCGCGTCCATGAAGCGCCCTCAAGGAAGGGGGCTTCCTCGATCTGCAGACCGCGTCCATGGGATTCCGCTCGTCTGAGGAGCGTGACAATTTCATTCAAGCAGGCGGGATGGTTGAGATCGAGGAGAAGTCGGTTGTCGTCCTCTGCGAGGTAGACGAGGTCGGGCACCCCACTTTCTCGCCTCCACCGGTCTACAGCCGCTGTAGCGTCGTCGTCGGTTTTCATCTCGACGATGAGCGATTGCGGGAGTCGCCATGATGCAAGCGACAGAATCGCGTTTCGATGCATCACCCGGGGCAGCGACTGCATCGATTCCAGCCCTCCCCAGGAGAACCCAACGGGCAGGTGGTAGCCGTCAGTGGAAACTTCCAGCAAGAACCGTGCGACGTTGTGAGCCATCTGCTCGTTGAGCATGTGGCTCTGAAGCACCACTACCTCGCGCCCCAGCCGCGTGGACCAGAGGAAGAAGCGGTCGTCCGTGATCCCCACCGCGAGGTCATCAAGGCTGATCTGCCGGTCCATGGGGGCGGTCGCCGCAGAGTTAATGGTGACCTCGTACTCACACAACAGCGGGCGAGTGGCGACGTTGGTGGCGTGTCCGGCGGATGGCAGGTAACACAGCTCCGCGACCACGGCGTCCGGTCGGTCCTGCTGCCACCTCCCAATGAGCACACGCAGCTGTTCGACTGCATCGTCCGGAAGCACGTCGACGAAGCGTCCGAAGGTTCGACCGCCGGGCGCGAACGTGTCCATCAGGATCGCCAGAGCCCCGTCACCCGTGCCGACGTCTCCGACCTGAACGTAGGCATCCATGATCGGGTACAACGGCTTACCGTGTGCAGGCGCTGATGCTCGCAGCCGGTTCAATGCCGCGTCATCGAGCTCGACGACGTGCTGTCCTCGCTGAGCCGTCTCAACGAGCAACTCGGCGAGGGTCGCAGTGTATTCGTCACGTTCCTCAACCTGGAAGGACTCGGCGTTTTCGAGCGGGAAGGGCCGTGGTGGATTTTCGTACGTTTCCGGCGCACCGATTCCGTCTTCGGGGCTGAGGAGGTTGAGGACCGGCACGAGGGCACCGTATCCATACCGTTCCAGGAACGAGGCGCGGTACCGGTCAAGGTGATGCTTCTGGCGTGGGGCGACTTCAGCGAGTTTCACGAGGGCGGTGTAGGCGTGCTCGATGGTGCCTCGAATCGCGGCGTCCGCGGCGAACACCTCATCCCCGAAGGACATGTCGACTTGCAGCGACACACCCGAATGCTCGCTCGCAACTGAGCGTTGCGTCGCTGCCAGGTTGCCGAGCGCTACGACATCAAGACCGTCGTCCCCGGACGTAACGACGACCTCGCGCAATGCGCGTCTCAGGTCGTCAATCAGTTGATCGTCGATGCCTGTCATGGCTTCGAGGCGTTCAAGCAACTGCGCATCAGCGCGCGGATGGGCCAACGATGGCCGCAAGTCACTGGTCAGGAAATGCAGATCCCAAAGCTCATTGACGAAGTGCGCGACTGCTGCGGGTGGTGTGTCAGGGAACTCTTCGCCGAGTTGAACCTGAAGCCCGGCGAGAGTTGGGCTCGTTGCCGCGATAGCCATCGCCCGTTCGACCGGAGGCGTGTGCCGCACGCTGATGCGCCGAGTGTCACTCTTGCCGTGCGTGTCGGCAACAGGGAGCACGACCCGGCCCCCGCTGATGTACGTGAGCGCATTCACACTGACAGGGAGCACAGCGCGTCCGACAACGCTTTCCTCGATCTGCCGAACGAGATCAAGTACCCACGCGATATCCGAGCGGGTGCGCTGCCGCCAGCTCGTTGCCGGTGGGAGCACAGGAGCTGAAGCGTCGCCGTCAAATCGTCCCCAACCGACCCCTGCGAAGGCTCCAAAGGGCGTCGCTCGACTGGCGCTGCGAATGTAGTAACGCAGGAGCCGGCTGCGGAGCCCGCGCGCGGCTTTTCGTTGCCGTTTGGTCGGCGGGGTGTGCGCGTTGTCGATCCATCGGTCGATTCCCGAGATCAGGTCGGGGCTGGCTATCCACAGTGCGCGCCGCATCTCTGGATCCGCAGAGCGTGCAATGAGCTCTTGGAGCAGATCCTCTGCCCCAAGATCGCGCGTCTGTTCGTAGAAATCGAGAAGTTGCTGCAGCGGAGTCGCTGCAGCACGGAGGAGGAAGAAGTCAGCCGCCCGATATGTGTGCTTACTCACCGGCAGCTCCGCTCGCGGGCGACATCATCCAGGTGTTGGCCCACGCGGGCCGGTTGGGTGCGGCGGCCGTGGCGAGAACCAATGCGACACCGGAAGCGCCGTTCAACAGTCCAGGTTGATCCACCCGGGTTGTGCCGGACTCCAGGTCGTCATAGAGCAGCGGGAGGTTCGAATCTGCGCGGCCAATGAGCGCGACCACTTGCTCTTCAAGCGCCTGGTCGTAAGTGTCGTCTCCGAGTCGGGAGGCAAGCTCCATCGTCAGCAAAACGTTCCCGGCTGCGCCATGGCAGAGATTCGCGACGGGAGAGCTCCAGTCCAATGCGCGCTGGAGGTGCTGACGCATTGATGCAGACGCTAGCTTGGCGAGCTTTGCGTCGTTCAGCGCTACTGCGATGTTGTCGAGCGCCATCGCGATGCCCGCGCCGCCGTAGCACCAGGTGCTGGCGAGATTCGCTTCGCCGTGACGATGCTCAACACCCGCGGCGTCCACGCTGTAACCCGTGGGCCACACAAGCGCGCCTTCCGCGTCTCGTTCAGCTCTGCGCACCAGCCAGTCAGCATGCATCTCGAGAAGGGGCGCGACCCGCTGGATCTGACGCTGGTCGTTCACGGCAGCCATCGCGAGGGAACCCGAGATCGCCGCGAGACCGTGCGAGACGCTGAGGTTGAGGAAGTTGTCCGGGAAGCTCTCATCCTGCAGCGACAGGGAGACCGCCGTGTCTCGGTTTATCATCCACCGCCAAAGGTGTGGTTCGTTCGAATCTCGCGATCCGGCCCAAACGAGATCTTCAATGAGCCGCGAGACGGCAGGCAATGCGGTCGCGGCGTCACTATCCTGCGCCTGCGGCTGCGCCGCATACGCGAGGACACCGGCTCGTCCAGACATGAAGTCGTAGTCCAGATCAGTGATCTCAGCCTGAACTTCAAGGGCGGGGTGCTCCGCGACCTGATTCAAGAACGACGAGCGGAGGCCCGTGAGAGCAGGGGCGAAACGAGGCTCGGCCGATACGCATACTTCTGCTGCGAGGACCAAGCCAGCGGTACCGGAGCACAGGCTGGGTGTGTGGAGAGGGTCGTCTGCTGTTCCCTCAACAGCTGCGCGCAGGTACAACGAAGCACTGTCACGGTGAGCAACCGCCACGGTGTGGTCGTAGTGAGCGCCAGAGAGGACAGCGTGAGCGAGGGCGAGCCCAGCGTGCCCCTGAGCGAGTGTCGCGACGTGCCAGCCGCCGTGATCTGACTGCTCCATCGAGCGCGCGACGTGCCCTTCGAGCAAGGCCGTGTCGCCGATCCGCTGCAGAATCTGATGGGCGATGTCAGCGCAACGTTGCCGAGCCTGTGGACTCAGACGTGCGGATCGGGATCTCGGCGTGCTCGCGGTCAGTGTCATTGCTTCTCCGGGCTTGATGTGGTCGGGCAGAAGAACGGCCAAGGGCGAGCCGAGTCGCCCTTGGCCGTCATGATCAGCAGCCCGCAGTACAGGTGGGCGTGCAGGTCAGCGAGCAAACGCAGGTGAACTTGCTGCACTTGATCGTGCGGCTCCTCACAGGCGTCCAGGATGCGGGGGCAACGGTGCCGCCGCCGGGGTTTGAGATCTTTGCGTCAAGCGTGAAATCGGACATGAGTTTCCTCTCATTGATGGTCAGTGACAGACGTATTTGTTGGATCTCACTGCACCACTCGGCCGATGCGATTCAATCCGATTATCGGTGCCTGCCGCCGATTCATTCCCTCCAATTAATTGGCCATTCTTGCCTGGGAATGCCCTGTGAACGGTGCAACACGTGTTGCCAGGGGCGCCACTAGCAACATATGTTGCAAGACGTGAAAGCAATCGATCTGGCCGCTCTGGCGCAAGATTCCGGCGATCCCCGCCGCGGTCTGCGCGCCGTGGCGACCCTCCGGCAACTCGTCGAATCGATGGAGCTCGCGCAGGTGGAAGCCGCGCTTCGCGCCGGCATGAGTTGGCAAGAAATCGCCGAGGAGCTGAAGGTTAGCAGACAGGCTGTCCACCGAAAATACTCCAACCGCGTAGATGAGAACATTCCTATCCCTAGGAGGAAGAGACGATGAAGAAGCTCCTTAAGACTGTCAAAATATCGCAGGAACTTTCCGCTCTAGCGACCGAAGAAGCGGTGCGAACCGCCGAACAGCGAGTGAGCTTGCAACACGTACTCGTAGCCCTCGTCCGATGGGACAGCCCCGCATCTCAAGAACTACGAGCCGCCGGACTCTCCGAAGATCGGGTGCGCTCTGCGGTGACGGCAGCCCGGGAGGAAGACCTTCGCCATCTCGGGTTCAGCGGCGACGCAGCCCCGACGAGAGCCGGCTCATCGACCCGAGCGAAAGCTGATTGGGACCCAGTGGCGCTGGAAGCGATCTCCCGGGCAGCGCGCAAGCGAGACGGCTACGCCGCACTCGAGGTACTCGCGTCGAGCGATGACGCGCCTCTGCGGGAGCTCACAGATCGATTGAATGTAGATCTCAAACAGCTCACGGCCCGGCCCCACGACGGTATGCAAGGGCCTGTTGACGCCGGTGACCTGTCCTCGACAACGAGCATCTTCGTCACCGCTCGCACGCCCGACGCGATGAACGCGGTCACAGATCCAGCGACCCGAAGAACCTGGGATTCGGAGTTTGGCGAAGCTACAAAACGCGCTGACGGCTCTTGGTCCGTGGAGAGCGCTGACCGCAAGAGCACCGGAACACTCACAGTCTCAATCACCGAGCCAGGCTCGGTGGTATGGGCCACCGACTGGGATCACGGAGTTCACGAGAGAGAGCAGTTCATGCTGATCGCTGAGCCAAATGGAACAACGATCCGCATCACGTCGAGCTGGACCCCCGCCAAAGGATCGGAGGCTGGTCGAAAAGCACGCAACCCGGCAAAGAGGGCCGCCGATCTGGTCATCGCCGAGCAACGGAATCGGCGAACCGGCGCAAGTCTGCGCGCTGCACTTTCCAACGCAACCACCTAGGTTCGTTCACCCACCGGGTCCGGCCAGTCTCGACATCCCACGCACGGTTCGAGTTGCACTCTGGCGGCAGAAGGGACGCCCCTGAGTGCAGTGGGCCAGCAGGTTGAGCCCACGTCCTCATCGAAAGCTGGTGAATGCAGTGATGGGTCCAGCCCGGAATCGAGTCCTTGCTCGCGCCGCCGGCACTCGGCCTCGCCCGCCTGACTGAGGTTCATGGGAACCATGAGGAGTGCATCAACCCAGCGAAGATGCCAGTCCCGATACGAGGCCGCCTACCGTCGAAGGCGCCGATACACGGGCATGACGCTCCCCGCGACGAGAGGGTCGCGGCGACCGCGGATGTCGCGCTCCTCTTTCCTAATATGGGTGTGGGGAACCAGACGGCAAGCCCGTGACACGGGCGGTCGCGAAACGTTCCGCGACCGCCGGGGACCCCTGCTATTCCTGCGATCTGAGCTCACCTGCGCGCCCCGAAATGAGCACGTCTTCGTCTGCGACACGTTGGCGACGGCGTAGCGCGACTAGAACTGCACGTTGAGTTGGGCGTTGCAGCCGAGCCCTTCATGAAGACAAGGCAGGACCCACGCGTGCCGTCACTGAGCTGAATCCGGGGCCCCGGTTCACCAAGGCCGCCTCCGCGGAGCGAGAAGTCGCTTCAATCCCATGGACGCCTCGCCCATCGTCGTCGCGCTCCCACCGTCGATGTGAGTCGTACCAGCCTTCTCCTTGCTCTTCTTCGGGTCTTTCGCCTGACGTCCGTGCTTCCAGACCATCAGGCGGTCGAATCAGACACCAAGCGGACCTTCACGCGGGTTTGAGAGCCAATCAGCTTAACCTCTCCAGCTCATTCGTGGGCATGCGGGTGGGGAATCGATATGCGTCGAGTCAAATACCGCACAGTTGCGCGCAGCCCAGTCCCGCCTCCGATCCGTGAGCAACAAACTCCAGAGCGACATCAACGGCCTTGAGCGTGAATCTCGCCAGGCGACGCAGCGGCTGCGAGAGCAGGACAAGGGCCGCGCCGGCCGCAAGGCCGACCTGTCCTTCGAAGCCCTCCTCGTCGCCATGCTGATGCTGCGCCCCGAGAACGCCCCGCAGCTGATGACCGAGGTCGCGAACGTGTTCTACCAGCGCCTCACCCCGGAAGCCGCGGACCTGCTCGGTGTCGCCCACATCCGCCCCGCTGACACGCACGTTGAGAACTGGCGGCGCTGGTACAACCGCACCACCCGTTGCATGCAGCGCTTCCTCGAGCTCCTCGAGCCGTGGCCGGCCCGCCGTCAGGTCATGAACGCCGCCGAGCGCGCCTACGAGACGGCCAAGCAGGACCAGACGCTCTCCCTCATCAAGCGAGCACGCCTGGACTGGGTGTGTAACGCCCTGCTGGAGATGACCTTCCGGGAACTGCCGACCGAGGTGCAGCAGCAGTGGAAGGGCGATATTTCCGTTGACCAGACGAAAGTGCCAGCGGTCAGTAAACGAGGACGAGCGAAGCTGGACCGCAAGGCCGGCCAGCGCGTGGTGAAGAACGAACCGGACTCGCTCATCATGGAGATGGAAGCGGACTGGTACAACCACGCCCCCGAGTTCCGTGGACGCGACGACAAGAAGGCCCGCGCGTTCACCTGGGGCTACGCTGCCAACTTCGCCGTGATGGTCCCACCCGAGCCCAGCGGCGTCCACGACGCTCCCATCCCGCACCCGCTGCTGGCCATCGGACTGAAGTTCTCCACCCCCATTAAGGACCTCGTCGCCAACGACACCATCGAGGTGCTGCAATCGCTCAAGGAGCGCGGTCACCCCGCGGGGCGCATCACCGGAGACAAGGAGTACTTCGCGCACCAGCTGCCCGAGAACCTCCTGTTCCCCGCACAGGCCCTCGGCTACTACCCGGTCACCGACTACCGCACCCCGCAGCTGGGACTTAACGGGAACATCGGCGGCGCCATCCAGGTTGAGGGCAAGCCGTACTGCCCGATGATGAAGAAAGGCATCGTCAACGCGACCCTCGAGCGCAACGCCGGCGTCATCGACGATGAGACCTACGAGGCTCGCATCGAGAAGCAGCGCCCGCTGTACGAGGTGCATTTCAAGGGCACCCCGAAGCCTGACGGCACCTACGCCATCCAGTGCCCCGCCCTCGGGCTTGCCCCCAGCGTCACCTGCAGTATCCGGCACCTGCACCCCGACGCCGCAGACAAGCCGAGGCCACATGTCACTGCGCCGCCCGAGCACCTCCGAGACCGCATCTGCACGCAGACCAGCGTGAAGGTGTTCCCTGACGAGAGCACCCGATACCTCCAGCCGCTGCGGTACGGCAGCGCGGAGTGGCGCCGAGTGTACGGATTCGACCGCGCGACCATCGAGCGGATGAACTCCATCGTCAAAGACCGCGGAAAAGAGAACCTCGAGAACACCGCCCTCCGGTTGACGCGCGGGTTCGCCGCCGCCGGAGTCTTCACCGCGCTCTTTCTGGTCTCCGTCAACCGCCGCCAGACCGCCGCGTGGGTACGCAAGAACGCCGAACGCGAAGTCCTGAACCTCAGCCCTCGCAAGAAGTCGTTCACGCCCACCACCCTCGACAATTACCGCCCCCGCGGGCCCATGCTCCACCCCGACGGAACCATCACCCTCCCCACGGACATCGCCAGCTGACGCACCACGCTTCGTCCGGTGGTCGAGCGCGACGACATGCGCTCGACCACCGCGGACGGCATCGGAGACTCCGCTCCTCTGGAACCCAAACAGAAATCGTCAGACAGAGTCGCCTTGGCTGCTCGCGCTGCGCCACGAAGGAGGTGTGGTACATCCGCTACCGGGATCATCGATCCGGCAGACGGGTTGGCCGGTGTAGGCCTGGCCTCTGGTCGCGAAGATGTTGACCAAAAGGATCTACATCCTAAGTCTTTGTGTGCGTTGTCCCCCAAACTCCCTACAGACAGCGCTCGACGCGCATGTTTGACTGAATGGGTTTGAGAAGAAATCGCGCAGATGTTTGGCGATTTACGCATTACACAGGAGGATATGCGGAATGAAGAAAAGTAGATCAGCAATAGCAGCAGCCATCACTCTTGGGGTGATCATGGCGGGCGGGGCTCCGGCGTTCGCCGCGGAGCAAAGTGAAGCGAGTAGCTCCATATGCGCCGATATTGCGAAGGCAGCGCTGGCCGAAGAAGGTGTCACGGCGGACGACTCTGGCACAGTATCTTTCGCTTGTCTTGGAAACCAAGTCGTTGCGACTGTCGATGCCAAGACGCCAGGTTCTCAGAGAGTCACCCGGGAAGTCGAGTTCGAGGGGGAGCAAGACCCCGCGAAGGAGACAGATCCGAACAGCTCGGCCGCGGGCGACGCGCCCGGAGAACCACTCGCCGTTCCCTTCGCCGCGGATGCGGCCGCAGCCGACCCGTGCCTCACCGGAGAATATCAGCGCGAAGTGAGGAGCGAACTCGAGGACTTCATTTGGGGCTGCGCACGCTACGGTGAGTACAACCAGGACACTGGTGCAATCATTTGGGAGCGCTCAATTACGTACGAATGGACTATGTACGCAGGCTGGCCCTCAGCTCAGAACAAGCTACGAACGATTCCCTCGGTCGGCTCGCCGTCGATGAGTGGAACTTTCACCAGCTATAAGCAGAATGGGATTCTCCCTCCCGACTCCCTGGCATTGACCGCATTCAAGAACGCTGGTAATACTACGACGAGTGGGTGGAACGTAGGAAGCCTCGACACGAGCGGTCAGTTCTCCGTGTGGATGGGAGATATCGTCATCAAGGACACGTCGAAGAACTACGAGCAGTACTTCGAAGGTTCAGTTCCCAGCCACCGCTTTACGTGCGATTCAGGAGCTCAGCGGTGCTACTACCCTAACGGCCAAGAAGCCCCCCTCTAGCCTGAGCGGGGCGGGCCGCGGCGATCTCCGTGTACTCAATCATGAGTGTCGGAGTGTCTAGCTTCACCGCCATGCGGAAGGGGTCGCTCACTGTGAGCGACCCCTTCACTGTGTCGTCTTTCGTGTGCACGAGGGCAAGCTCGATGTGATCGCCTCCAACGAGCGCTTCACCGGTGAATCGGTAGTTGTCGAAGCTGCGGCCCCAGACGGGCAACGACAGCGGGAACGCGAGACGTGCGGCGAAATGCTCGACATTGAAGGAGTTGCGGGGGATATCCTGCACGGTCGTCTCGCTCCTGCGGGTGTGCGTGTAGCCGTCATAGTCGTCGACCAGCTCGCCGTCTGCCCGATGAAGGGTGTAGACCAGATCTCTTGGCGAAGCGTCGATGAGAAAGTGTTCGACCGGTGCGTCGACCCCCACCCGGAGGGCGACCTGGGCTCGACACGAGGGAATCAGAGGCCCGGACATCAGAAGAGTCATCGCGCGCACGAAGTGTTCGCGCGTGTGGGGAGCTGCGTCCTGAGAATTCATCCGTCCACCCTAGCTCCGCACGCTCCGACCCGAGTCCGACGCGGACGAGACGTCAAACGAAGTCGCTAGCCTAGACACGCTTCACCGGAGGTGAACCGAGATGAGCGACGGCTGCGACAGGACTTCGCGAGCCGGCGCATCGGCAGTTCTCCATGAGCAAGCGGCACAAGGTCGGCTCCAGGGAGCGGCAGCGCGCGTGGCCACATCGCACGATCCCGTTCGCGGTCCGCCTCGCCCCTCGGGGTGCAGGCCAGGCACCGTGGGCCCGCCCCAAGATTCACTGACCTAGACGCAGCTCAGCCCGCGCGACATCTTCGCCCAGTGACGGGACGAACTGCAGATACCTCGTCAGCGCCTCCAACGAGTCCACGCCCGCAGCCTCCACGAGTGTCGAAGCATGAGTACCCGCAGCAAGGTGACCCACGATCCACGTCGCCCGTAGTCGCTGCGTCTGCACTAACACCGCGCCTGGGGCCCGCTGGACGAAGTTATTGACAACGGTCCGCCACGTGGTGACCCTGTCCGGACGGAACACATAGCTGCTGGGCTCGGCGGGCAAACGTAGCTCAGAAGCCCATAGGTCCTTCATCGTCACCGTTCGCTCCCGCGCGCCCTCGACACGCACATCGATGCCTCCGCGCGGATGCTCTGACACGCTCCTCACGCGCAGGTTTCCGATCTCGCTACTGGACAGCCCCGCCCCCAAACCCAACGCCAAGAGGTTCACCGCACTTGCTCGACGAGACTCGGTCGATAGGGACACTGCCCACGACATCATCTCCGCAACCTCTCGAGGTGCGTAGGGCGACACCGGAGAAGAAGGCGGCAATGCAGCCACCGGAGGCCGGCGTCCCTGAAGGTCACCCACCTGCTCCGCGACCCTAAACAGCCTCGAGCGCAGGTTCCCCAAAGAGCCGGGCGAGTAGGTCTCTCGCGCTATGACGATGAACTGTTCGATGTTGCTGGTGGAGAACAGCTCAAAGAGGTCTGCATCCACACCAGCGACATTCACCGCCCACGTCAGGAACGGGCGGGTTGCGAATCGGATCTCCGCCTCGCTGTATACCGTGCGACCGCCGAGGCTCACGCATTGCTCGACGAGCGCGTCAACCTCCGCAAGGTTCATGTCGACCGTTATAGCAGGCGGCACCGGCATGCGGGGATAAATCAGGATCGGCTTCGGCGAACTGGGACGCGCAGCGCCGCAAAAGCCAACGGATACGCGAAACGAAGAGGGAGGGGAATCATAAACAGACTCGCTAGGAAAGCTAAACACACCTACGCTGGCGGCATGACTACTCTCATCCTCACTGTCGCGGGTGCTGATCGCCCCGGTCTCGTCGCAGCGGTCGCCGATGTCGTCGATGCCCACGAAGGCAACTGGGAGAACAGCTCGCTGGCCGAGCTCGCGGGAACCTTCGCCGGTGTGATCGAGGTGTCGGTCGCACCCGAGCACTCGGAGGGGCTGCAGGCGGCGCTCCGCGAACTGCAGGGGCAGGGGCTTCTGACGCTCGCCGTCCTCACCGGTACTCCCGCGGCGGACGCCGAGGCACAGGTGCTCGAGATCCGGATTCTCGGCAACGACCGCTCCGGCATCGTCCGTGAGGTGTCCAACGTGCTGAACGCACACGAGCTCAGCATCGAAGAGCTGGCGACCGAGACGCGGGATGCTGCGATGGCCGGCGGACGCCTGTTCGAAGCGTCTGTGATCGCACGCGTGCCCGCATCGGTCGATCTCGACGCGCTGCGTCGGGACCTCGAGCGCATCGCCACTGAGGTTCAGGTCGACATCACCCTCGCTTGAACTGTCATCCATGACCGACGGAATCAGCATCTCGATCGCGGAGCGCCTCACGCCGAGCGACCTCAAGCGGATCGAGATGCTTCTCCCCCAGCTCTCGACGACCGCTCGATTCGACTCGGAAAGGGTGCTCTCGCTGCTCGATGCGCAGAACGCAGACCTGTTCGTCGCGCGCGAGTCAGGCCAAGTGGTGGGAATGGCCACCCTCGTGACGGCTCCGCTCATCACCGGATGGCATGGCAGCATCGAAGACGTCGTGGTCGATCAGAGCACGCGAGGACGAGGCATCGCGCGCCGACTGCTCGAGGCGATCATCGACGAGTCCGAACAGCGGGGACTGTCGACGCTCGATCTGACGTCCCGTCCGTCTCGCGAATCCGCACTGCGCCTCTACGAATCGGTCGGCTTCGTCCGTCGGAACACGAACGTGCTGCGCTTCGGCCCTCCATCGCACTGACGGCCGCCCGATCAGAGGACATCGTCGCGATCAGCGGGCGGGTCGATCGGATCGGCCCGCTTCTCGGGGCAACGCCCGCAGATCGAGCCAGGAGCCCAGCTCACTCGGCCACAGGCGCAGGCTCGACGATGTCCGTGTCGGTGTAGCGCCGCACCCAGTATTCGGTCTGAGCCACGTGAGCGGATGCCGCCGCCGACGCCGCGACCGGGTCGGCCGCCGCGAGTCCGCGGAGGATCGCGCGGTGCCCCGCGTCCGAGTGCAGCTTGAGTTCGGCCGCGTCGGCGGCATCCGGAATCCGATAGGCCCGCGATCGTGAGCGCAGCACGTCGATCAGGCTCGTGAGCGCGTCATTGCCCGCGACCTCCGAGATCGTCATGTGGAAGGCGTGGTCGAGGCGCGAATGGTCCTCGAAGTCGTCGCTGGCCTCGATCTCGTCGAGCACGCCACTGAGCTCCTCGAGCGTCGCCGCGTCGATGCGGGCAGCGGCGAGCGCGGCGGCATGCGGCTCGAGCACGCGGCGCAGTTCGGTCAGCTCGAGCACTCCGGCCATGGGCAGCAGCCCGACCGTCAGCGAGAGGCTGCCGATCAGGTCTGCGGCGCGCAGCTCGCTCACGTAACTGCCCGAGCCGTGGCGGGTCTCGAGCACCCCGAGTGCGGCCAACATGCGGATGGCTTCGCGGAGCGAACCGCGTGAGACGCCCAGCGTCTCGCACAGCTCGCCCTCGCTGGGCAGACGGTCGCCGGGGCGCAGCGCGCCGTCGGCGATCAGCGCACGCAACCCGTGCAGAGCCGTATCCAATGCGCTCATCGTGATCCTCTCTGACACCGGCCGCTCCCCTGCGAGTCTGTCGGACCCGCGCCCTTGATCAAATTCGTATGACAACTATGTTTCATCTTCTCCTTTCCATAGCCATATCGGAACCTCTGTGGCAAAGTTGTGCAACAACTCCCCCACTGCACCGACGAGGACCGATGCCCGCACCACTCTTCCCCGCACCGCTCACGCTGAACTCCGGCATCCGAGCCCGTGATGCGTGGCCGCTCGATCCCGACGTGATCCATCTGAACCACGGCTCGTTCGGTGCAGTGCCCACCGCGGTCGTCGAGCACCAGGATGCGCTGCGGCGCCGAGCCGACCTCAGCCCGGTCGAGTGGTTCCCGCGCATCGCCGAGCGCGTGCGCGCCGCCCGAGAGCGCACGGCCCCGTTCCTCGGTGCCCACGCTGAAGACAGCGTCTTCGTGCCCAACGCCTCGGCCGCGGCCACCGTCGTCTACAACGCCCTGCACCTCGAGCGCGGCGACGAGATCCTCGTCACCGACCAGGGCTACGGAGCGATCACGATGGGTGCGCAGCGCCTGGCCCGCCGCTTCGGAGCATCCGTCCGCGCCGTCGAATTGCCGCTGCTCGCCCCCGACGACGAGGTCGTGCAGCGCTTCGCCGACGCCCTCACCCCGGCCACCCGCCTGATCGTCATCGACCAGATCACCTCCCCCACCGCCCGGATGCTGCCGACCCGGCGCATCGCCGAGCTCGCCGCCGAGCGCGGCATCCGCACGCTCGTCGACGGCGCTCACGCTCCCGGGCTCGTGGCGGATGCTGCGGCCGTCGCCGGCGGCGACTGGTGGTTCGGCAACCTGCACAAGTGGCCCTGTGCCCCGCGCGGCTCAGCGCTGCTCGTGACGAACGCACCCGACCGCGATGACCTCTGGCCCCTGATCGACTCGTGGGCCGCGAACGAGCCCTACCCCGAGCGCTTCGACACCCAGGGCACGATCGACGCGACGACCTATCTCGCCACCCCGGCGTCGATCGAGTTCATCGAACGCGAGTTCGGCTGGCACAACGCCCGCCAGGCGATGGCCCAGATGGCGGATGCCGGTGCCGAGATCATCGCCGAGGGCCTGCGCCCCCACGGCGATGAGGACCCTCTGACCCCGCTGCCCTCTCCCGTGCCGTCGATGCGGCTCGTGCGCCTGCCGCTCGGACTCGGCTCGACCCGCGAAGAGGCCGATGCGCTGCGCATGGACCTGCTCGACGAGACCGGCGTCGAGACCGCGTTCACGAGCTTCCGCGGAATCGGATACTTCCGCCTGTCGGCGCACCTGTACACCGAGGCATCGGACTTCGAGGCGTTCGTCGAGCGCTGCATCCCGCAGATCCTCCGCCGGGCCGGCATCCGCACTCCCGACTCGATCATCGTCACCTGACCCGCTCCACCACCACCCGCTCCGCCCACCACCCGATCCACCACCACCGATCCACCCACGACCCGATCCACCACCACCAACTGAGAGGCACCTCGTGAAGAAGAACAGAATCTTGACGACCGCCGCGGGAATCGGCACCGTCGCCGCACTCGCGCTCACCGGCTGTTCCGCAAGCGGCGGCGAATCCGCCGACGGCACCGTCACCCTGCAGATGGTCGAGAGCCTGACCAACCCTGCGCGCACCGACCTGCTCCGCGGTCTCCTCGACGACTTCGAGAAGGAGAACCCCGACATCAAGGTCACGCTCGTCTCGCCGCCCACCGAGCAGGCCGACGCGAAGATCCAGCAGATGCTGCAGTCGGGCAAGGGCGTCGACGTGCTCGAGGTCCGCGACATCACGGTCGGCCCGTTCGCGAACAACGGCTGGCTGCACGACATCTCGGGCGACCTCGAGAGCTGGGACGGCTGGGATGCCCTGACCGACAACGCGCAGGCCGCGTCAGTGGCCGCCGACGGCAAGAGCTACTTCGTGCCCTACGGCTTCTACGGCCTGTCGCTCTTCTACCGCACCGACCTGGTCGAGGAGGCGGGCTTCGACGGTCCTCCCCACAGCTGGAAGGACCTGCTCGAGCAGGCCAGCGCCATCCAAGACCCGTCGAACAACATCTACGGCTACGCGTTCCGCGGTGGCGCGAACGCGAACAGCAACGTGGTCGCGGCGATCGAGGCCTACACGATCGATGGCCTCGACGTCGATGACGCGTTCCTGATGGAGGACGGATCGACGATCTTCGCCGCCCCCGAGGCGCAGGAGGCCGTCGACGACTACTTCGACCTGTTCAAGGAGGCCTCGCCGCCCTCGGCCGTCTCGTGGGGCTATCCCGAGATGGTGGCCGGCTTCACGAACGGCACCACGGCGTTCCTGCTGCAGGACCCCGAGGTCATCGCCACGGTGCAGGACTCGTCGCTGACCGAAGACCAGTGGGACACCGCTCCGCTGCTCGTCGGACCTTCGGGCAAGGCTGCGCAGCCGCTGGCCGTCGCCGGCTGGGGCGTCGCGGAGAACAGCGAGCACCAGGATGCCGCGGTCACGCTCGTCGAGTTCCTCTCGTCGGCCGAGCCCGCCACCGAGTTCGCCCAGGCCAACAGCCTCGTGCCGATCATCACGGAGGCCGCGGATGACGAGTTCTACTCTTCCGGCCCGTGGACGAGCTACGTCACGATGACCGAAGACCCCGAGACGTACGTCAACGTGCAGCAGCCTCGTGGTGTCAGCTGGTGGACGGAGTGGATCCAGAAGTCCGACCAGGACGTGCAGAACGTGCTGCTCGGCAACATGTCGACCAGCGAGCTGCTCGAGTCGTGGGACGCCTTCTGGACCGAGAAGTACGCGGCGGAAAAGGGCTGATCCGTGACCCGGACCACTCTCGAAGCGGGCTCCGTCGGCACCGCCGGCGGGGCCTCCCCGGCATCCCGCCGGCGCCGCCCGTTCCGTGGCCGCCACGCGCTGACGCTGCTGGCCTTCATGGCCCCGGCGATCGTGTTCGTGTGCTGGTTCACCTATTGGCCCATGCTGCAGGGTGCACGCATGGCCTTCCACGACTGGAACCTGTGGGACCTGACGTCCACCCCCTGGGTAGGCTTCGACAACTTCGTGACCGTCTTCCAGGACCAGGCGTTCCCTGTCGTCGCGTGGAACTCGGTGCTCTGGGTCGTCGGCTCGCTCGTGCCGCAGCTCGTGATCGGATTCCTGATCGCGCTCGCACTGCGCAAGCGGTTCCGCTTCCGCGGGCTCTACCAGGCGCTCGTGTTCTTCCCGTGGGCGGTGTCGGGCTTCCTGATCGGCATGCTGTTCCGCTGGATGTTCAACGCCGAGTTCGGTGTCGTGAACGACCTGCTCATGAAGGCAGGTCTCATCGACGCCCCGCTGCCGTGGCTGGCAGATCCGAAGCTCGCGATGTTCGCGGTCATCGTGGCCAACATCTGGTACGGCGTGACGTTCTTCGCGATCATGATCCTCGCGGCACTGCAGTCGGTGCCCGATGAGATGCTCGAGGCCGCGAGCCTCGATGGCGCAGGCAAGGTGCGCCAGCTGTTCTCGATCATCATCCCGTACATCTCGATGACGCTGCTGCTGACAATCCTGCTCCGCATCATCTGGATCTTCAACTTCCCCGACATCATCTACGCGATGACCAACGGCGGGCCGGCCAACCAGACGCACATCATCACGACGTGGATGATCAACTACACGCAGCAGGGCAACTACGGCATCGCGAGTGCGATCGGACTCATCGTGGTCGCGTTCCTGTTCGTGTTCTGCGCGTTCTATCTGATGGCGATGCGGAAGGTGCAGCGATGACCATCACCGGCACAACAGTCACCGAGACCCGGCGTCTCACCGTTCCCGACATCGCGAAGGCTCCCCGCCCGAAGCGCACGGTGTCGGTCGGCGGCGTCGTGCGTGTGGTCGGGCTTCTGCTCTGGCTCGTCATCACGCTGTTCCCGCTGTACTGGATCGCACTGACGTCGTTCAAGTCACCGGGCACGATCAACTCGTTCCCGATCGAGTACTGGCCGAGCGAGCCATCGCTCGACAACTACACCACGCTGTTCCAGCAGAGCTCGTTCGGGGTCTTCCTCGCCAACTCCGCGATCGTCGCCACGATCGCCGGCGCGGTGGCGACGCTGATCGCGCTGCTGAGCGCCTACGTGATCGCCCGCTTCGAGTTCCGCGGCAAGGGCACGGTGCTGGTCGCGTTCCTGCTCACGCAGATGATCCCGGCCTTCATCGCGCTGGGGCCGCTGTACTCGATGATGACCGACCTCGGCCTGGTCGACACCAAGCCGGGCCTGATCCTCGTGTACATCGCGGTCTGCATCCCGTTCTCCACGGTCATGCTGCGCGGGTTCTTCGAGAACGTCCCCGACGCGCTCGAAGAGGCGGCGATGATCGACGGATGCTCGCGCTTCGGCGCTCTGTTCCGCGTGCTCGTGCCGGTGATGACCCCGGGGATCATCGCGGCGTTCATCTTCAACTTCGTCAACTGCTGGAACGAGCTGTTCCTGTCGGTGGTTCTGATGAACACCGATGCGAACCGCACGGTGCCCTCGGCGCTGAACGGCTTCATCTCGACGTTCAACATCGACTGGGGTTCGATGTCGGCGGCGGCCGTGCTGACGATCCTTCCGACCATGGTGATGTTCGCTCTCGCGAGCCGCTGGATCGTGCAGGGCCTGACAGCCGGAGCCGTCAAGGAGTAGCGGCCCCCCGCGCACGACGAAGGCCGCCGTTCATCCCGAACGGCGGCCTTCGTGGTGCGGCGGTCAGACCAGGCGCGACTTCGGCGACCTCGAGTAGGTGACCTCGACGTCGCGGTCGACCGTGTCGCCCAGAGCCGTGTCGATGGCGGCGAGGGTGTCGGCGTCGAGTGTCACGCCGGAGGCCTTGACCGTGTCGGCCAGCTGCTCGGGACGCGAGGCACCGACGAGTGCCGCGGCGACGTTCGGGTTCTGCAGCACCCACGCGATCGCGAGCTGCGGCATCGACAGGCCCGCCTGCTCGGCGATCGGCTTGAGACGCTGCACTGCAGTCAGGATGTCGTCCTGCAGGAATCGCTTGATGAAGTCGGCGCCGCTGTTCGAGTCCGTCGCACGCGATCCGTCGGGCACCGGCTGACCCGGCAGGTACTTGCCCGACAGCACGCCCTGGGCCATCGGCGACCAGACGATCTGCGAGATGCCGAGGTCCTGCGAGGTCGGCACGACCTTGCCCTCGATCACCCGGTGCAGCATCGAGTACTCGGGCTGGTTCGAGATCAGCTGCACACCGAGCTGCTTCGCCAGCGCGTGCCCCTCCTGCAGCTGCTCGGCCGTCCACTCCGAAACGCCGATGTAGAGCGCCTTGCCCTGACGGACGACGTCGGCGAACGCCTGGAACGTCTCCTCCAGCGGGGTCTCGTAGTCGAAGCGGTGCGCCTGGTAGAGGTCGACGTAGTCGGTGCCGAGGCGCGTCAGCGAGCCGTTGATCGACTCGAGGATGTGCTTGCGGCTCAGCCCGGTGTCGTTCGGCCCCTTGGCACCGGTCGGGAAGTAGACCTTCGTGAAGATCTCGAGCCCCTCGCGGCGCTGCCCCTCGAGAGCCTTGCCGAGCACGACCTCTGCCGCGGTGTTGGCATACGTGTCTGCCGTGTCGAACGTGGTGATGCCGGCGTCGAGCGCCGCGTGCACCGTCTTGACGGCGGCGTCGTCTTCGACCTGCGATGCGTGCGTGACCCAGTTGCCGTAGGTGATCTCAGAGACCTTGAGACCGCTGTTGCCGAGATAGCGATAGTTGACCATGCAATAACGCTACCCGCCGCCACCGACGCCCGGGCCAGATCGCCGTGACCGGTCTCAGACCCGAGGCTCGACCAACTGCTCCTGCTCCTCGAGCGTCTGAGCCTGCGCCCGCTTCTCGGCGAGCTCGCGCTCCTCGGCCCGCGCCTGCTCCTGCGCCGTCTGGGCGGCCTCCTTGCGCTCGGCCCGCGTCTGCGGCTCCGCAGGCGAAGCATCAGCCTGAATGCCCTCTGACTGCACGGTCACGATCGCCGCTCGGTCGCGGAATCCCTCGGCGGTGACCTTGTCGAGTGCGACCTGCCTGCGGATCGCGGCCGCCTTCTCGTAGAGCGACGGGTCGCCGTACGACGTGAGCACCTTCACGAGCACCGGCAGCAGCTCGATCATGAAGAACAGCGCGGCGATCAGGATGTGCGCCCACAGGATCGTCGGCTCCTTCTCGCTCAGTCGGTTGAGGCCGCTGATCTGGCTCAGCAGACCGATGGCGCCCGCATTCCCGGATGCCACGGATTCGGCCCTCGCGTTGTACGCGGCGAGCGCGGCGTCGTAGCTGTCGCGCGCGGCGGGCAGCTGCGACTGCGCCTCCTCGCGGTTCTGCGTCTCCGACGTGCTGGTGTTCTCCTTGGCTGCGGTGCCGGCCGCGGCGAGCTCCTCGTTCGCCGTGCGCAACTGCGCGGCCAACGCGTCGTACGTCTGCTGAGCCTCGGCCAGCTGGGCCTCGGCGGCATCCGAGCTCGCACCCTCGCCGTTCACGCCGGTGCAGCCGGGAACGGTGCCGGCGCCCTCGCCCGTGAGCTCGCACTGATACAGGATGCGCGCCTGATCGATCACGGCCTGCTGCGCGGTCATCTTGGCGGTGAGGTCGTCGACGGTCGCCTGAGCGGCGGATTCTGTCGCAGACGACGAGTCGGTGCCCGCGACGATTCCGGTGGCCGCCTGGTTCTCGAGCTCGGCGACACGGTCGGATGCCGCATCCAGCGCCTTCTTCTCGGGGCCCGTCTCCAACGCCTCCTGGTCGGATTGCGCCTGCGTGATGTTCGTGGCGGCGACCTCGCGGGCGATGTCGTTGTGGAAGATCTGCAGCACGAGCGGCTCAGCGACGACGAAGCCGATGATCGCGGCCATGATCACACGCGGGATCGCGAGACCGATGAGCTTCCAGATGTTGCGCGTCGACGACATGGTCGACGTCAGGAACCGGTCGAGGTTGAAGATGATCAGCGCCCAGACGACCGCCAGCGGCACGGCCAGCCAGATCGCGGCCTGCACTCCGGTGGTCAGCGCGAACAGCATCGAGATCGCCGAGACCAGCGCGGTGCCGGCGAGCACGAAGAACATCTGCACGAAACGCGGGGTCTCGCCGGGAACCCGGTCGAGGATCTCGCCGTCCGCTCCGCCGAGGATCGCGAGCGTGCGCAGACGCGAACCCGGCACGCGCGGCGTGCGCTCTCGGGGCTGACGGCGGGGCTTCGGCTCGCGCGCGGGCGGGGTGGATGCCGCGGCATCCGGCTCAGCGTCCACTTCCGTTTCACTGCCGCGCCCGGCGTCGACCGTGTCCGGCGCCTGCAGATCGGCGCCGGTGGGCTCGTACGCACGCAGGAAGTCGAGGTCATCCGTGTCAGCGTTCGGGTCGCTGTCGAGGATGATCCGACCCTGCGAATCGAACCGTCCGGGGCGGTGAGCGGAATAGGGCATTCCGACAATCTACGAAAGGTCGCCTGTGGAAAACGTGCACGAACCCTGTGTTTCCGCCTCTGCAGGGCCGCCCGCGGCCCCGAGGAGGTCAGCGCGGGAGCATGCGGGTGAGCGCGTCGGAGCTCGCGGCGAACGCGTCGTCGAGCGAGAAATGTCCCGCGGCGCACAGCGTTCCGAGTCCGTGCACGAGGCCCCATACGCCGGTCACGCTCTGCCCGTCGAGTCCCGCGGTGACGGATGCGGCCCCCAGCAGCTCTTCGAGCTCGGCGATCAACGGGGCCATGGTCTCACTCGGCTCGCCGGGGATGCACACCGTGGGGTCGTAGATCACATCAAAGCCGTTCGGATGCTCGACCGCGTAGCGGATGTACGCGGCGCCGCCCTCGATCACCGCGGATGCCGGGTCGGATGCTGCCTGGATCGCCATCCGCACCGCGGCGACGAGGTCGGCCATGCTCCGCTCGGCGAGCACCTTGAGCAGCCCACGGCGGTCGGAGAAGTGGTGGTACGGGGCGTTGTGGCTCACATCAGCGGCGCGAGCGACCTCACGCAGGCTGATCTCCCCCGCCGGCTTCTCGGCGAGCAGCTGCATCGCCGCCGCCTCGAGAGCGTGGGCGAGATCGCCGTGGTGGTAGCCGGATCGAGAACTTGACACAAGCAACATTGTCGCCTATCTTGACAGTGTCCACCACCGCTTGACACTGTCAACATAGGAGTCCGCATGTCTTCCGCACTCGTCATCGACGGCCACCCCGACGCCCGGTCCCTCACCGCGGAGCTCGCCCGGCGTTACGCCGCAGCGCACGGAGATGCGCGCATCCTCGCGCTGCGCGATCTCGATTTCGATCCGTCACTGCGCTTCGGCTACCGCCAGCGCATGGAGCTCGAGCCCGACCTGATCGACGCCAAGCGCGCCCTCGCCGAGGCCGCGACGGTCGTGGTGTTCACGCCGCTGTGGTGGGGCTCGGTGCCCGCGCTGCTCAAGGGCTTCTTCGACCGGGCGCTGCTGCCGCAGCAGGAGTACCGCTACTCGAAGCTCGGAATGCCCGAGGGGCTGCTGCCGGCGCGCAACGGCCGCTTGTTCCTGCTCGCCGACACCCCGTGGTTCCTGACGCCCTTCACCGGGCTGCCCGCGCAGACGCACGTCGCGCGCGGCACGCTGCGCTTCTGCGGCATCCGCTCGGTGCGCACGACCCGGATGCTGGGCGTCAAGGACGCGAGCCCCGAGCGCATCACCTCATGGCTCGATCGAGCCATCACACTCGGCCGCCGAGACGGCATCCGCGATCGAGGTCGCGGTGCAGGCCCTCAGGCCATGGCGGCGGAGGCAGCCTCGTCTTCGGTCGTCGCGACGAGCTGACCGCAGGCCCCGTCGATCTCCTTGCCGCGGGTGTCGCGGAGAGTCGTCGGGATGCCGGCATCGTTGAGTCGGCGCACGAACTCGTTCTGCGCCTCACGCGTCGACGAGGTCCAGATCGAGCCGGGGGTCGGGTTCAGCGGGATCGGGTTGACGTGCACCCATCCGCGACCGCGCTCGTTGAGCTTGTCGGCGAGCAGGTCCGCGCGCCAGGCATGGTCGTTCATGTCCTTGATCAGGGCGTACTCGATCGAGACGCGGCGACCCGTCTTCTCGTAGTAGTACCGGGCGGCGTCGAGGGCCTCGTCGACCTTCCAGCGGGAGTTCACCGGAATGAGCTCGTCGCGCAGGTGGTCGTCCGGTGCATGCAGAGAGAGGGCGAAGGTGACCGGGATGCCCTCGTCGGCGAGCTTCTTGATCGCCGGCACGAGACCGACCGTCGACACCGTGATGCCGCGAGCGCTCATGCCGAGCCCGTCGGGCTGCGGGGCGACCATCGAGCGCACCGCATCCATCACGCGCTTGTAGTTGGCCAGCGGCTCGCCCATGCCCATGAAGACGATGTTCGAGACGCGCTCCATCGAGTGATCGTCGGACTTCTTGCCGCCGAGGCCGCCATCGGCGATCAGGCGGTTGGCGCGCACGATCTGCTCGATGATCTCGGCCGTCGACATGTTGCGCGTGAGGCCCGCCTGGCCGGTCGCGCAGAACGGGCAGTTCATGCCGCATCCGGCCTGCGACGAGACGCAGAGCGTGATGCGACCGGGGTAGCGCATGAGCACCGACTCGACCAGGGCACCGTCGTGCAGACGCCACAGGAACTTGATCGTGTCACCACGGTCGGTCTCGAGGCGGCGCACCTCGGTGAGCAACGGCGGCAGCATGCCGGCGACGAGCTGCTCGCGGCTGTCGGCGGGGAGATCGGTCATCTCCGCGGCATCCGACGTGTAGTGGCGGAAGTAGTGGGTCGAGAGCTGCTTCGCGCGGAATCCGGGGAGGCCGAGCTCCTTGACCTTCTCGATGCGCTCGGCCGGCGTGAGGTCGGCCAGGTGCACCGGCGGCTTGCCGCGCTTGGGGCTCGCGAACTGCAGCAGGGGGCGCCCCTCGGCATCCTTCTGCTGGGTCCAGCCCTCGGTCGCAGGGCGCACCTGCGGAGTCCCGGTGGAACGGACCGCCCCCGAACGGGACGACGCGGGTGCCGTGGCGGGGCGCGTCTCGCGCGTGCGGGGAGTCTCGGTCATACCTCCAGGGTACGCGGTGCCGGGTGGGAAGGCCCTGGGGCACGGGCACGCGCGTCCCTAGACTGAGCGAATGGACATCATCATCGCCGTCGGCGTGGTCATCCTCGTCATCGGGGTCGGCGCGGTGATCATCGGCGCAGCGCTGCGGTCCATGCGCCCCAAGGCCCCCGAGCCTCACGTGTTCACCCCTTCGCCGACGATGGCCCGCTCGGCGGCCTCGACATCGACGGCGACCGCCTCAGCGTCGCAGCTGACTCCCGCGGCCGTCGCCGAGATCGACCGGCTCGTGGCAGCGGGGCACAAGATCCACGCCATCAAGCTCTACCGCCAACACACGGGCGTGCGCCTGCAGGAGGCGAAAGACCGGATCGACCACTGGTCGGTCAGCACCACGGCCCCGCACCTCGCGGCCGTATCGAACGCCTCGGCCGTGCACTCCTCGATCACCGCGACGCCATCGTCGGTGCGCGGGGCACTGCCGGCATCCGTCTCATCCGAGGTCGACCGCCTCGTGTCCGCAGACCAGATGATCCAGGCGATCAAGCTCGTGCGGGAGCACACGGGCCTGGGCCTCAAGGAGTCGAAGAACGTCGTCGAGGCCTGGCCGCATCCACGCCAGTTGTAATTACAGGTTGCGGTCGGGGAGAATGGATGCGATCCCCCACTGAAGGAGCTCCGATGCCCGACCGTCTCTCCCGTGCCCGCGCCACCGGCGTCCTCGCCGTGCTCCGCGCGCCCTCTCCCGAGCTCGCGCTCGAGGCGTCAGAGGCGATCATCCGCGGCGGCGTGACCGGCATCGAGGTCACCTTCTCGACACCGGACGCCCCGGCCGTGATCCGTGAGCTCATCGCGCGCCACGGCGACGCCGCCTACATCGGCGCCGGCACCGTCACCACCGTCGAGCAGGCCGCCCTCGCCGCCGATGCCGGTGCGGAGTTCCTCGTCAGCCCCGGCACGCTTCCCACGCTCACCCGCGCGATGCTCGACACCGGCCGTGTCGTGATGACCGGCGCCATGACGCCGACCGAGGTCATGGGCGCACTCGAGCTGGGCGTCGACGTGGTCAAGATCTTCCCCGCCTCGCTCGGCGGCCCCTCGTACCTCGGCGCGCTCCGGGGCCCCTTCCCCGACGCCCCGCTGATGCCGACCGGTGGCGTCAACCCCGACAACCTCGTCGACTGGTTCCGCGCCGGTGCCGTCGCCGTCGGCGCGGGCGGCGACCTCGCGAACGGCGCCTCGCTCGCCGCGTCCGACTGGGCCGACATCGAGCAGCGCTCCGCTCGATTCGCCGCCGCGCTCGCGGCATCCCGCGGCTGAGGTGATCGAGCTCGCACCCCTCGCGTGGGCTGCGCTCGGTCTCGCCGCCGTCACGATCGGCATCTCGAAGACCGCGCTCCCCGGCGGCAGCATCCTGGCGATCGCGCTGTTCGCGACCGTGCTGCCCGCGCGCACATCGACCGCAGCGATGCTGCTGCTGCTCATCGTGGGCGATGTCTTCGCACTGATCACCTACCGCCGCCACGCGCACTGGCCGACTCTGCTGCGGCTGGCGCCGGCCGTGCTCGCAGGACTCCTGGCGGGCTTCGCGTTCCTCGCGCTCGCCGGCGACGGCATCGTGCGCCGCGCGATCGGCGTGATCCTGCTCGCGATGATCGCGATCACCCTGTGGCGACGGTGGCGGCAGAACCGGGCGGCGGATGCCGTGGCCCCCGCGCCCGGCGGCGTCGCGCTCTCCGGCGTCTACGGCACGCTCGGCGGGTTCACGACCATGGTCGCGAACGCCGGCGGACCCGTCATGTCGATGTACTTCCTCGCGACGCGCACTCCCGTGCAGGTGTTCCTGGGCACCTCGGCCTGGTTCTTCGCGATCATCAACCTCGTGAAGATCCCGTTCCTCGCAGGGATCGGCCTGTTCGACGAACACGTGCTGCTGATGGATGCCGTGCTGGCGCCCCTCGTCGTGCTCGGTGCCCTCGCCGGCATCCGCCTGGCGAAGCGCATGAATCAGGTGCTGTTCGACCGCATCGTGATCGTCCTGACCATCGCCGGCGCCGTCTACCTGCTCTTCTGACCCGGCTCCGCTCTTTCTGGCGATCCAGGCCGCCGTTTCGGGCCCTCTGGTCGCTGAGCCCGTCGAAGCGTCAGTCGAGGAAGATGTCGGGGAACAGCCGGTCGTCGGGAGTTCCGGGCACGGCCGCATACGTCGAGAAGTCTGTGACACCGTCGGCTTCGAGCACGTCCTCGACGATCAGCGTCTGGCCGGTGTACTCGGCTGCGGGCTTGAGCAGCACCGCGTAGGCGGCGTCGGCGTAGATGTCGGGCGTGCGGCTCGCGGCCATGACCTTGTCGCCGCCGAGCAGGTTCTGCACTGCGGCTGTCGCGATCGTCGTGCGCGGCCAGAGCGTGTTCGCGGCGATGCCGTCGCGGGCGAACTCCGCCGCGAGACCGAGGGTCACCATCGTCATGCCGAACTTCGCGAGCGTATATCCGGTGTGCGCACCGAGCCACTTCGGCGTGGGGTTCAGGGGCGGCGACAGCGACAGGATGTGCGGGTTCTCGGCATCCTTGAGAATCGGCACGGCCGCGCGCGACAGCATGAAGGTTCCGCGCACGTTCACGTCCTGCATGAGGTCGTACTTCTTCGCACCGAGGTCGAGCGAGCGCGAGAGGTCGATGACGCTCGCGTTGTTGATCACGATGTCGATACCGCCGAACTCGCCCTGGGTCTTCATCACGGCCTCGGTGATGTCGTCGTCGTCGCGCACGTCGCCGACGATCGGCAGCGCCTGGCCGCCGGCGGCCCTGATCTGCTCGGCCGCCGAGTGCACCGTGCCCTCGAGCTTCGGATGCGGAGTGTCGGTCTTCGCGAGCATCGCGATGTTCGCGCCGTCGGCCGCTGCGCGCAGCGCGATCGCGAGGCCGATGCCGCGGCTTCCGCCGGACATCAGGATGGTCTTGCCTGCCAGTGACATGGATTCTCCTTGGAGCGTGGGGGCTTGAGGTTTACTTCGGCGCCATGCGGATCGCGCCGTCGAGGCGGATCGTCTCCCCGTTGAGATAGCCGTTCTCGACGATCTGCTGCACGAGGGCGGCGTATTCGCCAGGCCGCCCGAGGCGCGAGGGGAACGGCACCTGCTGGCCGAGCGACTCCTGCGCGGCCTGCGGGAGGCCCATCAGCATCGGGGTCTCCATGATTCCGGGGGCGATGGTGCAGACGCGGATGCCGTAGCGGGCGAGCTCGCGAGCGACCGGAAGGGTCATCGCGTGCACGCCGCCCTTCGAGGCCGAGTATGCGGGCTGACCGATCTGACCGTCGAAGGCCGCCACGCTCGCGGTGTTCACGATCACGCCGCGGTCGCCGTCGTCTGTCAGATCGTTCTTCGCGATCACGGCCGATGCCTGCGAGAGGACGTTGAAGGTGCCGACGAGGTTGATACGCACGATGCGCTCGAAATCGGCGAGCACCGCGGGGTTGCCCTCGCGGTCGAGCACCTTGGCCGGCGGGGCGATGCCGGCACAGTTGACCACGATGCGCAGTGGTGCTGCGGCCTGAGCTGCGGCGACGGCCGCGGCGGCATCGTCGGCGCTCGTGACGTCGCCGCCCGCGAAGACTCCGCCGAGCTCTTCGGCAATCTCGGCTCCGGCAGACGAGGGCAGGTCGAGAATCGTGACGACGGCGCCTGCGGCGGCGAGGGTTCGTGCGGTGGCGAGGCCCAGACCGGACGCACCGCCGGTGATGAGAGCACTCGAGCCCTGGATCTGCATGCGGTTCTCCTTCGAAACGTGTGCGACTCAGTGTCAGCTTAGCTGACCCCGAGTTTCAGGTGACACGTCGGAAGAGCGGCTCCGTCGACTGTGTCGATCCCGAGCCTACGCCGCACACGCCGAAGAGGCGGAGCCATGCCGGCCCCGCCTCTTCAGAGCGACTCGCGGGATCAGACCTCGATCTGCGCGGCGATGCCCTTCAGCTTGTGCCGTGCGAGCGCGAGGTTCGCCGCCGCACTGTTGAGCACGAGGTAGATGAAGAGACCGTTCGCGCCCGTCGTGTTGAGCACGTTGATCAGGTGGTACTGCGAGCTCAGGGTGATGAGGATGTCGTCGATCTCGTCGGTCACCCCGAGGTCTCGCATCGTGGCGAGCTTGGCGCGCACGACGTTCGAGTTGCCGGCCGCGGCGATCCCCAGGTCGAACGAGGGGCTGCCGCCCTGGGCCAGCGCCATTCCGCTGCCGTAGTCGACGATCGCGGCGCCCGTGGCGCCCTCGATGGCCAGCAGCTGCTGCAGGGCGTCGTCAAGTGAACTCATGTTGTACTGCTCCTCAATGGTGATGCGTGCGCTCTCGGCGGTGTCGCCAGGCGCGGATGCCTCAGCGTCTCCACTCCAGATCCACTCCACGAACTGGTCGAGATCCCGTTCGCCGGATTCCTGCGACGACACCGCCGGAGCCTTCGGCAGCCCGACCGCGGCAGCCTGTGCGGCGTCCGGCTCGGGCACCCCGGATGCGGGCGAGGAGGCGTCGGCATCGCTGCCGTGCCGCCGCCACCACTGCGATCGGGACGAAACGCGCACGAAGACCTCTGTGTGTCGAGTGGGATGGATGATGCGGCCGCCGACGGCGACCGGGACTGAGACTAACCGCAGATGAACCCCGATAACCGGGAGAATACGTGCATACCGATATACGTTCAGACACGGAGCGAGCGACCATGAGCATCCCTTCCGCCACGACCGAGATCCCGCCGACAGTGCTGTCTCTGGCCGCGGGCGCCGCGCTGACGCCGGTGTGGCTGAACGGCATCGGCGGGCTCACCTTCCGCACCGACGACGGGCGCTACATCAAGTGGGGACCGCACGATGCAGAGGCGAACATGCACGACGAAGCCGAGCGGATGCGGTGGGCACGGCAGTGGATCTCCGTTCCCGAGGTCCTCGATCAGGGCGAGGACGACGCACACGAGTGGCTCGTCACCGTCGCGCTCCCCGGACACAGCGCGGTGGACCACCGCTGGAGCGAAGACCCCGAGGTCGCGGTCCGCGCGGTCGGCGCCGCCCTGCGGACGATGCACGACTCGCTGCCCGTCGAGCAGTGCCCCTGGGCGTGGGACCCTGCGTGGCGAATCGCGAACGCCGAAGAGCGCGGCGTCACGCTGCCGGCCGACCTGCACCGGCCCCCGCCGGTCGACAGGCTGGTCGTGTGCCACGGCGACGCATGCATGCCGAACACGCTGCTTGACGACACCGGCAGGCCGCTCGCGCATGTCGATCTCGCGGCCCTCGGCGCAGCCGACCGCTGGGCCGACATCGCCGTCGCCTCGATGAGCACCGAGTGGAACTTCGGCCCCGGCTGGGCAGACACGCTCATCGAGGCCTACGGCATCGCCCCCGATCGGGAGCGGCTCGAATACTACCGCCGGCTCTGGAACGAGACCTGAGGCTCAGACAAGAGCCTCAGGCCCGACGCTCATGCCTGCGTGCCGCCCTCTGCGTCACCCGTCTCGGTGTCCTCGTGCAGGACCACCCGGATCTCCGCGATCCGTCGCCGGTCCACGGCGGTGACGCGGATCGTCGCACCGGGCACCTCGACCGAGTCGCCGACCACCGCGAGGCGTCCGAGCATCTCGGTCACGAAACCGGCGACCGTGTCTGACGCGCCTCGGGGCAGGGCGATGCCGGTGATCTCGGCGAAGTCCTGCAGGTTCAGGCGTCCGTCCAGGGCGCCGCCGGCATCCTGCATCCGGTCTTCCGTGTCGTACTCGTCGAAGATCTCACCGACGACCTCCTCGACGAGGTCCTCGAGCGTCACGATGCCGTCGGTGCCGCCGTACTCGTCGACGACGACAGCGATCTGGTGTCCGGCCGCGCGCATGCGGGTCAGGGTCGGCAGCACGCCCGCGGTCGACGGCACGTACTCGACCGGGCGCATGAGGCCGAGCACTTCGCGCGTCTCGTCGTCGTGCGCGGCCTCGAAGAGGTCGCGCACGTGCACGAAGCCCACGATGTCGTCGAGCGACGCGTCGATCACGGGATACCGCGAGAACGGCAGCTCTCTGACCTGCGGGATCGCCTCGGCCAGCGTCGCCGCCCCGTCGAGTGCGACGACCTCGGGGCGAGGCCGCATGACCTCGCTCACCTGGCGACCGCGCAGTGACAGCACGTCGTCGAGAATCCGACGCTCGTCGTCGGGAAGGCTCTGATGCGTCGCGACGATGTCGCGCAGCTCCTCGTCGCTGAGCTCGTCGGCGGCCTTGTTCGGATCACCGCCGAGCAGGCGCACCACGGCGTTCGTCGACACCGAGAGCAGCCAGATGACCGGGCGCATGATCGTGGCGAAACCGTCGAGCACCGGCGCGACGGCATAGGCGAACTGGGCGTTGCGCTGGATCGCGAGTCGCTTGGGCACGAGCTCACCGAGCACGAGCGAGAGATACGCGATCACGAGCGTCAGCAGCACGGTCGCCAGCGTCAGGGCCAACGGCGCCGCGACTCCGAGGTTCTCGAGCAGCGGCGCGACCGACGGGGCGATCGAGGTCGCACCGTATGCCGCCGACGCGAAGCCCGCGACCGTCACGCCGATCTGCACAGCCGAGAGGAAGGTGTTCGGGTTGCGAGCCAGGCTCGCGACCTTCTCGCCGCGCCTGCCACGAGCCGCGATCGCATTGATCTGGCTCTCACGCAGGGTGACGAGCGCCATCTCGGTCGCGGCGAACACACCGCCGACGAGCACGAAGACGAACACCAGGGCGATGTTCACCGCGAGGTCGCCCATCAGCGGGTCACCTCGAGCGATGCGGGGGTGCCCGAGGTCATTCGGGCACCGGGTCTGTCAGGGTCTGCGGACGCGTCTGAGCGGCGCGACTGGTTCACGAGTGTTCCTTCTTCGTATCGGTGGTGAGGGATGCAGAGGGAGAAGCGGCGGAAGCGGCGGCGGGTGCGTCGTCGTCCGCGACAGGTGCGGATGCCGCGTCGAGCGCGTCGCGCTTGTCGTCGCGTCGCGTCTTCATGAGGCTCGCGATGGTGGCGACGGCGATGGTCGCGCCGATGAAGACCAGCGAGAACCAGATCGGGATCTCGGGCACCCACAGCAGCGGCTCGCCGCCGTTGATGAACGGCAGCTCGTTGACGTGCAGAGCGTGCATCACGAGCTTCACACCGATGAAGGCGAGGATCACCGCGAGGCCCTGGGCGAGGTAGACGAGACGCTGCAGCAGACCGCCGATGAGGAAGTACAGCTGGCGCAGACCCATGAGAGCGAACGCGTTGGCCGTGAAGACGATGTAGGCCTCTTCGGTCAGACCATAGATCGCAGGGATCGAGTCGACGGCGAAGATCAGGTCGACGAAGCCGATCGCGATGATCACGAGGAACATCGGGGTGAAGAAGCGCTTGCCGTCACGCTTCACCGTGAGGCGGTCACCGTTGTACTCGTCGCTCACCGGCAGGATACGGCGCACGAGGCGCATGAAGCGGCCGTTGGCCGGGTCGGACTCGCCGTGCGCGAATGCCTGTCGGTACGCGAGGAACAGCAGCAGGGCGCCGAACAGGTAGAAGATCCACGAGAAGTTCTCGATCAGCGTGGCGCCGAGGGCGATGAACCCACCGCGCATGATCAGAGCGATCACGATGCCGATCATCAGCACCTTCTGCTGATACATGCGGGGCACCGCGAAGCCCGTCATCACGATGAGGAAGACGAAGAGGTTGTCGATCGACAGCGCCTTCTCGGTGAGGTACCCGGCGAAGTACTCGCCGCCGTACGTCCAGCCCGACACGGTGCCGATGCCGACGCCGAACAGCAGCGCGAGGCCGATGTAGAAGGCCGACCAGCGCGCGGACTCGCCGATGGTGGGCTCATGCGGCTTTCGCACGTGGGCGAAGAACTCGTACACGAAGAAGGCGATCGTGATGACGATCGTGATGATCCACACGAGGGGCGTGATGTTCAAGGAGGTCTCCAAAAGACGAGGCGTGACGGTGTCGACGCCAAGGTCTTCTCCATCCTCGCGAACGAGAACCGGGGACCCGGGATGCAGGGACATCCGTAATGACGAGCCGCCCGTGGTGGAGTACTCCCCTTGGGTTCACTCGATGCTAGCGAATACACCGGCATTGCGGCTATGAGAAAGCTGAGTATGACCTGCCAGCCGGTCAGGCGGTCGGGCCGAGGATGAAGTTCCAGGCCCCTGTCACCGCGGCCACTGTGATCGCGACCGTGGGGATCACCGCCGCGACGGCCACGAGCACCGTGTCTCGTCGGTCCCATCTCGACTCCCGCGCCCACGAGCGCCGGCCTGTGCCGCCGAAGCCGCGAGCCTCCATGGCGGTGGCCAGTGAGGATCCGCGTCGGATGGCCAGCACGAACAGCGCGAAGGCCATGCCGAACGCGCGACGCACGCGGCCCTCGTCGGCGACGCCGCGGGCCCGCCGCGCGAGTGCCAATGCACGCCAGTCATCGACGAGCAGTCCCAGCATCCGCATCCCGGCGAGCGCGCCGACGACGAATCTGGCCGGCAGCTTCACCCGCTGAGCCAGATCGTCGGCGAGATCGGTGGGGTCGACCGTGATGAAGAGCACCACGGCGGGCAGTCCGATCGCGAGGACCCGCACGGCGGTCGCTGCGGCGAGCGCGAGCGACCCGTCACTGACGCGCATCACGAACCACTCGAAGTGGATGGTGCCGCTCGTCGCACCGTAGAGCGCGATGGTGACCGCGCTCAGCGGTGCTGCGATCCACAGCACCGCAGTGCGGGTCCAGAACTCCTTGGCCCGCAGGCCCGCGAGAAGCAGCAGCGGGATCTCGAGCAGCAGGGCGACGGATGCCGAGACGACGTCGATCGTCAGCACGAGGGGCAGCGCGATCAACAGTGCGGCAGCGAGCTTCGCCAGGGCTGAGCGGGGGGCGATCGGCCCCGGTCTTTCGATGCGGGCGGTCAGCGGATCGATCATCGAGTGACCTCCCCGACCTCGAGGCGCCGCGCGTGCAGGGCCTCCAGCACGGCCTCGTCATGGCTGATCGCCACGATCGCCGTGCCCTCATCGCGCAGGCGTGCGATCAGGCCGACGAGTTCGGCCCACGTCGTGGCGTCCTGCCCGAAGGTGGGCTCGTCGAGCACCAGCATCCGAGGCCGTGTGGCGAGGGCCGCCGCGACCGTGAGGCGCCGCTTCTCGCCTCCCGACAGCGTGTACGGATTGGCCCCGGCCAGCGAGGTGAGCCGCAGCCGCTCGAGCAGGTCGTCGACACGGGAGGTGATCTCTGCGTCGGGGAGCTTCAGCGCCCGCGGTCCGACCGACAGCTCGTCGCGCACGGTCTTCGCCAGCAGCTGGTGCTCGGGTGTCTGCATGACCGATGCGATGCGGGTGAGCAGGGCCCGAGAAGACCAGCGGATGGGGTCGGGCTTCTCCCCCGCGGCGAGCGCAGGCAGCGCCGAGACCCTGCCGTCCTCGGCCGGGATGAGCCCCGCGAGTGTGAGTCCGAGTGTCGATTTGCCCGCGCCGTTCGCGCCGGTCACGCCGAGCACCTCGCCCGCGCGCACCTCGACGTCGAACGGACCGGCGACCGCGAGCCCTCGCCGCCGGGCCACCGTGAGGCCGCGGGCTGCGAGCAGGGTCTCCCCCGGCTCGTGCGCCGGCGCGGGCGGAACGGCGGGCGGGTGCCCGGGAACCCACACGCCGGATGCCGCGAGCTCGGCCCCTCGTGCCCCGAGAACCTCATCCGGGCTGCCGTCCGCCAGCACGACCGTGCCCTCCGGATCGGCGCCGAGCACGATCACCCGGGTGACGAGCGGCAGCCAGACGTCGATCCGATGCTCGATCACCACGAGGGTGGCCCCCGAGGCGTCGAGGGCGGTGGCGACAGCGTCTCGCACGTCCTGCACCCCCTCGGGGTCGAGATTGGCCGTCGGCTCATCGAGCAGGATGGCTCCCGGTCGCATCGCCAGCACACCGGCGAGCGCGAGACGCTGCTTCTGCCCGCCCGACAGCGCCGCCGTCGACCGGTCGAGTGCGACGTCGAGCTCGACCGCATCCAGCGCCGCGCGCACCCGCTGCCAGATCTCGTCACGGGGCACGCCGAGGTTCTCGCAGCCGAAGGCGACGTCGTCGCCGACCCTGGCGAGGATCGTCTGGGTGTCCGGGTCCTGCAGCACCATGCCGACACGACCGCGTGCGTCGGTGGGCGGCACACCGTCGACGAGCAGCCCACCGTGTGTCTCACCCTCGTCGGCGCCTCCGAGCACTCCGCCGAAGCCCTGCAGCAGGGTCGACTTGCCAGAGCCCGAGGCACCCAGCAGCAGCACCCGCTCGCCGGCCTCGATGCGCAGGTCGATGTCGCGCACCGCCCAGCGCAACCGCGTCGCGTATCGCCACCCCCAGCCGCGGGCTTCGAGGGTGGCTGGCGTCAGGGGCGAGCTCACACCCGTGCGGTGACCTCGCGGCCGGCGGCGAACCGGCTGAGGGCGCCTGTGGCTGCGAGTCCTCGGGCGATCAGCCACGCTCCCAGCCCGGCGATGACGGCACCCGAGATGGTCGTCGAGACGATGTACACGCTGGTGAAGAGCGTGTCCGCACCGGCGTACCAGAGGATGCGGTCGTTGATGCCGCACGCGAGCCCCGCGCCGGCACCGGCCAGCATCGCGACGGGCAGACGCCAGACGCCGTAGAGGAAGACGAGGAAGATCAGCTCTGCACCGAGACCCTGCACGAGGCCCGAGACGATGGTGAGCGGACCCCACGCGTTGCCGACGAGGGCCGAGATGATCGCGGCGACCAGTTCGGTGTAGAGCGCGGCGCCCGGCTTGCGGATGATGAGGCCGCCGAGCACACCGGCGATGAGCCACGGGCCGGCGAGCAGCCCCTGCACGCCGGGGAGCAGGGGGGTCAGGATGCTGCTCGGCACCTCGTATCCGACGTTCCAGAGCAGGAAGATCAGTGCGCAGGCGACGGCGATGACGCTGGCGACGACGATGTCGACGACCCGCCAGCGCCAGAGCTCCGGGCGACCGAGGCCCTTCGAGGCGTGCGAGACGGATGCGGATTCCGTGGTGGATCCAGACGTGGATGTACTCATCAGTGACTCCTCCCTGCGCTGGCATTACCCAGATCAGGTTCGACGGTCGAAGCGCGATTCGCTCCCTCTCAGCCCGGCTCGCCGGACTCCCGTGGTTGTTCTGACGATCTTACCCAGTGCCGACACTCACGTCTGCTCCTGTTGCAGCGACACGGAACCCTGCGCGAGTTCGGTACCGTGAGGAGGTGACCGCTCCCGATTCCGCCGAGGCCACCGCCTCCGCCGTTCCCGCGGGCGACGCGTCAACGCCCGATGCGTCAGCGCCTGTCGGCTCGGTGCATGCTGTGTCGGTGCCTGAGGTGTCGGTGCCTGAGGCCGAGGTCTCAGCGGCCGTCGCGACGGATCCGGCCGCTGAATCGGATGCGGATGATGAGGCAACCGCGATCTTCGCTCCTGACACGGCTCCCGATGCCCGGTGGGCCGAGGGCACCAGCGGTGGGACACCGCTGACGTGGGTCGACGCCGTCGAAGTCGCTCGGCACCCGGCGACCGAGGCGCTCGATGACGCGCCTCCCGCAGCGAGCGGCGGCGGACTTCTGACCGGAGCGCACCTGCGCCCGGCGATCGCCCGACCCGGCGTGCTGGTCCCGCTCGGTGTGCTCGTCGGACTGCTCGGCACCTATGTCGGGTCGGCCATGCTGTGGCCGTTGCACGAGGTGCCGCCGACCGTGCAGGCGACGGAACTGACGCCGATCACCGCGCCCGCAGCCGCCATCACCTGGCCGGCTCAGGGAAGCGCGGCCGTGGGAGTCGGTGGGATCGGCACGACGTCGTCGTCGCTCGACGCGGCGGCGATCGCGAGCGTCACCAAGGTGGTCTCGAGTCTGATGGTGCTCGATCGGATGCCGCTCGCCGTCGGCGAGCAGGGCCCCGAGTTCTCGTTCACCCGGGCAGACAACCTCGCGTACTGGGAGTACCGCCGCTCCGACCAGTCGGCACTCGACGTCCCCGTGGGCGGCACTCTCACCGAGTTCCAGCTGCTGCAGGGAACACTGCTCGGCTCGGCGAACAACTACATCGATCGTCTCTCCCAGGAGATCTGGGGCTCCCCCTCGGCGTTCACCGCCGCGGCGGAGGTGTGGCTGCGCGACCGAGGCCTCGACGACATCACGATCGTGACCCCGTCGGGGTTCGACGACCGCAACAGGGCAACGCCCGCGTCACTGATCGCGCTGGCCGAGCTGGCGATGCAGAACCCGGTGTTCGCCGGCATCGTCGGCACCCCGTCCGTCGATCTGCCGGGCGCCGGCACGGTGGTGAACACGAACGGGATGTTGGCGGATCCTGGCGTGATCGGCGTCAAGACCGGCACGCTCGGTGACAGCTGGAACCTGCTGACCGCAAAGGTCATCACCCTCGACGACACGACCGTGCGCCTCTATGCGTCCGTTCTCGGGCAGCCAGACGATGAGCAGCGCCTCACCCAGACCCGTTCGCTGTTCTCACAGGTCGAGACAGCGCTCGAGCAGCAGGCTCCCGCGGTCGCGGCCGGCACTGTGGTCGGAACGGTGACGACGCCGTGGGGCGCGACCACCGAGATCGTCACGGATGCCGATGCCGAGATCGTGCTGTGGAACGGCGCGACGGCCGAGGCATCGACGGATGTCTCCCTCGGCGACAATCGCGAATCGGGCGACGAGGTCGGCACGATGACGAGCTCCGGACCGTTGAACACGGTGACGACGTCGCTGTCGCTCGCAGACGACGTCGACGCCCCGAGCCCATGGTGGCGCCTGACCCATCCACTCGAACTCCTCGGCATCACCGAAGCGCAACGCTGAGTGCGCTGCTCGGGTGCCAGCAGAATGCCCCGCCCCCGAATGAACGGGAGGCGGGGCATTCTGCTGACGAGGCCGTCTGCTGACCAGGCCCTGTGTTGACTGGGCCGTCTGCTGACGAGGCCGTGTGCCGGATCCGTCCGAGTGCGGATCAGGCCTTCTGGCCCCCACCATCCGGGCGTTCGATGACCGCCTGCGCAGCCGCAGCCTCCGCGGCGGGAACCTGCGCCCCCACGGAGACCCCGACCTGTGCTGCCGCAGCCGCGTCTTCGGCGTCGCCGCTCACGACGACAGGGGTCGAGCCCGTGAGCGCGTCCTCTGCATCGATGTCGGTCGCCGCCTGCTCGAACTGCGACTGGTAGAGGCGCCAGTACGCGCCCTGCGCGGTGATGAGCTCGTCGTGCGTGCCCTTCTCGACGATGTCGCCGTGCTCCATCACGAGGATGAGGTCGGCATCGCGGATCGTCGACAGACGGTGAGCGATCACGAACGAAGTGCGTCCCTGTCGCAGCGCCGCCATCGCGTGCTGCAGCAGCACCTCGGTGCGGGTGTCGACCGCCGACGTCGCCTCGTCGAGGATCAGGATCGACGGCTGAGCGACGAACGCTCGTGCGATCGTGATCAGCTGACGTTCACCCGCCGAGACGTTCGACGCGTCCTCGTCGAGCACCGTGTCGTATCCCTCGGGGAGGGAGCGCACGAAGCGATCGACGTATGTCGCCTTCGCCGCCTCGAGAACCTCTTCGTCGGTCGCCGTGGAGCGTCCGTATCGGATGTTCTCGCGGATGCTGCCGGCGAACAGCCACGGGTCCTGCAGCACCATGCCGGTGCGTGAGCGCAGCTGCTCGCGCGTGACCTCGGAAATGTCCTGACCGTCGAGCAGGATCCGCCCGCCGTTCAGTTCGTAGAACCGCATGATGAGGTTGACGAGTGTCGTCTTGCCCGCTCCGGTCGGACCGACGATCGCGACCGTCTGGCCGGGCTCGACCCGGAACGAGAGGTCGGTGATGAGCGGACGCTCGGGCGTGTACGAGAACGCGACGTTCTCGAACTCCACGACGCCCTTGCCGTCGGCGAGCCTGGGAGCGTCGACGGCGTCGGCCTCCTGCTCTTCGGTGTCGAGCAGCTCGAACACCCGCTCGGCGGACGCGGTTCCGGACTGCACGACCGCGGCCATTCCGCCGAGCTCCGACAGCGGCTGCGTGAACTGCTGCGAGTACTGGATGAATGCCTGCACGTCACCGAGACGCAGTTGCCCGCTCGCCACCATGAGGCCGCCGAGCACCGCGATGCCCACATAGGTGAGGCTGCCGACGAAGGTCATCGCCGGCATGATGATGCCCGAGAGGAACTGCGCCTTGAAGCTGGCCTGGAACAGCTCCTCGTTCTCGTCCTTGAACTTCTCGAGCGCATCCTGCTCGCGGCCGAAGACCTTGACCAGCGCGTGGCCCGAGAAGGCCTCTTCGACGCGGGCGTTCAGACGGCCGACCTTGCGCCACTGAGTGCCGAAGGCCTTCTGCGAACGAGGGCCGATGACACCGAAGATCACGCCCATCAGCGGGAGTGCGACCAGCGCGACGAGAGCGAGCTGCCACGAGATCGAGAACATCAGCACCAGCACGCCCACGACCGTGAGCACGGCCGTGATCGCACCGGACAGCGACTGCTGCATCGTCTGCGTGATGTTGTCGATGTCGTTGGTCACGCGCGAGATCAGGTCGCCACGCTGCACCTTGTCGAAGTACGACAGAGGCAGGCGGTTGATCTTCGCCTCGACCGCTTCGCGCAGGCGCCACATGGTGCGCACCATGATGACGTTGATCACGTAGCCCTGGAGCCAGCTGAGGAACGCTGCCGTGATGTAGATCGCCAGCACCGCGATGATGATCCACCGCAGCGCGTCGAAGTCGACGCCGTCACCGACCCGGAAGCTGCCGAGGGCCGAGACCTGGTTGGCGAAGTCGTCCTGCCCGCCCCGGCGGAGCGCCTCGACGACATCCTCCTGGGGGGTGCCGGCAGGGAAACCGGGGAAGTCTCCGTTCGCCTGAGCGAGCTGCACCGAGATGAAGCCCTTGTAGATGAGGTTCGTGGCCTCGCCGAGCACCTTCGGGGCGGCCACCGTCAGCACGACGCCGACGGCGCCGGCGATCGACACCAGGATGAACCACACGGCCGAGGGCTTCAGCAGTCCGATCATCCGACTGAAGCTCTTGCCGAAGTTGTCGGCCTTGCCCGGTGCGACGCTGTCCCACCCGCCGCCGTCCTGGCGCGCCTTCTCGGCGAGCTCGGCTTCGTACTTCTCTTCTTCGGTCAGTTCAGGTTCGACCGTGGTGGTCGCGGCCGTGTCCTTGCCCTTGCGACCGCGGCGGGGCTGGGGGACGTTCTGCTCGCTCATGCGTCCACCCCCAGCTGCGATTCGACGATCTCTCGGTACGTGGTGCTCGTCTCGAGGAGCTCCTCGTGCGTGCCGACGCCGACCATGGTGCCCCCTTCGAGCACGACGATGCGATTCGCATCGGTGATGGATGAGACGCGCTGCGCGACCACGATCTTGGTCACGTGCGGCAGCTCACGCCATAGTGCCTGCCTCAACCGGGCGTCGGTGGTGAGGTCGAGCGCCGAGAACGAGTCGTCGAACACCAGGATCTGCGGCTGACGGACGATCGCGCGGGCGATCGCCAGACGCTGACGCTGACCGCCCGAGACGTTCGTGCCGCCCTGTGTGATGCGCGACTCGAGGCCCTGCGGCATCTCCTCGACGAAGTCACGACCCTGCGAGATCTCGAGGGCGTGCCAGAGATCTTCGTCGGTCGCGTCCTCTCTGCCGTAGCGGAGGTTGGAGGCGACCGTGCCGGTGAAGAGGAACGGACGCTGCGGAACGAGACCGATCGTCGCCCACAGCGACTCGACGTCCGCCTCGCGGACATCTGCACCGCCGACGAAGACGGCTCCGCCCGAGACGTCGAAGAGCCGCGGGATCAACGACACGAGTGTCGTCTTGCCCGCCCCCGTCGAACCCACGATCGCGACGGTCTCGCCGGGCTCGGCCGCGAAGCTGATGCCCGCGAGCACCGGAGAGTCGGCCCCGGGATAGGTGAACTCGACATCGTCGAAGGCGACTGAGCCGGGGGTCGGGAAGTCGGTGACGCCGTTCGCCGGGCGCTCCATGCTCGACTGCGTCTCGAGCACCTCCCCGATGCGCTCGGCCGAGACCGCGGCGCGCGGGATCATGATCGCCATGAAGCTGGCCATGATGACGCCGCCCATGATCTGGCCGATGTACTGCATGAATGCGAAGATCGTGCCGACCTGCACCGTGCCGCTGTTGACCTCGATGCCGCCGAACCAGACGACCGCCACGATCGTGACGTTGAGGATCAGCATGAACAGCGGGAACAGCAGGACGAACAGCGAGCCGACCTTGCGGCCGACCACCATGATGTCGGTGTTGGCGCCGCGGAAGCGCTCTTCTTCGATGTTCTCTCGCACGAAGGCTCGCACCACGCGCACACCGGTGAGCTGCTCGCGCAGCACGCGGTTCACGGTGTCGAGCTTGCCCTGGTAGCTGCGGAACAGGGGAACCATGCGGCTGACGACGAGCCCGGCGACGATCAGCAGCAGCGGCACGGACACGGCGATGAGCCAGCTCAGACCGATGTTCGTCTGCACGGCGAAGATGATGCCGCCGATCGCGAGCAGCGGCGCGGTGACGAGCATGGTGGCGCCCATCATCGCGAGCATCTGCACCTGCTGCACGTCGTTCGTGTTGCGTGTGATGAGGGAGCCTGCGCCGAACTGCGACACCTCGCGCTCGGAGAATCCGCTCACCTTCGCGAAGACGTCGGCGCGGATGTCCCGCCCCGCGCCCATCGATGCGCGGGCGGCGAAGTAGGTCGCGATGACCGAGGCGATGATCTGCCCCAGCGAGACCGTGAGCATGAAGAGGCCGGTGCGCCAGATGTAGTCGGTGTCCGACTGGGCGACACCCTTGTTGATGATGTCTTCGTTCAGGCGCGGAAGGTAGAGGGTGGCGAGCGCGCTGGCGAACTGGAACACCAGCACGGCCAGGAGCAGCCACTTATAGCGGGCGAGATAGCGGAGGAGGATTTTTCCCAGCACAGGCGGACTTTCTAGGAAGGATGAATCGGCGGATCTCCCGACGGGCGGACGCAGGCCGACGATCTCGCACTTGCAAGAGTGGCATGAACTGCGGACATTCGTATCCCCCGAGGGGAGGACCTTCGCTGACAGCGAAGCATTTGGCCCGCGGCCAGCGGTTTATGCACCGCGGCGAACAACCGCCGATATACCGAAGTACCTCAGAAGAGCGGGCGATCGGGCACGAAGTCCCGAGCCTCGGCACCGGCATCCGACGGGAGTTCGGCGATCGTCGCCGGGTTCCACTGCGGATTGCGGTCCTTGTCGACCACCTGGGCCCGTATCCCTTCGACGAGATCGGGGTGCCGCGTCACGAACCACATCACACGGCGATACTCCCCCTGGAGCGCGGCTCGCAGATTCGGGAGCAGACGCGCCTCCCTGACGGCCTCGAGGGTGACGGCGAGTCCGGTCGGGGCCAGGCTCTCGAGCAGATCAGCGGTCGTCGCGGCATCCGCAGCCTCCTCCGCACGCAGTCGCGACACGATCTCCGCGATCGTGTCGGCTGAGAATGCGCGGTCGATCCAGTCGCGGGAAGCCGGGAGCGCAGACGGCTCCGGAGTCTCGTCGAACAGCAGCACGATCTCGGCCGGCCCGGTCGGGTCGGCACGATACGCGAGCGCCTCGCGCAGCGCATCGAGCCGATCGGAGGGCACGAAGTGGTCGGCGAAGCCGAGCAGCACGGCATCCGCTCCGTTCATGGTCGAGCCTGTGAGCCCGAAGTACTCGCCGAACCGCCCGGGCATGCGCCCCAGCAGCCGTGTGCCGCCGACATCGGGCGTGAACCCGATCCGCGTCTCCGGCATCGCCAGCTTCGAACGCTCCGTGACGATGCGGATGGTCGCGTGACCCGAGAGGCCGACGCCGCCGCCCATCGTGATGCCGTCGGCGATGGAGACGATGGGCTTCGGGTACTCGGCGATCATCGCGTTCAGCGCGTACTCGGAGCGGAAGAACTCGGCGGTCTCCTCCGTGCGCCCCGCCACGATCTGCGCATGCAGTCCGCGCACGTCTCCGCCGGCGCACATGCCCCGCTCGCCCGCGCCGTCGATGACGACGATCTGCACATCGGTGTCCTCGCGCCAACGCTCGAGGGCCTGGGTGAGCAGCTGGATCATCCCGGGGTCGAGCGCGTTGATCGCTTCCGGCCGGTTCAGGGTCAGCCTGCCGAGGGCTCCTTCGGTGCGGACGAGGACCCTGGACGCTGCACTGGATTCGGTCACGGGTGCCAGGCTACCCGGTGGACCGGCCCTTGCATCCGGCCGCGTTCGTAGGGTAAATGCACGATCCTGCGGCTTTTCCGGCAGGATAGACAGAACTGCCCACTGCAACGAGAGGTCGCAGATGCCCGACGGACAGGTGCTCGAGTTCACGCACGTCACGAAGCGCTTCAATGAAGTGACGGCGGTGTCCGACTTCTCCGCGCGAGTCGAGCCCGGTGTCGTGACCGCTTTCCTCGGCCCGAACGGCGCCGGAAAGACCACCACCCTGCGCATCCTCCTCGGGCAGGTGCGCGCCACGAGCGGCACCGCCACGATCGGTGGAACCACGCATGCAGAACTGCGCCACCCGCTGCGCACGATCGGCTCCGTCCTGGAGGAGACCGCGTACCGTCCTCGTCGCTCGGCCTCACGCCAGCTGACGATCGCGGCCAAGGCCAACGGCATCCCGCTCTCGCGTGTCGACGAGGTGCTCTCGCTGGTCGGTCTCGAGCACGAGGCCGAAGGCCGCATCGGCAGCTTCTCGCTCGGAATGCGTCAGCGGCTGAGCGTGGCGCACGCGCTGCTGGGCGATCCCGGCGCGCTGGTCTTCGACGAACCGGCGAACGGCCTCGATCCGGAGGGCATCCGCTGGATCCGGCTCCTCCTGCGCCGCCTTGCCGACGAGGGGCGCACGGTTCTCGTCTCCTCGCACGTGCTGAGCGAGATCGAGCAGGTCGCAGACCACGTGCTCGTGCTCTCGAAGGGCCAGCTCGTGCTCTCGAGCGGAATCGAGAAGCTCGCCGACCCGTCTGCCGGCTCGGTCGTGGTCGACGCGGTGGACCGTGCGGCGCTGAAGTCAGCGCTCTCGGCGGCCGGCCTGGAGGTCGAGGTGCTCCGCTCGGGCCTCACGGTTCGCGGCAGCAACGCGGGTGCGGTCGGCGCCATCGCGGCATCGGCCGGCATCGCCCTCGCCACCCTCGTGCAGCGCGGTCCCACCCTGGAAGACGTCTTCATCGAGCTCGTCCGCGGTGGCAGGCTCGCACCGCAGGCCATCGCTGCCGCGCCGGTGGTCGATTCCGCAGCGCCCAGCTCCGACGCAGAATCGCCGATCACAGCGGTCGAAGCACCGGTCATCGACACCGGGGCGGCATCCGAAGTCGCGGACGCCGATTCCGCCGTGACGGACTCCGACGCTTCCGGCTCCGAGGCCTCCCCTACTGAGAATGCCTCCGAGAGCTCGACTGCTGAGGACGCCTCCGCGTCCGATGCAGCCGCAGCCGACTTCGCCCGCGCGGCGGCTGACGCGGCGGATGCCGAAGCCGACGACGCGGAGGATGCGGCAGATGCCGCTCGTGATGTCGAGTACGCCGCGGCAGAGCTCCGCTACGCAGCGGATGCCTCGGATGCCAACGACGCGGAGGATGCGGCCGACGTCGCCTCCGAGGCGGCCCACACGAGCGGCGATGACACCCCCGGCGATGCGGAGTCGACTGGCGGCTCGATCGACCCGGAGACGACTTCCGAACCCGAGACGGAGAGCGCCCGACCGTCGTTCGACGACATCCTGTTCGGCACCGCACCTTCCGACGGTGCCGGTGCCTCTGTCGCCGCGGATATCGACGCCCACGTCGCTGACGAGCCCGACGCGGTGGGGAACGAGAACGGCACCGACGAGCACTCCGGAGTCGAGTTCTTCGCCGAGGTGCACGACTCGGACGAGTCGTCGGAGTCCTCGTCGTCCGACGACGACCCTCGCTCGGCGGCCGTCACCTCGATGCTCGCTGCCGCCGCGCGCGCGTACTACGAGGACGAGCCCAAGGACTATCCGCTCGGAGAAGCCGACGCCTCAGCGGATGCGGAGACAGACGCGGATTCCGACACAGACGCGGATGCAGGCGCAGACGCTGAATCCGCTCCGGAAGCGGACCACGGCCCCGATGAGGAGCAGCACGAGGGCGAGCACCACGAGGGCGAGCAGCAGCGGCACCACGAGCACCACGAGGGCGAGCACGACCGTCCCTGAGATCGCCTGAGCGGGCCCCGATGCGAACGCCCTCCGCGCCGTAAGGCTGCGGAGGGCGTTCTCTCGTTCCGGGGTCTCTCAGGCGGGCCGAGGGCGGATCACCGGACGGCGACTCCCTTTCGACACCGGCGTCGGCGATGTCGCCACGATCTCCTCGACGTCGGCCGGCTCATCCGACACGTCGAGTCGGAGCGCCTGGGTCAATGCGAGGCCGTGCCTCGTCGTGAGGATCAGCCGTCGGTACTGCGCGTCACCCGAAAGGTCGATGACCACGCTGGGACGCCGGCGGCGGATGAGGACGAAATCGACGCTGCCCGCGGCCTTCCAGGTTCCCGCGGCGAGCACGCCGGGAATGTGCGTTCCGGGATTCGGCACGCCACGCAACCAGGTCCACGCGTCGTCGATCAGCTGGACCTTGGTGATGGTGTCGCGCACGAGACGAACGTTGTCACGGTGGAAGCTCGCCGCACGCTCGATCGGCGAGAGCACGATCTCGAGTTGCGTCTGGTCCAGCAGCAACGTCACCATGCGTCCAGTCTGCCAGCGGCACCCTTCCAGATGTCTGTGTCTTGCTCACAGGAAGGCAACGATCCGTTGTCGGTTCCCACGATTCCACCCCTCTTCCATTCCGATGTTCTGCTCCAGATTCGAACAAATCTACTAGAGTCGAAGCATGACATCGGCCACCGATCCCGACTTCGAGCAGCGCGCTGAGCTGCTCGACTCGTGGGTCGAGAAGCGGAGACAGATCGCCGTTCTCGAGTCCGAGGCATCCGCTCTCCTCGCCGAACGGATGCGCCTGAGCCGGTCCGACTCCGAAGAGAATCCGTACCATCGGGATGCCATCCACAGATCGATGGTCGCGGAGTACTCCGCGGCAGGTCGCATCGCGCAAGGCAGCATCGAGTACGCGTTCACCGATGCGGCTTTCCTCGAGCGAGGTCATCCGCGTGTGCAGCAGGCGTTCCGCGACGGCATCGTCACGGCCGCGCACGTCCGCGAGATCGTCCGTGCAGCGGGGGTCGTCCGCGAAGCGGTCAACAACGGCAGAGCGGATGCCGAGGCGCTGGAGGAGTACGACATCGCTGCCGTGACCGTCGCGGAGAGGGAGACCCCCGCACGGACGAGAGTGCACCTCAAGGCGCTGGCAGCAGTCCTCGCGGGTTCCACGGTCAATGAGCGGCACGCACGGGCACTGTCTGAACGCACGGTGACCGTACGGCCCGCCGGAGACGGGCTCGCCGTCCTGACCGCGGTGCTCCCCGAGCATCTCGCCGTGGCGATCCTCGACCGCCTGACGCAGCTGGCCCGCGCCGTCATCGCCGGCCGGGCAGACCGCGAGCCGGTGCTCGAGCCCATCGATGACGGCGAGAACCCGATCTACCCCGACGACATCGCCGCCGACTCCGCGGCGCGCGATGACTACGCGATCTTCGGGGAGGGCACGTTCACCACCGATCCCACCGTCGAGCACATCCCGGCAGACACGCGCACGATCGACCAGGTCAGAGCCGACCTGCTGATCGACCTTCTCCTTGCTGCCGATCCCAGCGCCGCGAGCGGCTCAGGTCTCGATAACATCCGCGGGCGGATCCACGTCACGGTCGCCGCGACGACGCTCGCGGGCTGCGATGAGCGTCCCGCCGAGCTAGACGGTCACGGACCCCTGCATCCCGATGTCGCCCGCGATCTCGCCGGTCGCCTGCGCGGATGGTCTCGGCTGTTCCTTGATCCGACAGGCCTCGTCGTCGAGACCGACAACTATGCCCCCACCGAGGCGATGCGTCGATTCCTCCGCGCCCGAGACCAGCACTGTCGATTCCCCGGCTGCAGGATGCCGGTGCATCGCTGCCAGGTCGACCACACCTTCGATCATGCCAAGGGTGGGCGGACCGAGATCCATAACCTGGCGCACCTCTGCGCGAGCCACCATGTGTTGAAGCATCCCGATATCTCCGACGAGCATCGCTGGTCTGCCAGGCAACTCCCCGACGGCACGATAGATTGGTCGAGCCCACTGGGCCGCACCTATCGAGACGATGCGAGACGACGAGTCATGTTCGTGTGAGCGCTGCGGCGGCAGCGGCGCGTGCAGCGATCGGCAGCGCGGCTTCGATGCGCTGGAGCTCTTCCTCGCCATGCGCGGCTGTAAGGAACCAGGCCTCGAACACGCTCGGCGGCAGCGCGACTCCCTGCTCGCGCATCGCGTGGAAGAACGGCGCGTACCGGAAGGACTCCTGAGCCTGCGCCTCGGCATAGGTTCGGGGCGCTGAATCCCGAAAGGAGGCGCTGAACAGGTTCCCCGCGTGCGCGACGGCGTGGGCGACACCGGCATCGGTGAGAGCGGCCTCCAGCGCGTGGGAGACCCTGGCTGCGGCCGCGTCGACGGTCGCGTAGACCTCCGGCGTCGCCAGACGCAGAGTCGCGAGCCCCGCGGCGACTGAGAGCGGATTGCCCGACAACGTCCCCGCCTGGTAGACCGGCCCCAGCGGAGCGAGCAGGTCCATGACCTCCGCACGTCCGCCGAGCGCAGCCAGAGGCATTCCCCCGCCGACGACCTTGCCGAACGTGATGATGTCGGGCAGATAGTCCTCGCCCGCCGCGGCCTGGAGCCCCCAGAAGCCGGCCGGATGCACACGGAAGCCCGTCAGCACCTCATCGAGGATCAGCAGCGCGCCATGTGCATGGGCGGTCTCGGCCAGCAGTCGGTTGAATCCCGGCAGCGGCGGCACCACACCCATGTTCGCGGCAGCGGCTTCGACGATCACGGCCGCGATGCGTGGACCGTGCTCGGCAAACACAGCCTCGAGCGCGGCCGGGTCGTTGTAGTCGATCACGAGGGTCTGTGCGGCGATCGGTGCAGGCACCCCCGCGGAGCCGGGCAGAGCGAGCGTCGCGACGCCCGAGCCGGCAGCGGCGAGGAGGCCATCGGAGTGGCCGTGGTAGTGGCCGGCGAACTTGACCAGCAGGTCGCGACCCGTGGCACCGCGCGCAAGACGGATCGCGGTCATCGTCGCTTCGGTGCCGGTCGACACGAGCCGCACGCGTTCGACAGGCCGGATCTCGCCGAACCGCACTCGGTCCGCGATCAGCTGAGCGAGTTCCACCTCGCCCTCGGTCGGCGCACCGAACGAGAGTCCTCGAGTGGCTGCCTCCTGCACCGCGGCGACGGCTTCAGGGTGCGCGTGGCCGAGCAGAGCCGGGCCCCATGAAGCCACCAGGTCGACGTACTCGTTGCCCGCCGCATCCGTCACCGTCGCGCCCTTCGCCGAGGCGAGGAAGCGCGGCGTTCCCCCGACAGAGCCATACGCACGCACCGGCGAGTTCACGCCACCGGGGATCACCGTGCGGGCAGCGGAGAACAGGTCATCATTGCGGTCGGTCACAGCACACTCCTCAGCGATGCGCGGAGCTCTCCCGCCATCGCTTCCAGGCTAGTCCGCAGACCTGAGGGAGGGACTCAGACGACCTCCACGAGTGCGTCGACGAATCGGTGTCAGGGGCGCAGCCATCGTGCGGCTTCGGTCGCCCAGTAGGTCAGGACGACATCGGCACCGGCGCGGCGGATCGAGAGCAGCGACTCGAGGATCGACGCACGTCGGTCGATCCAGCCGTTCGCCGCGGCGGCCTCGATCATCGCGTACTCGCCGGACACCTGGTATGCCCACACCGGAATATGCACGGTGTCGCGCACCTCGCGCAGCACATCGAGGAAGGCCATGGCGGGCTTCACCATGACGATGTCGGCGCCCTCCTCCTCGTCGACGACGGCTTCCCGCACACCCTCGCGGCGGTTCCCCGGGTCGAGCTGGTACGTGCGGCGATCGCCCGTCAGCTGCGAATCCACAGCCTCACGGAACGGGCCGTAGAACGCACTCGCATACTTCGCGGCGTAGGCGAGAAGCAGCGTATCGGTGTAGCCGTCGGAATCGAGCGCTTCGCGGATGACCGCGACCTGGCCGTCCATCATTCCCGACAGCCCCAGCAACTGAGAGCCGGCCCGAGCCTGCGCCAGCGCCATCGACGCATAGCGCTCGAGAGTCGCGTCGTTGTCGACGGTGCCGTCGTCCGCGAGCACGCCGCAGTGACCGTGGTCGGTGAACTCATCGAGGCACAGGTCGGTCTGCACCACGAGGGCATCGCCGACCTCGGCCGCGAGCGCCTCGGTGGCCACGTTCAGAATGCCCTGCGGGTCGTCGGCACCCGAGCCCTGAGCGTCTCTGACGGCCGGCACGCCGAACAGCATCACCCCGCCGACGCCCGCTTCGGCAGCCTCGACGGCCGCGGCTCGCAGAGAGTCGAGCGAATGCTGCGCGACCCCTGGCATCGAGCCGATCGGGGCAGCCTCGGTGAGCCCCTCGCGGACAAACAGCGGCAGCACCAGCTGGCGCGGCTCGAGAGAGGTCTCCCGCACCAGGCCCCGGACGGCAGGAGACTGCCTCAGGCGCCGCAGTCGGACATCGGGGAAGCTCACGGCGCCAGCTCATCCGCCGCGTGCGGAAGGGTGTAGCTCGACACGGCATCGATGAGCGCGTCGACCGTCTGACGATCGGCGACGACCGTGATCGGCAGACCAGCCTTGTCGGCATCCTTCGCGGTCCGTGGACCGATCGCGGCCAGCAGCGTCTCATCCGGGATCAGGGGGAACTGCACGCGCACCTGCTCGGCGACCGAACCGCTCGTGATCAGGATCGCGTTGATGCGTCCGTTCTCGACGTCGCGCTTGATGCGGTCGGTGACCGGCACGCCGACGGTTCGGTACGCGACGACGCTGTCGACGTCGTGACCTGCCTCCTGCAGCAGGACGCTGAGCACGGGCTTCGCGATCTCGCTGCGCAGAGCCAGGATGCGACGCGGCTCTGCCTCGAGGGCGATGAGCTGCTCGGCCATGCCCGCTGCCGAGTTGTCTTCGTCCGGCACCATCGCGACTTCGTATCCCACCGCCTGCAGAGCGGCCGCGGTGGTCTCGCCGACCGCCGCGATCTTCGTGCGACGCGGCACGACCGCGCGGTGCGCGAACATCACGTCGACGGTCGTCGCGCTCGTCACCGTCAGCCAGTCGTACTCTCCGGCAGCCAGCCGGGTGAGCGCCACGTCGAGCGCGGCCTGATCTGTGGTGGCCGCGAAGTTGATCAGCGGCGCGACGACGGGCACCGCGCCACGGGAACGCAGACTGGCTGCGACGCCGTCGCCCCACGGTCCTCCGCGGGGTACGAGGATGCGCCAGCCGTCCAGCGGTCGGTCCTGCTTCGAATTGGTCATGATGAGGAATGCTCTCGGGAGACGAGGTCGGCCGCCCCTTGCTCGAGCAGCCGATGGGCGACAGACAACCCGAACTCGCGTGCTGTGCGCATCGGGTCTGCACCATCGGCAGCATCCGCTCCATTGCCGCTGCCGTTCCGACGAATATACTCCCCGTTCAGAGTCTCCGTGACGTCGAGACCGATCCGGCGGCCGCCGTCGGTCGAGTAGACGACCGTCCTGACACGGATCTCATCGCCGTTCACGACAGCATGAGCGGCCATCGGCGCCTGGCATCCGGAGTCGAGACCCTCGAGGATTCCGCGTTCGACCGAGATGGCCAGCCGGGTGTCGTGGTCGTCGAGTTCAGCGAGTGCGGCGAGCAGCTCAGCCGGGGCGTCGGCGCGCGTCTCGACCGCGAGCGAACCCTGCCCGGGAGCGGTCGGCCACTCGGAGAGCCCCAACTCCTCGCGGCGGAGCGGGGAGTCGGTTCCGAGGCGCGACAGACCGGCGGCCGCGAGGATGACGGCATCCAGCTCGCCGGAAGCGACCCGCTGCAGACGCGAATCGACGTTGCCGCGGATGTCGACAACCTCCGCGTGCGGAGCCCTGCGGTGCACCTGAGCGATGCGACGAGGAGACCCGGTGCCCACCTTGCTGCCGGAGCGCAGCTCGTGCAGCGGTGTACCTGCGCGCGTGATCGCGACATCACGGGCGTCTACCCGCGCCGGAGTGGCCGCGATGAACAGGCCCTCGGGAATCGCCGTCGGCAGGTCTTTGAGGGAATGCACGAGGAAGTCGCACTCCCCGGCCAGCAGTGCCTCACGCAGACGCGTGGCGAAGATGCCCTGGCCGCCGATCTCCGACAGGGACGCACGATTCGTGTCGCCTTCGCTGGTGATCGGCACGAGCTCGACGGGGCGCCCCGAGATCTTCTCGAGGGCGGCGGCGACATGACCCGACTGAGCCTGCGCCAGCGCGCTGCGGCGGGTGCCGAGTCGGATCGGGACGGCTGTATGACTCTGAGTGCTCATCGTCGACCTACTGCAGCACGTCCGCGATCTCGTCGAACCGGAGGCGACGGCCCGTGTAGAACGGGATCTCCTCCTTCACGTACAGACGCGCGTCGGTGTAGCGCAGGTCACGCATGAGGTCGACCAGTTCGGTGACATCGTCGGCTTCGAGCGGAAGGATCCACTCGTAGTCGCCCAGGGCGAACGCGGCCACGGTGTTGGCGATGACTCCCGTGAAGGCGGCACCCTTGCGGCCGTGATCGGCGAGCATCTTGCGGCGCTCTTCCTCCGGGGCGAGATACCACTCGGGAGTGCGCACGAACGGGTACAGGCACAGCCAGTCCTTGGGCTCGACTCCGCGGAGGAACCCGGGCACGTGCGCACGGTTGAACTCGGCATCGCGGTGAACGCCCATCACGTTCCAGACGGGCAGCAGAGTGCGCAGCAGCTCCGTGCGCCGCAGACGCCGAAGAGCCTTCTGCAGGTCTTCCGCGGTGTCCCCGTGCAGCCACACCAGCAGGTCGGCGTCGGCCTTCAGGCCTGAGACGTCGTAGAAGCCGCGGACTGTGACGCCGGAGTCCTCGATGTAGGACACGATCGTCTCGAGCTCCGTGGAGTCGGACTCGGTGACCGCGATATCGGGGTTTCGTCGCCAGACGGCCCAGAGGGTGAAGCCGGACGGGTTCTCTTCGCGTGCATCGGACATGGATCCAGTCTGCCCCCTTTGTGAATCACTCGCGAACGCGAGTCAGGATGCGAGGATTCGCCTCCGGGTCAGCGAGCGAGAGCGCGAGCGATCGCCCAGACGGCGCCGCCCACGATCACCGCGACTCCCACCGCGCCGGCGATCGCCGCCGCAGGGTTGCGGTCGGCGAAGACCCGCGCCTTCGCTGCAGCGCGCTTCGATGCCTTGTCGATCCGCCGGGGGAAGTTGCCCTTGACCTCGATCGCCGCGAGCGCGGCCTTGAGCTCGGCGCGGGCCGACTGCACCGGGTCGACGATCCCTGCGGGGACGGCCGTCTTGGGCAGCGACGTCGTGATCTCAGAGTTCGTCATAGCCGGCTTCCTTCACGAGTCTGATGTCCTCGCCCACCGCCTGGGCAGGGTTCTTGCGAGCGAGCACCTTGCGGAACTTCAGGATGCCGAGCAGCGCGAACAGCAGCACGGCGAGGATCAGGATTCCGAACACGGCCAGGGCCGAGAGCCAGACCGGCCACCACGACGACAGCCCGGCGATCGCGAAGACCAGGATCACCGGCACGGCCCAGAACAGGAAGAAGAGGGCGACGAGGAACCAGACCGAACCGATCCCCGCGTCCTTCGCTGTCTTCGAGATCCACGTCTTGGCCGCATTGATCTCGGCCTTGACGAGGCTGCTGATGAGTTCGGGGAGATCGCCGATCAGGGACAGCAGGCTGTCCTCGGCACGATCGCGGTATCCGCGGGGCATGTCAGCTGCCAGACTTCGCGGCTGTGGAGCGCGGAGAAGCCGGCTTCTTGGCCGCAGGCTTCTTCGCTTCGGGCTTCTTCGCGTCGTCCTTCTTCGCGGCGTCCTTGACCTCTTCGACGGCGTCTTCGGTGGCGTCGACGATGTCGTCAGCGGCCTTGCGGCCGGCAGCGACAGCGGAGTCGAGGCGCTGGCCGGCGGTCTTGTCGCCGCCGCCCGCCGACTTGACGACCTTCTGCACGCCGGTCCAGATCGCACCGGGCACTGCTGCCGCCTTGTCGCCGACGTAGCCCTTGACCTTGTCGACCTGATCCTGCACGGGGTCGAGGTTCCAGACCTTCAGCCACTGCGTCTTGATCTGCTCGTAGCGCTCGCGTCCTGCGCGCGTTCCGAGCACGTATCCCACGCCGATTCCTACGACGAGTCCGATCTTCCCCTTCATGGGGTCTCCTCACGTTGTTCCGGTGTGAACGCCTGGGGCGAACCGACGGCGCGGAGCCGCCTGCAGGTGTCCAGCGTAGCCCCGTATGCCGATTTCGGCATCTGTCGGGCAGAGGGTTGACAGCAGAGCGACTTTCGGGTTGCCCCCCATCGGGCGCGTCACACACGCGGGAACACGGCCGACAGTCCCCGACACGCGCGCGTCAGTCCCAGAGCAGTGAGCGCCGCAGCCGATCGGCTTCTTCTCGCGCATCGGGAATCACCTGCGCGAGTCCGGTGCCGGCGAGCCATGCGCCCACCGCCGCAAGCCCGGGGACGGCCTGAATGGCCGATCGCGCCGCCTCTCGCCGCTCGCCGGAGCCGATGATCGACGCGGGCTGCGACTGCACGAACCACGAGCGGTGCGCACCGAGCAGATCGTCGGCAGCGAGCGGAACGCCGAGGAGAGCGGATGCTTCACGGAGCGCGAGACGAGCAGCCGCGTCATCATCGAGACCTGCCGTCGCGGCCGGTTCTCCCTGGGCGCCGAACGAGACGCGCACCAGGTGCCGATCGCCGGCGGCAGCCCGGAGCCACTCCCACTTCGCCGTCGAATGCGTGAGCGCCTTCGCGGTGTGGCTGCCGGGGACCGTCAGGACGCCCGTGCCCCGCGGCGCGCCCTGCAGCGCAGAGGCCCGCAGCAGCAGCGTCACGATCTCGATCTCCGGCGCATCCGCCACCGTGGTCTCGGCGAGTGCGGGTGCGGTGCTCTCGAGCAGACGCCGCGCCACCGCCTCCGAGGTCGCGAGCACGACGCCGTCAGCGGTGAACTCGAGTGTCGCCGTCTTCGGGGCCGTCTCCGGTGCCGTCTCCGCATCGGCATCCGAATCGGTGAGCGGTTGCCCCTCGGCACGCACGGTCCAGCTGCCGGCGTCCTGCGCGATGTCGGTCACCCGGACGCCCCTGCGGACGACCCCGCCGAGCTTCTCGATGTCGGTGACCAGCGCCTCGATCAGGACCATCATGCCGCCGGCGAGGCCCTCGACGGCCGCACCGGGTGCCTGCGCCGCAGCGGCCTGTGCCGCACGCGCTGCACCCTCGTCACGCAGTGCCTGCACAGCGCCCGACAGCGAGCCGACGCGCGTGAGGGCGGCGTTGAGTCCGGGCGCCGCGATGTCGACATCGACGTCTTCGGGTGACGCGGAGTACACGCCCGTCGTCACCGGAGCCACCAACCGGTCTCGCACCTTGACACCCATGCGCGAGGACACCAGCTTGCCGAGGCTCTGGTTGTGGCCGATCGTCAGAGGGGGGCGCACGCGGTCGAGGTAGGCACGCCACACTCCCGACCAGCCGATGATGCGGCGCACGTCCTCCTGGAACGGATTGCTCGGGATGCCGAGGATTCCGCCGACCGGCAGCGGTGCCGCGCCGACCCCGGGGATGCCTGCGAGCCAGGCGCTGCCCGCCGCGGGGGCGACGATGCGATCGGCGAGGCCGAGTTCGGTCAGGAGGGCGCGCACGCGCCCACCCCTGGTCGCATAGCTCTCCGCCCCGGCATCGACGACGACGCCGTCGATCTCGGCCTGACGGATCGCGCCGCCGACGGCATCCGACGCCTCGAGCACCGTGACGTTCATGCCGACCTTGACGCATTCGCGAGCCGCGATCAGCCCCCCGATGCCGCCGCCGATGACGACGATGTGGCGCGTGGCCGCGCGGGCTGCCAGCGTCGCAGGCTCGGCACGGGACGACTCACGGTTCGCGGGATTCGACGGCATGCGTCAATCCTTTCACCCGCGACACTGATGCCTCACCGGTTTCGACCGGAGAAACGAGCACAGCGGAGATCCGCACGGGAGAGCCACCCCGGCGCGGATGCGCGATGTCAGGCCTCGACCGCCGAAGTGGCGGAGCGTCCGGAGCCGTGTCTGCGCACCTCTCGGAGCACGATCTGCTCGGGGCACACGGTCGAGAGGAAGTCACCGACCGAGAGCGCGAGACGCTCGCCGACGAGTGAGTACAGGATGCGGTTGGCATCGCGGCGCTCGCTGACCAGGCCCGCCTGACGCAGCACGCTCAGGTGACGCGAGATCGTGGGGCCGCTCGCCGAGAACCGCGAGGCGATCTCGCCCGCCGCGAGCTCGCCGTCCTTGAGGTCCTGCAGGATCTGCCGACGCGTCGGATGCGCCAATGCCGCGAAGATGTCCGACGCACTGTCTGTCATGTGTGCAATATAGCACTCATGCTAGATAGCGCTCCCGGCGAAGAGCTGTCGAGCCGCTCGACGCCCCGGATGTCAGAGCGAGTGCACCAGCTCGACGATGCGGGTGAGCTGGTCGGGGTCGGTCTCGGGCGGAACGCCGTGTCCGAGGTTGACGATGTGGCCTCTGGCCGCCCGCCCTCGCTCGACCACGTCGCGCACGTGCGCCTCGAGAACCGGCCACGGCGCCGAGAGCAGCGCCGGGTCGATGTTGCCCTGCACGGAGACGTCGGGTCCGAGCATCGCCGCGGCCTCGTCGAGCGGCAGGCGCCAGTCGACGCCGACGCCGTCGGCGATGCCGTCCAGGCGCATGTCATCGAGGAAGGGCCCCGTACCCACGCCGAAGTGGATGCTCGGGACGCCGATGCCTTCGAGCGCGACCTTCGAGTGCGGAGCCACGAACGCGCGGTAGTCGGCGGTGCTCAGGGACCCCGCCCACGAGTCGAACAACTGCACCACGGATGCTCCGGCGTCGCGCTGGATCTCGAGGAATCGGCGCGAGACCTGAGCCAACCATCCGGCCAGACGGTTCCACGAGTCGGGGTCGGCGTGCATCATGGCGCGGGCGCGCAGGTGCTCCTTCGACGGGCCACCCTCGACGAGGTACGCGGCCAACGTGAACGGGGCACCGGCGAATCCGATCAGCGGGGTGTCCCCGAGCTCCGCGGTGACGATGCCCACGGCGTCGGCGATCGCGGTGCCGTCGAGCGAGAGCGGGTCGATCGCCGTGATGCGGGCGACGTCGGCCGCCGAGCGCACCGGGTTCGCGAACACCGGACCACGGCCGGGCTCGATCTCGACCTCCACACCGGCGAGACGCAGCGGGATGACGATGTCGCTGAAGAACACTGCGGCATCGACGCCGTGGCGACGCACGGGCTGCAGAGTGATCTCAGCGGCGAGGTCAGGCGTGAGGCAGGCGTCGAGCATGCGCGTGCCGACCCGCAGCTCGCGGTACTCGGGCAGCGATCGGCCGGCCTGGCGCATGAACCACACGGGGGCATGCTCAGGTCGGGGGCCGGTGAGGGCGCGCAGCAGCGGAGCGTCGGAGAGGGGCATGCGTCCATCCTCCCATCCACCCCTGGGCCGACCTGCATGAAGCCTCAGGTAGAATCGAACGGTGCTGCTGGTTGTCACGGCGAGTCACAAGACCGCCCCCTTCGAATTGCTCGAACGCCTGAGCCGCACCCCCGATGACGTCGCCTCCTCTGTTGTGGACATGGCGTCCTGCGTGCAGGGTGCGGTCGTTCTTGCTACCTGCAACCGCTTCGAGGCCTACGTCGAGATGGACGAGCCCGTCACCGCAGCAGGTGCGATCGGCGTCGAGGCAGTTCTCGAGGCCGTCGAGGCGTCGACGGGCATCCGTGCCGCAGAACTCGACGGGGCCTATGAGGTGCACTCCGGCCGTCGCGTCGCCGAGCACCTGTTCTCCGTCGCATCCGGCCTCGAATCCGTCGTCTCCGGCGAGGGCGAGATCGCCGGTCAGGTGCGGCGCGCACTGAAGTCCGCTCGCAAGGTGGGAACCACTTCCCCTGAGCTCGAGCGCCTCTTCCAGAGGGCGAGCCAGGCGCAGCGCAAGGTCAAGAACGTCACGGCGCTCGGCCGTGCAGGCCGTTCACTCGTGCGCCTCGCTCTCGAGCTCGCCGACAGCCGCATCGTCGACTGGTCAGCCGAACGCGTGCTGCTCGTCGGCACGGGCGCCTACGCAGCCGTCACCCTCGCGACGCTGCGCGAACGAGGGGCCGTCAACATCTCGGTGTACTCGCCCTCGGGTCGCGCAGAGAAGTTCGCCGCGAAGCACGGCATCCGTCCGGTCTCCGCCGAGGACTACGCGCGCGTCGCCTCGCGATCGAGCCTGCTGATCACCTGCACGACGGCGGCCGCACCGGTGCTCACTCCCGAGCATCTGCAGGCGCCGACAGGCATCGCCCCTGAGGGCTGCCCCGTCGCGTCGCACAACCAGATGGTCGTCGACCTCGGCATGCCGCGCAACGTCGACCCCGCTGTCGCCGCCCTCGAGGGCGTCGCCCTGCTCGACCTCGAGACCATCAGCCTGCACGCACCGCTCGAAGAGCTGCAGGCGACGGATGCCGCGCGCTCCGTCGTGCGTGAAGCCGCCGACACCTTCCACGTCGTGGGAAGCCGACAGAGCGTCACCCCATCGGTCGTCGCGCTGCGGTCGCACATGTTCGCGCTGCTCGAGTCCGAGATCGCCCGAGCCCGCGCCCGGGGCGACGACGACGGCAAGGTCGAGCAGGCCCTGCGCCACCTGACCGGCGTGCTGCTGCACGTGCCGACCACGCGAGCGCACGAGCTCGCCGCCACCGGCCGCGCAGACGACTTCGCCGCCGCGCTCTCAACGATGTACGGCATCGAGCCGATCGAGCCCGCGCAGGCTTCTGACGCCGACGACGCCGCGACCGCCTGAGGGAATCGCCCTTCTGCACAATCGGTCTCCGCGGAGATCTCTCCCCAGCCACTGGGGATCTCGCCTCCGGCGCCCACACGCATCGCCCGTGCTTCATATCGTCGAACCATGACAAGGCCCATCCCCGCATGCAGACTGGGAGGATGCTCGTGGATCCTGATGTGATCAGCATCATCGTCGCCCTCTTCGCCTTCAGCGCGACCGTGCTCGGCGGGGTCTCCCGGATGCTCGCGAAGCAGTCGAAGGCACTGGACACCCGCTTCGACAGCATCGATGAGAGGTTCACGAAAGTCGAGACGCAGATCACCGATCTCAGGGTCGAGCTCAAGACGGAGATCGCTGAACTCAGGGTCGAGCTCAAGACGGAGATCGCCGACGTCAAGACGGAGCTCAAGGCCGACATCTCCGATGTGAGAGTGTCGATCGCACGCCTCGAGGGTCCTCTGCCGAAGCTGCAGCGCATCTGACTCCGCCGTCATCACCGGGGTGCCAGACTGGACGCATGGCCCTTCACATCACCGGAGACACCGCCGCCGACGCTCTGCTCACCGACAACCCGCTCGCACTGCTGGTCGGGATGCTCCTCGATCAGCAGGTCCCGATGGAGACGGCGTTCGCCGGACCGCTCAAGATCGAGCAGCGCACCGGCGCGACCGACGCGACCACGATCGCGTCGATGGACCCAGACGAGTTCCTCGAGGCCTTCAAGACGACCCCGGCTGTGCATCGATTCCCCGGGTCGATGGCGACTCGCGTGCAGACCCTCTGCCAGGAGATCGTCGATCAGTGGGGCGGAGACGCCTCGGCACTCTGGACCGAGGGCGACCCCTCAGGTGCCGAGGTTCTGAAGCGTCTCAAGGCACTGCCCGGCTTCGGCGAGCAGAAGGCGAAGATCTTCCTGGCTCTGCTCGGCAAGCAGTACGGGTTCACCGGCGCAGGATGGCGCGAAGCCGCCGGCGACTACGGCATCGAGGGGTCGTACCGCAGCGTCGCCGACATCGTCTCGCCCGAATCGCTCACCAGGGTGCGCGAACACAAGAAGGCGATGAAGGCCGCGGCGAAGGCGAAGGCATGAAGCCCACCGGCGATGATGTCGCCGGACTCATCGCCCGATCCGCTCCGGCGGTCCGCCGCCGGGATGCCGAGACGCTGACCGCCCTCATGCAGGAGATCACGGGCCGCGACCCTCAGACCTGGGGCACGATCATCGGTTTCGGCAGCTGCCACTACAGGTACCCGACCGGTACCGAAGGTGACAGCGGCCTGCTCGGTTTCGCCCCGCGCAAGGCGGCGACCACGATCTACCTGTTCGACGGGGTCGACGCGCACTCCGAGGCGCTCGAGAAGCTCGGGCCGCACAGCACGGGCGTCGGATGCCTCTACATCAAAGATCTCGAGAAGATCGACCTCGACGTGCTCCGCGGCATCCTCGAGCGCTCGCTGGCCTGGGTCGAGGCGGGCGGCACCGATCAGGTGCAGCTGACCGTCACCGGTTGACGCGAGAGGCCCGCCGTCCTCTCGGACAGCGGGCCTCTCGTTCGGATGTGCCCGAGCGTCAGGCGCCCTTGAGACGCTCAGCCAGGTACTGGTGCAGCTCGTCGATCGAGACGCGCTCCTGCGCCATGGTGTCGCGGTCGCGCACGGTGACGGCGCGGTCATCGAGCGAGTCGAAGTCGATCGTGACGCAGAACGGCGTGCCGATCTCGTCCTGTCGGCGATAGCGGCGTCCGATCGCACCCGCGTCGTCGAAATCGACGGCCCACGAGCTGCGCAGCGTGTCGGCGACCTCGCGAGCGAGCGGCGACAGTCGCTCGTTGCGGCTCAGCGGCAGCACCGCGGCCTTGACCGGGGCGAGACGCGGGTCGAGCTTGAGCACGGTGCGCACATCGGTGCCGCCCTTGGCGTTCGGCACCTCTTCTTCGCGGTACGCGTCGACGAGGAACGCCATCATGGCGCGGGTGAGTCCGAATGACGGCTCGATCACGTACGGCGTGTAACGGTCACCGGTGGCCTGGTCGAAGTACGTGAGGCTCTGCCCGGACGCCTCGCTGTGGCTCGACAGGTCGTAGTCGGTGCGGTTGGCGACACCCATGAGCTCGCCCCACTCCTTGCCCGTGAAGCCGAAGCGGTACTCGACGTCGATGGTGCCGGCGGAGTAGTGCGCGCGGTCGTCTTCGGGCACGTCGAACTGACGCATGTTCTCGGGGTCGATACCCAGGTCGATGAACCAGTTCCAGCAGGCCTCGACCCAGTGCTCGAACCACTGCTGCGCGTCTGCGGGGGGCGTGAAGAACTCGATCTCCATCTGCTCGAACTCACGCGTGCGGAAGATGAAGTTGCCGGGGGTGATCTCGTTGCGGAACGCCTTGCCGACCTGGCCGATGCCGAACGGCGGCTTCTTGCGACTGGCCGTCAGAACGTTCGAGAAGTTGACGAAGATGCCCTGCGCCGTCTCCGGGCGGAGGAAGTAGAGGCCCGACTCGTCGTCGACCACGCCGAGGTACGTCTTCACGAGACCCGAGAACGACTTCGGCTCGGTGTACTGGCCCTTTGTGCCGCAGTTGGGGCACGGCACGTCGGCGAGGCCGTTCTCGGCCTTGCGGCCCTTGCGCGCCTCGAAGTCCTCGATCAGAGTGTCGGCGCGGAAGCGCTTGTGACAGCTCAGGCACTCGACCAGCGGGTCGGTGAAGGTCGCGACGTGACCCGACGCCTCCCACACGCGCTTGGGCAGGATGATGCTCGAGTCGAGTCCCACCATGTCGCCGCGGCCGCGCACGAACGTCTGCCACCACTGGCGGCGAATGTTCTCCTTGAGCTCGGTGCCGAGGGGCCCGTAGTCCCACGCGGATCGCGAACCGCCGTAGATCTCACCCGCCTGGAAGACGAACCCGCGGTGGCGGGCAAGGGCGATGACCTTGTCTAGACGGGACTGTTCGGCCACGGTGGCTCCAATGGTCGGCTGTGGGAAAGCCCGTGATCACGGGCACGTCAATCTTATCCGCGACCGGTTAGCGTCAGGACCCTGGCCAGGTCGGGGCCGAGCGTTCAGGCCGTGAAGAGGTAGCCCTTCTCGACATCGAACCCCGACAGGGTCAGGCCGCTGCTCAGCAGGCCCTCCATCTGCGCACGCAGACGGGTGCGCCATTCGTGCGCGGCATCCGGATCCTCGACGCGGATGGTCTCGATGTCCGAGGGGATCTCCAGCGTCTCCGCGACCTCATCGGATGCCGGCGACTTGGCGATGTCGGCGAGCGCCCACTCGACGTCGAGCCGGTCGCTCTCGTCTCCGGCATCCCCTCCGCCGAAGATGCCGTAGCGGTTCACCGAGTACCCGGTCACGCGGGCCCCGAGAACGGTGAGGAAGAAGTGCGCGTTCCGGGCGACGAGCGGGTCGAACGTCCAGGTGATGCGGCCGACGTCGCGCGAGAACGCCCACTGGCGCTGGTGCTCTTTGAGCTCTCGTCCCCAGCCGCGTCCGCGGTACTCGGGCAGCAGCGCCGTGATGTGCGAGTGCATCGCGCGGCGTCCGGGCGCGCCGAAGAAGGCGATCGAGGCGCCCACCATCCGCTCTTCGCCGCTCTCGGCGTCGAAGAGTCCGACGACGTAGTTGCCCGACTGCTGCAGCGCTCGCAGAGTGCCGGCGTCGATCACGCGCTCGGGGCCACGGATGGAGTCCAGCAGGCCCTGCGCGGCGATGATGAGTTCAACGGTGTCCAGATCACGGATGGTACGCACGCCCCCAGTCTGCCCCTCCGGTCGCCGATATCGGAATCGAACACGGTCGAGTGGGCTGGGAACCACGTCTCGACCGGGCGTACCGTTGGGGAATGGCAACCAGCGATACGACGGCCGACAAATCCGACACCCGGTTCTTCGGTCAGCCTTGGGCACTCGTCCACATCTTCGGCGTCGAGATGTGGGAGCGGTTCAGCTTCTACGGCATGCAGGGCATCCTGCTCATCTACCTGTACTTCTCGGTCACCGAGGGAGGACTCGGACTCTCCCAGGCCGTCGCGGGCGGAATCGTCGGCGCCTACGGCGGGTCGGTCTACCTCTCGACGATCCTCGGCGCCTGGATCGCCGACCGGATGCTGGGGTCGGAGCGTGTGCTGTTCCTCAGTGCGATCGTGATCGTCGCAGGACACATCGCCCTCGCCCTGCTTCCCGGTTTCCTCGGTGTCGGTGTCGGCCTCGTGCTCGTCGCGCTCGGCTCGGGTGGTCTCAAGGCGAATGCGACCTCGGTCGTCGGCACGCTCTACAGCGCAGACGACACCCGTCGGGATGCCGGATTCTCGCTGTTCTACCTCGGCATCAACCTCGGCGCCTTCATGGGGCCGATCCTCACCGGCATCCTGCAGTCGTCGCTCGGTTTCCACTATGGGTTCGGCCTCGCCGCGATCGGTATGACGCTCGGACTCGTGCAGTACTCGTTCGGCCGCAGGGCGCTGCCGGAAGAGGCACGCCGGGTCCCGAACCCCCTGCCTTCCTCTCGGTACCCCCTCGTCGCGATCATCGCGGTCGCAGCGGTCGTCCTCATCGCGGTGCTGGTGCTCATCGGAGTTATCCGGGCCGACAACCTCGCGTCCATGGTCATCATCGGGACGATCGTCGCGACGGTGGCCTACTTCGCGGTCATCCTCAGCAGCCGTCGGATCGACGGAACCGAGCGCTCGCGCGTCTGGGGGTTCCTGCCCCTCTTCGTCACGAGCGTCGCCTTCTGGTCGCTGTACCAGCAGCAGTTCACCGTGCTCACGGTCTACTCCGACGAGCGTCTCGACCGCAACATCTTCGGATTCGAGATGCCCGTCTCGTGGGTGCAGTCGATCAATCCCGTGTTCATCATCATCCTGTCCGGAGTCTTCGCGGCGATCTGGACCCGCCTCGGCCGCCGTCAGCCCTCGACTCCGGTCAAGTTCGCACTGGGCGCGATGATCATGGGCGCGGCGTTCCTGCTGTTCCTGCCGTTCGCGGGCGGTGGCGCCAACTCCACCCCGCTGATCGCGATCGTGGGCATCCTTTTCGTGTTCACGGTCGCTGAGCTGCTGATCTCCCCGGTCGGTCTGTCGGTGACCACGAAGCTCGCCCCGAAGGTGTTCCACACGCAGATGGTCGCCTTGTTCTTCCTGTCGATCGCACTGGGCACCGCGATCTCGGGATGGCTCGTGCAGTTCTACGACCCGACAGACGAGGTGCCGTACTTCTCGATCCTCGGCGGCATCGCGATCGTGGTCGGCCTCGGACTGCTCTTCGCCGTCAAGCCGGTGCTGCGGCTGATGAAGGGCGTGAGCTGACGATCGCGGCACGGGGCTCGCGCCTCGGGTGTCTCGGACGCCGATAGCCTGAAGCGATGGGAGAGAACGATGATCGCGCGCGCAGAAGGCTCTCCCGAACATCACCGAAGTGGGCGATCGTCGCGGTGCTGGCGTTCGCCGGGCTCTGCTCGTCGTTCATGTTCACGCTGGTCGTGCCGCTGCAGGCCGAGCTCCCTCGGCTGCTGAACGCCTCCCGCGAGGACACCACCTGGGTCGTCACGATCACGCTGCTCGTCGCCGCGGTCGCCACCCCGATCTCGGGCCGGCTGGGCGACATGTACGGCAAGCGTCGCGTCGTGATCGTGCTGCTCGGCCTGCTGATCCTCGGATCGCTGATCGCCGCGCTCTCGGGCTCGATCGTCGGCGTGATCATCGGCCGGGCGCTGCAGGGCGCGGTGACCGGCGTGGTCCCGCTGGGCATCGCGATCATGCGCGACGTGCTGCCGCCCGAACGTCTGGGCACCGCCGTCGCGCTGATGAGCGCGACGATGGGCGTGGGCGGCGCGATCGGGATGCCGGTGGCCGCCGTGCTCGCCGTGAACGCCGACTGGCACTGGCTGTTCTGGCTCGCCGCGGCTCTCGGCGTCATCGGCCTCGCCCTCGTGCTGGCTGTGATCCCCGAGGACGTGCTGCGGTTCCCGGGACGCCTCGACGTGATCGGGGCGATCGGACTCGCGATCGGACTCACCGGCATCCTGCTGTTCGTCTCTCGCGGTGCCGAGTGGGGCTGGACCGCTCCGCTGTCGCTCACGTGCATCATCGGCGGCGTCGGCGTGCTGCTGGTCTGGGGCTGGTATCAGCTGCGCACAGAGGATCCGCTGCTCGATCTGCGCGTCGCTGCCCGCCCGGCTGTGCTGTTCACCAACATCGCCGCGATCGGCATGGGCTTCGCGCTGTTCGCGTCGAACGTGACGTTCCCGCAGCTGCTCGAGGGTCCAGCCGCCTCTGGCGCCGGCTTCGGACTCGACATGGTCTCGGCCGCACTCGTGATCATGCCGGCGGGTCTCGTGATGATGGTGATCTCGCCGCTGTCGGGCTGGCTCGAGCGCACCGTGGGCCCTCGCCCGCTGTTCACCGTCGGCGCCGGCGCGATCGTGCTCGCCTACGTGTTCGTACTGCTGTGGTCGAGCGAGGTCTGGCACATCCTCGTCGGCAACCTGCTGATCGGCGTCGGCATCGGATTCACGTTCGCCGCCATGCCGATGATCATCATGCGATCGGTGCCGGCGAACGAGACGGGCGCATCGAACGGGCTGAACGCACTCTTCCGCTCGATCGGAACGTCGAGCGCATCCGCCGTGATGGGCGGGGTGCTCGCCGCCATGAGCATCGACGTCGGTGGAGTCTCGGTGCCCACGAGGGCGGCCTTCGATCTGTGCTTCTGGCTGGCGATCGCCGCGGGCATCGTGGCGCTCGTGCTGTCGCTCTTCATCCCGCGTCAGCGTTCCGCCGAGCGGCATCCGTCGTTGCCCGGGTGAGCCCGGCCTGAGCTCAGTGCGTGTACTCCATGAGCTCGACCCCGAGGACTCTGAAGGCATCGTGTGCACGCAGCCGATGCGTGATCGACAGGTCGTCGAAGCAGACGATCAGCGAGTAGGCGACGCCGGCGCGGGGCCCGGCGAGAACGCCGGCCTCTGCCCGCACACCGCGATCGCGGCCGGTCTTGTTGATGAAGAGCAGCCCGTGGGCGTCATGGTCGTGAGCGAAGGGGTCGAGGCCCGTCGAGGCAGCGACCAGGCTGAGGTCCTGATTCAGACTGAGCCACTCGGACACCTGAGCGCTCACCGATGCGCCCACCACCTGCGAATTGACGAGTGCCGAGAACAGGCCGGCGAACTCGCGTGCCGAACCGACCGCGACCTGCGGTGCGTCATCAGGGCCGCGCTCGTCGCGGAACCGATCGAGAAGAGCCGTGCGGCGGAGCCCGAGGGCCTCGATGCGCTCACGCACGCGATCGTGGCCGACCCGCTGAAGCAGGGCATTGACTGCGATGGGGTCACCGGCTGTCGCTGCGAGCACGGCGAGGTCTTCGAGCGGCAGCGCAGGCGCGTGCAGGTGTCGCCAGAGTCCCGAGGTCGACACCGCCTCGACGGCGGAGCGCTCGACGATCTCGAGCGGGTCGAGGGTGCCCGCCTCGAAGGCGGCCGCCACCTCGATGAGCAGGGGCACGACTCCGAGCCCGGCGACCGGCATGGTCACATGGTCATCACCCGAGAGGACGTGCGTGTGGTTGTCGAGATCGACGACATGCACCGAGACCTGGGCTCCCGCATCCGCGAGCTGTTCGAGCGCTCGCAGCGTCGAGGTGAACGACCGGCGCCCCGTGGCGGCACGCCGCGGCACGCGTCGGCTGGGCCGCTGAGAGCGGCGCAGCGAGGCCAGTGGCGGGCCGTTGACAGGCTCGGAAGCACCCACGCGTGATCCTTAATAGGGGGGTTGGATTGGCGGGATGCTGCGGTGTCCATCCTCCGCAGCACGGATATCGTAACCCCGTCAGGTGAGGATGCCCTACATGCTCCGGTATACGGTCATCAGATCGTCATACAGGAGACAGCAGGGCACCCTCGAACCCTGATCGGCTATGCGGGACGATTCACCAGATCGTCACGCGCGATCCCTGCGGCAGCCACAGCGCATCGGATTCGGCGACGTCGAACGCCTCGTAGAAGGCATCGATGTTGCGGACGATCTGGTTGCAGCGGAACTCGTTCGGCGAGTGCGGGTCGATCGTGAGCAGTCGCAGCGTCTCCGCGTCGCGGCTCTTCTGCTGCCAGACCTGCGCCCACGACAGCAGCAGGCGCTGCACGCCGGTGTAGCCGTCGATCACCGGTGCCTCCGCGCCGTCGAGCGAGATCTCGTAGGCCTTGAGCGCGATACCGAGGCCGCCCAGGTCGCCGATGTTCTCGCCGATCGTCAGTGCACCGTTCACGTGGTGCTCGTCATCGAGGCCCTCCGGCACGAGTTCGTCGTACTGCGCGATCAGGGCCGTCGTGCGCTGCTCGAAAGCGGTGCGATCCGCATCCGTCCACCAGTCCTCGAGCTTGCCGTCACCGTCGTAGCGGCTGCCCTGGTCGTCGAAGCCGTGACCGATCTCGTGACCGATGACTGCGCCGATCCCGCCGTAGTTGGCCGCCGCGTCACGCGATGCGTCGAAGAACGGGTACTGCAGGATCGCCGCAGGGAACACGATCTCGTTCATCGAGGGGTTGTAGTACGCGTTGACCATCTGCGGCGGCATGTGCCACTCGTCACGGTCGATCGGATTGCCGACCTTCGCGACGTTGCGGTCGTGCTCGAAGATCGCCGCACGCCGCACGTTGCCGAACAGGTCGTCGCGGTCGATCACCAGGCTCGAGTAGTCGCGCCAGACCGTGGGATGACCGATCTTCGGCGTGAACGAGTCGAGCTTCGCGAGCGCGCGCTCCCGTGTCTCGGCTGTCATCCATTCGAGGTCGGTGATGCTTCGGCGATAGGCCTCGATGAGGTTGTCGACGAGCTCGTCCATCGCCGCCTTCGCCGTCGGCGGGTAGTGCCGCTCGACGTACACCTTGCCGATCGCCTCGCTCAGCGCGCCCTCGGTCACCGAGACGCCGCGCTTCCACCGCTCGCGGATCGAGGGGACGCCGGTGAGCTCGGTGCCGTAGAACGAGAAGTTCTCCTGCACGAAGTCGTCGGTCAGGTACGGAGCAGCCGCGTGCACGACCTGCGCGCGGAGCCACGCCTTCCAGTCGTCGAGACGCTCGGCGACGAGGAGCGTACCGAGGCCTTCGAGGAAACTCGGCTGCGAGACCACGACCTCTGCGAAGGCTTCAGGGTGCCCGGGGGCGACGGCATCGCGCCACGGCTCGAGATCGACGCCCGCGAGCTCCTGGATCTCTGACCAGGACTTGAGGTTGTAGGTGGCGACCGCGTCGCGGCTCTTCACGTTGTCCCAGTGGTGGCCGGCGAGTTCGGTCTCGAGGGCGATGGAACGGTCGGCGGTGCCCGCGGCATCGGCGATTCCGGCGAGCGCGAGCAGCCGCTCGAGGTGAGCGCGGTAGGCCGCCCGCGTCTCGGTGAAGGTGTCGAGCCTGAAGTAGCTCTCGTCGGGCAGCGACAGGCCGGACTGCACGACCACCGGAAGGTAGCGCTCGGGATTGCCGGGGTCGCCGTCGACGTAGAACCCGATCAGGTGCGCGCGGCCATCGCGATCGTAGGCCCCCACCGTGCGGAGAAATGCGGGGATGCTGTCGACGGCCTCGATCTCGGCGAGCGTCTCGGCGAGGGGCGTCACGCCGGCAGCGGCGATGCGGTCGGTGTCCATGAAGCTCCCGAACAGATCGCCGATCTTGCGGGCGAGGGTGCCTGGTTCGGCATCCTGCGACTCCTCGATGATCGCCCTGACATCTTTCTCCGCCTGCTCGGCGAGCAGGTGGAACGAGCCCCAGCGCGCCTTGTCGCCAGGGATCTCGGTGCGGGCGAGCCACGCGCCGTTGACATGGCGGTACAGGTCGTCCTGCGGGCGGATGTCGGAGCTGAACTCGGAGGTCTCGAGGCCGGAGGGAAGCACGTCTGTCATGCGAACAGCCTATGACCCGGTCCGGACACCGTGGGAGCGAGGCCCCTGCCTCAGGCGATCACCACCCCGTCTGGAGCAGGGACTGCACGATGATCGCGAATCCGATCTGGGCGATCAGCAGCGCGCGCCGCACGGTCGGCCCGAAGAGCGCGAGCCCGATCGTCGTCCAGGGCACGAACGGCAGCCAGATCCTCTCCACCTCGGCTCTGCTCATGTTCGAGATGTCTGCGAGGAGCACCATCAGCCATCCCGCCACGCACAGGATCAGCACCCCCGCTCGGGGATCGCGCAGGATGCTCGGGCGGTCGGGCGTCCGGTCGCGCCGTCGTGATGCGATCACCCCGACGACCCCGGCCGCGACCGCGACGAAGGAGGCGCCGATCGCCGGCCCCGCGCTCACCGCGAACGCCGCCAGGTTGCCCCACATCCAGTACCCCGGCGGTCGGCGCGAGGCGACGCCGTCCCAGTACCTCTGCTGCAGAACGGGGAAGGCCTCCCACCAGGCGAATCCGTTCACCGCGAACACGAGCACGACCGCGAGAGCCGCGGCGGCGGCGATCGACAACGGCACCCAGGAGCGGCCGACGACCAGCACCGCGAGGGCGAGCACGCCGAGCAGGGGCAGACCGTACGACATCATGACGCAGTACCCGAGCAGGAGCCCGGCGACGACGGACCAGACGATCCGCACACCCCCGCGAGACCGCGTCGCCAGCGCCAGCGTGCAGACGCCCCATGCTGCGACCGCCATGAAGAGGCCGTCGCCCGACACGGCGATCCAGATCGCAGCGGGTGTGAACACGAGCAAGGGCGCTGCCCGGCGCGCGAGGTCCTCGGCGCCCAGCGTCCGCATCGTGAGGAGCACAGCCATCACGGTCGTCGCCCCGAGGAGCATCACCACGGTGCCCGCCGCGAGTCCGCTGCCCAGGCCCACCCTCACGAGGAGGACGAAGAAGAGCAGGGCCCCCGGCGGATGTCCGGCGATGTGCACGGGCCAGTTGTCCTCGTGCGCATAGGGGATCCGTGAGACGTACTCGCGGAGGGTCGCACCGATGTCGTCGACCTCCCTGGCCGTGCCGAGGTACTCGTACCGATGGTCGAGGATCGTCCCGATGCCGTCGAGCCCGTCGACGGTCGCGAGGGCGAACAACCACACCGCCGATGCCGCGAACGACACCGCGAGCAGCCGACCCCACCGCAGGGATGCCGCGAGTCGCGGTCCCCAGATCACGCCGGCGACCCCCAGCAGCAGCGCCAACGGTGTGCCGGGCCCCAGCCGGGGCATCCATTCGGCGTGCAGGGGCGGGAACGACTTGACCCGCACGTTCCATCCGGTCGCCGCAGGGATCGCGATGGCCGCTGCGATGAGGATCACGGCACCAGCCACTCCCCAGACCGCTGCCCGCGCCCGAGGCCGCATCGACCCCGCACTCATGCAGCGCCCACCCGTGCGCGCAACGGCGCGCGGGCGAACTCGCGCACCCCGTCTTCGAAGGCGACCGTGGGCCGCCAGCCGAGCTCGGCAGTGATCCGATGAGCGGATGCCGTGATGTGACGCACGTCGCCCAGGCGGTACTCTCCGGTGATCACGGGCTCCGGCCCCCCGAAGGCGGTGGCGAGCGAAGCGGCGAACTCGCCGATCGTGTGCGGCACGCCCGTGGCCACGTTGAAGGCCCGGCCTCCCCGGTTGTCCGGGTCCTCGGTCCACCTCAGCGCCGCGATGTTGGCGCGGGCGACGTCCCTCACGTGGATGAAGTCGCGCCGCTGCCTCCCGTCTTCGAAGACCCGCGGCGCCTCGCCCCTCTCGAGAGCCGACCGGAACAGCGAAGCCACCCCCGCATAGGGCGTTCCCTGGGGCATGCCGGGTCCGTACACGTTGTGATATCTCAGCAGCGCGGCGCGTCCGCCGTCCTGAGCCCAGGCTCGGGCCAGGAGCTCCTGCTCGAGCTTCGTCGCGGCGTACACGTTGCGGGGATCGCATGGCTGCTCCTCGCCGATCTCCACAGGCTCCAGCACCTCGCCGGTCGTCTCCGAGACGGGGTCGAACCGACCGGCCCGCAGGTCTGTGTGACGGCGGGGCGGGGCTTGCACCGTGCGGTGTCCGTCGAGTGAGAGTCCCTCGCCGTAGACGACCATCGACGAGGCGAGCACGAGGCGCTCGACCCCCGCCGTCGACATGGCCGCGAGCAGAGCGGCTGTGCCGAGGGAATTGGTCGAGACGTAGTCGGGTGCATCGTGGATGTCGACCCCCAGTCCGACCTTGGCCGCCTGGTGGCACACGGCGTCGACGCCGAGGAGAGCCCTGGCCACGGCCTCGTCGTCTCGGATGTCAGCCTTCACGAACTCGACCCCCGGATGCGGCGGATGCGCTGCGGCGTGCACATCGGCGTGCACATCGGAGCGCAGCGAGTCGAGCACTCGCACCCGCCATCCCTCGGCGAGTGCCTCCTCGACGACGGCGGAACCGATGAATCCGGCGCCGCCGGTGACCAGGAGCCTCACGGTCGACCGCCCGAGGCGAGGAGTCGATCGACCACCTCGGGCGACAGCCGGGGAGCGGGCGTGTACCCGTGCGGGATCGCCGCGACGATCGCAGCGACCGCTGCGCTCAGCCGCGGTCGCGCCTGAGCCATCACCGCGAACACTCGCTCCGCGGTGACCGATGTGTCGGATTCGGTGTCGCCGTGCTCGGTGTCGGTGTCGGTCACGATCGCGATGTTCACATGAGCGAACCCGAGCTCTGCGGCGAGCGCGGCCTCGGGGAGCTGCGTCATGTTGACCAGTTGCGCACCCATGGCCCGATGCCAGTCCGCTTCTGCGGCGGTCGCGAAGCGAGGTCCCTGGATCACGACGCTCGTGCCGGCCGGGTGCACGCGCTCGCCCGATCGCGTCAGCACCTCCAGAGCGATCTCCCGCAGACGTCGATCGTAGGGTTCTGCGAAGGGGAGATGCTGCACCCCCGCGCCTCCTTCTTCGCCGTCGAAGTAGGTGTCGGCACGGCCGTGCGTGCGGTCGATGAGCTGATCGGTCAGCACGAGGTCACCCGGGTGCAGGGCCGCGTCCAGCCCGCCGACCGCGTTGGACGACACCAGCACGCGCGCACCGAGCGACCGCACTCCCCACAGCAGGGCTCTCGCGTTGACCCGGTGCGGTGGCAGTCGGTGGCCGACGCCGTGCCGGGGCACGAACGCGACCCGGCGACCGGCCAGGTCGCCCACCGTGATCTCGGGGACAGTACCCCACCGCGACTCCCGCGGAGGGAGCGTGGTCGCCCCGCCGAGGAGGAGTTCTTCGAATCCTGATCCTCCGATGACGGCGACCTCGATCGACGCGTCGTCCTGGCTCTGCTCTGCACCGCTCATGCACCCAGACTGGGTGAGCCGCCGACGGTGCGACAGGTGATTTCCTTACACCGCGGTGACAACTGCGATACGTCGAAGCCGTCACCGGTCTGTAAGCGGATCGATGTCGCCCCGTGCAGCGGGGCTTCCCATACTGAGGTCATGGGCAGCCCAGGACCATCGGAGTCGATCACCGAGAGGATGTCGGCTGCGCTGCAGCAGCGGTCGATGAGAGTCCAGCGCGCACTCGACTCCCCGCTGCGGACGACGCGGACGACCGTCGTCATCGGCCGGATGCTCGGCGTCGGGTTCGTGGTCTGCTTCGTCACCGGCATCTACAGCCATCTGCTCCAGGACCCCCTGGCGTGGCTGCCGCTCCCGGTGGCTCCCCTCCATCTCTACGGGTGGACGCAGGGGGTGCATGTCGTGGTCGGCTCGGCGCTCATCCCCCTGGTCCTCGCCAAGCTCTGGGTCGTGTTCCCGAAACTCTTCGCCTGGCCTGCGGTGCGCAGCCTGTCGCATCTGCTCGAGCGGGCGAGTCTCGCCGCACTCGTCGCCACAGCCCTGATGGTGCCGCTCACGGGTGCGCTCAACACCCTGCAGTGGTACCCGTGGGACTTCTCCTTCCGCCGCACGCACTTCGCCCTGGCCTGGGTGCTCATCGGGGCGATGGCGGTGCACGTCTCCGTGCATCTGCCGGCGATCGTGCGGGCCTGGCGGGCGGATGCCGATGCGGATGCGGATGCCGACGCCGACGCCGACGCGGAGGGGGTGTCTCGATGAGCGACGAGATCTCGCGGCGGAGATTCCTGTGGGGAGTGGGAGGCGGCTCGGCCCTGTTCGGTGCGGCGGCGCTGGTGCACGCGATCACGCCGTGGGGACCGCTGAGTCTGAAGGCGCCGCGGTCACGGATGCACAGTCCGCAGGACCTCCCTGTCAACCGCACGGCACGGCAGGCCGGCGTCGCAGAGATCGCTCTCGATCCCGGGTGGACGCTGGCACTCACCGGAGCGACGACGCGCGTGCTCACGCTCGCCCAGCTCGACGAGCTGCCGCAAGCCACCGAGTCTCTGCCGATCTCCTGCGTCGAAGGATGGACGGTCGATGCCACCTGGACCGGTCCGCGCCTGCGCGATCTGCTCGACCTCGTCGGAGCACCGGAGGACGCCACGGTGCGGTTGCGCAGCATGCAACGGCGTGGCGCCTTCCGGGAGACCACGATGCCTGCGGCGTACGCGAGAGACCCACGAACGCTCGCCGCCCTGCGTCTCAACGGAACACGACTCGATGTCGATCACGGCTATCCGGCGCGCATCATCGCTCCGGGAAGGCCCGGAGTCCTTCAGACCAAGTGGCTGACGTCCATCGAGGTGGCGTGATGCGCGGGGCGAGGGTCACGCTCGTCGTCCTGGGCGCGGTGATGCTCCTGTGCGGGGGCTGGTGGCTGCTGACGCGACAGGATCTGCCGCAGCTGATCAGCGTGCTCGTCTGGCTGGCGGCCGTCGTCGTCGTGCACGACGGGCTGCTCAGTGCGGCGAGCGCGGTGCGTCATCGCCTGCGTCGTCGCTCAGGGACTCTGCGCGAGCCTGACGAAAGCGCGTCCTGACACGTCCCAGACCTCGGCGATCGACAGCCTCGACCTCCGCAGACGGGTGCGCAGCGCCGCGGCACCCAGGTCGTACCACGGGAACGGCGCGCTGGAACGGCCGTCGTCGTCGACCAGGGTCGCGGCATAGCCCCTGTCGGTCGCGGGATCGGGGTCGACTTCGACGATGATGCTCCCCGCGGGCGAGACGAGCTGCGCACAGCGCGCGAGCAGCGCCTCCGGCTCTCCCCCGATGCCGATGTTGCCGTCCAGCAGGAGCAGCGACTCCCATGCGCCCTCCTGCGGCAGCGGATCGAAGACCGAGCGGTGCAGAGCAGGGAGTCCACGACTTCTCGCATGCTCGACCGCGGTCCGCGAGACGTCCACGCCGAGGCTGAGCCGCCCGGCGCGGATCGCCGCGTGCACGATGCGTCCTGGCCCGCATCCGACGTCGAGCACGGGGCCTCGGATACGTGCGATCACCGAATCGTCGGCGTCGTCGGCGGCGGCGAGGAACCGGGCGATCTCGACGTGCCGCCCAGCGCCCTCCCCGAGCTCGACGAGCCGCAGCGTGCCGCCGCCGTTGCGCAGTGCGACGTCGTACGGAGCGTCTCCGCCCGCCCCGAAGTGCGCGACCAGTGGCGTGCTCATGATCCGCTGCACCCCGGACCTGCGTCGACCGACACCCCGGCGAGTCCGAGCTCCGGCAGCAGCTGCGCGAGGTGCCCGTCTTCGGGAAGCCGCGCGGACACCTCGCGCAGCGACGCGAGATCGTCGATGTCGGTGAGCGAATCGATGTCGACCACTCTGAGCCCGGCGGCGACCAGACGCGCGCGCTGTGCGCGTCCCGTCTCGGCGGACGACATCGGCACACCGCGCACCAGATCACCTCGTGTCTGCCCGCCCCGCCTCCCCTCGGGAAGGTCGGCGAGCCCCAGCAGCCAGAAGCCGCCGTCGGGCGCGGCCCCGAAGTACGCATCGACGTCGTCCGACCACCCCACCGCGAGGGCACGCAGCACACTCGGGTCGGCCTGAGGGGTGTCCATGCCGATGAGCAGGACCGGCCCCTCGACCTGATCGAACGCGGCCGCGATGCGCTGGTCCAGCCCACCGTCGACCTGGGCGAACGACCCGACGCCGGCCGGAACGGGGACGTCGCCATCGGCGCACACGACCACCGCGAGTCCACTGGCCACGGCGGCATCGATCGTGTCGGCGAGGCTCGCCGCTGCGACGTGGGCGGCCTGCTCGAGCGTCAGAGGCGGATGCAGCCTCGTCTTCACCCGACCAGGCACGCACTCCTTCGCCATCACGACGACGGTGGCCGCCGAGGCGCTCATGCGAACCTCCGCAGCATCCGGCGCATGTCCGTGACGGCGGTGACGGTTCCTCGAACCGTGCCGGTGACCTTCGATCTGCCGGATCTCGGGTGGTAGTCGACCTCGACCTCGGCGATCCGCAGCCCCGCCGACCAGGCCCGCAGGAGCAGCTCGAGGGGGTATCCGCTGCGGCGGTCCTCGAGGCCGAGTGCGATCAGCTGCTCGCGCCGACCGGCGCGAAAGGGGCCGAGGTCGCGCAGCGGCAGACCCGTCCGACGACGGACGGTCGAGAGCAGCACGGTGTTCGCGATGCGGGCGTGCACCGGCCAGACCCCGGCGCTCACGGGCCGCCGGCGCCCGAAGACGAGATCCTGCTCGCCGCGGTGCACGGGCTCCGCGACGCGATCGAGCTGACCGAGGTCGAACGAGCCGTCCGCGTCGCAGAAGGCGACGACGGGGGCGGTCGCGGCGAGCAGCCCCGCATGCACCGCGGCCCCGTAGCCGCGTTGCTCCGCATCGACGACGAGTGCCCCCGCGCGGCGCGCGATCGCCGCCGAACCGTCGGTCGAACCGTTGTCGACGACGATCGCGCGCGCTCCGTCGGGGAGCGAGGCGAGCACGCCAGGCAGGGCTGACGCCTCGTCGAGGCACGGGAGGACGACGTCGGTGCGGATGCTCATACCCAGACGCTAGGGAGCCGGGGGCGACCACGGCCCCGCCAACTCCTTACGAATCGAGGAAGGATGCGCCGCCAGGAGCACACCGGCCTCCGCCCGGCAGGAGTCGACCATACGATGAAGGCATGTCTCAGAGCAGGGGTGACGCCGCGGACCTCGTGGATCGTCGCGTCCTGGTGATCGAGGACGATCCCACGGTGAACGAGGTCGTGCACACCTACCTGCGCGCGGCCGGCTACCTGGTCGACGGAGCGACCGACAGCTTCTCCGGTCTCGCCGCGGTCGCCGCGGTCGCTCCTGACCTCGTCATCCTCGATCGGATGCTGCCGGGCATCGACGGCTCCGAGGTGTGCCGCCGCATCCGTGCGCAGTCGACGGTTCCGATCATCATGCTCACCGCTCTGGGATCGGAGGAGGACCGGATAGACGGTCTCGAGGCAGGAGCCGACGACTACGTCGTCAAGCCCTTCTCACCGAGAGAACTCGTGCTGCGCGTGAACTCGGTGCTCCGCCGGAGTCTTCCCGATTTCGCCCGGGAGGCTCCGTTCGACATCGGTCCGTTCCGGCTCGATCCCTCCGCCCGCATCGTGACGAGAAGCGCCGTGCCGCTCGAGCTGTCGGTGCGCGAGTTCGACCTCTTCGCCTTCCTGCTCAAGCATCCGAGACAGACGTTCGACCGTCCGACGCTGCTTCGTGGCGTCTGGGGGTGGGAGATCGGTGACCTGTCGACCGTCACCGTCACCATGCGGCGACTGCGCGAGAAGATCGAAGACGACCCGGCCAATCCGCGTGTGCTCGTCACCGTATGGGGCGTCGGCTACCGCCTCGAGCTGGGAGCCGAGTGATGCCGTTCGCAGACGTCGTGGCGATCGCGGGCATCGCCCTCGCCTGGGCCCTGGTCGTCTGCGCGCTCGGAGTGGTCTCGCTGTGGCTGCTGCGCAGACGTTCGCTGATGCTGCAGTTGTGCGTCGTGATCCTCGCCGTGGTGCTCTCGCTCGCGGCCGGCGTGCTCGCGGTCGCGGAGGCCATGTACATCTCGCCGCATGATCTCCTGGTGGTCGTCGTCGTGACGGCCATCTCGGCTGTCGTGGCACTGGTCGTGGCGCTGCTCCTCGCCGCTCAGCTCGTGCGAGGGGTGCGCTCGCTCGAGCAGCTGACCCACTCCGTCGGCGACGGCGAACGGCTCGTCGGCACCGGCGAGCTCGCCGTGAATGCGGATTTCGCCCGTGTCGCTCAGGAGCTGCTGTCCACCAGCGACCGGCTCGCGGCCGCCCGCGACGAGGTGGAGATGCTCGATCGGTCCCGGCGCGAGCTGATCGCCTGGATCTCGCATGACCTCCGCAGTCCCCTGGCGAGTCTCCGGGTGATGACCGAGGCCCTCGATGACGGACTCGCCGAGGACCCCGCGCGATTCCACGAGCAGATGCGCCGGCAGGTGGACCATATGACCGAGCTGGTCGACGGCCTCTTCCAGCTCTCGAAGATCACATCGGGAACCCTTGTGCTGAAGCCCGAGCCGATGTCGCTGCACGATCTCGTCAGCGACGCGGTCGCCGAGCTCGCCGCGATCGCCCGCGCGAAGCAGATCGACCTCGTGGAGCTCTCCAGCCCGGACCACATCGTCGTGGGCGATGCCCGCGAGCTTGCACGCGTCATGGTCAACCTCCTCGCCAACGCCCTCGAGCACACGCCCAGCGGTGGGACGATCCGCATCAGCACCGCGCGCGAGAACGAGTCGATGCTCCTGTCGGTGCATGACTCAGGCGCGGGCATTCCGCACGACGACCTGGCTCGCGTATTCGAGCCGGGATGGCGCGGAAGCGATGCGCGCACGCCCCACGGCGGCATCCACGGCACCAGCGGTGCGGGACTGGGCCTCGCGATCGCGCGCGGCATCGTCGAAGCGCACAGCGGTGTGATCAGCGCGCACAACGACGGCACCGGTTCCCGGTTCGACATCCGACTGCCCGTCACCGCCTGACCGTCACCGCCTGACCGCGGCCGGGTGCTGCGCCCTGTCCCTCAGGATCGGCGACGGCTGCCGAAGCGGCGGCGCGCCGGACGTTCCGGCGCTTCAGCGGCTGCCGCCGCGAACCGTGCGGCGCGGCGCTCCGCCCACGCGGAGACCGAGGCGTCGATGTCGCGAGGGCTCGTCACGACGGGCGGGCCGCCCTGCAGCTGTCGGCGTGCCTCGATGACCCGACGGTTGAAGTCCACGAGCACCTCACGGACGTCGGCCTCGCGCCCGAGCAGGTCGAGCTGGTCGTCGAGCTCGCGGTCTTCGGCGCGCAGCAGTATCGCGGGCGGACCGAGTCCGGTGAGGTTCTCGGACTCGATCTTGCGGCGGATCCACCAGTCGGGATCATGGTGCGTGCCGAGCCCCTCGAGTGGTTTGCCCGCACCGGGGAGGTCGTCGAAGTCGCCTCGGCGGATCGCCACCTGGATGGCCGTCTCGATGAACGCGGCACGGTCGGTGGCCGCTGCGATTCCAGGAGCGCTGCCGGATTCGGCATCCTCTTCCGAGTCCTCTTGCTGCTGCCGCGCGCGGTATCTCGCAGCGGCCTCCCGTGGATCCGTCATGACGCACCTCCGTGGCATCCCGTGCTTCCAGCGTACGACCGGAGACTCCGAGACGGTTCTGTCGGTTCCAGCCCATAGGCTCGGAGGATGACCGAGCGCACTCTCAATCGCGAGATCCTGCGCCTCGCCGTCCCCGCCCTCGGCGCACTGATCGCCGAGCCCGCCTTCCTCATCGTCGATGCCGCCCTCGTGGGGCACCTCGGCACGACCCCGCTCGCCGGCCTCGGCATCGCCGGAGCCGTGCTGCAGACGATCGTCGGCCTCATGGTCTTCCTCGCCTACTCGACCACGCCCGCGGTCGCGCGCCTCTTCGGCGCCGGTCGCCCCGGCGAAGCCGTCTCGGTCGGCATCAACGGCATGTGGCTGGCTCTCGCGATCGGTGCCGTGCTCGCGGCGGCCGGCGCTGCATCCTCTCCGTGGCTCGTATCGCTGTTCGGGGCGAGCGATGCGGTGGCCGCCGAGGCGAACGCCTATCTGGTCATCTCGATGTGGGGACTCCCCGCGATGCTGATCGTCTTCGCGGCGACCGGACTGCTCCGCGGGATGCAGGACACCCTGACTCCGCTGTGGATCGCCGGCCTCGGTTTCGGCGCGAACGCGCTGCTGAACGTCGTCTTCATCTACGGCTTCGGCTGGGGCATCGCGGGCTCCGCCGCCGGAACGGTCGTCGCGCAGTGGGGCATGGTGGGTGCGTACGTGCTGGTGATCCGCCGCCTCGCCACGACGCACGACGCATCGCTGAGGGCGAAGCGTGACGGAATGGGCAGCACTGCCCGTTCCGGGGGCTGGCTGTTCCTGCGCACCGTCAGCCTGAGGGCAGCACTCCTGGCGACGGTCGCCGTGGCCACGGGCATCGGCACCGAGGAGCTCGCCGGCTGGCAGATCGTGTTCACGATCTTCTCGGCCGCCGCCTTCGCCCTCGATGCTCTGGCCATCGCCGCGCAGGCGCTGATCGGCAAAGAGCTCGGCGCCGGCGACGAGAGACAGGTGCACCGGGTGCTGACACGCACGGTCGCCTGGGGTGCGTGGTTCGGAGTCGTGGTGGGCGCGCTCATCGCCGCGCTCTCCGGAGTGCTCGGCATCGTGTTCACCGGCGACCCGGCGATCGCCGCGCTCGTGCAGCCGGCGCTCCTCGTGCTCGCCGTCGCGCAGCCGATCGCCGGCGTCGTCTTCGTGCTCGACGGGGTGCTGATGGGCGCGAACGACGCGCGCTATCTCGCGATCGCGGGCGGGCTGAACCTCGTGCCGTTCCTCCCGGCGCTCTGGATCATCGCCGCGACGGGCGTCGACGGCACCTCGGGCCTCGTCTGGCTCGCGGTCTCCTTCTTCGGCGTCTACCTGCTCGCCCGGCTGGGCACCCTCGGCTGGCGTGTGCGCTCAGGACGCTGGGTCACTGCCGGGGTCTGACGCGAAGGCGGGAGAATCGGATCATGACGATGTGGCCGACAGATGAGAAGGACCTCGTTCGCTGGGTGCGCGCCTCCCTTCAGCCGGAGGACGACGTCGAGGTGCGCGGCCTCGACGAGGTCCGCATCTCTGCCGCGCTCGCCGGCGCCGATCTCGAACATCTGACGGTCGATGCCACGGGCGCCTCCCTGAAGCTCCGATTCCTCCGTGCGACTGCGACAGGAATGGGACCGACGGACGCGCCGAGCCCGCCGGTCGAGACGACCAGAAGACCCGGAACGTCGACTCTTCTGCGACTCGTCGCCGCACCCGTGCGGATCCAGGGCTACCCGCTCACGATCGATGCTCGCCTCCTCGACGCGCCGATCGACTGGATCGAGTACGAGCGCCCGGTCATCCCTGGACGAGCCGAGACCTCTCGCACGATCGAGATAGCCCGTCAGGGCGAGGGCATGAGAGGCTTCGTCGACGCATCGATCCGCGCCGACGATCTCGGCCCGATGCTGACTGCCGTGATGAAGCCCGCGCTGCGGTCGGCGGGCGTCCGGCTGCGACGACTCGACCTCACACTGTCTGCCGACGGTGACGCAGGGTTTCGGATCACGGGCGCGGCACGGATCCGCTGGAAGCTGCTGTTCGCCTCAGCCCGTGGGGCAGCTCGGATCGGGGTCTCCCGCGACGGCGTGCTCACGATCCGCGATCTCGACGTCGGCAGCGCCAACCCGATCGTCGCCATCGCCATGCGCGCGGCCCGCCGTATGACGAGGAAGCAGATCGGGCGCACCTACGACCTCAACGCCGGGATCGCCGCCGACGGAGTGCGGGCACGCCTGCACGACGTCCGCGTCGACGTGGACGGCGACATCCGGGTGTCCGCGCGGATCGGCTGATCCCGTCTTCCCGGTGACCGCGGGTCTCAGCCGGCGTATCTCCGGCACCACTCGTACATGATCACCGCTGCGGCCGCGCTGGCGTTGATCGATCGTGTCGAGCCGTACTGCGTGATCTCGATGTGGGCGGATGCTGCGGCGAGCGCGGCATCCGACAGGCCCGGCCCCTCCTGACCGAACAGCAGCACGCAGCGCTGCGGCAGGTCGGCGCGGTCGACCGGCACCGCGCCCTCGACGTTGTCGACCGCGATGATCGGCAGTCCCTCCGCCGCAGCCCAGGCGGTGAAGGTCTCGACGTCTTCATGGTGCACGACGTGCTGGTAGCGGTCGGTGACCATGGCGCCCCGCTTGTTCCAGCGGCGCCGCCCGATGATGTGCACGGTGTCGGCGAGGAAGGCGTTCGCGCTGCGCACGATCGAGCCGATGTTCATGTCGTGCTGCCAGTTCTCGATGGCCACGTGGAACGGATGCCGATGGGTGTCGAGGTCGGCGACGATCGCGTCCATCCGCCAGTAGCGGTAGCGATCGATCACGTTGCGCGTGTCACCGACGGCCAGCAGCTCCGGGTCGTACTGCTCGCCCTGCGGCCATTCCGTCTCGCCACCGGGCCAGGGCCCCACCCCGTAGCCGGGCTGCGTCGACGAGCCGCCTGTCTCCACTGCATCCGCGGGCGCCTGCTCTTCCATTCCGCCAGGCTATCCGTCGCGCACCTCACCGCATATTTAGGTACACCGAAAAATCCGCTACGATTTCGGCATGCCTAAAAATTCCGCACTCGAGGTGGCGGCGCCGCCATCTCGCGCCAGCGCACCCCGCAGCCTGTGGCTGCTCGGACCCGCACTCGTCGCCGGAGTCGCCTACCTCGATCCGGGCAACGTCGCGAGCAACATGACCGCGGGCGCCCAGTACGGATACCTGCTGGTGTGGGTCGTGGTCGCCGGCAACATCATGGCCTGGCTGATCCAGTACCTGTCGGCCAAACTCGGGGTCGTCACCGGGCAGAGCCTCCCCGAAGTGCTGGGAACACGATTGAAGAACCCGTGGGCCCGACGCGCGTACTGGCTGCAGGCCGAGCTCGTCGCGATGGCGACCGATCTGGCCGAGGTCATCGGCGGTGCCGTAGCCCTCTACCTGTTGTTCGACATCCCGCTGCTGCTCGGCGGGGTCATCACCGGAGCGGTGTCAATGATCCTCCTGGCGGTGCAGAGCCGCCGAGGACCCCGCCCCTTCGAGTTCGTGATCATCGCGCTCATGGTGATCATCACCGTGGGCTTCATCGCGGGCCTCTTCGTCGCTCCCCCCGACGCCTCGAGCATCGTCGGCGGTCTGGTTCCCCGCTTCGAGGACACCGGCTCAGTGCTGCTCGCCGCATCCATCCTCGGGGCCACGATCATGCCCCACGCGATCTACGCGCACTCGTCGCTCACCCGGGACCGCTTCGGCTCGACGACGACCGATGCGCCGACCGAGGCCGCACGCACCGAGACCTCGCGCATCCGGCGCCTGCTGACCGCGACCCGCTGGGACGTCTCGATCGCGATGGTGATCGCGGGCACCGTGAACCTCGGCATCCTGCTGCTCGCCGCCGCGAACCTCGCCGGCGTCGAGGGCACCGACTCGCTCGAAGGAGCGCACGCCGCACTGGCCGCCGGGCTCGGCCCTGTCGTCGCGACGTTCTTCGCGGTCGGCCTCCTGGCCTCCGGTCTCGCCTCGACGTCGGTGGGCGCCTACGCGGGAGCCGAGATCATGCACGGACTGCTGCACGTGCGCATCCCGCTGCTCGCGCGTCGACTGGTGACTCTGATCCCCGCACTCGTGATCCTCGGCATCGGATTCGATCCGACGCTCGCCCTCGTGCTCAGTCAGGTGGTGCTCTCGTTCGGCATCCCGTTCGCCCTGATCCCGCTCGTCGCGCTCACGGCTCAGCGCCGCACACTCGGGGCGTGGACCAACCGGGTGTGGACGACGGCGGCCGGCATCATCGCGTCCGTCCTGCTCATCGCCCTCAACGGCGCCCTGCTCTGGCTGGTGCTCACGGGAGCCTGAACCGCAGCACCTCGGGCACGCATACCAGAACGCACAGAACCGCCCCGAGTCGGCACGGGAAGAGTCGACTCGGGGCGGCGTCCTGTCACCACCGCGCTCAGCGCGAGCGGAGGTTCTCCGTCCACTGCGAGGTCGCGCCGTCGGCGATGCGATAGCCGGGCTCCGGCACGGCCACGACCGTCACCTCACCGGTGACCCGCACCTTGCCGTTCCGCGACTCGACCTTCTCGCCGTTCACGAAGTAGCTGACGCCCTTCACGTTCGTCGGCACCTTGACCTCGTCGCGAGAGGTGCCCGGCTTGTCCGTGAACTTCGGTGCCTTCGGCTCCGTCGGGGTGGTCAACACCGGCACCTGCGACCAGTCGAGGTCACTCGCGAGATAGAACGAGGTGTACGCCGGCTGGTTGTAGGTCGTCTGCTGACGCGCGGTCTCGACCCGGTACTGCACATCGTGCATCAGGGTCGTGAGCTTGTGCGCAGTGGGCTCGGTCGTGGTGAAGAACCGCAGCGCGCTCGAGTCCGCCGTGCGCACCAGCAGCTCCTCGCGCCAGTCGCCCAGCACATCGGCGACGAGCGACGGGTTGCCCTTCGTGCCGTTGTTCGTGAGGGTTCCGCTCGCGGTGAGCACCGTGCCCCGCGTCCAGTCGTCGATCGTCGGCGTCTGGTCGCCGCTGCCGTTGACGAGCTGGGTCGTGAGGTCGCCCGCCCAGCGGATCGACATGTTCGTGCCGGGCGTCTGCGCCTGCAGCACCTCGCCCGCAGCACTCAGCAGACCGCTGCCCTCGGTGCCGCCGGGCATGCTCGACCACACCTCGATGCCCGGCACGTCCGGACGCACGTCGCCGATCATCGCCCGACCCGTATCGCGACCGGAGTAGGCGCCGAACAGGGATTCTCCCGTGGCGGCGTCACGCATCACCGATCCATAGGGCGCATAGGTGCCACCCTCGTGAGCCGTCCAGATCTCGAGGCCGGGGCGGCTCGGATCGATGTCGGTCACGTGCATCGCATCTCCGTGACCCAGGCGCACCGATGCGCCGGGATCCGCACTGCCCTCGGGCAGCACGTCGAACGAGCTGTACAGCAGGCTGCCGTCGTCGTCGATCGTGGCCGCACCGTAGACGAGCTCCTGCTTGCCGTCGGCATCGACATCGGCGAAGCTCAGCGAGTGATCGCCCTGGGTCGTGATCGTGCCGAACTCCGGGTCGGTGCCGTCCCTGCCGTGCGGCGAGTCGTTGAATGGGTTGGTCATCGGAGCATGACCGCTGTCGACATCCCACCGCGCCTTCAGACGCTTGCCGTCCCAGTCGAAAGCCGTGACGGTCGTTCGGGTGTAGTACCCACGGGCGAAGACCGCGGAGGGATGCTGACCGTCTAGGTAGCCGACTCCCGCGAGGAAGCGGTCGACGCGGTTCGCAGGTTCGATGCGCGACATCGCGTAGTCGCCCCAGAGCAGCCCGTCGTCGCCGCGCTCGGTCGGATACGGGATGGTCTGCAGCTCCTCGCCCGTCGCGCTGTCGAAGACCGTGAGGTACTCGGGTCCGTCGATGATGAAGCCCTCGAACTCCCGCAGCAGGTTGCGAGCGCTGCGGCTCGGTGCGTACACGTCGATGAAGGTCGTGGCGAGCTCCTGCGCCGATTCCTGGGAGAGCGGGTACTCGTGCGTGACGGGCAGGCCCCACGCCTCTTCGAGCGTGGCCGGCCACTGACCCGACACGACCTCCTCGCGCTCGCTCCAGCCGAGGAACATCTCGACGAGGTGCTGCTCATAGTCAGCGGCGCTGAGGCGGTAGTCGTCGTCGTTCGAGTACCCCGCCTTGCGGTCGCCCTTCGGAAGCGTGATGTACGACTCGCTCGCGACAGAGCCGTCGGCGGCGTACTGCACCGACTTGGTGCCCGGAGCGGTCTTCAGCATGGTCTCGGAGCGTCCGTCGCCGTCGAAGTCGTAGACGAGGAACTGCGTGTAGTGCGCTCCGGCGCGGATGTTCACCCCGAGATCGAGGCGATTCAGCAGTGTGCCGTCGAGTTCGTAGGTGTCGAGGTAGACGGGGCCCGTGTAGCCGCGCTGCGAGACATCCTTCGAGTTCGAGGGATCCCACTTCACGACGTACTCGTATTGCCCATCACCGTCGACATCGCCGACCGATACGTCGTTCGCCGAGTACGTGTATGCCTCACCCTTCGGCGTCACGCCATCAGCGGGCTTCTGCAGCGGAAGGTCGTAGTGGCCTTCGGACCACGCGGTGACGGATGCCGAGGCGGACGCAATCACCTCGACGCCGTTGACCACCGGCACGACGGAGTACTGCGACGTGGCGGCGCCGTCGGCATCCGCGTAGTTCGTACTGTCGGTGACCGTCGTGATCTTCGTGCCGTCGCGGTAGACGGCGAAGTCGGGTCCTGCGAGTCCGGTGTCGGTCGCGCCGCTCGCCTCGGTGGCGAGCAGTCTCCAGCTGAGGAAGACTCCTTCGGCAGTCGAGACGGCCACGAGTCCGCGGTCGAGTTCCTCGAGCTGGGGCGTCTTCGGCCCGGAGTCATGGCGACCGGCCGCGGGTGCCACGGGCGACGCGGCGGTCGCGCTCTGCGCGCCTCCCACGAGGAGGCAGCCGGCGGCGGCCACCGCGACGACGGCGCGGAACGATTGGTGTCGGATGTTCATCGTCGAAATCCTTCTCTGGGCGCGAAGCCCGCTCGGATAGCGTTTTCCCGTGCCCGGTCGAAGCTACCCGCAGAGCTCGTCCCCAGTCAAGGAATCCGACCCGATTGACACGATTCACAGCGTGCATCGCGGTGGCCGCAGACGGTTAGGCTCGAAGGATGTCTGCCGATACCGCGCGCCGCAACGTCCGTATCCTCACCTGGATCGGCATCGCGACCGGCGTGATCGGCGGGCTCCTCGTCGCCTTCCCCACCGTGCTGCCCTTCGGCGGTCCCTGGGTGCAGCTCGCGCTGGGCATCGCGACCCTCGTGCTGGCCTTCCGCGCGCGCAAGATCGGCATCGCCGAGATCGAAGGGTTCGACGGTCGCCTCTCGCTCTTCGCCGCCCTGCTCGGGTTCCTCATCATCTTCTTCGCGGGGCAGGTCGCCTTCGGCATCCTCGTCGACGCAGCCAACCCCTGAGCACCGCCGAACCTTGAGCACAGCCGAAATCTGAGCACGGCCGAACCCTGATCTAGGCTGGACCTGTGGCATCCCCCGCAGCTGACGACTATCTGAAGACCGTCTACGCGCACACCGAATGGCAGGACGCGCCGATCACCCCCTCGGTGCTCGCAGCGAAGCTCGGCATCGCCCCGTCGTCGGTGACCGAGATGGTCAAGAAGCTCGCCGCCGCCGGGCTCGTCTCGCACGTCCCCTACGGCGCGGTGCGTCTGACGGATGCCGGCACGCAGCGCGCCCTGGCGATGGTGCGCCGCCACCGCCTGATCGAGACCTGGCTGGTGCAGGAGTTCGGCTACGGGTGGCACGAGGTGCACGACGAGGCCGAGGTGCTCGAGCACACGATCAGCGATCGCCTTCTCGAAGGCATCGACGCACGTCTCGGACGCCCGCGCTTCGATCCGCACGGCGACGCGATCCCCGATGCCTCGGGCGTCGTCGAACGTGAAGCCTTCGTTCTTCTCGCCGATGCACCGGTGGGGCACGTCGGCCGCGTCCTGCGCGTCGACGACCGCGACCCCGAACTGCTTCGCGCGCTCGAGGCCGCGGGCGTCATCGTCACCGCCCTGGTCACGACCACACCGTCGGGCATCGAGCTCGACGGCGTCGAGGCCGCGCTGCCCGACGGTGCGGCGGACGTGGTCTGGTTGACCGCCTGAGCGCCGGACGAGACCTCGCGATCACACCCCGACCGCTCCGACGATGAGGTACATCACGAGCGACAGTGCCGCCGCGATGCCCGCGTAGGGCAGGATCGCCAGCATCAGGTTGTGCGGCTTGATGCCGATGGATCGCGACGCGAGGATGATCCCGTCGCCGTAGAGGCAGGTCGTGCTGCCGAGCGCGGCTCCGGAGAAGACCGCCGCTCCGGCCAGGATCGGGTCGGCGCCGAGCGCGATCGCCAGCGGCAGCACCACAGGAGTGATCACGGCGGCGAGATCCCAGAACGATCCCGTGGCGTAGGCGTAGACGCCGCAGACGGCGAACACGATCGCCGGAAGGAGCGCGGGCGTGAGCACCGGCTCGGTGACGGCGATCACCCAGTCGGCCAGCTGGAGCGTCAGGTTCATCTCCTGCACCATGAATGCGAGCACGGTCAGCACCGCCACGAAGAGCATGCTCTGGATTCCGACGAGAGCCGAGTCGAGGAGCTCACGGAGCCGAAGACGCCGCTGCGCCAGGGTGATCACGACGGTGACGGCCAGTGCGGACGCCGTGCCGGTGACGACGTTCGCGTCGGTCAGGATCGTGACGCCGACGAGCGTGACCATCGCGAGCAGGAACGGCCACGCCTGAGGACGCTTCGAGACGACCTCGCTCCCTGCACTCGTCGCGGTCGCGGTCTCGGTCGCAGTCTCGAGAGCGGCGGACACGCGCTGCGCCGTCGAGCCGTCAGCATCGGTCGAGCGGATCTCGGCCAGCAGCGCCACGCCCTCGGCCTCGCGCTCGGCCGGCGTCGTGTCGAGCGGGAACACATCTCCGTCGCGCTCCGCCCTGGCGGCGTCGCGCCGGAGGACGCCGAACTTCGGAAGCCACCCGACACTCATCAGGAAGGCCACCACGATCGCGATCCAGCCGAAGAAGACGTAGGGGATCGCCTGCAGGTACGCGCCGAATCCCGATCCGCCGACCGTCACCCCCTGCGCCTCGAAGAGTCCCGAGAAGAACAGCGCCCACGTCGAGAAGGGCACGATCACGGCGATGGGCGCGGCCGTCATCTTCATGATCGCTCCCAGCTGCGTGCGGGGCACCCGGTATCGATCGGTGACGGACTTCATCGAGGCACCCACCGCGAGCACGTTGAGGTAGTCGTCGACGAACAACACCACGGAGAGCAGGAACGTCAGCAGCGTGGACTTGCGCCGCGAGGTGACGAAACGCTCGGTCCAGCGGGCGAAATCCGAGACGATGCCCGAGCGCTCGAACAGGGTGATCAGGATGCCGAAGAGCACGATGATCAACAGCAGCCACTGGGCTGTCTCGTTCGCCAGGGCCTTGCCGAAGTACTCGGTCCACGTGTCGAAGGCACCCCAACCGCTCAGCAGCAGGGCGCCCGTGACCGTCCCGCAGAGCAGGGCGAGAAGGGTGCGGCGCGTCAGGACGGCGACGAGCAGGATCACCAGGATGGGTAGAAGTACGAATCCGCCGATGGCGGGGAGCGTGATCGCCTCAGCGAACATGGTCACCTCATTGTGGTCAGGTCGGGCAGGGTGGGGTCGGGTGGAGCGGGTCGGGTGAAGCGGGTCGGGTGAAGCGGAGTCAGAGGATGCGGCCGTCGACGGCGGTCTCGGAGACGGGAACCTGCACGAGCTCGTCGGCGGTGACGCGAAGAGGGTCGGCCTCCCACACGGCGTAGTCCGCGCGGAATCCGGTCGCGAGCCGCCCGAGGTCGGCATCGCCCTGGGCCGTCGCGGCTCCGACCGTGTAGCCGTGCAGCGCCTGGTAGGAGGTGAGGCGCTGATCCGGCTCGAAGACAGGCGCATCCGGATCGCCGGGCTGTCGCCGAAGCATCGCCCAGGCGAGGCCGATCCTCGCGTCGTTCTGCGCGATCGGCCAGTCCGAACCGAGCGCGACAGGCGCTCCGGCATCCCAGAAGTCACGAACACGCCAGGCATGGGCGGTGCGCTGCGGACCCAGACGACGCGCCCAGTCATCGACGGCACCCGCCTTGCGCCATTGCAGATGCAGCGGCTGCATCGAGGCCGTGATGCCTGCCGCCGCGATCCGGGCGAGATCCACGTCATCCGTCGTCTCGAGGTGCTCGATCCGATGCGGTGCGCCGTTCGCAGACCGCACCCCCGCGAGCAGGTAGGCGTCCACGGCAGCGGCGACGGCGCGGTCGCCGATGGCGTGCGTCGCGACCTGGAACCCGGCATCCGCGTACTCGCGGACGGTGCGGATGTAGGCGTCGTGATCCTTCCAGAACGGCTCGAGCCCCTCACCCTCGGCATCCGGCTCCTTGAGCCAGGCCGTGCCGGTCTCGACGACGCCATCGGCGTAGAGCTTCACGAGGCCGCCCCGCCACCGCTCGCCACCGATGCCACGGAGGGCGACGTTCTGGGCCATCCGCTCACGATCGAACGAGGGCTCGTGGTCGACTGCCGACACGATGCGGATCGGGAGTCGACCCGTGTCCTCGAGGTCACGCAGCAGCTCGAGCGTGCTGCGCGAGCCGTCCATGATGCATCCGCCGGTGAGACCCGAGCTGCCGAGACCGCGCAGCAGCGTGTGGGTCGCGTCGAGGGTCTGCTCGCGGGTGAGCGCCGGGGCGGCGAGGCGCACCGGCTCGTACGCCGACATCTCGCGGAGCTCACCGGTCGGGACGCCGTCGGCGTCCACGACGATGACCGAGTTGTCGGCGAACGCGTGCGCCCGCGTGATGCCGCCGCGTTCGAGCCCGGCGTGACTCGCGAGCGCCGTATGCCCGTCGTACATCACCAGGAGCGCGGGAAGACCGCGCACGGCTCGCTGGATCGCCGCCGCCGTGCACGGGAGCTCGTGAAAGACGTCGTAGTCGAGGTTCCAGCCGCGCACCCACGGATCGGCGTCTTCGCGGAGTGCGCGGTCGGCCTCGGCGCGCAGAGCCCCGAGCAGCGCGCTCGCCTCGGTGATGCCGCCCAGGTCGGCGCCGACGGTGAGCTCGAGCCCTTGGATCGGGTGCAGGTGCGCGTCGATCAGTCCGGGGGTGATCGTCGCGCCGCGATGCTCGCGCACCTCGGTCGACGGCCCGCGCCACTCCGCCACCGTGGAGTCGTCGCCGACGGCGAGCACCCGACCATCTCGGATGGCGAGCGCGGAAGCGAGCGGGCGACGCGGATCCATGGTGATGATCCGTGCACCCGTGATGATCACGTCTGCAGTGACAATGGTCAAGGGGTTCTCCGGGACGAGAGCTCTTAATTGAATAAGTTTCAATAAAGTAGCAGAGAACGGAACCATGACAAAGCAGCACAGAGGCGCCGGTCGCCCGAGCGCCACCGTCCTCACCGAGGAGAGGATCCTCAGAGCCGCTTTTCGCGTCGCGGCGTCGCGCGGACCCGCCCAGTTCACGATGACTGCATTGGCGCAGTCCCTCGGCGTGCGCCCCTCGGCCCTCTATCACCACTATGCGAACCGCGACGCGGTCGTGCGGGCCATGCGAGGACGCATCGGCACCCTCACCGACCTCGCCCCTCTGGACAGGGAAGACACGGAAGAGGCTCTGGTCGGCTGGGCGTCCAGCTACCGCGAGGCACTGCTGACCGCCCCCGGCGCCATCACACTGCTGGCCACGCTGCCGATCGACGCCGACAGGGAATCGTTCGTGCAGTATGAGGCCGTCACCGTACGCCTGCTCTCGGCGGGGTGGCACGAGGCGAAGATCCTCGACACGATCGTCGCCCTGGAATCGTTCATCATCGGCTCGGCCCTCGACGCGCTCGCGCCTCGAGACAACATGTCACCCGGAGCGTTCGCCGAGGAGTTCCCTCGATACGCGGAGGCGGAGCGACTGCGCGCGTCCGCCGCCGCAGAGCCTGCGACCGAGACGTTCCGCATCGGCCTGCGCGCGCTGATCGCCGGCCTGGCCGCCTGGGCGCGCGCCTGAGAACCTCGTCAGAACCTGACACCTGCCCGTGACCGCCGCCCCATAGGCTGGGCACATGGCACACCGCGACAACATCGAATGCTGGCTGACCGACATGGACGGCGTGCTCGTTCATGAGAACGACGCCATCCCCGGGGCATCCGAGCTGCTGGCAGGGTGGGAGCAGAACGAGATCCCCTACCTAGTGCTGACGAACAACTCGATCTTCACGGCTCGTGACCTGTCGGCCCGCCTTCGCGCCAGCGGACTCATCGTGCCCGAGGAGCGGATCTGGACCTCGGCACTCGCGACGGCCGACTTCCTCGCGCAGCAGCTGCCCGGAGGCTCGGCGTTCGTGATCGGCGAGGCGGGCATCCTCACGGCCCTGCACGAGGCCGGCTTCATCATGACCGAGACGAATCCCGATTTCGTGGTCGTCGGCGAGACACGCAACTACTCGTTCGAGGCGATCACCAAGGCGATCCGCCTCATCATCAAGGGCGCGCGCTTCATCGTCACGAACCCCGACGCCACCGGCCCCTCGGCCGACGGCGTCATGCCCGCGACGGGCGCGATCGCCGCCCTGATCACCAAGGCCACGGGCAAAGAGCCGTATGTCGTCGGCAAGCCGAACCCGATGATGTTCCGCTCGGCGCTCAACAAGATCGGCGCACACTCGAAGAAGACCGGAATGATCGGCGACCGCATGGACACCGACATCATCGCCGGCATCGAGGCGGGGCTGCACACCGTGCTCGTGATGACCGGAATCAGCGACGAGGCCGAGGTCGAGAAGTATCCGTTCCGCCCCGACGAGATCGTCGATTCGGTCGCCGATCTGCTGCCGACCGTCACCGAGTCGATCCCGACGCTCGACGAGGACTGACGTGGGCACGCTCGACGAAGGAGAGCGGGTCGTCGCAGCGGATGCGGTCGCCTGGCGCGCCTGGCTCGAGGAGCATCACGAGCGCACCTCCGGCGTCTGGCTGTTGAGCGTGCGCGGCCAGAACGTCGGCAGGGTCGGATACGACGACGCCGTGCGTCAGGCCCTCTGCTTCGGATGGATCGACGGCCCCGTGCGCACGTTCGACGACGAGACGGTGGGCCAGTGGTTCTCGCCGCGACGTCGCGGCAGCGGGTGGGCGGCGACCAACAAGGCGCGGCTGGTCGACCTCGAGGCCGCCGGGCTGCTCGCGCCCGCCGGCATCCGCGTGCTCGAGACCGCCAAGGCCGACGGGTCGTGGACGCTGCTCGACGGCCCGGAGGCGGGTATCGAACCGCCGGAGCTGACCGAGGCGCTCGATGCCGTGCCCGTCGCACGAGCCAACTGGGACGCCTTCCCGAAGTCGGTCAAGAAGTTCGGCCTGACCCAGATCGCGATGGCCAAGCGTGCAGAGACGCGATCCGCTCGGATCGCGAAGATCGTGGCCGATGCCGCCGAAGGGAAGCGCCCATGAACCAGTCCGACCTGCTGTTCCTGGTGATCTTCGTGATCCTGCTCAGCTCGCTCACCGTCTTCATCGTGCAGTTCGTCCGCTCGCGTCGCCGCGGCGGGAGCGAGGGAGACGGCCGCGCCGGTTGGTGGGAAGGCCCCTGGGACGACGACGACCGCAAGCGCTGAGCGCCGCCGACCTCTCGATCAGCGCAGTGTCAGGCTGCGCACTCGATCCACAGGCTCCGGCATGCGCAGCGGACCTGCGCCCGGTGTGATCGTTCCGAGGATCCTCGACTCGCGAGCTCCTGTGCCACCGGGCGTCACCGCCGCAACTCCGTGCATCGTGCACCACCCGATCAGGGCGAACAGGATCGCCTCCTTGCTGTCGACCGGGGCGCCGAGTTCGTCTGCGAGGACCACCTCGACGTCGGGGAGCGCATCGCGCAGTCCCTGCATGATGAGCGGGTTGTGGCATCCGCCGCCAGAGACAGCGAGGAAGCGGATGCCGGCGGCACGCACGTCCTGCGCCACCGTGCGGACGGTGAGCTCGGCGAGCGTGCGCACGAGGTCTGCCGCCGCGATGTCGGGCTGCACCCTGTCGACGTGGGCACGCACGTAATCGAGGTGGAAGTGCTCCTTGCCCGTGCTCTTCGGGGCGGGGAGTGCGTAGTACGGGTCGGCGAGGAGCGCGGTCAGCAGCGCGTCGTCGACCGTTCCGGTGCGCGCGATGGCCGCATCCGCGTCGTACCCGCGCGCGTTCAGCCCCTCCGCCACGACGACAGCATCGACCAGTGCGTTCGCCGGACCGATGTCATACGCCGAGAGCCCGTCGGGGCCCACGACGGTCATGTTCGCGATGCCGCCGAGGTTGACGGCCGCCGAGACTCCCGCGCGCCCGCGCAGCAGCAGCTCATCGAGGAACGACACGAGCGGTGCGCCGTGTCCGCCGGCGGTGATGTCGCGGATGCGCACGTCCGACACGACCGGCGCGCCCACCCGCTCGGCGATCCAGGCCGGCTGGCCGATCTGCAGGGTGCCGAGCGCGTGTCCGTCGGCGACCCAGTGGAACACGGTCTGACCGTGGGTGCACACGGCATCCACTCCCCCGACCGCGTCGGATGCTGCGGCCGCGACCTCGGCGAAGGCCTGCCCGATCAGAGTGTCGAGCTCGCAGACCTCGGCCAGCGTCGTGGGAGCGGGAGGCAGCGCAGCGACCAGGCGGGCTCGCAGCTCGGGCACGTAGGGGATGCTGTCCTCGTGCAGCACGGTGCCGCGCAGTGCGCCGTCGCTCTCCTCGAAATCCACGACCGTGACGTCGATGCCGTCGTGAGAGGTGCCCGAGAGCAGTCCGAGTACCCGCATGCGTGTTCCTTCCGTCGCCTGATACGAGCGTAGAGCTGTTTTGTTAGGGAGGCGAACGGAAAGCTGATGCTCTTCTGCACGATCACTTTCTGGGCCGCGTTCTTCACACCGTTCGATGAATGACCCGAAATTCCGCAGTCTCCGCTCGACGGGTGCGTAGCATTCTGCGAGACCCGCCCACCACCCCCAGAATGGGAGCATGTTCGTGTCCGCAGAGACCATCGCGATCGTCCTCAGCGCAGTCGGCCTGCTGCTGGGTCTGGGCGGCGCCATGTTTGCGGGCTTCGCCTGGTGCATCCGCAGATCCGACGGCGTCGAAGAGAGACTCGGCGCCCGCATCGATAGCGTGCGAACCGACCTCGCCGACGTCGAGAAATCGCTCGGCGCCCGAATCGACGGAGTGGAACAGAAACTCACCGCACGCATCGACGGAGTCGAGAAGTCGCTCGGCGCGAGGATCGACGCGATCGCGGTCGACACGACCGATCTCAAGATCGCGATGGCCCGACTCGAAGGGCCACAGCGTCACCTCATCGTCGCGTCGCGCTGACCTGCCCCGCCCTGCTGCGAACGAAAGCGGACGTCAGCGCAGAACGAGTGCCGCGGCGCCGATGAGCGGCCCCTCGTCGCCGAGGCCCGAGCGCACGACCCGAGTGCGGCGCGAGTACTCGTGCGCGGCGCTCGCGGTGAGGGCCTGCTGCACGAGGTCGATGTAGTCCGTCGAGACCCGCGAGAATCCGCCGCCGATCGCGACCATGTCGAGGTCGACGAGGGTCGCGGCATCGGCCAGCGCTTCTCCGACCGCCTTCGCCGACCGCTCGATGGCCGCACGGGCGACGGAGTCTCCGGCGGCGGCATCCCGTGCCAGGTCCTCGCCGGTCGATCCGGTCCAGCCCTGTTGCTGCGCCCAGGCGGCACTCGCCGGGCCGGAGGCGATCTCCTCGAGTGTGAGTCCGCCTTCTCGGCGCACCTGGCCCAGGTGACCGGCATTGCCGGTGGCGCCGGGAATGTACGCGCCGTTGACGACGAACCCTCCACCGACTCCAGTCGAGACGACGATCGACAGTGAGGCACCGGCATCCTGCGTGGCACCGAGCCACGACTCGGCGAGCGCGAGCGCACCGCCGTCGTGACCGAGAGTCGTCGGGACCTCGCGGCCGAGCGCAGCGGATGCCGCTGAGCGCACGGACTCGGCGAGGCCGAAGCCCCGCGCGAGCGGCATGTTCACCGGCATGATCGCTCCGGCGGCACGGTCGATGGGGCCTGCACTGCCCGCTCCCGCACCGACGAGTTCCGCGCCAGCGGGGAGAGCGGCCAGAGCGTGGGTGACGATCGCGATCACCGCGTCGTTCAGCGACTCGAGCGTCGCCTGGCGCCCGGTCGCCTGCCGCGAGCGGCTGCCCTCGACCAGCCCGCCACGCTCGTCCACGAGCGCGGCCTCCATCTTGGTGCCGCCGACGTCGACGGCCAGGGCGTAGCGGGTCACTGCGGGTCGAGCCCGAGGTCGTCGAGGTCGAAGGCGGCACGCCATTCGAGGCCCTCGGCTTCGATCGCGGCCTGCGCCCCGGTCTTGCGGTCGACGATCACCGCGACGGCGACGATCTCGGCGCCCTCCTTGCGCAGCGCCTCGACGGCTTTGAGCGCGGACTGGCCGGTGGTCGACGTGTCTTCGAGCACCACGACGCGCTTGCCCTTGACGTCGGCACCCTCGATCTGGCGACCGCGGCCGTGGTCCTTCGGCTCCTTGCGCACGACGAACGCGTCGAGCGGCTTGTCGGCTGCCACGGACGCGTGCAGCACCGAGTTGGCGATCGGGTCGGCGCCGAGCGTCAGCCCCCCGACGGCCACGACGTCGAGGTCACCGATCAGGTCGAGCATGATGCGACCGATCGCGGGTGCGGCGCGGTGGTCGAGGGTGAGCTTGCGCATGTCGACGTAGTACGTCGCCTTCTTGCCGCTCGAGAGGGTGAAGTCTCCGTGGAACACCGCCTCATCCTTGATCAGGTCGAGGAGGGTCTGGCGGTCTGCGTCGAGTGCGGTCACGGCATCCAGTGTAGGAGGTGGGCCCTAGGCTTGACGCATGCGCTTGGCCACCTGGAACGTCAACTCCATCCGCACTCGCGTCACCCGCACCGTCGAGTTCGCCGTCCGTGAGGACATCGACGTGCTGGCGATGCAGGAGATCAAGTGCAAGCCCGAGCAGTTCCCCTACGGGCCGTTCGAAGAAGCCGGCTACCACGTCGAGGTGCACGGCCTGAATCAGTGGAACGGCGTCGCGATCGCGAGCAGGCTGCCGATCACCGACGTGCGCACTGCTTTCGAGGGCATGCCGGGCTTCGCCAAGGGCCATGAGGGGCCGGATGCTCCACTCGAGGCCCGCGCCCTCGGAGTGCTCGTCGACGGCGTGCGCGTGTGGAGCCTGTACGTGCCGAACGGCCGCTCGCTCGACGACCCGCACTACGCCTACAAGCTGCACTGGCTCGAGGCTCTCAAGCAGTCGACCGCGGCAGAGCTCGCGGCGAGCCCCGATCTGCCGCTCGCTCTGGTGGGCGACTTCAACATCATCCCGTTCGACGCCGACAACGGCGACCCCGACATCGTCGAGGGTGTCTCGACGCACGTCTCGCCGCAGGAACGTGAGGCCTTCTTCGCGTTCAGCGACGCGGGAGTCACCGACGTCGTGCGCCCGCTGATCCCCGAGGGCTTCACCTACTGGGACTACCAGCGCCTGAAGTTCCCGCGCAACGAGGGCGTCCGCATCGACTTCGTCCTCGGTTCGAAGACGCTGGCGGATGCCGTCACGGGCGCATCCATCCACCGCGACGAGCGCAAGGGCGAACAGCCCAGCGACCACGTCCCGGTGGTCGTCGAGTTCGACCTCGGCGGCGCCGCCGAAGACGACGACGACCTGCCGATGATCTTCTCCTGACCCTTCGACGAGCTCAGGGATCCGACGACGTGACGCTCCGACTGATCGCGACTGACCTCGACGGAACCCTGCTCGACTCCTCGTCGTCGGTCACCCGGCGCACCCGAGCGGCACTCGACGCGGCGCGGGCCCGCGGCATCCATGTCGTCCCTGTGACGGCCCGTCAGCCGATCGGACTGCGTGCGCTCGCAGGTGATGCGGGGTTCGACGGTTGGGCGCTGTGCAGCAACGGCGCCTATGCGACGCACCTCGTCGACGGACGGATGCTGTTCGCCGAAGAGCTTCCGACAGAGACGATCCGCACCCTGGCCGAGGCGCTGCGCGCCAGCATCCCCGGGCTGCTGTTCGCGAGCGTGCGCGAGGGCGGAGAGACGTTCGTCGCCCAGCACGGCTACGCCGAGATCGCCGCCCTCGCCGACCACAAGCGCGATCCGCGCACGATGGGCGGCGTCGAGCTCGACCACGTGCTCGCGGCACCCAGTCTCAAGCTGGTGATCCGGCATCCCGAGCTCGCCCCGACGGCACTGTTCGACGCGCTGTGCGCGCTCGGACTCACCGGTTTCGAGGCGACGCTCTCGGGTGCCCCGTTCCTCGAGGTCATGGCCGAGGGCGTCACCAAGGCCACGGGACTGGCTCGCCTCTGCGAGCACCTCGAGATCGAACGCCGCGACGTCATCGCCTTCGGCGACGCCCTGAACGACGTCGAGATGCTGCGCTGGGCCGGCCGCGGCGTCGCGATGGCCGGTGCAGACGATGTCGTGCAGGATGCCGCCGACGAGACCGCCGCATCGAACGACGACGACGGGGTGGCGAGGGTGATCGAGCGGATGCTCGGCTGATCTGCCGACGTTTCCCCGCCGCCGATTCAGTCCTCGAACGTCCCGACCTCCGGCACCAGATCCGTGCGGCCGTAGCGCAGCAGCATCACACCGCTCTCGTCGACGACCGGCGGCTCGAGCAGCCGCAGCACCGACGGCTTCGCCCCGTCGTCGAAGACCTTCTTGCCCGTGCCGAGCAGGATCGGATACACCCAAAGGTTGAATTCGTCGAACAGCCCCTTGGCGAGCAGCGAGTGCACGAAGTCGATGCTGCCGATCACGTGCACCTCGACGTGCTGCGCCCGCAGTTCGGCGATCTCGGCGATGAGATCACCGCCGACGCGGCGACTGTTCCGCCACGCGAGCGCGATGTCGGCGTTCCGCGAAGCCACATACTTCGGCACCCGGTCGAAGAGCCGGCCGATCTCCCCCGACGGGCCGTCGGTGTGATGCGGCCAGTACGACGCGAAGATGTCGTACGTACGGCGCCCGAGCAACAGCGCGTCGAGGCCCTGCATCCCCTTCGAGACGGTCTCCCCCATGCCCGAGGACGGGTACCCGGCCTGCCAGCCGCTGAACTCGAACCCTCCGGAGGGGTCCTCGTCGGTGCCACCCGGCCCCTGCGCGACGCCGTCGAGGGTCATGAACAGGTCGATCAGGATGCGTCCGGTCATGGGGCACCCCCTCAGGCGAGATCGCCGGTGGGCAGGTTGACGAAGATCTCGGTCACGATGACTCCTCTGTCGATGCCGTCGCAAGCATGCTCGCGAAAGATCGCCGCCCCGTCAAGGCTTCCCGCACATCCGAGACAGCACGATCCCCCGTGCGGGGGATGCCGCCGCATCCGCCCCGGCCCTACGGTGGGGGGATGCCCGCAGCGCCGTCCACCCGCATCCCCAGCGTCCGCGAGAAGCGCGGTGACCTCGTGCTCGCTGCGGTGATGTTCGTCGGAGCGGTCCTCAGCGCGGCGCTCTCGACGGTGGCCGAGATCTACGGCGACACCAGGGCCGAGCCGTGGACGGCGCTGGTCTACGCACTGGCGGTCACCGCACCTCTCGCTGTGCGTCGGCGCTGGCCGGCTCCGGTCGCGATCGCCATCTCCGTGGCGTACTTCCTCGCGATCTCGTTCCAAGTGCCCGAGATCTACGTCGGCAACATCGCCATGTTCGTCTCGCTGTACACGGTGGGCGCATGGATGAACAACCGCAGAGCGGCCATGATCGTGCGCGTCTCGATCATCGTCGGCATGTTCGTGTGGCTGATCATCACGATGTACCGGCAGGCCATCGAAGAGGCCGACAAGGCCGAGGTCGCGGCAGGTCTCCTCTCGCCCTACCTCGCCTTCATGCTCATCCAGCTGCTGCTGAACGTGCTGTACTTCGGCGGCGCCTACTACTTCGGCGAGCGCTCGTGGCATGCCGCACAGGAGCGCGCGGTGCTCGAGCAGCGCACGGTGGAGCTCGAGCGGGAGCGTGAGGTGACGGCAGCACAGGCCGTCGCGCTCGACCGCGTGCGCATCGCCCGAGAGCTGCATGACGTGGTCGCCCATCACGTGTCGGTGATGGGTGTGCAGGCGGGCGCCGCGCGTCTCGTGATCGATCAGGACCCCGAGAAATCCAAGAGCATCCTCACCGGGATCGAAGGCTCGGCGCGTGATGCGATCCACGAACTGCGGCAGCTGCTCGAGACCCTCCGCACCCCTGGCGGCGAGACGACGGATGTCGCGTCGACGGTGACGCTCGAGGACATCCGCACACTCGCCGAGGCGTCGACGGAGGCGGGGCTGCCCACGCACTACGTCGTGATCGGTGAGCCGGTGCCCGTGCCCTCGCTCGTCGCCGTGAACCTGTACCGCATCGCCCAGGAGTCGCTCACGAACGCCCGCCGCCACGCAGGCGTCGGCGCCACCGCCGACGTGCGCGTGCGCTACGACGACGCCGGTGTCGAGATCGAGATCGTCAACACCGGCCGCGGCGTGGCGGCTCTGCGCCCCGGGCTCGGCCAACTCGGCATGCGCGAGCGCGCCGCGGCATCCGGGGGCACGCTCGACATCGCTCCGCGTCCGGCGGGAGGGCTGCGCGTGCGGGCTCGCGTTCCGCTGACCGGCCAAGTCGACACGCAGATCGAGCCGACAGGCCCGGCCGAGCCGCTGATCGAGACGGGCACCCCCTCATGAGCCAGACCGCTGCACCCATCCGAGTCCTCCTCGTCGACGATCACGCGATGCTGCGCGCCGGATTCCGGACGATCCTCGACACGCAGCCCGACATCACGGTGGTCGGCGAGGCGGCGACCGGTGCCGAAGCGGTGGCACAGGCATCGGCTCTTCGCCCGGACGTCATCACGATGGACGTGCAGATGCCCGACATGGACGGCATCGAAGCCACCCGGCGGATCGTCGCAGACCCGCAGGTCGGCGCGGCCATCGCGATCGTGACGACGTTCGATCGCGACGACTACCTCTACCAGGCGCTGGATGCCGGAGCGAGCGGCTTCCTGCTCAAGAACGCCGGCGCGGAGGACCTCATCGCGGCGGTCCGCGCCCTCGCAGCGGGTGACGGGATGCTGGCGCCCGAGGTCACGCGCCGGGTGCTGGCTCGGTTCACGACGGCCTCCGCGCCGACATCCGCGCCGACATCCGCGCCCGCGCCGTCGCAGGTCGCGTCGGCGCAGGTCGCTGCGACCGTGCTCGCCGAACCGCTCACCGACCGCGAGGCCGAGGTGCTCGTGCTGTTGGCTGACGCCCGCAGCAACGCCGAGATCGCGGCAGCTCTGTTCATCGGAGAGGCGACCGTGAAGACCCACGTCTCGCGCATCCTGCAGAAGCTCGGCGCGCGAGACCGCGTGCAGGCCGTCGTCCTCGCGCACCGCATGGGACTCACGTAGCCCCGTCCCCGATACCCTCGGATCCATGACGACCGCCGCACCGCTCTCTCGACCGATCCTGGCCGGGGTGGTCACCGCACTGGTCGGCTTCACGAGTTCGTTCGCCGTCGTGCTCACGGGTCTCGGCGCCGTGGGGGCGACGCCCGCGCAGGCGGCGAGTGGGCTGCTCGCCGTCAGTCTCACGATGGGCCTCGCCTGCATCGTGCTCGCCTGGCGGTATCGGATGCCGATCACCGTCGCCTGGTCGACGCCCGGCGCCGCACTGCTCGCCGCGACCGGAGTGGTCGACGGCGGATGGTCGGCCGCCGTCGGCGCGTTCCTCGTCGCGGCCGCGCTCATTCTGCTCACGGCACTCTGGCCGGCCCTCGGTGCGCTGATCGCCCGCATCCCGCCGTCGATCGCCCAGGCGATGCTCGCCGGAGTGCTTCTGCCCCTGTGCCTCGCGCCGATCACCGGACTCGTGGCGAACCCGTGGGGTGTGGTTCCCGTCGTCCTGACGTGGCTGGTCTTCGCGCGCCTTGCGCCTCGATGGGCCGTGCCGCTCGCGTTCGTCGCTGCGGCGGTCGTGGTGGCCGTCTCGCTGATCCAGGAGCGCTCGGCCGTCGACGCCGGGCTCCTCGTGCCCCGGATCGGGCTCACCGCCCCGACCTTCACCGTCGGTGCTCTCGTCGGTGTGGCGCTGCCGTTGTTCATCGTGACGATGGCCTCGCAGAACGTGCCGGGCATCGCCATCATGCGCAGCTTCGGCTACGAGGTGCCCTGGCGCCCGGCGATGCTCGTGACGGGTGTCGGAACCGCGCTCGGCGCGACGGCCGGCGGTCATGCCATCAACCTCGCGGCGATCAGCGCCGCCCTCGCCGCCTCGCCCGACGCCGACCCCGATCCGAAGCGCCGCTGGGTCGCCGGGGTCTCGACCGGAGTCTCGTACCTGGTGCTCGGTGGCTTCTCGGCGGCCTTCGCGACGCTGGTGCTGCTGGCCCCCGAGGCCGTGATCCCCGCGGTGGCAGGCCTCGCGCTGTTCGCCGCTTTCGGGTCGTCCGTGCAGCAGGCGATCGACGACCCCGGCGAGCGCATCCCCGCGGTCGTGACCTTTCTGGTCGCGGCATCAGGCGTCGCGGTGCTGGGAGTCAGCGCCGCCTTCTGGGCGCTCGTCGCTGGCCTCGTCGTGCGCACGGTGCTGCATGTCGGGCGCCGCTGACACCGGCGAGCACACTGGCACCGGCGAGCACACTGACACCGGCGAGCACGGCGCCCTCGGCTACCGTGGACGCGTGACAGTTCCCACGCCTGCGCCTGCGCCGTCTGGCGGTGCGCCAGCCGGATACTTCGATGCACGTGCACTGCTCGACCCGGTGAACCCCGCCGAGGTCGACGCCTTCGCCCGAGCGCACCGCGGAGCCAACCCCACGACGGCCGGCCGGATCATCGCGTGGGTGGCCGCCGGGTTCGCGCTGCTGTGCGTCGTGCCGGTGATCGGGATCATGATCCTGGGTCTGGGCTACGCGATCGGGCGCGAGACGGGGGTCGCAGTCGCCGCGCTGCTCGGACTGATGCTGCTCGCCGGCGTCGTCATCGGCATCGTGATGCTCGTGCGCCGCAGCATCCGCCTGCGCAATCTCACCCGGTTCCGCCTCGCGCGATTCGCCGGGGCGAACGCGATGAGCTACATCGAGCGGATCGACGACCCACCGCTGCCCGGCATGATCTTCTCGTCGGGGTCGAGCCGCATGTCGACCGACGTGCTGCGCGGCTCCGCACCGCGCTTCGTCGAGTTCGGCAACTACCAGTACACGACCAGCAACGGCAAGCAGTCGACGACCCATCGCTGGGGATACGTCGCCGTCAAGCTCGACGTGCCGCTGCCGAACATCGTGCTCGACGCGCTCGGCAACAACACCCTCGGCAGCACTCTCGCGGCCGCGTTCAGAAGCGACCAGCGGCTCTCACTCGAGGGCGACTTCGACCGGTACTTCTCGCTGTACTGTCCGACCGGGTACGAGGTCGACGCTCTCTACCTGTTCACCCCCGACGTCATGGCGCGGTTCATCGACCATGCGGCCCAGCTCGACGTCGAGATCGTCGACGACTGGCTCTTCCTCTACGCACGCCGCAACGTGTCGACGCTCGACCCCGCGACCTGGGCGTGGCTCTTCGGCGCGGTCGGGGCGCTGCTCACGAAGCTCGATCAGTGGGCGCGTTGGCGCGACGACCGGCTGCGCGTGGCAGCGCAGCATCCGCCTATGCCTGCCTACGGAACCCCGACTCCGTCGCCCGCCGGGGCACCCGCGCTGCCGTTCGCCGCTCCGACGGGGATGCTGACGCCTCCGCCCATCGGCGTCGCCCCGCCCGGTCAGCGACTCAAGCGACGCAGTCCCTGGCTGATCGTCGGGATCATCCTCGGGGTCACGTTCGTCGTGACGATGGCGCCGTTCGCGATCGGGATCTTCTCGGTGCTGTTCCTGCGCTGAGCACGTCGCGCTCCCCCACTCACCTCGCTCTCCCCCGCACGGCTGACGACCGCCCATGCGGGGTACTCGCAGGTCCGCCACAGGGGGGATGCCGAGGCCGAGCACCGCGCCATAGCGTGAGGGTATGCGATGCACTGAGCGAAAACTGAGCGAACGGAGTAAGTCGAAGTGACCACAGGAAAGCTCGTACTCACCGGCGTCACCAAGAGCTACGGCTCTCGGCTCGTGCTCGACGACGTCTCGTTCGAGGTGTCCCCCGGGCGTCTCACGGGGTTCGTCGGGGGCAACGGCGCAGGCAAGACCACGACCATGCGCATCGTCCTCGGGCTGCTCGGCTCCGACGGCGGACGCGTCGAACTCGACGGCACCACGCTCACGAGCGCCGACCGCCGCCTCTTCGGATACATGCCCGAGGAGCGCGGCCTGTATCCGAAGATGAAGGTGCTCGAGCAGATCGTGTACCTCGCCCGGCTGCACGGCATGAGCAAAGCGGATGCCGCGGCACGCGCGACCTCCCTGCTCACCGAGCTCGGTCTCGAGGAGCGTCTCAACGACACGATCGAGTCGCTGTCACTCGGCAACCAGCAGCGCGCGCAGATCGCGGCAGCCCTCGTGCACGACCCCGAGGTGCTGATCCTCGACGAACCGTTCTCCGGTCTCGACCCGCTCGCCGTCGACGTCGTCGCGTCGGTGCTGCAGGCATCCGCCGCGAAGGGCGCGTCGATCCTGTTCTCGTCGCACCAGCTCGACGTCGTCGAGCGGCTCTGCGACGACCTCGTGATCCTCGCCGGCGGCACGATCCGCGCATCAGGCTCCCGTGACGGCCTGCGAGCACAGCACGCCGGCAACCGATACGAGCTGGTCTCCGCAGGGGATGCCGGGTGGCTGCGCGCCGAACCCGGCGTCACCGTGGTCGACTTCGAGGGCGGCTACGCCCTGTTCGACGCCGAAGACGTCGACACCGCCCAGCGCGTGCTGCGCACGGCCGTCGAACGCGGCGACGTCGCGAGCTTCGCGCCCAAGCATCCGTCCCTCGCCCAGATCTTCAAGGAGGTCATCCAGTGAGCACCTCGAACACCACCGGCTCGCCGTCGCAGGCATCGCTGATCTGGCTCGTCGCCGAGCGCGAGATCGGATCGAAGCTGCGCAGCAAGGCCTTCCTGATCTCCACCGGCATCCTGCTGATCCTCGCCCTCGCCGCCATCGTGATCGGTGGGTTCGCGAGCAAGAACACCGATGCGATGCCTGTGGCCGTGACATCTGAGACGGCATCCGTCGTGTCGGCCCTGCCCGGCATGGAGATCACCGAGGTGACCGATCAGGCCGAGGCCGAAGCGCTGCTGCGCGACGAGAAGGTCGATGCCGCCGTCGTACCCGGTGAGGGCCCGACCGGGGTCACGATCGTCGCCCTCAAAGATGCGCCGACCGGGCTCGTGTCTGCGCTCTCGCAGGCGCCGGACATCGAGATCCTGGAGCCGGCGACCACCAACCCGCTGCTGCGGTATTTCATCGCGATCGCCTTCGGCGCGGTCTTCATGGGCGCCGCGGCGACGTTCGGCGGCACGATCGCGCAGAGCGTGGTCGAAGAGAAGCAGACCAGGGTCGTCGAGATCCTGCTGTCGACCATCTCTGCCCGCACCCTGCTCGCCGGCAAGGTGATCGGCAACACGATCCTCGCGATGGGGCAGATCCTGGCGCTGGCGGCGGTCGCGACGATAGGACTCATAGCGACCGGTCAACGCGAGGTGCTGTCGACTCTCGGCGCCCCCATCATCTGGTTCGCCGTGTTCTTCCTGTTCGGGTTCATCCTGCTCGCGGCGCTGTTCGCCGCCGCCGCCTCGATGGTGTCGCGTCAGGAGGACATCGGCTCGACCACGACACCGATCACGATGCTGATCATGGCGCCGTACATCCTGGTCATCTTCTTCAACGACAACCCGCTGGTGCTGACGATCATGTCGTACGTGCCGTTCTCGGCTCCGGTCGGCATGCCGATGCGGCTGTTCGTGGGTGAAGCGCAGTGGTGGGAGCCGCTGCTCAGCCTCGTGATCCTGCTGGCCAGCTGCGTCGCGGCGATCATGATCGGCGCGAAGATCTACGAGAACTCGCTGCTGCGCATGGGCAGCCGGGTCAAGCTGGGCGAGGCGCTGCGCGGCTGATCACAGCCCGCAGCCCTGACGCCCACTCCGACGACGAGGCCCCACCCGGCAGACATCTGCAGGGCGGGGCCTCGTCGTTCCGGTGATCGAGATCGGGATCAGATCAGGCCGTCCGACAGGGTGGTGGGGTTGCCGAACCGGTGGTTGGTGATCGACACCGCCTGCTCGTGCAGGAACGGCAGCATCTCGACGCGGCCGGCGCCCGTGACGGCGTGCGACCAGACGGCGACATCCGGAGTCCCTCCGAGGGCCTCGAACAGCGCAGACGCGCTGCCGCCGACGAGACGCACCCGCTGCCAGCTGTGCTCGGCCTTCGCCGCGGCCTTGGCGAAGCGCTTGACCCAGGCGGCGTCGTTCTCGATCTTCGGAGTCACACCCTGGGCGCGCAGCACCTTCTCGACCCGTGAGGGCAGCGCGGATGCCGACACCGTGAACGGGCTGCCGCTGCGCAGGGCCGCGGCGATCACGCGGATGCCGTCGGCGAGCGGTGCGTCCTCGGCGATGCGCACGTCGACGGCGACCGGGCGGTAGCGGAACACGTTGCGCTCGACGCCGAGACCCGACTTGTCGCTCACGGTGCCGAACTCGTCGACCCAGGCGCGCTCGTCGGAGGCGGCGGCACGGTGCAGCCACTCGATCTCGACGGCGCCGAGGTCGGAGCCGGCCGCGCTGAGCACCGCGTCGACGGCGGTGTTCACGGCAGCTCCCGGTGCCGCGGCGGGGAGCTCGGCCGGGACCCACTCGCCGAGACCGAACAGGTAGTTCGGTCCACCGGCCTTGGCACCGGCGCCGACGGCGGAGCGCTTCCAGCCGCCGAAGGGCTGGCGCTGCACGATCGCTCCGGTGATGCCGCGGTTGACGTAGAGGTTGCCGGCCTCGACGCGGTCGAGCCAGGTGGCGACCTCGTCGGAGTCGAGCGAGTGGATGCCGGCGGTGAGGCCGTAGTCCACCGCGTTCTGCAGACGGATCGCCTCGTCGAGGTCCTTGGCGTGCATGATGCCGAGCACGGGACCGAAGAACTCGGTCAGGTGCGTGATCGACCCCGGAGCGACGCCGATCTTGACGCCCGGCGTCCACTGCCTGCCCTCCTCGTCGAGCTTCTTCGGCTCGACGAGCCAGCGCTCGCCCCGCTCGAGAGTCGTCAGCGCGGTGAGCAGCTTGCCGTTCGCCGGCTCGATGATCGGACCCATCTGCGTGGCAGGGTCCTCGGGCAGACCGACACGCATCGACGTGACCGCATCGACGAGCTGACGCTCGAACCGCTGCGAGTCGGCGACCGAGCCGACGAGGATCGCGAGGGATGCCGCCGAGCACTTCTGCCCCGCGTGCCCGAAAGCGCTGCGGGCGACGTCGGCGGCCGCGAGGTCGAGGTCGGCAGACGGCGTGACGATGATCGCGTTCTTGCCGCTCGTCTCGGCGAGCAGCGGCAGGTCGGAGCGGAACGAGCGGAACAGCTGCGCCGTCTCGTAGGCACCGGTGAGGATCACGCGGTCGACCTCGGGGCTCGCGACCAGGCGGGTGCCGAGGTCGCGGTTCGCGAGATCGACCAGGGCGAGCAGGTCGCGCGGAACGCCCGCGGCCCACAGTGCTTCGACCATGACCGCGCCGCAGCGCTGCGTCAGCTTGGCCGGCTTGATGATCACGCCGGAGCCCGAGGCGAGACCCGCGAGCACACCACCGGCGGGGATCGCGACCGGGAAGTTCCACGGCGGGGTGACGACGGTCACCTTCGACGGTACGAACTCGGCGCCCGAGATGTTCTCGAGGTCGAGGGCGCGCTCGGCGTAGTAGTGCGCGAAGTCGATCGCCTCCGAGACCTCGGGGTCTGCCTCGGCGATGGTCTTGCCCGCTTCGTGCGCCATGATCTCGATCAGCTGTCCGCGGCGCGCAGCGAGCTCGTCGCCCGCGCGGTGCAGCACGGCGGCTCGCTCTGCAGCCGGAAGCGCCGCCCATCGAGCGGCGGCGGCCGACGCGGCCGTGAAGATCCCGTCGAGCTCGTCGGTCGTCTCGACCTTGGCGAGAGCGATCGAATCGAGGCCCAGCGTCGAATCGACCGAGCGCTGCAGGATCTCGCGACCCCAGGTGCGGTTCACGGCGATCGCCGGGTCGCTGTCGGGCTGGTTCTCGAAGCCGGTGTTCCCTTCGACAGGTTCAGGGGCCGATGCGGCCGATGCGGCCGATGCAGCCGATGCGGCCGGCGCGGCTGCCTCGGCCGCGCGGTCCTGCACGCGGTTCGACGACGGCACCGAACGGTCGGCCTCGAGGCCGGCGAGCGAACGCTCGAAGCGCTCACGCTCGCGGCTGAGCAGCGTGGGATCGGAGGCCAGCTCGAACACGGCCGACATGAAGTTCTCCGGGCTGGCGTTCTCTTCGAGGCGACGCACGAGGTAGGCGATGGCCACGTCGAACTCGGCCGGGTTCACCACGGGTGTGTAGAGCAGCAGCTGGCCGACGTCCTTGCGCACGGCCTCGGCCTGGCCGGTCGCCATGCCGAGGAGCATCTCGTACTCGACGGCATCCGTGACTCCGCGCGCCTGCGCGAGCAGCCACGTGTAGGCGATGTCGAAGAGGTTGTGCCCGGCGACGCCGATGCGCACGGCATCCAGTCGCTCCGGCGTCATCGACCAGTCGAGCACCCGCTTGTAGTTCGTGTCGGAGTCCTGCTTGGTGCCGTAGGTGGCCAGCGGCCAGCCATGCACCTTCGAGTCGACCTCTTCCATCGCCAGGTTCGCGCCCTTGACGACGCGCACCTTGATCGGCGCTCCGCCCTTCGCCCGCCGCGCTGCGGCCCACTCCTGCAGCTGCTGCATCGCGCCGAGTGCGTCGGGCAGATAGGCCTGCAGCACGATTCCGGCCTCGAGGTTCTCGAGCCCCGGCTGGTCGAGGATGCTGGTGAACGCCGCGATCGTCAGGTCGAGGTCGCGGAACTCCTCCATGTCGAGGTTGATGAACTTGGTCTTGCCCGCTGCTTCCGAGGTCGCGGCGAGCTCATAGAGCGGCGTGAGCTTCTCGACCACGTCGGCGACGGCCTCGTCGAACGACCACATCGACAGCTGGCTGACGACGCTCGAGACCTTGATCGACACGTAGTCGACGTCCTTGCGGGCGAGGAAGTCGTAGGTGCCCTGCAGACGACGACCGGCCTCGCGCTCACCGAGCACGGCCTCGCCGAGGAGGTTCAGGTTCAGACGGTTCCCGGTCTTGCGCAGCTTCGCGATCGCGGGGCCGAGCTTCGAGGGGGTCGCGTCGAGCACGAGGTGTCCGACCATGGCGCGCAGCACACGGCGCGAGATCGGCACGACGACGCCGGGCAGCTTGGGCGCCCAGAACCCGCCCGTCTTGATGGCGGCCCGCAGGTATCCGGGCAGCAGCGTCGGGGTGATCGCCGAGAGGTCGGCGAGCGCGCGACCGGCGACGCTGAGGTCTTCCGGACGCATCACACCGTCGACGAAACCGACGGTGAACGCGAGTCCGTTCGGGTCCTTAAGGACCTCCGACAGGCGCTGGGCGGCGGGTTCGACCGGGTGGGTCTCGCTCTCGGTGAGCCAGCGCTGCACGAGGGCGGAGACCTCATCGGTGCGAGGCGTGGTGTCGGGGGTGGCGGTGTCGGCGGCGACAGTCATCGGGGGAACCTTCCAGGGGGATCGCACACCCGGGTACATGTGCGGCTCGATCATTGTCAGGCGCGGGAGTAGGCTACGTCTATCAACCGATTCGTGAGCATTCTGTTCATTCAGAGTGAACGATCATGTCGGTTCGGAAAGGGAGCGGATGCTTGACGTCAACCGGCTGCGGATGCTGGTCGAGCTGTCACGTCGAGGGACCCTCTCGGCCGTGGCCGACGCCCTCTCGTACAGCAAAGCCTCGGTGTCTCAACAGCTCAGCGCGCTCGAACGGGACGTGGGGGTTCCGCTCCTTCGCCGCGTCGGGCGCGGGGTGCAGTTCACCCCGCAGGGCAATGTCCTGGTGGCCGAGGCGGTCGGCATCCTCGATCAGCTCGAGCACGCCGAGGTCGCGGTCGCGGAGTCGCTGACCGAAGTCACCGGCACGGTGCACATCGCCGTCTTCCAGTCCACGGCGCACTCCCTGCTGCCCGGCGCGCTCAACACGCTGCGCGAGCAGCATCCGGCCCTTCGCGTCGAGGTCACCGAGAGCGACCCCGAGACCGGGCTCGTGGGCGTCTCGAGCCGGGACTTCGATCTGATCCTCGCCGAGCAGTATCCCGGGCGCACTCGCCCCATCCACGCCGACCTCGATCGGGTGGTGCTCGTGCACGACTCGATGGCGCTGGCCCGGCGCCCGGGAACACCCGAGACCGCGGATACCGCAGCTGCGGGTGCCACAGCTGCCGATGCCGCAGCGGCAGATCACACAGCTGCAGATCACACAGCGGCACTGTGGTCGACGAGGGACGAGCCGTGGGTGCTCGAGCCGGCGGGCACGGCGTCACGGGCCTGGGCCGAGCAGCTGTGCCGCACTGCCGGCTTCGAACCCGATGTGCGCTTCGAGGTCGCCGACCTCACGGCGCACGTGCGTCTGATCCGCGCAGGACTCGCCGTCGGCCTGCTGCCCGAGCTCGTGTGGGCAGGCGAGGCCCCCACCGTCGCACTCACGCCACTGCCCGATGAGCCGCGGCGGGAGATCTTCTCGTCGGCGCGTCGAGTGTCGGCCGCAGCCCCGTCGATCCGCGCGGTGCGCCGCGCACTGGCATCCACAGCCTCCCGCAACCTGCTGGAGTGAGCCGCCTGCCACCCTCCTGTCCCGGGCGTTCGGACCCAAACAACGGAATATCGTCGGGAATATGCATTCACATGCATCTGTTGAGATCCTCGTACCCGGACGAAGGAGTCCGATCGATTCCTTCTGAAAGGCACTCCCGTGAGCACTCCAGTGATCGACCGCACCGCACCCACCGAGCACCCCGTCCTCGACGTCCTCGCCGGGCGCTGGAGCCCGCGCGCCTACGACGCCGAGAACGCGATCGATGAGGCCAAGCTCGCCACCGCCCTCGAGGCCGCGCGCTGGAGCCCGTCTGCGAGCAACTCGCAGCCCTGGCGCTTCATCGTCGCCCGCCGCGGCACCGCGCTGCACACGCAGGTCGTCGACTCGCTCGTCGGCTTCAATCAGACCTGGGCCCGCAACGCCGCCGTGCTCGTCGTCGCGATCGCCGAGATCGCGACCGCCGATGGCACCCCGATCACCCATGCCTTCTACGACCTCGGCCAGGCCGTCGCGCACTTCTCGGTGCAGGCTCACCACGACGGCCTCGTCGTGCACCAGATGAGCGGCTTCGACCCCGAGGTCGTGCGTGAGTTCGCCGACCTCGACGAGCGCTTCGCGCCCGCCACCGTCTTCGCAGTCGGTGAGTTCGGTGACGTCGAGACCCTTCCCGAGGTGCTGCAGCAGCGCGAGGTCGCCCCACGCGTGCGACGCCCGATCGACGAGACGGTCATCCTCAGCGCCTGACGCGGCGCGTCTCGCCTACGCCGCAACAGAAGAGGGGCGGATGCGACAGCATCCGCCCCTCTTCTGTCATCCCGCTCCGATTCCTACTCGTCGAGCAGCTCGGCCTCGATCACCTCGTCGTCGTCACCGGAGCCGAGGTCGGGCTCGGGCTCGGGCGAGGTCGACGTGAGCACGAGCCCCGCACCGTCGACCGCGACATCGACCCTCACCAGGTCGCCGTCGTGCACGCCGCCGGAGAGCAGCGCGGTGGCGAGCTTGTTCTGCACCTCGGTCTGGATGAGACGTCGCAGCGGGCGAGCGCCGAACATCGGATCGTAGCCGCGTTCGGCGAGCCACGACCGGGCGTCGGGAGTGACCGCCAGCGTGAGCCGACGATCGCGCAGGCGGTCGTGCAGCTGGTCGATCGACAGCTCGACGATCTGCGCCAGGTCGTCTTGGCTGAGTGCCGAGAACATCACGATGTCGTCGAGGCGGTTGAGGAACTCGGGCCGGAACGCCTGGTGCACGAGAGCCATCACCTGCTCGCGCTTCTCGTCGGGCGACAGCGTCGGGTCGATGAGGATCGGCGAACCGAGGTTCGAGGTCAGGATCAGGATGACGTTCGTGAAGTCGACCGTTCGGCCCTGGCCATCGGTCAGTCGACCGTCGTCGAGAACCTGCAGCAGCACGTCGAACACCTCGGGGTGCGCCTTCTCGACCTCGTCGAGCAGCACGACGCTGTACGGACGCCGCCGCACGGCCTCGGTGAGCTGGCCACCCTGCTCATAGCCGACGTATCCGGGAGGGGCGCCGACGAGCCGCGAGACCGAGTGCTTCTCGCCGTACTCCGACATGTCGATGCGCACCATGGCACGCTCGTCGTCGAACAGGAAGTCGGCCAGAGCCTTGGCCAGCTCGGTCTTTCCGACACCGGTCGGCCCGAGGAACAGGAACGAGCCGGTCGGGCGACCGGGGTCGCTGATGCCCGCTCGCGAACGACGGACCGCATCGGACACCGCCTTGACGGCATCCTTCTGCCCGATCAGGCGCTTGCCGAGCTCGGATTCGAGGTGCAGCAGCCGCTCGCTCTCGCCCTGCAGCAGGCGTCCCACGGGGATTCCTGTCCACGCGGCGATCACGGCGGCGATGTCTTCATCCGTGACCTGCTCGTTGACCATGCGCCCCTCGGTCGAGACCGCGGCCTCGGCCTGCTCGGCTTCGGCGATGTCGCGTTCGAGGCGCTTGATCGTCTCGTACTCGAGCTTCGATGCGCGGGTGTAGTCGGCCTCTCGCATGGCGAGGTCGCGCTGCGTGATCGCGTCATCGAGCTGCTTCTTCAGGTCGCCGACTCGGTTCAGGCCCTGGCGCTCCCGCGCCCAGCGGGCCTCGAGCTCGGCCAGCTGCGCTTCCATGCCCACGAGCTGCTCGCGCAGAGCCGCGAGTCGCTCTTTCGACGCGGCATCCTTCTCGCGCTTGAGAGCGAGCTCTTCGAGCTTCATACGGTCGACCTGGCGCTTGAGCTGGTCGATCTCGACGGGAGAGGAGTCGATCTCCATCTTGAGCCGCGACATCGACTCGTCGATCAGGTCGATCGCCTTGTCGGGGAGCTGCCGCGCGGGCAGGTATCGGTTCGACAGAGCCGCAGCGGCCACCAACGCACTGTCGGCGATCGTCACCCCGTGGTGCGCCTCATACCGCCCCTTGAGCCCTCGGAGAATCGCAATGGTGTCTTCGACCGTGGGCTCGCCGACGTAGACCTGCTGGAAGCGACGCTCGAGAGCGGCATCCTTCTCGATGAACTCGCGGTACTCGTTGAGGGTCGTCGCTCCGATCAGACGCAGCTCACCCCTGGCGAGCATCGGCTTGAGCATGTTGGATGCGGCCACTGACCCTTCGCCACCACCGGCGCCCATCAGCACGTGCAGCTCATCGATGAAGGTGATGATCTGCCCATCGGACTCGGTGATCTCTGTGAGCACGCTCTTCAGCCGCTCTTCGAACTGCCCGCGGTACATCGCACCCGCGACGAGGGCCGAGATGTCGAGCGACACCAGCTCTTTGTCCTTGAGCGACTCGGCGACGTCGCCGGCGACGATGCGCTGGGCGAGGCCTTCGACGACCGCGGTCTTGCCGACGCCCGGCTCGCCGATCAGCACGGGGTTGTTCTTCGTGCGACGGGTGAGAACCTGGCTGACGCGCCGGATCTCACTGTCACGCCCGATCACGGGGTCGAGTTTCCCCTGGCGGGCGCGGTCGGTGAGGTTGATCCCGAACTGCTCGAGGGCGGACTGCTGGTCGTCGTTCTGCGTGCTCTGTGGGCTGGGCATGTGTTCCTCCTGAGGAGACTCCTTCTGATCACTGTCTTGTTGTCATGGTCCGCAAAGTTGAGTGGACGTGACTCAAGTTTAGCGCATACTGCGCACAGCATCGAGGATCGCTCGCGCGACCTCACGTTTCGAGCCTGACGCGGATGCCACGACCGCACCACCCCCTCCTACGATCTCGACCGCGTTGTCACGCTTCTCGAACCCGTGATCGGCGTTCGCGAGGTTGACGGCGAGCAGGTCGACACCCTTGCGCTCGCGCTTGCGGCGAGCGCGCTCCCGACGCTCAGCCGGATCCTCCGAGGTCTCGGCGGCGAAGGCGACGATCGTCTGGTCCGCCGGTGCGCGGCCCTCGGCGCGGGATGCCGCGAGCGCGGCGACCACGTCTTCGTTCTCGACCAGATCGACATGCGTCAGCACGCCCTGCTCCTTCGTGAGCTTGTGCTCCGACACCGTCGCGGGGCGGTAGTCGGCGACCGCGGCGGCCATGATCACGATGTCGGCCGCCTGAGCTGCCTGCGTCATCGCGTCGGCGAGTTCTGCTGCGGTTCCGATCGGGACGACCCGGATCGACGGATGCCGCGCATCTGCCAGCACGTCCGACGAGATGTTCGCGGCGACCATCGTCACGTCCGCGCCGCGGGCTGCGGCATCCGCGGCGAGCGCGATGCCCTGCCGACCACTCGAACGGTTGCCGAGGAACCGCACGGGATCGATCGGCTCGCGCGTGCCGCCCGCCGAGACGACGACCCGAAGCCCCTCGAGATCGCGCGGCGCGAGCAGGGCGAGGGCCGCCTCGAAGATGTGCTCGGGCTCCGACATGCGGCCAGGCCCGCTGTCGCCCCCGGCGAGTTCGCCGTCGGCCGGGCCGACGAGGTGCACCCCGCGGGATCTCAGCGTCGCGATGTTCGCCTGTGTGGCGGCGTTGCGCCACATCTCGGCGTGCATCGCCGGCGCGAGCAGCACCGGTGCCTCGGTGGCGAGCAGCGTGGTGCCGAGCAGGTCGTCGGCGATGCCCGCGGTGATCTTCGCGATCGAATTGGCCGTCGCGGGGGCCACGACCACGAGGTCGGCGTTCTGGCCCAGCGCAACGTGCCGCACGCGGGCGACGTCGTCGTGCACGCTGGTCGTGACCGGATGCCGGCTGAGCGCCTCCCAGGTCGGGGTGCCGACGAATCGAAGAGCATCCTCGGTCGGAACGACGGTCACATCGTGTCCCGCCTTGGTCAGCAGACGCACCAGGTGCACTGTCTTGTATGCGGCGATGCCACCCGTAACCCCGACGACGATGTTCACGGTTCGATTCTGCCCCAGCATCCGTCGCCGCGGGCCCGAGTCCGGTCGACCGCTTCTAGACTGAAGCCCGTGTGCACCGTGGTGATCGATGTGGCCGGCCCCGAGACCGCGCGGCTGCTCGCGGTGCGAGACGAAGACCCTCAGCGCGAGTGGGATGCCCTCGGCGAATGGTGGCCTGAGACGTATCCCGGCGTCTCTGGCATCCGCGACCGGCGGGCGGGCGGCGCCTGGCTCGCGGTGAACCCCGCTGCGCGTCGACTCGCCGTGCTGCTCAACCGCGCTGATGTGATCGACCTCGCCGCCGACGTCGCCGTATCGCGCGGCTCGCTCGCTCTGGAATCGGTCATGGGCCGCTCGCCGGCCGCTCCGCTGCCCATGCACGGCTTCAATCTGCTCGAAGTGCGGCCCGAGGGGGCGCGCATGCTGAGCTGGGACGGCGCCGAGCTGCGCGAGGCATCGCTGGCAGACGGCATCCACATGATCGCGCACGACGACCTCGATGACCTCGCCACTCCGCGCATCGCCGCCTGGCTGCCGGAGTTCCGCGCTCTGGGCGCGACCGGAGACAGCCTCGACTGGGCAGGCGAGTGGACGACGCTGCTCGCCTCTTCCGCTCGACTCGACCCCGAAGACGATCGGGCGATCATCCGCGACAACCGCCCGCACGGCTACCCGACCCAGTCGTTGCTGTACTGCACCGCCGCGGTCACCCCCGACCGGGTCGACGTCGCCTATCGCGCACTCCCGAGTCCCGGACACTGGGACCACTGAGAGCAGCGCTTCGCTCAGCGCCCGCCGCCGAGGGCTCGCCGCGCGAACTGAGCGACGGGGTGGTCAGGCCGCGAACAGTGGTCAGGCCGCGGACGACTCCGTGTCGTCCGCGCATGAGAAGCGCGCGCGGTAGGCCGTCGGGGTGGTGCCCAGCACCCGTGAGAAGTTCTGCCGCAGCACGGCAGCCGATCCGAAGCCGCATTCGTCGGCGATCTGCTCGAGTGAGAGATCACTGCGCTCGAGCATCCGCTGGGCGTGCAGCACGCGCTGCCGCGCGAGCCAGGCCGCGGGCGTCGCACCGTACTCGGACTTGAACCGGCGGGCGAAGGTGCGAGGAGACATGAGAGCACGGGCCGCGAGCTGATCGACGCCCAGGTCGTCGCGGAGGTGCTCGACCGCCCAATCGGCGACGGCGGCGAGCGAGTCGTTCTGGGCGACCGGGATGGGGCGGTCGATGAACTGCGCCTGGCCTCCGTCGCGCTGCGGCGGAACGACCATGCGGCGGGCGATGCGATTCGTGAGCTCGGCACCGAGCTCGATGCGCAGCAGGTGCAGGCAGGCGTCGATGCCGGCTGCCGTGCCGGCGCTCGTGATGATCCGGTCGTCCTGCACGAAGAGCACGTCGGGGTCGATGTCGATCTCCGGGTACATCTCGGCCATCACCTCGGAGTACATCCAGTGCGTGGTCGCGCGGCGCCCGTCGAGCACGCCCGCAGCGCCGAGGATGAACGAGCCGCTGCAGATCGTGAGCACCCAGGCGCCTCTCGCCACTGCGTCGCGCGCGACATCGAGGAGCAGCGGATCGATCTGCGTCCAGTGCTCGCGGGGCAGCGGACAGAAGACGACGAGGTCGGCCTCGTATGCGAACGACAGGTCGTGCTCGACGTTGATCGAGAAGCCCAGCTTCGACGTCACGACCCCAGGATGCGGTGCGATGACCCGGAAGTCGAAGTTCGGCACACCGTCGTTCGACCGATCGAGGCCGAAGGCCTCGCACGCGAGACCGAACTCGAACGGCGCGAATCCGTCTTGGACGATGCAGGCGACGGTCTTCATCATGGCTTTCTCCGCTTCTGGCAGTTTTCCTACGAGCAGAGTCTATTCTGCCACTCGTGGCAGATCAACAGTGATCGTAGCGTTTCTGCCATGATCCTCCTCATCGCACTCATCGCCCTCGCCGTGTGGGCTCTCGGCGCCACCGTCATCGAACTCCGCCGCGACGGATACCGACGCGTTCCGACCGACTGGACACGCGTCGCCGAAGGAGACGCCCTCGACCGCGCGGAGGCCGGGCACGCCTATCGCTGACACGGGGGCGAACAATCTCCCCCAGCGGATCTCACCCACCCGATCTCACCCACCCGATCTCCCCCACCCGATCTCACCCACCCGATCTCCCCCACCCGATCTCCCCCACCCGACGGCGCACGCGGCTACGCTCGTGAGCATGAGCGAGCCTCAGCAGCCCCCCGCGCAGCCATACGGAACTCCCCCGAACTACGAGGGCTCGCACTACCCGCCGCAGCAACCGTCGCAGCCGTCGCAGCCGTACACTGACCAGCCCTACGGCGGCCAGGCGCACGCGGGGCAGTCTTATCCGTCGCGGCCGTACCCGGAGCACCAGCGTCCGGCGTCCGCGGGCAGCTCAGGACTCGGTCGGATCGCCTTCCTCCTCGCCGTGATCTCGCTCGGGATCGGACTCCTCGTCACGCTGTCGTATCCCCTCATGTACCGGATGATGGGCGATCCCTCGGCGATCGGCGCGTTCGGAGCGGTCGGCAGCGGGCTCGTTCTGATCGTCGCCGTCGTCGGGCTCATCCTCGGTCTGATGTCGGTGCGGCGACCAGGGCCGCAGATCCTCGCGGGCATCGCGATCGGCGTCACCGCATCGCAGCTCGTCGGGATCGTCATCTCGTGGATGTCGAACCTCTTCTACGCGTTGTCCTTCTGATCGTCCGGAGAATCGATGAGCAACCAGCAGCAGCATCCAGACCAGCCCCAGCACGACGGGCAGATCCTGCACCCGCAGCAGCAACCCGGCCAGCCCTACGCGCAACCCGGCCAGCCCTACACTCAACCCGGCCAGCCCTACCCGCAACCCGGCCAGCCCTACGCGCAACCCGGCCAGCCCTACGCGCAACCCGGCCAGCACTACGGAGTCGCGGCACCCCCGTACGCACCGGGACAGGGAGCACCGCGCTCCGGCGGCCTCGGTCGCACGGCGTTGATCGTGGCCGCGAGCGCAGTGGCGATCGGGCTGCTCTGGCAGATCGTCACTCCGTTCCTGTACGCGAGCGTCGGCTTCGGCGTCGTCGAGCTGCTGTCGAACCTGATGAACCTGGTCGTGGTCGCGGGCGCAGGCACTGGACTGGTGCTCGGAATCATCGCCCTTCGACGCCCCGCGCCTCATCTGCTCGCGGCGATCGCCATCGGCGTGGGCGGCAGCGCGGTCATCGGCACCCTCGTCGCATGGGTGTCGAACGTGTTCTACTACTTCGGGTTCTGAGCCGGATGATCAGCCAGCGCTTCGGGTGCTGAGCCCGAGGATCAGCCCGCGAGCACGCGCTCGTAGACCTCGATCATCGCCGCAGTGCGCGACGACTGCCGGAACGACTCCGAGACTTCGCGCATCGGCTGCGGTGCGATTCCTGCGGCGATGTCGGATGCCGCGCGGCGCAGCGTCTCGACAAGACCCGCCTTTCGCTGACCCTCGGTGCCGGCTGATCCGGGGACGGCCCAGAGTCCGCCGCCGAGCTCTGCCGCGATGTCGGGGTCGCTGATCACCGACGGCGTGCCGAGGGTGGCCGCCTCGAACGGCGTCATGCCCTGCGTCTCGAAGCCGATCGATGTCTGCACGAGTGCGTCGGCGGCGGCGATGCGGGCGAGGGTGTCGGCGTAGCTGAGCTTTCCGGCGAAATGAACGTTCGACAGACCCGCGACGATCTTCCCCGCGGCCGCGCGCTGGGCGCCGCCCCCGATGATCTCGAGGTCGGCGTCGACTCCCGACTCGACGAAGGCCTCGAGGAACGGCAGCAGGCGCTTCTCTGGACTCATGCGTCCGAGCCAGACGAAGCGGGGGCGCCCGGGCGCGCGCTCAGTCGGCGCGGCGGCGAGCGTCGCCTCGCGTACGTCGTCGTCGATGCCGTTCCACACCACGTCGACGGGACTGAAGACTCCGTGCTCTTCGAGGCGACGCGCGAAATGAGTGGAGGGTGCGGTCACAGCCGATGACCCGCTCGCGATGCCACGGAGAAAGGCCCATCCGTCGCTCCCGCGCACCTGCTCCGCCGCGCCCCGCAGCGCGCGGCGCCGCCAGACGTTGAGCGCTCGGAGCACCGGACCGTGCAGCGGGGTGACCGCGGCTATCCCCACATCCACGCGGTTGTGCATGGTGTGGACGACGGGGAGGCCGTGGCGAGCCGCGTAGCGGTGACCGATGAAGGCGCCCCAGAAGTCGGCCTGCACGTGCACCAGGTCGACCGGCGGGCGGTGCGTCATCGCGCGGTCGAGCGCACGGTCGGTGGCGCGGCCGGGCCAGCTCATCGAATACTCGCGGTCGACGGTGATCGGCACGGACGGCAGATCGACGCTCGACGAGTCGGCGATGCGCGGGGCCCGCGACCCGTGCATCTTCGGCGCGACGACGGTCACCGTGTGGCCGGCGCGCTCGAGGAACTCCCGCTGCAACCGCATCGACACCTGGGCGCCGCCGAGCGAATCCAGGTGCTGATCCCCGAAGAAGACGATGTGCATGACGCGCGTCGTCACTCGGGAAGAGGCTCGTCGCGGTACAGCGCCTCGAACGTGTCGAGCGTGCGGTTGATGTCGTGGATCGCGACTCCGTCGAGCGATGCCTGCTGCATCCGCGCGTACTCGCCTGGCGATGCGGTGAGCACATCGGCGAGTCGCGCGGCGAGAGCATCCGCGTTGCCGGGCTCGAACAGGTAGCCGTTCTCGCCGTCGTGCACGAGGTGCGGCAGGGCGACCGCATCCGCTGCGACGATCGGCAGCGCCGAGGCCATGGCCTCCATGGTCGCGATCGACTGCAGCTCGGCGATCGAGGCGATCGTGAACACCGAGGCGCGCGACAGCAGTGCACGCAGCTGCTCATCCGTCGTGCGGCCGTGGAAGGTCACCCGGTCGGCGAGGCCCAGCTGGGTCGTGAGGCTCTCGAGCTGCTTGCGCTGGTCTCCCCCGCCGACGATGTCGAAGGTCGCATCGAGAGCCGGGTCGAGCTTCGTCATCGCCTCGAGGATCACCTCGACCTGCTTCTCGGCGGTCAGGCGTCCGACGAAAATGATGCGGTTCTTGTCGCGAGGAGCGATCACCGGGGTGTACTGCGTGCGGTCGATGCCGCAGCTGACCGGGACGACGCCGTGGACCTCGACCGTGCGCTCGAGGAAGTCGGCGGCGCGACGCGTCGGTGTGGTGATCGCGCGCGTCAGGGCGAAGGTGCGCTTCGCGTCTCCCCATGCCCAGCGCAGCACGAGGTCATCGACGAACTTGGGCATGGTCGTGTGGTCGAGGATGTTCTCGGCCATCACGTGGTTGGTGGCGATCACCGGGATGCCGCGCTCGTGCGCGATGCGGGAGAGCCCACGACCGATCACGATGTGCGACTGGATGTGCACGACGTCGGGCTGCACGGTGTCGAAGACCTTGCGGGCGTAGTGCTTCACGCGCCACGGCCAGACGAAGCGCAGCCAGTCATGGGGCGCCCAGCGCACCGACGGCAGCCGGTGCAGCGTCATTGGCTCGCCCTCGATCACCTCGGTGCGGGGCACGGCGCGCCGGTAGGCCTGGTTCGGTGCGACGACGTGCACGTCATGACCGCGCTGCACCAGGCCGGCGGCGAGGCGCTCAGCGAAGCGGGCGGCGCCGTTGATGTCTGGCCAGAAGGTGTCGCATCCGATCAGGATGCGAAGCGGACGCTGCCCGGAGTCGGGGGCGACGTCGGGAGCACTCGTCGGATCGGAGGTAGAGGAGGACATTCTGCCTTACGGTACGGCGGTCAAAGAGCCCGATCGGGCGCTGGCCACTCTACCCGAGGGGCCTGATCCGGCCGCCGAGGCATACCGGCATCCCTCAGCCTGACCCTCTAGCGTGGAGCCATGCGACTGACTGCCGACGCCGACTCCCGACTGTGGATCCCCGTCACCGATTCGCTCGGCTGGAAGGGGCGCCGGCACCGCAAGGCAGCGATAAGGATGCTGCTGGGGCAGGTGAACTCGGCGATCGGTGTCACCGAGCGCCCTGGTTCGCGCATCGGTGCGTGGGCGATGAGCCAGGCAGCGCCGATGCTGATGCGCCGGGCGGACGGTCGCGTGCTCGTATGGACCTGGAAGGCGGATCCGGAGCTGGTCGTCGCGATGGCCACCGTGCAGGAGTTGACACCGCAGGTGCGGGTCGCTCGGGCGTCTATGCCGATGGACTATGACGACACCCAGTCGTTCTCGAGCCGCTGGCTGGGCACGGGAGAGAAGCTCATGGTGGCGATGCCGCCGTCACCCGCGTCACCGCCTTTCGCCACCTACACCTGGGACACCGACACGCATCTGGTGACGTTGACCGCGATGTGCAGTGACCGTGAACGCTTCGGCACGCTCGACGGCGCTCTCGACGACCTGGCGCGCAGCATCCGCGTCGTCGACGATGTCGCGGGAGGCGAGTCGCCCGAGGTGCTGAGACTCGACCCGGCCTGATCCCGTCTGGCATCGCGCGGTCTCCGCTCGGGTGCTCGTCGTTTCGACCCAGGCGCGCGTCGTTTCGACCCAGGCGCGCGTCGCTTCGGCCCAGGCGCGCTCAGACGCGAAGCGGGGTGCGGGGAACCCGAGAGGGTGACGGCAGGCTGAGTCGTGGGGTACGCCATCGCTGGTCGGGGTCCCACCATGCCGGTCCGCGGACTTGCGGGAGGCCGTCGTTCATGCGGATCTCCCACCCGGAGGTGCCAAGGGAGCGGTGGTGCCACCAGCACAACGGCACACCGTTGTCCGTATGCGTCGGCCCGCCGCGGGAGTGTTCGGTGACGTGGTGGATCTCGCACCA
>NZ_JBIUWV010000010.1:0-67106 GCF_044743635.1 Microbacterium sp. NPDC087589
AAAAGCCAGTTGGAGAAGTGTGATCGCGCGGCACCCAGTGCAGCTCCGAATCGGGTGGAACCACCACACGGTCCTCCCGAGGCGCATGCAGCTGCGGGTGATCATCAGGTCCGACTCGAGTTCGAGTACGACGGCGGCGGGCTGGGGAAGGGTGCCACCGCAGATCTGTACCTCGATGGAGAGCAAGTCGCGACCGTGCGCATCGACGCGACCGTGCCGCTCGCATTCTCCGGCGACGAAACCATGGATGTCGGCTCCGACACCGGCACACCGGTCAGCGACGACTACACCAGCCGCGGGAGCATCTTCACCGGCCGGGTCCACCGCGTGCAGATCGACCTCGGCGACGACGCGCACGCACACGACCACCTCATTCACCCCGAGGATCGCATGCGCGTCATCACGACGAGGCAGTAGCCCGGAATCTAGCCGACCGCCGCCGTGCGAAGTTCCCTGCCGTAAACGATGGTTTAGGCGCGCGCAGGCAGCAGCGAGGTCGTGGCAGGGCGTAATAGTCCGCGCGGACTAGCGTCCTCGCGGATGATCTCGAGCGCTCAGTGCGCTCCAGAGGGGGCCAACGCTCGGCTCTCACGCGAGAACAGTGGAATGGTTGCGAGGTCCACTTCGATGGTGAAAATGGCTGGTCCTTCGAAAACAACGCCGGTTCGGTCTTGCTCCCACCTGCCTTCCGGAACGAAGACGGTTCTTTGAGCCGCTCCCTTCTCGGTGATGGGAGCGACGAAGAGGTCGGGACCGAGGAAGTACTGGTCGTTGAGGTGCTCGGTTCCTGCCTGGTGATACGCCATGGGGCGGATGATGGGCTCGCCAGTTCGGGCCGCGTGCTCTACGAGCAACAGTATCTCGGGAAGGAGCTTGTCCCGAAGTGCAAACGCTTGCTCGACTGCACCGAGATGAGTTGGGTCGAGCACCCGGCTTGGGTTGACTGAGAACTGCGCCATAGGGGAAAGGGCTGCGATCTGCGCGTACCGGACGAAGAACTCCTGGTCGATCGTAGCTTGGCCGGTCATAGCGTCGATTTCTCCGCCCCCGATCATGTCGGGACAGGTGAACGCGTGGCCGATCATTCCTTGTGCCAGCATCTCTGGCACAAGCGATCCAATCCCTTCAGGGCCCCAAACTGGGCGCTTGTCCTGTAGTCGCTGGGCAAGGGGCTGACCGCCCATGCGCCAGCACGCGCGAAACTCATTGAATGGATAGCGCAGACCGATGGCTGCCCATGCTTGAGTCTTTTCCACTGGATCGGATGCCTGCAGGGTGATGTCATCGGGGTAGAAGTCCCGGACGTCGCCGCCGTCGAATTTGAAGCCGTCGATGCCGACCTCTCGGACGAGCGCGTCAAGCTGGTCCGTGAGCCAAGTCACAGCAGCCGGGTTAGACACGTCCAACAGTGCACTGACCCCGTTCCACCAGCGTCGGAGCGCTGTCTGTCCATTGCTGCCGCACACCAACATGCCCTCCCGTTCAAGGTGTCGGAAAGCGGCGGAGTCAGCGCTGATGAACGGCACCAGCCAGAGCATGACGCGGAATCCCCAGTCGTGCAGCTGGTCTACCATCTGTCGGGGTTGCGGAAACCGTCCCTCATCGAACGACCATGTGCCGTATCCCGTCGCCCAGGAGTCGTCGATGATGAGGACTCCTGGCTTCTGGCCGGAGTCGAGGAGGGCGCGAGCATAGGTGAGGACCGACTGCTGGGTGGGGAGATAGGGCTGTTCAATCCATGTGTTGTACTGCGGCGACGAGAACATCTCGCGCGCCGGCGCTGATCCGGATGCGGGGAAGAATCGGTCGGACGCGGCCAGGAACGCATCCCGCAGTGTGCCCCCGGTTTCGAACATTTGAAGCTCGTGGCCCGTGACCTGCAGAAGCCCAGCTTGGAATGAGAATTCGAACGGGTGCTCTGACCACACGAATCGACCTGCGGTGGACAAGAGGAGGGGGGCGCTCTGATTGGACGGCCGCCCCGCGAGGGAGTTGTCGATCGACTCGGGGACGCCGAGGTTGCGTTCGAACGGCGTCTGGCCGAAAGGCATCGCGGCTCCGTCCTCGATCGCGCCTCCCCACCATCGCTCGCCTGGCTCGACTGCCAGTTCAAGCCGTGAGCGAGAAGAAACGACGGTGGAATCGGACAAGACAGTCACATGGATCCTTTGGGTTGCGACGAGATGGGAGACAGCTCCGCGTTGGTGCTGGGGATGCCCAGTTCGCGGCGTCGAACGATCGTCGATACGTATCTCCTTGGCTGCGTTCAGAGTAGGTGACCCTTCCGTGTAAGGCAAGCGCGGTCGAAGAACTCTGGCCGGAAATACTTGTGGATTGTCGATACGTATGCGAGGGTATTCCCAGTTCCGCGGATACGTATCGACGATCGACGCCCGAGGACGCCCCAGCACCAATGATTCGCGCGCCTGTGCCTATCACCGACCCGAGCAGCAGAGCTCAATGAGGAGACAGCAAACATGAACAACTCCATCCGCGCCCTTGCCGCCGTGGTAGCGATTGCTGCAACGGCAGCCCCCCTGGCAGCCTGCGCTGGTCAGGCCGGCGATGGCTCGACGACGCTGACCTACTACTCGTGGAATAACCAGGAGTCCATGAAGCCGATCATCGATGCTTTCGAAGAGGCGAACCCCGGCATCACCATCGACATGAGCTCCGCGAACGGCGGCGCCGCCGAGTACGCGCAGACTCTGTTGGCCCGCGCGTCGGGTAACCAGCTGCCGGACGTTTTTCACCTGTCGCTGGAAACCCGCAACGAACTCATCGAGGGCGGAGTGGTGCGCGACATCACGAACGAACCGTTCATGGAAGGCATTGACGCCACGGCGTCGGAGATGTTCACCGTGGACGATAAGACTTACGGTATGTCCACCGGTGCGTGGCAGGGCGTGATCATCTATAACAAGGCCTTGCTTGAGCAGGTCGGATTCGAGGAAGTGCCCACTGATCTGGATGGCTTCATCGAGCTTGGCCTGACGCTGAAGGGGGCCGGGATCGACCCATACTTGGAAGACGAGTCAAGCGGTTCGCCGTCGTTCGCTCCTATGTTGGGCGGTTGGTACGCCGGCTCGGGAACGACAGATGCGGAGATCTTCGACGGGAGCGAGTCGTTCTCTTCCTGGATCCCTGTCATGGAGCAGTGGCAGAAGCTCGTGGATTCCGGTGTTCTCCCGACCGATGTTGTCGGGGTCAGCGGCGACCAGGTCAAGCAGAACTTCCTCTCCGGACAGGTCGCGATGTATCGCTCGGGTCCTTGGGATTTCGCCGATATCGAAGCGGCAGGAGTGGACTTCGGAACTGCACCATTCCCTGCCATCGACGGGGGTGAGCCGTTTATCGGCGGCGGTCCCGATTCACCGTTCGCGCTGAGCGGCTCCCTCGAGGGCGACAAGCTCGCTGCCGCCCAGAAGTTTCTGAGCTTCATCAACAGCGCTGAGGGCCTCGAGCTGGCCGAGAAGTACACCAACCAGGTCTCCACGTCGGCCAAATATGATGCCAAGGTCGCTCCTCAGATTGAGGACGTGTATAAGAACTACGTCCAGGAGGGTAAGTACTACTGGATCAATTGGCCCGCCAACGGTGCCGTCATGGGTCAGGAGTTGGCCGCACAGTTCCAGCTGTTCATCCAGGGCCAGGCAACGCCGGAAGACGTCACTTCCGCCCTCGACGCTAAGTGGGAATCTCAGTAGTAGAACACCGGCCCTGGGGGTTCTGCTTGAACCCCCAGGGCGCTGTGTGACTTAGCGGACTCCCACCCCCTCGAAGAACGGCACATCATGGCCATCACTCTTGAAGCGCCGCCGGTCGCCGCGCGCCGCGCGATCCGACCATCGCGCGGACGACTCCGCGGCGATGGGTTCGCCTCCTCGATGTTTTTGCTCCCCATCGTCGCGATCTTCATCGCGCTCTTCGCGATACCGACCGGTCAATCCATCTATTACTCCTTCACCGACTCTGCGGGTTTCGTACCGACCCACGACTGGGTGGGTCTCGACAACTATGCCGCTGTGTTCTCAGACCCCACACTGCTGGCCGGGCTGAGTTTCACTTTGCTCTATACGGTGTCCACCACCGTCGCTATCACGGTGCTCGCCATCCCGCTAGCTATCGCGCTCAACAAGCGATTCGCGGGCCGTACGTTCGCGCGCTCACTGTTCTTCTTTGTGGGGGTGCCGGCCCAGGCGATCATCGGACTGATCTGGCAATACATCTTCTCGCCCCTCGACAACGGTGCAATTAACGTCGTGCTCGGCAACTTCGGCCTGGAGGCAGTTCCCTGGCTGGCCGACTCGGACCTGGCACGGTTCTGCGTCATATTTGTGGCGGTATGGGCCCAGGTCGGATGGCACGCAACCCTTTACCTGGCCTACCTGCAGGCGGTCCCAGCGGATCTTTACGAACAGGCGCAGATTGATGGCGCTAGCGGCAGGCAGCAGTTCTGGGCGATCACAATGCCGGAACTGATCCCTGCTCTGGTGGTTTCCACATTCTTGCTTGTCACCAGCGGTCTAAAAATCTATGACCTTCCCTTCACAATGACGAAGGGTGGTCCGGGATACTCGACGAACACCATCACACAGCAAATAATCCTGCAGGGCCTCTCCCAGTTCGACGTGGGAGTCGGTTCCGCACTGGCTGTGCTCTTCACGATCGCCTGCCTGGTGGTTGTACTCGTACAACTGACTGCAGCCAACGCCTTGACACGGAGGTTCTCGTGAGTATTCTCAGTCAGCGTGCACGGGCTCGCACGCAGTTCACAATTCGCTCCGTGGTGATGATCGGCCTTACCGTTCTCATTGCGATCCCGCTCTATTACGTCGTCATCAGCACCTTCAAGACCCAGGCCGACATGTCAGCCTCACCGTTCGGCCTGCCTGCAGAATGGCGGCTGGAGAACTACGCCACGCTTCTGATGAGCGGCTCAATCTGGCAGAGCTTTCTGAACACCCTGATCGTGACCGTGATCAGCGTCTTCCTCCAAGTCGTTGTCGGTTCGATGGCCGCTTACGGGATGATCCTGCGCAATTCTCGGCTGACCGCCGCAATCGGTGCCATCATGCTGATTGCATTCTGCATCCCGATGCAGGCCACGCTAATCCCGCTCTACCAGATGGAAGCCCGGCTAGGGCTGGTCAACTCCCTGACGGGACTGATCATCATCTACCTGGGTGGTGCGATCTTCAGCTACTTCCTGATCGTCGGTTACATGCGGAAGCTGCCGATGGAGTTGCTCGAAGCGGCACGCATCGATGGTGCCGGTCCTTGGCGAATCTATTTGTCCATCGTGCTCCCATTGATACGACCGATCCTGACCACCGTCATCGTGTTCCAGACCCTCGCCACCTGGAACGACTTCGTCTGGCCGAACTTGTTGTTGTCCTCCAGTGACCGCCGCACCGTCGTACTCCAGGTGTACAACGCCATGGGGCAATTCACGACGGATTGGCCACAGTTCATGACCGTCACCGTCGTGGCGCTCATCCCGGTGTTCATCTTCTATGTGGTGTGCCAACGCTGGATCGTCGCGGGCTTGGTCGCCGGTTCCGTCAAGGGCTGACGCCACCGCTCGCAGAGAGAACGAGGGCGCATGACCACCCCCATCAGTAGGCTAACCACTATGACGACCGAGAGACGGCCCCCGCGGTCTCTGCCCACAAGCAAAGACGTAGCGGCACTCGCTGGCGTATCTCAAAGCACCGTGTCGTACGTGATGAGCGGCAAACGCGCGATCACCCCCGAAACGCGACGGCGGGTCGAAGACGCTATCCGGGAACTGACGTATCAACCCAACGCGGGAGCCCGCGCGCTACGTGGCTCCAAGACCAACGTCATTGCTCTGGTGGTCCACCTGGGCGCCGGCGCCGATGTTAGCGAGACGTCTCCCTACATCGACACAATCGTCGAGGAAGCACGCGGCCGTGACTACGACGTCGTCCTTGTCACCACAGACGAAGGTCCGCAAGGGCTCGAACGACTCGCCGCGCGACGCGTCGCCGACGCATTCGTCCTGATGGATGTGCGCACCGCGGACCCCCGTCTCGAATCGGCGGCAGCACTAGGCCTTCCCGTCGTGCTCTTCGGACGTCCCGAGGACCCGCACGGACTGGATGCCGTCGACTTCGACACACGACGCGCAGCGGAACTTCTCGTCGACGAGCTCGCCACGACCGGGCACCGGCGCGTCGTCGTGGTCGGAAACGAACCAGAGATCGACGCGCACGAACTGAGGTTCATCCACGAGTTCCACGAGGGCGCCCGGCATCGCGCGGCTCATCACAACCTTGAGTTCTCCCTCGTTCATCCTCAGCGCGGCGGGTGGGCCGGCATCGAAGAGGCTGCCAGTGACATCTTCGCGAACCACACAAACCGACTCGGGCTCATCGCACGAACCCCCCGGGTTACCGAATGGCTCATCCAACTTGCCCGTCTCACCGCTTTGACCATCGGCCGAGACATCTCCCTACTCAGCCTGTGCACAGATGCCACCGCGCGTCAGTTCGAACCCGCCATCACCAACGTTTCACCGCAACCTCGCGACCTCTCCCGACTGGCCATGCGCGTCCTGTTCAAGCGAATAGAGGGTGACGCGGACCCCACACGCCTGGAACTAGTGCAGCCGGCTCAAGTTAGCCGCCGCCAGAGCACCACGCAATTCTCCTAGCGGATCTCGCCCGTTTGCGTGCTGCTCACACGCAACGTTGTTGACCCTCCAAGGACGAGCTCCGTGACAAAGCAGTAAGCCTCGATCCGACCGGAATCCGTTCAGATTACGACATGCCCATACCCAAAGCGCAGCTCCACCGCACGGACTCGGACACCGGGATCGGTTCGGTCAGGAAAGGAACGATAATGACCCGAGACGAATCCGCCGAAACCTCCCCCGCAATTGCAGGCTTCCACCCCGACCCAACGATCTGTCGCGTCGGGGAGGACTACTACGTGGCCATGTCGTCCTTCGAGTACTCCCCATCCGTCCCGATCTGGCACTCCCGGGATTTGCAGACCTGGACGCTCCTCGCCAACGCACTAGACCGGGACTCCCAGTTCCAATCGGCACGGTCCAGGGCGGGGGGTGGAATCTGGGCGCCCACTCTCCGGCATCACGCAGGACGGTTCTGGCTCATCACCACTGACTCCGACAGTCAGCGAGGCCAGAGACTCTTCATGGCCGACGCCCCCGAAGGGCCATGGTCCGAGGCCGTGGAAATACCGGAACTTGTCGGAATCGATCCGGACATCGCCTGGACGCAGGATGGTCGATGCCTCGTAACCTACTGCGCCTGGAACGACGAGGGGGCCGGAATCCGACAAGCGGAAATCGATCCACATACGGGCAGAGCGCTAACCGAACCACAGTGGATCTGGCGCGGAACGGGGCTTTCACATACTGAAGCTCCGCACCTCGTGCAACGAAACGACTGGTGGTACCTGTTCGTTGCCGAAGGGGGTACCGAACGCGGTCACGTGGTATCGGTTGCGCGGTCACGAGCACCTCATGGGCCGTTCGTGCCCGCGCCGGAAGAGCCTCTGTACACCCATCGCAGCACCGACCACCCCGTGCAAAATGTGGGCCACCTCGACGTGGTTCAAAGTAGCGATGGCTCCTGGGTTGGGGTGCATCTCGGAGTTAGAGCACGCGGGATCACCCCCGGTTTTCATACGAATGGCAGAGAAGTGTTCCTGGTGGACGTCGCTTGGATCGATGATTGGCCGGTCATCCGCCCGTCCTCTATCTCCTTCAAGTCCGAGCGGTGGGATTTCCAGGAAAGCTTCACGTCTGAATCCTTGCACCCCCGCTGGATTTCGCCGGCGGCTCGGCCCGAGACCTTCTGCCAGCCCGGAAGCGACGGTCTACAAGTGTGGGCGTCCGACACCTCCGGGCTTTATGTGCGAGTCCAGCCCCTTCACTGGGAGGCGGCGTTCGAGATGAGCGCATCCGATGCCGTTGCAGTAGTGGAAGTGCGTGTCGACGATCGTCACCGCTTTGGTGCACGCATATCAGGGGGTGGCGTCCAAGCCTTGCTCACCATCGGTGGAGTCGAAGTCGACATTGGGCCGCAGGTTCCGCATGATGGCTGGGTCGCCATCGGCTCGGTGCCTTCCGCAACTGGCGGTCCGGATGATCTTGTCGTTTTGGCCGGATCTGGACGCTCGACGCTCGCAGTAGTGGACGGCCGATATCTTTCGACGGAGGTCGTCGGCGGCTTTTCCGGCCGAGTCGTCGGGATCCGGACCGAAAGTGGGATCGCAATGCTCCGATCGTTCCGATTGCACGAGCTCGACAGCAGTGCTGCGCGACTATGACATGCATCACGGTCGGCAAGATGACGTTTCAAGATGAGGGCGACGATCTCGCTCTTTTTCCGCCGAGGCGCCCTCGCTAATGATGCGGGCACGCGACCCGGTCCTCGTGGTGGCGCGGAGGAAGTCGCGACACGCCGAGCTGCGGGCCCCTGCCGAAATCGTGGGTCCAGGAACGTGAGTCGTAGGAATCGGCGCAGCTTCTGCCTTCAACGAACCTGTCGTATTTCGAGGTTCAGAGTTTCCTTCCCGGGTTGACCGTCGTCGCACACGAGCCAGCCCTACGATCTGACCTACCCGCGCGACCTCAGCTGGCTTTGTCGCCACTCTGAGCGGTGGCGAGCGTCTCGGTAGGCACGACTGTTATGACCTGCGCCCAGGACCGCACACCTTTGTCACGCTCCCGGGGTTACGGTTTGGATCGGACTCAGTCCGATCCAACTTCGGGTAGTCCGATGTAAAGCGGGTAGTCCGATCTAAGGACGCGATTCACAATTCAGTCGACCTCTTGACATCCGCTCCGCCCAGGCATAACGTACAACCAAATGGTTGCACAAAGAGAACTGAGCGAAGCGGAGGTCGACCGTGTGTTCCACGCACTGGCGACGTCGACCCGGCGTGACATCCTGCGCCGGACGATCGAGCGGGAGCAGTCCGTCTCGACCCTCGCCTCCGAATACGACATGTCGTTCGCCGCGGTGCAGAAGCACGTGGCCGTGCTCGAAGCAGCGAACCTCATCGTCAAGCGCGCCGAGGGACGCGAGCGGCTCGTCCGTGCGAACCCCGAGATGATCGCCCGCGCCAGGGCGCTGCTCGCCCGATACGAAGAGCTGTGGCGGTCGCGCATCGCCCGACTCGACGACCTGCTGGCCGGCCCTTCGACGAGCTCGGAGACCGGTCGGTCCGACGACGACACCACCGATGATCCACGAACCGAAGAGAGAGACTGACATGCCTGTCACCGACGTCATCACCGATACCGAGAACCTCACCATGACGGTCGCCGCCGACCTGGCGGCTCCCATCGAGCGCGTCTGGGCCGCCTACAGCGACCCGCGCCAGCTCGAGCGCTTCTGGGGTCCTCCCGGATGGCCCGCCACCTTCACCCGGTGGGACCACACCGTGGGCGGCAAAGCCGACTACACGATGAACGGCCCCCGGGGCGAGAAGGCCTCCGGCACCTGGGAGTTTCTCCGCATCGACGCCCCGCGCAGCTTCGAGGTGCTCGACGCCTTCGCCGATGAGAGCGGCACTCCAGACGCCGACCTGCCGTCGATGCGCATGACGTTCACCTTCGAGTCGACCGCCGAGGGGGCCCGGATGGTCAACACGAGCTACTTCGACTCGCTCGAGGCGCTCGAGCAGATCGTCGCGATGGGCGCGGTCGAGGGCACGAAGCTCGCGATGAGCCAGCTCGACGCCGTGCTGCAGGACCTCCGCGACTACGCACAGGGCAAGGGCACCCAGGTCGAACTGCTCGACGACGTCCACGTGCGCATCACGCGTCTCGTCGAGGGGCCGCGCGAGCTCGTCTGGCGTGCGCACAACGACCCCGAGCTCATAAAGCAGTGGCTGCTCGGACCCGACGGGTGGGAGATGACCGAGTGCGTCGTCGCCACCGAGGTCGGCCAGACGTACCGCAACTCGTGGGCGCCCGTGGGCGACACGGAGGGGCAGGCGTTCGGATTCGAGGGCGAGGCGCTGCTCATCGATGCACCGCGCCGATCGGTGCAGACCGAGCGGATGGTCGGGATGCCGGTCGAGACGCTGAACGACCTCAACCTCTACGAAGAGAACGGGGCGACGCTGATCACCCTCTACATCGAATACCCCGACAAGGAGACGCGCGACATGATCCTCGCCACCGGCATGGCCGACGGCATGGAGACCTCGTACGCACGCCTCGAGCGGGAGCTGCTCGCGGTCTGACGTTCACAATTCAGCATGAGGGGGCGGTTCTTTCGAGAACCGCCCCCTCATCTGACGTCATGCCCGCGTTCATGCTGAATCGTGAACGAGCAGCGTCCACGAGGTCAGAGCGCAGCCTTGCGGGCGGCGCGGCGCGGGGCGCGCGTCGACCAGATCGCGAGCGCGATGAGCACCGGCTGGAAGAACAGCCGCACGAAGCGCTTCATGTCGGTGTCGAGGCCGAACGCATCACGGTGCTCGACCCACTGCGCGATGTTGCCGGGGAAGACCGCGACGAAGAACAGCGCGGTGATCACCCCGACCAGCCCGCGACGCTTGCGCGCGACGAGCAGGGCCGCACCGAGACCGACCTCGACGACACCCGAGGCGAGCACCGTCACGTCCGGATCCAGCGGCACCCAATCCGGCACCTGCGCCTGGAACTCGTCTCTCGCGAACGTCAGGTGCGAGATGCCGGCGAAGAGCAGGAAGGAACCGAGGAAGATCCGACCGACGGTACGCGCGACACTCTTCTTCGACATGGTGCGAGTGTACGCGGGGGCGACGTCAGCGGAGCATCGAGAGAAGCAGGTTTCCTGCGTCGTCTCGCGACAGATTCGCGAACATCGGCAGCGCGAGCACATATCGGCCGAAGAGGAACCCGACGATGGCGGTCGCCATCCGGTGCGCACGGGCGCGGCCGAAGTCGTCGACCAGCGGTTCGAAGACGGAGTTCTGGATGTAGTCGCTGATCGCCTCGGACGACCCGCTGCCGGATGCCAGCTGGCGGGCGGATCCGGCGAGTCGAGCGCCGTGCTCCGGATCCTCCCACACCGCGAGGACGCCGTGAGCGAGGCGGTCGACGTCGATACGCCCGTGGCTGTCGCGAGACAGGGCGATGACGTCGTGCGGAGCGACCCGTAGAGCGATCGCTGCCGCCACCAGTCCGTCGCGAGAGCCGAAATGATAATTGACCAGAGTATGACTGACGCCGGTCTCCGCGGCCAGCTCGCGCGACGAGACCGAGGCCAGATCACCCGCGTCGAAATGTCTCTGTGCGGCGTCCATCAGGCGCTGGCGCGCGGTGGCATGGCCGCGAGGGCGACCGGGTCTTTTATTGACCATGCTCGTATGGTCGCACTCCGCGGCGTGAAGCTCTACCCATGAACACGCGAATCGACACCGACTGCGTCATCGTCGGCGGCGGCCCCGCCGGGCTCATGCTCGGTCTGCTGCTCGCCCGTCAGGGTCGTGATGTCACCGTGGTCGAGAAGCACGCCGACTTCCTGCGCGACTTCCGCGGCGACACCATCCACCCCTCGAGCCAGCAGCTGCTGGGTGAGCTCGGCATGCTCGATCAGTTCCTCGCGAAGCCGCACGCCGACATGCAGCGGGTCATGCTCAGCTGGCACGGCATCGAACTCACCCTTGCCGATTTCTCGCACCTGCCGACGGCTCGCAAGGTGATGTCGTTCATGCCGCAGTGGGACTTCCTCGATCTGCTTGCCGCTGAAGCACGCAGATATCCCGGCTTCCATCTGCTGCGGTCGACCCGCGTCGACGGGATCACTCATGACGGCGGGCGCATCGGCGGCGTCGTCGCGACCGGTGTCGACGGCTCGCTCGACATCCGCGCACGGCTCGTCGTCGACGCGTCGGGGCGCGACTCGGCCGTGCGCGACGCGGCAGGGCTCACGCCGTCGGGCGTCGCCGCGGCCATGGACGTGCTCTGGTTCCGGTTGCCGAAGAACGGCGACGAGGCCTACCCGTTCGTGCAGGCCGGCGCCGGGATGCTCATCACCATCGACCGGGAGCAGTTCTTCCAGATCGCGCACGTCATTCCTGCAGGGACCTGGACGAGGTCGGACGACGACCTCGCGCACATGAAGGAGCGCATCCGTTCGATCTCGCCTCGACTCGGTCGGGTTGCCACGGACCTCGTCGCGGATGACGTGCACCTGCTGCGGGTGCGGCTCGAACGGCTCCGTCGCTGGTATCTCGACGGCTTGCTGTGCATCGGCGACTCCGCACACGCGATGTCGCCCGCGGGTGGCGTGGGGATCAACCTCGCGATTCAGGATGCCGTCGCGGCGGCCCGGATCCTCGGACCCGCGCTCGCCCGAGGCATTCCCGACGTCGCCGATCTGCGCCGCGTCCAGCGCCGCCGCGCCTGGCCGGTCGTCGTGACCCAGGCCGTGCAACGCGCGCTGCAGCGGCCGCTCCTGTCGACGACTCGACCGGGAGCGCCGCTGCCCTTGCCGCTCCGGATGCTGCGTCGGCATCCTGCCCTGACCCGGCTGACCGGCCGCTTCGTCGGCCTCGGCGTGCGATCCGAGCGACTCCGCTGAGGCGTCGGTTCGGTCGCGAGTCGGCCTGCGTGGGCGGGACACGGCGTGCGTTCCGTCGTCAGATCAGACGGCGGAGCGCCTCCTCGAGCGAGATGCCCTGCGCCGTTGCGCGGTCGGAGAGGCGAGCGCGCTCGGCACCCGACAGCGAGATCGTCAACTCGACCGGGTCGATCGCCGGTTCGTCGTCGAGCCCGTCGAACAGATCCGCGGCCTCGGCCCAGAGCGGCTCGGCGGCCGAGACGGCTGCGGCGGGAGATGTGCGGGATGGCGCTGCGGAGCCTGTGCCCTGCGATGCGGTGGCCCACGGGTCGGTGCCGGCGTCGCTCGACGCGACCAGTGCGGCATCCGCCTCGACGGCGTCAGCCCACGCGGTGTCATCATCGGTCGGGTTGCCCGCCGAGTCCGATCGTCCTGCGGCCGCGGCGATGGGGGCGGATGCCGCGACGGCTGCCCCGGCATCCGTCGCCATCGTGAAACCGGGCCCGCGGCGGGGCTCCTGCTTCGCCTGGTAAGCCTTGGCCGCCGCGTTCGCGCGCTCGTCGGCCGCTTCGTTGAGCGGGTGACCTGCGTGGCCCTTGACCCACGAGAACTCGACGTCGCGGCCCCGGATGGCCTCGTCGATGCCCTCGAGCAGGTCGCGGTTGAGCACCGGTCCGCCGTCTGACTTGCGCCAGCCCTTGCGCTTCCACCCCGGCATCCACTTGGTCACCGAGTCGATCACGTAGCGACTGTCGCACTCGATCATCAGTTTCTCCGAGATGCCCGATGTCGCGAGCAGCAGCTCGAGCACGGCTCGCAGCTCGCCCTGGTTGTTCGTGCCGTGCGGCGAACCGCCCGCAGCCCAGTTGTCGTCGTCGATGTACCAGGCCCAGCCGTTGGGGCCGGGGTTGCCCAGGGCGGAGCCGTCTGCGGCGGCGGTGATCGTCATCCCTCAACCGTAGCCGCGACCGGCGACACCGCCCGCTGGCCTGCGCCTTTCGCGTGCTGCCCTGCCGCGGCATAGTGTGGAGTGATGCCTTCCGACTTCACCTGGAATTCCTGGATCGGCAGCGCGGTGGCGATCGGCACCGCGATCGTCGTCGCCGCAGCCGCACTCGCGCTGCTTGCTCTGGTCGCTGCCCTGATCAGCCGGCGAGTGCCGTGGGTGCGTGATCTCGCCCGTCGGGTGCGCAACGCGATGATCGTGACGGCAGCGGTGGTCGCGATCTGGATCGCGGCGTCCGTCACCGAACCCGCAGAGCAGTCGTGGTGGCCGGCGGTGTCGAGGATCTTCTTGATCGCCACGATCCTGACCGGGTCGTGGCTCCTCGCCGCGTCGGTCTCGTTCGGCTTCGAAAGACTCATCGACCGCGAAGAGACCGTGCTCGTGGGGCCGGAGGCGCGTCGTCGTCGCACGCAGCTCCTCGTCATCCATCGCCTCGTGCTGGTCACGATCGGCGTCCTCGCGCTGGGCACCGTACTGTTCACGTTCCCCGAGATGCGTGCGGTCGGCACGAGCCTTCTCGCATCAGCCGGCATCGTCAGCATCATCGCGGGCCTTGCTGCGCAGTCGATCCTCGGCAACCTGATCGCAGGCGTGCAGGTGGCATTCACCGACGCCGTCAAGGTCGGCGACGTCGTGGTCATCCAGGGCGAGTGGGGGCGTATCGGCGAGATCAACCTCTCGTACGTGGTCGTCTACATCTGGGATGAGCGGCGACTCGTCGTGCCGTGCAGTTACTTCACGACCACGCCGATCGAGACCTGGACCAGAAAGTCCGACAAGATCCTCGGAACGGTATATCTCGATCTCGACTGGCGGGTGCCGATGGACGAGCTGCGCGAGGAGTTCCAGCGCATCGTCGAGGCCTCGCCGGCCTGGGACGGCCGCTCGCTCGACGCGGCCGTGACCGAGGCGCAGGGCGGCTTCGTCACCGTGCGTCTCGTGATGTCGGCGAAGGATTCGGGTGATCAGTGGACGCTGCGTTGCGAGGTGCGGGAGAAGATGATCGGCTGGCTGCAGCGAGAGCATCCCGAAGCGCTGCCGCGGACGCGCGTAGACCTGAGCGCCTCGCGCGACGCTGACTGATCGACGCGCGGTCGGCGGGGTCAGTCCTCTTCGGGCTCGGGCTCGCGGTCCTCGATCGAGAACGACTCGGGCGCGGGCGGCGCGACGGGGAAGGCGACAGAACTGACCGACACTCCTGAGCCCAGCCCCAGGCCGATCGACAGCGGGTCGACGGCCGGCACCTCGTCGAGCACCTCGGACTCCGAGCGTTCGAGCGGCTCAGAGGGCAGAGTCCACTGGTTCTCTTCTTCGTCGGTGCGCTGCTGGAAAAGTCCCATGGGTCCCATTCTCGACCTGCTGCGCGGCGGGTCGGCCGGATTCACACCGGATTGATCGGTTCGGGCGGTCGGTTCAGGCGGTCGTTCAGGCGCAGGCGGATGCCGTCAGCCGACGCGACGGAACGTGAAATAGCCCGCGACGTGGCCGTGGTTGACGACGCCCGTGCCGGTGCTCAGCATGCGTGCCGAGGTCGTCGCGCCGGACTCCACGAACGTGTAGCCGGTGTGCTCGAGACGCCAGCCGATGCGCTCGATCTCGCTGAGGAAGTAGCCGACGTGGTCGTCACTCACGAAGTCGTTCTCTGCAGAACCCCACGACGACGGCTGGCCGGTGAGTCGGCTGACCTCGGCCTGCAGGTGCAGCACTGCATCGCCTCGGTCATAGGCCTCGCGTGACAGTTGCAGCAGGCGGTTGGCCTCTTCTTGCGTCGGCATGGTGTTCCCCTCGTGTCGTCATTCCATCATCCACAGCGACGATGGTTCGTCGTGGTGGGCTCGCCCGACAGCGGTTCGTCAGGCGGATGACTCACGAACCGCGTCGACGAGTTCTCGCCAGGGGCCGTCCAGTGCGGAGTCGGGAAGCTCTCGCTCGCGCTCTTCGGACGGCGTGCGCACTCTGATCAGCCAGACGAAGCGGTCTGCGCCCGCATCGGCGTCGCCGTCGGCATCCCACGGGCAGCTGTCGATCATCGCGATCCAGTGGTTCGTCTCGGCCGGGTCGGGTTCGACCCGCCACTGGCGACGGATGCCGGCGATGCCGCCCGTGCGCACCACCGCGATGAAGACCTGCGGGTCAGTCGGTGCGGGGGACTCGCTCATCTTCATAGACTCCCACGGTCGTCCACGCACGTCGAGCGGCTGCGCCCGTGGCATCGTCGATGGCGGATGCCGCAGCGACCGTCGCGTCAGCGAACTCGGTGAAGTTCGCGGTGCTCGACAGACCGCCCGTGAGCGCTCGGTACCAGACGGTGCCTGCGGTCTCCCACGCGTTGCCGCCGAGGTCGATCGCGAACAGGGCGAAGGCGCGGTTGGGGATGCCCGAGTTGATGTGCACGCCGCCGTTGTCTTCGGTCGTGCGGACGAAGTCGCTCATGTGCGCCGGCTGCGGATCCTTGCCCAGCTCGTCGTCGTCGTAGGCGGTGCCAGGCTCGATCATGGAGCGCAGCGCGCTGCCCTGGACGGCATCCGTGAAGATCTCGGCCCCGATGAGCCAGGTCGCTTCGGCCGCGCTCTGCGCGAGAAGGTGCTGCTCGGTGAGCGCGCCGAACACGTCGGCGATCGACTCGTTCAGTGCGCCCGGCTGCCCCTGGTACTCGAGGTTGGCGGTGTACTGCACGACGCCGTGCGCGAGCTCGTGACCGATGACGGTGGTCGACGACGTGAAGCCGACGAACACCTCGCCGTCGCCGTCGCCGAACACCATGCGCTCGCCGTCCCAGAAGGCGTTGTCGTAATCGACGCCGTAGTGCACGGTCGCGTCGAGGGGTGCCCCGGCGTCATTGAGGGAATTGCGGCCGAAAGCGGAGAGCAGCATCTCGAACGTGGCCCCGAGTCCGTCGAACGCCTCGTTGACCGACACGTCGTCGACGGGTCCGTCGTCTTCACCGCGCACGATCGCACCGGGGAGGTTCTGCGTGTTGCCGGCGTCGCTGATCGTGCGGTTCGGTGCGTCTGACAACTCGGCGACCAGGTCGCCGTTCTCGTCGATCGAAAGGTCGAGCCGTGCACGGAACGGCGGTCTGCCGGCCGTGAGCGTCTGCCGCGCGGCGGCGGCGGCACGGGGGTAGCGGCCCGACTCGGCGAGGCGCGCGAGCAGGTAGGACGGGACGACTCCTGGTGCTTCGGTGTGGCTGCTCATGTTCAGACCCTACGCCGGGGGTCCGACGTTCTGGCAAGGGCGGGCGGGGCTTCGCCGTTCACAACTCAGGAAGATCGTGAGGCGTCGGGACCCGGTTCGCGCCGTTCCGAGGCGCCCGTCATCGAGCCCGCACGTTCTTCCTGAGTTGTGAACCGGAACCGCCCGACGCCGCCCTCGCGCTCCCAGGAACAGACTCCCCGAACTCGCGTAAAATCGGCACAATGACCGATGCTCCCTCCGACGCTGCACCCGACCTCGGACCCGGCATCGACCCCGAAGACCTCGCCACCACGCTGCGGGTGCTCTCGGAACTGCACCAGATCGACAATGAGCACCCCGACTTCGTGGCCGTCCGCCACGCGACCGCCGCGATGTTCAAGGCCGTCAAGCGCGTGCGTCGCAAAGAGATCCGCGATGCGATCGCCGACGCCGACAGGGCCGTCGTCGCCCGCACCGCCACCGGCGCCCCCGACCGCATCGACGACGAGACCCGCGGACACGACCTGGCGACCAGCGTCGTCGACGCACCGATCGCCGGCGAGCTGCTCAAGCCCCGCAACTGCTACATCTGCAAGCAGCCGTACACGCTGGTCGACGCGTTCTATCACCAGCTCTGCCCCGACTGCGCGCGCTTCAGCCATGGCAAGCGCAACGCCCGCACCGACCTCACAGGAAAGCGTGCGCTGCTCACCGGCGGTCGCGCCAAGATCGGCATGCACATCGCGCTGCGGCTGCTGCGCGACGGTGCGCACACGACGATCACGACGCGATTCCCTCGCGACGCGGTTCGCCGCTTCTCGGCGCTGCCAGACTCGGGCGATTGGCTGCACCGCCTGCGTGTGGTCGGAATCGACCTGCGCGACCCTGCCCAGGTCATCGGACTCGCCGACTCGGTCGCGGCCCAGGGGCCGCTCGACATCCTGATCAACAACGCCGCGCAGACCGTGCGCCGCTCTCCGGGTTCCTATTCACTGCTGGCGGATGCCGAGCTGCAGCCGCTTCCCGACGGCCCGCTGCCCGAGATGGAGACGTTCGGTCACACCGTCGACCCGCATCCGCAGGCGCTGCAGGCGTCGGTCGACTCGCACCCGCTGCTGTCGGTCGCGGCCCTCGGCGGCACCGTCGCCGAGCAGGGCGGCCAAGCGCTGACGGCCGAAGACCTCGCGCGTCTCGCGATGGCTCCCGGATCGTCGTCGCTCGAGAAGCACGCAGACGGCACTGCGATCGACGCGGGCGGTCTCGTGCCCGACGTGAACACGTCGAACAGTTGGGTGCAGTCGATCGATCAGGTCGATCCGCTCGAGATGCTCGAGGTGCAGCTCGCCAACACGACCGCACCCTTCCTGCTGATCAGTCGCCTGCGCGCGTCGATGGCCGCGTCGTCGTCGAACCGCAAATACGTGGTCAACGTCTCGGCCATGGAGGGGCAGTTCTCGCGTCGCTACAAAGGCCCAGGACACCCGCACACGAACATGGCGAAGGCAGCGCTCAACATGCTCACGCGCACCAGCGCCGGCGAGATGCTCGAGACCGACGGCATCCTGATGACCGCCGTCGACACCGGCTGGATCACCGACGAGCGCCCGCACTACACGAAGGTGCGTCTGGCCGAAGAGGGCTTCCATGCCCCGCTCGACCTCGTCGACGGAGCCGCTCGCGTCTACGATCCGATCGTGCGCGGCGAGGCCGGCGAAGACATCCACGGCGTCTTCCTGAAGGACTACGAGCCCAGTCCCTGGTGACCCCGGCGGGTCCGAGGGACATTCGGCGTCAGGCATCCGGCGTCCGGCGTCCGGCGTCCGGCATCCGGCATCCGGCATCCGGTCATCCGGCTGACGATTCCCCGGATGGCTGGCCGACCATGTCGTTCCGGCCAGCCGTGCGGGATTCGGCCAGCCATATGGGCGGGGGCCAGCCAGCCCCAGGAGACCACGGCTTGTCCACGGTGATCCGGCTGACGATTCCCCGGATGGCTGGCTGAGTGGGGCGCACCGATCAGCCAGACGGGATCCGGCCAGCCCGATAGGCGGGATCCGGTCAGCCAGACGAGTTCCGGCCAGCCGTGCGGGATTCGGCCAGCCATATGGGCGGGAGCCGTCCACAGCAGTGGCGTCAGCGCGCGCGGATCTCGAGGTTGGCAGAAGCCCAGGTGCCGAGCTGGTCGAGGATCGGCAGCAGTCCGCGACCGCTGTCGGTCAGCGAATACGAGACGGTGACCGGAGGGCCAGCATCGACCGCGCGGGCTACGAGTCCTGCCTCGGCGAGCTCGGCCAGGCGGTCGGAGAGCACTGTGTCGCTGATGCCCGAGACTGCGCGTCGCAGAGAGACGAAGGTCGAAGGGCCGCCCCCGAGTGACGAGACGATCATGCCGTTCCAGCGTTTGCCGAGCACGCTGAAGGCCAGTGTGACGGCGGCGTCGCACACGTGACGCTCTTCGTCGATCTCGGCCATGCGACCATCCTACCTGTGCTACGTTAACGCGAGTCGCTAAGAAAAACAGAGTGACTACGAAAAACGAAAGGCACTTCCCATGTCCCTGTTCCGCCTGGATGCCAGCATCCTTCCCGCGTCGTCCGCCAGTCGTTCGCTCGCCGACCTCGTCGAAGCGGAGTGGACCGCATCCCACCCCGACTCCACCGTGACCCGCCGTGATCTCGCCGCCGACCCCGTGCCCGCGACCGCGTGGGCGGATGCCGTGACCGGCGGCTTCGTCGACGAGGCCCAGCGCACCGAGGCCCAGCGTGCAGCCCGCGCGCTCGCCACCACCTTCGCCGACGAGCTGATCGGCGCGGACGCGCTGCTGTTCGCTGTGCCGCTCTACAACTACGGCGTCTCGCAGCACTTCAAGACGTGGTTCGACCTCGCCTACACCGACCCGCGCATCGACCCGCAGGGCACCGCGCTTCGCGGCAAGCCGGCGACCCTCGTGACCGTGCTCGGCGGCAACTACGCGCCGGGAACCCCGAAGGAGGGCTGGGACCACTCCACCGGATGGCTCCGCCGCGTGCTCGAGGACGTCTGGGGTCTCGACCTGCGCATCGTCGAGCGGCCCTTCACTCTCGTGGGCGTGAACCCCGCGCTCGACGCCTTCGCCGACACCGCCCGTGAGCTCAAGGAGAACGCCGAGCAGTCGGCGCGCACTTACGGCCGCGAGCTCGCCGCACTCCGGGGCGAGGTCGCCTGACCTCCTGGCACGATCGAACCTCGAACCGAGGTCTTGCCCCTGCCGTCTGCAGGACGAAAGCACGGCTGCGGGATCGGAACACGGTTTCTGGTCCTGCATCCGTGCGTCGGTCCTGCATTCGGTACGGGTTGGCAGACGTGATGTGACGTGACGTGACGTGACGTGATGTGACGAGACGTCGGGTGTGGGGTGGGTGGGGTGTGGTGGCAGGGGCCCTGCCGTCTGCAGGACGAAGGCACGGATGCGGGATCGGAACACGGTTTCTGGTCCTGCATCCGTGCGTCGGTCCTGCATTCGGTACGGGGTTGGCGGGGATGTCCCGTCAGGCGAGCGGACCGGGGAACGGATGCGGCAGCCACACCGTCACGTTCATCCCGCCACCCTCGCGAGCCGTGAGCACGAGCGACCCGTCGTGCGCCTGCGCGATGCGCTGCACGATCGCGAGGCCGAGACCGACGCCCGCGTGATCGTCATCGCGCCCGGGTCCGGCGTCGCGCGCGGGCTTGTCATCGCGCCCACTCCCCACACCACGCACACTTCCCACGCCACGCGCACGCTCGGTGCCCCGCTGGAACGGCTCGGCGAGCGTCGCCACGAGATGTGCCGGCAGCACGGCGCCGGTGTTCTCGACCACGAGCGCCACGGCGTGCGGCAGCGCGTGCGTCCGCACGACGACCGTCCCGTCGACGGGGCGGTTGTGCACGATGGCGTTGTGCACGAGATTGGTGATGAGTTGCTGCAGCAGCGCCGGCGAGCCGAGCACGTTCGCGGTGTCGCCGCCGACGTCGATCGCCACGCCGCGACGCTCGGCGAGCGGAAGCAGCGTCTCGGCCGATTCCTCGGCCAGCAGTGAGAGGTCGACCGGCTCGCGAGTGAACGTGCGGCGCTCTGCGCGGCTGAGCATCAGCAGCGCCTCGGTCAACTCGATCGCTCGCGCGTTGACCTCGTGCAGCCGCTCGATCAGCGCGTCGACGTCGCGGTCGGGATCGTTGCGAGCGACTTCGAGCATGGTCTGTGAGACCGCCAGGGGTGTGCGCAGTTCATGCGAGGCGTTGGCGGCGAATCGCTGCTGCTCGGCGAGGTGCGCTTCGAGCTGTTCGAGCATCGAGTCGAAGACATCGGCCAGATCGCGGAACTCGTCGCGCGGGCCCTCGAGCGCGACGCGGTGCGACAGCGACCCTCGGGCGGCGAGCTGGGCCGCGCGCCCGATACGCTCGAGGGGCGCCAGCATGCGCCCTGCGATGATCCAGCCGCCGCCCAGCCCCAGAGCGAGCAGCACCAGCATCATCACGATCGCGACCGGGACGAATGCGCGGATGAGGTCGGAGCGGTTGGGCACGAAGAAGTCGCTGGCGATGTTCACATCGGGCACGTAGCGCAGCAGGTACAGCGCAACGGCAGCGAGCAGCCCGATTCCCGACACCACGACGACGCCCGCATAGCTCAGCGTGAGCTTCCAGCGGGCGCTCATGCCGCGGCGCCGCTTCGGGCGGGTCGGGTCAGCCATCGGCATCCGTCCCGATGCGGTAGCCGACGCCCGGCACCGTGAGGATCAGCCACGGCTCGCCCAGTCTCTTGCGCAGCGACGAGACCGTGATGCGCACGGCATTCGTGAACGGATCGGCGTTCTCGTCCCACGCCCTCTCGAGCAGCTGCTCGGCGCTGACGACTCCACCGGCCGCGTCGATGAGCACCTCGAGAACCGCGAACTGCTTGCGGGTGAGGGCGACGTAGCGGCCGTCGCGGAACACCTCACGGCGGAACGGATCGAGACGCAAACCAGCCACCTCGAGCACAGGTGGTCGAGATCGCTGGCGTCGGCGATCGAGGGCGCGCAGTCGCAGCACGAGCTCGCGCAGTTCGAACGGCTTGGTGAGGTAGTCGTCGGCGCCGATCTCGAAGCCGGTCGCCTTGTCGTCGAGACGATCGGCGGCCGTGAGCATGAGGATCGGGATTCCGCTGCCGGACGCGACGATCGAGCGGGCGACGTCGTCTCCCGACGGGCCCGGGATGTCTCGGTCGAGCACGGCGAGATCGTAGGAGTTGATGCTGAGCAGTTCGAGTGCGGTGTCTCCGTCGCCGGCGATGTCTGCGGCGATCGCCTCGAGCCGCAGTCCGTCGCGCACGGCCTCTGCGAGGTAGGGCTCGTCTTCGACGATCAGCACCCTCACGACACAGCTCCCATGTGCTCAGAGCTTACGCACCCCGACATATCGGGAGCATATGCAAAAGCGCATACGCCCTCGCAACAGGCCCCCTTCTTGACTGATGACATGAACACACGCACTGCCCTCAGACAGCGGCGCCTCACCGCGATCATCGGTGTCGCTCTGCTCGCCGCAGCCGTCACGGGCTCGGCCGTGCTGATCGGCCAGCAGTCGCTGGCGTCGGCATCCGTCCCTCCGACCGTCTCGCCTGCATCTCTCACCGAGGCCGACGGAATCATCCGCAATGAGGGCGCCGTGTCGGTGTTCGACGAAACCCCCGCCGTGACCAACCTCGACTCCGATCTGCTCGCTGCCGTGCGTGCCGCCGCTACTGCCGCCGAACGCGACGGCGTGCGCATGCATGTGAACAGCGGATGGCGGTCGGCCGAGTACCAGCAGGTGCTGCGGCAGGATGCTGTCGCAGAATACGGCTCCGAAGAGGAGGCAGCGCGCTGGGTCGCCACTCCCGAGAACTCGGAGCACGTGTCGGGGGATGCGATCGACCTCGGTCCGCTCACCGCGCAGGACTGGCTGGCGCAGCACGGCGACGAGTTCGGCCTCTGTCAGATCTACGCGAACGAGCGGTGGCACTTCGAGCTGCGCCCGGCCGCCGTCGCGAACGGCTGCCCACTGATGTACGACGACCCGACCGCCGACCCGAGGACCCAGCGATGACCATCGCACCCGTCACTCCGCGCCCCACACGAGCGACCACGAGCATGACGCTCTCGCGTATGCACGCGCCCACGCTGCACACGATTCCCACGGCTGTCGCAGCGAACGTCGAGCGGATGCGATCGGTCACCGCCGCGCGCATCATGGCCGTCGTGAAGGCAGAAGGATACGGTCTCGGTGCCGTCACGGTGGCGCGCGCGGCGATCGACGCGGGCGCGCAGTGGCTGGGCGTGACAGACGTGGATGATGCCGCCGAGCTGCGCGCCGCGGGTATCGACGTGCCGATTCTCGCGTGGCTGAACCCATCGGGGATCGACGTCGCGCGCGCAGTCATCGAACGCGTCGACATCGCCCTCGGCTCGGTGGAAGAGCTGAGACAGCTCCTCGCTGATGCGGTGGCGCTCACCGCAGGTCGGGTGCGCGTGCACCTGCACATGGACACGGGGATGTCGCGCGGTGGGGTGCCGCTGCAGGACTGGGCCGAGCTGCTACGGGTCGCCCGATCGGGCCGAGACCGCATCGAGGTGGTCGGGGTCATGGGTCATCTGCCCTGCGCCGACGCCGCTGATCCTGCGGCCAACGCTCCTGCCGTGCTGCGGATGCGACAGGCACGGGATGCCGTGCTGCGCGCCGGATTCGGACCCTTCATCGTGCACCTTGCGGCGACCTCGGGCGCGCTGACCGACCCGGCGACGCACTTCGACATGGTGAGGATTGGCGCTGGGCTCGTGGGCATCGATCCGTCCGAGACGGTGGCGCTGAACGGGGCCGCACGGCTGACAGCATCCGTCGTGCACAGCAGCCTCGCACCGGCGGGAACTCCCGTGGGGTACGGCGGCGCGTATGTGACCGAGCGCACGACTCGCCTGAGCGTGATCGGCGTCGGGTATGCCGATGGCATCCCACGGGAACTCGCCGACGGAGCCGCCGTCGCGATCGACGGTATCCGGTGCCCGATCGTGGGGCGGGTCTCGATGGACCAGATCGTCGTCGACACGGGTGATGCGACCGTGCCACGGGGCACGACCGCCGTGGTGTTCGGACCCGAGGGGGGCGCGGTGCCGAGCGTGCAGGAGTGGGCGAGGTGGGCGGGCACCATTCCTCACACGATCGTGACGGGCATCGGATCTCGAGTCGAGAGGGCGATCGCGTGAGGGTGCTGGTCATCGGAGGAGGGCAGAACGCCGAACACGAGGTCTCGCTGGCATCGGCAGCGGCGGTCGCAGAGGCTCTGCGTGCCGGCGGACACGACGTGAGCGAGGTCACGATCTCTCGGGAGGGAGTCTGGGGGGTGGCGGGCGTCTCGGAGGGTGCCACCGCCGCCGAATCCCTGGCGCTCGCGATGCCGCTGGTGGCCGCCGCGGATGTCGTATTCCCCGCGGTGCATGGAGCGTTGGGTGAAGACGGGGTTCTCGCGGCGCTGTGCGCTCTCGCGGGGGTCCGAGTGGTCGGATCGGGTCCGCGGGCCGGGGCGATCGGGATGGACAAGTGGGCGACGAAGCTGGTCGCTGAGGCGGCGGGACTGCGCATTGCCAGGGCACGTCTGATCGATGCGGCCGACTGCGGAGACTCCGAGTTCGAGGGGCCCGTGGTCGTGAAGCCCGTGTCGGCGGGGTCGAGCTATGGCGTCTTGCTCGTGCGTTCGGAGCGGGAACTCGCGCCCGCGCTGCGCGAAGCGGCGCGGTTCGATCGACGCATCCTGGTCGAGGAGGTTGTGCACGGCAGGGAGATCGACGTCGCCGTGATCAAACAAGACGGAGGAGTGCGCTGGGCCGCACCGCCGCTGGAGATCCACGCGGCAGGGCTGTTCGACACCGCGATGAAGTACGACGGCAGCGCGCAGTTCACGGTGCCGGCGCAGCTCTCGGCTGCCGAGACGACGTCGCTCACGCGTGCGGCGCTGACCATGTTCGACGCCCTGGGATGCGCCGGCGTCGCGCGCATGGACTTCTTCCTCACCGCCGAGGGGCCGGTGCTGAATGAGGTCAACACGATGCCGGGGCTGACCGCGGCATCCCAGGTGCCGCGGATGTTCGCGGCAGCCGACGTGTCGTACGTCGAGCTGGTGTCGCGCCTCGTGCGCGCCGCCGAGGTGCCGGGGCGGTGAGCGCGCGCGTCGGCTGGCCCGATGTCGCGAAGGGCGTCTGCATCATCCTGGTGGTGCTCTGGCATGTGGTGACCAAGCACGCGGTCGAGGTCCACGGCGCGGGTGCGATCACAGAGGCCTGGGCGACGCTCAACGCACAGCTGCTGCCGCTGCGGATGCCGCTGTTCTTCCTGATCTCGGGGATGTTCGCCGGCAGCGTCGTGAACGCTCCCGCGGGGACCCCATGGCGGCGTCGGGCCGGGCGGCTCGCTGCGGTCTACGTCATCTGGGTCGTGATCCAGACGTTCGTGCTCGCCCTCACTCCGGACTTCGACACCGCCAGAGCCGAGAACGGATGGCAGCTGCTCGCGCAGGTCACGATCAGCCCGACGAACCTCTGGTATCTGCTCGCCCTCGCGGTGTACCTGCTCGTCGCGCGCCTGGTGCGTCACGTGCCGACCGACCTAGTGCTGCCGGTCGCGTTCGTGCTCGCTGCGGTCGCAGCCGCGGGGGTCATCCCCGACCTCGGCAACCTGTGGCAGCTCGTGCAGAACCTGTTCTTCTTCCTCGCGGGGCTGCGTATGCGGTCGGTCATCGAGAGGTTCGCCGCCGGATCCAGTCGCTTGCGCACGCTCATGCTCGGAACAGCATATGTCGCCGCTGCCGGTGCGGTCGGGGTTCTCGGCATGCGTCAGTGGCCGGGCGTCTGGCCGCTGCTCGCGATCGTCGCGGTGGCGTTCGGGGTCGTGGCGTGCGCGATGATCGATCGGCGCCTGGATGTCGTCGCTCGTCCGCTGCGGTGGGTGGGGCAGCGCACGCTGCCCATCTATGTCATCCACATGATCCCGCTCGCGATGATCGACGGCGCACTGCGCGGGGCGGGCTGGGTCGCGACCCCGGTGGTTGAGGTCGTCTGGCCGATCGTGCTCACCGCGGTGGTGATCACGATCTGTCTCGCGGTGCACGCGGTGCTCGTGCGCGTGGGGCTCGGGGTGCTGTTCGACCCGCTGCAGCCGATCGACCGGATGGCTGAAGGCCGGATGGCTGGCTGAAGCCCGGATGGCTGACTGAACAGGCGTGGGCGGTCAGCCATCCGCGCGAAGGCCGGCCATCCGGCCGGCTCAGAGCCGATCGACGCCCGTCACCGTGAGCACAGCGGCCCCCTCAGCGTCGGAGGCGCCGAGGTCGACAGTGGCAGAGATGCCCCAGTCGTGGTCACCCGCCGGGTCGTCGAGGATCTGACGGACGGACCACTCGGTCGCGCCTTCGGTGATGAGCAGCAGCTGTGCACTGCGGGCGTTCGCCCCGGTCAGGATCTCGTCGTGGTCGGCGAAGTAGCCGTCGAGTGCGTCCGACCAGGCATCCGCACCGAAGGACGGGTCGAGCTCTGCGAGCGCCGAGACGTCTTCGCGGGCGGCGAGCTGTACGCGGCGGAAGAGCTCGTTGCGCACGAGGGTGCGGAAGGCACGGGTGTTCGACGTCAGGCGCTTCGGGGCCGGCGGCACGATGGGCTCGTCGTCCGGTCCGTGCAGCACACCGTTGACGAGCTCCTCCCACTCGTCGAGCAGGCTCGAGTCGACCTGGCGCACGAGTTCGCCGAGCCACTCGATGAGGTCGCGGAGATCCTCGTCCTTCGCCTCTTCGGGAATCGTCTGCGACGCCGCCCGATACGCGTCCGACAGGTATCGCAGCACGACGCCCTCGGAGCGGGCGATCTTGTAGTACGCGACATATTCCCCGAACGACATGGCCCGCTCGTACATGTCGCGCACGACGGACTTCGGATGCAGTTCGAAGTCGCGGATCCACGGCTGCGCGGCGCTGAAGGTCTCGAACGCGGCCGTGAGCAGTTCATCGAGGGGCTTCGGGTAGGTGATCTCCTCGAGCAGCTCCATGCGCTCGTCGTATTCGATGCCCTCGCGCTTCATCGCGGCGACGGCCTCTCCTCGCGCGAGGAACTCCTGCTGTCCGAGGATCGCCCGCGGATCGTCGAGCGTCGACTCGACGATCGAGATCATGTCGAGAGCGTACGACCCGGTGCCGACTCCCCTCGTCGCCTCTTCGGTCCCTGAGCCTGTCGAAGGGATGTGGGTCCCTGAGCCTGTCGAAGGGTCGAGCAGCTCGAATGCCGCGAGGGCGAAAGGCGACAGCGGCTGGTTCAGCGCGAAGTTCGGCTGCAGGTCGACCGTCAGGCGGATCTCACCGTCATCCGTCTGCTCGACGACGCCGGATTCGAGCAGCGTGCGGTAGATGCCGATCGCACGGAGGGCGAGCTCGCGCTGTCTCTTCCGTGGCTCATGGTTGTCGTAGACCAGGGCACGCATATTGCCGAACACGTCGCCACCGCGGCCGATCACGTTGAGCATCATGGCGCTCGTGATCTGCATATGCGAGGTGAGTGTCTCGGGCTCGGCGTCGATCAGCTTGCGGAAAGACGGCTCTCCCCACGACACGAAACCGTCTGGGGCCTTCTTGCGGATGATCTTCCGCTTCTTCTTCGGGTCGTCGCCGGCCTTCTTGATCGCGGCGATGTTGTCGCTCTCATGCTCCGGCGCCTGCGCGACCACGGTGCCGGCGGTGTCGAAGCCCGCGCGGCCCGCTCGCCCGGCGATCTGGTGGAACTCGCGGGCGCTGAGTTGCCGCATCCGGGTGCCGTCGAACTTGGTCAGCGCCGTGAGCAGCACCGTGCGGATGGGCACGTTGATGCCGACGCCGAGGGTGTCGGTGCCGCAGATCACGCGCAGCAGTCCTCGTTGAGCCAGCTGTTCGACGAGGCGTCGGTACTTCGGCAGCATCCCCGCGTGGTGAACGCCGATGCCTGCGCGCAGGAAGCGCGAGAGAGTCTTGCCGAAGGCGGTGGTGAACCGGAATCCGCCGATCAGCGCCGCGATCTCGTCGCGCTGCTCCCGTGTGGCGACCTTGGTGCTCGACAGAGCCTGCGCCCGCTCCATCGCGGCGGCCTGCGAGAAGTGCACGACGTAGACGGGAGCCTGACCGGTGCCCAGCAGGTCGTCGATCGTCTCGTGGATCGGCGTCGTCTCGTAGAAGTAGTGCAGCGGCACCGGGCGCTCGACGCCCGTGACGGATGCCGTGTCGCGGCCGGTCCTGCGGGTGAGGTCGCTCGACAGCTGCGAGACATCGCCGAGCGTGGCCGACATGAGGATGAACTGCGCCTGCGGCAGCTCGAGCAGCGGCACCTGCCACGCCCACCCGCGGTCGGGATCGGCGTAGAAGTGGAATTCGTCCATGACGACCTGGTGCACCGCGGCATCCGTGCCCTGGCGAAGAGCGAGGTTCGCGAGGATCTCCGCGGTGCAGCAGATGATCGGCGCATCGGGGTTGACCGAGGAGTCGCCGGTGATCATGCCGACGTTCGAGGCGCCGAACACGTCGACGAGGCTGAAGAACTTCTCGCTGACCAGCGCCTTGATCGGTGCCGTGTAGAACGAGCGACGACCCTCGACGAGCGCGGCGAAGTGCGCGCCCACCGCGACGAGGGACTTGCCGGTGCCGGTGGGCGTCGACAGGATCAGGTTGTTACCCGAGACGATCTCGATGACCGCCTCGTCCTGCGCGGGGTACAGGCTGATGCCGGTCGACTCCGCCCACTCGACGAACGCCGTGTAGACGGCATCCGCATCGGATCCGTCTGTCAGCGTGGTGTGGTCGAGGATCGCAGGCATGGTCCCTTGATCATCCCATCTCGAGTCGCCCGCTGGCCGCGTTCGGTACTCAGCATGGAACCGTCGGATGCCACCGTGATCGGGCGAACCCGAGCGATCAGCCGACGTTCATGCTGAGTTCTGAACGCCTCAGACCGAGGTCGCGGCGTGCAGCGCGATGCGGATCATGTCGCCGAACGTCTGCTCGCGCTCCTGAGCCGTGGTCTGCTCACCCGTGACGATGTGATCCGACACGGTGCAGATGGCGAGGGCACGGCGCCCGTGGAACGCGGCGAGCGTATAGAGGCCCGCGGCCTCCATCTCGACCCCGAGTGCGCCGTGTTGCACGAACGGCTCGGTCAGCTCGGGGCGTGTGCTGTAGAACTGGTCGCTGGAGAACACCAGACCGACGTGCACGGTCGAGTCCAGCGACTCTGCCTCGCTCGCCTCGACTGCGGCTCGTAGCAGGCCGAAGTCCGCGACGGGTGCGTAGTCGAGCCCGTGAAAGCGCACCCGGTTGATGCCCGAATCCGTGCAGGCACCGTTCGCGATGACGATGTCGCGCACCTTCAGCTTTTCGGTCAGCGCACCGCACGAGCCGACCCGCACGATCGTCTGCACGTCGTACTCCTCGAACAGCTCGCTCGCATAGATCGCCATCGACGGCTGGCCCATGCCCGACCCCTGCACCGACACGCGGTGGCCCTGCCACGTGCCGGTGTAGCCCAGCATCCCGCGGGTCTCGGAGTATAGCTCGGCGTCGTCGAGGAACGTCTCGGCGATCCACTTCGCGCGCAGCGGGTCACCGGGGAACAGGACGATGGGGGCGATCTGACCGGGCTGTGCGGCGATGTGCGTGCTCATGGGATCAGCGTACGAGGGCAACCGATGAGGATGCTCAGCCCTCGCGTCGCCTGACGATCTCGCCGATCCAGGCGGGCGCGAACGGCGAGGTGCAGCCGGGGGCGGTGGGGTAGTCGGCCAGCACCTGCAGGCGTTCGCCGATCTCCAGCGCTCTGGCGCGCAGCGCCGGGTGAAAGATGCCGATGTTCGCGAGCGTCTCGTTCATCGCCCACTGCAGGCGCTTCGGCGCACCCACCAGGTCGCGCTCGATCACGTCGAGCAAGTGGTCGAGGTCGAGGCCGTCGGCATTCTTCGCCACGCGCACGGTCGTGAGCGACCACGCCGCCGCGGCGACTGTGGGGTCTGAGTCGTCGAACCAGCGCAGCCTCAGCTCTTCAGCGAGCGGAGTCTTCTTGGCGACGTAGTTGACGAACCAATCGTTGACCTTGGGAGCCTCTGTCTGGCGCAGCATCGCGTCGAGTTCATCGGCGGAGAAGTCACGAGGCTTGCAGATGAGCAGGGCGAGCAGGCGCGCGGATGTCTCGCCGGTCGCCCACAGCTCCTTCGCAAGGGGCTGGTCGGTCTTGATGCGCTTGGCCACAGTGCGCAGCCGGCTGAGATTCATGCCATGGTCGTCGCCGCGCTTCTCGTTGGCGGCCCGCATCTTCGGGTCCTCGAGCGCGGCCAGTTCGGCGAGGGCTTCGGGCACGGTGAGGTCAGACATGAGACCAGGGTAGGCCTCGGGCGCTTGTCAAGGCCCGGGCTTCCGCGAGCATCGGGCTCTAATCTCGCGTGCACGCAGACCGAACGCCGACGAGAGGAACGCGCATGACCCGCGACAGCGATGACATCAGCACCGACCGCAACGACATCAGCACCGAGCCGTCGCCCGGTGCCGAGGAGAACGACAACCTCGGCAGCGAGGACAACAAGGGCGAGCCGACGACGGCCGTCCCCTCCGGCCCGGCCTCTGACGACGACGGCGACGTGCTCGCCGACGACCCCGAACAGGACTGAACGCCTGGTTGCCGGTTCACAACTCAGGATCGATCGCGCGATTCGCGCCGTGATCGCCCCGAAAGGTCCCGGCTGCCGACGGATGTCCTGAGTTGTGAACGCGAACCGGCGCTCACTCCTCGTCGACGAGCTCGCCGCGGATGCGCCGGAGGTCTTCCATCAGCGAGCCGATCAGGATCCAGTGCGTCGACGACGGCGGCCGGATGACGAGCGGCGCAGTGAGTGCGGGAATCGCCGAGGTGAGTGTTTCGGGCTCGGGCGAGACATCGGCGATCTGCACCGCGAGTCGCACGTCGTGGCCCGCACGCCGCAGCTGCTCCGCGATCGCCGCGACCGCCGGTTCCTCGCCGATCGAATCGTCGTAGTGGTCGAAGTACGCGCGGGTCATGCCGATGGTCTGCGTCACGATCGGCGACAGCCGCTCGAGGAGCTCCCGCATCTCGCGGAGCTCCTCGCGGTGCGTCGAGCGCCGAGGGTTGAGGGTGAGCGACTCTTCGCCCGCCGCGATGGACGCCTCTGCAGCCTCTTTCATCGGGCGCAGCAGCCGTACCTCGAGCATGAGTTCCTGCAATCGGGCCGGGGTCTGCGGTTCGGGCAGCGCCTCGGCGAGCCGATCGAGGCTCGCGGCGAGTTCGGCGCCGAGCAGTCCGAGATCGCGGCGGGCGGGGGCGACCAGCACCGGCGGCACGATGAGCGCGTTGACGACGATGCCGATCGCGACGCCGATCAGGGTCTCGAAGATGCGCGCGATCGCGTAGTCGGGCGTCGAACCGAGCGCCAGCACGAGCATCGCCGAGATCGCGACCTGGTTGCCGGTGCCGGGGGTCGCCTTGAACACCCACGCGACGAGCATCGCAACGACGATCGCGAGCAGCACGATCCAGCTCGGCGAACCCAGCAGCAGGCCGAGTGCCACGGCGATGAGCACGCCGACGATCACGCCGATGCTGCGTTCGAGCGCCTTCGACAGCGACTGGTTGACGCTCGGCTGCACGACGAGCAACGCGGCGATCGCTGCGAAGACGGGCAGCTGTCCCGGCACGACCCATCCCGCGAGCAGCCACGCCGCGATCGTCGCCGCGGCGGACTTCACCACCTGCAGCAGGGGCGAGCGCTTCGAGGCGCGGATCGCGGCATGGATGCGCATGCACTCAACGCTACTCGTGCGCATGCTCGGTCGTGGCGCCGTCGATGTCAACCCCGTCGCGCATCCCAGGCGCATGCAGCTGAATGGGGTCACACGAAGGACGAACAGTGAGGAGCATCACATGGCGCAGATCATCGAGACCATCGACGTACACGTTCCGGTCGACATCGCTTACAACCAGTGGACGCAGTTCGAGAGCTTCCCGCACTTCCTCGATGAGGTCGAGTCGATCGTCCAGATCGACGACACCCACAACCGCTGGACCGTGAAGGTCGGCGGTGCGACGCGTGAGTTCGACGCCGAGATCACCGAGCAGCACCCCGACGAGCGCGTCGCCTGGAAGAGCGTCGGCGGCGACACCGCACACGCGGGCGTGGTGACCTTCCACAAGCTCGAGGAGCTCACGACTCGTGTGACGGTGCAGATCGACTGGGAGCCCGAGGGCCTTCTCGAGACGGTCGGCTCGCTCGTGGGCGCCGGCTCGCACGCCGTGAAGAAGGACCTCAAGAACTTCAAGGAGTTCATCGAGAAGCGCGGCGCCGAGACCGGTGCCTGGCGCGGCGACGTCGACGCCTGATCGACCCCTGATCCGAGGTCCGGGCGGTGGTGCCCCCATCACCGCCCGGGCCTCTTTCGTTGTCTGCTCGCTGCCGGCCTGCAGTCGTCTAGGGCGCTCGCGACTCAGAAGATAGGGCATCCTCCCGATGTCGCCGGGGCACCTCAGAGCGGAGTGTAGGGACATCCCAACCGAGGAGATGTCATGTACGAGCACCCCTACTTCACCGAGAAGGTCGCCGAATTCGAGAACGAGCGTCTGGAGCGGGCGGCCGAACGCCGTCGCTTCCTCGCCGAGCACGCCGATCAGATCGTCCCGCGGGCTCCGGGCGCGGTCAGACGTCTGGGACGCCGGATGCTGCGCGCCATCGCCCGTCCGCGGTCGAATGCGCCGGATGCTGTCGCGGATGCCGCGCACGATTCGGTCGCGATCGCTCCGCGAGTGGCGCGGGTCGCCGCGCCCGCCGCGATCCCCGCGATCACGACCGGCGCACCAGTCGACCGGTGCGCCGCCATCGGCTGCGACCCCGTGCCGGCTCGGTGAGTTCGACACCCTTGCCGCAGGCCGCGGCACCCCGCCCGAATGTCGGAGGGGAATGGGACGATGAGTCCATGTCACTCTCCGCCGCGGGCGCTGCGATGGTCGGCCGCGAGGCCGAGATCGCAGTGATGCGCGGGCTCTTCGACCGAGTCGCCGAAGAGGTTCCACTCGCCGCGCTCATCGAGGGCGAGGCCGGCATAGGCAAGTCCCGGCTCGTGCGCGAGTTCGGCGCCGAGGTGGTCAATCGAGCCGATGTGCATGTCGGCTGGTGCCTCGATCTCGGAGCGTCGCGCACGCCGTTCGGGCCGATCACCGGCATCCTCCGTTCGATCGTCACGCGCATGGGCGCGGATCGCGTGCGCGAAGAGCTCGGCGTCGGCGTCGAGGCTCTGGGCATGCTGCTGCCCGAACTCAATCCCACCGAGCGCTCGCAGACCAGCCCCGACAGGCTGCGCGATGCGATCGCCGCCCTCATCGAGGCCGCTGCCGAGCACGCGCCGCAGGTGCTCGTCGTCGAAGACCTGCACTGGGCAGACGAATCGACCCTCGCCCTGCTCTCCTTCCTGCTGCGCACACTGACGCGCGGGCGCATCCTTCTGCTGCTCACCTGCCGCTCCGACGACGTCCGTCGCGGAGACGCGGTCAGCCGATTCATCGGCGAGGCCACTCGCGCGCGCCTGCTCGAGCGGGTCGCGGTCGAACGGCTCGAGCCGTCGGCGGTTCGCCAGCTCGCCGAATCGATCACCGGACTGCCCCTCAACGACGCGGCACTCGAGCGCATCCAAGACCGCGCCGAAGGAGTCCCTTTCTTCGTCGAGGAGCTCGCCGGATGCTCCTCGGGGCCGCTCCCCGGCAGTCTGCGTGATCTGCTCCTGGCCCGTTTCGACCGACTCGGAGATGACGCGAGGCGGGTGGTGCAGGTGGTCTCCGGGGCCGAGCGCCCGTTGACGCATCCGCTGGTCACCCAGCTCGCAGGTCTGACCGAGACGCGCCTCGATGAGGCGATCCGCGAGGCGACGCTCAGCGGCATCCTCGTCGTGGCCGACGACGACTATCGATTCCGGCACGCGCTGCTGCGCGAGGCCGTGCACGACGATCTGCTTCCGGGCGAGAGGGCGCGGCTGCACCGAGCGTATGCCGAGGCGCTGGAGGAGAACTGCGACGGCTCCGACACGGCCGATTCGGCCGCGCTCGCGTATCACTGGCAGCTCGCGCAAGACGACCGTCGCGCGCTCGCCGCGGCCGTCGCCGCGATGTTCGATGCCAAGTCGCGGTTCGCGTTCGCGAGCGCTGCCCGCTTCGGAGAGCTCGCTCTCGATCTGTGGATCCAAGTGCCAGACGCCGAGAGCGTCGTGGGTCTCGATCGCATCGAGCTCCTCCGCACTCTGGGCTCGGTGCTGCGCAATGCCGGAGACGGCGAGCGGGCACTTGCCGTGGTCAATCTCGCGCTCGACGAGGTCGATCCCGACGCCGTCGACCCGCGGATGTACGCCAGACTGCTGCGCGACAAGGCTTATTACATGATGCACCTCGGTCGATCAGGGCCCATTCAGCTGCTGCAGCACTCACTGGAGATCCTCGAGAGGCAGGTCGATGACGATCGACTGCGCGCATCGGTGCTCAACCAGCTCGCGAGTCGCTACATGATCGCCGGACGACTCCATGAGGCGATCGCCCTGGCGACCGAAGCGGGCGAGCGCGCCGAGCGGTCAGGCGCCGAGGACGAGGCGTCGATCGCCGCGAACGTGCGCGGCGGTGCGCGGGCACACCTGGGTGATCTCGAGGCCGGACACCGGGAGTATGCGGTCGCACTCCGTCTGGCGCGCGGTGCGAGCCCCGAGATGCGATATCGCGTCAACTACTCCGACCTGCTCGGGCTGCTCGGGCGCTACCGCGATGCCGTCTCGGTCGCCGAAGACGGTCTGGCCAGAGCGCGAGCGTTCGGCGTCGAGCGCACAACCGGTGCGATCATGGCGCAGAACATGGCCGTGCCGCTTCTCGAGATGGGCGAGATCGAGCGCGTCGAGGCGCTGCTGGCCCGCGAAAGCGCACAGAGGACGCTGCGCATCTCTCACATGTACTCCACGATGACCCGAGTGCGCGTGCTCTCGTGGCGAGGGCGATACGACGAGGCGGCCGAGATACTGCGCGAGTGGCACCCCGCGTTCGAGGAGACCGGTCGGGTCGAGCGGCAGATCTGGTACGACGAGGTGATGATGCGCGTCGCCGTGGCCGAGGGGCGGGGTGACCTCGCGGGTGCGCTCGGCGAGATCCGCGCGATGCTCGCCGACGAGGGTCCGGTCTTCCTGCACCAGAGAAGGCTTCTTCTCGAGGCGGGCCGGTTGATCGCCGAGCTCCGGGCGGCGGGCGACGACGTCGGTGAGCCGAGCGACGAAGTCCGAGCCGCGTGGCTCGCTCAGCCGGAGCAGCTGCTCGACGATGCGTGGTGGTCGATTCTCGATGCTCTGCTGTCGCCATCGGCTCCGGCGCTGCGGGCCGCCGTCGACGTGGCGGATTCAGACGACGTGCCGGTGATCTTCCGTGTGAGTACGCGGCTCGAACTCGCGCGATTGCTGGTCGGGGCAGGAGAGCGGGCCGAAGCGGGCGCCGTTCTCAGCCGTGCTCTGCAGGAGGCCGAGCGGCTCGGTCACGTTCCGCTCCTGCGCATGGTGAGTGCGTTCTCCGTGGCTGCGGGACTTTCCGCAGCATCCGGCGTCGTCAGTGCCGCGGCCGATGCCGACCCGCTCACGGCGCGCGAGAGGCAGGTGCTCGACCTGATCGCCGAGGGGCTGAGCAACCGCCAGATCGGTGAGCGGCTCTTCATCAGCGTCAAGACGGTGAGCGTTCATGTGTCGGCTGTGCTGCGAAAACTCGGCGTCAGCACACGCACCGAAGCGGCGGTTCTTCAAAAGAATCAGAACTTCGGGGTTTCACGTCAGGATGCCGTGGTACGTTGAGCTTGCGCGTATGTCGGACGTTCCGTCACGGCGCAGGCCGCGCAAGCGGCCGTTTGAAAACAGAAAGTAGAAAACACATGGCCACTGGCACTGTGAAATGGTTCAACGCTGAAAAGGGCTTCGGCTTCATCGCTCCCGATGACGGCACGGACGACCTTTTCGCCCACTACTCGGCAATCACCGGCTCCGGTTTCAAGGAGCTCCGTGAGAACCAGAAGGTCGAATTCGACGCTGAGCGTGGCCCCAAGGGCATGCAGGCTGCGAACATCCGCGCTCTCTGAGCGCGAGCAGACTTCCTGAAGCCGGTCGGATCCTCACGGATCCGGCCGGCTTTCTGCATGCCCCGGGGCTTTTCCGACGCGGGCATGAGCGGAATGCACTCCGCGCGGCTCCGGCGGCGGTGCGTGGTCAGTTCGGCATCCGGACGCCGGTGCGTGGTCAAAACTGCATCCGAATCGGGCGTGGGGGATGCGTTTTTGACCCCGCACGCGGGACAGGGTGCCGGTCGGTGCGGGACGCACCCCGCGCGACGCCGGTGCGGGGTCAGTTCCGCATCCGGATGCCGGTGCGTGGTCAACAACGCATCCGAATCGGGCGTGGGGGATGCGTTTTTGACCCCGCACGCGGGTTACGGATGCCGCCCGACGCCCAGACTCGAGATGAGGCTTGCCTAACTTTCTGTTAGATTAGGCCAGGCTTACCAAAGCCCTGGCGCCCCTCCGCGCCGCACCCCCTCATCCCAACCCGAAGGGAATGCCTGTGCGCACCTCTCGTCTTCTCGCCGCCGGTGTCGCCGCCGCCCTCGCCCTCGGCCTCACGGCCTGCGCGACGTCGTCGAACGACTCGAACTCCGACTCCGCCGGCGGAAGCCCTGCTGATGACAGCGCCTTCCCCGTCACGATCGAGCACGTCTACGGTGAGACCACGATCGAGGAGAAGCCCGAGCGCGTCGCGACGGTCGCCTGGGCTAACCACGAGGTGCCGCTGGCTCTCGGCATCGTGCCGGTCGGCATGAGCAAGGCGAGCTGGGGCGACGACGACGACAACGGCATCCTGCCCTGGGTCGAAGAGAAGCTCGACGAGCTCGGTGGCGAAGAGCCCGTGCTGTTCGACGAGGCCGACGGCATCGACTACGAGGCCGTCGCCGACACCCAGCCCGACGTGATCCTCGCCTCGTACTCCGGCCTGACGCAGGAGGAGTACGACACTCTCTCGAAGATCGCCCCGGTCGTCGCGTACCCCGAGGTCGCCTGGGGCACCCCGGTCGACGAGATGATCGAGATGAACTCCAAGGCGCTCGGTCTCGAGGCCGAGGGTGAGGCCCTCATCGAGGACCTGCACGCCGACGCCGAGGCCGCTCTCGAGGAGAACAGCGCGCTCAAGGACAAGAAAGTCCTGTTCGCCTACATCGACCCGAGCGACCTGAGCCAGGTCGGCTACTACACCGCGATCGACACGCGCCCCGGTTACCTGCACGACGACCTGGGCCTTCCGCTGCCGTCCGTCGTCGAGGAGAACGCCGACAGCGACCAGTTCTACCTGACCGTGAGCTCTGAAGAGGCCGACAAGTTCGCCGACGTCGACGTCTTCGTGACCTACGGCGACGACTCGCTCATCGCGACCCTGCAGGCAGACCCCCTGCTGTCGAAGATCCCGGCCATCGCCGAGGGCCGCATCGCGATCCTCCCCGATGCCACTCCGATCGCCGCGTCGGCGAACCCCTCGCCGCTGTCCATCCCGTGGGGTCTCTCCGACTACCTCGGCCTGCTGGCGGCACCGCTCGCCGCGAAGTGACCTTCAGCGTCACCCTCGCGCACTGAATTCCCGTGACCGCTGTCACCATGCCCATGCCGGGCGCCGCAGATCTGCGGCGTCCGGCATGGGCGCGCTCGATCTGGCTGCTCGTCGGCCTCGGAGTGCTGCTCGCGCTCTCCATCCTGTCGATCTGCTTCGGCGTGCGCGCCGTCAGCGTCGACGAGATCTTCGCGGCGCTCAGCGGGCAGGATGACACTCTCGCCCAGGCCGCGATCATCAAGCGCCTTCCGCGCACCGTGCTCGCGATCCTCGTCGGCGCGGCTCTCGCCCTCTCCGGCGCGACGATGCAGGCGGTCACCCGCAACCCGATCGCCGACCCTGGCATCCTCGGCGTCTCGAACGGCGCCTCGCTCGCCGTGGTCCTCGGACTCGCGTTCATCGGCCTGACCGACGCCTACAGCCAGATGGCCCTCGCCATCATCGGCGCCGCCCTCGCCGCGGCCTTCGTCTACACGGTCGGCTCGCTCGGACGCGGCGGCGCCACACCTCTCAAGCTCGCGCTCGCGGGCGCGGCCACCTCGGCCGCCTTCGCCTCGCTGATCAGCGCCGTCATGCTGCCCCGCGTCGATCTGCTGCAGGCTTTCCAGTCGTGGCAGATCGGCGGCGTCGGCGGTGCTGAGTGGCCGCGCATCGCGATCACCGCACCGGTGCTCGCACTCGGAGCGCTGATCTGCTTCATCAGCGCCCGCGGCATGAACTCCCTCGCCCTCGGCGATGACATGGCCAAGGGGCTCGGTGAGCACGTGTTCCGCACGCGCCTCATGTCGGCACTCGGCGCCGTGATCCTCGCCGGAGCGGCCACCGCCATCGCGGGGCCGATCGGCTTCGTCGGTCTCGTCATTCCGCACGTGTGCCGGATGCTGATCGGCACCGACCACCGCTGGCTGCTGCCGTTCTCCGCCATGGCAGGCGCGGCGCTGCTGCTTGCGAGCGACATCGTCGGCCGCGTGATCTCGCCGACCTCGGAGGAGATCCAGGTCGGCATCATCACCGCCATCATCGGCGCACCGTTCTTCATCTGGATCGTCCGTCGTCAGAAGGTGCGTGAACTGTGAGCACCATCGACCGGGCTGCCTCCGAGACCCCGCCCGTCGCCGACGCGCGCGACAAGATCGCAGCCATCGTCGCCGGCCGTCGTTCGCGCCACCGCCGCCACGCTGTCGCCACCATCGTGCTCGGTGCGATGCTCGTGGTGCTGTTCACTGTCGCGCTGATGATCGGCAACACGTTCTATCCGCTCGACGAGGTGATCCGTGTCATCCTCGGCGAGACGGTTCCCGGAGCCTCATTCACGGTCGGCGAGCTGCGCCTTCCCCGTGCGGTGCTCGCGATCCTCGCCGGGTTCGCGTTCGGCATCGCGGGCGTCTCGTTCCAGACGCTGCTGCGCAATCCGCTCGCCTCGCCCGACATCATCGGCATCTCGAACGGTGCGGGCGCTGCCGCCGTGTTCGGCATCGTGGTGCTGTCGCTGAACGGCCCGGTCGTCTCTCTGCTCGCGTTGGGCGGCGCGATCGTCACGGCAGGGGCCATCTACCTGCTGTCGATCAAGAACGGCTTCGCGGGGACGCGCCTGATCCTGATCGGGATCGGCATCGCCGCGATGCTGCAGAGCATCATCTCGTACATGCTGTCGAGAGCGGCGAGCTGGGACATCCAGACCGCGATGCAGTGGCTCACCGGCAGCCTGAACAATGCCTCGTGGGAGCGTGTGATGCCACTCGCGATCGCCGCGGCCGTGCTGATGCCGCTGCTGCTCTCGCAGGGGCGGGCGCTCGGCGCGATGCAGCTCGGCGACGACTCGGCATCCGGTCTCGGAGTGCGGGTCAACACCACCCGCCTGCTGTTCATCCTGGGTGCCGTCGCCCTGCTCGCCTTCGCGACCGCGGCCTGCGGCCCCATCGCCTTCGTCGCGTTCATGGCCGGTCCGATCGCCGCCCGCATCACCGGCCCCGGCGCGAACCTGCTGCTTCCGAGCGCATTCGTGGGTGCCGTGCTGGTGCTCGGCGGCGACCTCATCGGCCAGTTCGCGTTCGGCGAGCGCTACCCGGTCGGCGTGATCACCGGTGTGCTCGGCGCCCCGTATCTCATCTATCTGCTCATCCGCACCAACCGCTCGGGAGGCTCCCTGTGACCGAGGCGCACACCCTGACGGCCGAGTCCGTCACCCTCGCCTACGGCGACCGCACGATCATCGACGGCCTCGACCTCGCGATCGCCCCGGGCAAGATCACGACGATCGTCGGGGCGAACGGATGCGGAAAATCGACACTGCTGCGCTCGCTCGCGCGTCTGCTCTCGCCGACCGCCGGCCAGATCGTGCTCGACGGCAAGTCGGTGCACGCCCGCCCCACCAAAGAGGTCGCTCGCGTTCTCGGTCTGCTGCCGCAGTCGCCCGTCGCGCCCGAGGGCATCGCCGTCGCCGACCTCGTCGGTCGTGGTCGGCATCCGCATCAGAAAATGCTCGCCCGCTGGAGCACTCACGATTACGAGATCGTGGCTGATGCCCTCGCGGCGACCGGCACCACCGAGCTCGCCGACCGGAGCGTCGACGAGCTCTCGGGCGGCCAGCGTCAGCGCGTATGGATCGCGATGGCTCTCGCGCAGGAGACCGACATCCTGCTGCTTGACGAGCCGACGACGTTCCTCGATGTCGCGCACCAGGTCGAGGTGCTCGACCTGCTCACAGACCTCAGCGTCTCGCGCGGAACCACCATCGTCATGGTGCTGCACGACCTGAATCTCGCCGCACGCTATTCCGACGAGCTCGTCGCGATGAAGGAGGGCAGGGTGCACGCCACCGGCGCTCCGCAGGATGTCGTGACCGCCCAGCTCGTCGAAGAGGTCTTCGACCTCGCGAACCAGATCACCATCGACCCGGTCTCGGGAAAGCCGATGGTCACCCCGATCGGAAGGCACCATGTCCGCTGAGACGACGACCGAACGCCCCACCTACGTGCTGGCCCGCGCCGAGGTGCGCGCGGTCGAACGGGTGTCGCCGAACTTCGTGCGCGTCACGTTCGGCGGTGACGACCTGGTCGAGTTCGGCACGCCGGGCGATGTCTTCGACTCGCGGATCAAGATCGTGTTCCCGCCGGCATCCGGCATCCTTCCCGAACTCGATCGGGATACCGACGACTGGTGGGGGTCGTTCCTCGCCGTGCCCGAGGAGGAGCGCGGATCCATGCGCACCTACTCGGTGCGCGAGCTGCGGGTGACGGATGCCGGCACCGAGCTCGACGTCGACTTCGTGCTGCACCTGGCCCCTGGCCTCACGGGACCCGCATCGCGCTGGGCGGATGCTGCCGCCCTCGGACATGAGCTCTTCATCGTCGGACCCCGTCGCGGGGTCGCCGCGGCCGCTCACGGCGGGGCCGAGTACGAACCCGGCACCGCGGTGTCGGTCCTTCTCGCCGGTGACGAGACTGCGGCTCCCGCGATCGCCCGCATCCTCGAGGATGCCCCGCGCGGCCTGCGAGGCTGCGCCTTCATCGAGGTGCCGTCGCCCGCCGACATCCTGCGCATCGACGCTCCCGCGGGAGTCGAGGTGCACTGGCTGCCCCGCGATGCGGGCGAGCCCCACGGCGTGCGGCTCATCCCCGCCGTGCTCGAGTACCTCGGCGATGCGGATGCCTCTGACGAGCTCGACGTGACGGACATCGAGTCCGAGGACCTGCTCTGGGAGACGCCTGACTACTCGGGTCTGGGCGAGGAGATCGCAGCGGCGGATGCTCCCGCCGAGCGCTACTTCTGGATCGCCGGCGAGAGCGGCGTCGTCACGACGCTGCGCCGTCACCTGGTCAAGGATCTCGGCATCGATCGCTCACAGGTCGCCTTCATGGGCTACTGGCGCCGCGGCGTCGCCATGCGCGGCTGAGGAGTCTCCTCCAGGTTCGCTCCGGCTCGCGCTTGCGCTCGTCCTTCGCTGTGCGAGCCGGATGCCGGATCGGGGCACGCTAGTCGTTCTCTCGGCGTTTCAGCGTCGAGTCGCCGCACAGCGAGAACGACCCGGAGTGACCATCGCTGCGTGAGGGCGGCATGGTGTCGCGCACTGTTCTGGTGTTATGGTGTTTATATACAGAAGGAGCACCTATGCGCGTGGTGATCTCGTCGAGCACGACGGTACCGATCTATGAACAGATCAAGACCCAGGTACGCTCGGCGATCCTGTCCGGAGATGTTCCGACAGGCAGCACGCTCCCGTCGCTGCGACAGCTGGCCGCCGACCTGCGGGTGAGCGTCATCACGGTCACTCGCGCATACAACGACATGGTGGCCGAGGGGCTGGTTCGCAACGAGCACGGACGCGGGTTCGTAGTGCGCGACATCGACCCGGCTGTCGCCGCCGGCGGGCTGGAGAAGCGCGTGGAAGCAGCGCTGACCGAACTGCGAGTGGCTGCGCGCCACGCCCGCATCGACATCGATGAGGTGCACCGACGCCTCGACGAGGTATGGAGGACGCAAACTGATGACTGATCACATGGTGCAGGTGTCGAATCTGCGCATCACCCGGCGGGCCTTCGAGGTCAGCGACATCTCATTCACGATCCCGCGTGGGGAGGTCGTGGGACTCGTCGGTCCGAACGGAGCCGGCAAGACCACGGTCATCCGCTCACTCCTCGGGCTTCGCGCTCCGGATGCAGGGCAGATCGAGGTGCTCGGCGAGCCGGCGGGTGCCAGCACGGCCCTCGCCAGGATCGGCATCGTGCTGGACCAGCCGACTGCCGCGAGTGAGTGGCGGGTCCGCTCCATCGGGCGCCGCCTCGCGCCGTTCTATCCGGACTGGGATGAAGCGCAGTTCACCGAGCTCCTCGACAGGCTCGGCGTGCCGCGCGATCGACGCGTCGGTGAGCTCTCCCGCGGTCAGGGGGTCAAACTCTCGCTCGCTTCCGCACTCGCGCAGCGTCCGGAGCTGCTGATACTCGACGAGCCGTCGAGCGGTCTCGATCCGGCGTCGCGCCGCGAGGTCAGCGATGTCATCCGGCAGTTCATGGTCGATCCGCAACACGCGGTGCTGTTCTCGACCCACATCACGACCGACCTCGACGACCTGGCCGACCAGCTCATCGTGTTCGTCGGTGGCCGCATCGCCCACCAGGGTGTGCTTCCCGACGCGAAGGAGGACTTCGCGATGGCGCGAGGGACCGGCGAGGTGCCGGGCGCTGTTCTCGGTGCTCAGCGCACCGGAGAGCACTGGACCGCTCTGATCCGCACCGACGACTCGGCCCAATTCGGACCCGAGGTCGTGATCGACGAGGCCACCATCGACGACATCATCATCCACCTGGCCGCCGCGCACGAGGAGGCAGCAGCATGACGTTCGCATTCACCCGCTTCGACCTCATGTCCTGGTTCCCTCGCAGGCAGACACTGCTGCCGCTGGCGTTCATCGTGGTGGTCGGGATCCTCCTGCCGGTTCCCGGGATGGCGATCGCCGCATCCGCGTTCGTCACGTCATTGATGCTCTCGGCGCCGTTCCTCGGCGACGAACGCGATCACCTCGACACGCTCTACGGTGTGCTGCCGATCTCGCGCCGCGCCGTCGTCGTCGGCAGGGCGCTCTCGATCCTCCTCTACGGCGTCGTCGCGATGATCATCGCGACGGTCGCGACGCTGGGCGTCGCAGCTGCCCGGGGCACCGCGATCGCCCCCGAGCTGCTGGCGATCGGCTATGCCGCCGCGTTCGCGGTCGTCGGTCTGTCGCTCGGCGTGCAGCTGCCGGTGCTCTTCCGCGTCGGATACTCCCGAGGCCGACTCATGGTCTACGCGCCGACCCTCCTCATCGGCGGTTCCGCGTGGGCCGCGCAGAGTCTGGGGCTGATCGACAGCACCGCCCTCGCCTCGATCCCGCTCGAACTCGTCGTGGGCGTCTGCGCCGCGATCGGCGCCCTCGGCATCATCGTCGGCACGGTCCTGGCCGTCCGCCTGTACTCGACGCGCGAGCTCGGCTGAGGGCTGCGCGCGACGCAGGTCGAGCGACCGCACGCAAAGGCCCCTGGTGCATCGACGATTCCCCGCCGTAGCATCCAGTGAGATCGTTCGCCGATGGAGGAGGCCGCAGTGACGCAGCACACGCTCGAGCTACCGGAGGTCGATCTGGTCTACGACGTTCACGGGCCTCTTCCGACCGTGGATGGCCGCCCTCCGCTGGTGATGATCGGGCAGCCGATGGACGCGAGCGGATTCCGGGCCCAGGTGAAGCTGTTCGACGATCGCACCGTCGTGACCTACGACCCGCGGGGGTTGGGTCGGAGCACGCGCAAGGACGGCGGCGTGACCAACGAGCCCGAGACTCAGGCCGAGGACGTCCACGCGATCATCGAGGCGCTCGGCGTTGGACCCGTCGACATGCTCGCGAGCAGCGGCGGGGCAGTGAGCGCCCTCGCTCTGGTCACCGCACACCCACACGACGTGGCGACTCTGGTCGCGCACGAGCCGCCGATCGACAGGGTGCTGCCGGATGCCGACGCCGTCCATCGTGCGCGGGTGGCCTACACGCAGGTGTATCAGGACAAGGGCTGGGGAGCGGGGATGGCGGCGTTCATCGCGATGACGTCGTGGGAGGGCGAAGTCACCGACGACTACCTCTCTCAGCCCGCACCTGACCCCGCCGCATTCGGGATGCCGACCGAAGACGACGGCTCGCGGGATGACCCGTTGCTGTCAGAACTGTCGTGGGCGGTGCCCCTCTATGAGCCCCACATCGATGCTCTGAAGGCGTCGCCTACCCGGATCGTCGTGGCCGTCGGCGAGGAGTCGCTGAAGGTCTAAACCGGTCGCACTGCGATCGCCCTGGCCGAGCAGCTCGGCCAGCAGGTGACGGTCTTCCCCAGTCACCATGGCGGCTTCATGGGCGGAGAGTTCGGCTATGCCGGTCAGCCCGTGGCCTTCGCGGCCAAGCTCCGCGAGGTGCTCGACCGGGCGTGACAGCTGCGGCAGGACGGGAACCTCGGATGAGGCTCAGCTAGTCAGCGAAGACGTTCTCCGAGACGCGGGTCAGGTCTTCAGTCGTGGGTGCTCCGTCGGGTCGGAGCTCGAAGGTGTGGCCGACCCCGCTCATCCGAATCGGCAGTCCGCCGCAGCTGAGGATCCAGTCGGGTCCGGCATCACCATCATTCAATACGGCCACCAGACAGGCCGGTGATTCCGTGCCTTGTGCGACCCAGAGCAACACGCCCTCGTGCTCTCCGACGAAGCGACTCGTCGCGGTGTCGACCGACTCGTAGGCATGGGCTTCGAGCAGTGGCAGTTCATCTTCGGCCGCCCGGTCGGTCTCGAGAACCGACAGGGAGGAAGACGAGAAGCTGCAACCCGTCATGGTCGTGGCCGCGATGACGGCGAACACACAAGCGACTAGCAATGAAGGATGGCGCATCGCCCCATCCTGTCGCATGCTGAGTGCTGGCGCGACAGCTTCGGAGGCCCCGTCATCAGCGGAGCCTGGGCGAGTCTCGGTGGCGAATCTCCGCTGCGCGCCCGACATCGGTGTCCGCTGGTGGGCGGGGCCCCGCCGATGGAAGTCGGCGCGTGAGCGGACTCGACTCCAGAGCCTACGCGCTCTCGCGCACCACGAGCTCGGTGTCGAGGATGACGGAGCGGGGGGAGGCGCCGGCGATGACCTCGAGCAGCACGGCGACCATCTTCGCGCTGATCTGATCCCAGGGCTGGCGCATGGTCGTGATCGGCGGCTCATGGGTCGCCGCGAGTCCGGAGTCGTCGAACCCGGCGATCGCGATGTCCTCGGGCACCCGGCGTCCGGCGCGGCGGGCGGCGGCGATAGCGCCTGCGGCCATTCGATCGGATGCCGCGAACACGGCGTCGACGTCGTGCGCGAGCATCCGGGTCATGGCCGCCTGTCCTGACTCGTACGAGTAGTCGCCCACCTCGACCAGGCTCTCGTCGAACTGCTCGCCGAGCTCTTCGCGGAATCCGACCAGACGGTAGCGCCCGCCGGGGGTGTCGTCGGGGCCCGTGATCATGCCGATGCGGCGGTGGCCCTGCGCCACGAGGTGGGCGGCCATCGTGCGGGCCGAGGCGACCTCGTCGACCGAGATCGTCGAGAGCTCGCGCTCGTGACCGAGCGGCAGGCCGCAGCAGACGGTCGGGATGCCGACGTCGATCAGCTGGTCGAGCAGCGGGTCGGACTCGTGTGACGAGATCAGCATGACGCCGTCGACGTGGCCGGCGCTGAGGAACTGTGCGACGCTCTCGCGCTCGGCGGGAGTGCCGGCCACCAGCAGCACCAGCGTCATCGCCCGCTGTGCCAGAGCTTCGGCGGCCCCGCGCAGCAGCAGTGCGAAGGTCGGGTCGTCGAACAGCAGCTGCTGCGGCTCAGTGAGCAGGAAGGCGAGTGAACCGGCGCGACCGGTCGCGAGGCTGCGGGCGTGGTGGTTCGCGGTGTAGCCGGTGGCGAGGATCGCTTCTTCTACGGCCTGCCTGGCGTCGGGGGACACCCAGTGCCCGCCGTTGATCACGCGCGAGACCGTGCTGCGGGACACCCCCGCCTGCGCCGCGATCTGGCGGATCGTCGGCTTGCGCTTCGCGCTGACATCACTCATCGCCTGTGACTCTACCCACAGCATCCCGTCCAGTGGTAGTCCAACCTGGGACCGGTCTCAGTTCGGTAACGACGGTTGTGATCGACGACGAACCTGGGGTAGAACTGAGACCGGTCCCAGTCGCTCTCCTGAGTCAGACTGAGACCGGTCCCAGTCGAATGAGCGACAGCACGCCGGGACCGCACCACGACCGCACCGACCCGATGGAGTGCCGATGACCTCCCCCCACGCCTGGCCCGATCTGGGTGGAATCGCCTATGGCGGCGACTACAACCCCGAGCAGTGGTCGCCCGAGACGTGGCGCGAAGACGTCATCCTGATGCGCGAGGCCGGGGTCAACCTGGTCAGCGTCGGCATCTTCTCGTGGGCGCTCATCGAGGTCGCCGAGGGTGAATTCGACTTCGCCTGGCTCGACGAGCTGCTCGACCTGCTGCATGAGAACGGCATCAAGGTCGACCTCGGCACCCCCACGGCATCCCCGCCCGCGTGGTTCTTCGCGAACCACCCCGACGCTCACGTGATCGACCGCGAGGGTCGCACGATGGGCTTCGGTTCGCGCGGAATGGCCTCGCACTCGTCGCCGGCCTACCGTGAGGCGATCGTGCGGATCGCGGATGCTCTCGCGGCGCGCTATGCGCAGCATCCGGCCGTCGTGCTGTGGCACGTGCACAACGAATACGGCGTTCCCGTCGGCGAGGACTACTCGCCCAACGCGGTCGCCGCCTTCCGACTCTGGCTCCAGGAGAAGTACGGCTCGCTCGACGCGCTGAACGGCGCATGGGGCACCGCCTTCTGGGGGCAGCACTACTCGGCATGGGAGCACGTCGGAGCCCCGGCCATCGCCCCCAGCGTCGTGAACCCGGCCCAGCGCCTCGACTTCGCACGCTTCACGGATCACCAGCTGCGCGCCTGCTTCATCGCCGAGCGCGATGCGATCCGCGCGCACGCCACGCAACCCGTCACGACGAACTTCATGGCGAACCAGAGCTGGACCACCGACCTGTGGGCCTGGGGCCGCGAGGTCGACATCGTCTCGGACGATCACTACCTGTGGGCCGCCGACGAAGACGCGCACATCGGCCTGGCGATCGCGGCCGACCTCAGCCGCTCGGTCGGCGGCGGCAAGCCGTGGATCCTCATGGAGCACTCGACCTCGGCCGTCAACTGGCAGCCGCGCAACATCGCCAAGCGTCGCGGCGAGATGAAGCGCAACTCCTTCACGCACCTCGGCCGTGGGGCCGACGGCATCCTGTTCTTCCAGTGGCGCGCAGGCCGTTCGGGGGCCGAGAAGTTCCACTCCGCGATGCTGCCGCACGCCGGCACCGAGTCGCGGGTCTTCCGCGAGGTGGTCGATCTGGGGGCCGCGCTCGGCCGCCTCGACGAGGTGCAGGGCAGCACGGTCAAGGCCGACGTCGCGATCCTCTGGGACTTCGAGTCGTTCTGGGCACAGGACCTCGAATGGCGCCCGTCCGAAGACGTCACGCACGCGGCCCAGGTTCGTCGCTTCTACGAGCAGCTCTGGCGTGACGGTATCACGGTCGACTTCGCTCTTCCGGGGCAGGACCTCTCGGGCTACCGCCTGGTCGTCGCACCGGCGCAGTACCTGCTGAGCACCGCGGATGCCGCGAACCTCACCGCCTACGTCAATGACGGTGGCACGCTGCTCGTGTCGTTCTTCTCGGCGATCGTCGACGAGAACGACGCCGTGCACGCGGGAGGCTTCGTCGCCCCGCTGCGCGAGGCGCTCGGCCTCACGGTCGAGGAGTTCCTGCCGCTGCGGGAGGGCGAGAGCCACGGACTCGACTGGGTCGACCACGAGGGCATCGTCGCCGACGTCTGGCAGGAGGACATCGCGCTCGAAGGAGCCGAGGTCGTCGCCAACTTCTCGGGCGGCCCCGGCGAGGGCGAGCCGGCGATCACGCGGCACCGCCACGGTGCGGGCACCGGCTGGTATGTCGGCACGCGTCTGGATGGCGCGGGCATGCGCGCACTCCTGCACGAGGTCTACGCCGATGCCGACGTCACCCCGTCGACTGTCGCCGACGGCCTCGAGGTCATCACCCGCCACGGCGCAGACGCGGTGTACCGCATCGCCGTGAACCACCGTGATGACGACGTCGAGCTCGAAGCCGCAGGCGTCGAGCTCCTCAGCGGCGCCGAGATCTCGGGCGCCCTGACCATCGCGGCGGGCGGCGTCGCCGTCATCCGCACGTCCACTCCTTCGTCGGGTTCCTGAGCTTGTCGAAGGACACCCTGCACCACCTCGAATCACACAGCAACACCCACCCCGGTCGCGATGACGCGCAGCGCATCGTCGGCCACGACAGATAGGAAAACGCATGCGCAAGCACATCGGAGTCGGCGCACTCGCTCTGGCCGCGGCCGTGGTCCTCGCGGGCTGCTCCGCCGGCGCACCTGAAGGCGGCGACGACGCCGCATCCGGCGACGGCGCTGAGCTCGTCATCTGGACGGATGCCGAGCGCGAAGCCGCCATCACCGCAGCCGCCGACGCCTTCGAAGAGGAGACCGGCGCGAAGGTCACGCTCGTGCAGAAGAACTTCGAAGACCTCCGCAACGACTTCATCGCACAGGTCCCGACCGGCGAGGGACCCGACATCACCGTCGGCGCCCACGACTGGCTCGGCGCGATGGTCGCCGCCGGTGTCGTCGACACGATCGACCTCGGCGACAAGGCGTCGGAGTTCGAACAGGTCGCGCTCGACGCCATGACCTACGACGGCCAGCTCTACGCGATGCCGTACTCCCTCGAGACCATCGCCCTCGTGCAGAACGTCGACCTCGTCGGCGCTGAGGCCCCGGCCACCTGGGACGACATGATCGCCAAGGGTGTCGGTGCCGGCACCGAGCGTCCGTTCGTCATCAACACAGCCGGCGAGACAGGCGACGGCTACACGATGTACGGACTGCAGACCTCGTTCGGCGCCCCCGTCTTCGTGCAGGACGACACCGGCTCGTACACGAGCGAGGTCGGCATGGGCGGGGCTCCCGGCGAAGCATTCGCCAGCTGGCTCGGCGCGAACGGTGCCAACGGCACCGGCTACATCTCGACCACGATCGACTACGACATCAACAACGAGCTCTTCGCGTCGGGCAAGGCCCCGTACACGATCCAGGGTCCGTGGGCGATCAGCGCGTTCGAGGGCATCGACGTCGCCGTGAACCCCATCCCGTCGGCCGGTGGCGAGACCGCGGCGCCGTTCGTCGGCGTGCAGGGCTTCTACCTCTCGAGCAAGAGCAAGAACGCTCTGCTCGCGCAGGAGTTCCTCGTGAACTACCTCGGCACCGAAGACGCGCAGCGCGCACTCTACGAGGCCGACCCTCGCATCCCCGCGTGGTCGACTCTCGCCGAGGAGGTCTCGTCCGACCCGATCACGGCCGGTTTCGTGGCATCCGCTCAGTCCGGCGTCCCGATGCCGTCGATCCCCGAGATGGGCTCGGTCTGGGATCTGTGGAACGCCGCGCAGGCGCAGATCATCAACGGCGCCGACCCCGTGTCGACGTGGAACACCATGGTCACCGACCTCGAGGCGACTCTCGCCGGCTGACCCCGCCGGACGGGGAGGGGCCCGAAACCCTCCCCGTCTCGCGATCCTCAGACAGGACGCACACATGACGATCCAGGCACCTCCGGCCGAGGCCCCCACCCCCGTGGTGAAGCCCTCGCGCGAATCCCACGCCCGCCGCTTCCGCGGCCTCGGCTGGGGCTTCCTCATCAAGCTCGCGCTGATGGCGTTGGTCAACGCCTTCGGGATCATGACCGCGATCTCGGCCTGGAGCGCCGAATCGTGGATCGTGCTCGGCGTCGTCGTGCTGCTGGTGATCATCGCCGACTGGGTGTATTTCACCCGCAAGGCGCTGCCGCTGAAGTACCTGCTGCCCGGGCTGATCTTCCTGCTCGTGTTCCAGGTCTTCATCTTCGGCTACACGGCATACATCGCCTTCACCAACTACGGAACCGGTCATGTCGGCACGCAGGAGCAGGCGGTCGAAGCCGCGCTGATCCAGGGCGAGCGTCGCATCGAGGGTTCGTCGGAGTACCCGCTGTCGATCGTCGAGCGCGGCGGCGAGCTCGGCTTCGCGATCGTCGACGACGACGGCGACGTGCAGGTCGGATCCGCGACCGAACCGCTGGCCGACATCTCCGGTGCTGAGGTCGGCACCAACGGCGCGCCCAGCGAGGTGCCGGGGTGGACGGTCGTTCCGCGGGCGTCGGTGCTCACCGATTCGACACTCGGCGCGACGATCCAAGACCTCAGGGTGCCGGTCTCCGACGATCCGAACGACGGGTCGATCCGCACCCGCGAAGGATCCACCGGCTCGGTCTACGAACCCACGCTGGTGTGGGATGCCGCGGCGCAGACCATCACCGACACGCAGTCGGGCACGGTCTACACGGCCACGGATCTCGGCGCGTTCGTGGCCGAAGACGGCACGGCCCTGCCCACCGGCTGGTCGGTGAACGTCGGCTTCGCCAACTTCGTGAAGCTCTTCACCGACGCGAACCTCGCAGGCACCCTGTTGAGCGTCACCGTGTGGACCTTCGCCTTCGCGATCCTCTCGGTCGTGCTCAGCTTCGCCGTCGGACTCGGTCTCGCGATCGTCTACAACGACCCCCGCGTCAAGGGTCGCCGGTTCCTGCGGGCGCTGTTCATCCTTCCCTACGCGTTCCCCGCGTTCATGGCCGCGCTGCTGTTCCGCGGCATGTTCAACGCCGAGTTCGGCGTGATCAACGACCTGATCTTCTTCGGCTCGCAGATCAACTGGCTCGGCGACCCGTGGCTGACCCGAGCCGCGGTGATCTTCGTGAACGTGTGGCTCAGCTACCCGTACTGGTTCCTCGTGTGCACGGGCGCGCTGCAGTCACTGCCGGGCGAGACGCTCGAGGCCGCAGAGATCGACGGTGCCAACAAGCTGCAGCGCTTCCGGGCGATCGTGCTGCCGCTGCTGCTCGTGTCGACCGCGCCCCTGCTGATCGCCTCGTTCGCAGTGGCGTTCAACAACTTCACCGTGATCTACACCTTCAACAACGGAGGGCCGGCCATCGCCGGCGCTCCGTATGCACTGGGCTCGACCGACATCCTCGTCTCGGCCATCTACGACGTCTCGGGCGTCTCGGGTGGTGCGGCCGACTACGGCCTCGCGAGCGCGCTGTCGATCATCGCCTTCATCGTGGTCGGTCTCATCTCAGCGCTGAGCTTCCGACAGACCCGCAAGCTCGAGGAGTACCAGTGATGAGTGAGACCAGAGTCATCGTGACCGGTTCATCGAAGGGTGCGGATGCCGCGCGCGCAGGCGCCCGTCGGCGTCGCTGGTGGAGCGAGGTCGGCTGGAAGTACATCCTGGCCGCCGGGGTGCTGTTCTTCGCCGCGTTCCCGCTCGTCTACGTGCTGTCGGCATCGCTCAACCCGAACGGCAGCCTCGCGGCATCCAGCGCTCTGTTCAGTGCGTTCGACCCCGCGAACTACATCGCGCTCGGCGAATCCCGCTACTGGGTGTGGTTCGGCAACACGCTGCTGATCGGCGGCGTGACCGCGGTCGGCTCGGTGCTCATGGGGGCCTGCGGCGCCTACGCGTTCTCTCGGTTCCGCTTCAGCGGGCGACGCGCGAGCCTCACGACGCTGCTCGTGCTGCAGATGTTTCCGCAGGCGCTCGCCTTCATCGCGATCTTCCTGATGCTGCAGACCATCGGCGACGTGGTGCCCGCACTCGGGATCAACTCGAAGATCGCGTTGATCTGCGTCTATCTCGGTGGCGCGCTCGGTGCGAACACCTTCTTGATGTACGGGTTCTTCAACACGATCCCCGTCGAGATCGACGAGTCGGCGAAGATCGACGGCGCCAGCCATGCGCAGATCTTCTGGCGGCTCATCATGCCGCTGGTCGTGCCGATCCTCGCGGTCGTCGCGCTGCTCGCATTCCTCGCCGCGTTCGGTGACTTCATCCTGTCGAAGATCATCCTCACGTCCGAGGACAACTGGACCCTTGCCGTCGGCATGTACCAGTGGGTCTCGAACCAGCTGACCTCGCGCTGGGGCCTGTTCGCCGCCGGTGTCGTGGTCGCCGCCGTGCCCGTGCTCGCGCTGTTCTTCTCGCTGCAGAAGTACATCGTCGGCGGGCTCACCCAGGGATCCGTCAAGGGCTGATCCTCCTCTCCGGTCCCTTCCTCCTCTCCGGTCCCTTCCTCCTCTCCGGTCCCTTCCTCCTCTCCGGTCCCTGAGCTTGTCGAAGGGCCACACCGCTCGAAAGGCCGTCATGCACCGTCGCACGCGTTCCCTTCTCTCCACCGCCCTCGCAGCGGTCACCGCCGTCGCCTTGATCGGCGTCTCGGTGCCGGCATCGGCGGCGTCGCACCCGGCATCCGTGCCCGCGGCCGTCGCATCCGTCGAGCCGGTGGATGCCACCATCACCGTCCCTCGGGTCGAGAACCTGCCCGCTGACTTCATCGGCGGTGTCGATGTGTCGTCGGTTCTGTCGCTCGAGGCGTCAGGGGTCGTCTTCCGCGACGCCGACGGCGCACCGGGCGATCTGTTCGAGATCCTCGCCGACGCCGGGGTCACCGACGTGCGGGTGCGCGTGTGGAACGACCCGTTCGACGCGAACGGCAACGGCTACGGCGGGGGCGACGTCGACGTGGCCCGCGCGATCGAGATCTCGCAGCGCGCGACGGATGCCGGACTCGGCGTGCTCGTCGACTTCCACTACTCCGACTTCTGGGCCGACCCCGCCAAGCAGCAGGTGCCCAAGGCGTGGGAGGGCATGACCGCCGACCAGGTCGCCGCCGAGGTCGGCTCCTTCACCCAGGATGCCGTGCGACGACTGGTGGATGCCGGAGTCGACCTGCGCATGGTGCAGGTGGGCAACGAGACCAACGGCGGAGTCGCCGGGGTGCGCGGCTGGGACGACATGGCGAAGGTGTTCTCGGCCGGCTCGGCCGCCGTGCGCGCGGAGGCGCCCGACACTCTCGTGGCCGTGCACTTCACGAACCCCGAACGGGCAGGCTTCTATGCCGACGTCGCCGCCCAACTCGATCGCCGCGATGTCGACTACGACGTGTTCGCGTCGTCGTACTACCCGTTCTGGCACGGCACTCCCGAAAACCTCACGTCGGTGCTCTCGCACGTCGCCACGACCTACGGCAAGAAGGTCATGGTCGCCGAGACCTCATGGGCGTTCACGCTCGACGACGGAGACGGCCACGGCAACGTGGTCGACCTGCCCGCCGAGGCGACGCAGTACCCCGTGAGCGTGCAGGGGCAGGCTGATGCGGTGCGCGCGGTCGTGCAGGCTGTGGCCGACGTGGGCGAAGCCGGCATCGGCGTCTACTACTGGGAGCCCGCGTGGTTGCCGGTCGGGCCGCCCGCCGAGCTCGAGCAGAACAAGGTGCTGTGGGAGCGCGACGGGTCGGGCTGGGCATCGAGCTTCGCCGGTGAGTACGAGCCCCATGATGCGGGCCAGTGGTTCGGTGGATCCGCGTGGGACAACCAGGCGCTCTTCGGCTTCGACGGCACGGCATCCGATGCGTTGAACATCTTCTCGTACGTGCGCACCGGGGCACAGGCTCCGCGCTCGGTTGAATCGGTGCAGCCCGTGGCGCTGCAGCTGGTCGAGGGCGATGCCGTCGAGCTGCCGGGCGAGGTGTCCGTGCTCTACAACGACGGGTCGTCGGAGCAGCAGGCGGTCACGTGGTCGTCGGCCGTGGGGTTCATCGAGGGCATCGGCGAGTACGCGATCCCGGGTGTGACGGATGCGGGCCTCGCGGCGATCGCCACTGTCACGGTCTCCGCGCGGAACTTCCTGCGCAACCCCGGGTTCGAGGACCCGGACACGAGCATGTGGAGCGTGAACGGAACCGGGCTCACTCTGCGCGCCTGGGACGATCCGCGCAGCGGGACTCACTCGGCGCACTTCTATTCGGCATCCGGGTACTCTTTCGACCTGTCGCAGACCGTCAGTGGGCTGCCGGCAGGGTCGTATGTCGCGCGGGCCTCGTTGCAGGGCGACGGGGAGGGCGCCGACGGGCGGGCGTCGCTGTCGCTCTCGGCACCGTCTGCTGCGGGTGCTGATGCCGTCTTCGGGTTCGACGGCTGGCGGGTGTGGTCGACGCCGACGACTGAGGCCGTGCAGGTGGAAGCCGACGGCACGGCGACCGTGCAAATCTCTGCTGCCCTCCCCGCGGGAGCGTGGGGAACGATCGACGACCTCGAACTCGTGCGCGAACCGGTGCCGGGTGCCGACACCTCGCAGCTGCGCGAGCGGCGCGATGCGGCCGCGGCTCTCGACATGACGGCGTATGTCGAGGTGTCGACGGATGCGGTGCCGGGTGCGATCGCGCGAGCTGACATCGTGCTCGCAGCGACCAGCCCGAGTGTGGATGCCGTGACGGGAGCTCTGGCGGCTCTGGATGCCGCGGTCGACGCGCTCGTGCTTCAGGATGCGGCGACGGCTGCCCCGGCTCGGGGAGTGCTGTCGCACGACAACGGCCACGACACCGGCCTGCTCGACGGCGACTTCACGCTCACCATGAACGTGTGGTGGGGGCAGAACGCCACGAAGCTGCGGGTGTTCGAGAACGGCGTGCTGATCGACACGGTGCCGCTCACCTTCGGCGGAACCGGTGCGCAGACCGCGCAGGTCGCCGTGACCGGCAAGGCGAACGGCAGCTACTCCTACACCGGCGAACTGGTCAACTCGAGGGGCGTGACGGCGGTGAAGCCCGTGACGGTGAAGGTGAAGGATGCGGCCCCCGGCGTGCCCGTGCTCTCGGCCGACAACTGGGACGGCGACGGCTCGTACACTCTCACCGCCGACATGTGGTGGGGCACGAACGCGACCTCGTACCGACTGTACGAAGACGGCGTGCTGATCTCCGAGGGCGACATGGTCGCGAACAGCCCCGCCGCGCAGCGGGTGACAGTGCCGGTCGCTGACCGCGCGGTCGGGACGCACACCTACCGCGTCGAGTTCGTGAACCCCGCCGGAAGCACCCAGAGCAAGACGCTCACGGTGACCGTCGAGCGCTGACGGCATCCGGCCGGCTCCTGCCCGGCGGCATCCTTCCGCTGACACTGCTGACCACAGGACGACCGCCCCGGATCAGGAGAATCTGCGCGATTCTGTCCTGACCTGGAGCGGTCGTCCTGTCTTCGTTCGGCGCCGAGCGCTGCACGAGGAGCACCGCGACATCCGGTTCGGGATGGGATGCCGCCGTTGTCGCGGACTACTTGCTGAGGAAGTCCTTCAGTGCGGCGTTGACCTCGTCGGCGTGGGTCCAGAGCAGACCGTGCGGGGCGCCCTCGACCTCGACGTACGTCGCGGCGGGAACGGCCTGGTGGAACCGGCGGGCGGTGGCGTCGATCGGCAGGATGTTGTCCTTCGTGCCGTGCAGGATCAGCGTGGGCTTGCCCGCATCGCGCACGGCGTCGACATCTCCGCGGAAGTCCTCGATCCACGACGAGACCACGGCGTAGGCCGCGACCGGGGCGCTGGTGACCGAGAGGTTCCAGTTGGCGTCGACGACCTGCTGGCTGATGCGCGAGCCGAGGTTCTCGTCGAGGTTGTAGAAGTTGTTGTAGAAGTCGGTGAACCAGGCGAAGCGGTCGGCCTTGGCTGCGGCCTCGATGCCGTCGAAGACGTCCTGCGGCACGCCCTCGGGGTTGTCGTCGCGCTGCACGAGGAAGGGCTCGAGCGAGGCGAGGAACGCGAGCTTGGCGACCCGGTCGTGGCCGTACTTCGCGACGTAGCGGGCGAGCTCACCGGTGCCCATCGAGAAGCCGACGAGCACGACGTCGCGCAGGTCGAGGGTCTCGAGCACCGTGTTGAGGTCGGCGGCGAACGTGTCGTAGTCGTACCCGGTGCCGACCTTCGACGACTGGCCGAATCCGCGGCGGTCGTAGGTGATGACGCGGTAGCCCTGTGCGAGCAGCTCGCGGGTCTGGCGCTCCCAGCTGTGTCCGTTCAGCGGGTACCCGTGGATCAGGACGACGGGCTGGCCCGATCCCTGGTCTTCGTAGTAGAGCTCGATCGGGGTGCTGTTCTCGTTTCCGACTGTGATGTAACCCATGATCCTGATCCTTTTCGGTCTGATGAGAACGGTCGTTCTCGGCTGATGTCATTCACTGTAGAGAACGATCGTTCTCATGTCAAGTACACTGAGAACATGACGGAAGAAACGGTGCGTGAACAGATCCTTGCGGCGGCGGACGAGCTTTACTACCGCAAGGGATACGCGGCTGTCGGCATGGACGAGCTGAGGGCCGCGGCCGGCGTGTCATTGCGGCGCCTGTACGCGCTATTCCCGTCGAAGACCGACATCGTCACGGCAGTCCTCGCCCGCAAGCATGGGGAGTGGGAGTCAGGTCTGACGGGAGCGGTGGCGGATGCCGGCGCTGACCCGCGCGATCGACTGCTCGCCGTCTACGGGTATCTCGAGAACTGGTTCTGCACCGACGACTTCCGCGGCTGCGCCTTCATCAACGCGTTCGGCGAGCTCGGTGGCACCAACCCCGAGGTGGCGAAGATCGTGCGCGACCACAAGGCCTCGTTCCAGGAGTACATGGCGGGGCTCGTCGTCGCAGCCGGTGCGCCGGCATCCCTCGCCGCGCAGCTGTCGATCCTGGCCGAGGGTGCGCAGAGCACCGCGGCCATCGCCGCGGATCCGCAGGTCGCCGTGCAGGCGCGCAATGCGGCCGAGGTGCTGATCGATGCGGCTGTCGCCGCCTGACCTCGGTGTGGGCCGGTGGATTTAGCTAGCTTGGCTGGCGTTTTCGTGTCCCGGTGTCAAGGCTGGTGCGTTCCTGCGCTCGCGCGCGTATGGTGCGAGCATGGAAACCCGGATGCAGGACATCGGTCGCCAGACGATCATCATCGCTTCGGCGACCTTCATGCTGATAGCCGCGGCCGTCGGCTCCGGCGCGTTCGGCGGCACCTCGGTGAGCGAACTGCAAGACGGAGCGCTGTCGGCCGAGGGGTCGTATCTCGCCCCGGCCGGCCCCGCCTTCTCGATCTGGTCGCTGATCTACCTCGGGCTCATCGCCTACACGGTGTGGCAGGCGCTTCCGGCGCAGCGCGCGGATGAACGCCAGCGCGCGGTCGGTGGATGGATCGCCGCGTCGATGATCCTGAACGGGCTCTGGCTCGTGACGGCGCAGTTCCTGTCGCTTCCCCTGACGGTGCTCGTGATCGCGCTGCTGCTCGCCACCCTCGCACGGGTCATCGTGATCCTCGGCCGCAGCCGCGCCCGCACCTGGCCCGAGCGCATCGTGGTCGATGGAGCGAACGGCCTGCACTTCGGCTGGGTGACGATCGCGACCGTGGCCAACACGACGGCGTGGTTCACACAGATCGCCCCGGCAGCGTGGGCAGACCAGGCCGAGATCTGGGCCGTCGCCGTGCTCGCCGTCGTGCTCGTGATCGGGGTCGCCAGCGCCCTCGTGACCCGGCGTGCCGCACCGGCCCTCGCAACCGCGTGGGGTCTCGGATGGCTGGCCGTCGGTCGTCTGACCGGCGAGCCCGAGAGCACCGTCACCGCGATCGCCGCGATCATCGTCGCGGTCGCCCTGGTCGCCGCCGGCGCGTGGGGCGTGTTGCGCCGCCCTCGCGCCGACATCGCGCTCTGAGCCTCGCGCTGTCGGCGTTCACAACTCAGGAAATTCGCCGCTGCGGTCGCCGAAACGGTGTCATCTCGGGGACCGGGGGCGTCTGCTTCCTGAGTTGTGAACGGGAAGCGACCCGGAACCCTGCTCAGAGCACGAGCCGGTAACCCATGCCCGACTCGGTGAGCAGGTGCACCGGAGTGCTGGGTTCGGCTTCGAGCTTCTTGCGCAGCTGCGACATGTAGAGCCGCAGGTAGCCCGAGTCGGAGACCTGCTCGCTGCCCCAGATCTCCTTCAGCAGATCCTGTCGGGTCACCAGGGCGCCGGGGTGCCGGGCCAGGTGTTCGAGCATGCGCCACTCCGTCGGCGTGAGGTGCACCCGTGTGCCTGCTCGGGTGACGGTCTTCGTCGCGAGGTCGACCACGACGTCACCGAATCCGACGGTCGACTCGCCGCCGGCGGGCACCGACCGTCGCGACAGCGCCCGCAGCCGCGCGAGCAGCTCGTCGACCTGGAACGGCTTTGTGACGAAGTCGTCGGCTCCGGCATCCAGAGCCTCGACCTTGTCGGCCGACCCGGTGCGACCAGAGACGACGATGATCGGCGCGTTCGTCCATCCGCGCAGTGCCTGGATCACCTCGATGCCGTCGAGCCGCGGCATGCCGAGGTCGAGCATGATGATGTCGGGGTGCGTCTGCGCGGCGGCGGCCACGGCAGCGGCACCGTCGGCGGCCACGACCACCTCGTATCCGTGGGCGGACAGCGTGATGCGCAGCGCCCGCACCATCTGCGGGTCGTCGTCGGCGATGAGGAGCTTCACTCCGTCTCCTCCTGCGTGAGATCGGGTTCTCCTGCCAGAGGCAGTGAGATGACCATGGTGAGTCCACCGCCCGGGGTGTCCTCGGGTGTCAGGGTACCGCCCATGCCCTCGGCGAACCCGCGCGACAGGGCGAGGCCGAGGCCGAGGCCGGCGGTGTTGTCGGTGTCGCCGAGGCGCTGGAACGGCTGGAAGATGCGGTCGCGGTTCTCGGCAGGCACGCCCTTGCCCCGGTCGATGATGCGGATCTCGGCGTGGTCGCCGATGGTGCTCGTCGAGACGATCACGCGACTGTCGGTCGGAGCGTGCCGATGCGCGTTCGCGATGACATTCACGAGCACCCGCTGCAGCAGCACCGGATCGGCTGACACAGCCGGCAGCTCGGCATCCAGCGCGAGTTCGACATCGGCGGGGCCCAGGCCCAGCTCGTCGACGGCCGCCAGCACGGGGCCCGCGACCTCGAGCCGCATGCTCGAGACGGCGAGAACTCCGGCCTGCACGCGGCTGACATCGAGCAGATCGGTCACCAGCGACGACAGCGTGGCGAGGCTCTCATCGGCCGTGGCGAGCAGTTCTTCGCGATCGGATGCCGACAGGCCGTGCGCCCCGCGGAGTCCACCGATCGCGGCGACGGCCGAAGCCAGCGGGCGACGCAGGTCGTGGCTGACCGCCGACAGCAGGGCGCTGCGCACCTGGTCTGTCTCGGCGAGAGCGGCGACCTCGCGCGCCGTGGCTCGCAGGTCGGTGTGCTCGATCGCGGCGGCGAGCTGGGCGACGATCGCGTCGAGCAGGCGTCGAGCGGGGGTGTCGAGCGGCTCGCCGTGCAGTTCGAGCACGGCGGGGGCCGACCCGCCTGCGCCGACGGGAACCGAGGTCGAGCGCCCGTCGGGGACGGGTTCGCCATCACTCGCCAGCACCTCGCCGTCGGCGGTGAGCAACCGCACGCCCGTGAGACCGAACGCCTCCCGGGTGCGGCTGACGAGGGCGAGCACGGCGTTGTCTCCTCGGAGCACATTGCCCGCCACTGCGGCGAGCAGCTCGGCCTCGGCGACAGCGCGCTGAGCCGTGCGTGCTCGCCGGGCCGCCTGATCGACGATGATGCTGACGAGCACGGCGATCACCACGTAGAGCGCGAGAGCGAGCACGTGCAGCGGGTGGGCGACCGTGATCGTGAACAGCGGTGCGACGAAGAGGAAGTCCAGTGTGATGCCCGACAGCACGGCCGCGAAGACGGCGGGGCGCGCCCCTCCGACGAGCGCCACCACGACCACGAGCAGCTGATAGGCGAGCACCTCTGCGGTGATCGATTCGGGGCTGCGGAAGGTGAACAGCATCCACGACAGCAGCGGACCGAACACGAGGGCCACGACGAATCCGAGCAGCTGTCGTCGCCAGCCGAGGGCGCCGCCGGTGATGCGGGGGAGCGCAGCGCGTCCTCCCGCAGCGGCGTGCGTCACGATGTGCACGTCGATGTCGCCGGAGCGGCGGATGACCTCCGATCCGATGCCGGGGCCGGTCAGAGCGGCCGCGAGGCGACCGCGTCGGCTGACGCCGATCACGAGCTGAGTGGCATCGGCTCCCTGCGCGAACTCGACGAGGGTGCCGGGGATGTCGTCGCCGATGATCTGGTGAAAGCTGCCGCCGAGCGACTCGACGAGCCTGCGCTGCGCGGCCAGGGCGCCGGGCGTCTCGTCGCGCAGCCCATCCTGCGTGGCCACGTGCACCGCGAGCAGCTCGCCGCCTGCCGAGCGGGCGGCGATCCGCGCGCCACGGCGCAGCAGCGTCTCGCCCTCGGAGCCGCCGGTGAGGGCGACCACCACGCGCTCGCGCGCCTGCCAGGTGCCCTCGATGCCGTGGTCGGCGCGATAGCTGCGCAGCGCGCTGTCGACCTCGTCGGCCAGCCACAGCAGCGCGAGCTCGCGCAGTGCGGTGAGGTTGCCGAGACGGAAGTAGTTCGACAGCGCCGCATCGATGCGCTCGGCGGGATACACGAGGCCGGCAGAGAGACGGTCGCGCAGCGACTGCGGTGCCAGGTCGACGACCTCGATCTCGTCGGCCGCTCGCACCACGGCATCCGGGATCGTCTCCTGCTGCACGACGCCGGTGATCTTCTCGACCACCGCGTTCAGCGACTCGATGTGCTGCACGTTCACGGTCGTGACGACGTCGATGCCCGCATCGAGCAGCGCGCCGACGTCCTGCCAGCGCTTCGTGTTCTGTGAACCGGGAGTGTTGGTGTGGGCGAGCTCGTCGACGAGGGCGATCTCGGGGCGGCGCGCGAGCACGGCCTCCAGATCCATCTCGCTCAGCGGCACGCCCCGGTGCAGATCGACGCGACGGGGCACCTCGGGGATGCCGATGGTCTGCGTAGCCGTCGCCGCGCGGTCATGGGTCTCGACGATCGCGATCACGACGTCGCGCCCCTCATCGAGCAGTCGGCGACCTTCGACGAGCATCTCGAAGGTCTTGCCGACACCGGGGGCGGCACCGAGCAGCACGCGGAGTCGGCCGCGCCGCGGCATCCGCTCTGCCGTCATCAACCCTCCTGCTCATCGAGCGCGAGATTGAGTTCGGCGACGTTGATGCGCTCTTCGCCGAGGAATCCCAGATCCCGCCCTTGAATCCTAGACTCCACGAGCTCGCGCACCTGCTGCTCGGGCAGGCCGCGCTCGTCGGCCACGCGCGGCACCTGCAGCAGGGCGTAGGCGACGCTGATATGCGGGTCGAGCCCAGAGGCGGATGCGGTCACGGCGTCGGCCGGCACGGCCTCGGGGCTCACGCCCTCGCGCTCGGCGATGGCCGCCCGGCGCTCGGCGATCGACGCGACCAGGTCGGGGTTCTCGGGGCCGAGGTTGCTGCCGCCGGAGCTGGTTCCGTCGTAGCCGTCGCCCGCGGCAGAGGGGCGCGACTGGAAGTACTCGGGAAGCGCCTCGTCGTCGGCAGTGCCTGTGCTGAGCCCCGTCGAAGTAAAGGACTGACCGATCAGGGCGCTGCCCTTGTCGTCGGCGAGGGGCGAGCCGTTCGCCTGCCACGGAAGCAGCAGCTGCCCGATGCCGGTGACGACGAGCGTGTACCCGACGCCGAGCACGAGGGTGAGCACGAGCATCGCGCGGATGGCGACCGCGGTGGTGCGGGCCATGGTGCGGGTGGAGGACATGGGGTGCCTTTCAGGTCTGGAGGGTTGTGGGTGTGACCACTTCGGGGGCCGACACGCCAGTCAGAGGACCGGCGACCGGGTTTCGTTCGACATCTGGTGTGTCGGCCCCCGGTCCGGCGTCAGAAACCGGGGATGAGGGTGATGACGAGGTCGATGAGCTTGATGCCGATGAACGGCGCGATCACTCCGCCCAGGCCGTAGACGAGCAGGTTGCGCTGCAGGATCTGTGAGGCGCTCGCCGGTCGGTACTTGACGCCGCGAAGAGCGAGTGGAATCAGGAACACGATCACGATCGCGTTGAAGATGATCGCGCTGGTCACGGCGGATGCCGGCGAGTGCAGCTGCATGATGTTGAGCGCCGCGAGTCCGGGGAAGACGCCCATGAACATGGCCGGGATGATCGCGAAGTACTTGGCGATGTCGTTCGCGAGCGAGAACGTCGTGAGTGCACCGCGCGTGATGAGCAGCTGCTTGCCGATGCGCACGATGTCGATGAGCTTGGTCGGATCCGAGTCGAGGTCGACCATGTTGCCGGCCTCCTTCGCCGCCGACGTGCCGGTGTTCATCGCGACGCCGACGTCGGCCTGGGCGAGCGCCGGGGCGTCGTTCGTGCCGTCTCCGGTCATGGCGACGAGTCGGCCGCCCTCCTGCTCGCGCTTGATCAGCTCGAGCTTCTGCTCGGGGGTCGCCTCGGCGAGGAAGTCGTCGACTCCGGCCTCCTTCGCGATCGCGGCGGCGGTCAGCGGGTTGTCACCCGTGATCATGACCGTGCGGATGCCCATGCTGCGCAGCTCTTCGAACCGCTCGCGCAGGCCGTCCTTCACGATGTCCTTCAGGTGCACGACACCGAGCACCTCGCCGGCGCCCGCCGCGCCGTCCCGGACCCCGGCCACTTGGCTGGAGGTTCCCCGGTCGGCTGACTGATCGACGGCATCCGTCCAGCCATCCGTGATCTGTCCAGCCATCCGGGCCGAAGAGTCGGCGGCAGAGGCGGACCCCTGGTCAGTGGTCTCGGCCACTTGGCTGGAGGTTCCCCGGTCGGCTGACTGATCGACGGCATCCGTCCAGCCATCCGTGATCTGTCCAGCCATCCGGGCCGAAGATGAGGCAGAGGCGTCCGAAGAAGTGCCCGCCGCGCGCTTCACGGCGACGACGAGTGGCGTGCCTCCGCTCGAGGCGACGCCGTCGGTGAGCTCAGTCAGCTCCTGGGTCGCTGAGCCTGTCGAAGGATCCGCGTCGAGTCCGAGCCAGGCGCTGACCGCCGAGCCTGCGCCCTTGCGGATCTGCGCGCCATCGGGCAGGTCGAGGCCCGACATGCGGGTCTGTGCGGTGAACGGCACGACGACCGCTCCGGCCGGCTCGGCGATCCGGATGCCGTGCGACGCGGCCAACGCGACGATCGACGCGCCCTCAGGGGTGGGATCGGCGAGGGACGAGAGCGCGGCGACGCGCAGCAGTTCGTCTGCGTCGACCCCTGCGAGCGGCAGCACCTCGTGGGCCTGGCGGTTGCCGTAGGTGATGGTTCCGGTCTTGTCGAGCAGCAGGGTGGTGACGTCTCCCGCGGCCTCGACGGCGCGACCTGACATCGCGAGCACGTTGCGCTGCACGAGACGGTCCATGCCGGCGATGCCGATGGCCGAGAGCAGGGCGCCGATCGTGGTGGGGATCAGGCAGACGAGCAGGGCGATCAGCACCGGGATGCTGACGGGTGACGCCGCGTACGACGCGATCGGGTTGAGCGCGAGCACCACCACGACGAACACGATCGACAGGCTCGCGAGCAGGATGTTCAGCGCGATCTCGTTGGGCGTCCGCTGACGGCTGGCGCCCTCGACGAGCGCGATCATGCGGTCGACGAACGTCTCGCCGGGCTTCGAGGTGATGCGCACCACGATGCGGTCCGAGAGCACGCGGGTGCCACCGGTGACGGCGCTGCGGTCGCCGCCGGATTCGCGGATGACCGGGGCGCTCTCGCCCGTGATGGCAGACTCGTCGACGGTCGCGATGCCGGCGATGATGTCACCGTCGCCGGGGATCAGCTCACCCGCCGTGACGATCACGATGTCGTCGCGCTGCAGCTCGGCCGACGAGACGTCGACCGTCTCGAGCGCTTCGCCAGGCTCGGCGACCCACCCTTCTCGGGTCCCTTCGCCAGGCTGCGCGGCCCACCCTTCTCGGGGCGCTTCGACAGGCTCAGCGACCCACCCTTCTCGGGTCCCTGAGCTTGTCGAAGGGACGACCTTGCGCGCCATGGTGCTGGTGCGGGTCTTGCGCAGGCTGGCGGCCTGCGCCTTGCCGCGGCCTTCGGCCACCGATTCGGCGACGTTGGCGAACAGCACGGTCAGCCACAGCCAGATCGCGATGCCCCACGTGAACGGTGCGGGCACCGGCGTTCCGCCCGAGTCAGCAGGTCCGCCCAGGAACGGCTCGGCGATCGCGAGCACGGTCGTGAACGCGGCACCGACCCAGACGAGCAGCATCACAGGATTGCGCACGAGGGATGCGGGGTTGAGCTTGCGCAGCGCTCCCGGCAGAGCCTGGGTCAGCTGCGCCCAGCCGAACGCGCGGGGAGGTTCGGCGGGGGTGGATGCCGCAGCATCCTGCTGTTCCGATGGTGTGGTGATGATGGTCATGTCAGACGAGTCCTTCAGCGAGGGGTCCCAGTGCGAGCACGGGAAAGTAGGTGAGTGCCGTGATGATGACCGTGACGGCGGTGAGCAGGCCGACGAACTGCGGTCGGTGCGTCGGCAGGGTTCCGGTGTTCTCCGGCACGCGCTGCTGCGCGGCGAACGATCCGGCGAGGGCCAGCACGAGCACGATCGGCAGGAACCGGCCGAGCAGCATCGCGATGCCCAGTGCGGTGTTGAACCACGGGGTGTTCGCGGTGAGGCCGGCGAAGGCCGAGCCGTTGTTGTTCGACGCCGAGGTGAAGGCGTAGAGCACCTCGCTCATTCCGTGCACGCCGGGGTTCAGGATGCTGGTCGCCTCGACGTCTGCGCGGATGCCGGGAATCGCGAAGCTCAGCGCGGTGCCGACCAGCACGAGGGTGGGCGTCACGAGGATGTAGAGGCTCGCGAGCTTGATCTCCTTCGGGCCGATGCGCTTGCCGAGGTACTCGGGGGTGCGTCCGACCAGCAGCCCGCCGACGAACACCGCAATGATCGCGAGCACGAGCATGCCGTAGAGGCCCGATCCGACGCCGCCGGGGGCGACCTCGCCGAGCATCATGTTGAGCATCGGCATCATGCCGCCGAGCGCGGTGTACGAGTCGTGCATCGAGTTGACGGCACCGGTCGAGGTCAGGGTGCTCGCGCTGCCGAACAGCGTGGAGCCGAGGATGCCGAAGCGCACCTCCTTGCCCTCCATGGCGGCGCCGGCGAGTTCCGGAGCGCTGCCGCGGCCTGCGAGCTCGAGGGCCGAGAGCGCGAAGGTCGAGACCAGGAAGATCGTGCCCATGACTGCGGCGATCGCATAGCCCTGACGGTTGTCACCGATCACGCGGCCGAAGGTGCGGGGGAGCGAGAACGGGATCACGAGGAGCAGCAGGATCTCGAGCAGGCTGGTCCATCCGGTCGGGTTCTCGAACGGATGCGCCGAGTTGGCGTTGAAGAAGCCGCCGCCGTTGGTGCCGAGCAGCTTGATGGCCTCCTGCGAGGCGACCGGTCCGCCGGGAATGGTCTGCGTGCCGCCCGAGACCGTGGTCACGTCGGTGAAGCCGGCGAAGTTCTGCACCACGCCGCCCGCGATCAGGGCGATGGCGGCGATCAGCGCGATCGGCAGCAGGATGCGTCCGAGCCCGCGGATCAGGTCGACCCAGAAGTTGCCGATCGTGGTCGAGCCGCGGCGCGAGAGGCCGCGAATCAGCGCGACGGCGACGGCCAGGCCGACGGCGGCCGAGACGAAGTTCTGCACCGTGAGGCCCGCGAGCTGCGCGGTGTAGCCCAGGGTCTGCTCGGGTGAGTACGACTGCCAGTTGGTGTTCGCGACGAACGACGCGGCGGTGTTGAACGCGAGCCCCTCGGGCACGGCCGGGAGTCCGAGTGACTCGGGCAGGAAGCCCTGCAGCCGCTGCAGGCCGTAGACGAGCAGCAGGCCGACCGCCGAGAACACGAGGACGCTGCGGGCGTACGCCCGCCAGGTCTGCTCGGATGCCGGGTCGACGCCGATCAGGCGGAAGATGCCCCGCTCGGCCTTCAGATCACGGGGAGTGCTGAAGACGTGCGCGATGTAGTCGCCCACGGGGCGATAGAGCAGGACGAGGGCGACGATGAGCACGGCGGCCTGCAGGATGCCGAACCACAGTTCGGTGCCGGCGCCCATCAGAACTTCTCCGGGGCGACGAGAGCCACCACGAGGTAGACGACGGCGGCCACGGCGAGGGCGGCGGCGATAATCTCGAAGACGATCAAAGTCGTTCCACTCCCTTCGCAACCAGGGAGACGAGGGCGAACAGCGCGAGAGTCAGCGCGATGTAGATGATGTCGAGCACGAGACTCGATACAACTCCCGTGCAGACCGGAATATGGCGATCCTCACGCTTTGCCTACGGCGGCGTGCGGGATGCATACGGCTTGCTCACAACTAGGGGTCGTGAGAACGCGAGACGGCAAGGTGCTCGTCACCGACGGCCCGCTTCCCCAGTTCAAAGAGTGCTTCGCAGTCTCCGACGCGGTTGTCAGGTCGCAGTCCGGTCGCATCGTGCAGCAGAACACGTCGACGGGGACGACGTCGTATTCCTCCACGTACGGCTATGACGCTGCAGGGCGGATGACGTCGGCGAAGATTCCGGGCCATCAGCTGACGTATGCGTTCGCGGCGACGGGCGGGTGTGGTCCGAACACGTCTGCCGGAAAGTCGGGCAATCGCACGGGGTTGACGGATGTGTGGACGGCGCCGGGTCAGGCAGCGGTGACGACGCAGACTTCGTACTGCTACGACTGGGCTGACCGGTTGCGGTCGACGGCGGTGACGGGGGCGATCCCTGGCGCGTCGAGTGTGGCGGATGGTGTTCCGGCTGCGGAGATCGTCTATGACGCACGGGGCAACACGACGCGTCTGGGTGACATGCAGTTCACCTATGACGCGGCGAGCCGTCACGTCGGGACGACCTACGCGGACGGTTCGACGGTGGTGATCGCGCGCGATGCCACGGGGCGCATCGTGTCGCGGACGATGGACCCGGCGGGGTCTTCTCCCGCAGTGGTGACGCGGTATCTGTTCGCGGCCGCGGGGGATGCGGCGTGGGGCCAGAAGATCGGCACTGCCCTGACCCGCAGTGTGGGGTTGCCCGGTGGAGTGTCATGGACCAATCAGGCGGGCACGGTGACGTGGTCGTTCCCGAATCTTGCCGGTCACGGGTTGATGACCCGTTCGGGTGGGACGAACGGGGCGTTGCTGCTGTGGGATCCGTTCGGGCAGCCGGTGGACCCGGTGTCGTTCGCGATCGGCACGGCGGCGTCGAATGACACTGGACAGGTGGCGGGCAACACACTCTGGCATCAGGGCGCGTTGAAGCCAG
>NZ_JBIUWV010000011.1:0-1655 GCF_044743635.1 Microbacterium sp. NPDC087589
TAAAAGAAGTCCGGCGGTGTCCTACTCTCCCACAGGGTCCCCCCTGCAGTACCATCGGCGCTGTGAGGCTTAGCTTCCGGGTTCGGAATGTAACCGGGCGTTTCCCTCACGCTATGGCCGCCGAAACACTATTGATGTTTCAATCAAACCTATAGACAAATCAGTGTTGTCTGTAGGGTTCTCGACCGTACATCGAGAACCACTCAGTGGACGCGTAGCACCAACAAACGGTGTGTTATCAAGTCATCGGCTTATTAGTACCAGTCAGCTGCATGCATTACTGCACTTCCACATCTGGCCTATCAACCCAGTAGTCTGGCTGGGAGCCTCTCACCCGAAGGTATGGAAATCTCATCTTGAGGCCGGCTTCCCGCTTAGATGCTTTCAGCGGTTATCCATCCCGAACGTAGCTAATCAGCGGTGCTCCTGGCGGAACAACTGACACACCAGAGGTTCGTCCAACCCGGTCCTCTCGTACTAGGGTCAGATCCTCTCAAATTTCCTACGCGCGCAGCGGATAGGGACCGAACTGTCTCACGACGTTCTAAACCCAGCTCGCGTACCGCTTTAATGGGCGAACAGCCCAACCCTTGGGACCTACTCCAGCCCCAGGATGCGACGAGCCGACATCGAGGTGCCAAACCATGCCGTCGATATGGACTCTTGGGCAAGATCAGCCTGTTATCCCCGAGGTACCTTTTATCCGTTGAGCGACAGCGCTTCCACAAGCCACTGCCGGATCACTAGTCCCGACTTTCGTCCCTGCTCGACCTGTCAGTCTCACAGTCAAGCTCCCTTGTGCACTTACACTCGACACCTGATTGCCAACCAGGTTGAGGGAACCTTTGGGCGCCTCCGTTACTTTTTGGGAGGCAACCGCCCCAGTTAAACTACCCACCATGCACTGTCCCTGAACCGGATTACGGTTCGAAGTTAGATATCCAGAGTGACCAGAGTGGTATTTCAACAATGACTCCACATGAACTGGCGTCCATGCTTCACAGTCTCCCACCTATCCTACACAAGCCACACCGAACACCAATACAAAGCTATAGTAAAGGTCACGGGGTCTTTCCGTCCTGCTGCGCGTAACGAGCATCTTTACTCGTAATGCAATTTCGCCGAGTTCGCGGTTGAGACAGTTGGGAAGTCGTTACGCCATTCGTGCAGGTCGGAACTTACCCGACAAGGAATTTCGCTACCTTAGGATGGTTATAGTTACCACCGCCGTTTACTGGGGCTTAAATTCTCAGCTTCGCCTTGCGGCTAACCGGTCCTCTTAACCTTCCAGCACCGGGCAGGCGTCAGTCCGTATACATCGTCTTGCGACTTGGCACGGACCTGTGTTTTTAGTAAACAGTCGCTACCCACTAGTCTCTGCGGCCTCCAAACGCTTTCGGAGCAAGTCCTAATACGTCGAAGGCCCCCCTTCTCCCGAAGTTACGGGGGCATTTTGCCGAGTTCCTTAACCACGATTCTCTCGATCTCCTTGGTATTCTCTACCTGACCACCTGAGTCGGTTTGGGGTACGGGCGGCTTGAACCTCGCGTCGATGCTTTTCTTGGCAGCATAGGATCATCCACTTTTTATCCGCATCGTGTCTCAGCCTGTGTGAGAGACGGATTTGCCTATCTCTCGGCCTACGCACTTGCACC
>NZ_JBIUWV010000011.1:1751-3688 GCF_044743635.1 Microbacterium sp. NPDC087589
ACCGGGACAACCATCGCCCGGCTGGACTACCTTCCTGCGTCACACCTGTTAATACGCTAACCGCACCAGAATGGGGTCGTGCGCTAGGCCCAACGCGTCACCCCGAAGGGATCAGTCACTGGGATTCAGACACTTAGCACTACTGGATTAGCTTGGGCGGTTCTTCGCCGGTACGGGAATATCAACCCGTTGTCCATCGACTACGCCTGTCGGCCTCGCCTTAGGTCCCGACTTACCCAGGGAAGATTAGCTTGACCCTGGAACCCTTGGTCTTTCGGAGGACGTGTTTCTCACACGTCTTTCGCTACTCATGCCTGCATTCTCACTCGTGTAGCCTCCACGGCTGGTTTACACCGCCGCTTCGCTGGCCACACGACGCTCTCCTACCCATCAACACGGCTGGACCACGAAGGCCTACCAATAATGTCAATGCCACAACTTCGGTGGCGTGCTTGAGCCCCGTTACATTGTCGGCGCGGAATCACTTGACCAGTGAGCTATTACGCACTCTTTCAAGGGTGGCTGCTTCTAAGCCAACCTCCTGGTTGTCAAGGCAACTCCACATCCTTTCCCACTTAGCACGCGCTTTGGGACCTTAGTTGGTGGTCTGGGTTGTTTCCCTCTCGACTATGAAGCTTATCCCCCACAGTCTCACTGCTGCGCTCTCACTTACCGGCATTCGGAGTTTGGCTGACGTCAGTAACCTTGTAGGGCCCATCGGCCATCCAGTAGCTCTACCTCCGGCAAGAAACACGCAACGCTGCACCTAAATGCATTTCGGAGAGAACCAGCTATCACGAAGTTTGATTGGCCTTTCACCCCTATCCACAGCTCATCCCCTCAGTTTTCAACCTAAGTGGGTTCGGTCCTCCACGACGTCTTACCGTCGCTTCAACCTGGCCATGGATAGATCACTTCGCTTCGGGTCTAGGACATGCGACTGAATCGCCCTATTCAGACTCGCTTTCGCTACGGCTACCCCTCAACGGGTTAACCTCGCCACATATCGCTAACTCGCAGGCTCATTCTTCAAAAGGCACGCTGTCACAGCTACTAAGGCTGCTCCAACGGTTTGTAAGCAAACGGTTTCAGGTACTATTTCACTCCCCTCCCGGGGTACTTTTCACCTTTCCCTCACGGTACTTGTCCGCTATCGGTCATCTGGGAGTATTTAGGCTTATCAGGTGGTCCTGACAGATTCACACGGGATTTCACGGGCCCCGTGCTACTTGGGATACTCTTCGCGCCACGGTTGGCATTTCGACTACGGGGTTGGCACCCTCTATGACCGGCCTTTCAAGACCGTTCGTCTATACCATCGTGTAACGCCGCCATCTCGGCAGAGATGACTGAAAAGTCCCACAACCCCCAACGTGCAACGCCTGCCGGCTATCACACACGCTAGGTTTAGCCTGTTCCGGTTTCGCTCGCCACTACTAACGGAATCGCGGTTGCTTTCTCTTCCTGTGGGTACTGAGATGTTTCACTTCCCCACGTTCCCTCTACCCGCCCTATATATTCAGGCGGGAGTCACTAGGTCGGCACGCCGCCCAGCGGGGTTTCCCCATTCGGACACCCTCGGATCAAAACTTGCTTATCAGTTCCCCGAGGCTTATCGCAGATTGCTACGTCCTTCTTCGGCTCCAGATGCCAAGGCATTCACCGTTTGCTCTTAAAGACTTGATAAATCACATGAGTTTGAATCAGAATCGACACCAGACACAAGGCCTGGCTTGAAATTGACTAATGATCTTTAAGATCATCTTGTGCAACCGACCGAAGCCGGCTGCAAGATGCTCGCGTCCACTGTGTAGTTCTCAAAGTACGGGCGGTACCCCTTCTCGCCTCCCCCACAAGGGAAACAACAAGAGGCCCAGAGGTACAGAAACAAGTCCGAAGACTCGCATCCGGTCCCTCAGGACCCAACAGCGTGCAGA
>NZ_JBIUWV010000011.1:3781-5660 GCF_044743635.1 Microbacterium sp. NPDC087589
CGCACCATGTCAAATGTTCCACCCATGAGCTCCCAGCGAGAAACGAACGTCCTCGATCTGGGTTCTGGACTCCGAAGAGTCAGATGCTCCTTAGAAAGGAGGTGATCCAGCCGCACCTTCCGGTACGGCTACCTTGTTACGACTTAGTCCTAATTACCGATCCCACCTTCGACGGCTCCCTCCACAAGGGTTAGGCCACCGGCTTCAGGTGTTACCGACTTTCATGACTTGACGGGCGGTGTGTACAAGACCCGGGAACGTATTCACCGCAGCGTTGCTGATCTGCGATTACTAGCGACTCCGACTTCATGAGGTCGAGTTGCAGACCTCAATCCGAACTGGGACCGGCTTTTTGGGATTCGCTCCACCTCGCGGTATTGCAGCCCTTTGTACCGGCCATTGTAGCATGCGTGAAGCCCAAGACATAAGGGGCATGATGATTTGACGTCATCCCCACCTTCCTCCGAGTTGACCCCGGCAGTATCCCATGAGTTCCCACCATTACGTGCTGGCAACATAGAACGAGGGTTGCGCTCGTTGCGGGACTTAACCCAACATCTCACGACACGAGCTGACGACAACCATGCACCACCTGTTTACGAGTGTCCAAAGAGTTGACCATTTCTGGCCCGTTCTCGTATATGTCAAGCCTTGGTAAGGTTCTTCGCGTTGCATCGAATTAATCCGCATGCTCCGCCGCTTGTGCGGGTCCCCGTCAATTCCTTTGAGTTTTAGCCTTGCGGCCGTACTCCCCAGGCGGGGAACTTAATGCGTTAGCTGCGTCACGGAATCCGTGGAATGGACCCCACAACTAGTTCCCAACGTTTACGGGGTGGACTACCAGGGTATCTAAGCCTGTTTGCTCCCCACCCTTTCGCTCCTCAGCGTCAGTTACGGCCCAGAGATCTGCCTTCGCCATCGGTGTTCCTCCTGATATCTGCGCATTCCACCGCTACACCAGGAATTCCAATCTCCCCTACCGCACTCTAGTCTGCCCGTACCCACTGCAGGCCGGAGGTTGAGCCTCCGGATTTCACAGCAGACGCGACAAACCGCCTACGAGCTCTTTACGCCCAATAATTCCGGATAACGCTTGCGCCCTACGTATTACCGCGGCTGCTGGCACGTAGTTAGCCGGCGCTTTTTCTGCAGGTACCGTCACTTTCGCTTCTTCCCTGCTAAAAGAGGTTTACAACCCGAAGGCCGTCATCCCTCACGCGGCGTTGCTGCATCAGGCTTGCGCCCATTGTGCAATATTCCCCACTGCTGCCTCCCGTAGGAGTCTGGGCCGTGTCTCAGTCCCAGTGTGGCCGGTCACCCTCTCAGGCCGGCTACCCGTCGACGCCTTGGTGAGCCATTACCTCACCAACAAGCTGATAGGCCGCGAGCCCATCCCCAACCAATAAATCTTTCCAGTAACTGACCATGCGGTCGCTACTCGTATCCAGTATTAGACGCCGTTTCCAGCGCTTATCCCAGAGTCAGGGGCAGGTTGCTCACGTGTTACTCACCCGTTCGCCACTGATCCCACAGAGCAAGCTCCGTGTTCACCGTTCGACTTGCATGTGTTAAGCACGCCGCCAGCGTTCATCCTGAGCCAGGATCAAACTCTCCGTAAAAAAGAAATGCATACGACACCGGGAAAACGGTGACGCAGCGAGTTTGATGCTGACCAAAGAGACAAATTCATTGCTGACTTCATCCGAATGCCAACCCCCCGAAAGGAGTTGGTCTTTGATCCAAAGGAATTCTCACCCAGCCGAAGCTAGACGAGGATAATTTGGCATTTGACAAGTGCACGCTGTTGAGTTCTCAAGGATCGGATGCTCCCACGACCCAGTCATCACAACCAGGCCCGAAGGGCAACTTCTCTATCTTA